>NZ_AJWX01000016.1 GCF_000263855.1 Pseudomonas sp. M47T1
AGCGGCGCGAGTGGCGGCGGAACAGCAAGCGCAAGAAGCGGCACGAGTGGCGGCGGATCAGCAAGCGCAAGAAGCGGCGCGAGTGGCGGCGGAACAGCAGGCGCAAGAAGTGGCGCGAGTGGCGGCTGAGCAGCAAGCAACAGAAGCAGAGGCGCTTCTACGCAACACCTATTCATACGGAGCAGCAGCAGGGGTTCCCACCTTTGCTCAAGCGGGTGGACGGCAGCTTTTGTTGTCCGCAGCATCCAGCACAGTATTACAGGGTGCTATTCGGACGGCGGTTGCCACGCTCGTTGCCGGTACTGGCGCAGTGCTTTCTGTACTGGGCTCCCCAATTGTAGTAGCGGGAGTGGTGGTTGGGGTCTTCGTTGTGGCAGCGGCAGTCATAGTCGGGAAAAACGAACGCTCCTTGTCCATCACTACACCTTTGTCAGATGTGATGCCCATTGAGAATCTCGACATACAGGGGATCAGCGCTGCGGGTGGCGTGATCGAGCTGCCCTACACGCTGGTTACTGATCGGGTCGGGGATAAAGCTCGGGTTTCGGTTGTTAAACCGGATGGTCATGTTGTTCCCAGCACTGCGAAGGTTTTGGCTGCGAAATTCGACGCAGCCCAGAATGTCTTTACGGTGAAAATGGACTCACCCTCTTGTACTTTTACGTTTACACCGATGGCACCGCCCGGTGGTGATATTCCTTCATCCACGACGATGCCTGGCGAGCTACCCGTGGAAAATCCGAAATATGAAGGTGTATCACTTGAGCCTGTTGTTATTGAAGCTGAACGGCTGCCCTCGCACCAGATAGAGGGTACTCAGAGCATCATCTTGGTTTTTCCAAAAGACTCTGGGCTGCCGCCATTGTTGGTGGTGTTCAGCAGTCCATACGGGGAAACCGACACTACTGGCGAACATAGCAAGCGAAAGTACTTAGCAAGAAAGGCTGGCGGTCCGGTTGAGAAGCTCGACTGGCGCAGTGCAGAAATACAGATTGAAGGAGTCGAATTGGTCAGAATTCACACGGCTAGATTTGGCGATACTGCTGATAATGCAGTAATGATTGAACGGCTGGCTGCCATAGCAGAAGGTCGCCTTGAAGTGACGGATGTGGATAGGCGTTACTATACTCATGAGCTTCGAGAGCTGCAGCGATATCGTAATTTAGGAGTGGCTGACGGAGTCGATCCTAAAGATGATGCCATATGGAATAGTGCGCATGCAGCTACACTGGAAGATTACCAACTCTCGGATGACCCTTCGCTATTGTATACGCGCGAGGCTGAAGAGGCAGCTCTGAAGCAAATGGAACAGGAGTACGGATTATGAATTTGAAAGCAATTGTGGATGGGCTGTCGCCTGAGGAGGTCGTTCGGTTTTTGGCAGGCTTGAAGAATGGAATTGATTATCCGCATATTGACCGGATGTTGACATGGTATCGCAGCCAGAAGATGGATAACGTCGACGTTTTAAAGTTGGTGGGTGATTTGAATGAGCGAGGTGTGATTCAGCACGCTGCGAATGGTGGGAGATATGTTAAAGGCGTAAATTGGACTCCTGTGGATATTTCTCATTTCAATGAAGGTGGTGACGGGGGGCGCGTGGGTTGATAGGCTAACGCAGATTGAACGCCTATACTCTGGCTCGGCATGACAGACTGGATATTCAGTTGAACAGGTTTTCTATGAACAGCTTATCTAGGGTCGAGGAGGCTGGGCTAGCTTCTCGGATCGCGTTTAGTTGTTCAAGGTTAAGGCGGGGCATCATTCCGATCATCACCCTGAATGGATTGTTCTTCAATTTCAGTCTCATTGAATTCGGACAAAGCAATTACCTCTGCACAGGTTGAAAATTAAAACGCCGCCATCCCATTAATTGCGGATAGCGGCGTCGAATGCAGCAAAGCCTCAGGTCAGCAAATCACTCCCCAACCTTCTCCTTCCATTCCCCATTCCCCGGCAGAATCAGGTTCAACGCAATCGCCACCACGGCGCACAGCGCAATCCCCTTCAAGCCAAAGTCATGCGGGCCTGTACCGGTGCCTATCAATACGCCACCAATGCCAAACACCAGGGTCACCGAGATGATCACCAGGTTGCGGGCTTCGCTGAGGTCGATCTTGTGGCGGATCAGGGTGTTCATGCCCACCGCGGCAATGGAGCCGAACAGCAGGCAGAGGATGCCGCCCATGACCGGCACGGGGATGCTTTGCAGCAGGGCGCCGAACTTGCCGATGAAGGCCAGGCTGATGGCGAAGATCGCCGCCCAGGTCATGATTTTCGGGTTGTAGGCCTTGGTCAGCATCACCGCGCCGGTGACTTCGGCGTAGGTGGTGTTGGGCGGGCCGCCGAACAGGCCGGCGGCGGTAGTGGCGATGCCGTCGCCCAGCAGGGTGCGGTGCAGGCCCGGGGTTTTCAGGTAGTCGCGACCGGTGACGCTGCCCACGGCGATGACGCCGCCGATGTGTTCGATGGCCGGCGCCAAGGCGACCGGCACGATGAACAGGATGGCCTGCCAGTTGAACGCAGGCGCGGTGAAGTGCGGCAGTGCCAGCCATGAGGCGGCGGCGATCTTGGCGGTGTCGACCACGCCGAAGGCGAACGACATGCCGAAGCCCACCAGCACGCCGGCGATGATCGGCACCAGGCGGAAGATGCCCTTGCCGAACACGGCGACGATCAGCGTGGTGAGCAGCGCCGGCATGGAGATGAGCATGGCGGTGCTGTACGGCAGCAGTTCGGTGCCGTCACCGGCCTTGCCCATGGCCATGTTGGCGGCGATCGGCGCCATGGCCAGGCCGATGGAGATGATCACCGGGCCGATGACCACGGGTGGCAGCAGGCGGTCGATGAAACCGGTGCCCTTGATCTTCACGGCCAGGCCCAGGAAGGTGTAGACGAAGCCGGCAGCCATGACCCCGCCCATGGTCTCGGCCAGGCCGAATTGGCCCTTGGCGAGAATGATGGGGGTAATGAAGGCGAAGCTGGAGGCCAGGAACACCGGTACCTTGCGGCCGGTGACGATCTGGAACAGCAGAGTCCCCAGACCTGCGGTAAACAGCGCTACGTTGGGATCCAGGCCGGTGATCAGCGGCATCAATACCAGCGCGCCAAACGCCACGAAGAGCATTTGTGCGCCGGAGAGGATCTGGCGCCAGAGCGGGTCGTTGAACTCGTCAGTCATGATGCTCAGGCGTCCTTCTGCTTGGTGCCGAAGATCTTGTCGCCGGCGTCGCCCAAGCCCGGAATGATGTAGCCGTGTTCGTTGAGGCGCTCGTCGATGGAGGCGGTGTAGATCTTCACGTCGGGGTGAGCTTTCTCGACCGCGGCGATGCCTTCGGGCGCGGCCACCAGCACCATGGCGCGAATGTCCTTGCAGCCGGCTTTCTTCAGCAGGTCGATGGTGGCGACCATGGAACCGCCGGTGGCCAGCATCGGGTCGATGATCATGGCCAGGCGCTCGTCGATTTCAGGGACGAGTTTTTCCAGGTAAGTGTGGGCTTCCAGGGTCTCTTCGTTGCGGGCCACGCCCACGGCGCTGACCTTGGCGCCCGGAATCAGGCTGAGCACGCCTTCGAGCATGCCGATGCCGGCGCGCAGGATCGGCACCACGGTGATCTTCTTGCCGGCGATTTTCTCGACCTGGACGGTGCCACACCAGCCGTCGATGTCATAGCTTTCCAGCGGCAGGTCCTTGGTGGCTTCATAGGTCAGCAGCGCACCGACTTCCTGGGCGAGCTCGCGAAAGTTCTTGGTGCTGATGTCGGCACGGCGCATCAGGCCGAGCTTGTGGCGGATCAGCGGGTGGCGAATCTCGAGGATTGGCATGGGGAAAGGCTCCGGGCGGGCAAAAAAACGGCGCTAGATTAATCTATTCGAGTGGCACTGTCGTGCAGACATACTGGACGTTAGTCCAGAAAAGCTTGATCTGTCCGAAGCGGATGCGTACCTTTGCCCGCTTTTCTCAGACCACCCACCCTTTGGAGAGCGTCATGTCCGCTGATCTCGAGCATATCCGTCAAGTCATGGACGAAGCCGACTGCCTGTACACCGAAGCTGAAGTTGAAGCGGCCATTGTCCGCGTCGGTGCGCAGATCACTGCCCAGATGGCCGACAGAAACCCGGTGGTGTTCTGCGTGATGAACGGTGGGCTGATCTTCGCGGGCAAGCTGCTGACCCAGCTGAAGTTCGCGCTGGAAGCCTCGTACCTGCACGCCACCCGCTACCGTAACGAAACCAGCGGCGGCGACCTGTTTTGGAAGGCCAAGCCAGAAGTGTCGTTCATTGACCGTGACGTGCTGATCATCGACGACATCCTCGATGAAGGTCATACCCTGAGCGCCATCATCGACTTCTGCAAGCACGCTGGCGCCCGCGCCGTGCACACCGCCGTGCTGATCGACAAGGACCACGATCGCAAGGCCAGCCCGGGCCTGAAGGCCACCTATTCGGGCCTGCCGTGCATTGACCGTTACATCTTTGGCTACGGCATGGACTACAAGGGCTACTGGCGCAATGCTGCTGGTATCTATGCTGTGAAAGGCATGTAAGACCTGTGGGAGCTGGCTTGCCAGCGAGCTTTTCGGGATTATAAAAAGCTCGCTGGCAAGCCAGCTCCCACACTTGATCTGCTAAAGTGCTGGGCTGCCTTTCAGGAGCTCGCCCATGCGTTTGATGATTGCCGCACTTGTCCTGCTGTCCAGCATTCCCCTTGCCGCCGCTCCCCTGCATGCCCAGTTCCTGCCGCCAGATGACCTAGCCTTGCGCAAGGAACAACCCGATCAGCAGCAATTGCTGCAGGTGACCGAGTTTTCCGTGGTTGTGGGCAATCAGCGACAATCCAATCAGCAGCCGATTCCGGTAACCTCCTCGGTGATGGTGCGCCTCAAGGGCAAGCCGCTGAACAAGGGCGCCACCATTGCCCAGGTGCTTCTGACCTTTGACGCCGAAAGCAAGAGCCTGAAGAAACCGGGCTATGACGAGCCCAGCAAGACGCTGATGCTCAACTACCCGCTGGGCCAATACCGCGCCATCATGGATTTGCTGCGCAATGACACGGTGTACGTGCAGTTCCTGACCTACCCCAACGGCCATATCTGGGCCGACCTGCACACCGGTGCTGTACGCGCGCGTTGAGCCGCCTGGCTGTGGGGGGTAAACTCGCGCTTTTGTGGGAGCTGGCTTGCCAGCGAGTTTTTGGGTCATTTTAGAGCTCGCTGGCAAGCCAGTACCTACACCCATAGCAGCGAGTTGGAGTGGGCAATGCGTAAAGACAAGAAACAGCTGATTGGTGACGAGATCGGCGACGAGCAGATCAAGTTGTTCCTGGACTTCGAGCCAGTTGACGCCACTTCGCCGTCGCTGCACAAGCTGATCAAGGCCTATCGCGGCCTGCGCGTCGATGATTTCGAGCGTTTTGTCGGTTTCTTCGTCGAGGCAGGCTTGGACCTGAACGGCAAGGATGAGCACGGCAATGACTTCATCGCCGTGATCCGTGATCAGCGCAACGCGCCGGAATACATCGAGATCATCGAAAAAGCCCGCGGCTGATTTTCTTCCGCGCACAAAAAACGCCCCGAGGGGCGTTTTTATTGTGGCTGTGATTCAGGTGGGAGCGGGCTCTGCCCGCGAAGAACACGCCGCGCTGCGTCAGATACAGCGCAGTGCTTTTTTCGCGGGCAGAGCCCGCTTCCACAGAAGCGCAGACCTACGGCATCAAGCGTAGTGCTCGGCAGTGTTCGCTTGCGGTGCCAGCTCCAGCGCCGCATCGCTCTGGGCACTGACGCGGCGGTACAGCGCCGCGTCGGTTTCCAGGGCTTTTTCGCGGGCCGGGAAGATTTCCTTGAGCTTGGTGGTCCAGGCTTCGGAACGGTACTTCTCGGGGAAGCAGCGCTCGATCAGTTCCAGCATGATAGACACGGTTACCGAAGCGCCCGGCGAGGCACCCAACAGCGCCGCCAGCGAGCCGTCGGCCGCCGACACCAGTTCGGTACCGAACTGCAGCACGCCGCCTTTCTTTGGGTCTTTCTTGATGATTTGCACGCGTTGGCCAGCCACTTCCAGGCGCCAGTCCTCGGCCTTGGCTTGCGGGTAAAAGCGGCGCAGGGATTCCAGGCGCTGCTCCATGGACTGCATCACTTCGCTCATCAGGTACTTGGTGAGGTCCATGTTGTCACGCGCCACCGCCAGCATCGGGCCGATGTTACCGGCGCGAACGGACTTGGGCAGGTCAAGGAACGAGCCGTGCTTGAGGAACTTGGTGGTGAAGCCGGCGTACGGGCCAAACAGCAGGGAGGTCTTGCCGTCGACGACGCGAGTGTCCAGGTGCGGCACCGACATCGGAGGCGAGCCTACCGCAGCCTGGCTGTAGACCTTGGCCTGGTGGTGCTTGACCACCTCCGGGTTGTCGCAACGCAGCCACTGGCCGCTGACCGGGAAGCCGCCGAAGCCCTTGCCTTCCTCGATGCCCGATTGCTGCAGCAGCGGCAATGCCGCGCCGCCGGCACCCAGGAATACGAACTTGGTGTCGACTTGGCGGCTGTTGCCGCTGTTGACGTCCTTGATGGTCACGGTCCAGCCAGTGCCGTTACGGCTCAGGTCGGTGACGCGCTTGCTGTACTTGACCTGGGCGTCGGGGCCGCTGGCCAGGTGCTTGAGCAGCTTGTTGGTGAGTGCGCCGAAGTTGACGTCGGTACCGTGCATGACGCGGGTAGCGGCAATATGCTGGTCGGCAGGGCGCCCCGGCATCATCAGCGGCATCCACTCGTTCATCTTCGCCTTGTCTTCGGTGTACTCCATGTCGGCGAACGCGTGATGCTGCTTGAGCATCTCGAAACGCTTCTTCAGGAAGTCGATACCTTTTTCACCCTCGACATAGCTCAGGTGCGGGACAGGGTTGATGAACGCACGGGCCGAGCCGAAGGTGCCTTGCTTGGCCAGGTAGGCCCAGAACTGCTTTGACACTTCGAATTGGGCGTTGATGTGTACGGCTTTCTTGATGTCGACCGAACCGTCCTTGGCCTGCGGCGTGTAGTTCAGCTCGCAGAGGCCGGCGTGGCCTGTACCGGCGTTGTTCCACGGGTTGGAACTTTCCGCGGCACCGGAATCCATCAGTTCGACCACTTCCAGCTTGAGGGTCGGGTCCAGCTCTTTGAGCAGTACGGCCAGGGTGGCGCTCATGATGCCGGCCCCTACCAATACCACGTCGACTGCTTCGTTATGCGCCATTAACGCGTCTCCAAAATCTTCAGCACCAAATTGACAGCACGGCGTCCCGGTACATATCAGCAGGCCAGGAGTGCCATGTCCGACTCTTCGCAAAAATCGCAAGCTTGTGCGGACGCTACCAACCGGTCCAACAAGTCCTCATGAACTCATTTTCGGGCCCGGTGGGCAATTCGACTTAGGTCAATGCGCCCGCTTTGCCATTGATCGACCTCAGGCTCCTGACAGACAGGCGCGGCTGGACCGACCGTACGGTGCTGAACCAGACATTGTTAATGCATGTACAGATGCAAAACTGTTCATTTGCTCGCCACACTCTTGTGAAGTAGTGAAAACCGTTTTTTTCACGCTCTTTTGGAGTCGTGAACCTCAAAAAGGCTGCCATGAAGACGCGGGCAGCGGCAGGTCCAGCGAAGGGCGAAGGTGCCGAAAACAACGGGCACACCGGCTTCAATTGGCCTGTGTGGGCGGCTCTCTGTGGGCTTTTGAAGGGCTGGATGCAGGGCATCAGCGGTGTTGCGGGGCCCGATCAGGAGACGTCCTTATAATCGGGGGGAGATTATAACGATGAAATGCGCAGAAAAGATCTTTATTCGTGGAGTTTTCTTGAAGCGAGCGTCAAGCGGTGTCGGCGTGACCGATTATCGCACCCTTGCGTCACGTCGGAGGCATCCACCTGCATGACTTTTCCTACATTTTCGCGGGTAGGTTGAGCGCTGGTTCCTGACGTGTCCGGGCCGTTATACTGGCGTCCTATCAATGCCTATTCCTGGAGAGATGAGCATGTTGCAACGCCTGTTGTTCGGTTTGATCGCTGTGACCACCTTGACGCTGGCCGGTTGTGCCAACAGTCCGCAGCAACTCAGCCCGCAACCCGTGCTGACCTCGCAACTGGCTGCTGTCGGCCAGGGCCAGCAGGTAGTGGTGCGCGTGGTGGACGGTCGCCCGTCGCCAACGTTGGGCACTCGTGGCGGCCTGTACCCGGAAACCAGCTCGGTGACTGTCAATGCCAACGACGTGATCCCCAAGCTGCAGGCCCAGGCTGAAGCCGCAGTGCGTCTGCTGGGCTATACCCCGACTTCCGGTGGCGGCAGTGCCCCGGTGCTGACCGTGACCCTGGCGAGCCTGACCTATCAGTCGCCCAAGGAAGGCATGTACGTGACCGAGGCCACCATCGGCGCCAACTTCCGTGCTGATGTGAACAACAACGGCCGTCACTACGCCGGTTCCTACGGCGCTTCCCTGAACCAGCGCTTCGGCATGGCGCCGAACGTTGAAACCAACACCAAGCTGGTCAGCGACGTGTTGAGCGATGCCTTGACCCGCGTGTTCAAGGACCCAAGCATCGGTCACACGCTGAGCAACTGACCGAAACAAAAAAGCCCGCGCCTTTGAATCAGGGGCGCGGGCTTTTTCATGGCTGCGATTCAGGCGGCTTCGACGTAGAAGTCGAGGAAGCTGATACCGGTGTCGGTATCCAGCTCCGGGCAATCATCATGGATGCAGCCGGCCAGGGCGCAGTACACCAGCCAGTGGCGGTCGTGGACATTGAAAGACAAGCCGTTGATCAGAGCTTCCTGCTCTTCACTTTGGGTGACCAGATACAGACGATCCTGATTCTGTGCGTGCAACATGACCAGCTCCATGGCAGTGGCGAGGGAGCATAGGGTGACGGGTTCTGATGACGGCCATGTGACGCAGGTCAACACAGCCTGCTGATGTCCGCAACCGTCCTTGCGGGAGCTGGCTTGCCAGCGAGCTTATCGGGCGTCCACAGCTCGCTGGCACGCAGCTCCCGCAGGTACGGCGCGCGGGGGGTCAGGTTGTGCGCGCCGGTTACAGCGGCAAGCCAGCCTTCACGCGGTACTGGTTGCGCACTGGCGTGGCGTATTGCAGTACCAGGTAGGGGCGCTGTTCGGCCGGGCAGGCTTCCAGGCGGCGGGCCCATTCAGCGCGGGCCTTGTCCAGTTCTTCGGCGCCGAACACTTCGCTGGCCGCTGGCACGCCCAGGCTCGGGTCGGCGTCGGCCCACTGGGCGTACGCCAGGTAATGCGCCGGGAACAGGCGGTAGCCGGCCAGGATCTGCCGGTCTATTTCGGCGGCCAGTTGCTTGGTGTCGTCGAAGGCCTGGCTGATGGGTGGGGCGAAGTTAATGTGCACGCGGCCCTTATAGCCGGTGATGCCCTGGGCAATGCTGATGTCGTCCTCGCCCGGCGCCTTGGTGTAACTGCCGGTGGTGGCGCGTGTGTACAGTTCGCGGGCCTTGGCCAGGTCGCACGGATCGTACTCGTAGCTGATCGACACCGGGGTGAGGTTCAGCGACTGGATCACCGCACCGAAGGGCTCGTCCTTGCGGCTCATGTGGAACATTTTCAGGATGGCCGAATCGGTACGGTCATCACCATCCTTGGCCCGGCCTTCGGCCTGAGCGATCCAGATGGACTGGCAGTCGGTGCGGATGGAGTAGTTGATGTACGCAGACAGCAGCTGGTACGCCGCCAGTTTTTCCCGGCGCCCGGTCAGCGAGCGGTGCACGATGAAGCTCTTGTTCAGGCGCATCAGGTCGCTGACGAAGGGCTTCTGCAGCAGGTTGTCACCGATGGCGATACGCGGGGTGGGCAGGCCGGCGTGGTACACGGCATAGTTGACAAAGGCCGGGTCCATGACGATGTCGCGGTGGTTGGCCAGGAACAGGTAGGCGCTACCGGACTTGAACTGCTCCACGCCCGTGTAGGTCACACCGTCAGTGGCCCGATCAATGGTGTGATCGACGTAGACTTCGACTTTATCCTGCAAGGTAGCGACACTTTCGATGCCGGCGAACTCGCGGCGCAGCCGATGAGCTATAAGTGGTTTGAGCATCCAGCCGAATGCGCCGGCCAGGCGTGGGAAGCGGAAGTGGGTGAGGATATCGAGGAACGCCGGGTCGCTGAGCAGTCGTGCCAGAACGGCAGGGACTTCGGCGTCGTCGTACGGTCGGATGGCATCGAATTCGCCCATCATGCTCTCTTGTTGGAAACGGCTAGGGTAATGAAGTAAGGGCATATCGATAGCCCTTCAAATAGACCGGCGATTATACGCATAAGTCACCATGGGGGACGGCCATGCTGTTTCAGGAAAGCGAAGACATCGAATGCCCTTACTGTGGTGAAACGATTCCGGTGCTGCTGGACCTGTCCGGCGGCGATCAGGAGTATGTGGAGGACTGTTCGGTGTGCTGCAAACCTATTCGTTTCATTTTGCAGGTTCACGATGATGAATGGATGCTCGACGTCAAAGGCGAGAATGATTGATGCAGCGTATATATGATCCGGAAAGCCTGCTGGAGGCCGAGATGCTGTTGGGTATGCTCGACAGCGAGGGCGTGGCGGCTCACCTGGTGGGGCGCGACCTGATGGGGGGTATTGGCGACCTGCCAGCCATCGGCCTGCTGGGCCTCACCGTGGCCAATGACCAGGCCGATTACGCACGTCAGCTCATCGCCGCGTACAATGCCGCCTTGCCGCTGCCGGGCGAAGAACCGGATAGTTTCCAGGGCGTGCTGGTGTGTTGAGCCAGGCGCCGGTCATCTGAAGAGTCTTTTGCCTCATGTGTGGACGTTATGCGTTGTTTCGCTGGTCGCCGGCCTTTGCCGCGTTGCCGGGCTTCCCTGTCGACCAGAAAGCGCAATGGAACATATCGCCCGGTGATTCTGTGCTGATCCAGCGCAACCTGGAAGGGCGCTCGCAGTTGGACCGCGCGCGCTGGGGGCTGACACCGCCGTGGTTGACCGACCTGTCGCGTACCCCGGCCCACGCCCGGGCCGAGACCGTGGCCGAGCAGCCGATGTTTCGCGAGGCACTGCGCCTGCGTCGCTGCCTGCTGCCGGCCAACGGTTTTTATGAATGGCGCGGTAACGTGCGCAAACGGCCGTACTGGCTGACGCCGGGGGAGGGCAGTTCGCTGTTTTTCGCCGCAGTGTGGGAGGCGTATCCGGTGCAGGAGCAGGTGTGGCTGAGTACCGCAGTGGTGACCCAGGCGGCCATGAGCCAGCGTCGCCCGTTGATTCTCGATGCTGCCGGGCAGCAGGCCTGGCTGGACCCTGAGACCCCGCTGCCGGTGCTGCAATCGTTGCTGGCCAGCAACCCCAGCGCATTGCGCGAGAGGCCGCTGGCCAACCTGGTCAATGATCCGAAGCTCAATGCCCCGGAATGCCTGACTCCGGCATAGGCGGTGCTGTGTGACGCGGCCTGGCGGCTGCTACACAATCGCTGTAGCAACAACTATCTAGGTGGGGGGCGTCAACCCACCCAGCCACTCACCTGCATGGCCTTGTACACGGCCACCACTGCCAGCACGAAAAACGCGCAGGCTGCCAGGCGGCGAATCAGCGTCAACGGCAGTTTCTCAGCGGCAAAGTTACCCGCCAGCACCACCGGTACGTTGGCCAGCAGCATGCCCAGGGTGGTACCCAGGATCACTAGCAGCAAGTGCGGGTACTGGGCGGCCAGCATCACCGTGGCAACCTGGGTCTTGTCGCCGATTTCGGCCAGGAAGAAGGCAATCAGAGTGGTCAGGAACGGGCCGAACTTGCGCGCGTTGCTGGCTTCGTCATCGTCCATCTTGTCGGGCACCAGGGTCCACAGCGCCGTGGCTGTGAAGCTTGCGGCCAGGATCCAGTGCAACGTAGCATCCGAGAAGAAACTGCCGAACCAGGCCCCCACTGCGCCAGCGGCGGCGTGGTTGGCAAGGGTGGCTGCGATAATGCCGGCGATGATCGGCCAGGGCTTGCGGAAGCGCGCGGCCAGGATCAGGGCAAGCAATTGGGTCTTGTCGCCGATCTCCGCCAAGGCAACGATCGCGGTAGGGACAAGAAGTGATTCCAGCATCAGGATTTCCTATGGGGGCGGGTCGACACGGCTATGACACGTACAGCCTCCCCGCCCCGGGTAAGGTGTTCGTGTCATAGGTCTTGTCAAACCCTGAGCCCGTCTGATGCGGACTGTGAGGTCGCATGCGCCATGGTCTGTGGACCAAGTATGTTGACGCATGCCATGCGAGCCATGTTGCTCGCGGGAGACTACTCCCCTAGGACGCTGCGGATTCTGCCTAGGGAATTTCATTTGGGCAAGCGAAGTTTTTACTTGCGTTTTGCCCGGTAGATTCTGAAACCCTGGCCTTCGGCTTGTACCGCACACACGCCCAAGTGCTCTTCGATCAGCGGTTGGTAGCGCAGGAAGCTATTGGCGACAATTCGCAGTTCACCGCCTTTTTTCAGATGTTTTGCCGATTTTCGCAGCAGGTTCTCCGATGCCTGATAATGGGTGTGCACGCCGGTATGGAACGGTGGATTGCTGACAATGGCGTCCAGATCCATGGGGGCGGCATCGATGCCGTCACCGGTGATGACCTCGCCTTCCAGGCCGTTGGCGACCAGGGTCATGCGGCTACTGGCCGCAGCAAAGGCGTCCACGTCCAGCAGGGTCAGGCGGCTTTGCGGGTAGCGCCGCTTGAGGCTGGCACCCAGCACGCCGGCGCCGCAGCCGAAGTCCAGCACATGGCCGGCCGGCAGGTTATCCAGGTGGTCGAGCAGCAGCGCGGTGCCGCGGTCCAGGCGGCCATGGCTGAATACGCCGGGCAGGCTGATGACGGACAGCGGGCCGTCGGCCAGTTCCAGTTCGTAGCGCTGGGCCAGGCTGTGCAGGTCAACGGCGGCAGGCGCTGAGTCGACTTTCACTTGCCACAGTTGGCAATGGCGCGCGCTGTCGAGCTTGCGTGGTTTGCCCAGGGGTTGCAGCTGTTTCGCCGCGCCTTCGATGCCGCCACGTTTTTCACCCACCAGGAACAGGAGCTTGCCGGCCAGGCGCGACGCCAGAGCATTGAGCAGGTAGTTGGCCAGCTCGCGGGACTTGGGCAGGAACAGCACAGCCGCGTCGAAATCGCCTTGGGGCGCCTCGGTACCAAAGTGGCTGCGCTCGGCGAAGCGCGCCGTCAGCGCGTGCTGGTCGCCTGCGTGCCAGCACCAGCCATGGGCGTCGGGCAGCTTGCCGAGCAGGTCGTCGGCGGGCAGGCCTGCCAGCAGCAGGCGGCCCTGGAACAAGTCGGCCTGGCGAAGCAGGACTTCACTGCGCGGGTCCATGGTGGAAGCTCCTGGTCAAAAAAGCGCGCATTCTAACAGAGCCGCCGGGGCTCAGTTGACCTGCCGCAGCGGCGTGCCGGCGAAATGGCTGCGGGCGTTTTCCGCGACCTGGGCAACGATGCGCTGGCGTGCCTCGCGGCTGCCCCAGGCACTGTGCGGGGTAATGATCAGGCGCGGGATGTCATCAGCCAGCAGCGGGTTGCCATTGACCGGTGGCTCCACGCTGAGCACGTCGGTGGCCGCGCCGCCCAAGTGCCCGGCCCGCAGGGCATCAGCCAGCGCCTGTTCGTCAATCAGCCCGCCACGAGCGGTGTTGACCACGAAGGCACCCGGTTTCATCTGCCGCAGCTCAGCGGCGCCAATCATGTTCCGCGTGCTGTCGTTCAGCGGGCAGTGCAGGGTCAGGGCGTCTACCTGGGGCAGCAGCTCGGCCAGCGCCAGGCGGTCTGCACGGGGTGGCCGGCCAGGCAGCGCACCCAGCAGCACGCGCATGCCGAAGGCTTCTGCCAGGCGCGCCACGGCGCTGCCCAATTCGCCATGGCCGAGCAGCCCCAGGGTCTTGCCTTCCAGTTCCACGATGGGGTAGTCCAGCAGGCAGAACTGGCTGGAACGCTGCCATTGCCCGGCGGCGATGGCTTTCTGGTAGTCGGGCAGGCGGGTGGCCAGGGCCAGCAACAGCATCAGCGTGTGTTGAGCCACCGACGGCGTGCCGTAACCCTGGCAATTGCACACGGCAATGCCACGCGCGCGGGCGGCGGCCAGGTCAACGTTATTGGTGCCGGTGGCGGTAATCAGCACCAGTTTCAGGTGGGGGCAGGCGGCGAGGGTGTCGGCATTGACCACCACCTTGTTGGTGATGATCACCTCGGCATCGCGGCAGCGTTCGATGACCTGTTGCGGGCTGGTCGAACCGTGCAGGTCCAGCTGGCTGAAGCCTTGTTGCAGAGGGGCGAGGTCGAGGTCACCCAGGTCCAGCGAGCTGTAATCGAGAAACACGGCGCGGCGCAGATCGGTCATCGTCAGAACTCCTTGTTGGTTTTTACGCAATCGCATAGGCAACGGAAAAATCCTACACGAATTTCTGAGGTGGTTGGCTTTGTGAAAATTAGCTGTTAGATTTTCATGAAATTTAACTATAAAAAATTCACGGGCCGGTCCATGTTCAAACAATCCGCGCAGCACGTGCACAGTTATTACGCTCATACGTATCCACAGCCGTTGCCCTTGCGGCCGCGCCTTGAGGGCCAGCGCCAGGCTGATGTGCTGGTCATTGGCGGTGGCTTCAGCGGCTTGCACACGGCATTGCGCCTGGCCCTGAGCGGTAAGCGCGTGGTGCTGCTGGAGGCCAGCCGCCTGGCTTGGGCAGCGTCCGGGCGTAATGGTGGCCAGGCTTTGTTGGGCTGGTCGTGCGACATGGCCCCGCTGGAGCGAGGGCTGGGCCTGACCCGGGCGCGGGAGTTGTGGGACAGCATGGTCTGGGCCAGTGAAGAGCTGCGCGACCTGCCCGCCCGGCACGGCTTTGACGTGGACTATAGGCTGGGCAGCCTGTGGGCGGCGGTGCGCGAGAATCGGGTGGAACAGCTGCGCGAAGCGCGACGCGAGGCCCGCAGCAAGTGGGGCGATGACCAGGTGCGCTTTATCGCGGGCGATGAACTGCAGCAATGGATCGGCAGCCCACGCTACCGTGCTGCCCTGCTGGATCCCCGTGGCGCTCACCTCAACCCGCTGAAACTGGCTCAGGGCCTGGCGAGCGCCATTGAACAGGCGGGCGGGCAACTGTTTGAGCAAAGTCAGGTACTGAGCTATCGGCGCCAAGGCGAGGGCTTTGTTGCCCGCACCGACCTGGGCGAAGTCAGTTGCGACGTGCTGGTATTGGCCTGCAATGCGTACCTGGACGGGCTGGACCGACGAATTTCCAGCCGCGTGCTGCCCGTGGGTTCCTACCAGGTGGCCACCCAAGCGCTGGAACCGGCGCTGGCGCAGTCCTTGTTGCCGCAAAACAGCTGCGTAATCGACAATCAGTTCGTGCCGGACTATTTCCGACTCACGCCCGATCACCGCCTGCTGTTCGGCGGCGGCTGCACCTACCTGGGCGGTATCCCCAACGACGTCGCACGGGCCACGCGGCCGTACCTTGAGCGGGCGTTTCCCCAGCTCAAGGGCGTGGTGCTGGATTACGCCTGGGGCGGCCATATCGATATCAGCATGAAGCGCACCCCCGACGTCGGCCGCCAGGGCCACTGCTATTGGTTGCAGGGCTTCTCCGGCCACGGTGTGCTGCCCACGCTGGCCGCCGCGCGCGCCGTCACCGACGCCATCGACGGCGACCAGCGGTTGCTCAACCACTATCAGGCCCTCGACAATCCGCGCTTTCCGGGCGGCCGCTGGCTGGCCGCCCCCCTGGAAGCCGCCGGCAAGGCCTGGTATCGGCTGCGCGACGTAATTTGACGGAAAACCGCGATGAACATGCAGGAAGAAATTGAAAGTCTGGCGATCCTGATTCGTGACCTTCGCAAGCACAAGAACCTCACCCTGGGTGAACTGGCCAAGCGCATCGACCGCTCGGTGGGCTTCCTCTCCCAGGTGGAGCGCGGCTTGTCGCGGCCCACGGTGGCCGACCTTACCGCCATCAGCGAGGCGCTGGGCGTGCCCACCACCTATTTCTACACCCTGGAAACGCCCCGGGCGCAACGCTGGGTCACCCGCCCGGGCGAGCGCCGCACCCTGTATTACGCTGGCGGCATCACCGACGTGCTGGCCTCACCGAGCATTTCCGGGGGGTTCTCCATGCTGGAAAGCCACCTGGCACCGGGCGCCACCAGCGGCGACGGGCACCTGAACGACAGTTCCGAGCAAGGCGCTTTCGTGCTGGAGGGCGAGCTGACCGTGTGGCTCGACGGCGAGGAAGAGCCCGCGACCCTGTATGCCAATGACAGTTTCCAGCTACCGCCCCATGCCCAGTTTCGCTACGCCAACCGCACCGACAAACCCACCCGCGTGCTTTGGGTTTTCAACTGATCGATAACAAGGACAATAACGATGAGCCCCGCCTATCCCGACCTGCTCAGTGAAGTGCGCGCCTTTCGCGCTCAGTACCCGCAGGTGCGTTACGTCGACCTGATTGCCCTGGACCTTCCCGGGCACTTCTACGGCAAGCGTTACCCGGTCGAGATGCTGGAGAAGGTGGCGGCGGGCAGCCCACTCAAGCTGCCGCAAAACTGCGTGCTGCTGGGCGCGCAAGGCGGGCTGCATGTAATCGGTGACTATTGTTTCAATGACGGCGACCCGGATGCGCCGCGGCGGCTGATCCCCGGCACGCTCAAGCCCGTCACCTGGGAAGGACAGCCGCTGGGGCAAATGCTGATCAGTTCCGACGGCACCGCCGCCCCCATCGAATTCGAGCCCAGAGAGGTGCTGGCGCAAGTGCTGCAACGCCTGAAACGGCGTGGCATTCGTCCGGTGGTGGCGTTCGAGCTGGAGTTCTACTTGTTTGACCGGGCGTTGAAGGACGGCCTGCCGCAGTTCCCCCGTGACGCCTGTACCGGTGATGCGGACGATCAGCCGAACATGCATATCGAGCGGCTCTCGCGCTTCGCCCCGGTGCTGCACGACATGGTCCAGGCGGCCAACGGCCAAGGCGTGGAGGCCAATGTCATCACCGCCGAACTGGGCCCCGGGCAGTTTGAAATCAATTTTGCCCATTGCGACGATGGCTTGCGTGCCGCCGACTGGGCCGCGTTGTTCTGCCGTAGTACCCGAGGCGTGGCGCTCAAGCATGGCCACCGCGCCAGTTTCATGAGCAAACCATACCTGCAGGCGCCCGGCAGTGGCATGCATGTGCATGTGAGCCTGTACGACGAGGCGGGCAACAACCTGCTGGCCGCCGACGAGCAGCGGCCGTTGCGCCACGCCGTGGCCGGTTGCCTGGCCTTGTTGCCCCACTGCATGCCGATCTTCGCCGCCAACCACAACGCCTTTCGCCGCTACGGCGCCATGGTCAACGCTGCCAGCCGTGCCAGCTGGGGCTTTGAAGACCGCGACGCGTGCATCCGCATCCCCGACGCCGACCCGCGCAACCTGCGCATCGAGCACCGTCTGGCGGGCGCCGATGCCAACCCCTACCTGGTGTTGGCAGCCATTCTCACCGGCATGGAGCACGGGCTGGACGCCGGGCTTGAACCCATCGCACCGCTGAATGAAAACCGCAACAGCGGCATCGACTTCCCCAAGGACATGCTCGACGCCGTGCGCCACATGCAGGGTAGCTCGGCGGTGCGCGAAGGGCTGGGCAGCGAATTTGTCATGGTGTACTGCGAAAACAAGCGCCAGGACCACCTGGCCTTCCTGGACGAAATCCATGCGCGCGAATACCGCTGGTTTCTTTGAACGCCGCCCGCTACCAGTGGCCGCTGCCGCCAGGCTACCCGCGTGATTCTTTGGTATGGTAGGTTTTTTGTAACTGCCTATAACAATACCTGGGAGGCCCCGATGTACTGGACGGAGTTCTTGACCGTTGCCCTGATTCACCTGCTTGCCGTGGCCAGCCCCGGCCCCGATTTTGCCGTGGTGGTGCGTGAAAGTGTGGCCCATGGCCGTCGCGCCGGCACCTGGACCGCGCTGGGGGTGGGCACCGCGATCTTCCTGCACGTGGGCTATTCGCTGCTGGGCATCGGCCTGATCGTGTCGCAGTCGATCGTGCTGTTCAACCTGCTGAAATGGCTGGCGGCGGCGTACCTGCTGTACATCGGCTTTAAGGCCATTCGCGCCAAACCGGCCGCGCCAGGGGCTGAAACCCTCGTGGCAGAGCCTGTGGAGCGTACCGCCAAGGGCGCCTACGTGGCCGGTTTCATGACCAACGGCCTGAACCCCAAGGCCACGCTGTTTTTCCTGTCGCTGTTCACGGTGGTCATCAACCCCCATACGCCGCTGCTGGTGCAGGCCGGTTATGGTGTATACCTGGCCTTCGCCACTGCCCTGTGGTTCTGCCTGGTGGCCATGCTGTTCAGCCAACAGCGCGTGCGCGCAGGCTTCGCCCGCATGGGCCACTGGTTTGATCGCACCATGGGCGCGGTACTGATCGCCCTGGGTGTGAAAATTGCACTGACTGAAATGCACTGAAGGTCCAGGGGCTCAGCAGGCTCATCGCCAGCATCTAAAATCATTTCCGGCAATGATTATGCTGTGCCCCAGAGGGTCTAAAGTGTGAAAGTATTTGCCTGCCTTTTGCACTCAGAATAGGGATCCTCATGATGCAGACTCGCGTTATTCCGCCGGCCGATGGTGCGTATCAATACCCTCTGTTGATCAAGCGGCTGTTGCTGTCGGGCAGCCGTTACGAGAAAACCCGCGAGATCGTCTACCGGGACCAGATGCGCTACACCTACCCGACCCTGTCCGAGCGCATCGCGCGCCTGGCCAACGTGCTGACCCAGGCAGGGGTCAAGGCAGGGGACACCGTGGCAGTGATGGACTGGGACAGCCATCGCTACCTGGAAGCCATGTTTGCCATCCCGATGATTGGCGCCGTGGTGCACACGGTCAACGTGCGCCTGTCACCGGAGCAGATCCTGTTCACCATGAACCACGCCGACGACAGGCTGGTGCTGGTCAACAGCGACTTCGTGGCCCTGTACAACGGGATTGCGCCGCACCTGACCACCGTCGAGAAGACCATTCTGCTGACCGACGCCGAACACAAGACCGCCGACCTGCCGAACCTGGTCGGCGAGTATGAACAACTGCTGGCCGCCGCCAGCCCCACCTATGACTTCCCGGACTTTGACGAAAACTCCGTTGCCACCACGTTCTACACCACCGGCACCACCGGCAACCCCAAGGGTGTGTATTTCACCCACCGCCAGCTGGTGCTGCACACCCTGAGCCTGGCCACCGTGACCGGCAGCCTGGACAGCACCCGATTCATGGGCACCAACGACGTGTACATGCCCATCACGCCGATGTTTCACGTGCATGCCTGGGGCGTGCCCTATGTGGCCACCATGCTGGGCATCAAGCAGGTTTACCCGGGCCGCTACGAGCCGGACATGCTGTTCGAACTGTGGAAGCGCGAAAAGGTGTCGTTCTCCCACTGCGTGCCCACCATCCTGCAGATGCTGCTCAACTGCAAGAACGCCCAGGGCCAGGACTTCGGCGGCTGGAAAATCATCATTGGCGGCAGCTCGTTGAACCGAGCCCTGTACGAGGCCGCGAAAAGCCGGGGCATCCAGCTGACCGCGGCGTACGGCATGTCCGAGACCTGCCCGCTGATCTCGGCCGCGCACATCACTGAAGAGTTGCTGGCGGGCCTTGAAGACGAACGCACCACCTACCGCATCAAGGCCGGTGTGCCGGTGCCGCTGGTTGAGCCGGCGATCATCGACGCCGAGGGCAACTTCCTGCCCGCTGATGGCGAAACCCAGGGCGAACTGGTGCTGCGCGCGCCCTGGTTGACCATGGGCTACTACCGCGAGCCGGAAAAGGGCGCCGAACTGTGGAAGGGCGGCTGGCTGCACACCGGTGACGTGGCCACCCTGGACGGCAACGGTGTGATCGACATTCGCGACCGCATCAAGGACGTGATCAAGACCGGCGGTGAGTGGGTGTCGTCGCTGGAGCTGGAAGACCTGATCAGCCGTCACCCGGCAGTGAAGGAAGTGGCCGTGGTCGGCATCGCCGATGCGCAGTGGGGCGAGCGTCCGTTCGCGCTGCTGGTGGTACGCGATGGGCAGGCCGTCGATGCCCAGGGCCTCAAGGAACATCTGCAACCCTTCGTGGGCCAAGGGCATATCAACAAATGGGCGGTGCCCAGCCAAATCGCCGTGGTCCCGGAAATTCCCAAGACCAGCGTCGGCAAGCTGGACAAGAAGAAGATCCGCCTCGACATCGCGCAGTGGCAGGCCAGCAACAGCAGCGTGCTGTCCACGCTGTAACCCGCATCGCGGCCGTAGCGGTTTCGCAGCGGCTGCCGGGATGCTGATGTGTAGCCGCTGCGCAGCCTTACGGCAGCGGCGTTATGTCTTACCTGTGACGCTGACACGCCTGACAGCCACCCCCCACCGCAACTTCATACAGTCCATTCTTTTACTGCGTAAAAGGATGTGTGTATGACGACCCCTCGCGACACGCTGCGCATTGGTGTGTTTTTCGACGGCACCGGTAACCATGCGGAAAACGCCCCTCTCGACGATGCCGAACTTTTTGCCCGTGGCGGCAGCCACGCCACGGCGCTCACCAACATCGTCAAGCTCTGCCGCCTCTATGACGCGCCAGGCCGGTCGGTAAAGTCTATTTACGTGCCGGGTATGGGCACCGAGGCCGGCGCACGGGACCGCCTGCTCGGCAGCGCGTTGGGGCGCGGGCGCACGGGCGTGCTGGCTCGCGTCGAACAAGCGCTGTGTGAAATAAGGCAAGCGGCGGCCGGAAAGCCGGCAGTCGTGGACCTGTTCGGCTTCAGCCGTGGCGGCGCAGCGGCAAGGCACTGCGCAAACCAGGTGGCCGGGTTGCCTGGTCTAAGCGTGGGTTTCGTCGGCTTGTTCGACACCGTGGTGGCAGTCGCTGGCCGGGTCGAGCTGGATCTGCACCTGGACCCGGCGCGCTTCCCCGAGGTGGTGCACCTGGTGGCTCGCGACGAACAGCGCGAGCATTTCGCCTTGGCACAAGTGAGTGCCGAGCATCTGGAAATAGAGTTGCCGGGAGCCCATTCCGATATTGGCGGCGGTTACCCTGAGCGTCTACGCGAGCAATTACTGGTAGGCCGCATGCAGGCGTTGGTGGTGCCCAAGGGCATGGCGGTTGAGTCGACCTCGATCTACCGCGAGGCCGCCCATTTGAAACGCCAATGGCTGGCCCGAGGCTGGCTGGAGCCGTGGCTGACCATCCTTACCCCAGAGGCCACGGCGGTGGTCGACCGCTCGTTGCCGCCCAGTCAGCAGGTCTACGCGGCACTGCAACTTGAGCGCGAAGTGCGCGGGGAATTGTCCCGCGTCTATCTACGCGTCATGCATGAAATGGCCAGCGCCCATGGCGTGCCTCTATTACCCGTTCCGGACACAGGAGAGTACGCTTTGCCGGCCGAGCTGGCGCCGCTGTGCAAGCGCTTCATGGGGGCCGATACCCGGCTTGACGCGAAGGAAGAACTGCTGCTGCGCCTTGGCTACATCCATGTCTCGGCCCATTGGACCGCACCTGCCGCGTTGCAAGGCAGTGCGCCGCGCCTAGGGGCTTCGGCGCTCTACATCAATGCCCCGACGGCGGATGGCGAACGCATCCGTTATCGTTACTGAACACAAGCTGTAGCCACAGCCTGTATGGATCACGTTGCCTGGCATGGCTGCGGTTTCGAATTTGTGAGGTGACCATCAGCAGGCTATCGTTTGTTCAATCAACGAGCAGTCGCACACCCGCCTAAGTGATTAAATGCGTGAAAACTCATTTGTTCGTAACTGAATGTATCTTCACTGAATTATCCGTCGTGGCGAGGTCTAATCGGCTCAGCAGTCCGTTTGCCAACAGCCGCTGCTTCACAACCGTAAGTACAGGAGTTTCCTGAATGTCGCGTCGTCTCATTATCGTCGCCACCGCCGTTGCCCTGCTGGCCGGCTGCGCGTCGCAAAATCCTTATGACAGCCAAAGCCAGGATTCGGGCTCGGGCATGAGCAAGACTGCCAAGTACGGTGGCCTCGGTGCCTTGGCCGGTGCGGTCGCCGGTGCGGCTATCGACCATAACAACCGTGGCAAGGGCGCTCTGATCGGCGCCGCCGTGGTGGGCGCCGGTGCCGCCGGCTATGGCTACTACGCCGACAAGCAAGAGAAGGCCCTGCGTGCCTCCATGGCCAACACCGGTGTGCAGGTACAGCGTGACGGCGACCAGATCAAGCTGATCATGCCGGGCAACATCACCTTCGCCACCGACTCGTCGTCGATTGCGCCCAGCTTCTACTCGCCGCTGAACAACCTGGCCGGTTCGTTCAAGCAGTACAACCAGAACCTGATCGAGGTTGTCGGTTTCACCGACAGCACCGGTAGCCGCCAGCACAACATGGACCTGTCCCAGGCCCGTGCCCAGAGCGTGGCCACTTACCTGACCTCCCAGGGCGTGGATCCTTCCCATGTGTCGGTACGCGGTGCAGGCCCGGATCAGCCGATTGCCAGCAACGCCGACGCCAATGGTCGTGCGCAGAACCGTCGCGTAGAGGTCAACCTCAAGCCGCTGCCGGGTGCGCAGTACCAGCAGCAGTAAATAAAAATTCCCGCCAACCGGCGGGATTTTTGTGTGTGGGAGCTGCTCTGCGGTGCAGCCTTCGCGGACACGGTCCGCTCTTACAGGGGGCAGGGGCTCATGTCTTCATCCTGTCCAGCAATGCATCCTTCGCCACCCACAACTCGTTCACCCATGCCTGAAATTGCGCGCGGTATTGCACGTCCTGGTCGTAGCTGCGGCCAATGAACTGCGGCGCGATAGCGATCTCTTCGAACTGCACCTTCACCTCACGCACGCGCCCGCACAGCAGGTCCCAGAAGCCGGGGCGGCCTTGGGGGTAGCTGATGGTGACGTTGATGATCGATTCCAGCTGTTCGCCCATGGCATCGAGCACAAACGCAATGCCGCCGGCCTTGGGCTTGAGCAAATGCCTGAAGGGCGATTGCTGCTGGGCGTGTTTGCCCGGCGTGAAGCGCGTGCCTTCGGCGAAGTTGAAAATGGCCGTGGGCTTGCCGGCGAATTTCGCACAGGTGCGGCGGGTGGTTTCCAGGTCCTTGCCTTGCTTCTCCGGATGCTTGGCCAGGTAGGCCTTGGAGTAACGTTTCATGAACGGAAAGCCCAGGGCCCACCACGCCAGGCCAATCACCGGTACCCAGATCAGCTCCTGCTTGAGGAAGAACTTCAGAGGGCGGATGCGGCGGTTGAGCACGTACTGCAGTGCCAGAATGTCGACCCAGCTCTGATGGTTGCTGGTCACCAGGTAGGAGTGCTGGTAATCCAGCCCCTCAAGGCCGCTGACCTGCCAGCGGGTGCCCGCCAGCAGTTTCATCCAGCCCTTGTTCAAGGAAACCCATGCCTCGTGAATGTGACGCATCAGTTCGTCCGTCACGCGCTGGGCCGCCGGGAACGGCAGGCACAGCTTGAACAGGGCGACGATGAACAGCGGGGTGCAACACAACACGGTATTGCACGCCAACAGCAGCGCGGCGAAGACGCCGCGCAGTGGCGGTAGAAAGTCCTTCATGGGGTGTCCTGATTATCCACGCTGCGGTGGGCCTGAATGGCAGTTAGGGCGATGGTGTAGACAATATCGTCAACCTGGGCGCCGCGCGGCAGGTCGTTCACCGGCTTGCGCAGGCCTTGCAGCATGGGGCCCAGGCTGACGCAGTCGGCGCTGCGTTGCACGGCCTTGTGGGTGGTGTTGCCGGTGTTCAGGTCGGGGAACACGAAAACCGTGGCGCGGCCGGCCACGTCGCTGTTGGGCGCCAGTTGCCGGGCGATGGTTTCATTGGCGGCGGCGTCGTACTGCAACGGGCCGTCGATCAGCAGGCCTTGCTGGCTTTCGCGTGCCAGCAAGGTGGCTTCGCGGACCTTCTCGACATCCTCTCCGCTGGCCGAATCGCCGCTGGAATAGCTGATCATCGCCACCCGCGCCGGAATGCCGAACGCTTCGGCGGAATCGGCGCTTTGCCGGGCAATCTCGGCCAACTCCGGTGCGCTGGGGTGGGGGTTCATCACGCAGTCGCCGTACACCAGTACCTGGTCGGGAAACAGCATGAAAAACACTGAGGACACCAGGCTGCAGCCCGGCGCGGTCTTGATCAATTGCAAGGCCGGGCGGATGGTGTTGGCGGTGGAATGCACCAGCCCGGAGACCAGGCCGTCGACCTCGTCCAGGGCCAGCATCATGGTGCCGATCACCACGTTGTCTTCCAGTTGCTGTTCGGCCATGGGCGCATTCAGGCTCTTGCTTTTGCGCAGCGCCACCATGGGCTCCACGTAGCGTTCGCGGATCACGTCCGGGTCCAGGATCTCCAGGCCGTCGGGCAGCACGATGCCTTGGGCGCTGGCCACCGCTTGCACCTCGGCGGGTTTGGCCAGCAGCACGCAGCGGGCGATGCCGCGCGCCTGGCAGATGGCCGCAGCCTGTACCATCAGCGGCTCGGCGCCCTCAGGCAACACCACGCGTTTGTTGGCATGCTGGGCGCGCTGAATCAGTTGATAGCGGAACACCGCCGGCGACAGCCGCAGTTCCCGTGGCGTGCCGCAACGCTGGTGCAGCCAGTGGGCGTCGAGATGGCTGGCAACGAAGTCGGTGATGATTTCCGCGCGCTCGCGATCATCAATGGGAATTTCCTTGTTCAGCTGGTTGAGCTGGGTCGCCGTGTCGTAGGAGCCCGTGCTCACCGACAGCACCGGCAGGCCGGCCTGCAGGGCGCCGCGGCACAGTTCCATCAGGCGCGGGTCGGGCAGGGTGTCGCTGGTCAGCAACAGGCCGGCCAGGGGCACGCCGTTCAGGGCCGCCAGGCTCACGGCCAGGATAATGTCGTCGCGGTCGCCCGGGGTCACCACCAGCACGCCGGGCTTGAGCAGTTGCAAGGTGTTGAGCACGGTACGCGCGCAGATGATGATTTTCGACATGCGCCGGGTGTCGTAGTCGCCCGCGTTGATCACCTGGGCGCCGAGCAATTCGGCCACGTCACGGGTGCGTGGCGCGTTGAGGTCGGCCTGGTAGGGAATGCAGCCCAGCAGGCGGAAGTCGCCGCCACGCAGCAGCGGTGAATGTTCTTTCAGGCGGGTGGCGAAGGCTTCGAGGCTTTCGTCGGTACGCACCTTGTTGAGTATCACCCCCAACACCTTCGGGTCGCGCGGGCCGCCGAACAATTGCGCCTGCAGTTCGACACGCCCGGACAGCTCGGCCAGCACCTCGGTTTCCGAGGCGGCCGAGACCAGGATCACGTCGGCGTCCATGCTCTTGGCCAGGTGCTGGTTGACCCGCGCCGCGTAACTGGCGTGGCGCGTGGGCACCATGCCTTCGACAATCAGCACGTCCTTGCCCACCGAGGCCTGTTGGTACAGGGTGATGATCTCTTCCAGCAACTCGTCGAGCTGGCCATCGCCGAGCATGCGTTCCACGTGTGCCAGGCCCAAGGGCTTGGGCGGGTTCAGGCCGTGGGTGCGCGCCATCAGCTCGGTGGAGCGTTCCGGGCCGGTGTCGCCGGGGTGCGGCTGGGCGATGGGCTTGAAGAAACCCACGGTCAGCCCGGCACGCTCCAGGGTGCGCACCAGGCCCAGGCTGATGGAAGTGAGGCCGACGCCGAAATCAGTTGGCGCGATAAAGAATGTCTGCATGCGAGCTTCCCGAAGTGAGCACTGCGCGGGTGTCGGCCTATGGCTGGCCGATCACTAAATCAATTGCCAAGGGTATCGTTATCCACCAGCCGTGCACACCAGCCGCAGCGAAAGCTTTTACCAATTTGTTGCGCGCGTTTATCCGCGTCCAGCACCCACGGGCGTGACTGCCAGGGTGGCTGGTGGCGCAGGTGCTGGGTGTGGCCGCACGACAGCACGACCACCCAGTGGCCGTGTTCGTCGCGGATGAAATCTTCAATGAAGCTGTCGGCCATCGGGTCCGTTTGTCCGGGTTGCGTTCGCTTTCGGGCGGCGGCTTGGTTACACTTGTTTGCTCTACATACTATGCAAAAAAGGTGTCGCCCCATGCCGATCGCTGCCAACAAGGCTGTCTCCATCGACTATACCCTGACCAACGACGCTGGTGAGGTCATCGACAGCTCCGCCGGCGGCGCGCCGCTGGTGTACCTGCAAGGCGCAGGTAACATCATTCCAGGCCTGGAAAAGGCCCTGGAAGGCAAGGACGTCGGTGCAGAACTGACCGTTGCCATCGAACCCGAAGAAGCCTACGGCGAATACTCGGCCGAACTGGTCAGCACGTTGAGCCGCAGCATGTTCGAAGGCGTTGACGAGCTGGAAGTGGGCATGCAGTTCCACGCCTCCGCTCCGGACGGCCAGATGCAGATCGTCACCATTCGTGACCTGGACGGCGACGACGTCACCGTTGACGGCAACCACCCGCTGGCCGGTCAGCGCCTGCACTTCCAGGTCAAGATCGTCGCCATCCGTGACGCCAGCCAGGAAGAAATTGCCCACGGTCACGTGCACGGCGAAGGCGGTCACCAGCACTAATCCGAGCCCTCACGCCCGGATCAGCGCAAAGGCGCCCCTTCAGGTTCGATGAAATCTCGCAAGAGTGCTCATCGGGCTTGGACGGGCGCCTTTTCTGTCTGCTAGTGTTTGAGAGCGCTCGTTTGCGCCACAGGGATTTGGATAGGGGAGTCCGTCATGAGTATTTTCCACGACCTTAAACTGCAGGCGCTCGATGGCCAGGAACTGCCCCTGGCGCCCTTCAAGGGCAAGGTGGTGTTGGTGGTCAATGTGGCGTCCAAATGTGGCCTGACGCCGCAATACGCCGCCTTGGAGAACCTGTATCAAACCTACAAGGACAAGGGCTTCAGCGTGCTGGGCCTGCCGTGCAACCAGTTCGCCGGGCAGGAGCCGGGCAGCGAGCAGGATATTCAGCAATTCTGCAGCCTGAACTACGGCGTCACCTTTCCGCTGAGCGCCAAGCTTGAGGTCAATGGCCATGGCCGTCATCGCCTTTACCAGTTACTGGCAGGCGAGGGTGCGGAGTTTCCAGGCGACATCACCTGGAACTTCGAGAAGTTCCTGGTAGGCAAGGATGGCCGCGTGCTGGCGCGGTTCTCGCCACGCACCACGCCTGACGACCCCACGGTGGTGCATGCCATTGAGAAAGCCCTGGCCTGACTCGCACGCCACCGGGCCCCTGTGCCCGGCAAGCGGCTGTTATCACGCAGATCAATAGTGCTGTAAGCGACGATGGCGGCGTTTTATGCTGCGATTCTTTGAGCCTTCTTTCAGAGGATCTGCGCATGTCGGTCAACGCTCTGTTCAAGCCATTCCAGCTGGGTGCCCTGCAACTGCCGAACCGCGTGGTCATGGCACCCATGACTCGTTCGTTCTCGCCAGGCGGCGTGCCCACTGCCAAGGTGGTGGAGTATTACCGCCGGCGCGCGGCCGCAGGCGTTGGCCTGATCGTCACTGAAGGCACCACCGTGGGCCACAAGGCGGCCAACGGCTACCCGCATGTGCCGCGTTTCTACGGCGTTGATGCGCTGGCCGGCTGGAAGAAGGTGGTGGACGCCGTGCACGCCGAAGGCGGCAAGATCGTGCCGCAGCTCTGGCATGTAGGCAATGTGCGCCGCCTGGGCACCGAGCCGGACGCCAATGTGCCCGGCTATGGCCCGGTGGGCAAGGTCAAGGATGGCAAGGAGCTGGTGCACGGCATGACCCATGAGGACGTTGCCGATGTGATCGCTGCCTTCGCCCAGGCCGCCGCCGATGCCAAGGCCATTGGCATGGATGGCGTGGAGATCCACGGAGCCCACGGTTACCTGATCGACCAGTTCTTCTGGGAAGGCACCAACCAGCGCGATGATGAGTACGGTGGCAGCCTGGCCAAGCGGTCGCGTTTTGCCATCGAGCTGATCCGCGCCGTACGTGCGGCAACCGCCCCCGACTTCCCGATCATCTTCCGCTTTTCTCAGTGGAAGCAGCAGGACTACAGTGCCCGGCTGGTGCAAACCTCCGAGGCTCTGGGCGAGTTCCTCGCGCCGCTGGCCGACGCTGGCGTGGACATTTTCCACTGCTCCACGCGACGTTTCTGGGAGCCCGAGTTCGACGGTTCCGACCTCAACCTCGCCGGCTGGACCCGCCAATTGACCGGCAAGCCGACCATCACCGTGGGCAGCGTGGGCCTGGACGGCGAGTTCCTGCAGTTCATGGTGGATACCGACAGGGTCGCGCAGCCGGCCAGCCTTGAGAACCTGCTCAAGCGCCTGGCCGCCGATGAGTTCGACTTGGTGGCGGTGGGCCGTGCGTTGCTGGTGGATCCCGACTGGGCCGCTAAAGTACGTGACGGCCGTGAACAGGACATTCTGCCCTTCAGCCGTGAAGCGTTGACGAGCCTGGTTTGATCGCAAAACCACTCATGCGCTGCGCGGCGGCCTGACAGGCGCCGCGCAATTGGCTTTCAAACTGCTCGATGATCGCTGCCCAGCCCTGGCGGCGGGCGTGCTGACGGGCATTGAGGCGAATGCGGCGCAGGGTTTCACTGTCTTCCAGCAGCCAGCCGGCAGCATCAAAAAATGCTTCTTCGTCGCCAGGCATTGCCAGCGCGCCGTTATGGCCATGGCGAATGTGCTGGCCGGCCGCAGCCTCGTCGTAGGCCACCACCCCCAACCCCGACGCCAGGGCTTCCAGTACCACGTTGCCGAAGGTCTCGCTCAAGCTGGGAAACAGGAACACGTCGCCGCTGGCGTAGTGCGTGGCCAGTTCCTCGCCACGCTTGGCGCCACAGAAAATCGCTTCAGGCATTTGCTGTTCCAGGGCAGCGCGTTGCGGCCCGTCGCCGACGATGACCAGGCGCAGGCGGTGCAGCGGGTAGTTCAGTTGCAGCGTGTCGAGGCAGCGTTTGAGCAGGCCGAGGTTTTTTTCCGCCGCCAGCCTGCCTACGTGAATCAGGGCGATGTCCTCAGGCCCCAGGCCCCAGCTTTCGCGCAGGCCCTGGCAGCGGCGAGCCGGGCTGAACAGCTGGCTATCCACCCCGCGGGACAGTAAGGCCAGGCGCTCGAAACCGCGGCGCTCCAGGCTCTGGCGCTGGGTAGCGCTGGGCACAAGGGTCAATTGCGTACGGTTGTGGAACCAGCGCAGGTAGCCAGTGAGCAGCCTCGTCAGCAGGCCCAGGCCGTATTCGCGGGTGTATTGCTGAAAATTGGTGTGGAAGCCGCTGACCACGGCAATTTTCAGCCGTCGTGCCGCGCGCAGCGCGTTCAGGCCGAGCGGGCCTTGCGTGGCGATGTACAACACGTCGGGGCGCACCCGGCGCCAGCGTCGCAGCAGTTTGTGCATCGATGCCTGGCCCCATTGCAGGCCTGGGTAGCCCGGCAGTGGCCAGCCACGGCACAGCAGCACTTGGTCGTCGACTTGGCCCCGTTCGTCGATATTTTGCCGGGGGCGAACAATCTCGACCTGATGGCCGCGTGCGCGCAAACCTTCGCTCAGGCGGCCAAGGGTGTTGGCCACACCGTTGATTTCGGATGGAAAGGTTTCAGTAACCAGGGTGATGCGCAGCGATGGTGTGGTCATGGAATGAGTGTCGGATCAGGCGATTGCGAGGTTGTGGCAGGTCAATGACAAATTCATGACGGCCAACGGGCGCCTGCAAATCGCCTAGTGTTTAGAAACAACCTGCGCGCATTCGGGTGATCGCCATGTCCGATAACCTTTACGCGCCGCCTCAGGCGGATCTGCGTATGCCAGCGGTCAGGGAGCCCGCGTTCTACACCGTTTCAGATGCGAAGTTTTTGACCTTGTTCTTCGCCAGCCTCGGCCTGTACCTGGTGTACTGGTCGTGGAGGAACTGGCGACGCTACCAGCGCGCTACCGGTGCCAACGTTTCGCCGCTGGCCCGTGGCTTGCTGCCGCTGTTCTTCACCCATGCCTTGCTGTTTCGTGCCGAGGACCTGCTGCGCGAGCGCGGCATGCACTCCATCGAACCGCCCGAGCGCTGGGCCAACCGTTTTGTCGCGGCAACGGTGCTTGGGCTGCTGTTCAACGGCATGGCGCGCAACGACATTGGCTACCCGTTGACCGACCTGGGTTGCCTGGCCATGCTGGTGGTGCAGGGCTTGGCGGTGTGCAAGGGCCAGCAACTGCTCAACTTTGCCGCCGATGACCCGCTGGGCGAAAGCAATTCGCGACTGCACTGGGTGGATTACCTGTGCCTGGTGCCGGGCGTGCTGGTGTGGTTGTTCATCCTGCTGGCCTACTGGGCCGATTCCGCCTAGCGCGACATCCCGGAGCTGCCGCCAGCCTGCGAAAAGGTTCGTAGGACATTCGGCGCTGTTATGTCGAACGCGGGCCCGCGTTGCGCGCCTTCGCAGCCTGGCGGCAGCCCCTGCGAGGGGTGGCGTTCAGCCGCGTTCGCGCACCCAGAACAGGGTGGCGCCGGCCACGGCGGCGGGCATCATCAGCAGGTTCACCAGCGGTATCAGCAACACCAGGTAAACGATGCCGCCGAAACCCAGGCTCTGCCAGCGTTTTTCCCGCAGCCAGGCAAGCATATCGGGCCAGCTCATCTTGTGGTTATCCGCCGGGTAGTCGATGTACTGGATGGCCATCATCCACACACCGAACAGCAGCCACAACGGCGCCGCCACCACATTCACCACCGGAATCAGCGACAGCACGAACAGCGCCAGCGTGCGCGGCAGGAAGTAACCCAGCTTGCGCATCTCGCGGCTCATGGTGCGGGGCACTTCGCTGGCCAGGTCGCGCCACTTGAACGGCGGGAAGTCATCCTTGCCGCGCACCACGATTTCCACCTTCTCCGCCAGAAAGCTGTTGAACGGCGCGGCCACGATATTGGCGACCATGGTGAAGCAGAAGAACACCATCAGCACCACCAGCGCCACGAACAGCGGCCACAGGATATAGCTCAGGAAGTTCAGCCACGAGGGCAGGGTGGGCATCAGGTGGTCCACCCACTGGCCGAACGCATGGCCGGCAAAATAGATCAGGCCAACGAACAGCACCAGGTTGATGGCCAGCGGCAGCAGGACAAATAGCCGCAGGCCGGGGCTCAAAACCAGCTTCAGGCCTTCACGCAGGTACTGCGGGCCGGACAGGACAGGGGCTTGCATAGTGTGCTCCGTGGGGAAATCGGGCCGACATTACCGGCTTTGGGCGTAGCGGGAAAGTGAAGTCGCGGCCAGGAAATGCACTGTAACAAAGCCCCGCTGCGGCATGCTCACACGTATAGAGAGGGGCTATGAGGTGGATTGTGAAACGATATTTCCTTACCCTTGCTGCTCTCGCTACAGTGCGCACATCAAATTTCCAACCCTTCCCGATCTTAAACTTCAAGGAGTTCCCATGAGCATTCTGGTCAACAAGCAGGCCCCCGACTTCGACGCCCCGGCCGTACTGGGTGATGGTTCGATCGTCGACAGCTTCAAGCTGTCCTCGCTGCATGGCAAGTATGTAGTGCTGTTCTTCTGGCCTCTGGACTTCACCTTCGTGTGCCCGTCCGAGATCATTGCGCATAATAACCGCATGGCGAAGTTCCGCGAGCTGGGTGTGGAAGTGGTTGGCGTTTCCGTTGACTCGCAGTTCACCCACTACGCCTGGCGCAGCACCCCGGTTGAGAAAGGCGGCATCGGTGAAGTCGAGTTCACCATGGTGGCCGACGTCAAGCACGAAATCACCCGTGCCTACGGTATCGAGCACGAAGACGGCGTGGCCCTGCGTGCCTCGTTCCTGATCGACCAGAAGGGCGTGGTGCAGCACCAGGTTGTCAACAACCTGCCGCTGGGCCGTGAAGTTGACGAGATGGTGCGCCTGGTAGAAGCCCTGCAGTTCACCGAGCAGTATGGCGAAGTGTGCCCGGCGGGCTGGCGCCCAGGCCAGAAAGGCATGAAGGCCGACGCCAAGGGCGTGGCCGATTACCTGGCCGAGAACGCCGCCAGCCTGTAAGCAGTTTCCAGGACGGGTGAGCAATAGCCTTCCCCAAGGTTTCAGCCGTCCTTTTTTAATTCCAGCCGGTTCGCCGGTATTGCGAGCCTGACGCTACAATGTCGGGGTCCAAAGGAGTCAGCCATGTCTGAAGCACGTCATTCCCGAGTGATTATCCTCGGTTCCGGCCCTGCCGGTTATAGCGCTGCCGTCTATGCAGCCCGCGCCAACCTCAAGCCGCTGCTGATCACCGGCATGCAGGCGGGCGGTCAACTGACCACCACCACCGAAGTCGACAACTGGCCGGGCGACGTCCACGGCCTGACCGGCCCGGCGTTGATGGAGCGCATGCGCGAGCACGCCGAGCGGTTCGAGACTGAAATCGTCTTCGACCACATCAACTCGGTTGACCTGGCCGGCAAGCCTTTCTCGCTGACCGGCGACAGCGGCACCTACACCTGCGACGCGCTGATCATCGCTACAGGCGCCAGCGCTCGCTACCTGGGCCTGCCGTCGGAAGAAACCTTCATGGGCAAGGGCGTTTCCGCCTGCGCTACCTGCGACGGTTTCTTCTACCGCAACAAGCCGGTGGCCGTTGTCGGTGGTGGCAACACGGCGGTCGAAGAGGCGCTGTACCTGGCTAACATCGCCAGCAAGGTGACCCTGGTACACCGTCGCGAAACCTTCCGCGCCGAGAAGATCCTGATCGACAAGCTGCACGCCCGTGTGGCCGAAGGCAAGATCGAGCTCAAGCTCAACGCTACCCTGGACGAAGTGCTGGGTGACAACATGGGCGTGACCGGTGCGCGCCTGAAGAACAACGACGGCACCTTCGACGAGCTGAAAGTGGACGGCGTGTTCATCGCCATCGGCCACACGCCGAACACCGCGCTCTTCGAAGGCCAATTGGCATTGAAGGACGGCTACATGGTGGTTGCCGGTGGCCGTGAAGGCAACGCCACCGCCACCAGCGTGGAAGGCGTGTTCGCCGCCGGCGACGTGGCCGACCACGTGTATCGTCAGGCCATCACCTCGGCCGGTGCCGGCTGCATGGCCGCGCTGGACGTGGAACGCTACCTGGACGGCCTGCAGAACGCGTCGTTCTGATGGCTGCGCTCTCAGGACGCTGAAGTCCTGTGGGAGCGGGCAACAGGCCTCTGAGGTAGTGATTCAGGCACAAAAAACCGGCCATCGCGGCCGGTTTTTTTGTGGGCGGGATTCAGCCCTTGTGCGTCAGCGGCTGCACGGCAAACTTCACCCCGCCCAGGCCATGGGCGATCAGGTTGCGAATGTTGCCGTGGTCGCTGCCTTCCGGCGTGGCCACCACCGAACGGTAGTGCTCGCCGAACGCCAGCAAGGCTTCCTGGTCGCTCAGGCCTTCCAGCACGGCCAGGCCCAGGGTCTTGCACGAGCCTTCGTTCTGGCCCGCGGCGTTTTCCAGTTCGCCGTTGGTGAAGGCCTGTGGCTGGTAGTCATAGTGCGCGGCCACGAACGCCAGGGTGTCGGCAAAAACGTGTTCGCCACTGGCGAGCCGAGTGCGCAGGGTGTTCAGGTCAGTCATTGTGTTTTTCCTTTGGCGAACGCCGCTTGTTGGTCGGCGCTGGCTTCTTTCTGATAAAGATCTTTCCACTGGTTGTACGGCATGCCGTACACCACTTCGCGGGCGTCATCGAGGCTGACGTCGATCTGACGCTCATCGGCTTCGGCCTTGTACCATTTGGACAGGCAGTTGCGGCAGAAGCCGGCAAGGTTCATCAGGTCGATGTTCTGCACGTCGGTGCGTTTGCCCAGGTGCTGCACCAGGCGGCGGAAGGCCGCGGCTTCAAGTTCCAGGCGTTGTTGATCGTTCATGGCAGGTTCCGTTCAGCGCCGCGCGGCCAGGGTGATGGACACCGACTCGGCAAAGCGCAGGGCATGGGGTTTATCGACTTCGACTTCGGCGTACAGCACGGCCTCGTTGGCCATCACCAGGTCGAGCAGTTCCTGGGTCAGGCGCTCCAGCAAGGCGAATCGGTTGCCTTCCACGTGCTGGATCACCGCCTTGGTGATGGTGCGGTAGTTCAGCGCGTGATCAATGTCGTTGTCACGCACCGCCTCTTGGGCGGCGTACAGAATGGTGAGGTTGATCAGCACATCCTGCTTGTTGAGGATCTCGTCCTCGTTGATTCCGATAAAGGTGCGCAAGCACAGGTCCTTGACCCGGATGCGCGCCATTCCTGGCTCCAGTTGTGGCATTGCTACTTGCTCCGTCCAATCAATTGCAGGAATTCCTGGCGGGTGGTGCTCGAGTCCCGGAAGGCGCCGAGCATCACCGAGGTGTTCATCACCGAGTTCTGTTTCTCTACCCCGCGCATCATCATGCACATGTGCTTGGCCTCGATCACCACCGCCACGCCAGCCGCCCCGGTCACGTCGCGCACCGCCTCGGCAATCTGGCGGGTGAGGTTTTCCTGGATCTGCAGGCGACGGGCGAACATGTCGACGATGCGTGCGATCTTCGACAGCCCCAGCACCTTGCCGGTGGGAATATAGGCCACGTGAGCCTTGCCGATGAAGGGCAGCAGGTGATGTTCGCACAAGGAGTACAGCTCGATGTCCTGGACAATGACCATCTCGTCATTGTCGGAGGCGAACAGCGCACCATTGACGATCTGTTCCAGCGTCTGCTCGTAGCCATGACACAGGTACTGCATGGCCTTGGCAGCGCGCTTGGGGGTGTCCAGCAGGCCTTCGCGCTCGGGGTCTTCACCCAGTGCCTTGAGAATTTCGCGATAGTGCTGCGGCAGGCTTGAGTTCATGAAGGCTACATCCTCGCGCGGTGCGCTTATTTTACGTGCCGGCCGCCGTTGACGGTCAAGGTAGTACCGGTGACATAGGGGTTGTCGAGCAGGTAGCGCAGGCTCTGGTACACCACCTGCGGGCCTGGCTCGATGCCCATGGCCGATTTGGCCAGGGCCTTGGCGCGGTACGCCGCGTCGTCGTCTTCATTGAACATCAGCAGCGCCGGGGCGATGCTGTTGACCTTGATGCGCGGCGCATATTTGGCCGCGAACGACAGGGTCAGGCTGTCCAGGCCGGCCTTGCTGGCGCAATAGGCAATGTGCTTGCTGCTGCCCTTGCGGGTCACGTCATCGCTGATGTGAACGATGTCAGCCACCTCGCAGGCCAGCAGCAGTTCGGCACAATGCAGGTTGATCAAGTACGGCGCAAGCATGTGCACGCTGACCATCTGCGCGAACGCCTGGGCTTCGTGGCCGGGTGTTTCGGCCTGCCATGCCGATGCATTATGAATGATGGCGCGCAGGGTGCCGGTGTGTTTTTTCAGGGTGTCGATGAACGCGAGAATGCCCGCTTCGCTGTCAAAGTCGCCGAACAGCGTGATTGCCCCGCGCTCGCGCAGCCGGATCAGGCCCTTGCGCTCGGTGCGGTAGCTGACAATCACCGGTTGGCCTTCGTCCAGCAGGCGTTCGGCACAATACAAACCGACGCGCTGGCTGGCGCCGGTAATCAGGATAGGGGCGGGGCGGGGCATGCAGAAGCTCGCGGCAGGGGGCTACCTTGAACTTATACCAGTGGGGCGGCAATGTACAACCGTCCCCGCGCTGCCGCGAAATATCAAACTGTGGGGGCGGGCTGCGTCACGGCGACGTGGCATATTATTCCCGGTTGCGAAAAATACGCAGCGCTGTTTTGCTGGCGTCAGGTTTCTGCGCCGTTGGGTACTGGGTGCCAAGCGCGGTACAATGCCCAGACATTCCCCAGGCCCTTGGCGCACCGACTGATGTCAGACACCCTTTCAGCCTCTTCGGCAGCCAGCGACGCCTTGCGCCAGGAGCTATTTCCTATTCGCGAAGTGGCTCGTCTGACCGGCATCAACCCGGTGACACTGCGTGCCTGGGAGCGTCGTTATGGGCTGATTCAGCCTACGCGCACCGAAAGTGGGCACCGTCTCTATTCCCAGGCTGACATCGACGAGGTGCGCAGTATCCTGGGCTGGATCGAACGGGGCGTGGCGGTCAGCAAGGTTGGCAAGATCCTGGCGCGCAGCAATTCGCTGAAGGTAACGGCCGAACCGGTGCAGCGGCCGACGGCCAGCAGCGAATGGGCCGAATGGCAGGAACAGGTACGCCGCGCCGTGCACGCCTTCGACGAGCGTCGGCTGGAGCAGGTGTATGGCCAGGTGTTTTCCAGTTACCCCATGGTGGTGGTGTTCCAGCACGTACTGATGCCGGTATGGCAGGAATTGTTGCTGCGCCAGGACGCTTTCGGACAGACCAGCGAATGGCTGCTGCTGGACAGCGTCCTGCGCGCCCGCACCCTCCAGCGTCAACAGTTGCTGACTCACCAGCATCAGCAAAGCACCGTGCTGCTGGCGGCCGTTCCCGGCCAATGCCACGAGCTGGAGTTGCTGGTGGCCGCACTGCTGATGGCCAGCAGTGACATTGCCGTGCAGGTATTGGGGCTGGGGCAGCCGCTGGAAGAGTTGAGCCTGGTCTGTGAAAAGCGCGCGCCTCAGGCAATGGTGCTGTTCTCCAACCATCCGCCCGGGGCTGACACGGCCAAGCGCCTGCGCAAGCTGGGGTTGACCCTGGACTGCCCGCTGATGATCGCGGGTGACGCCAGTGACCTGCTACAAGATGCGCTGGTAGGTACGGAACTGGTGTGCCTGGGCAGTGACGGGCGACTGATGCAGCGTCGCCTGCAGCAATACCTGGCGGGGCACCTGGATACCTGAACTAACTCAAGCGTGCAGTTGCGGGTGCTCGCGGCGGTGCTGGGCCAGGATGTATTGGCGCAGGCGCTCGGTTTCCTGGGCGTTGTCCTGGCTCAGGCGATAGGCATAGTGGCCCTGCTCGGTCTTGCGCTCCAGCGTGCCGCGCAAGGGTAGCGGCTCGTGGCCTTCCGGGTTGAACCACAGGGAGAATCGCCGCGGCGGCTTGTGGCCATTCAGCACTTCGAGCAGCACACCCTTGAAGGATATTTCCCTGGCCAGGTAGTGAGTCAGGCGCCCTCGGTTATCTTCCAGCATCACGGGTGTGTTCAGTACCAGGCGCCATGGGCGAACCATTGGGCCATCCTCGTAGATGCTGGGCGCGCCCAGCTTGAGGTGCACGGCGTGGAATTCGTCTTCCACCAGTTGCAAGGGAAAACTCATCTGCTGGTTTTCGAACTGGGCCTGGATAGTTACCTGCTCGTTGGCCACCAGGCGCGTCAGCAAGTCACGGATCTGCGTGCCGCCATTAACCAGCAGGCTCGCCGTGGTATCCCGCACGTTGAGCTGCGGGTTGTGCTGCATCGTGCGAATGAAATCCAGCTCATCCTGGGTAAGGAGGGCATCAACTGGCATGATCGAGCTCGGGGCAAGTGAGACGGTAGTCAATCAGTAGACAACAAAGAACGTGCTTTGTTAGTGCCGCTGGTCGTTTTGCAGGGCGACGATCTGCGCCCGGGCTTCGTCCAGCTGACGTTGCAGTTGCTCCACCTGTTGCTGGGCCTCCACTTGCTCCGTCACATCCTTCTGAATGCCAATGAAATAGGTCAGCTTGTCGCTTTCATTGTACACCGGGGTAATCGACAGCTCGTTCCAGAATGCCGTGCCGTCCTTGCGGAAGTTGCGCAGGCGTTGCCGGCAGGGCTGGCCCTGGTCGATGGCCTGGCGGATCAACTGCAGAACGCTTTCATCACGATCGCCGTTTTGCAGAAAGCGGCAGTCCTGATACAGGATTTCATTGGCGGTATAGCCCGTCAAACGTTCAAAAGCAGGATTGACGTAGATCAGAATGTTGTCGTTGCCCTCTTGTTCGGCCACGACAATTCCATCATTGGAGGCGTCCATCATCCGTTGCAATAGCTTGGCGTTGATCATTTCGGGTATTCCACGACAGTCCATGCCCCATTCTAGAGGATCGACGGCACGGGCACATCCCCGTGGCTGGCGTAAGGCCATTTGTTCATCTCCGGCGCGGCATTCGCCAGCCTGTTACTATCGTTTTTTTGACGTTGCCCAGGACCCTTTGCAATGAAAGTCGCCATCCTGTCCGGCTCTGTGTACGGCACCGCTGAAGAAGTGGCCCGTCACGCAAGCAAACTGCTCGAAGACGCCGGTTTCGAGACCTTCTACAACCCTCGTGCGAGCCTTGATGAACTGTTGGCCAGTGCCCCCCAGGCGCTGCTGGCCGTCACCTCCACCACCGGCATGGGCGAGTTGCCCGACAACCTGCAGCCCCTGTATTCGATGCTGCGCGACCAATTGCCAGCAGCCTTGCGTGGCCTGCCTGGCGCGGTGATCGGGCTGGGCGATGCCAGCTACGGCGATACCTTCTGTGGCGGCGGCGAACAACTGCGCGAGCTGTTCATGGAGTTGGGCGTCAGGGAGGTTCAGGACATGCTGCGCCTGGACGCCAGTGAGTCGGTAACCCCCGAGGCAGACGCCGAGCCGTGGTTGGCCGAGCTCATCAAAAAGCTGTAAGCCGGTTTATTGTGGGATCCATTATGTGATTGATTTTACAAGTGACTCGCAAGGCCAATAAGCTGGCTGCCAACGCAATTACCCCCGGGCTGGGGGCTGGTTAGACTCCTGTCACCAGGAGAGCACGTGACAGTGCCGAGGTAATGACCGTGACCACAGCTCATGTTCCATCGACATCGGTTGTACGTGACCGGGCTCATCGCAGCGCCCAGCCGCAGCCTTTGCTGCCGGAAGGGCGGCCCATCATGACGCTGGGGGAAATTCCCTTGAGTGCCTGGCGCACTTGCGGCCAGAGTTTCGACTTCCAGGGCCATGACATTCGTTATTGGGTGGCAGGCCAAGGCGAGCCATTGCTGTTACTGCACGGTTTTCCTACCGCCAGTTGGGATTGGCACTACCTGTGGCAACCACTGGCCCAGCGCTACCGCTTGATTGCCTGCGACATGCTCGGCTTTGGCGATTCCAGCAAGCCGGTGGATCATGCCTACAGCCTGATTGAACAGGCCGACCTTCAGCAGGCATTGCTAGCGCACCTGGGCATCCGGCAGCCGGTGCACGTACTGGCTCATGACTACGGCGACAGTGTTGCCCAGGAGTTGTTGGCCCGGCACCCGTCAGGCCTGGCAAACATAGCCAGTTGCGTGTTCCTCAACGGCGGGCTTTTTCCGGAGGCCCATCACGCGGTACTGATCCAGAAACTGTTGATCAGCCCGTTGGGCTGGCTGGTGAGCCGCACGTTTAGCCGCGAAACCCTGGTCAACAGCGTCACGCAGATCTACGGGCCACACACCCGCCCCAGCGAAAGCGCGCTGGACGATTGGTGGAGCCTGATTTGCGCCAACCGGGGCACGCGCGTGTTGCATCGCCTGTGCGGTTACCTGATAGAGCGGCGTCAGCAACGTGATCGCTGGGTCACTGCCATGCAGCATGCGAAGGTGCCGATGCGTTTCATCAATGGTGGCCTGGACCCAGTGTGCGGCAAGCACATGGTCACCCGCTACCGTCAACTTATTCACCGCGCCGACACAGTGGTATTGCCGGAAATAGGCCATTACCCGCATACCGAAGCACCGGTGCAGGTGCTCAAGCATTACCTGGCCTTCCGGGACCAGTTGCAGGCCCAGGCGCGTCAGCGTCTCTACTACTGAGCAGCACGCGAAGGATTATCCCCGTGCCTTATCGGGGCGTATTCAGACGGGGCTGACTTTATTGTGACTGGTACTCGCGTACACGACACTGCCGACATGACCATTGTGCTGCCAGGAGTTGTGACATGAGCCAAGCCATCCGTTTCGAAGATAAAGTGGTGATAGTGACCGGCGCTGGCGGCGGGCTGGGGCGCGCCCACGCGTTGCTGTTCGCTCGGCACGGCGCACGGGTGGTAGTCAATGACCTGGGCGGCTCTGCCCATGGCGAAGGTGCCAATGCGTCGGCCGCGGACCGGGTGGTGTCGCAGATTCGCGAAGAGGGCGGTACCGCCGTTGCCAGCCACGAGTCGGTCACGGACGGCGACAAGATCGTGCAGCAGGCCCTGGACAGCTTTGGTCGTGTGGATGTACTGGTCAACAACGCCGGCATCCTGCGCGACAAGTCCTTCCACAAGATGGAGGACAGCGACTGGGAGCAGGTGTATCAAGTTCACGTGCAAGGTGCCTACAAGTTGACTCATGCCGCGTGGCCGCACTTGCGCGAACAGAACTTCGGCCGGGTGATTTTCACTTCGTCCACGTCAGGCATCTATGGCAACTTTGGCCAATCCAACTACGCCATGGCCAAGATGGGGCTGTATGGCCTGACCCGTACCCTGGCGCTGGAAGGCCGCAAACACAACATCCTGGTCAACGCTATCGCACCCACCGGCGGCACGCGCATGACCGAAGGGCTGATTCCTGCGCAGGTATTCGACTTGCTCAAGCCTGAACTGGTCAGCCCGTTGGTGGTGTATCTGGGCAGCGAGCAGTGCAGCGATACCGGCGGCCTTTACGAAGTGGGCGGCGGTTGGGTAGGCAAGGTTCGCTGGGAGCGCAGCCTGGGCGTGGGCTTTGACCCGCACCGTGGCATGGCCGTCGAAGACATTGCCGAACAATGGTCGAATATTGGCAATTTCGACGATGCGGTGCACCCGGCGGACAACGTCGAAGCGTTGCGGGAAATGATGGCAAACTTGCAGAAGTATCAGAACGACAGTGCCAACACATAATTCAGTTGGCGCGTAGGCCGCCGTGGTCGCTGCCTGCTGGCGGCTGCGGCGGAAAATCGCAGGCATAAAAAAGGCCGCTGTAACACAGCGGCCAAATAAGACGTTAGATCAAGGAGCTTCAAATCAACGTCGGTGAACAGGGTGTCACCAAGCCAGGCAGGCCGGGGATCAGAATCGAAAAATACACAATGAAGATTAATTCATCATTAACCCTTGGGGTTCGGGTTAGTTCCCTTGGTGACTGAATAAATAGTAAGCGTTAGTTGTAGATTGAAAAATAGCAGTTTGCGACAATGACTATTACCGTCACTGTAATAGTCCCGCCATGTCGCCAAATCGATCGCCGTTCAAAGCACTTGCCCTCGCTGTCAGTGTCGCCGCCGCTGTGTCCGGCAAGGCGCAAGCACTGCCCTTCAACGTCGGGGACGTGGAGGGCGATTTTGATACTCGCCTCAGCTTCACCACTGACTGGGGGCTGCGCGATGCCGACCATTCCCTGGTGGGTGCCAGCAATGGCGGTAGCGGCCACTCCAGCCTGGGTGACGATGGACGGCTGAACTTCGACCGTGGCCAGGCGTTCTCCAAACGCCTGCAAGGCGAGCATGCGCTGACCCTGAAGTACGGCGACAGCGGCGTGTATGTGCGTGGCCGATATTGGTACGACTTTGCCCAGATGGACGGCGCTCAGCACTTCAAGTCTATCAGCGACCAAGGCCGCGAAGAGGGTGCCCGCGCCGCCGGTGGGCAGTGGCTGGATGCCTATGTCTATCACCACTACAGCATTGGCGACCAGCCGGGCACCTTGCGGGTCGGGCGTCAGGTGGTCAACTGGGGTGAGAGCGTATTCATTGGCAACTCGATCAACAGCATCAACCCGGTGGACCTTTCCACCCTGCATCAGCCCGGCGAGAAAGTGGCCGACAGCTTGCTGCCGACCAATCTGCTGTATGTGTCGCAAAGCCTCACCGATACCCTGACCCTGGATGCCTTCTACCAGTTGCAGTGGGACGCGTCGCAGGCCGAAAACTGCGGTACGTACTTCGCCGATGATATAACTGCCCGTGGCTGTAGCCGCGGCTTTACGGTCGCGTCCTCGCTGCCGGCCCAGCAAGGCCAAGGCTATGAAGTGACCCGCGAGGGCGTGGTGGTTCCCCGTGGCCACGACGATCGTGCCCGTGACGGTGGGCAATGGGGCACTGCGCTGCACTGGCTGGTGGATGATGTGGACTACGGCGTCTACTTCATGAATTACCACAGTCGCCAGGCGTTCATTCAAACCCGAAACGGTGGGGGCATTCCCTCGGCGCTGGGCACCCTCAGCAGCAGCCAGGCTCAGGATGCCGCCCTGCTCACCGGCAGTTATAACCTTGAATACCCCCAGGACATCCAGCTGTACGGCGCCAGTTTTTCCACGGTAATGGCAGCCGGCGCCACCTGGCGCGGTGAGTTGAGCTACCGCCCTGACGCGCCGGTGCAACGCAACCTCGCCGACCTCACCCAGGCGCTCTACGGCGCCGCTGGGCAGGTCAACCAGGGCTATGAGCGCAAGGCGATCACGCAATTGCAGAGCAGCCTGAGCCAGGACTTCGACGAAGTGCTGGGCGCCGAGCGCCTTTCGCTGGTGGCCGAGGCCGGCTGGGTACACGTGGACGATGTGTCCAGCAGCGACCGGCTGGGCCGCGACGCGGTGTTTGGCACGGCGGGCAGCCACGGTTTCGTCACCAGCAATGCCTGGGGGTACCGTGCCCAGGCGCAGTTGGACTATGCCAATGTATTCCAGGGCGTAAACCTCAAGCCAAGCGTGGCCTGGTCACACGATGTGAGCGGCTACGGTCCCAACGGCCTGTTCAATGAAGGGGCCAAGGCCGTGACCCTTGGCTTGGCAGCGGACGTGCAACAGACGTACACCGCACAGTTGGCTTATACGCAGTTTTTTGGTGGCCACTACAACGTGCTGGAAGACCGAGATTTTCTGTCGATGACCGTAGGCGTGAATTTTTAAGGTCTTCACGCAAATACCCTTGGCAGGCGCCCCGGTGCGCCGCCCCAGCAAAAAGGAAGCAAAAAGGGCTCGCCTCCGGGGCCCCCTCGCTACGGCGCTTAACGCGACCAACGTCAAAAGCAAGATCAAAATCCGCGTCACACGCTAAACGCAACAGCAACGGAAAATCGCAGGGTATTCCCGTAACTCCGTTAAGAAGCATAAAAAAGGGGTAGTTGCTCTGCCCAATGAACCGCTTCCACTGCGCAATGACGAAGTGGTTGTAGGCGTTTTCATTTTTAGTGGGGAAAGTATTTAATTATCGCGGTCTCGCCTGTTTTAACTTGTTTTATAGCGCAATGGATGGTGTTTTTCGACGCGTCGAAAAACACCTGTTTTTGTGCAGCAAGGAGAAACAGGATGAAGGATATATCAACATTGTCCAGCGATTCGGGCCTGGATGTGATCCAGAACTTTGCATCGATACATGCGCTGTTGATGAGCATTCCCGAGGTCCCGGCCCTACGCCAGGACTCGGTACTTGCGTACCGTGATGTATTGAATGACTTCTGGCGCGCTGACTGCCCTTATATAGGATCCGACTGTAGCGGCAGTGCTCGCGAGGTCTTGATTCAGCTGTTGCGAAATAGCGCGCTGGCTGAAGTTGGCTGGATGATGCAAGCGCGAAAAGTGACTTGGGAGCAGGCTGGCAGTCTGCAAGGCATGTTTCTTGATGCCGCGCAGGGTCGTTTATCTGGCGTAACAACGGTGATCGCGAACGAAGTTGTTCGTCTGCCACTCCACGTGCTGCAAAGTCCCATGGAGGCGGCGGGTAGCCCAGCACATGCGGTGTGGTTGATACCGCGCGACGGCGTTATCCAGGCGTTCAGCAGTGAGCCTGCGTTGTTGCAGCATATCTCCAGACGCTTCCATGACGCCGAAAAGCGCGAGGCGCTGTTGGCAATGATGTCCCAGGCTGATCAAGCACGGGTGAATGAGTCCATTCAACGGGGTGAAAGCCTCCTGTTTTCCCTCACGCCGTGCCAGGGCAACCTGGTTGACAAGCTGGTTGATGACTTGCTGGTCGAGCAAAAAAACAGTTTCCACGGCCTGCAGGATACGCTTGTCCAGCAGGGTGACAGCTTGCAACCCTTCGTTGAGCGCATCCGTGACTTGCGTGGTTTCCCCGCAGCACAGGCGCGAAAAATGGAACAGTTGCTCCATGACATTCGCCGCCAACGCACCCCCGACTGGCTGAAGTTCGGCGACGAGCAAGACCGCGCCCAGTTGGCGATTCGGGGCGAACTGCACCAGGCCTGCCTGCGAACAGTTGACGAGCTTGTGGGCTCTTTGCGCAACCATGAGGCATTCGCGTTCGCCCATGTGCGCAAGCACCTTGCCCGGCACGGAATTGACCTCGACCCGGCCAGCGTGATCGTGACCGTGCTGCACAGTGTTGCGGTGGAGGGACGGGTCGTGGAACACCCTCGGCAACTGACATTGGCGCAGTTGGCACTCAACGACAGTGGGGGGCAGCACGATAGCGACATGAAAATCATGGTGGGCGAGGCCAATCAGGCCGCTGGGCTAACGGCGGATATTGTGCTCGGGATGGTCCGGGACAAGGACCTGCGGGTGAGCTACCCCCAGTTGTTGAAGGAGCGCTATGGCGACGACGAGGTGATCGATGCCTTGGCGAGTTTGCAGGTTGCGCGACTTGCCAATAGCCTGCTGGCGGCGAAAATGCAGGGAGTGATCGACTCGTCCCTGTTCAACCTGCTTGATGAAGTACGCCAGCCCGATGCCAGCCCGCAACAACACTCGATTGGCGCCTACTTCGTCAACCTGGACGGTGATCGCTACAGGCTCGCAGACCTGCTGGTACTGAGCTACAGGAAAGAGGGCCGCGATACGTTCCTGCTGTATGCACCCAACGCTCCGCAGGGGCAGGACTGGATCAAATGCCACAGCGAAATCCAGGTGATTGAAACCGTCGCCAGTTGGTCGGGCAAGCAGCAGGGCAGGGCCTACCTGCTGGGTCAGGCACCGTACACTACCCGCGCATCGTTGTTGGCGTTCCTTGAGCGCACTGCAAGCACGCCATCCGCCGCCGATTTGCTCAAGGCCGTCCAACTCAACCGGCTGGTGATGAATACGTGGCAGGATCTGGCGTTGTTAATGGCTTTCCGGCAAACCGTACGGATTATTGACGAGTCCCATGCGCTTTCGCCTGAGTGGTATCTGGGCGCCAGCGGGGCGTCACGCCAGCAACTGGCGCGGTTGGACAATGAGATCGCCGCCCTCACCTATGCCTACAACCAGGTGACCCAGGTCCCGAGCTTTGTCGACTATGCGCGCGAAACCCTCCAGCGAGGTTTCGACCGCGACCCCAAGCGCAAGCATAACCCCCGACGCTGGGATGTCGACCAATTCGAAATGCAGGTAAACGGGCAATGGCGCAACCTGGTCTGGGTGGCCATGAACGGCGTGGAGCGGGGCACTGACGTCGGTGGCCTCAGCGTGGGGGCGAGCATCGACACCACGCAGTGGGATCGCGGAATCGTCGCGGATCTGATGGCCCGCTTCCTCGATACCCATGACGTGCCAGAAGACTACGCGCGGTTGCTGAGCAAAAAGTTCCTCGACGCGTCCGCCGAACATAAAGCGTCGCGCGCCCAGCTTCACTTGCGCATCCTGCAACGGGAGTTGGACCGGGCTCGCTTGCAGTTGAGCCTGGACCCCGAGGCATGCAAGGGCATCAATCCGGCATCGATGGTCATGAAAATGGATGTCCCCATCGACCTCGGCCAAGTGAGGGGCGGGGCAATGCCCAGTGGAACGTCCCAGTCCGGCATCTACCATTTCCAGGTCAAGGGCGAAAAGGTCCAGGGTGTTTATCTGTTCCGTGACGCAGTGAAACGCACGTATATCGACGTCCTGTATACGCCCCACGCGCCGGATGGGGTCTGGTTCAGGCCCGTCGAAGAGATCGGCAGCGCCATCGAACACGGCGGCCTGGGGCCGTATTTGCGAGATCGACTGCCCTACAGACACTTGCCGCGGTTTGAGCGGTTTCTCGACAAGCTGCGCGATAATGGCTATCGCGGCGACTTCACCCAATCGCGCGTCGGGCCCCACCAGTTGGTCGACAGCTTCCGAGGCGAGCACGATGCAATCGTGTTGGGCATCCTGCGCGATGTGGATGCCAGCACCGTCAGCAAGGCCGAGCGATTTTCGGCGATGTTGGTGGAGCGTACCTTCCAGGTGCTGGGTGTGCTGGCGCTGCCGTTTCCTCCGGCGCGCATGGCGTTGGGCACGGTCAAGGTGCTGATTCATCTGTATCGGGCGGCCGAAGCCTACCGCTATGCCGACAGGGCGCAGGCGGCCTGGCATCTGCTGGATGCGGCGCTGGGGGTAGGTTCTCTGGCGGGGGTGTCCGGCAAGCCGCAGCAGCAGTTCCTTGAAACACTGTTCAAAGGACCACCGCCGGAACTGGCGGAGAAAATGATCACTCAGTTCTCCGACCGCCTGGCTGATGAGCTGGACGGCTATTTGCGATCAGTGACCATTGCGCAAAAAAATGATGCCCCCAGCCATGCCTGGATTCAGGCGTCGTAACCCATGCGCCAACTCACAGCCCGGCTGGCGGCCAGCAAGCGCTGCGCAGCCGGGCCGTGCTCGTCGGCATGAAACATGGACGTAGGGCCCACCACGGTCAGCACCGCCACGATGCGCCCGAGGGCATCGAACACGGGAGCCGACAGCGCGTCGACGCCCGGCAACAGTAAGCCATGAACATGATGCAGGCCATTTTCGCGAATCGTCGCGAAGGTGGCCTGGGTTTTTGTTTCAGCTCCAGGCTGCATTTCATCGGCCATCAGGTCGGCGGTTTCACGCGCGGGCAGATAGGCGCCGAACACCAGCCCGGTGGATGAACTGAGCAGTGGCAGTACCGAGCCCACCTGAGTCACTACCGTGACCGCGCGCACTGCGGCTTCCACCTGCACCACGGTGGCGCCACGGTTACCCCACACGGCCAGGAAGCAGGTCTCATTGAGCTCGTCACGCAGGTCCGACAACGGCATGGCGGCCAGCTTCAACACGTCCATGCTGCCCAGCGCCGCCAGGCCTACCCGCAGCGCTTCACGCCCCAGGCCGTAGTGGTTGGTGGCCGGGTTCTGCTCGGCAAAGCCGCTGGCAATCAATGCCTGCAGGTAGCGGTGAACCTTGCTCGCCGGCATCTGCACATGCTCGGCCAGCCGGGACAGCGACGTAGACGGCGTGAGTTCGGCCAGCGCCTTGAGAATGTCAGTACCCACCTCGGCCGAGCGGACTTTCTGTTTGCTGTTGCCGTCGGCGGGTAAGGTGGGGGCGGGCATGTGGGGGCGGTCTCCGGTGTCAGTGGGCGTCTTTATAGCTTGACGGCCCTGGCGGATCAAATTACGTTATCCGTAATTGGATTACGATAAAAATAATAGCAGCCCCGATCGTGCTGTCGCCCGGCTGCCCAACCCGGAGGTTTCATGGACCTGGACCCTGGCACCGCTGCGCCGCGCTACCAGAGCGGCTTCGGCAATGAATTCAGCAGCGAGGCCCTGCCTGGCGCCCTGCCCCCAGGCTGCAACTCGCCACAGAAAGCCCCCTATGGTTTGTACGCCGAACAGTTTTCCGGCACAGCCTTCACCGTGCCGCGCAGCGAGGCGCGGCGTACCTGGATGTACCGTATCCGGCCATCGGCGCTGCACCCGCGTTTCGAACCGCTGGTGCGACAGTTGGCAGGCGGCCCGCTGCATGAGGCCACGCCCAACCGACTGCGCTGGGACCCGCTGCCGTTTCCCGCGGCGCCCACCGACTTCATTGACGGCTGGGTGGCCATGGCGGCCAACCGCGAAGCGCACACGCCCAGTGGTGTCAGCCTTTACCATTATGCGGCCAATCAGGACATGCGGCGGGTGTTCTACAACGCCGACGGCGAGTTGCTGCTGGTGCCCGAGCAGGGCCAGTTGCGGTTGCTGACCGAACTGGGCGTGCTGGAGATCGGGCCGTTGGAAATCGCCGTGATTCCACGGGGCATGAAGTTCTGTGTGCAGTTGCCTGACGGCCAGGCCCGTGGCTATCTGGCGGAAAACCATGGCGCGGCGTTGCGGTTGCCCGACCTGGGGCCGATCGGCAGCAATGGTTTGGCCAACCCGCGGGACTTTCTGGCGCCAGTGGCGCACTACCACGATGCCAGGGGCGCCGTGCCCCTGGTGCAGAAATTCCATGGCCAGCTGTGGGGTTGTGAACTTGATCATTCACCGCTGGACGTGGTGGCGTGGCACGGCAACAACGTGCCGTACAAGTACGACCTGCGCCTGTTCAACACGTTGGGCACGGTCAGTTTCGATCACCCCGACCCGTCTATTTTCACCGTGCTGACCTCGCCTACCAGCATGCCGGGCCTGGCCAACATGGATTTCGTGATCTTCCCACCACGCTGGATGGTGGCGGAAAACACGTTCCGCCCCCCCTGGTTCCACCGCAACCTGATGAACGAATACATGGGCCTGATCCAGGGTGCCTACGACGCCAAGGCGCAAGGCTTTGTGCCTGGCGGGGCGTCGCTGCACAGTTGCATGAGTGCCCACGGCCCGGACGCCGAGACCTGCGCGCGGGCAGTGGCTGCTTCGCTTGTGCCCGCGCGCATCGACCACACCATGGCCTTCATGTTCGAGACCAGCCAGGTATTGCGGCCCAGCCGTCACGCGCTCGACTGTGCGCAACTGCAACCCGCCTATGACGACTGCTGGGCCTCGCTGCCCAGCACCTTCGACCCGAACCGGAGAGACGCATGAATCAGCAGCACAGCTGGGTTGCCAGCGCCAATGGCCACCCCGACTTTCCCTTGCAGAACCTGCCCCTGGGCATTTTCATTCCGTCGGCAGGCCGCGCGCGTGCCGGCGTCGCGATCGGCGATTCGATCCTCGACCTGCACGCTTTGCTGGCCACCGGCCTGTTGCAGGGCGACGCCGCCAGTGCCGTCCAGGCGTGTGAGGGCGGTCACCTCAATGGTTTTTTCGCCTTGGGCAGGCCGGCGCGCATCGCCTTGCGGGAACGGCTGACGGCGCTGTTGGCCGAGGGCAGCGAGGCGCGCCCCGTAGTGCAGGGTTGCCTGCATGTGGCCAGTGCCTGTGAGATGGCACTGCCGGCACGGGTGGGTGACTACACCGACTTCTACGTGGGCATCGAGCATGCGAAAAATGTGGGCAAGCTGTTTCGGCCCGACAACCCGCTGCTGCCCAATTATAAATATGTGCCCATCGGTTATCACGGCAGGGCCTCGACGTTGCGGCCCTCCGGTACCCAGGTGCGGCGCCCCAAGGGGCAAACCTTGCCGGCCGGTCAGCAGGAACCGAGCTTTGGCCCCTGCGCCCGGCTGGATTTCGAGTTGGAGCTGGGTATCTGGATCGGCCGCGGCAACGCCATGGGCGAGGGTATTCCCATCGACCAGGCTGACGAACACGTGGCCGGTTATTGCCTGCTCAATGACTGGTCGGCGCGCGACGTGCAGGCCTGGGAATACCAGCCGCTGGGGCCGTTTCTGTCCAAGAGTTTCATCACTAGCCTGTCGCCCTGGGTCGTCACCGCCGAGGCCCTGGCGCCGTTTCGCTGCGCCCAGGCGCCGCGCCCGGAGGGCGACCCACGGCCGCTGCCATACCTGTGGCATGGGCCCGACCAGGCCGGTGGTGCGCTGGATATCGAGCTGGAGGTATTGCTGCAGACCGCGTCCATGCGCGAGCTAGGACTGGCGCCCCAGCGCGTCACCTTGAGCAATTCACGCAGCATGTACTGGACCGTGGCGCAGTTGGTTGCCCACCACAGCGTCAATGGCTGCCAGTTGCAGCCGGGTGACCTGTTCGGCTCCGGCACCTTGTCGGGCGCCCAGCCGGGCCAGTTCGGCAGCCTGCTGGAGATGACCGAAGGTGGCAAAAACCCGCTGACCCTGGCCTCGGGCGAGGTTCGGCGTTTCCTGGAGGATGGCGACGAGGTCATTCTGCGTGCGCGTTGCGCGGCGCCGGGCCAGGTGCCCATCGGTTTTGGTGAATGCCGCGGCCGGGTGGTCGCGGCGCTGTAAGGGGGTGACCATGCAGCTGTACACCTACTATCGATCCACTTCGTCCTACCGGGTACGCATTGCCTTGGCCTTGAAGGGCCTGGAGTATGAGTCGCTACCGGTCAACCTGCTGGCCGGCGAACAGCGCCAGCCCGCGTACCTGGCAGTTGACCCGCAAGGTCGGGTGCCGGCGCTGGCGGTGGAGGCGGGGCAGGTGCTGATTCAGTCGGCCGCGATTCTGGAGTACCTGGAAGAGCGTTATCCCCAGGTGCCGTTGCTGGCGAGCGACCTGCTGCTGCGTGCCCGGGCGCGAGGCATCGCGGCCTTGATCGGCAGTGACATTCATCCGTTGCATAACGTCAGCGTGCTCAACCGCCTGCGGGCCCTGGGGCAGGATGAAGCGCAGGTGCAAGACTGGATCGGCGCCTGGATCAGTCAGGGCCTGGGCGCGGTGGAAATCTTGCTGGGTGATCACGGCTATTGCATAGGCCCTGAGCCGGGGTTGGCGGATGTGTACCTGATTCCGCAGGTTTACGCCGCCGAGCGTTTCAAGGTGTCGCTTGATGCCTGGCCTCGCATTGCCCGGGTGGCGGCGCTGGCGGCCGGGCATCCGGCATTTGTTCACGCGCACCCGGCGTCCCAGCCTGATACGCCTTGAGGTCAGTGCAGGGATGAAGGCAGCGCGGGCAGCTCTTGCAAGCGGGTGGTCAGGCGCAGGCGCTGGATGGGGTCGTCACTGAGCAACAGCGCGTGTTCCAGGTCAAAGCGTTCGCCCCGGGGGCATTCCAGGCGCTGGTAGATGCCGGCGCGGGCCACGTAGTCGGCGGCGGCAGGCGGACCCAGCACCAGTACTCGCTCGGCGTCCTTGAGCGCGGCCACATCATCCTGGTGACTGCTGTGCAGCTGGCGCAGGTTGCGCGACAGTCGCTGCAACATGTGTTGCGGGCTGGCCTGTGCCAAGTGCTCGGCCAGCAACGGCACCTGCGGGCCGAATTGTCGGCCCAGCAACTCGCGGCAATCGGCGGGGTACAGGCGTCGGCCGCCGCAGGGGTCCAATTGATGATCGGCCCCGGGCACGCGTAGCAGGAAATGGCCGGGGAAGTTCACCCCAATCAGAGGAATATCCAGGCGCTTGGCCATTTCCAGCGCCAGCAGGGCCAGCGCCAGCGGTTGCCCGCGCTTGCGTTCCAGCACTTTGTTCAGCAACGCCGCCTGCGGGCGCAATGGGTGAAAATCATCCAGGGCAAACCCCAGCGCATTGAGCCGCCTGAGCAACGGTTGCGCCAGCTCGGAAACCGGCAGCATCGGCAGGCCGATACTGATCTGCAACTGCAGCTCGCGCAGCTGTTCATCGCACTGGGTTGGCACCAAGCCAGGCTCATGTTCGGCAGCGATCCACAACGCGGCTTCGAACGTCGCGGGCGGGCTTTGCTCAAGGCACGTCAGGCAGGCCTGGCGTTGGGTGTTGACGGTAGGCTTCATAGCTTCTCTTGTAGCCCCGTACCGCGGTTTCGTCCACCCCGCGCGCGCGGGAGGGGGCCCGCAGCCTTAGGCGGCAGCTCCAGCATCAGCCCATGAAAAGACGGTTGCTGTTACACGTCTTTAGCCGCTGCTGCCAGGCTGCGCGGGCCAGTGTGTGATATCGGTAGCACTGCGGACCCATCGACTACACTGGGTATACAACAAGAAGGGAGCCGTTCGATGTTCGCTCTCATGCAAAGCACTCGCACCCACGCACTGCACCTGGCCGTTGACCCGGCAACGGGGCTGCGCGCCGTGGTGGCTATTCATGACTGCCGTGCCGGCCCGGCAATTGGCGGCTGCCGTTACCTGGCTTATCCCGATGACGAAAGCGCCATGGTCGACGCTATCCGCCTGGCCCAAGGCATGAGCTTCAAAGCGGCCTTGGCCGGCCTGCCGTTTGGCGGGGGCAAGGCCGTGATCATCCGCAGCCCCCATGTGGAAAACCGCGCGGGGCTGTTCGAAGCGTTCGGGCGTTTCGTCGAGAGCCTGGACGGCCGCTTCATTACCGCCGTGGACAGCGGCACGTCCACGGCCGACATGGATTGCGTGGCCCAGCAGACCCGCCACGTCACCAGCACCACCGCCTCTGGCGACCCGGCGCCCCATGCCGCCATGGGCGTGTTCGCCGGTATACGCGCCACCGCCATGGCCCGCCTGGGCACTGATAACCTGGAAGGCCTGCGCATTGCCGTGCAGGGGCTGGGCAATGTTGGCTACGCCGTGGCCGAACAGCTGCACGCCGCCGGTGCCGAGCTGTTGGTCAGCGACCTGGACCCCGGTAAGGTGCAACTGGCCATGGAGCAATTGGGCGCGCACCCGGTGCAAGCCGAGGCGCTGGCCAGCACGCCGTGCGACATCTTTTCACCGTGCGGGCTGGGCTCCATCCTCAATGGCCAGAGCGTGTCACAGCTGCGCTGCGCGGCGGTAGCCGGTTCGGCCAACAACCAGCTCACCAGCCTGCCGGTGGCCGACCAACTGGAAAAACGCGGCATCCTTTATGCGCCCGATTATGTAATCAACTCCGGGGGGCTCATCTACGTTGCCCTCAAGCATCAGGGCGAGGAGGTGGGCACCATCACCGCTCACCTGGCCTGTATCGGTACCCGTCTCACCGAAGTCTTCGCCCACGCCCAGGCCGAGAAGCGCTCACCGGCGCGCGTGGCCGAGGCCCTGGCGGAGAAACTGATCTACGCCTGATTAAATGAGCCGGCGCCCGACCGGCGTCAGCTCTGAAAGGCTTGCGGCCACAAGCGGCACGCCATGACAAGCACACGTACCTGCGTGTGTCAGGAGTTGCGCAATGACATCCAACAAGATCGAGCTCGCCTACACCCGCTATTTATCCCCCGACGGCAGCCTCATCGGCCCTTTGCCCGACTGGGCCGATGACTTCAACCTGCTGACCCGCCTGTACCGGCACATGGTGCTGACCCGGCTGTTCGACCAGAAGGCCGTGGCCTTGCAGCGCACCGGACGCATTGGCACCTACGCGCCTACTCTCGGTCAGGAAGCCATAGGCGTTGCCATTGGCAGCCTCATGCACCCTGACGACGTGCTGATTCCCTATTACCGCGACACTGCCGTGCAACTGATGCGCGGCGTGCGCATGGAGGAGATCCTGTTGTACTGGGGCGGCGACGAACGCGGCAGCGACTACGCCGAACCGGCCGTGGCCCAGGATTTTCCATTGTGCGTGCCCATCGCCACTCAGGCGCTGCATGCCTGTGGCGTGGCCACTGCTTTCAAGATTCGTGGCGAGCACCGGGTGGCCGTCACCACCTGCGGCGACGGCGCCACCAGCAAGGGCGATTTTCTCGAAGCGCTGAACGTGGCCGGTGCCTGGCAGCTGCCTGTGGTGTTCGTGATCAATAATAACCAGTGGGCTATCTCGGTGCCGCGGCGTATCCAGTGCGGTGCGCCCACGCTGGCGCAGAAAGCCATTGGCGCGGGGTTCCACGGCGAGCAGGTGGACGGCAACGACATCCTCGCCGTGTATGACCGCATGCAGGTGGCCCTTGAGCGTGCCAGGCAGGGCAAGGGGCCGGTATTGCTCGAATGCCTAAGCTATCGCTTGGGCGATCACACCACGGCCGACGACGCCACGCGCTACCGCAGCGCCGAAGAAGTCAAGCAGGCCTGGCAGGAAGAACCCATCAAGCGCCTGCAGTCGTTCATGGCCGGGCAGGGCGTGTGGGATGAAGGCCGCGAGCAGGCCCTGGTCGCCGAATGCCAGGCCTTGGTGCAGCAGTCGGTGGATAACTTCGACGCCGCTGGCACCCAGGCACCGGAGTCGGTGATAGATCATGTCTACGCCAAGTGGCCGGCGGTGCTGGCCGACCAGCGTGAGGATTTCCTCGAGCGAGTGGCGCGCCGTGCGGGAGGGCAGGCTCATGAATAATGAAAAAGTCAGCCTGCTGGAAGCGGTGAACCTGGCCATGCACCGGGCCATGTCCGAAGACGAGAACGTGGTGGTACTGGGCGAGGACGTGGGCGTCAACGGCGGAGTGTTTCGCGCCACCCAAGGGCTGCGCGACAGTTTCGGGTTCAAGCGCGTGATCGACTCGCCCCTGGCCGAGACCATGCTCGGCGGCCTGGTGATTGGCATGGCGGCCCAGGGTCTCAAGCCCATTGTCGAAATTCAGTTCATGGGGTTCATCTACGCCACTATGGAACACCTGGTGTCCCACGCCAGCCGCCTGCGCAACCGCACCCGCGGGCGCCTGAGTTGCCCCATGGTGCTGCGCACGCCCATGGGCGCCGGCATTCGTGCCCCGGAGCACCACAGTGAAAGTACCGAGGCGCTGTTCGCTCATATACCCGGGCTGCGGGTGGTAATTGCTTCGTCGCCGGCGCGGGCCTATGGCCTGTTGCTGTCGGCCATCGACGACCCCGACCCGGTGCTGTTCCTGGAACCCACGCGCCTGTACCGCATGAATCCGCAGCCATTGATCGACGACGGCAAGCGCCTGCCGCTGGACAGTTGTTTCACCTTGCGTGAAGGCAGCGACCTGACGCTGATCAGTTGGGGCGCCAGCGTGCATGAAACCCTGCAGGCTGCCGATGCTCTGGCCGAGCGCGGAGTATCGGCGGAGGTGATTGATGTGGCCTGTGTCAAACCACTGGATCTGGACACCCTGGAAGCATCGGTGCGCAAGACCGGCCGTTGCGTGATTGTTCATGAAGCGCCGCGTTCCTGCGGGGTGGGCGCAGAGATCGCTGCCAGCCTATACGAACGAGCGCTGCTGGACCTGCAAGCGCCAATCCAGCGCGTCACCGCTCCTGACATTCCACCGCCGCTGTACCGGCTGGAGCAGCTTTATATTCCGGCCGTGGTGGACATTCTCCACGCCTGCGACACCGTGCTCGATTTCGCCTGAGGAGGCTGCGATGAAATATTTCAAACTGCCCGACCTGGGCGAAGGCCTGCAAGAAGCTGAAATCGTGCAGTGGCACGTCAAAGCGGGTGATACGGTCAAGGCTGACCAACTGCTGGTGTCGGTGGAAACCGCCAAGGCGCTGGTGGATATCCCGGCGCCCTATGACGGCGTGGTGGCCAAGACGTTCGGTGGCGAGGGCGATATTCTTCACGTTGGCGAACCGCTGCTGGGCTATGAAGGCGAAGCCGACGCCGGTACTGTGGTGGGCCGGCTGGAGGGCGGTGGCAACGCCAGCGAAGATCGCTTCTTTGTAGGCGCCGCGCCGTCCACCCGTGAACACCTGGCTACCCGGGCAACGCCTGCGGTTCGGCAATTGGCCCGGCAGATGAACGTGGACCTCAGCGCATTGAGCGGGTCGGGCAGCGACGGCCTGATCACCCGCGCCGATGTAGAGGCAGCGGCCCAGACCGCCCAGGACCGCTTTGGTGGTGAGAAGCTGCGCGGTGTGCGCCGCAGCATGGCGTTGAACATGGCCCGGTCCCACGCCGAAGTCGTTCCGGTGACCATCTTCGGCGACGCCGACCTGCACCGCTGGGGCCAGGCCCGCGACCCGCTGATTCGCCTGGGCAAGGCCATGGCGGCGGCGTGCAAGGTGGAGCCTGTACTCAACAGCTGGTTTGACGGCCGCAACCTGTCGATTCGCACCCACGATAATCTGGACCTGGGCATTGCCGTCGACACCCCTGATGGATTATTCGTGCCGGTGCTGCGCGATGTAGGCAACCGCAGCGCCGAAGACCTCAAGGACGGCATGAGTCGCCTGCGTGAGGACGTCAAGGCGCGTTCCATCCCGCCACGGGAGATGATGGGCGCCACCATTACCTTGTCCAATTTCGGCACGCTGTTCGGCCGCTATGCGAGCCCGGTGGTAGTACCGCCACAGGTGGCGATCATTGGTGCGGGGGGCATTCGCGAAGAGCCGGTGGCGGTGGACGGGCAGGTGCTGGTGCACCCGATACTGCCGCTGTCGCTGACGTTCGATCACCGGGCGGTGACGGGAGGGGAGGCCGCGCGGTTCATGCGGGCGTTGGTGGAGGCGTTGGAGAAGGGTTGATCGGGCTGTAACGCTGTAACCGCGGCAGCGGTTACAGGCGCAGCTAAGGGCTGGTTTACTCGGCGCCTTCGCCGGTGATCAGCTCGTTCAGCGCATCCGGCTGGCTCTTGAACGCCTTGGCGAACACGTCGCGGTTCTTGGCCATGTAGATGCCCGCGTCTTCAACCTGTTGCTCGGTCAGGGACGGGACGGCCTTTTTCAGGACTTCTGCGAGCAGTTCAGCGAGCTCGAGCATTTTGTCATGACGGTCAGCTTCGGCTTTATCCATGAACAGACGCTCCAGATCTCGGCTGCTGCGGTATACCACTTCGACGGCCATTCACCACCTCACATGCCTTTACGAAAGTTGTCGATTTCGACTACTGGTTGTTTATACAGTAAAGCATAAGGGATTTTGTTGCTGCTGGATAGTGGCAATTTACTCAGGTGTTGTAGCAGGGTGAGACAAATTGCCGTCACCGCAAGGTCAGGCTGCTGATGCACAATGAAAGCATCCGATACCCACGAGTCAAGGAACCTGTACCGTGAAAATCAATTGGGCTGATGCCATGCGCAAGAATGTCCACCACCTGGCCGGGTCATTGGGCAACTTGCTGGTCGAAACCTTCCACTACCTGGCGCTGTTCGCCATTGGTGCAATCACCGCCTGGGCCGCCGTGGTGGCGTTCCTGGGCATGGTGGAGAAGGGCAACATCCTGGTCGATGACATTCTGTTGCTGTTCATCTACCTGGAACTGGGGGCCATGGTGGGCATTTATTTCAAGACCAACCATATGCCGGTGCGTTTTCTGATCTACGTGGCCATTACCGCGCTGACCCGCCTGCTGATCTCCGACGTGTCGCACCATGGCCCGGCCGACCTGGGCGTGGTGTACCTGTCGGGCGCAATCCTGCTGCTGGCGTTCGCCATCCTGGTGGTGCGCTACGCCTCGTCACAGTACCCCTCGGCCAAGGTGCTGGACCCGGATGCCACGGTGAAGGGCGCGTTGACCGAAGAGAAGGGTGAGACTTAAGGCGCTGGACCTTGAGAACCCGGGCCATCTGATCTGCGATGAAAAATGCATCCATCAGCGCATCGGACAGTTCGGGGTCGTCGGCTTCGAACGCCTTGGCGGCAATGGCGCCAAGGTCAGGTCGTGCGAGCGTGCCTTGTCCGTTTCACGCCCTTCAAGGATAGCCTTGATGAACGAGGACCGACGTGTATACCTGGAAACCGGGGGTTTTGCGGTAGCGGTCCAGGCTGAGGGCAATCGTCCGCCGGCAAAAACCGGGATCAGTTCACCCAGCCACCCTGGCGCCAATGCCAGCCGTCACGCGTCTGCACCCAGTGGGGATGAACATAGCGGTAGCCGGGGCGCAGGGGTTCCCAGTGGCCGCGCACCGGCACATAGCGCCCGCCTTCCCAGGCCCAGTAGCCGCGGGCCCATACATAGCCAGGGCGGGGGCCGGGCTCTTCCTCGATGACTTGCACGGGCGGCGCCTGCGGTGCCACCACTTCCACGTACTCACGTTGCACCGGGCGGTGGTCGTGGACTACGCGTTCTTCAACGCAGCCGGCGGTGGCGACCACCACGGCAAGCAGGGCAATACTGCGTAAAAACATATTCGAGGCCTCTTGTAATATTCTGTAACCAATCAGAAAACTACAGGACACTTTTCACCTCGCCCAGCGGCTTTACCCAAGCCAGGACGATGGTACAGGCCAGGTTCAGCTAGCGTGGCAAATGGCGTGCACGCAGCAAACCCGCACCCTGCAAAAGGATGTGGGCTTGGTGACAGGTGGGTGGGGAAAGATTCAGATGCCCAGTTGCAAGCCCGGGCGGTTGTGCAGCCAGCCCTTGGCGGGCGGTGTTGGCAGGTTCAGCGCGTCGCCATCGGTCATGGCGGCCAGGATTTCCATGGCACTGTGGCCCTGTTCAATGGCAATGCCAAACTTGATGCTGTCGATCAGGCGCTTCACCCGCTGTGGATCGTTGCGCTGGGCTGCGCTGATCATGCGTTTTGCCACTACCCCTGTTTCATTGGACAAGGTCAGCATGATGCTGCCGTCGAGACGTTCGATGCTGAGGTTCACCCGATATTCGGGTTGGAATGCATCACTGATCGCTTGAAAGGGGTTATCCATGGTGCGTCACCTGAAGATGTAAGACGTGCATCAATTGACTGGGTGTTTTCACGTTAGTTCGACACCCCAGACCACTGGGCGAAGTCTTCTTTCGGTTCATCGTCACTGCCGTGGTAGTGAAACCAAAGCAAGGGCCATGCCGGGCCGTTGAGCCGATCCCTGTAGCCACCGCCTTGGCCCCCCGGGGCACTGAATATCTCCAGCCGGGCATAGGGCCAGCGCAGCCTGGCGGCAGCGGCTGCGGGGCCGAGCGGAATTCGGGCAATAAAAAAAGGCGAGCCATTGGGCTCGCCTTTATTGTGCAGCCAATTATGTCAGCTGTTGAGGACCTGTTCGTTTTCCAGGAATTCTTCCTGTAACAGGGCATCGGCTTCGCTCGCTGCACCATTCTGGCTGTTGACCGCGCGTTTGCTGCGCAGCTTGCCGAACAGGTGTTCCAGAGCGTGATGAAGCTTGGTAGCGGCGCCATCCACTGCCTGCTCCAGCGTGGCGGCCTTGTGGGTCACGGAAATCGGTTGGTGGCCTTTTGGCCGCGCTTCCATCTGGCAGCGCTTGTCGTGCAGGCCGGGCTTGTCGCCGTTCTCATCGGCCAGGTGAACCTCGATGCGGGTGAGGTCCTCTTCGTAGCGGTCGAGCGTGCTTTCGACGGTACTGCGTACCCACTCCTCCAGTCGGATGCTGCTTTGAATATGGTTATCGCTATTGACTTGGATTTGCATAGTTCATCCCTTATTCAGCTAGCTCGCAAGAGATGCGCCGAGGGTGGAAATCAGCGCCTCTTGTTTTACAAGGTCGGGCACTTGGGCAAACAATTCAACCCCCCAACGAAGATAAATATTTTGCAATCACTTCCCCGACCCCATTCGTAGGCGCTGCCGCCAGGCTGCGAAGGCGCGCGGCGCGTTGCCGCGATCGACATGACAGCGCTGAAGGTCCGGCGGACCTTTTCGCAGCCTGGCGGCAGCTCCGGGGTTTGACTCCTCAGAATGCGATGGAGGTCTGCAGGTACACCGTGCGTGGCTCACCCACGTACTTGCCCTTGTTGTTGTCATCAAAGGAACGGGTGAAGTATTCGTGGTTGAAGATATTCTTCACCCCTACGGCCACGTTCAGGTTCGACAGCTGTGGCCCGAAGTCATACGCCGCGCGGGAACTGAACAGCATGTAGCCGGGGATCTTTCCGGTGCTGCCGTCGGCGCTTTCGGCGCGGGTGTTTTCGTTGTCGGCGAACTGGCTGCTCTGGTAGGTGCTGTCCAGGTTCAGCTTCCATGGCCCTTCGGTGTAGCCCACACCCAGGGTGCCCTTGTGTTTCGACGAGAAGGGCACCTGGTTGCCCTGGTTCGGACCGTCCTCGCGGATGGTGGCGTCCACGTAGGCATACGTGGCGTACACGTCGAACCCGGCCAGGGCGGGGGCCAGGCCATCGAGGGCGTAATGAACGCTGGTTTCGATGCCCTGGTGGCGGGTCTTGCCGCGGGCGATCACGGTGTCGTTGGTTTGGTTGCTGTCGTACTGGTTGTTGAAGTTGATCAGGAACGCACCGATCTCGGCGCGCAGGTTGCCGTTGTCATAGCGGGTGCCCAGTTCCCAGGTACGGGCCTTTTCCGGTTTCACTTCGCCGCCCGCCACGCGGTTGGGCATCTGGCTGTACTGCACGGCACCGAACGAGCCCTCGGTGTTGGCGTACAGGTTCCAGTTTTCCGTGACGTGGTACAGCACGTTCAGTGCCGGCAACGCGGTGTTGTAATCACCCTTGTAGTTGACGTGGGTGAGGTTGTTGTTCTGCTGCGAATCGATCATTTCGTAGCGGATACCCGGGGTGAAGGTCCACTTGCCGATGTCGATGCGGTCATCCAGCGAAAAGGCGTGCGCCTCGGTGCCGCCCCGGGTGTCGCGGTCCAGCGTGCTGTCAGTGGTGGGCAGGCGATCGGCGCTGGTCGGCTCGCGGTAGCGCAATTCGTGGCTGGCTTCGTTGATGTAGCGGTAACCCAGGCCCACCTCGTGCTGGGTGTCACCTAACGCAAAACCTTGCGCGAAGTGGGTTTCCAGGCCACGCACCCAGTACTCGCGAGGCGACAGCGAGAGGAAGCTGCCCTGATCCAGATAACCGCTGCGCAGGGTTTTGGTGAAGAACGTATTGGCGGTGAATTCGCGGGCGTCCTGCTGGTAGCGATAGCCCAGGTTGACCATGGTGCGGCGGCCCCAGAATTTGTCATTGGGCCGCGTCGACTGGTAAGGGTTGGCGTCATAGGCGGCGCGGCTCAGGCCGCCGGGCATGTCCGCTTCGCCTTCGTAGTATTGCGCCTCGGCATTCAGGCTGTTGGCGTCGTCGATCTGGTATTTGCCCTTCAGAATCAGGTCGTCGATCTGCGTGTCACTGTGTTCGCGCCAGTCCCCGCCGCGGGTACCGGAGTACAGCAACGCGCCGCCCAGGCCGTTGTCGTGGGTGCCACCGGCCAGCAGGTTGGCGCTGGTCTTGAAGCCATCGTGGCTGGAGGGCGGGCTGGTTTCGGTCTGCAAGCCCCCCCTAACCGTGGCCTGTTCGGGAATGGCGCGGGTGACGAAGTTGACGATGCCGCCGACGTTCTGCGGACCGTAACGCACCGCGCCGCCGCCGCGGACCACGTCCACCGCGTCCATGTTGCCCATGCTGATGGGGGCAAAGGACAGTTGTGGCTGGCCGTAAGGCGCGAAGGGTACGGGGATACCGTCCATCAACACCGTGGAGCGCGTGGCCAGCCGCGGGTTCAGGCCGCGAATGCCGAAGTTGAGTGCCATGTCGTGGCTGCCCGTGCCGTTGTTGTCGGGCGCGTTCACGCCGGGGATACGGTTGAGCACCTCGCGGGCACTGGTGGCGCCCACGCGCTCGAACTCATCGCGGCGTATCACGTCACGGGCACCGGGGTGCTCGAAGACGTTGGTGGCATCGGCATTGCCCAGCCAGTCACCGACGACCGCTGACGCGCCCAGTTCCACCGTGCCTGTGGCGCTTGCTTGTTGCAGGGTGTAGGCGTTTTCGCCCTCGGCGCGGGCGCTCAGGCCGGTGCCTTCCAGCAACGCGGCCAGGCCTTGTTCCACGCTGTAAGTGCCCTCCAGCCCACGGCTGCTCAGACCTTGGGTGACCTGAGAGCCAAACGAAATGAGGATACCGGCCTCGCGCCCAAACTGGTTCAGTGCGGTGTCCAATGACTCGGGCGCAATGTGATAGGTGCGCGCGCTCTCGGCGGCCATGACCTCGGGCAGGGTGCCCAGGGTCAGGCTGGCGCCCAGTAACAGGTGGCGCAAGGTGCGGGCCATTGGCGTGAGGTGCGAAGACATGCAGGAATCCTTCGGAATGTCGGCAAAGGGGGAGTTACCCTGTCTGTCACGCGAGATCGAAAGACAGCTCATCTTTTTGCAGGTTATTTTTACGGCCCTCACGAATGGCCAGACGGCCCCGGCGTAGGCCGGAACCTTCGGTGACAGCAACTGCAGCAATGGATATGTCCACTTTCCTGGGAACGTGCTTCGGGGACCGAGGGCATATCCAGTATTACGGGTGAAACCGCCGACGGTTTCGGCCGTACGCCGACTGACTTTTTGGGACCGCAACAGCCATGGCGCTTGACGGGGCCGACGGCAGGATCAAGGTTTAAAGCGGACCGTTCTCGGAGCATCGCCGGGTATCCCCGTACATCGCGAAACACTTTTTCACCCCCCTCACGCGCGGGCCTGAACCGACACCCAGAAACGCGTGAAACGCTTGACGCGCACGGGCAATGCCACCTCTAGCAGATCAAGGATGCGTTCAGTATCGGCCAAGGGGTAACTGCCGGAAATCAGCAGGTCGGCCACCTCGTCGGCGCACGTCAGTTCGCCACGACGGTAGCGTGCCAGCTCCCCAAGGAAATCCGCCAGGCGCATATGCGAGGCCATCAGCATGCCGTTGACCCAGGCACTGCTGTTGGCGTCGATGGGCCTGGGCACGCGCGCGTGATGGGCATCGAATTCCACCTGTTGGCCTGTTTCAAAGCGCAGTGGGTAACCCTGCAAATAGGCCGGCTGCAACTGCGCGGTGCCGCTGAGGACGGAGACGCGGGTGCGATGCCGGAGCTGGCGCACATTGATCCGACCGTCGAGCGGGGTGATCTGCCCTTGCGCGGTGGCGATGCGCAGCGGTCGCTGTTCGTGGCTGGCGTCGATCTGCAGTTCGCCTTCCAGCAGGCGCACCAGGCGCTGGTGGGCATCGAAGCGGATATCCACGGCGCTGCCGGTGTTGAGTTGCAGTTGGCTGCCATCGCTCAACTGCTGATGTCGGCGTTCGCCGACCGGGCTGCGCAGGTCGGCGGTCAGTGGCGGCAGCCATGGCTGCTGGTTCAGGGTGGCGATGGCGGCGCCGCCCATGGCCACCACCAACAGCGCTTTGAGCGCCTGCCGCCGGCCGGCCAGGCGCGGCGAATCAAGGGCGGCGTGGGCCAGCGGCCCATCGATCCCGCGCAAGCGCTGGTTGACCGCGTGAATGTGCGCCCAGGCCCGCTGGTGTTCGCTGTTGCTGGCCAACCAGTGTTCGAAGCGTTGCTGTTGTTCCCCGGCCAGCGGCGCATCGTGCATGTCCAACAGCCACTGCACCGCTTGCTCCGCCACCTGCGGGGCGAAACTGCCGGCGCTGCTCACAGGGCGAAGTAGCAGCGCAGCGCTGCCTTGTGCAGGTGACGTTTGACGGTGGCCACGGAAATATCCAGCTGCTCAGCGATTTCAGCCTGGCTCAGGCCATCCACCTGGGCTAGCACAAAGGCGCGGCGCACCGGTGCGGCCAGGCCGTCGAGCAGACGGTCCAGCTCTACCAGGGTCTCCAGGATGATGGCGCGGTATTCCTCACTGGGGGCCAGTGCGTCCGGAAGCTGGGCCAGGGCCTGCAAGTAGGCGCGTTCCACGTCCTGGCGGCGGTAGTGGTTGAACAGCACGCGCTTGGCCACGGTGGTCAGGAACGCGCGCGGCTCCTTGATGGATGGCGCTTCGCGGGCGGCCAGCAGGCGCACGAAGGTGTCCTGGGCAAGGTCGGCGGCACTGTCAGGGCAGCCGAGGCGGCGGCGAAGCCAGTGGGTCAGCCAGCCTTGGTGGTCCAGGTACAGGCCTTCGATCAGGTGCGAAGAGGAAGAAGGGGGGCGCAACACCAACGGCTCTCCAGCGCCCTTAGGCTGCATTAAATAATAAGAATTGTTCGCATTGTAGGGCTTTTGATACGTCATCGGCAATGGACGGCTGCGTAAGTGCTTTGCGTATGAGAATATTTATCATTAATATCGTTGAATTATTATCTCGCTGCATTGAGCCTGGCCATCACCATGAAAGCTTTCCCTGTCGGCTTGCCCGTTGCCTACCGCCTGGGCGTCTGCTCGCGCATCGTTGCCGCGGCGCTGGGCGGATATGTGCTTGCGTCGCTGCTGGGCATCAGCCTGGCGGCGTTGGTGCCCATGGCACGGGCCGAGGCCATGGTCAGCGGCATGATGCTGTCGTTCCTGGCGTATGTGGTGGCCGTGCTCTGGTGTTTTGCTTGCCGCAGCGCCGGGCGGGCCTGGCTGGGGATGATGGTGCCAAGCCTGGCACTGGTGGCTGTCAACAGCGTTCTGTACTGGCTGAGGCAATCATGAAAGAGGGACTGCGCCAGGCCATGGCGTGGCTGCACACCTGGGCAGGATTAGTGTTCGGCTGGCTGCTGTTCGCGATATTCCTGACGGGCACGCTTTCTTACTTCAAGGAAGAAGTCAGCCACTGGACCCACCCCGAAATCGCCGCCTACCCACTCGATGATGCCGCCAGCCTGGCCAACGCTCAACGCTATCTGCAGGCCAATGCCAGCCAGGCGTCGGTGTGGTACATCAGCGTCCCCGACGCGCGGCGCCCAGACATTTCGCTGATGTTCCCCGACGCTTCCGGTTCATTGCGCGAAGTCAGCCTCGATGCGCGCACGGGGCAGGCGGTGACTGCCCGCGACTCCATGGGCGGTGAATTCTTTTACCGATTCCACTTCCAACTGCAATTGCCATACCCCTGGGGCCGTTGGCTGGCCAGCCTGTGTGCGCTGGTGATGCTGGTGACCCTGGTGAGCGGGGTCATCACCCACAAGAAGATCTTCAAGGAGTTCTTCACCTTTCGACCGCGCAAGGGCCAGCGCTCCTGGCTCGATGGCCATAATGCCGTGGGTGTGCTGGTGCTGCCGTTCCATCTGCTGATCACGTACAGCAGCCTGGTGATTTTCATGACCATGTTGCTGCCCGGCAACATCCTGGCCCAGTACGGCTCGCAAACCGCTGCGGTGTTCCAGGAACTGATGCCCACCAGCAATGTGCCGGCGGCGGCGGGGCATGCGGCCCGGTTGCTGCCGCTGGAGGAGCTTTACGCACAGTTCCACCGCGCAGCTCCCAACAGCCATCTGGGGCTGGTGGAAGTCGACCACCCAGGCGATGCCAACGCCTCGGTGGTGTTCGCTCGCCACGGTGCTGATCGCATCGTGCACCAGATCGGCCAGGGCCTGGTGTTCGACGGCGTCAGTGGTGCGCTGCGTTTCGACAGCCAGATCAACAGCGTGCCGCTGATGATCGCCGGTGGCCTGTATGGCCTGCACATGGGCCACTTTGCCGATGCAGGGTTGCGCTGGCTGTATTTCCTCGCAGGCGTTGGCGCTACCGCCATGATCGGCACCGGGCTGGTGATGTGGCTGGGCAAGCGGCAGCTCAAGCATGCCAAGAGTGACCGGCAACCGGTTCACCTGCGGCTGGTGGCGGTACTCAACGTGATGAGCATGGCCGGGCTGATGCTGGCAGTGATCGGCTTCTTCTGGGCCAATCGTCTGCTGCCTGTGGCGCTAGTGGGTCGCAGTAAGATGGAAGTTCAGGTGTTTTTCTGGATCTGGGGCCTGTCGGCCGTGCACGCCGCACTGCGCCCGGCGCGGCAGGCCTGGCTTGAGCAGTTGGGCCTGGCCACCTTGCTGTTTGCCGGCTTGCCGCTGCTCAACGCGCTGACCACGGAGCATGGCTTGAACCACTCGTTGCCGGCGGGCGATTGGGCCATGGCCGGTGTGGACCTTGCAGCGCTGGCCTGGGGCCTGTTGTTGGCCTGGGCGGTGCACAAGTTGTGGCAGGGCGCCCCGGTCGCGCGCGCGCGCAAGGTGGCGCTGGCTGCGGGGAGCCAAGCGTGATGATGTTGATCGTCGGCTGGCTGTGCTACTCGGGCTTTGCCGGCCTGTGCCTGGGCATGGACCGTCACTACCGCGACCTTATTGGCCGGGCCCCGCAGGCCCGGGTGTGCTGGGCATTGCGCCTGCTGGGCGCGCTGCTGCTGGCCGGTGGGTTGTGGCGGGCAGTGGTCATGGCCGATGGGTGGAGCATGGGCCTGCTGCACTGGTGCGCCGGCCTGATGGGCAGTGGCGTGCTGTTGGTGTTCCTGCTGCCTTACCGGCCGCGCGCAGCATTGGGCCTGGCGGCCGTGGGGACTGTACTGGCGCCGTTGGTCGCGGTTTTCTAAGCCCGCAGGGCCGTTCTATACGCCCCTGGCGTGGCTCCCATGACCTGGCGGAAACGGTTGGAAAAATGGCTGGCGCTGGCAAAGCCGCACGCCAGGGCGATGTCGGCCAGGGCCTGCGCGCAAGTGCGCAGCAGGCGACAGGCCAGGGCCAGGCGCCGGGCCAGCACATACTGATGGGGCGGCAGGCCAAAGCTTGCGCGGAACATGCGGGCGAAATGGTATTCGGACAGGCTGCACAGCGCAGCCAGCTCCCCCAGTGTCAGCGGCTGGTCCAGGGCGCCATCGATGTAATCCACCAGGCTGCGGCGCTGGTGCGCGGCGAGCCCGCCTTTGACCTTCAGCCCTTCACGCCGGCCCGCCTGGCTCAACAAGGTGTGGCTCAGCAGTTCATGGGCCAGGCTGGTGCCCAACAGCCGATCGCCGGGCTCTTGCCAGTCCAGCGCGATCAGGTGGCGGAAGCGTTCGGTCTGGCAGGGGTCTTCAACAAAGGTCCGTTCGCGCAGCTGCATTTCCCGAGGCTCGCGGTCCAGCAGGGTGACGCAGCCCAACGCGAATTGCTGCTCGCTGAAATACAGGTGCGCCAGGCGCAGTTCGCCGTTCACCACCCACGCCGAGTCCTGTCCGGCCGGCAGGGTGCACAACACCTGCGGGGCGCCCATGCGCCCCGGTGCGTCAGTGCGAAACGTCCCCGTGCCACCCGCCACGTAGAACGACAGGGTGTGATGGCTGGGCGCCTTGTATTGTTGCGCGTCATGACGGTTGTTCCACAGCGCTGCCACCAGCCCGTCGCCCAGCGACGCGCTTTGCTCAAGGCGTGCGTGGGGCGAGCGGTGCAGGCATTGGAACACGTGGATGTGGGGCTGGGCTGTCATGGTCGGTTGTCCTCTGCGTGCATGGTACCCGCTCGCGTACCGGTGGGCAGTGAGGTACAGACAAAGTGCGCAAGAATCTGCAACTGCGCCGGCCCGCGGCTTGGGAGGATGGAGGCCCAACAGGAGCCCGCACCATGAACCTCTTTCTTTACCTGCTTACCGTGCTGATTTGGGGCACCACCTGGATCGCCCTGAAGCTGCAATTGGGCGTGGTCGCCATCCCGGTGTCGATCGTTTACCGCTTCGCCCTGGCGGCGCTGGTGCTGTTTGCCAGTCTGCTGCTCGGCCGCCGCCTGCAACCCATGAATCGCCGTGGCCACCTGATGTGCGTGGCCCAGGGGTTGTGCCTGTTCTGCGTGAACTTCATGTGCTTTCTGACGGCCAGCCAGTGGGTGCCCAGCGGCCTGGTGGCGGTGGTGTTTTCCACTGCAACACTGTGGAACGCGCTGAATGCGCGGGTGTTCTTCGGCCAGCGTATCGCTGGCCATGTACTGGGCGGCGGGGCGCTGGGGCTGCTGGGCTTGGGGTTGCTGTTCTGGCCCGAACTGGCGGGTCATTCGGCCAGCCGCGAGACGCTTGTCGGCCTGGCGCTGGCCTTGCTCGGCACCCTGTGCTTCTCGGCGGGCAACCTGCTGTCCAGCCTGCAACAGAAAGCGGGGCTCAGGCCGTTGACTACCAACGCCTGGGGCATGCTCTATGGTTCGGGAATGCTGGCGGGTTATTGCCTGGTGCGCGGCATTCCCTTCAGCGTCGACTGGAGTGCGCAATACATCGGCTCGCTGCTGTACCTGGTGATACCAGGCTCGGTGATCGGCTTCACGGCCTACCTGACCCTGGTGGGGCGCATGGGCCCTGAGCGGGCAGCCTATTGCACGGTGTTGTTCCCACTGGTGGCGCTGAACGTGTCGGCCTATGCCGAAGGCTATCGATGGACGGCGCCGGCCTTGGCGGGCCTGGTGCTGGTGATGGCGGGCAACCTGCTGGTGTTTCGCAAGCAGCGGCCGCCGGTGTTGGCGGTCGCTGGCAAGCTGGCTTGATCAGCCCTTGAAGGTTTGCGGATTCACCAGGTCCTGAGGGCGCTGGCCCTTGAGGGCTGCGGTCAGGTTGTCGATGGCGCGGTTGGCCATGGCCTCGCGGGTTTCCGAGGTGGCGGAGCCAATGTGCGGCAGGGTGACGGCGTTACTCAGTTGGAACAGCGGCGATTCGGTCAGCGGTTCCTTTTCGTAGACGTCCAGGCCGGCGCCACGGATGGTGCCTTTGCGCAGCGCCTCGATCAGTGCCGGTTCGTCGACGATAGGCCCGCGAGCGATGTTCACCAGGATGGCCGAGGGCTTCATCAGCGCCAATTCGCGATGGCTGATCAGGTGCTTGGTCTTCTCGCTCAGCGGTACCACCAGGCAGACGAAATCGGCTTCGGCCAGTAGTTGGTCCAGGCTGCGGAACTGGGCGCCCAGTTCCTGCTCGATGGCGCTCTTGCGGCTGTTGCCGCTGTACAGGATCGGCATGTTGAAGCCCAGGCGACCACGGCGGGCAATGGCTGCGCCGATGTTGCCCATGCCGACGATGCCCAGGGTCTTGCCGTACACGTCAGTGCCAAAATGATTGGCGCCGACGCTGACTTTCCATTCCCCAGCCTTGGTCCAGGCGTCCAGCTCCGCCACACGGCGGGCGCTGCTCATGATCAGCGAGAAGCCGAGGTCGGCGGTGCTTTCGGTGAGTACGTCGGGGGTATTGGTGAGCATGATGCCGCGCTCGTTGAAGTAGGCCACGTCATAATTGTCGTAGCCAACCGAGACGCTGGACACCACCTCAAGCTTGCCGGCGCTGGCCAGTTGCTTGGCACCCAGCGGGCGGCCGGCACCGATCAGGCCGTGGGCGTTGGGCAGGGCCTCGTCGAACTGGGCGCCAATGTCACCGCTCTTCGGATTGGGAACGATCACGTCGAAATCTTGTTGCAGACGCTCGACCATGGGCGGCGTGATGCGGCTGAAGGCAAGTACGGTCTTTTTCATTGGGCTTTCCTAATGGCAGCTTTTAGCGACAAGCATCAAGCTACAAGCTAGAAGCGGCGAGTCGCAAGGCCCTATGTGCAATGCAATTAACTTGAAGCTTGAAGCTTGCCACTTGCCGCGGCTTCACCGTTCAACTCATGGGTCTTCAGGTCCGCCTCGTGCGCCGCCAGAATGTCCGGCAGCGAGCCGCGCAGGTATTCCACCCACGTCTTGATCTTCGCGTCCAGGTACTGGCGCGAGGGGTAGATGGCGTACAGGTTCAGCTCTTGCAAGCGGTAGTCAGGCAGCAGGCGCACCAGGGTGCCGTTGCGCAGGCCATCGATGGCTGCGTAGATCGGCAGCACGCCCACGCCCATGCCGCTGATGATCGCGCTTTTCATTGCGTCGGCGGAATTGACCTGAAACGGTGCATTGCTGATGTTGACCATCTCCTGGCCCTCCGGGCCGTCGAACAGCCACTTCTCCAGTTGCACCACCGGGCTGATCAGCCGCAGGCAGGCATGGGACATCAGGTCGCCGGGCTTGCGCGCGGTGCCGTGGGCCTTCACGTACTCGGGCGAGGCGCAGACGATGCTGTAGGTGATGCCTAGGCGCTGGGACACAAACCCCGAGTCGGGGAGTTCGCTGGCCAGCACGATGGACACGTCATAGCCTTCGTCCAGCAAGTCCGGTACGCGGTTTGCCAGGGTCAGGTCGAAGGTCACGTCGGGGTGGGTCTTGCGGTAGCGGGCAATGGCGTCAATCACAAAGTGCATGCCGATACCGGTCATGGTGTGCACTTTCAGCTGCCCGGCCGGGCGTGCATGGGCGTCGCTGGCCTCGGCTTCGGCTTCTTCGACGTAAGCCAGGATCTGCTCGCAGCGCAGCAAATAGCGCTTGCCGGCTTCGGTCAGGGCAATGCGTCGAGTGGTGCGGTTGAGCAGACGGGTTTGCAGATGCGCTTCGAGGTTGGATACCGCGCGTGAGACGTTGGCGGTGGTTGTATCGAGTTGCACGGCAGCGGCAGTGAAACTGCCCGCTTCGGCCACGCAACTGAAAGCACGCATGTTTTGCAGGGTGTCCATGGGTCACTCTCTGAATCGATGGGCAAATTGTCGCATGAAGTAACAATTGTCGTCTCGCGGCTTTACACCGATTATCGCTTTTTACGTAATAAAGAATCACACGAATCCCAGCTTATCGGCACCGGTTTCACCCCCTAGAATCGGCGCCTCAAGGTAATCCCCTCTCTTTCAGTCAGGAATTAGCAGCTGTGCCGCGTCGCATATTTCGAAAGCTGAATGCTTTCAGCGTTTTGGCCTTAACGTTGACCATCAGCGGCTGCATCGGCACTGGCGGCATTGCCCCCCAAGGCAAGGCCCTGTCAGCCAACACCCTGGCCACCGACCAGGCCATTCAGGCCGCCGCGAAGGACGCCCACTGGCCCGCCAGCCAATGGTGGCGCGCCTATGGCGATGCCCAGTTGAACCAATGGGTGGACACTGCCCTGCAAGGCAGCCCCACTTTGGCCATGGCCGCCGCCCGCGTGCGCCAGGCCAAGGCTGCGGCCGGCGTGGCCGAGTCGGCCGAGTCGGTACAGATCAACGGCAAGGGCTCCATGACCCGGCATAAATGGCCCACGGATAACTTCTATGGCCCCGGTGAGCTCAGCGGCGTGACCGACTGGGACAACACCGCCGGGCTGGGCCTGAGCTATTCCCTGGACCTGTGGGGCCGCGAAAGCAACGCCACCGAGCAGGCCGTGGACATGGCCCACATGAGCGTGGCCCAAGCCCGTCAGGCCCAGCTTGAACTGACCAACAACATCGTCAAGGTGTACATCCAGCTGTCGCTGCATTACGCCCAGCGTGACATTGCCCAGGCCACCCTGGCCCAGCAGGAACAGATTCTGCAATTGGCGCAAAAGCGCCTGGCCCATGGTATCGGCACACAATTCGAGGTCAGCCAGGCGCAGACGCCGCTGCCTGAAACCCATCGCCAGATCGACTCGCTGGACGAAGATATTGCCCTTAGCGGCAACCAATTGGTGGCCCTGGCCGGCAAGGGGCCGGGCGACGCTGCCCGCCTGCAACGGCCAAGCCTGGCCCTGGGCGCGGCGCTGAAGCTGCCGTCGGCACTGCCGGCCGAGCTGCTCGGCCAGCGCCCGGACGTTGTGGCCAGCCGTTGGCAAGTGGCTGCCCAGGCCCGTGGTATCGACGTGGCCCATGCCGGTTTCTACCCCAACGTGGACCTGACGGCCAGCCTGGGCTACATGGCCACCGGCGGCACCATGCTCGGCTTCCTCAATGCCTCCAAGCTCAGCTATACCGTGGGCCCGGCCGTGACCTTGCCCATCTTCGACGGCGGCCGCCTGCGCAGCCAGTTGGGTGAAGCGTCGGCCGGTTACGACATGGCGGTGGCGCACTACAATCAAACCTTGGTGGAGGCGCTGAAAAGCATTTCCGACCAGCTGATCCGCCGCGAGTCCATGGACAAGCAACAGGCCTTCGCCGCCCAGTCGGTGGCCTCGGCGCAGAAGACCTACGATATTGCCCAGGTGGCTTTCCAGCGGGGCCTGACCGACTTCCTCAACGTGCTCAATGCCCAGACCCAGCTGTTCCACCAGCAGCAAGTGCAGCAACAGGTGCAGGCCGCGCGCCTGACGGTCCAGGCTGACCTGGTGACCGCCCTGGGCGGCGGCCTTCAGGCCGGCAACGACGTGCCCAGCGACGCCAAGACCGCGGCGCCGAAAACCCCGGCGGCCTTGGCCATTCTCAATCACTGACGGATCGATTCATGACTTCTCTGTCTGCACCGCTGCGTTGGCTGGATTCCTTGCAGTGGCGCCGTGGTTTTTTCGAATGGGCGCGCAGTGACGGCGTGACCTGGGCGTACATGTTCAAGACGCTGCTGGCTGCCTTTCTGACCCTGTGGCTGGCCATGCGCCTGGAGTTGCCGCAGCCGCGCACGGCCATGATCACGGTGTTCATCGTGATGCAGTTGCAAAGCGGCCACGTGTTCGCCAAGAGCTTCTATCGCTTCGTGGGCACCATTGCCGGGTCTGTGGTGACGGTGGCCTTGATTGCCCTGTTTGCGCAGAACACCGAACTGTTCCTGCCCAGCCTGGTGATCTGGTTCGGCATCTGTTCGGCCGGTGCCGTTCGCCACCGCAACTTCAAGGGTTACGGTTTCGTCCTGGCCGGTTACACGGCGGCGTTTATCGGCCTGCCGGCTCTGGCGCACCCGGAAGGCGCCTTCATGGCGGCGGTGTGGCGGGTGCTGGAAATTTCCCTGGGGCTGATTGTCTCCACCGCGGTCAGCGCCGCCATACTGCCGCAGTCGGCCGCCGCGTCGATGCGCAATGCCATGTACCAGCGCTTCGGCGTGTTTGCCGGGCTGGTCGCCGAAGGGCTACGTGGCACCAGCCAGCGCGCCTCCTTTGAAAGCACCAACGTGCGCTTTATCTCCGAGGCCGTGGGCCTGGAAAGCCTGCGCGGCGTGGTGGCTTTCGAAGACCCGCACATGCGCCGCCGCAGCGGCCGGGTCAGCCGCCTGAACAGCGAATTCATGGCCATCACCACGCGCTTCAACGCCTTGCACCAGTTGCTGGAACGCATCCGCAACCACGGCCATGCCGAGGTGGTGACGGCCATCGAACCGGGTTTGCAGGCCCTGGCCGTGTTGCTGGACGGTTTCGCCGGGCATGCACTTACCGATGCCGACGCCAAGCGCCTGGCCGAACAGATGGCCCTTTACAAGGAAGAGCTGCCCTCCCATGTGCGCCGCCTGCGGGCCATCTTCATGGAGAGCGCGCCCAGCGAAACCGATCTGCTGGACTTTCACACTGCCTACGAACTGCTGTACCGCTTCGTCGATGAACTGCTCAGCTACGCCCTTACCCACGCATCCCTGGCCGATCACCGCCACGAGCGGGAAAACTGGGACGAGCCGTTCATGCCCCAGACCAGTTGGTGGGTATCCACGGCCGCCGCGCTGCGCGCCATGTCGGTGCTGGGCCTGCTGGGCAGCTACTGGGTGGCCACGGCCTGGCCCAGCGGCGCCACCATGACCCTGGTGGCCGCGGCCACCGTGGGCCTGTCGGCCGCAGCGCCGAACCCCAAGCGCATGTCGTTCCAGATGGCCTGCGGCACCATGCTGGGCGCGGTGGTGGGTTTTGCCGAAACCTTCTTCGTGTTTCCCTGGATCGACGGCTTCGCGCTGCTGTGCATGGTGCTGGCGCCGGTCATCCTCTTTGGCGCCTTCCTGGCTTCGCGGCCGCAGTGGGCGGGGTATGGCCTGGGCCTGCTGATTTTCTTCTCGATCGGCTCGGTGCCCGACAACCTCACGGTGTACAACGCTTACGCCTTTATCAACGACTACATCGGCATGATCATCGGCATGCTCGCCTGTGCCGCCGCGGGCGCTATCATCCTGCCACCCAACAGCCGCTGGTTGTGGAGCCGCCTGGAAAACAACCTGCGCGAGCAGGTGGTGTTCGCCATCAGTGGCAAGCTGCGTGGCCTGGGCTCGGCGTTTGAAAGCCGCACCCGCGACGTGCTCAACCAGGCCTACGGGCTGGCGGCGGGCAAGCCTGAAGTGCAACGCAACTTGCTGCGCTGGATGTTCGTGGTGCTGGAAGTGGGCCACGCGGTCATCGAACTGCGCCGCGAACAGGACGTGCTGCCGGTGCACCCGGCCTACGCCCAGTCGCAGCCGTGGCGCCAGGCTATCCGCGCCATGGGGCGTTCGCTGATCCGCCTGTTCATCCAGCCCAACCGCGCCAACCTGGAACGCAGCCTGGCGGCCGTGGACCAGGCCATCTACTGCGTGCGCGATACCGACGAACCGTTCGCCCGGCACTTCGACACCTCGGCGCTGCGCCGGGTGCAAAGCTACCTGCACTTCATCCGCAGCACCCTGCTGGACCCGCAATCACCGCTCGCCCAGCTGGCGCCGCCGCGCCCGCCCAAGGATTGACCCATGCCTCGCGAAATAGCCTTTCATGGTTTGTACATGCCAACCATGACCCTGATGTTCCTGGTAGCCCTTGGCGTGGGCTGGGCGCTGGACCGTTTTATCAGCGGCCTGGACCTGTACCGCTTTTTCTGGCACCCGGCGCTGCTGCGCCTGAGCCTGTTCGTTTGCCTGTTCGGCGCCATGGCGCTAACCGTTTACCGTTGAGACTGACTTGATGAAAAAGTTTTTCAGCCTGATTGCCACCCTGCTGGTACTGGCCATGGCCGTGTTCATCGGCCGCGAGTTGTGGGTGCACTACATGCAAACCCCGTGGACCCGGGACGGCCGCGTGCGCGCCGACATCATCAACGTCGCCCCCGACGTGTCCGGTTACGTGGTGGCCGTGCCTGTGCATGACAACGAACTGGTGAAGAAGGGCGACGTACTGCTGCAGATCGACCCCGAGCACTACCAAATTGCCGTCAAACAGGCCCAGGCACTGGTTGCCTCGCGCAAGGCCACCTGGGAAATGCGCCAGGTCAACGCCAAGCGCCGTGCCGACATGGACAACCTGGTGGTGTCGAAAGAAAGCCGTGAAGACGCCGGCAACGTCGCCAGCTCCGCCGAAGCCGACTACCAGCAGGCCGTGGCCGCGCTGGACGCTGCCCAGCTGAACCTGTCACGCACCAAAGTGCTGGCCACCGTCGACGGCTACGTCACCAACCTCAACGTGCACGTAGGCGATTACGCCCGTACCGGCGAGGCGAAAATGGCCGTTGTCGACAAGAACTCGTTCTGGGTTTACGGCTTCTTTGAAGAAACCAAGCTGCCGAACGTGCACGTGGGCGACAAGGCCGACCTGCAGATGATGAGCGGCGAAGTGCTCAAGGGCCACGTCGAAAGCATCTCGCGCGGTATCTACGATCGTGACAACCCCGAGAGCCGTGAGTTGGTGGCGGACGTGAACCCTACGTTCAACTGGGTGCGCTTGGCACAGCGGGTGCCGGTGCGTATTCATATTGATGAAGTACCGGAGGGGTATCTGCTGGCGGCGGGGACGACTTGTACGGTGATTGTTAAGCAGGGGTCGGCTGAGGGGCAGTGATGTTTTTTGGCCTTTAGCTCAACGAAAGACGTGCTTCTCAGCCTTCGGCAGTTGCTACAGGTCTCGGTTCAGCCCGAATTTTTTCTTCAGGATGCCTTCCACGATCGCTTTCGGCACCCAGCGCTCCAAAAACGGTAACGCCCGGCTGCCATTACCAATCCGCACCAACCGCGGTGGCACTGGCTTTCGCACGGCGTCCAGCAAAGCCTGGGCGAAATCCACCGCCGGGGTGGGGCGGTCCTGGGAGGCCTTGGCCCGTGCGCGGATCTGCGCCTGCAAGGGCCACCATGGCGAGTTTTCGGCGATCACCTGCTCGGCTTCACGGCTGGCGTTGTTGGCGAACTGGGTGTCGATGGCGCCGGGCTGGACTTCCATTACACGGATACCAAAGGGCGCCAGTTCCAGGCGCAACGCGTCGCTAAGCCCATGCACGGCGGCCTTGGACGCGCAGTAGGCACCGGCGAACGGGGTAACCAGCACGCCCGAGACGCTGCCGATGTTCACCACCAGCCCCTTGCCGGCACGCAGCAGCGGAAACAGCGCGCGGGTCACGCCGACGATTGAGAACACGTTGGTCTCGAACTGCTGGCGTATGCCGGCCACGCCGCCGTCGAGTACCGGGCCCATGGCCCCGTAGCCGGCGTTGTTGATCAGAATGTCCAACCCCGGCAACTCGGCGGCCAGGGCGGCCACGGCCGTTTCATCGTTGACATCCAGGGCGCGGGCGGTGAAGCCCTCTTGCGCCAGGTGCTCAACGTCGGCGGGTTTGCGTGCGGTGGCCCAGACTTCATGGCCGGCCTGTTTGAAGGCTCGGGCCACGGCCAGGCCGATGCCGCTGGAACAACCGGTGATCAAAGTGACGGGCATGGACAATCCTTGTGAAATCAGATTCAGGCCAGGTCAGTGATAGCGCGTTCGACCTGGCTCAATGGGCCGCCCACGATTTTGGTCAGGCGGCCATCGCGGTGAAGGCACAGCACGGTGGGAACGCCGTCAATGCCCAACGCTCCCCAGAACGATTTGTTGCCTTCGGTTTTCAACGTGTAGAACTCGATATTCCCGTGAGCCTCGGCCAGTTGGGCCAGCTGCATCTTGCGCTCGGCGCAAGGGCCGCAGCCGCGGGAATGAAATAGCACGACTTTTGGCTGCACGCCAACCAGCGTGCATTGCTCGGCCTTGATGACACCGACGTTGGCTTCAAAGCCGTAGGCATCATGCAGTTCGGTAACAACGCCCATGGTGCGACCCTCGCGGTTGAATGGCTGAACGCTTAATCAACCTGCGAAGCACTGCGGGCGAAACTGTAAGAACTGACAGTCAGTTGGCAAAGCTGCCTTGCACACGCTCAGCACGCCATTCCAGGGTTTGTGCACGGTAGCCTGGGCGCAGGGGCGGCACGGGCAGGCAGTCTTGCCAGGTAGCGCCGGGTTGCAGCTGGCCGGGCCCACGGTAGCGCGGTGCGTCGTAGTTATCCTGCACCAGGTTAACGGTATCGCCGGGGGCGAAGGCCGCCAGGCGCCATTGCATTTCAACCATGGGCACGCTGTTGCCGTTTTTCATGCTGACCTGCAGCGGCCGGTCGGCGGGGCATTGTTCGCTGTCATACTTGAAGTGCAGGCCCATGCGCGCCAGTTGTGCCAATTCGCGGTTGTCCTGCCACAGCACGCTGAGGCCGACCATGGCCAGGCCGACCAGCGCCGCCAGGGAGATGGGCAGGGCTTTTTTTGGGTAGCGAACCAGCAGGAATAGCCAGGAGATGATGAGGAGGGTGCCGATGAGCATGGGGGTCAATATTCGAGATAAGTGTGTTGCAAGTTTATCTCATGTTGGGATTGTGGTGCCTGCCACAAAAAAGCCCCCGCCTCACCGGCTGCGGATAGGGGACGCAGCGGATGAGGCAGGGGCTTTCAAACAGCCTTACTGGGCGATGGTTTTCACCGATACGCCACGCTCGACTGGGGTGGAACGACCGTAAATGTCTTCGAAACGCTCGATGTCATCCTCGCCCAGGTAGCTGCCCGACTGCACTTCGATGATTTCCAGCGGGATCTTGCCCGGGTTGCGCAGGCGGTGCACCGAGGCGATCGGGATGTAGGTGGACTGGTTTTCACACAGCAGGAACACGTTCTCGTCACAGGTGACTTCGGCGGTGCCCGATACCACGATCCAGTGTTCGGCGCGGTGGTGGTGCATTTGCAGGCTCAGGCAGGCGCCCGGCTTCACCGAGATGTGCTTGACCTGGAAGCGGCCACCCATGTCCACCGAGTCGTACGAGCCCCATGGGCGGTACACTTCGCAGTGGTTCTGGGTTTCGCTGCGGCCCTGTTCGTTAAGGGTGGCGACCATCTGTTTCACGCCCTGGACCTTGTCCTTGTGGGCAATCATCATGGCGTCCTTGGTTTCCACCACCACGATGTTTTCCAGGCCAATCACCGACACCAGCTTGCCGTTGCCGTGGATCATGCAGTTGCGGCTGTCCTGGATCACCACGTCGCCCTTGGCGACGTTGCCGTTGGCGTCTTTCTCGTGCACGTCCCACAGCGACGACCAGCAGCCCACATCGCTCCAACCGGCGGTCAGTGGCACCACGCAGGCGCGCTGGGTTTTTTCCATCACGGCGTAGTCGATGGAGTTGTCCGGGCAGCAGGCGAAGGTGGCTTCGTCGATCTCGATGTTGTCGCCGTCTTTCACGCTGCGCTCAAGGGTGAGCATGCAGGTGTCGTAGATGTCCGGGTCGTGCTTTTTCAGCTCTTCCAGGAAACGGCTGGCGCGGAACAGGAACATGCCGCTGTTCCAGAAGTAGCCGCCGGCTTCGACAAACTCGGTGGCGCGCTTTTCATCCGGCTTCTCGACGAAGTGCGAGACGCGGCTCACGCCTTCGGGCAGCAGCGCATCGTTGGTTGACTTGATGTAGCCATAGCCGGTTTCCGGCTTGGTGGCCGGCACGCCGAACAGCACCATCTCGCCACGCTCGGCGGCCACGGTGGCCAGGGCCAGGGCGCGTTGCAGGGCTTTCTGGTCATCGATCACGTGGTCGGCAGGCAGCACCAGCATCAGCTCATCACGGCCTTCGTTGACCAGTTTCATGGCGGTCAGGGCCACGGCTGGCGCGGTGTTGCGGCCGAAGGGCTCCATGAGGATGCCCTGGGTTTCCAGCTTCAGGTTGCTCAACTGTTCATTGACGATGAAGCGGTGGTCTTTGTTGCAGACCACGATAGGGGTGTCCATGCCTTCGAACACCAGGCGCTCCAGGGTTTGCTGGAACAGCGTGTGCTCGCCGGTCAGGGCCAGGAATTGCTTTGGGAATTGCTTGCGCGAAAGCGGCCACAGACGAGAGCCACTACCACCTGACAAGATCACCGGAATCATAATGTTTCTCCATAAAACGAATGGTTAGTTAGACGCGTTGCCGTTTCTGTCTTGTTTTTGTTCCTGGTCTGCCGCCCGTTGCGGGGCGGCGGACGCGATTCATTCAGCGGGTCGAAACCGGGCGCTGTACCCATACCGGCGACAGGGTGCTGCCCTCACCGGTCACGTACAGCACGGCTGCCTCACCACGCTCCAGCGCCACTGGCTTGAGGTCGCTGACTTTTTTGTCGCCCTCGTACAGCGCCAGGCTGACTTTTACCGGGTTGATCTCGCGCTCGCCGGTGCCCTTGGACGCTACGTCCTTGACCACGTCGGTCTTGCCGTCGGCGGTCTTCAGGGTCAGTGGCTTGTCACTGAGGTTCTGCACGCGTACCAGCGACTTCTGCTTGTTCTTGAACGGCGGCTCTTCCACCAGTTGCGGGTTGCCGTTGGTGTTGTTGACCACGGTGTAGTAGTGGTCGGAAGCCAGTTTCACCGGCAGGGTCTTGGCGCCGATCTTGGCGCTGTAGTCACCCTGGGGCATGAAGCTGAAGTCGCTGCTGGCCAGCGGCGCGATCTCGTTGAGGTTGGTGTTGCCGACGCTGGCGCTGACTTCCTGGTTGCCGGCGTTGTACACGCGGACAAACGCCGAGCCTTTGGGCGCGGTAGGGCCGTAGAGGGCCGAGTCGCCACCGGCGAATGCCTGGGCAGACAGCAGGCCGGCGGCAGCCAGTACAGCAGCGGCAAGACGGGTTTTAACGGTATGTGCGGTCATGTGCGGTTCCTCTTTGCTTGTAAGGTTGAGCGCTCGTCTCGAAGGCTCAGTTGGATTGGCCCACAGCCAGGTTCTGGTTGGTGTTCGGGTCTTTTTTCAGCTCGGCGATCCAGTTCGGATCAAAGTCGCTGAGGTCGTTCTTCATTGGCAGATAACGTTCCGGGAACTCCCAGATCAGCACTTGTGGCGGGCTGTTCTTGAAAGCGTCGGTTTGCAGGTACTTGAGCATCGGCAGAATCGGGCCGTGGCCGTCCTCGGCGTAGTTGACGACGTCGCTGTGCAGCGATTCCTGCAGCGCGCCCAGGAAATTCCAGTGCGGGTTGGCGCTGTAGCTGGTGCCCACCAGGGCCACCGGAATATCGCTGCCGCCGAACAGGGCATCGCCGCTTTCAGGCTTGTCGCCGGCCTGAGTGGTGGTGCGTTGCGCCAGTTCGTCGGGCTTGGGCAGCAGGTTGCTGAATAAAGGGTCCAGCGGCAGGAAGTTGGTCAGGTCACCCTTGTACGGCTTGCTAGTGTCGCTGGCGGTGACGAAGGTTTGCGGCTGGCCGCTGAGCGGCGCGTGCTGGGCAATGGCGTTGCCCAGGTTGTGAGCCACTACGTCGGCGCCCATGGGCGTCCAGTGGGTATCGGTGCGCAGGAACACCTGGCCTTGTAGCTTGGCTTGTTGCAGCGGGGCCAGCAGGTCGGGGGCGAAGATGCCAGCGGCCGCGGCTTGGGCGTGGAACTGCTGGTACAGATCTTTATGCAGTTCGGCCGGGGCGGTGGCGCCGATGTGTTCCGGGTACAGGCGCGCCTTGGCCGGGACGATGGCCAGCACCAACTGCACACCGTGCTGCTTGAGCTGGTCGCGCACGCCCTTGATCAGCGCGAAATTGTCGGCTTCGATCTGTTGGCCATTGGCAACCGGATCGAATTCCTCATCGCTGTACAGCCACTGATCGCGGCCCAGCACCACGCCGGGGCGGCCTTCATGGAAGAACTTGAAGTCCACTGCGGCCCACAGGTTGGTGCCCAGGCGCTTGATGGGGAACTGGTCGTCGTAGTGGGTTTCCACCGCCTTGGTGAACTTGCCGTTGAGCACGGTCATCTGTTCGGTGCGGTTGAAGCTGGCGAAGCTCCACAGCGACCAGAGGCCCAGCCCCAGCAACACGGCCAGGAACAGCAGAATGTAGAGGATGCGTAATGATCGGGTCATGGTCGGCTCGCTCAAAACTGGAAGTAGAGGAACGGCGAGAAACTCTGCGCCGACAGTTTCAGGATCGACGCCACGAACAGCAGCAGTACCAGGGCACGCATCAGGTAGCGCGACCAGTCCACGGTCCAGTACGAGGCTTGCACCTGGTGGCCATGGGCATGGGCGGCCAGCGCCGCCGGGTTGTCGCCCGGGGTGGCGCGGTACAGGCCGGGTTGCGCGGTGGCCGGGCCGTTGGCTTCGGCCACGGGGGCCTTGGCCTTGGGTTTTGGCTGATTGGTGTACAGGTCACGCAGGCCGAAGAAAGCCAGGGTGATGTAGGCGATCACCAGGGTGGCCACCTGCAGGCCGGTGAGGCTGGCGGCATTGAGTTCCGACAGGTGCCAGTCGCCGAAGCTGAACATGGCGCCGTACATGCGGTAGGCCACGTGCAGGTTCTCTGCCCGAAAGATCACCCAGCCCATGATCACCAGCAGGAAAGTCAGTACCCAGCGGATCGGATTCAGCGCACGCGGCGTGGTGTTGATGCCCAGCAGGCGCTCGATGGCCAGCCACGCGCCGTGCCAGGCGCCCCAGATGATGTAGGTGAAGTTAGCGCCGTGCCACAGGCCGCCCAGCAGCATGGTCAGGAACAGGTTGCGGTAGGTGGCCAGGGTGCCTTTGCGGTTGCCGCCCAGGGTGATGTACAGGTAGTCGCGCAGCCAGGTGGACAGGCTGATGTGCCAGCGGCGCCAGAACTCGGTGATCGACTGGCTGATGTAGGGTTGCTTGAAGTTTTCCATGAAGCGGAAACCCATCATCAGGCCCAGGCCGATGGCCATGTCGCTATAGCCGGAGAAGTCGAAGTACAACTGCGCGGTATAGGACAGGGCGCCCAGCCAGGCATCACCTGTGGTGGGCGCGGCCAGGGCGAAGCAGTGGTCAGAGACTGTGGCCAGGGTGTCGGCGATGAACACCTTCTTGATGAAGCCCTGCATGAAGCGCGTGGCGCCTTCACTGAACTTGTCCAGGGTGTGGGTGCGGTTGTTGAACTGGTCCACCAGGTCGGCGAAGCGCAGCACCGGCCCGGCAATCAGGTGCGGAAAGATGGCCACGAACGCGGCGAAGTCGATCAGGTTGCGCGTGGCCGGAGTGTCGCCGCGGTACACGTCGATGATGTAGCTGATCGATTCGAAAATGTAGAACGAGATGCCGATGGGCAACAGCACATGGGTGAGGATGAATGGCTGCATGCCGAACGAGCTGATGATGGCGTTGATGCTTTCCACGCCGAAGTTGGCGTACTTGAAGTAGCCCAGCACGCACAGGTCCACGGCCACGCCCAGCAGCAGCCAGCGCTGTGCGGGTTTGGTACGCACGCCGGCGGCGCCTACGCGCAGGCCGATCCAGTAGTTCCACAGGGTGACGGCTGCGAACAGCGCCAGGAAGTCCACCCGCCACCAGGCGTAGAACACGTAGCTGGCGACCAGCAACAGCAGGTTGCGGTAACGATTGCCGCACAGGTAGTACAAGCCGAGAAAGACCGGCAAGAACAGGAACAGGAACACGTTAGATGAGAAAACCATCCCGATCTCTCCTTGTTTGATCCATACACAAGGGCCGAAGCCCCCCAAACCCCCCATTTATTCCTGGGGGATAACTCACATTCCTGGCCTGAAAGGGGCCTGTGGGAGCGGGCTCTGCCCGCGAAGCAGTCACTGCGGTGTTTCAGTTACAACGCGGTGTTCTTTTCGCGGGCAGAGCCCGCTCCCACATCATCACTATCAGCATCACTATCACTATCAGCATCAGCATCAGCATCAGCATCAGCATCAGCAGCTCACGAGCCCTTGTTGCCTTTTTCGTGCTCGGGGTCGTAGACCTTGGTCAGGTCGCCGCCCAGGCGGAAGGTCTTGAACGGCTGGCCTTCGTGCTTGCGCTCAAGTGCATCCGGCGGGCAGGTGTAAAGGCTGCACCAGGGCTCCAGCCAGGCGAATTTGCTGTCCACCTTCAGGTCAGTCATGTCCTGGTCCTTGCCGTTCTTGGCTTCGAAGATGCTCGGGTCTTTCACTCCGGCCAGCACCTTGTCACCCAGGCGCTTGAGGGCGCCGTTATTTTCCTGGCGCAGGTCCACGCCATTGGCCTGGGCGAAGCTGGCGATCATCGACAGCGGTGGCAGGGCATAGTTGTGGTAGGCCAGGGCGCGTTGCTGACGCTTGACCTCGTTGGGCAGGAAGCCGTCGGCGTCAACCTGGTTGGCGCCGATCTTGTATTCCTTCACCGACCAGTCGAACAGGTCGCGGCGGTCCAGCGCCACGGACGTGGCCATCACCGACCAGGCGGCCCAGTACGAGTGGTTGTTGGTATGGTCCAGCGGCAGGTTGTTCCAGTCGCTGACCACCTGGTCGGCCAGGCGCCCGAACCAGGCTTCGATCACCTGGGTCTGCTGCTGGTGGTTGGCCAGGGGGTGAGAGTCGGAGAACTTCAGCCGCACATAGGCCGAGGCCATGCTGCCCAGCGCCCATTTGCGCATGGACTTGCCGGTGTGGTTGAAGTCCTTGGACATCAAGGCGTCGGCCTGGGCCCAGGCGGTCAGCCAGTTCAGGGTGCAATCGAGCTCCTGTGGGTTGCCGTCGCGCATGTACACCATCACCTGCTTGCTGATGCCGCGTTCCATGCTGGTGATGCTTTTGGTGGCATCGCGGAAGGCTTGGTCAGAGGTGGCATTGAAGGTCGAACGGGTTTTGTCCGAGCCTTCGTACTTGCTGCGAAACTGCAGGCTCTGGGTGTACGGCGTGGGCATGGCTGGGCAGCCCTGGTCGTTGGGGCTGGTCTTGAACTTGTCCACGGCCGCCAGGTAACCCTGTGGCGGATGCAGCGGCGCTGCGGCCTGGGCGTTGGCGGCGAACATGGCCAGGCCCAGCAGGGTCGGGGCGAGCAGGTGGCGTAGGGTCTTGGCGTGGTTCATGACTAACCTCACAGTCCGGCTTGGGCGTTCTGTTGCTTGGGCGATTGCTGAACGCCAGGGAAGACGTTGCGCTTGCACACGGTGGCTTCGACTTTCTGGGCGGGCTGGCCGGCATCCGGGCCTTGCACCTCCAGGGCCAGCAGGTTCTGCGCGGCCCAGTCCTCGTCGTTGCGCAACTCGAAGGCAAAGCGCCCGTCGGTTTCGGATGTCGTCGGTTTTTCGATCTTCAGGTCTTCATGGCGACCGTTCAGGTACCACAGGGTGGCGTGCAGGGTCTTGACCGAGGTGTCGGCAAACTTGATGTCGATCTGGTGATTGCCGTTATGCAGGTCCTTGATGCCATTGCGACCGTTGATCAGCAGCTCGTTGGTACCGGTCTTCAGCGTGGTGCTGGCTTGCAGTTCGGCGGTCTTGCCTTCGCAGCCGTTGTCCAGCATCGACATCATCTGCCGGTAGATGGTCTCCTGGTCCAGGCGGTACAGCGGCGAGAATTCCCAGATGAGGATTTTCGGTGGGTGTTTCTGGAAGTCGTCGCTGCCCAGGTACTGCAGCATCGAGCCCTCCAGGCCGCCGCCGGGGAAGGCCACGTTGAGGATGTCGGCGCCGATGTCCTGTTCCAGGAAGCCGGCGAAGTTGTAGTTCTTGCCACTGTGGCTGGTGCCCACCAGGGTGATCTGCGGGGTACCGGCGTCGCTGAACAGGTCGCTGTCAGAGGCTTCGCCCTTGGGCTCGGTGGTGAACTGGTCCATGTACTGGATGGCGTAGCTGGTGCCGCACAGCTGCCCGGCCATGTTGTGCAGGGTGCCGGTCTTGCCCATGCGCCCGGACAACTTGGTCTCGAACTCGCGCTTGGGAATATCGGCGAAGGCAGGCATTTTTTTCACCGTCTCGGCAACGATTTTTGCCGTGCGCTGGGCGCCGTACGGGGTCCAGTGCTGGTCGCCGCGGAAGTAGAAATCGTGGGCCTGTTGTTCGTTGGTCAGCGGCGACAGGTCCGGCACGTTGTAGCCCATGCTGGCGAAGCGACCGAGCATGGCCTGGTAGTTTTTCAGCGCCTTGGCGTAGTCGAACTTGTCGCGGTCGGCCGGGAACAGTTTGTTGCGGTCCACCAGCCCACGGGTGGGCTGGTACACCACCACCAACTCCACGCCCTTGCTCTTGAAGGCGTCGTGCAACTCCTTCATGCGGCGGTAGCCTTCAGGGCTGGTGTCGAACTCGGTGCGCAGGTCTTCCTGGGTACGGAACAGCCAGTCGCCCTGGGCCTGTACCAGGGTGGTGAAATTCTGCTGGTAGCGGGTGACGTAGTTCTTGGCGTCGTGGGCGGCCGGGCACAGGCTGCAGCACGGGGCGGCCTGGTATTTGGGCGCGGCGAAGTCCTGGGCCTTGGCGCCGTTGGCGGCCAGCATCGCGGCGGCAAGGCCCGACAGGCTGAGCAGCTTGATCAATGTGGGGTGCATGAAATTCATCCTCAGTCCTGCATTTCGGTCTGGCGTTCGACGGGGTCGATCAGCACGGCTTTTTGTTGGCGAACCATCAGGTCCATGATTTCGGCCTGGCGTTCGCCCAGGATGCCGGTGAAGCTGATGCCGCTGGCTTTGGTCGGGGCGAGCATGGACACGCGGTACATCTCAACCGACAGGGGCGAGTCGATGGACAGCGGCCCGGTGCCGTTGCCGGCCAGTTCGCCACCCACCAGGATCAGCGAGACCTGGGCGTCGAAGGGGTCGAGCTTGATGTTGCGGTCGGTGTTGCTCAGGTCCTTGATGTGGCCATACACACCGGTCAGGCCGTTGCCCAGCGCCTTGTTTTCGTAGAGGCGGATGTTGGTGCTGTTGCGCACGCGGATGCCGTGGCGCTTGTTGCCCAGCAGCATGTTGCCCCACAGCAGGTTGTCCGCGCTTTCGTACAGGGTGATGCCGTCGGTGTGGTTCTTGTAGATCTTGTTGTAGGCCACCAAGTTGCCCACGCTGTTACGATCGATGACGATGCCGGACAGGTGGTTGTCGTAGCTGCGGTTGTTGATGATGAAGCTGTCATTCACTTCCCGCGAAACAATGATGCCGTGCTTCTTCTTGGTGCCGTACACGGTGTTGTCGGCGATGATCAGGCCGTGAGAACGGTCGTGGGGGTCGATGCCGTAGATCACGTTGTCGTGGTAGGTGTTGCTCTTGACCACGAAGTCGCTGGTTTCATAGCAGTAGAAGCCGTACCACATGTCCGAGAAAGTGCTGCCGATGATCCAGCCGGTGGGCTGGGCGCGGTTCATCTGTGCGCTCATGTTCGGCGTGTACTGGGAAATGCTCACCCCGTAGGACTTGGACTGGTTGTAGCCCATGCTCGCCATCACGGTGTTGACCATGTAGGTCTGCGTGCCGCCCCAGGACAACAGGAACGGGCGGAAGTCCTTGGGATCACGGAAGGTGGAGGGGCCGTTGTCGGCCTCGCGCCAGCCCATTACCCGGGTGTCACGTATGAACAGCTTGCCATCGTTGACAATGAACGCACCGCCTTCCTGGGACAGGCGCAGTTCCTTGGTGTGCTTGTCGATTTCCATGATGCCGGTGTGCCCGACCACAATCGGCAGGCGCGCCAGGTAAACGCCGGGCGAGGTTTCACGGATGTACTGCTTGGGCAGCTTGCGCACCAGATCGGTGAGGTTGACGTAGCCGTCCTCGATGAAGATGGCCTGGGGAATGCCGTGCTGGCGGTTTACCCATTCGGTCATCTTGTTGTCGCCGCCGATGAATTCCTTGAGCACGTCTTCCTGCAGCATGCGCTTGACCACGATTTTACCCGGCTTGCGGCGGTCGATCTTGGCGGCCACGGCCTGGGCGGTGTAACCCGTCAAATCAGGCAATTTCGGCGCGGCCAGCTCCAGCGACTCCGGTGGCGCAGTGGTCACGGTGTAGGTCTTGGCCTGCTGCAACGTCTTGGCTTCGTCCTTGTCCGGTGCCGGTGCGGTGGCCGGATGCGCCGCCGGGTGCGCGGCGGGGGCACTGGCCAGGGCCAGGCCGCTGGCCAGCAGCAGGACAGTGGCAAGCAGCGCCCTGGGCAACGGCAATCTGTCTGAATTCATCATTTCATCGCACTCCCTTCGCAGTCGCATCAGAAGCGCCAGATCACGTCGATAAAGGCGCGGTGCATATAGGTGTCAGTACCGCTGCCGTAGGCCGAGCCTGGCTTGAACACACCGGCGCGCAGGCGCACCAACGCCGAAGGCTCGTCAACCGACTGGCTCAGCGCCGCAGGCAGCAGGCCTTGCTTGAAGTACTTGCTGACTACCAAGTCCATCTCCTGGCCAAGGTCCTTGTCACCGTCACTGAGCGGCAGCGAGCTGATTGAGGTGATATCGGTCGGGTTTTCCGGGTCGTTGGTGGTGTTCACCGCGTCCAGGGTGTTGGTGCCGATACCCTTGCTGCCGTCCACGCGCCAGAACTTGTGGTAGATCAGGCTGGCGTCGTATTCATCGCGCAACTGCCAGGAGGTGAACAGCGAGGCGCTTTGCACGTTGGCCATTTCCGCCTGGTAGGCCTCGCCGAAGCGGGCCACGCGGGCACGGGTGCCGGTCCAGGTCGAGCGGTTGCTTTGCAGGCCGTTCTGTTCGTAGTCACTGCTGGCACGCGAGTAGGCGCCGCCCACTTGCCAGTTCGGGTCCAGGTGCACGCGCAGGCCCAAGTCGGTGGCCCAACCGTCGACGTGCCCCGAGTCCTTGGTGCCAGCCACTGTCTGGCCGTTCACCACGTCGCTGCCGATGGTGTCGCGGTTGCCGGACATGAACGTCAGGCTGCCCCAGTAATTGATGTTGTTCAGGTTGTCGTGGTTGTAGGCATCGCTGTCGGCCTCAAGGCCTAGCCAGGTCAGGTCGCCGGTGCTGCTTTTGTCCGAATCGTCGATGGCCTCGCCAGTGTGGGGCAGGCTGCCACTGTCGTGGGTATGGTGGGCACGCACGCCGATCCACTGACCTGGGGTCCACTGGTACGACACGTCGCCGTAGGCGTGTAGTACGTCCTTGTCGCTGGCCGACAGCTCGGTGAGGTCGGTGCGGTATTCGCTGAACCGCTCGGCCACGCCGGCGTGTGCACGCAGCAAGGTGGTGTCGAAGTCCCAGTTCAGGGCTTCGATGTTGGTGTCTTTCCACTCGCCGTCATCGTTGCGCAGGCGCTGGCGGCCGAACTTCAGGATCTCGCCAGGGTAGGGCGTGAAGCCGCTGTAGCCGACCCAGAATTCGCGCATGGCCAGGTAGTTCTTTTTCTGCTCGCGGCCGCTGGCGGTGCTGTCGCTGGTGACGTTGGACTCTTGCAGGGTGTCGGTCTGGATGGTGTCGGTGGCCGTCACCAACTGGCCCATGGCATAGGCGCTCCAGTTGCCCCACTGGCCATACAGCCAAGGGCGCAGGTCCAGGCCCAGGCCGTTGACGTCGCCGCCGTCACGGGTACCCAGGTCGCGGTCGTCTTCCGATTGCAGCGTGCCCTTTACCTCGATGCCGAAGTTCTGGTCAGCGGTCAGGGCTGCCAGTGTCGGGCAGGACCAGAGTGCGGCGAAACCCAGGCCAATGCCGGCTTTCATCCATTGGTTCAATCTCATAGCGATTTGTCCTCACCGTCTTCGTCTTCCAGCGTCTGCAGGGCAATGCTGCTGTTCTGGTTCATGGCACCGCGCACATGCTGTTCTTGTTGCAGCAGTTGCTGGGCCTGGGTGCGCTGGTCGGGCGTCATCGTGGTTTCCAGCTGTGTGGCAAGGTCCAGGACGGGTTGGGCTGGGTCAGGCTGGGCCTTGGCCAGCTGCACGAACATGTAGGCGTACACCGGATTGGGCTGAGTGCCACGGCCGCCGGAGTACAGTTGCGCCAGGGCGAAGTCGGCGCTGGCCTGGCCACCGCGGGCGGCCATCAGCAGGTTGTCGACGGCCTTCTGCGGCTCGGGTTCGCCCAGGTAGCCACGGCGGTAGATCTGGCCCAGGTAGTAGTGAGCACTGATTTGCGTAGGCGCGGCAGCCTTGAGATGCTGCTCGGCCTTCTTCGCGTCCGGGATCACCAGCTTGCCTTCGTAGTACACCTTGCCCAGCAGCAATTCGGCGCGCGGCTGGTCGGCGTTGCGGCCCTTGTCCAGGTACTCCATCATCTTGTCCACGTCCCCCAGTTCGGGGAAGTCGTAGAGCAATTGCGCCAGGCTGACCCAGGACGCCGGGTACACCGGGGCGATCTTTTCCAGCATGGCCTGGGCGGTTTTCTCGTCGGTCTGGCCCAGGGTGGCGTCACCCAGCACGCGGGCCACGGCGTCCACGCGCATGGCCGGTACCGCGCCGCTGGCGTAGGCGGCCTGCAACTGGGCCAGCAGTGCTTGCTGACGGTCGGTCTGCTGGCGTTTCTGGTACACGGTAGCCAATTCCACGTAGCACACGTCGGCCACTTTCAATGCTTTGCGGCACAGGTTTTCCACGTCATCCAGGTGCTGGTCGTAGGTGCCCTGGATGCGGTAGACCAATACTTGCGCCAGGTTGGCTTCGGCGTAGCCGGCTGCCTGCCACTGGTTGATTTTTTCCTGGGCATTCACGCCCGGGAAAGTGTTGGGGTATTGCAGGTAGAGCATGGCCAGCGGCGTCAGGGTGTTGCCCTCGCCATTGGCAAAAGCTTTTTTCAACAGCCCTTCGGCTTCGCGCTGCTCGGCTTGGGTAGGGTGTGGCTTGAGGGCCAACAACCGGCCCAGGCGAGCCTGGGCCCGTGGCGAGGTATCGGCCGCGGCGCGGTAAGTCGCCTCGGCCTGGCGCAGTTGCTCGGGGTCGCGGGTGCCCACCTGAATATCGGCCAGGCCCACCTGGGCTTCGGTGTAGCCCAGGTCCGCCAGTTGCTGATAGTTCTGCTGGGCCAGCGCCGTGTCGCCACGTTTCAAGGCTTCGTTGGCCAACCGCTGGTCCGGCAGGCCCGCGCAACCGGCCAGGCCGATGGCGACGGCCAGGCCCAACAGCGCCGATCCTGGCAATTTTTTTAGTGTGCTAGCCACAGGTGTTCTCCTCGATTCCGACTTACTGGCCGGCGGCCATGGCTTTGTCCATCAGCCAGTTCAGCGACGGACCACGGTCGCTGCTGACATCGACGGCACGGCCGGTGAGGTTGCTGTTGAGCGGCTCGTCTGGCTGGATCTGCACGCGCAAGTCTGAGGACAGGTCCAGCGGGTTGATGCTGGTGGCATTGACCACCTTGCCCTGGCGCACGCTGTTCTCGCCGGCGACCTGGAAGTTCACCGGGGTGCCCGGGGTAATGTCGCCGAACTGGCGATAGGCGAAACGCGCCTCGACGTTGGCGGTGGTGTTGCGCGGTACCAGGGTGAAGATCACGTCGCCCTTGCTGGCGTACTGGCCGTCGGCGACCAGTTGCTGGCCCACGGTGCAGTCACACGGTGAGGTCAGGGTGCCGGTCATTTGCTTGCCGAACAGCTCGGTGATCTTGTCCGGTTGCAGCTGGTCCGGGTCCAGGTTGCCTTTGAGCACGTCAAGCATGCTGGTGCTGAAGCTGGCCAGCGGTGCGCCCTTGGGGGCCATGCCATCAGCGCCTACCAGGCTTTGCACGGTACCGTCGCGGGGCATGGTGATGTTCATTGACGGCGCCGACACCAGGCCCGCCTGGGCGTGGGTGACGAAGTACAGGCCGTACACCGACTTGAGTACGAAACCGAACGCTGCCAGGCCTACCACGAACACACCGGCGCTGAAGGTCACGGCTTTCAGGCGGGCGAACGCCGACTGGCCAGCGCCTACTTTCTTGTCCTTGCGCGCCTTGGTGAAGTTGTCGCGCTGCAGGGTGCCCAGCACGTCGCCAACGCTGATGATCTCGCCGCTCAGGTGCGAGGTGATCAGGTGGCGCATGGTGGCGATGTCCTGCTGTTCCAGGTTCTGGAACTGGCAACCGACCCGGCCGGTGCTGTCGTTGAACGAGCGCACCTGGAACTCGATGTCCATGCCCAGGCCCAGGGTGTCGATCACGAACATCAGGCGCCCGCGGTGCACTTCACCTTCTTTCAGCGGCTTGGGCGCGTTGAAGGCCAGGCCGCCGGCCGACAGGTCTTCGATGCGCACCTCGATGGTCTCGCGGTTGGGCCCCTGGTAACGCAGTTTGGCGGGCAGCTTGACCCGGGCGTGCTGGCGCTGGGCTTCCGATTCATGCACAACATTGACGTTCACGGCGTTATTCATGGCGGTAATTCCTACTTAATCCATTAGTGTCCGGCTCACACGATCACGAACAGCACAGCCACGAAAATGCTGGCGGCCGAGAACGTCATGGTCCGGGAAGACCAGGTGTTGAACCATTGTTGAAAGCTGGCGAGATCGCGTTTGAGCACGGTGGGCTGGCGGGTCCAGGACTGCTTGTCGAGGCGGAAGAAGACGTAGATCTTCATCATGGCGCCGACGATCTGGTTGTAATACAGGATCACCGGATAGGCGGGCCCGACGGAGTGTCCTGAACACAACAGCATGATGGTCAGGATCAATCGGGTCATGCCGATCCACAGCAGGTAACCCAGCAAGAACGCAATGTTGAACTTGAGGCTGGCAATGATCGCGGCCGTCAGGCCCAGCAGGCTGGTCCACATGGACACGCGCTGGTCGAACAGCACGATGCTGGTGAACACACCCAGGCGGCGCACGCCCAGGCCCAGCGCTCTGGAGTTCTGGCGCAGGTTGTTGCCGTACCAGCGGTACATCAGTTTGCGGCTGGCCTTCAGGAAGCTCTTCTCGGGCGGGTGCTCCACGGTGTTGATGGCGGCATCAGGCACGTAGAAGGTGTCGTAGCCCAGGCGCATCAGGCTGAACCAACTGGACTTGTCGTCGCCGGTCAAGAACTTGAAGCGGCCCAGGCGCCAATGTTCCAGCGAGTCGCTTTCCACGTCGGCGATGAATTCGGGGTTGGTGACCACGGTGGCGCGGAACACCGACATGCGCCCGGTCATGGTCAGCACGCGCTTGGACAGGGCCATGGAGCACATGTTGATGTGGCGCTGGGCGAAGCGCAGCTTGTGCCATTCGCTCATGATGTAGCCGCCGCGCACTTCGCAGAACTCGTTGGTGGTTAGGCCGCCGACGTTCTCGTACAGCTTGAACCAGGGCACGGTCTTGCGTACGCAGCCATCGGCCAGCACGGTGTCGCCGTCGATCACCGCCACTACCGCGTTGTCGTCAGGCAGGTGGCGCGAGATGGCACGGAAGCCGAAGGCCAGGCCGTCACGCTTGCCGGTACCGGCGATGCGCACGAAGTCCAGCGAGACGCGGTCTGGGGGAGCCATCTTGGCCCACAGCGCCTTGACCAGCAGTTCATCGGACATCTCCACCAGCGAGCACACCACGGTGGTGGGGTAGCCGCAGTTGATGGCTTCGCGAATCACCGAGCTGTATACCTGGGCGGTGGTCAGCGCGTCGATGCGAAAGCTGGTGACCATCAGGAACACGTGGCTGGGGTCGGCCGAGGCGCCCAATTTGCGGACCTTGCGGCGCAGGTGCGGATACACCACGTACAGGAACAGCATGCCGCGCACAAAGTGCGTGGCGCCCATGGAATAGCGCCAGATGCCTACGGCGCCAATCAGGAAAATAAAGTCTTTCGATTGCGAGTCGAAAAGGGTCGTTGGCAACGCCAGGGCAAGTGCCATCAGCAATGTCAGGTAGAACAACCATCCGGCGGCCTGTAGAAGACCGTGTTTTAGCCTGTGCATGATCTGCGTCCGTATCGATTGTCGGGCAAGTCCTGATAGGGAAAGCGGGCCTGCCGGCGCACCGGCAGGCCCGGCGGCCTTACCAGCAGATCCCTTCGGTGCGGGCTTGCGGGCATGTGGTGTTAGGCATGAAGCCCACCAGGTCGATGACCTGCTTGCCGTGCGGCACCGATTCCACCAGCGAACGGAATTTCTCGTCGCGGTTACCCAGGATGATCACGTCGGAGTTGTTGATGACGCCTTCGAAGTCCGAATCCAGCAGCGAGGACACGTGCGGGATCTTCGATTCGATGTAGTCCTTGTTCGCGCCGTGGACACGGGCGTACTCGACGTTGCTGTCGTAGATTTTCAGCTCGAAGCCCTTGCCGATGAGCATTTCGGCCAGCTCTACCAGCGGGCTTTCGCGCAGGTCATCGGTGCCGGCCTTGAAGCTCAGGCCCAGCAGGGCGACCTTGCGCTTGTCGTGGCTGGAGATGATGTCGAAGGCGTTTTGCACCTGGGACACGTTGCTGCGCATCAGCGAGTTGAGCAGCGGGGCGTCCACGTCCAGGGAGCTGGCGCGGTAGGTCAGGGCGCGCACGTCCTTGGGCAGGCACGAGCCGCCGAAGGCAAAGCCTGGGCGCATGTAGTATTGGGACAGGTTCAGGGCCTTGTCCTGGCACACCACGTCCATCACTTCACGGCCATCCACGCCCACGGCCTTGGCGATGTTGCCGATCTCGTTGGCGAAGGTCACCTTGGTGGCGTGCCACACGTTGCAGGTGTACTTGATCATCTCGGCCACTTCGATGTCCTTGCGGATGATCGGCGCGTCGAGTTCTTCGTACAGCGACTGCAGGGCGTCGCCCGAGGCTGCATCGAACTCACCGATGACGGTCATCGGCGGGTGGTCGTAGTCCTTGATGGCGGTGGATTCACGCAGGAACTCGGGGTTCACCGCCACGCCGAAGTCCACGCCGGCTTTTTTGCCCGAGCAGTCTTCCAGAATCGGGATCACCACGTTTTTCACGGTGCCTGGCAGCACGGTGCTGCGTACCACCACGGTGTGGCGGGTGGTCTTGTCGCGCAGGACGAAACCGATTTCACGGCACACCGATTCGATGTAGTTGAGCTCCAGGTCGCCGTTCTTCTTGCTGGGCGTACCCACGCAGAGCATGGACAGGTCGGTGTCACGAATGGCTTCCGAGAAGTCGGTAGTGCCACGCAGGCGGCCGCTTTGAATTCCCTGTGCCAGAAGTTCTTCCAGGCCCGGTTCCACAATCGGCGATTTGCCGTTGTTGATAAGGTCAATCTTGGCCTTGGAGATATCCACGCCAACCACGTCGTGACCGCGTGCAGACAGGCAACCGGCACAGACTGCACCGACATAACCCAAACCGAAGATGCTGATACGCATCGCATTCACCTCATGTGTTATCACGCCGACTCAAACAAGTAAGAGTCGGACCGGGTTTAATTAACCAGCCGCATTTGCGCACTCGGAAGTGTGACAACTTAATGTCCAAACTCCCGCTTGCAGGCATGTTTTAATAATGAGTGCGTCAGAATGCACTCAAGTTGGGCAGCACTTGGCCGTGTAGTGGGCAATTGCCCTGATGTGTAGCCAGCCTGTATTACAAAAGCGACTTCCTTGCTTGCAGTGCTGACTGCGATCTTGGCTGTACGCCAATGAAATCAAGCACTAAGACGCTTTGCAGGAGCTCGGTAAACGGGGCTCTGGCTTGGCCAATTTGCGGACTTCTTTGGTGCGTTCTCTCCTGAGATCAACTTTTGATCATTCACATGACGGTGCAATCAAAGTTTCACGAGCTTCATGCTCAACACTATTTCCAATCTCCCTGTAGGTCATCTCTCACATAGCGCTCGAGAATCGTTACGGGTGGTATGAGCAGCGAAATTTGTGATTAGTTCCTGAACCCCGAACGGCTGGATGACAAAATCTTCAAGATTTTCATCCGTACAAATGCTTTCAAATTGATAGCACACTACGGTTCTGCCCTGTGTGGGCAGGGAGTTGCGGCGGCGTCATGTTTTTGTGCCAGCATTCAAAAAAAAGTCGTCAAAAAAATCGAAATTTCCTGAACAGAAGCTGAATGGCTGATGGATATAATCTAATTTGACGGGTATTTGACGCCAATTTCATGGCGAGTAGTGGCAATGTGCATATTTGGGGAGGGGGAGCGGTGCACGTTTTGTAGGACAAAACAGTGCACCGAAAACGCGCTTCAGTCGTCGGCGTGATCGCGCAGGAAAACCAGGTGGTCGGGTTTCGAATGGTCGGCGCTGTAGTAATAGCCTTGCTGGTCGAACTGCTTGAGGGCCTGGGGATCGTTGATGCGTTCCCGGATGACAAAACGGCTCATCATGCCGCGGGCTTTCTTGGCATAGAAGCTGATGATCTTGTGCTGGCCGTTCTTCAGGTCCTTGAAGTCGACATTGATGATGCGGGCCTTCAGGGCGGTGCGCTTGACCGACGAGAAATACTCGGTGGAGGCCAGGTTCAGCAGCACGTCATCGCCTTGCTCTGCCAGGGCTTCGTTCAGCCATTGGCTGATGCGCGTGCCCCAGAAGGCGTAGAGGTCCTTGCCGCGGGCATTGGCCAGCTTGGTGCCCATTTCCAGGCGGTAGGGTTGCATCAGGTCCAGGGGGCGCAGCAGGCCGTAAAGCCCGGACAGCATGCGCAGGTGGTCCTGGGCATAGCTGAAGTCATCGTCGGTGAGGCTGTTGGCGTCCAGGCCTGTGTACACGTCACCCTTGAAGGCCAGCAGGGCTTGCTTGGCGTTCTCGGGGGTGAACGCCGGGTTCCAGCTGCCGAAGCGCGCGGCGTTGAGGCCGGCCAGCTTGTCGGACAGGTGCATCAGCTCGCTGATTTTCGCAGGCGCCAGTTCACGCAGGATCTGAATCAGCTCCTGGCTGTGGTCCAGGTACTGGGGCTGGGTGAAGCGGTCAGTGGCCGGGGGCGTTTCGTAATCGAGGGTCTTGGCGGGGGAAATCACCGTCAGCATGAATTCGTCTCCATTTATCGTGGGCGCGATTTTAGGGGCTGGGGGCAGGGAACTCCATCTATTAACCCGATAGTGAGATCGGTGGTGGTTGCCAGGAACCTGAAACTGGACGCCTAGCCTCGCGGCAGCGGCTACAAGTGCGATGGTTTATGATGCCGGGCATTCCCCTCATGGAGAGACCACCCTTGCGCCTTGCCTGCCTGCTTCTTGCTGCCCTGGCCAGCGTCGCTGCCCAGGCCGCCGTGCCGCCTCCCGTGGCCACCATCGACCGCAGTTCATGGCCGGAGGCCCTGAGCTCTCCCGCCCTGTTCGACGTGGCATCGCGGGCCGAGATCCTCATGTTTTCCCATGTGTTGCTGCAATCGGAGTCACTGGACGAAGCTGACCTGGCCGACCGCCTGGACCTGCGCACGGTGAACATGGTGGCCATCAACGAGTTGCGCCAGCAGTTGTGGAAGCAGCTGTGGCAGAACTACAACCAGGCCCAGCAAAGCTGCGAGCAGGATGCCTCGTTCTGTTTCGCCATCGACAGCCTGGACGACTTGCGTACCCAGGCCAACAATTTTGCCGTCGCCCCCGATTCCTTCTATGCCAACTGGGGTGCCCCGGCGCGGGTGTTCGACCTTATCTATGTGGACGAGCTGTTGCGCAAGGCGGCGTTGTCTCCGCAGATTAGCAGCGAAGTGCTGAAAATCTCTGATAACGAGCTGAACGGCAGCGATTTCAACGATAGAGTGTTTCTGCTGACGTTTGACAGCGGCCCCAGCGTGGCGGTAGGCAGCACTGAATGGGTCGCTGATTTCCTGCGCAAGCAAAGCATCAATGCCACCTTCTTTGTGCTGGGACAGAACTTCACCAACCGCCGCGACAAGGGCGAGCCGGGCAGCCTCGTTGCTCTCTACAAGGGCCAGTGTGTGGGTGTGCAGGGCTGGCAGTATCGATCCCATGCTGACTGGAACGACTGGGAGGGCTCGATTACGCGTACCACCACGGCGGTGCAGGGCGAGCTACCGGATAACTACGTGCCGCTGTTTCGGCCTCCGTACGGCACGCGTCGTCCCGACGCCAATGCCTTCCTGACCACCCAGCAAATGAAAGTGGCGCTGTGGGACATCGATTCGCTGGACACTAACAGCCAGCTCTCGGCCGAGCAGAGCGCCCAGCGCGTGCTGACGCTGATGCTGTTATGGCGTCATGGCGTGATCGCATTCCATGATACCCAGGCCAAGGTTCAAGTCGCGTTGCCGTGGCTGCTCAAGCAGACCGCACAGGCAGGCATCGGCTGGCAGGATTGTCGTCAATTTCAATGAAAAGCGGCAAACCCCTTTAAACAGGGAGGATGGCGGCGGCAGGGGGTAAATTTTCGAGGGATTTGATGCGGGGTGGACTTCTGACTTTAACGGTGCTTTCACCCGTCGCCAAGCGTTATTCGTCATGCAGAAAAATAAACTTCAAAAAAGCGTCAAAGTGCTTTTTAACGTCATGGGTTTTGCGGTATTACGAAGACAGATCGCCGAACCCTGCAACACAGGTGGCGTCGCACCCGGCCCATCGTCAGTTGCAGTTCCGTTCGACCACAGCCCTCTGGGTCGTGCGGAAGCGGCGGTCACTTCGCGGCGCAGCACCGTTCAGGTATTGCGTCGAACGGCTCTCTCAAAGGTGACCGAGTATGGATGATCAAGGACGCACCATTTCTTCCGACAAGCCAATCCTTTATGTGCTCGATACCAATGTACTGATCCACGATCCAAACGCTTTGCTGAATTTTGAAGAGCATCACGTCGCCATTCCCATGACAGTTCTGGAAGAACTGGACAAGTTGAAGAGCGGCAAGCAATCGGTGGCTGCCGAGTGCCGTCAGGCCATTCGGCTGATCGACCAGACCCTGGGCGATGCCTGCCCGGCAGATGTCGAGCTGGGCGTTCCGATCCAACGCGGCAAGGGCGCCCCCAAGGGCTTCCTGTCCATTCTGATGACCAAGGGCGGCCCACCCACCACGGTGCTGCCGGGCAACCTCAACGACAACATCATCATCAACCAGCTGGTTGACCTGCACGAGCGCAAGAAAGACTGGGACGTGGTGCTGGTCACCAAAGACATCAACATGCGCCTCAAGGCGCGTGCCTGCGGAATTGCGGCCGAGGACTACAGCACCGACCAGTTGGTGGACGACGTGTCCCTGCTGTCGCGCGGCTATCACGAAATGACGGGCTCGTTCTGGGACCGAGTCAGCAAGGTCGAGACTCGCCAGGACCATGGCCGCACCTGGCATCGCGTGCAACTTCAGGAACCACTGCCTGCGGTGCACATTAATGAGTTCATCATTGATGAACAGGGCTTTGTCGGCTGGATCAAGGGGGTAAAGGACGATGAACTGATGCTGCTGGACCTGCATCAGGAACCGCTGCTGCACCAGGAAGCCTGGGGCCTGAAACCACGTGACGTGCATCAGGCACTGGCGCTGTTTGCCCTGCTGGACCCGGACATTCACCTGGTCAACCTGACCGGTGCAGCGGGTTCGGGCAAGACCATCCTGGCGTTGGCCGCAGCCATCGAGCAAACCATGGTGACCAAGCGTTACCGGCGCATCATTGCCACGCGCAGCGTGCAGGGGCTTGATCAGGAGATCGGTTTCCTGCCGGGCACCGAGGCGGAAAAGATGGAACCTTGGCTGGGGGCCATCACCGACAACCTCGAAGCGCTGCACATGGACGATGAAAACACCCACGGCAGTGTCGATTACATCCTGAGCAAGGTGCCGCTGCAGTTCAAGTCGCTGAACTACATCCGGGGCCGCAGCTTCCAGCAGAGCCTGATTCTGATCGACGAATGTCAGAACCTCACCCCGCACCAGATGAAAACCATCATCACCCGTGCGGGCGCCGGTTCCAAGGTGATCTGCCTGGGTAACCTGGCGCAGATCGACACCCCGTACCTGTCGGCGCCAAGCTCTGGCCTGACCTACCTGACCGAGCGTTTCAAGGATTTCCCCAATGGGGTGCATATCACCCTGCAAGGGGTGCCACGCTCGATCCTGGCCGAGTACGCCGAGTCTCACCTCTGAGGAGTAGCTGCAAGCTGCAAGCTAGTCGCCGAACAGCTTGCAGCTTAAAGCTTGCAGCTCCCCAAAGGGGTTACAATTGCCGCTCCCCCGCATAGGAGCAAGGCAATTGCTGACCCATCTCGATTCCCAGGGCCGTGCCAACATGGTCGATGTCACTGAAAAAGCGGTGACGTCTCGTGAAGCTGTGGCCGAAGCACGGGTGCGGATGCTCCCGCAAACCCTGCAGATGATTGTTGACGGCGGCCACCCCAAGGGTGATGTGTTCGCCGTGGCGCGCATTGCTGGCATTCAGGCAGCCAAAAAGACCAGCGACCTGATTCCCCTGTGCCACCCGCTGATGCTCACCAGCGTCAAGGTCGAGTTGTCGGCCGACGGCGCCGATGCGGTGCGCATCGTGGCGCGCTGCAAGCTGGCCGGGCAGACCGGGGTCGAGATGGAAGCGTTGACCGCTGCCAGCGTCGCCGCACTGACCCTCTATGACATGTGCAAGGCGGTGGACAAGGGCATGATCATCGAGAGCGTGCGGCTGCTGGAAAAGACCGGCGGCAAGAGTGGTGACTACCAGGCGGTGCCGGCATGAACATCAATGTGGTGTATTTCGCCCGCTACCGCGAAGCTATGGGCATGGACGGCGAGGAGCTGAACGGGACCTTCGCCACGCTGGAGGACGTGCGCCAGGAACTGCTGGAGCGTGGCGGCAACTGGAGCGTGCTAGGCGAGGCCAACCTGATGTGTGCCTGCAACCAGGATCTGTGCAAGCTTGATGAGCCGGTGGCCGATGGCGACGAAGTGGCCTTCTTCCCACCTGTGACCGGGGGTTGATCATGGGCGTTCGCGTGCAACCTGATGCGTTTGATCCGGGTGCGGAGGTCAATGCCATGCATGCCGCCAACGTCGGCGTGGGCGCGGTGGTGAGTTTTGTCGGCTACGTGCGGGACTTCAACGACGGCCTGGAGGTGTCAGGCATGTGCCTGGAGCATTACCCGGGCATGACCGAAAAGGCCTTGGGCAAGATCGTAATCGAGGCCGAACAGCGCTGGCCGTTGCTCAAGGTCGAGGTGCTGCACCGCGTCGGCGCCCTGGAACCGGGCGAGCCGATCGTGTTTGTCGGCGTGGCCAGTGCTCATCGGCAGGCGGCGTTCGACGCCTGCAACTTCATCATGGACTACCTGAAAACCCGCGCGCCGTTCTGGAAGAAGGAACAGACCGGGGAAGGCGAGCGCTGGGTGGAAGGCAAGGCCAGCGACAATCAGGCGGCTGATCGCTGGCAATAACGCTGTACCACTGCGGTGTCGCCGCAGCCTACGGCGCGGCTACACCAACACGGCGGCCGCCAGGCCGCGTCAGGGCGCTACGCCGATCAGGGGTGCTTGCGTTGCACCGGCCGCAGCAGCTCGGTCGACGGCGTTTCACAACTGATCTTGCGGCCCAGCAGGGCCTCGATGGACGGCAGCTGGTAGGAATCGTCTTCGCCGGCAAAGCTGATGGACACGCCGCTCATGCCGGCACGGCCGGTACGGCCAATGCGGTGCACGTAGTCGTCCGGGTCTTCCGGCAGGGTGAAGTTGATCACGTGGCTGATGCCATCAATGTGGATGCCGCGGCCTGCCACGTCGGTGGCCACCAGGATGCGAATCTTGCCCTCGCGGAAGCCTTCCAGGGTCTTGATGCGCTTGTGCTGTGGTACATCGCCCGACAATTGCGCGGCGTTGACGCCATCGCGCACCAGTTTTTCCTCGATGCGCCGTACTTCATCCTTGCGGTTGGCGAACACCATCACCCGCTCCCAGCCGTTGTCGTTGACCAGGTTGTACAGCAACTTGTATTTGTCGCTGCCGGCCACCGCGTAGACGTGCTGTTCCACGGTTTCGCTGGCCACGTTTTCCGGCTCGATCTCGACAATGGCAGGGTCGGTGGTCCATTGCTTGGCCAGGTTCATCACGTCTTCGGTGAAGGTGGCCGAGAACAGCAGGGTCTGGCGTTCGCTTTTCGGCGGGGTCTGGCGAATGATCTGACGGACCTGGGGGATGAAGCCCATGTCGAGCATGCGGTCGGCTTCGTCCAGCACCATCACCTCGACCATGTCCAGGTGCACTTCGCCGCGCTGGTTGAAATCCAGCAGGCGGCCCGGAGTGGCCACCAGGATGTCGCAGTGGCGTGCTTCGAGCTGCTTGAGTTGCTTGTCGAAGTCCATGCCACCGACGAAGGTCATCACGTTCAGGCCGGTGTACTTGGTCAGGTTGGCCGCGTCCTTGGCGATCTGCACCACCAGTTCGCGGGTAGGGGCGATGATCAGTGCCCGCGGCTCGCCCATGTAGCGCTCTTTGGGCGGTGGCGTCTGCTGCAACTGGGTGATGATCGAAATCAGGAAGGCTGCGGTCTTGCCGGTGCCGGTCTGGGCGCGACCGATGGCGTCCTTGCCCTTCAGGGTAAACCCCATCACCTCGGCCTGGATGGGCGTGCAGTAGGGAAAGCCCAGGTCATGGATGGCGTGCATCAGCTCGTCAGAGAGCTTGAAGTCGTGGAAGCGGGTCTTGCCTTCCTGCGGCGCCACCTTGAAGTCTTCCAGTTTCCACAGTGCGGCAGCCGGCTTGGGCTTGCGTTCGCGTGGGGAAGGTCTGACCCGCTCGGCTTCGAGGGCGGGGGCAGCGGCTTGGACCTGGGGCGCAGGCTCTGGGGCCTCTGGCGCGGTTTGGCTTGCACGCCCCACTGGCGTGGGTATGGCCGTTTCCCGAGCCAGGCTCGGTGCCACAGCAGCAGTCATTTCGGCTGCGAGCGGCTCAGCCTCGCTTTTTCCGAACAGGTTCTTGAGTGCTTTGAGCACGGTCTTCTCATTAATTGGTTAAGGAATGTACGCCGGGCAGTGTAATGCAAGAATCGGGCGCGGCGTAGTGCCTCTAGGCATTGCGCCTGTGGGAGCGGGCCTGCCCGCGAAAAGACACTACGGATAATCAGCCGCACCGCAGCGTCTGCTTCGCGGGCAGAGCCCGCTCCCACGGGGTCAGGCGAGCTTTTGCGCGAGCCAGGCGGCGATGTCGCGGATTTCTTCGATCACCACTTCGTGGCCCATCGGGTACTCATGCCATTGCAACTGCACGCCCTGGGCGTGGAGGAAGTCATGGGCCGCGCGACCCATGGGGTGCAATACCACTTCGTCCCGGGTGCCATGCAGGCACAACACCGGGGTGGCCTTCTGGGCTGCACTGAGTTGCACCCCGTCGTGGAAGCCGGGTGCATAGGTGGACAGCGCCATCACGCCACCCAAAGTACCGGCGTAACGCGAGAATGCCGTGTGGTAGACCACGGCGCCACCCTGGGAGAAACCGGCGATGAAAATGCGCGAGGCCGGGATGCCGGAGGCCACTTGCACTTCAATCAAGCCCTTGACCATATCGGCCGATTCATCCAGTTGATCGCTGTCTATGGCCCGGGCTGGGGTCATGGCCTTGATGTCATACCAGCTGGGCATTTCATAGCCGCCGTTGATGGTCACTGGCCGGGTAGGCGCCTGGGGCAGGATAAACCGTGCGCCGGGCAGGCTGGTCTGCAAGGCTTCGGCCACTGGCAGGAAGTCATAGCGGTCGGCGCCCAGGCCATGCAACCAGATCACACAGGCGTCGGCGGACTGGGTAGGTTCGAGGATCATCGGGTTGCTCATGACTGCTCCAAAAAAGTGCGAACGCTCTCATAAAGTGCATTGCAAAGGGGCGTATCGGTGCGATACGGGAAAAAGATGTCGCAAGGGTACAAGTTTTCCTATTGACGGAGGCTGAAACGCTTGCGCTCTGTAACGTGGTACGCGCTTTGCTATGTATCCGCCAAGTGGAAGGAAATACCAATCCGGTAACACTATCAGGCTGTACGCCCGGTGGCTAAAGCGCAATGGTGCGCAAACCGATTGCTGACCTTTCACGGGTCATGCGAAACGACAGGGGCGAGCCATAACGCCTCATCAGTTCGACCGATCAAGGAGCCGTGAGTTTGCAGCAAACCGCAAGGGCAGCCGCACTCACACAATCAAAAAAATGCGTCCTTCACCGCTTGACCCAAAATCAAGCCAACACTGGGTCGAAATCGCCTCAAAAGGGTGCGGCAGGACACACGCTCTACACAACAAGAGCTATTTTGGAGGTTTGAATGAAAATGCTGAAATCCACCCTGGCTGTCCTGACTGCCGCCACCGTTCTCGGTGTCAGCAGCTTTGCCCAGGCAGGCGCCACTCTGGACGCGATTCAGAAGAAAGGTTTCATTCAGTGCGGCGTCAGTGATGGCCTGCCTGGTTTCTCGGTGCCAGACGCTACCGGCAAGATCCAGGGCATCGACGCCGACGTCTGCCGCGCAGTGGCTGCCGCTGTGTTCGGTGACGCCACCAAGGTCAAGTTCAGCCAGTTGAACGCCAAGGAGCGCTTCACCGCGCTGCAGTCCGGTGAAATCGACGTGCTGTCGCGCAACACCACTTGGACCAGTTCCCGTGACGCAGGCATGGGCCTGATGTTCACCGGCGTCACCTACTATGACGGCGTGGGCTTCCTGGCCAACAAGAAACTGGGCGTGAAAAGTGCCAAGGAGCTGGACGGTGCAACCATCTGCATCCAGGCCGGTACCACCACTGAGCTGAACGTGTCGGACTACTTCCGCGCCAACGGCCTGAAATACACCCCGATCACCTTCGACACCTCCGACGAAAGCGCCAAGTCGCTGGAAAGCGGCCGTTGCGACGTGCTCACCTCCGACAAGTCGCAGTTGTACGCACAGCGCTCCAAGCTGGCCTCCCCGGGCGACTACGTGGTACTGCCGGAAACCATCTCCAAGGAGCCTCTGGGCCCGGTCGTGCGTAAAGGCGACGAAGACTGGTTCAGCATCGTCAAGTGGACCCTGTTCGCCATGCTCAACGCCGAGGAAGCTGGCATCACTTCCAAGAACGTCCTGGAAGAAGCCAAGTCGACCAAAAACCCCGACGTGGCTCGCCTGCTGGGCGGCGATGGCGAATACGGCAAAGACCTGAAGCTGCCGAAGGACTGGGTAGTGAAGATCGTTTCGCAGGTAGGTAACTACGGTGAAGTGTTCGAGCGCAACCTGGGCAAGAGCACCCCGCTGGCCATTGACCGTGGCCTGAACGCTCTGTGGAACAATGGCGGCATCCAGTACGCACCACCGGTACGTTAAGTCGGCCCCGCGCCTGGCAGCCCGTTAATGCTGCCAGGCGCTGTTACATTCCCTTTCTTCCGGGGCACTTCATGCAAAATCAAATCGGCGCACCCAAAGGGTTTTCCCTGACCGATCCACGTGTGCGTGCGTGGCTATTCCAGATCATCACCATTGTGGCGGTGATCTCCCTGGGCTGGTTCCTGTTCAACAACACACAGACCAACCTGCAACACCGCGGCATCACGTCCGGCTTCGACTTCCTTGACCGCAGTGCCGGCTTCGGCATCGCCCAGCACCTGATCCCCTACACCGAGTCGGACACCTACTCGCGCGTCTTTGTGATCGGGCTGCTCAACACCCTGCTGGTGACGTTCATCGGCGTGATCCTGGCCACTGTGCTGGGGTTTGTCATCGGGGTGTCCAGGCTGTCGTCCAACTGGATGGTCAACAAGCTGGCCACCGTGTATGTGGAGACCTTCCGCAACATTCCGCCGCTGCTGCAAATCCTGTTCTGGTATTTCGCCGTGTTCCTGACCATGCCTGGCCCACGCGGCAGTCATAACCTGTGGAACATGTTCTACCTGAGCAACCGTGGCCTGAATATGCCGGCGGCCATCACCGCCGAGGGCATCTGGCCGTTCCTGATCGCCATCGTGCTGGCGTTCGTCGCCATCGGCATCATGGTGAAATGGGCCAACAAGCGTTTCGAGGACACCGGCCAGCCGTTCCACAAGTTCTGGGCAGGTGTTGCCCTGCTGGTGGTGATCCCGGGCCTGAGCATGCTGGTGTTCGGCAGCCCCGTGCACTGGGAAATGCCGGAACTGCGCGGTTTCAACTTCGTGGGCGGGTGGGTGATGATCCCAGAGCTGCTGGCCCTGACCCTGGCCTTGAGCGTGTACACCGCAGCGTTCATCGCCGAGATCGTGCGTTCGGGCATCAAGTCGGTCAGCCACGGTCAGACCGAAGCGGCGCGCTCCCTGGGCCTGCGCCCCGGGCCAACGCTGCGCAAGGTGATCATTCCCCAGGCACTGCGGGTGATTATCCCGCCATTGACCAGCCAGTACCTGAACCTGGCGAAGAACTCTTCGCTGGCGGCCGGTATCGGTTACCCGGAAATGGTTTCGCTGTTCGCTGGCACGGTGCTCAACCAGACCGGCCAAGCCATCGAAGTCATCGCCATTACCATGAGCGTGTACCTGGCGATCAGCATCAGCATCTCCTTGCTGATGAACTGGTACAACAAGCGCATCGCGCTGATCGAACGGTGAGGAAACGCCCATGACGACGACGCATATTTTCAAACCGAACATGCCGCCGCCCAACATGGCGGTAGGCCCTGTCGCCTGGATGCGCGCCAACCTGTTTTCCACCTGGTTCAACACCCTGTTGACGCTGGTGGCGTTGTACCTGATCTACCTGATCGTGCCACCGCTGCTGAGCTGGGCGTTCGTGGACGCGAACTGGACGGGTACCACCCGCGAAGACTGCACCAAGGCAGGGGCGTGCTGGGTGTTTATCGAGCAGCGCTTCGGCCAGTTCATGTACGGCTACTACCCGCAGGCACTGCGCTGGCGCGTCGACCTGACCGTGTGGCTGGCCGTGCTGGGTGCTGCGCCACTGTTTATCGCCCGCATGCCGCGCAAGCCGCTGTACGGCCTGTGCTACCTGGTGGCGTTCCCGATCATTGCCTACAGCCTGCTGCATGGCGGCTACCTGGGCCTTGAAAACGTGGCCACCAGCCAATGGGGCGGCCTGATGCTGACCCTGGTCATCGCCACCGTGGGTATCGCCGGCGCCTTGCCGCTGGGCATCCTGCTGGCACTGGGGCGGCGTTCGAAAATGCCGGCCGTGAAGGTGGTATGCGTGACCTTCATCGAGTTCTGGCGCGGTGTGCCGCTGATTACCGTGCTGTTCATGTCTTCGGTGATGCTGCCGTTGTTCATGCCCGAAGGCATGAACTTCGACAAGCTGCTACGGGCCTTGATCGGCGTAATCTTGTTCCAGTCCGCCTACGTTGCCGAGGTGGTGCGTGGTGGCCTGCAGGCCATTCCCAAGGGCCAGTACGAAGCTGCCGCGGCCATGGGCCTGGGCTACTGGCGCGCCATGGGCCTGGTGATTCTGCCTCAGGCGCTGAAGCTGGTGATCCCGGGTATCGTCAACACCCTGATTGCACTGTTCAAGGACACCAGCCTTGTGATCATCATCGGCCTGTTCGACCTGCTCAACAGCGTCAAGCAAGCGGGCGCCGACCCCAAATGGCTGGGCATGGCCACCGAAGGCTATGTGTTTGCCGCTGCCGTCTATTGGATTTTCTGTTTCAGTATGTCCCGCTACTCCGTGCACCTGGAGCGCAAGCTGGACACTGGCCACAAGCGTTAGGAGTGTCATCATGAGCGAAGCAATCAAACAGCCTGTGGGCGCCGATGGCATTATCCAGATGCAGGGCGTGAACAAGTGGTACGGCCAGTTCCACGTACTGAAAGACATCAACCTGAACGTGAAACAGGGTGAACGTATCGTGCTGTGCGGGCCGTCGGGTTCGGGCAAGTCCACCACCATCCGCTGCCTCAATCGTCTGGAAGAGCACCAGCAGGGCCGTATCGTGGTGGATGGCGTGGAACTGACCAACGACCTCAAGCAGATCGAAGCCATCCGCCGCGAAGTGGGCATGGTGTTCCAGCATTTCAACCTGTTCCCGCACTTGACCATTCTGCAGAACTGCACCCTGGCACCGATGTGGGTGCGCAAGATGCCCAAGCGCAAGGCTGAGGAAATTGCCATGCACTACCTGGAGCGCGTACGCATTCCAGAGCAGGCACACAAATTCCCCGGCCAGCTCTCGGGCGGCCAACAGCAGCGCGTGGCCATTGCCCGTGCCTTGTGCATGAAGCCCAAGATCATGCTGTTCGACGAACCGACCTCGGCGCTGGACCCGGAAATGGTGAAAGAGGTACTGGACACCATGATCGGCCTGGCTGAAGACGGCATGACCATGTTGTGCGTAACCCACGAAATGGGCTTCGCCCGTACCGTGGCCAACCGCGTGATCTTCATGGACAAGGGCGAGATCGTGGAGCAGGCGCCGCCGAACGAGTTCTTTGATAACCCACAGAACGAGCGGACCAAGTTGTTTTTGGGGCAGATTCTGCATTGATGGATTGATGCACGATCAAAAACCCGGCCATGGTGCCGGGTTTTTTTATGGTTCTTGGGGTGCTGAGCACCTACACCTGAAGCTACCCCCCCCTATCTGCAGCCAAACAAACAAAGCGGACAGTGGGAGATACCACTGGAACGGTACGCTGGAAACAAACAGTGGGAGCGGGTTATACCCGCGAAGCGCCGCGTGGGCGGCGCACGGTCTCAAGAGCGCCGATAAAGCATCGACACCTGGCCCATTACGACGAATGGCTAGCAATTTACCTTGCCAACCCAGGTCCCATTCCATACTCTGTTTCATCACTGCAATTCATCGGATGATTGGATGATTTCCCCGCTGATCAAACGCTCCCTGGTCGATCAAGCCTTGGACCAACTGCGCGACCGCATCACCCGTGGCCACTGGATCGTAGGCCAACGCCTGCCCACGGAACCCGAGCTGGCCCTGGAACTGGGCATCAGCCGCAACACCGTGCGCGAGGCCATGCGCGTGCTGGCGTTCAGCGGCATGATCGAGATTCGCCAGGGCGATGGCAGTTACCTGCGCGGCAGTGCCGACCCGTTCGACACGCTGAAAGTGCTGTCCAATTGCTCCATCGAGCAGGCCCGCGAAACCCGGCGCATCATCGAAGTGGAAGCCATTGGCCTGGCGGCGCAACGGCGTACCGAGGAAGACCTGGCGGCGTTGCGCGAAGCGCTCAAGCACAGCGGCGCGCATTACCACACCGATCTGGATGGCTACATTGCCTGCGACCTGGTGTTTCACCGCTTGCTGGTGGATGCCGCGCACAACCCGACCCTGAGTCAGCTTTACCGGTTTTTTTCCAGCGTCGTCGGTGGGGCGATTCTGCATTCGCTCAACCACACCCCCCGCAACCCCCACGTATTCGACTTGCATGGCGAACTGTTGGCCGCCGTTGAAGCAAGCGACCCGGAACGGGCCATGTCGATCTGCCGTACGCTGATCGACGGCCCGGACCTTTGATCGAGGAACTGCCTTATGTCCACCCAAACCACCGAGGCGCTCAGTGCGTCGACCAATCCGCCGACGAACTTGCCCAGGCCTTGGCTGTTGCTGCTGGGGCTGGTACTGGTGGCCTTGAACCTGCGTCCGGCGCTGTCCAGCATGGCGCCGCTGTTGGGGCAGGTCTCTGAGAGCCTGGGGCTGAGCGGGTCGACGGCGGGGTTGCTGACCACCTTGCCGGTGCTGTGCCTGGGTCTGTTCGCGCCGCTGGCGCCGGTGCTGTCCCGCCGCTTTGGCGCTGAACGGGTGGTGCTGGGCATCCTGCTGCTGCTGGCCGCAGGTATTGCCCTGCGCAGCCAGTTCGGGGTGGTGGGGCTGTTCGCGGGCAGCGTGGTGTCGGGCGCCAGCATTGGCATCATTGGCGTACTGCTGCCGGGCATCGTCAAGCGCGACTTTCCCAAGAATGCCGGGACCATGACCGGTGTCTACACCATGGCGCTGTGCCTGGGTGCGGCCCTGGCGGCTGGCGCCAGCGTGCCGCTGGCGGAAGTGTTCGGCCATCGCTGGGCCCTGGGGCTCGGCTTCTGGGTGATCCCCGCGGTGCTGGCCGCCGTGTTCTGGTTGCCCCAGACCCTTCACAAGCATGGCGCCCACCACGCGGCCTTCCGTGTGCGCGGCCTGTTCCGTGACCGTCTGGCCTGGCAAGTGACGCTGTTCATGGGCCTGCAGTCGTCGCTGGCCTACATCGTGTTCGGCTGGCTGCCCTCGATGCTGATCGGTCGTGGCCTGGGCGCGGCCGAGGCGGGCCTGGTGATGTCGTTCTCGATCATCATCCAACTGGGCAGCTCGCTGATCGCCCCGTGGCTGGCGACGCGCGGCAAGGACCAGCGCATTGCCATCGTCACCGTCATGGGCCTGACCCTGGCAGGCCTGTTCGGTTGCCTGTACGCGCCCTTGGGCGGCCTGTGGTTCTGGGCCGTGGTGTTGGGCCTGGGCCAGGGTGCCATGTTCGCCGTGGCGCTGACCCTGATTGTGTTGCGGGCCAGTGACTCCCACGTGGCGGCCAACCTGTCGAGCATGGCTCAGGGCGTGGGTTATACCCTGGCGTCCATGGGGCCGCTGGCGGTGGGCCTGGTGCATGACTGGACCGGTGGCTGGAACGCGGTGGGCTGGATTTTTGCCGTGATCGGCAGCCTGGCGATCATTGCCGGCATGGGCGCCGGGCGCTCGTTGCACGTGCAGGTCACCAGCGAAAAACTGTCACCGCAGTAACTTCTTGTGTGGGAGCTGGCTTGCCAGCGCGTTTTTTTTGGCCCTAAAAGCTCGCTGGCAAGCCAGCTCCCGCAGGGCGTAGTGCTAGGATAGCGCTACATCAACAAGAGGCCTGCCCATGAGCGAAGCCAACGCTGCATTGATCACCCGTTTCTACCTGGCCTTCCAGCGCCTGGACGCCGATGCCATGGCGGCCTGCTACAGCGATGACGTGGTGTTCAGCGATCCGGCGTTCGGCACTCTGCGCGGGAAGGACGCCGGCGACATGTGGCGCATGATGGCCTCGCGCGCCAAGGACTTCTCCCTGAGGTTCGACCATGTACACGCCCGTGACACCACCGGCGCCGCCCACTGGGTGCCGACCTATCTGTTCAGCGCCACCGGCCGCGTGGTGGTGAACAACATCCACGCCCGCTTCGTGTTTCGTGACGGCAAGATCTGCGAGCACCATGACCATTTCGATTTCTGGCGCTGGTCGCGTCAGGCCCTGGGGGTCAAGGGCCTGCTGCTGGGCTGGTCGCCGTTGCTCAAGGGCAAGGTCCGGCAGCAGGCGTTGAAAAGCTTGCGCGCGTTTCAAGCCGGGCGCGCCTGATCAACCGTTGGCGATGATCGCCTGGTCATCGCGGTGGTAGTCAAACCGCGCCTTGCTGCCGGCATCAGGTAGCTGGATCTGGATGACCGGGATGAATTTTCCGGTCTGCTGGTGCCACTGCCTCTGCACGTGCTGGGCATCTTCACGGCCGCCCGCGTTGCCCTTGATATAGAAGAACGACTGGATTGGCAGTTCCTTGAAGCGTGATTCATCCCAGGCCGCGACGATGATTTCATTCCAGGCAAACGGTCGATCATTCATCAATTGCATCACCCGCAAGGCCTGGTAGAAGTTCTCCGCTCCTGGCATCTCTACCTTGTCACGTACATCAAACCCACACTGTGCGATAAAGCGCTGATCTTTGTTGCCCTGCCAGGCGTCGGGCGCGAACGGCTGTGGCGAGTTGCGGTAATGGCTGACCCACTGTTCGGCTGTGTGTATGCCCAGCTTGTCACAACGGTTCTCTTTGATAGCCGGCGTGAGCGAGTTATCGCCGCAGCCGGCCTTGTCGCGGGTCCAGGTATCGCCGTCGGTGGGGTAGGCGCACAGCGGGCGGTATTTCATGGTGCCGGCCGGGCGTTGCAACACGGGGGCGAGGGTATAGCCGCTTCGTGCACTTTCAGCCAGCGCGGTGATCGGTGCGTCTGCGCGCATGTACGAAAAGGAAATGCCGCCCTTTTCCACGGCTTTCGGGTTGTTGTTCCAGGTGAAGTACTTGTCGGACGGCTTGGTAACGCGCAACAGCGTGCCTGAACAACCATAGGCCGGCCTGCCGTCGCAGTTCTGTGGGGTGGCGTCGTATGAGGCCTGCATGGCTTTCGCAGTATCTGAGCCGAGGTCGGCGTGGGCGGCAAACGCCAGTGGCAAAGTCAGTGCGCAGGCCAGCAGGCTGCGCTTAGCAGGTTCAGGTTTCATGGGGGTAGCCTCATGATGAATGGTCTAGCTACGCTATTTTTTTCGGCACCGGGTGTATGTCGCCCGAGCGGCCAGCCGTGGGGGAAAAACACGCTGCCTGTCCATGGTATTTGCCTGGGCCCGCGTAGGAGGGCGAGAGAAAGGGGACGCTTCCCCGTGAGAAAAGGTAGAATCGGGCTGTCCATGAACCGGCCCTGACTGCGTGATCGAATCCCCTTTGCCATCGCCCGCGAAACCCTGGTACGTCTACCTGGTACGCGCTGCCAACGGCTCGCTGTACTGCGGTATCAGCGACAACCCCGAGCGCCGTTTTACCCAGCACCAGAGCGGCAAGGGCGCGCGCTTTTTCAGCTCCAGCCCTGCGGTGGCATTGGTGTACGTGGAGTGCTGGCCCGACAAGGGCGAGGCCCTGCGCCAGGAGCGCCTGATCAAGCGCCTGCGCAAATGCGCCAAGGAGCGGTTAGTGGCGTCCTATGTGCCAATAGATCTGGCTGATGAGCCGCTATCGGCCTGAGCGGCTAGGCCACGATCCGGCACAGGGGTAAGCTTGACGTTTTAGCCCTGTGGCGGAACCGAAGATGACCGAGCTGATCCTGCATCATTACCCCACGTCCCCGTTCGCCGAGAAAACCCGCCTGATGCTGGGCTTCAAAGGGCTGTCCTGGCGCTCGGTGCTGATTTCCCCGGTCATGCCCAAGCCGGACCTGGTGGCATTGACCGGCGGCTACCGCAAGACTCCGGTGTTGCAGGTGGGTGGCGATATCTACTGCGATACTGCGCTGATCGCCCGTCGTCTGGATCAGGAAAAAGCCCTGCCGGCGTTCTTCCCCGAAGGCCAGGAAATGACCGTGGCCACCTTCGCCGCCTGGGCCGATTCGGAGCTGTTTCGCCATGCGGTCAGCCTGGTGTTCCAGCCTGAGTCGGTGGCCGTGCGCTTTGCGCGTCTGCCCCCGGAAGCGATCAAGGCGTTCATCGCCGACCGTGCGCAGCTGTTCAGCGGCGGCAGCGCCACTCGCTTGCCACTGGAACAGGCCAAGCATCAATGGCCCGTGTTCATGGCCCGCCTGGAGCAGCAATTGCAGCGCGAGGAAGGCGACTACCTGTTCGGCGAGCCGTCGATTGCCGACTTTGCCATGGCCCATCCACTGTGGTTCCTCAAGGGCACCCCGGTCACTTCGCCACTGGTGGACGACTACCCGGCAGTACACGCCTGGCTGGGCCGGGTGATGGGCTTCGGGCATGGCACCTACAGCGAACTCAGCGCCGAACAAGCACTGGAGATTGCCAATGCCAGCACGCCGGCGGCATTGCCCGAGGATGGCTTCGTGGACCCCAATGGCTTCAAGGCTGGGGACCAGGTGACCGTGTCGGCGATTGACTATGGTGTGGACCCCGTGGCGGGGGAGTTGCTGTACGCCGGGGGCGAAGAGTTGATCCTGCGCCGTGAGGACCCCAAGGCGGGCGTGGTGCATGTGCACTTCCCTCGGTTGGGCTTTGTTTTGAAAGCCGCTTGATCTAAATGCCCTGCCTCTTGGAAGAGGCGGGGCACGCGGTTTTGCCGTTTACTGGGCCACTACAGAATTGCAGCCATCCTTGATGGATTGCTCATGCGAGACGTCGGGCCGAAAAGGTTCAAGGTTCCACGTGCTCTTATAGCGGGCGATTACCAGGTGGCATACCAGTTGTCGACGCATGCCGCCTTGATCATTATTTTTCCACTGCTCATCCCCGGAAAACTTATTCCATAGCTCCAAGTACTCTTGATTGGTCCCGTTTTCGCGAATGTCTCGCCCGCAGGGAGTCGGTGTTACCATCAATGTCCACTCGTTGTGTTGAGTGCCAGGGTCATAGCGGAATACCCATTCACCTTTTTCGATATATCCGGCCGGGCATAAGTTGGTAAAGGCTTCGCTTTGATCCCCAGCGCTATAGATAAAGCGGTTTTCCGGTGCGGCGGAAAAATTGAGTTGCAGGATCGGGGCAGAATATCCAGATGCCTTCAGTTTTCGTTGGAAATTTTTGGCTGCGTCCAAGCTTCCGGGGCTATTGGGGTCGTAGTAAAAGGCATCGATATGTGCGAGCGTACCTGCGTCGGTGGTGCCGGTGCGCTTCAAGAGTTCCATATGACCTGTCGTGTACCAACTGGCTTCAACGCCTTCTGGATACGGAGGATCTATAGGCGATTGATGAACGGTCAGTGCGGCATTCCATCCATCCTGGTCTTCGATATCCCAAGAGCATTGGTCCCATAGCGCTTCCCCGCGTTGTTTAAAGAAAGCAAGCCACTGCTGTGCCGTAGTAATCAGTAGCTTCCCACACGAACCGAAATTATTGCCGTTGCTGGTTGGCTTGCGCGGTGGTACATAAACGAAAGGCAGACCTGCTTGGTTGGCCATTTCAGCAGTGATTGCATCGCATCCGTTCATGCCTCGGTTGGTGTTGGAGGTGAAGCCGTCGAACGGAAAGAGGCACATCCAACCGTTCGAGTTGGGTGGCTGGTTGAGCGCGATGTCATCCATGGGTGATCTTAGAATGAAACCCTGGGCTTTGTATAAGTGGTTGGTCCCGACATCCTTCCTGATCCAGGAATAGGATACGCTTCCCATCACTTGGCGAAATGGGCTGGGGTCCCAAGGGTTGAAGTCTCCGTCGTCAGTGCCGCGAATTAAAACACCGCTGCAATAATAGTGTCCGCGTGGTGTGTTGCTGGCGTCTCGACAGTTATTGTTTGTAGAGTTGTAGTTGGCCTTGATTCTGCCGAGTGCTGCAGGCGCGTCGGTATCGGTGTCGGCCAGTGCGTTGGATATAATGATGAATAATGTAAGTAATAAACAGGGATGGGGTCGATAGTTTTTCATGCCCGTGGTTCTCTTTGGGGGAGGCGGATCTTGTATATTGAGGCGCCAGGGCAATTATCGTGTGAGTTTTGTAATATTATGTCACCTGTCAGAACTGACAGGTGATGGCCGTACGATGGATTTTAATTTTTCTGAGGTTTTATGGAGTAACTAAGTATTCAGGCGGGGGCGTTCTAATGCAATTATTTTTGTTTGGCCGGCACCCTGCGTTGATGATGCCGTGTGTATTGTATTGGCGAAGCGACACACCATTGGTACCAGCGTCGGAATCCAAAGGCCTTCTTGCCGTTCTTGCCCTTGATGAGCGAAATGTACAAGGCCGGTGACCAGGCGGCGGTCGGGCTACATGTCCCGGCGGCGTCAGTGAGGTTGCAGGGCCTTGATCATCTGCGGCTCGTCATACTGGCGCAGCAACGTGCCATTCACGTCCAGCATCGGAATGCCACGCCCGCCCAGTGCCTCATAGCGATGGCGCGCCTGGGCGTCCTTGTCGATGTCGAACTCCTTGTACGCCACCCCCTGGCGGTCCAGGAAGCGCTTGAAGTCCTTGCAGTACCCACACCAGTCGGTCGAATACAACGTCACTTGGGCGCTGGCGCGCGCCTGTGCGCTCAACTGCGAGGTAGGGTTGAAGAATGCTTCGATCTTGCCCCACTGCTGGGCGATCACCACCACCAGCAGTATGGGCAACACGCGCTTGAGGGTCTTGGCCAGCACCCGGTCAGTCCTTGCGGCGCTTAAGCTGGTCGGTCAACTGGGTAGGCAGGCCCTTGATGATCAGCGTGCCGGCTTCTTCGTCGTATTCGATCTTGGAGCCCAGCAGGTGTGCTTCGAAGCTGATGGACAGGCCTTCGGCGCGGCCGGTGAAGCGGCGGAACTGGTTGAGGGTGCGTTTGTCGGCCGGGATTTCGGGCGACAGGCCGTAGTCCTTGTTGCGTATGTGGTCGTAGAAGGCGCGCGGACGGTCTTCGTCGATCAGCCCGGACAGCTCTTCAAGCCCTACTGGTTCGCCGTGCTTGGTCTGGGTAGTGGCGTATTCCACCAGGGCCTGGGTTTTCTCGCGAGCGGCTTCCTCGGGCAGGTCTTCGCTTTCCACGAAGTCACTGAAGGCCTTGAGCAGGGTGCGGGTTTCGCCCGGACCGTCCACGCCTTCCTGGCAGCCGATGAAGTCGCGGAAGTATTCCGAGACTTTCTTGCCGTTCTTGCCCTTGATGAACGAAATGTACTGCTTGGAATTCTTGTTGTTCTGCCACTCGGAAATGTTAATGCGCGCAGCCAGGTGCAGCTGGCCCAGGTCCAAGTGGCGTGACGGGGTCACGTCCAGCTCGGCGTTCACGGCCACGCCTTCGCTGTGGTGCAGCAGGGCAATGGCCAGGTAGTCGGTCATGCCTTGCTGGTAGTGGGCGAACAGCACGTGGCCGCCGGTGGACAGGTTGGACTCTTCCATCAGTTTTTGCAGGTGCTCGACTGACTCGCGGCTGAACGCGGTGAAATCCTGCTCGGCGTCCATGTACTGCTTCAGCCAGCCGCTGAACGGGTGGGCGCCGGACTCGGGGTGGAAGAACCCCCATGCCTTGCCTTGCTTGGCGTTGTAGCTGTCATTGAGGTCGGCCAGCAGGTTCTCGATGGCCTGGGACTCGGTCAGTTCCGTGTCGCGGGCATGCAGCACTGCTGGTGTGCCGTCGGGTTTCTTTTCGATCAGGTGGACAATGCAGTGACGGATCGGCATGGGCTTCTCGGTGCGTCGAAAGGGGGAGGCCAGGGCGAGCGTGTCGGCCTTGGGCAAAGGCGCCAAGTGTAACGCAACTGGGGGTTTGCCTGCCCGGCGACGCTGTTTCAGGGCTTGATTTAGAGACTTTTGTCTATTTTTCAACCAAAGCGGCGATAAACCTGAACAAATGGCCAGGTAGTGGCGGATATTTCTGTTTCTGTGTGCTAGTTTTGCCCGGTCTTGCGCTCCACAAGGGCGCATCGCCTGCAGATAGCTGCCGTCAGGTCGAACCAAATACCGATTTGTGCATCTACATTCGCGATTGGCGTGGCTGTAGACCGATTGCCGGCCCTGAGGGGTTACGGCGTTTTTGACTGATGTGCACTCTGCAATCCAACTGAATTTGATAGGGAAGGAACACCACCATGGCATTGACCAAAGACCAACTGATCGCCGACATCGCTGAAGCCATCGACGCGCCAAAAACCACCGCGCGCAATGCTCTCGAGCAACTGGGCCAGATCGTTGCCGACCAGCTGGAAAATGGCAGCGAAATCACCCTGCCAGGCATTGGCAAGCTGAAAATCACTGAGCGTCCAGCTCGCACTGGCCGCAACCCTTCGACTGGCGCACCGATCGAAATCGCTGCCAAGAAAGTCGTCAAGTTCGTTCCAGCCAAAGTGCTGACTGATTCGGTTAACAAGTAATCTTGTAACCAATCATGAAAAAGCCGTGACCGGGGCAACCCGATCACGGCTTTTTTTGTGCCTGCGGCTACACGTTTTGTGATGTCAGGCTTTTTTGTACCAGGCATTTTGCTGCGCGTCGGTCTGGAACGTCCAGGCCACAAAGCGGCTCTGCTTCTGCCCCTGGCCCATCTCGACCACACGCACCTGCAACGCCCCAGCCTTCTTCAACGCCACCTGGATGGGAGGCAGGTTCGAAGCCTTGGACACCAGGGTACTGAACCACAGCACCTGCTGGCCCACCCCCACGCTCTCGTTGATCAACTGGGTGACGAAACGAATCTCGCCCCCTTCGCACCACAACTCACTGCTTTGCCCGCCGAAATTGAGCACCGGCAGCTTGCGCTTGGGGTCGGCCTTGCCCAGTGCGCGCCATTTGCGTTGGCTGCCGCGGGTGGCTTCCTCCAGGGAGGCGTGGAAGGGCGGGTTGCACAAGGTCAGGTCGAAGCGCTCATCGGGCTTCAGCAGGCCGGTGAGGATGTGCCTGGCATTGTCCTGCGGGCGCAGGCTGATACCCTTGTCGAGCTTGTTGGCCTGGACAATGGCTCTGGCCGAAGCCAGGGCCACGCTGTCGATGTCTGAGCCCACGAACTGCCAGCGGTAGTCGCTGTGGCCCAGCAGGGGGTAGATACAGTTGGCACCGGTGCCGATGTCCAGCACGCGAACCGAGCTGCCACGGGGGATCTCGCCACCATTGGTATCAGCCAGCAGGTCGGCGCTGGCGTGGATGTAGTCGGCGCGCCCGGGGATGGGCGGGCACAGGTAGCCTTCTGGAATCGTCCAGTGCTGGATGCCGTACAACGCCTTGAGCAGGGCGCGGTTGAACACCTTGACTGCCGCCGGGTTGGCGAAGTCGATGCTTTCCTTGCCGTAGGGGTTGAGGATCACGTACTTGCCAAGTTCGGGGCTGCTCTTGATCAGTTGCGGGAAGTCGTAACGGCCTTGATGGCGGTTGCGGGGGTGGAAGGTGGGTTTGCTGGGGGCGGACATGGGGGATTTTCCGTTGTCCGTGCTGGCCCTTTCGCGGGCAGAGCCCGCTCCCACAAGGTTTTGTGTACATCAAACCAGTGTGGGAGCGGGCTCTGCCCGCGAAGGGGCCGACGGAGGATTTACAGGCTGGCGATGCGCGCGTGCTGCTCGGCCAGCTTGCTCAGGGCTTGCTCGGCCTCGGCCATCTTCGCGCGCTCCTTGTCGATCACCGCAGGCGGTGCCTTGTCGACGAAGGCGGCGTTGGACAACTTGCCGCCCACGCGCTGCACTTCACCTTGCAGACGCTGGATTTCCTTGTCCAGGCGCGCCAGTTCGGCGTCCTTGTCGATCAGGCCAGCCATGGGCACCAGCACTTCCAACTCGCCCACCAGCGCGGTAGCGCTCAGGGGGGCTTCGGCGCCGGCTTCCAGCACGGTGATGGACTCGAGCTTGGCCAGCTTTTTCAGCAGGGCTTCGTTCTCGACCAGGCGGCGTTTGTCTTCGGCACTGGCGTTTTTCAGGAACAGCGCCAGGGGCTTGCCCGGGCCGATGTTCATTTCACCACGAATGTTGCGCACGCCCAGCATCAGGCCTTTAAGCCATTCGATGTCGTTCTCGGCCGCCTCATCGATGCGGCTCTCGTTAGCCACTGGCCACGGTTGCAGCATGATGGTCTTGCCTTCGGCACCTACCAGCGGCGCCAGGCGCTGCCAGATTTCCTCGGTGATGAACGGCATGAACGGATGCGCCAGGCGCATGGCCACTTCCAGCACGCGCACCAGGGTGCGACGGGTGCCGCGCTGGCGCTCTACCGGGGCGTTCTCGTCCCACAGCACAGGCTTGGACAGCTCCAGGTACCAGTCGCAGTACTGGTTCCAGATGAACTCGTACAGGGCCTGGGCGGCCAGGTCGAAACGGAACTGGTCCAGCTGGCGGGTCACTTCGGCTTCGGTGCGCTGCAACTGCGAGATGATCCAGCGGTCAGCCAGGGACAGTTCGTAGGCTTCGCCGTTCTGGCCGCAGTCTTCGCCCTTGTCCAGCACGTAGCGGGTGGCGTTCCAGATCTTGTTGCAGAAGTTGCGGTAGCCTTCCACGCGGCCCATGTCGAACTTGATGTCGCGGCCGGTGGACGCCAGCGAGCAGAAGGTGAAGCGCAGGGCGTCGGTGCCATAGCTGGCGATGCCGTCGGCGAACTCGTCACGGGTCTGCTTTTCGATTTTCTTGGCGATTTTCGGCTGCATCAGGCCGCTGGTGCGTTTTTCAACCAGCGCTTCCAGGTCGATGCCGTCGATGATGTCCAGCGGGTCCAGGACGTTGCCCTTGGACTTGGACATCTTCTGGCCCTGGCCATCACGCACCAGGCCATGCACGTAGACGGTCTTGAACGGTACCTGCGGGGTGCCGTCCGGGTCTTTCACCAAGTGCATGGTCAGCATGATCATCCGGGCGACCCAGAAGAAAATGATGTCGAAACCGGTGACCAGCACGTCGGTGGAGTGGAATTTCTTCAGGAATTCGGTCTGTTCCGGCCAGCCCAGGGTGGAGAAGGTCCACAGGCCCGAACTGAACCAGGTGTCGAGCACGTCGTTGTCCTGGTTCAGGACCACGTCGGCGCCCAGGCCGTTCTTGGCGCGCACTTCTTCTTCGCTGCGGCCTACGTAGACCTTGCCGGACTCGTCGTACCAGGCCGGAATACGGTGGCCCCACCACAGCTGACGGCTGATGCACCAGTCCTGGATGTCACGCATCCACGAGAAGTACATGTTCTCGTACTGCTTGGGCACGAACTGGATGCGGCCGTCTTCAACGGCGGCAATTGCAGGCTCGGCCAGCGGCTTGGTCGACACGTACCACTGGTCGGTCAGCCACGGCTCGATGATGGTGCCCGAGCGGTCGCCCTTCGGCACTTTCAGGGCGTGGTCGTCGACGCTGACCAGCAGGCCGGCGGCATCGAAGGCGGCAACGATCTGCTTGCGCGCCTCGAAACGGTCCAGGCCAGCGTATTCGGCCGGCAGGGTACCGTCGACGCTGTCGTTCAGGGTGCCGTCCAGGTTGAACACCTGGGCTGCGGCCAGCACGTTGGCGTTCTTGTCGAAGATGTTCAGCAGCGGCAGGTTGTGGCGCTTGCCGACTTCGTAGTCGTTGAAGTCGTGGGCCGGGGTGATCTTCACGCAGCCGGTGCCGAATTCGGGGTCGCAGTAATCGTCGGCGATGATCGGGATCAGGCGGCCGACCAACGGCAGTTCGACGAACTTGCCGATCAGCGCCTGGTAGCGCTCGTCGTTCGGGTTTACGGCCACGGCGGCGTCGCCGAGCATGGTTTCCGGACGGGTAGTGGCAACCACCAGGTAGTCCAGGCCTTCAGCCGTCTTGGCACCGTCGGCCAGGGGGTAGCGCAGGTTCCACAACGAGCCTTTCTCGTCGTGGTTCTCCACTTCCAGGTCGGAGATGGCGGTGTGCAGCTTGGTGTCCCAGTTGACCAGGCGCTTGCCGCGGTAGATCAGGCCGTCTTCGTGCAGGCGCACGAACGCTTCCTTGACCGATTCCGACAGGCCGTCGTCCATGGTGAAGCGCTCGCGGCTCCAGTCCACGGACGAGCCCAGGCGGCGGATCTGGCGGCTGATGTTGCCACCGGACTGGTCTTTCCATTCCCAGACTTTTTCCAGGAATTTCTCGCGGCCCAGGTCGTGGCGGTTCTGGCCCTGGGCTTCGAGTTGGCGTTCTACCAGCATCTGGGTGGCGATACCGGCGTGGTCGGTACCGGGCTGCCACAGGGTGTTGCGGCCCTGCATGCGGCGGAAACGGATCAGGGCGTCCATGATCGCATTGTTGAAACCATGGCCCATGTGCAGGCTGCCGGTGACGTTTGGCGGCGGGATCATGATGGTGTACGAGTCGCCCGCGCCTTGCGGAGCGAAATAGTTCTCGGACTCCCAGGTCTGGTACCAGGAAGTTTCAATGGCGTGCGGCTGGTAGGTCTTATCCATGCTCGGCGGGACCCTAATAGGCATTTATTCAGGAAAGCCGATTAGTATAACGGGGAAGGGCCGGGATCGGTAGGCGCTATCCTCGCAGTCCCCCCACAGAGAAAATCAGAGTAAGTCAGGGCTCACGGGTTGAGCAGCCGCTCCATGCGCGCTTCCAGGCGGCGCTTGATTTCGGTCTCGATGTGCGGAGCGAAATCGTCGATCACGTCTTGCATGATCAACTGGGCTGCGGCGCGCAACTCGGCATCCAGGTGCAGCAGGGTGTCCTGGCGGTTTTGTGCCGGGGTGGGCGGTGGTGGGGGGGCGGGGGCTGGCTCAGGTGCGGCCTGGGCCTCGGCCTTCTGCTGGGCTTCGAGCTGGTCGAAGAGCAACGGAATCTGTTCGGCGCTGACCACGGTTTCAGTCAGCAGCGGCGGTTGCAGGGTATCGTCGCCGAGCAGCTTGCGGATCGACTCGAGGTCGTCCAGCAGGTGCGCGGACTTGGGTAAGTTGTTTGCAGTGTCCATGGTGGCTCAGAGTCGCTGTAAGCGGTGATCTTGCAGAGGATAGCCCTGTTCACGGTAGAAACGGAAACTCTCCCGTGCGGCCTGACGAATAGCGGGGTCTTCCACCACCACTTCCGCCACGCGGGCAAAGCGGCTGGCAAAGGCCGGCACCTTCAGGGCCAGGTTGACCAGCAGGTCCTGGTGGCTGGCAGGGGCGTCATCGAGCCCCAGGGCAATTACCGCCTCGGGGTCTTCTTCGGCCAGGCTGTGGGGCACGAAGCTTTCACCCTTGAACGCCCACAGGCGCGCATCGAGCTGTTCGCGCTGCTCGGCGTCGCTGCAATGCAGGTACACCCGGTGGCCCAGGCGCCAGGCCTTTTCCACCAGCTTGCAGGCGAAGTCCAGCCGCGCCGCGGGCAGCGGGCTGGGCAGAATGTAGAAGTCGACTTTGGTCATGGTTGGGTCTACACAGTCCGTGTAGGAGTGGGCGGTGCCCGCGAAGGGCGCACCGCGTTCCGCCTGGCAGAACGCGCAACGCCTTTCGCGGACACGGTCCGCTCCTGCAGGTTATACCGTCGCCTTACGCGCCAGCGCGGTCCAGCAGGTACTGGGTCAGCAGGGGAACCGGGCGGCCACTGGCGCCCTTGTCCTTGCCGCCACTGACCCAGGCGGTGCCGGCGATGTCCAGGTGCGCCCAGTTGTAGCTCTTGGCAAAGCGCGACAGGAAGCAGCCCGCGGTGATGGCGCCGCCTTTCGGGCCGCCGATGTTGGCGATGTCGGCGAACGGCGAATCCAGCTGTTCCTGGTATTCGTCGAACAGCGGCAGCTGCCAGGCGCGGTCGTCGGCGGTCTTGCCGGCGTCCAGCAGTTGTTCGATCAGCTCTTCGTTGTTACCCATCAGGCCCGAGGTGTGGGCGCCCAGGGCGACCATGCAGGCGCCGGTCAGGGTGGCGATGTCGATCACCGCCTGAGGCTTGAAGCGTTCGGCGTAGGTCAGGGTGTCACACAGCACCAGGCGGCCTTCGGCGTCGGTGTTGAGGATTTCCACGGTCTGGCCGCTCATGGTGCTGACGATGTCGCCAGGGCGCGTGGCGCTGCCGCTCGGCATGTTCTCGGCGCAGGCCAGCAGGCACACCAGGTTGATCGGCAGCTTGAGTTCCAATACCGCGCGCAGGGTGCCGAACACGCTGGCAGCGCCGCACATGTCGTACTTCATCTCGTCCATGCCGGCCGCAGGTTTGATGCTGATGCCGCCGGTGTCGAAGGTAATGCCCTTGCCCACCAGCACGAACGGCTTGTCGGACTTCTTTGCACCCTGGTAGTTGAGCACGATAAGGCGCGGTGGCTGCTCGCTGCCCTGGGCCACGGCCATGAAGGCGCCCATGCCCAGTTCCTTGAGTTTCTTCTCGTCGTGGATCTCGACCTTCAGGTTCTTGTGCTCCTTGCCCAGGGCTTTGGCTTCTTCAGCCAGGAAGCTTGGGTGGCAGACGTTGGGCGGCAGGTTGCCCAGGTCGCGGGTGAAGCTCATGCCGGCGGCAATGGCGCTGGCATGGGCCACGGCGCGCTCGACGTCGGCCTGGCTGGCCTTGTCGGTCAGCAGGGTGATTTTCTTCAGGGCGCGGGGCTCGGCCTTCTTGCTCTTGAAGCGGTCGAAGACGTACTCGCCATCCTGCAGGGTCTCGGCCAGCAGGCGCGCCTTGCCGTAGGCATCGCGGCCTTTAACGCCCAGTTCGTCCAGTGCCAGCACGGCATCGCTGCCGCCCAGGCCTTTCAGCGCGCCCAGCACGGCGGCGCCCAGTTTGCGCCAGGCGCGGTCGCCCAGCAGCTCGTCGGCACCGGTGCCTACCAACAGCACACGCTCGGCCTTCAGGCCCGGCAGGCTGTGCAGCAGCAGGGTCTGGCCGGGCTTGCCGGACAGGTCGCCGCGCTTGAGCACGGCGGTGAGGGCGCCGCTGCTCAGTTCATCGACCTTCTGGCCGACGGCACCCAGTTTGCGGCCTTCGCCCACGGCGACGACCAGGGTTGCGGTCTTCAGGCTTTCAGCGCTGACGCTTTTTACAACCAATTCCATTTCCGGGTCCCCTAATGAACTGTCGGTATACGCAGCCTCTAATGGGATGCGCTGAAGTGAAACTGCCTGGCGCAACGTGTGGCGGCCAGGTCAAAGGTCCCAGTTTGACCCCAGCCGGCCGGGCCTGACAACCCTTGGCGCAGGCTTTGCGCAACTGTATGTGCACACGAAGTGACAGGCAGGCCCAATCACAGGATAATGCGCCAACTTTTTCCACCGGTGCGCCTTGCGCGTGCCGACCACCGACGTGGTAGCTAATCCTTGTTTGGCCGTCTGAGCCTGACAACCCTGGAGTGTCCGGTTTGATCGTCTTCCGTTATCTGTCCCGCGAAGTCATGCTCACCCTCAGTGCCGTCAGTGCGGTACTGCTGGTGATCATCATGAGCGGGCGCTTCGTCAAGTACCTGGCCCAGGCCGCTTCCGGCGCCCTGGACCCGGGTGTGCTGTTCCTCATCATGGGCTATCGCCTGCCGGGCTTCCTGCAGTTGATCCTGCCACTGGGGCTGTTCCTCGGCATCCTGCTGGCCTACGGCCGCCTGTACCTGGAAAGCGAAATGACCGTGCTGGCCGCCACCGGCATGAGCCAGCAGCGCCTGCTGGCCATCACCATGGTGCCGGCTGCCCTGGTGGCCGCGCTGGTCGCCTGGCTGAGCCTGAGCCTGGCGCCGCTGGGCGCCCAGCAGTTCTCGCTGGTGCTCAACCAGCAGGACGCCATGACCGAATTCGATACCCTGGAGCCGGGCCGCTTCCAGGCCCTGCGCGATGAAAGCCGGGTGACCTACACCGAGAGCATGAGTGACGACCGCATTAACCTGGGCGGCGTGTTCATTTCGCAGAAGCGCCTGGGCCAGGACGCCAAGGACCGAGGCATTACCCTGTTGCTGGGGGAGAAAGGCCGCCAGGAGCGCCGCCCCGACGGCAGCCGCTACCTGATCCTGACCAATGGTTTCCGCTACGACGGTATCCCCGGCCAGGCGGATTATCGCGCCATCAAGTACGACACCTACGGCGTGATGCTGCCCAAGCCCGAGGTCAGTGAAGAAGTCACCGACCGCGACGCCATCCCTAGCAGCAAGCTGTTTTCCGGCGAGGCGAACGACCCGGCCGAACTGCAATGGCGCCTGTCGCTGCCCTTGCTGGTATTTATTGTGACCCTGATGGCGGTCCCGCTGGCTCGGGTCAACCCGCGCCAGGGGCGCTTCCTCAAACTGTTGCCGGCGATTCTTCTGTATATGGCGTATCTGACGATCCTGATCTCCGCGCGTGGCGCCATGGAAAAAGGCAAGCTGCACTCCAGCCTGGGGCTATGGTGGGTGCATGGGCTGTTCCTGGCTATCGGCCTGGGGCTGATGTACTGGGAACCGTTGCGCCTGAAAATGGCCAGTCGTCGCTCGTCGACGGAGGTGGCCCATGGTTAAGCTCGACCGGTACATCGGCAGCAGTGTGCTGATGGCAATCCTGGCAGTGCTGGGGGTGATCCTCGGCCTGGCCACGCTGTTCGCCTTCATCGACGAAATGAGCGACATCAGCCCTACCTACGGCCTCGGTGACGTGGCCTGGTTCGTGATGCTGACCGCGCCACGGCGCCTGTACGACATGCTGCCGATGGCAGCGCTGATCGGCTGCCTGATTGGCCTGGGAACCCTGGCCAGCAACAGCGAGCTGACCATCATGCGCGCCGCCGGCGTGTCGGTGTCGCGCATTGTGTGGGCGGTGATGAAGCCCATGCTGGTGCTGATGGTCTGCGGCCTGCTGGTGGGTGAATACATTGCCCCGGTTACCGAGGCCAAGGCCCAGGCCGACCGTTCCCTGGCCCAGGGCATCGGTGATGCGCAAAGTGGTCGCCATGGCCTGTGGCACCGTGAAGGCCAGCAGTTCATCCACATCAACACCGTGCAGCCCAACGGCCTGCTGTATGGCGTGACCCGCTATACCTTCGATAGCGAGCGCCACATCAAGACGGCCAGCTTCTCGAAGAAGGCCCAGTACGCCGACGGCCACTGGAACCTGAATGACGTGGCCACCACGGTGTTCCACGACGACCGCACCGAGGTCATCAATTCTCCCTCCGAGGAGTGGGACGTCACGGTAACGCCGCAGCTGCTGAGCACCGTGGTGATGGCGCCCGAGTCGCTGTCCATCACTGGGCTGTGGAGCTACATCCACTACCTGTCGGACCAGGGCTTGCGTAACAGCACCTACTGGCTGGCGTTCTGGACCAAGATCCTGCAACCCTTGGTGACTGCCGCGCTGGTGTTGATGGCGATCTCGTTCATCTTCGGCCCGCTGCGTTCGGTAACCCTGGGCCAGCGTGTGTTCACCGGCGTGCTGGTGGGGTTCACCTTCCGCATCGTGCAGGACCTGCTGGGCCCGTCCAGCCTGGTATTCGGCTTCCCGCCGCTGCTGGCGGTGGTGATCCCGTCGCTGGTCTGTGCGGTGGTGGGCTGGTGGTTGTTGCGCCGCGCGGGCTAAGCCCTGTCGCCATGAAAAAACCGACCTCAGGGTCGGTTTTTTCATGGCCGCCGCGAATTGCCAGAATCAGGCCGCTGCTGCGGCCGCAAAGGTGACTCTGCATCCCCCTAAATACGGGTTTCAGGGCTTGCGCTTGGGGATGTGCACCAACTGCGTACCCGAGTAGATGTCATGCCAGCCGCGTTTCTGCTTGTCGATCAGCGCCCACCAGAAACCAGCGCCAAAGCACAGCCATGAGCCGATGGCGACGATGAAACGCAGCAGTGCCTGCCAGATGCTGATCGCGGTGCCATCGGTGTTTTGCACGCGCACACCCCATACCTGCATGCCCAGGGTCTGGCCGGTGCGCATCCAGAATTTGGCGAAGAAGGCGAACAGGGCGCAGAACAGCAGCGTCGACAGGAAGGGGTCGCCATCCAGCGCACCGGATTCGGACAGCGCCCGCAGGCGCGCTTCGCCGATGAAGGCCATCATGATCAGCTTGTACACCAGCGTGGTCACCATCAGCAGGGCCACGCACAGCAGGAAGTCATACAGCACGGCGGCCATGCGGCGGCCAAAGCTGGCGGGGGTAAAGTCGCCCTGAGGGCTGAGTCGTCGGGTCATCCTTGGCACTCCATTGAATCACGGGCACAAAAAAGCCCCTGGCGTTCCCGGCAGGGGCTTTGTTTCAAGCAACGAATCAGCCTTCGGCTTGAACTTCGTCAGCTTGCATGCCTTTCTGGCCTTGAACGGCGATGAAAGTCACTTTCTGGCCTTCTTTCAGGCTCTTGAAGCCGTTGCCCTGAATAGCGCGGAAGTGCACGAACAGATCCGGACCGCTTTCTGGAGTGATAAAACCAAAACCTTTCTCGTCGTTAAACCACTTGACGGTACCGCTCTGACGTTGGGACATTTTCTTATTTCCTTGGAACTTGAATTAATGACAGCTTCTTTCAGGTGAAAGAGATACTGGGCTGGTTGCAGGAAAGTAAGAGACGTCGAACGGGTTGTAGCAAATCTCAGAGCTACTGCCCAGGTCACGAACCATAGCGACCCATGCAAACACAGTGAGGAAACTCTACGCTAACTTCGGGAAGAAAAACAAGCCCTGCGCCACGCAGCTTTTCCACCTTTTTTACCACCGTTCGGGCCTTTTCCTATCGGGGTTTCTGACGGTTTTACTCGGCTATTTTCGAATGCTCTAACGTCAGTTCGATATCGAATAAAACACGGCCAACATGTCGGCAAAATGACAGCCCGATGGGCTGCCATAGCCCACTGTTTATCCGCGGTAGTAGCGCTGTGCCACAAATGGCATCTTGCTGACTTTCATGGCTACCTTCTTGCCGCGCACGATGGCCCATACCGGGGTTTCCAGTGCCGCGTGGGCGCTGTCCACGTAGCCCATGGCAACCGGGCCGCCCAGGGTAGGGCCGAAGCCGCCGCTGCACACCGTGCCGATGATGGTGCCGCTTTCGTCGACGATCTCGGCGCCTTCACGCACGGGTGTGCGCTCCTGTGGCAGCAGGCCAACGCGCTTGCGGGTGATGCCGGTCTGCTGTTGGGCAAATACCGCTTCGGCACCAGGGAAGCCGCCGGCGCGCACGCCATCGGCGCGGCGCGCCTTGGAAACGGCCCACAGCAGGCTGGCCTCGATAGGGGTGGTCTGGGTGTTCATGTCGTGGCCGTACAGGCACAGGCCCGCCTCCAGGCGCAGCGAGTCACGGGCGCCCAGGCCGATGGCGGCCACTTCCGGTTCGGCCAGCAGGCGGCGTGCCAGGGCGTCGGCGTGGGCGGCGGGCACGGAGATTTCGTAGCCGTCTTCACCCGTGTAGCCCGAGCGACTGACGTAGCAGTCCACGCCCAGCAGTTGCACGCTGGCAAATTGCATGAAAGTCATCTGTGCGACCTGTGGCGCCAGGCGCGTCAGCACGGTGACAGCGGCAGGGCCTTGCAGGGCCAGCAGGGCGCGTTCCTCGAACAGTGGCTCGATCTGGCAGCGATCGCCAATGTGCGCGCGCAGGTGGGCAAGGTCCTGGTCTTTGCAGGCGGCGTTGACCACCAGGAACAGCGTGTCGTTACCCAGGTTGGCGACCATCAGGTCGTCGAGAATACCGCCCTGATCATTGGTGAACATGGCGTAGCGCTGCATGCCTGCGGGCAGGTCGATGATGTCCACCGGCACCAGGGTTTCCAGGGCCTTGGCGGCATCGCTGCCCACCAGGCGGATCTGGCCCATGTGCGATACATCGAACAGGCCAGCCTGCTCGCGGCTATGCAAATGCTCCTTCATGACCCCCAGCGGGTACTGCACGGGCATGTCGTAGCCGGCGAACGGCACCATGCGTGCCCCCAGTTCCAGATGCAGGGCGTGCAGCGGGGTTTGTTGCAGTTGTTCGGACATTGTTGACTCCTGAATTCGAAAAACGGCGAATCAACACTCGATGATGTTGACGGCCAGGCCGCCGCGGGCGGTCTCTTTGTATTTGCTTTTCATGTCGGCGCCGGTCTGGCGCATGGTGCGGATCACCTTGTCGAGCGAGACGAAATGCACGCCGTCGCCGCGCAGGGCCATGCGCACCGCATTGATGGCCTTTACCGAACCCATGGCATTGCGTTCGATGCAGGGCACCTGCACCAGGCCGCCAATGGGGTCGCAGGTCAGGCCCAGGTTATGTTCCATGCCGATCTCGGCGGCGTTCTCCACCTGTTGTACGCTGCCGCCCATCACCTCGCACAAGGCGCCGGCGGCCATGGAGCAGGCTACGCCCACCTCGCCCTGGCAGCCCACTTCGGCGCCAGAGATCGAAGCGTTTTCCTTGTAGAGGATGCCAATGGCCGCAGCCGTCAGCAGGAAGCGCACCACGCCGTCTTCATTGGCGCCGGGAACAAAGCGCATGTAGTAGTGAAGCACCGCCGGCACGATACCGGCTGCGCCGTTGGTGGGCGCGGTGACTACGCGGCCGCCGAAGGCGTTTTCTTCGTTCACGGCCAGGGCATACAGGTTGACCCAGTCCAGCACGGACAGGGCATCACGCAGGGAGGCCTCAGGGTTCTTGCACAGTTGCCGGTACAGGGCCGCGGCACGTCGCTTGACCTTGAGCCCGCCAGGCAGAATGCCCTCGTTGCGGCAGCCGGCCTCGACGCAGTCCTGCATGACTTGCCAGATATGCAACAGCCCGCTGCGAGTCTCGGCTTCCGGGCGCCAGGCGCCCTCGTTGGCCAGCATCAACTGGCTGACGGTCAGGCCCTGTTCCGCACAGTGGGCCAGCAGCTCCTGGGCGGTCTTGAACGGGTAGCGCAGCGGCGTGGTGTCCTCGACGATGCGGTCGGCACCGGCCGCGCCTTCGTCCACGACGAAACCACCACCCACCGAGTAGTATTCGCGGCTGCGAATCTGCAGGCCACTTTCGTCGAAGGCACGGAAGATCATGCCGTTGGGGTGGAAAGGCAGCGGTTTGCGAATCATCGCCAGGTGCTGCTTTTCGATGAACGCGATGCTGTGCTCGCCCAGCAGATTGATCCGTGCGCTGTCGCGAATGGCCTGCAGGCGTGCGTTGACGGTTTCGGTGTCAACGGTGTCGGGGTGTGAACCTTCCAGGCCCAGCAGCACGGCCTTGTCGCTGCCGTGGCCCTTGCCGGTGGCGCCCAGCGAGCCGTACAGCTCGACCTTGACGCCAGTGGTCGCCGCCAGCAGGTCATCGCGGCGCAGGCCTTCGACAAAGCGCGCGGCGGCGCGCATGGGCCCCACCGTGTGGGAGCTGGAAGGGCCAATGCCGATCTTGAAGAGGTCGAAAACGCTTAAAGACATACACGTGCTCCAGTGGAATGCAGCCTGTGTGAGGCCGACCATTCCCGTGTGGGGGCGGGTTCTGCCCGCGAAGGGGCACCGAGGTGTTCCGTTCGCGAACAGAGCCCGCCCCCACAGGGAATCAGAGGTCGCCAATCAGTCCTGGTAGGCCTCGATCGACGGGCAGGCGCACACCAGGTTGCGGTCGCCGAACACGTTGTCCACGCGCCCGACCGGCGGCCAGTATTTGCTTTCCACCAGGGAGGCCAGCGGGTACACCGCCTGCTCGCGGCTGTAGGCATGCGCCCATTCGCCCACCAGTTCGGCCGCGGTGTGCGGTGCGTTCTTCAGCGGGTTGTCGTCCTTGTCCAGGGTGCCGCTTTCCACCGCACGAATTTCTTCACGGATGCAGATCATGGCGTCGCAGAAGCGGTCCAGTTCAGCCTTGGATTCGCTTTCGGTCGGCTCGATCATCAGCGTGCCCGCCACCGGGAACGACATGGTCGGGGCATGGAAGCCGAAGTCGATCAGGCGCTTGGCCACGTCGTCGACGCTGATGCCGCTGCTGTCCTTGAGTGGGCGCAGGTCCAGGATGCACTCGTGGGCCACCAGGCCATTGCTGCCGGTGTACAACACAGGATAGTGCTCTTCCAGGCGGCGCGAGATGTAGTTGGCGTTGAGGATGGCCAGTTGCGAAGCGCGCTTGAGGCCTTCGCCGCCCATCATGCGGATGTACATCCAGGTAATCGGCAGGATCGAAGCGCTGCCGAACGGCGCCGCGCAGACCGCGCCTTCCTTGCGCGCCATGGTGCCGTGCCCTGGCAGGAACGGCGCCAGGTGCGACTTGACGCCGATCGGGCCGACGCCCGGGCCGCCACCGCCGTGGGGGATGCAGAAGGTCTTGTGCAGGTTCAGGTGCGATACGTCGCCGCCGAACTTGCCCGGGGCACACAGGCCGACCATGGCGTTCATGTTGGCGCCGTCGATGTACACCTGGCCGCCGTTGTCGTGAACGATGGCACAGATTTCGCGGATGCCTTCCTCGAACACACCGTGGGTGGACGGGTAGGTGATCATGATCGCGGCCAGGCGCTCGCGGTGCTCGATGGCCTTGGCACGCAGGTCTTCGATGTCAACGTTGCCGCGCTCGTCGCAGGCAGTCACGACCACGCGCATGCCCGCCATGTTGGCGGTAGCGGGGTTGGTGCCGTGAGCGGACGAGGGAATCAGGCAGATGTCGCGACGCTCGTCGCCACGGCTGTGGTGGTAGGCACGAATGGCCAGCAGGCCGGCGTACTCACCCTGGGAACCGGCGTTGGGCTGCAGCGACACCGCGTCGTAGCCGGTGGCCTTGCACAGCATGGTTTCCAGCTCGTCGGTCAGCAACTGGTAACCCTTGCTCTGCTCGGCAGGCGCGAAGGGGTGCAGGCTGCCGAATTCCGGCCAGGTGATGGGGATCATTTCGCTGGCGGCGTTGAGCTTCATGGTGCACGAGCCCAGCGGGATCATGGTGCGGTCCAGCGCCAGGTCCTTGTCGGCCAGCTTGCGCAGGTAGCGCATCAGCTCGGTTTCGGAGTGGTAACGGTTGAACACTTCATGGGCGAGGATCGGCGACTGGCGCAGCAAGGCGGCCGGCAGGCGGTCGGCGACGGCAGCGGCCAGGGTGGCGAACACCGGCTGCTGGCCCGCGAACAGTGCCCAAATGGCTTCCACGTCGGCCTGGCGAGTGGTTTCGTCCAGGGACAGGCCCAGGCGCTGGGCGTCGATTTCACGCAGGTTCAGGCCGGCGGCGCGGGCCTTGGCGTGCAGCTCGGCCGTGGCGCTGCCGGTGGCCAGGGAGAGTGTGTCGAAGAAGTATGCCTGCTCGACCTTGACGCCCATGGCGCTCAGGCCCTGGGCCAGGATGGCGGTCAGGGTGTGGATGCGCCGGGCAATCTGGGTGAGGCCGGCCGGCCCGTGGTACACGGCGTACATGCTGGCGATGTTGGCCAGCAGTACCTGGGCGGTGCAGATGTTGCTGGTGGCCTTCTCGCGGCGGATATGCTGTTCGCGGGTTTGCATGGCCAGGCGCAGGGCGGTCTTGCCGTGGCGGTCGATGGACACGCCCACCAGGCGGCCGGGCATGTCGCGCTTGAACGCATCGCGGGTAGAGAAATAGGCGGCGTGCGGGCCGCCGAAGCCCAGCGGTACACCAAAGCGCTGGGCGCTGCCAATGGCCACGTCGGCACCGAATTCGCCGGGCGGGGTCAGCAGGGTCAAGGCCAGCAGGTCGGCGGCCACCGCCACCAGGGCGTTGACGGCGTGGAAGCGCTCTATCAGTTCGCGGTAATCGAAGAGGTCGCCGTTGCTGGCCGGGTATTGCAGCAGGGCGCCGAAGTAATCGCTGACATCGCCCAGCTCGGCTTCGTCCTCGACCACCACCTCAATGCCCAGTGGTTCGGCGCGGGTGCGCAGCACGTCGAGGGTTTGCGGGTGGCAGTGGCTCGACGCGAAGAAGCGGTGGCTGCCCTTGTTCTTGCTCAGGCGTTTGCAGAAGGTCATGGCTTCGGCAGCCGCGGTGGCTTCGTCCAGCAGCGAGGCGTTGGCAATCGGCAGGCCGGTCAGGTCGCTGATCAGGGTCTGGAAATTGAGCAGTGCTTCCAGGCGGCCCTGGGAAATTTCCGGCTGGTAGGGGGTGTAGGCGGTATACCAGGCCGGATTCTCCAGCAGGTTGCGCAGGATCGGCGCCGGGGTGTGGCAGTTGTAGTAGCCCTGGCCGATGTAGGTCTTGAACAGTTGGTTTTGCGCGGCAATGGCCTTGATGGCGGCCAGTGCCTCGGCTTCGCCTTGCCCGTCCGGCAGGTCCAGTACGCTGGTGCCCTTGATGCTGTCGGGGATCACGCTGGCGGTCAGGGCGTCAAGGTTGTCATAACCCAGGGTGGCCAGCATGGCCTGCTCATCATTGGCGCGCGGGCCGATGTGACGGGCAATGAATTCGTTGGTGGTGGTCAGCGAGGTGGTCATGGTCGAGTCCTCAGGCCTGGGCGGCGATCAGGTTGTCGTAGGCCTGCTGGTCCAGCAGTTCGGCGACCTGGCTGGCGTCGGCCGGTATGAAGCGGAAGAACCAGCCGGCGCCCAGGGCGTCTTCGTTGACCAATTCCGGGCTGGCGTCGAGTTCGCTGTTCACTTCAACCACTTCACCGTCCAGGGGCATGTTGATGGCGCTGGCGGCCTTTACCGATTCCAGTACCGAGACCTCGGCGTCCCGGGCGTAGGTGGTCAGTTCCGGCAATTGCACGAACACTACGTCACCCAGCGCGTTCTGGGCGAACGGGGTGATGCCAACCGTTACGCTACCGTCCGCTTCAACGCGCAGCCATTCGTGTTCGACAGTAAAACGCAATTCGCTCATGGAAACTCCTAAGCCAGATGACGGCTGGCTGACGCAATGGATGTGTCCGGGGCGGGGCACCGGACGGGGTCTGGAGGTTCTATAGCAAGTTCGTTGCCAACCTGGCCAAGCCCTTTGAAACCAGGCGTTTAGAGGGTATTTGAGCGAGCAGGCGAACGGTGGTTGTAGCGAAATCGCTACGCGGCTGCGGACTAAAAATTTCCTATGGGGATCAGGCCCTTGGGAATGGGGACTGCGGATCGCATGGAATGATACCGATACAGTGTATCGATATCATTCCGGACAAGCCTGCGCCCGCGTGGAGCCGCCGGCTACCGCTATTTTCCAGGGATACCGTATTTGCGCAGGCGATGAGCGATGGCAGTGTGCGAAGTCTGCAGCCGCGTGGCCAGTTGGCGTGTGGAGGGGTGGCGGGTGTACAGCTTTTCCAGCAGCGCCCGTTCGAAATCGTCCACGGCCTGTTCCAGGCTTTCCACTTCGCCGTCGTTCTGCCTGGCCACGGCCGTACCGGCAATGTCCAGGTCGCCGATGTCCACCAGCGCGCCGTCGCAAATGGCGGCCGCGCGGAAGATCACGTTCTGCAACTGGCGCACATTGCCTGGCCAGCGGTTGCCCAGCAGTGCCGGGTAGGTGGCCGGCGCCAGGCGGCAGATGGGCCGCTGGATCTGCGTACAGGCCTGCTGCATGAACGAGCGGGCCAGCAGCAGGATGTCCTGGCCGCGTTCGCGCAGGGGCGGTACTTCAAGGTTGAGTACGTTCAGGCGGTAAAACAGGTCTTCGCGGAATGTGCCCTCGCTGACCATTTTCTCCAGGTTGCGGTGGGTGGCGCTGAGAATGCGCACGTTGACCTTTACCTCGCGGTCACCGCCCACCCGGCGGAAGCTGCCGTCATTGAGAAAACGCAGCAGTTTGGCTTGCAGGTACGGCGACATTTCGCCGATTTCGTCGAGGAATACTGTGCCCTGGTGCGCCAGCTCCATCAGCCCCGGCTTGCCACCGCGCTGGGCGCCGGTGAACGCGCCTGGGGCATAGCCGAACAGCTCACTCTCCGCCAGGTTCTCAGGCAACGCCGCACAGTTGAGGGCCAGGAACGGCGCGCTGTGGCGGGCGCTGATGGCATGGCAGGCCCTTGCGACCAGCTCCTTGCCGGTCCCCGTCTCGCCCTGGATCAGTAAGGGCGCATCCAGTGCCGCCACCCGCTGGGCGCGGGCTTTCAAGGTACGAATGGGCGGCGAGTCGCCCAACAGCGAATCGAAGCCTTCGGCGTGGTCATGGTGCAGGGCCGCCAGCCGTTCGCCGATGCGGTTGGGCGGGTACAGGGTCAGCAGCGCGCCCGCGTTGGTGATCGGCGTGGCGTCCAGCAGCAAGGTCTCGCCGTTGACGCTGACCTCGCGCAGGGGCAGGCGAAAGCCCTGGTCGAGCAAAGTATCGAGCAGGGTCGGGTCGCGAAATAGCTCCGTCACCGATTCGCCCGCCGGTTCACGGCCATACAGGCTGATCAGCGCGGGGTTGGCCAGCAGTACGTTGCCATCGCTGTCCAGTGCCAGCACCGGGTCGGTCATGGCCGCCAGCAGGGCATCAAGCTGCAGATGCCGGCGCTGGCCGGGCAATATGTCTACCACATTCACCGTTTGTACACCGCGCACGTTCAACAGCGCATCGCGCAACTCGTCCAGCACCTTGGGGCTAAGTGTGGGGGCGTCGATGTAGACATTGGGGGGAACCATCTCCACGGCATCCAGGTTGAGATTGCGCGCGCCCAGCAGGGCCAACACTTCCTGGGTAATACCGACTCGATCGATGAAACTGACGTGAATGCGCATGGGCGGGCAGGGGGCCTGGACAGCAGGGGGCGTCAGTATGCCACGGCCGTGCATGGCCGTTGTAGCAGCACTGCCCTGTGGGCGTCGGCTCGCCGGCGAGCTTTCGGGCCTCCACTGCTCGCTGGCAAATCAGCTCCCGCAAGCCAGGAGTTGTTACAGCGTTGGAGGTTGTCCTGCGAATCAGCCATGGGGGTCAAGATGCTCCGCCGACACCGCATCCCCGGATTGCGCGCCAATGCGGTCGCGAATATCCTCGAAACAGGCGTCATAGTGGCTGTGCATCGACAGCGATAACACGCTGGTGGTGGGCAGGCCGTTGCGGCGCGCGATGTGGTCGGCGGAACTGGCGAAGTTGTACCACTCGTTCTTGTCCAGGTCGAATTCGTCCTTGAAGGGCTTGTCGTTGATGTGGCCCTCGACGTTGAAATGCACGTACTTGCCGCGGCTGGCGTCGTGCAGCACTTCGTAATGAAGGTTGATGTCGTAGCTGAAGTCATTGGGCTGCAGGGCCGCTCGCTGGATGTGCAGGTGACCGGGTTCGAACTGGGCCATGGCAGAACTCCTCGAAAGAAAAGGTAGAGGATAGACCCCCGGGCCTACCCTCAGGTTCGACTACAAGTAGCTGATGCCCGGCTTGGCCGTGCTGATGCGGGTACCGGCGGAGCCTTTGACAATGGCGTCGATGTCAGCCAGCGAGCCGATCACCGCGACCTTGCCGGTGTTGCGGGCAAACTCGCAGGCTGCTTGCACCTTGGGGCCCATGGAGCCGGCGGCGAAGCCGAGCTTTTCCATGTCGTCGGGGTGGGCCTGGGCGATGCCCTTTTCGGTGGGTTTGCCCCAGTCGATGTAGGCGGCCTTGACGTCAGTGGCAATCACCAGCAGGTCGGCGTCCAGTTGCTCGGCCAGCAGCGCCGAGCACAGATCCTTGTCGATCACCGCCTCCACGCCTTGCAGCTTGCGGCCTTCGCCGTACAGGGTGGGAATGCCGCCGCCGCCGGCGCAAATGACAATGCTGCCCTTCTCCAGGAGCCATTTGATCGGACGAATCTCGAAAATGCGCTTGGGCTTGGGGCTGGCCACCACGCGGCGGAACTTGTCGCCATCGGGGGCGATGCTCCAGCCTTTTTCCTGGGCCAGGCGCTCGGCTTCTTCCTTGCTGTACACCGGGCCGATGGGTTTGGTGGGTTTCTGGAAGGCCGGGTCGTTGGGGTCGACTTCCACCTGGGTCAGCAGGGTGGCGAATGGCACTTCGAAGTCCAGCAGGTTACCCAGTTCCTGCTCGATCATGTAGCCGATCATGCCTTCGGTTTCGGCGCCCAGCACATCCAGCGGGTAGGGTGAAACCGAGGTGTAGGCCGCAGCCTGCAGCGACAGCAGGCCCACTTGCGGACCGTTGCCGTGGGCCACCACCAGTTCGTTGCCGGGGGCAATCTTGGCGATCTGTTCGGTGGCGATGCGGATATTGGCGCGCTGATTGTCTGCGGTCATGGGCTCACCACGACGCAGAAGGGCATTACCGCCCAGTGCAACGACGATACGCATGGAATGTTCCTCGCTTGAAAGGCAATCCGATGTAGCAACTGCCGTGAGGCTGGGTCCGCAGGCCACTCGGGGTCGAGGCCGGACGCCGCCTGGCGGCAGCTGCTACGGGGGGCCGATTACAGGTCGGCCAGGGTCGACACCAGGATTGCCTTGATGGTGTGCATGCGGTTTTCCGCCTGTTCGAAGGCGATGCAGGCCGGGGACTCGAACACGTCGTCGGTCACTTCGATGCCGTTCTTCAGGTTCGGATACTGCTCGGCAATCTGCTTGCCCACCTTGGTGTCGGAGTTGTGAAACGCCGGCAGGCAGTGCATGAACTTGCTGCGTGGGTTGCCGGTGGCTTTCATCAGCTCGGCGTTCACCTGGTAGGGCAGCAGTTGCTTGATGCGCTCGCCCCAGGCGTCCACTGGCTCGCCCATGGACACCCACACGTCGGTGTGCACGAAGTCCACGCCCTTCACCGCCGCTTTCGGGTCCTCGGTGAGAGTGATGCGTGCGCCGCTTTCCTCGGCGTATTGCTTGCAACGGGCCACCAGGTCGTCATGGGGCCACAGGGCCTTGGGCGCGGCGATGCGCACGTCCATGCCCAGCTTGGCGCCGATCAGCAGCAGCGAGTTGCCCATGTTATTGCGCGCGTCGCCCAGGTAGGCGTAGCTGATGTCATGTAGCGGCTTGTCGCTGTGCTCGCGCATGGTCAGCACGTCGGCGATCATCTGGGTAGGGTGATATTCGTCGGTCAGGCCATTGAACACCGGCACGCCGGCGAATTTGGCCAGCTCCTCGACGATCTCCTGCTTGAAGCCACGGTATTCAATGGCGTTGTACATGCGCCCGAGCACGCGGGCGGTGTCTTTCATGCTCTCCTTGTGGCCGATCTGCGAAGAGTTGGGGTCGATGTAGGTAACGTTCGCGCCCTGATCGTAGGCGGCCACTTCAAAGGCACAGCGGGTGCGGGTGGAGGTTTTTTCGAAAATCAGGGCGATGTTCTTGCCCTTCAGGTGTTGCTGCTCGGTGCCGGTGTACTTGGCGCGTTTGAGGTCGCGAGACAGGTCCAGCAGGTAACGCAACTCGCGCGTGGTGTGGTGTTCCAGGCTGAGCAAGTTACGGTTACGGATGTTGAAAGCCATGATGGATCTCCTTGGGTATCGGTTATCGACCTGGCGGCCACGGGTAATGGCCGCCAGGCATCAAGTGCGGTCAGTAATCGATGGGGTCGCGAATGATTGGGCAGGTCATGCAGTGGCCGCCGCCACGGCCGCGGCCCAGTTCGCCGGCGCTGATGGTGATGACCTCGATACCGGCCTTGCGCAGCAGGGTGTTGGTGTAGGTGTTGCGGTCATAACCGATGACCACGCCCGGCTCCACGGCCACCACGTTGTTGCCGTCATCCCATTGCTCGCGTTCGGCGGCAAAACTGTTGCCGCCGGTTTCCACCACGCGCAGGGTCTTGAGGTTGAGCGCCTCGGCCACCGCATCAAGGAAGGTTTTCTCTTCGCGGCGCACGTCTATGCCGCCTGGCTTGCTTTCGTCCGGGCGCAGGGTGAAGGCGACGATCTGGCTCACCACTTCCGGGAAGATGGTCACCAGGTCGCGGTCGCAGAAACTGAACACAGTGTCCAGGTGCATGGCCGCGCGGGACTTGGGCAGGCCGGCGACGATCACCCGTTCCACGGCCTTGTTCTTGAACAGGCTCTGCGCCAGTTGGCCAATGGCCTGGCGCGAGGAGCGCTCGCCCATGCCGATCAGCACCACGCCGTTGCCAATGGGCATCACGTCACCGCCTTCAAGGGTGGCGCTGCCATGATCAACGTCAGGGTCGCCGTACCAGACTTGGAAATCGGCGTCGGTGAACTCGGGGTGGAACTTGTAGATGGCGCTGGTCAGCAGGGTTTCCTGGCGTCGCGCGGGCCAGTACATGGGGTTGAGCGTCACGCCGCCGTAAATCCAGCAGGTGGTGTCGCGGGTAAACTGGGTGTTGGGCAGCGGCGGCAGGATGAAGCTGGAGTGGCCGAGGAAGTCGCGGAACATCTGGATGGTCTTGCCGCCGAACGTGTCCGGCAGGTCGTCGGCCGATACACCGCCAATCAGGAATTCCGCGGCCTTGCGCGGTTCCAGGCTGCGCAGCCAGCTGTTCACTTCGTTGACCAGGCCCACACCCACTTGGTCAGGGGTGATCTTGCGCGACAATATCCAGTCCAGGGCCTCGGGTTGGCCGACGATATCGGTGAGCAGGTTGTGCATTTCCAGTACATCGATGCCGCGTTCGCGCATTTTGGTGACGAAGTCGAAATGGTCACGCTTGGCCTGGTTTACCCAGAGCACGTCGTCGAACAGCAGTTCATCGCAGTTGTTGGGGGTCAGGCGCTGGTGGGCCAGGCCTGGGGAACAGACCATCACCTTGCGCAGCTTGCCTGCTTCGGAATGCACGCCGTATTTGATTTTTTCCGTGGACATTGCAGTGTTCCTCCAGATTCACAAACAAGGGTTAAAGCGTTAAAAACCCGTCATACAGCCCGTAGGCCGCGACCAGGGCACCGACGATCACCAGGGCGAATATCAATTTCTCCACGTTGGTAAAAATGGGTTGGCCGAGTTCGTGCTTGGCCTTGGCAAACAGGATGGCGCCAGGGGCGTAGAGCAGGGCCGACAGCAGCAGGTACTTGACCCCGCCGGCATACAGCAGCCATAGCGCATAGATCAGCGCGACGCCGCCAATGATCAGGTCTTTCTTGCGCTCGGCGATGGCCTGTTCGTAGGTCTCGCCGCGCACGGCCAGCAGTAGCGCGTAAGCCGCAGACCACAGGTAGGGCACCAGGATCATCGAGGTGGCCAGGTAGATCAGCGACAGGTAGGTACTGGCCGAGAACAGGGTGATGATCAGGAATATCTGCACCATGGCGTTGGTCAGCCACAAGGCGTTGACCGGTACCTGATTGGCGTTTTCCTTGCGCAGGAAGGCCGGCATGGTGTGGTCCTTGGCGGCGGCGAACATGATTTCGGCGCACAGCAGCACCCAGGACAGCAGCGCACCCAGCAGCGAGATGATCAGGCCGACGCTGATCAGCACTGCGCCCCAGTGGCCCACCACGTGCTCAAGCACGGCGGCCATGGAGGGGTTTTGCAGCTTGGCCAGGTCCGGTTGAGTCATGATGCCCAGGCTGAGCACGTTCACCAGCACCAGGAACAGCAGCACGGTAATGAAGCCGATCACGGTGGCTTTGCCCACGTCCGAACGTTTTTCGGCGCGGGCCGAGAAGATACTGGCGCCTTCGATGCCGATGAACACCCACACGGTTACCAGCATCATGTTGCGCACCTGGTTCATCACGCTGCCGAGGTTGGGGTTCATGCTGCCCCAGATGTCGGCGGTGAATATGTCCAGCTTGAAGGCGAACAGGGCGATCAGCACGAACAACACCAGCGGCACTACCTTGGCCACGGTGGTCACCAAGTTGATGAAGGCGGCTTCCTTAATGCCACGCAGCACCAGGAAGTGCACGGCCCACAGCAGAATCGACGCGCAAATGATAGCGGCCGGGGTGTTGCCCTCACCAAATATCGGAAAGAAATAGCCCAAGGTGCTGAACAGCAGCACGAAGTAGCCGACGTTGCCCAGCCAAGCGCTGATCCAGTAGCCCCAGGCCGACGAAAAACCCATATAGTCGCCGAAGCCGGCCTTGGCGTACGCGTATACGCCGCCGTCCAGGTTCGGTTTGCGGTTGGCCAGGGTCTGGAAGACAAAAGCGAGGGTTAACATGCCGACGGCAGTGATGGCCCAGCCGATCAATACCGCGCCAACATCGGCACTTGCCGCCATATTTTGCGGTAGCGAAAAGATGCCGCCACCGATCATCGAGCCCACCACGAGCGCAACTAGCGCGCCCAGTCGTAGTTTGTCATTAGCTGCTGACATTATGAGACTCCGTTCCAGGAGAAGAGGCTATAGCGTACGTCCGGTGTTATTTCGCAGGCATGATCCATGTCATCTAATGTGCGTATTCCATGTTGATGTACAAGTTCGTTTTGCTCGCTGGATGTTGGTGCTCGGTCGCACGGAGGCCCTGTACTGTGGGGCTTCCTTGCGTGGTGACATGAAAGTCGACCGGTCCCGAGAATGTAGAAATTAGCCCTGTTTTTCGATTTAGCAACTATTTGCTGGGAAAATTTCTTATTTGCTTGATTCTATTGAGGTGTGATCCGGTGGTTAATTAGCCTGCTATCTTTCTTTAGGTCGCGTCGCGATTAGTTCACTGTTTTTTCAGTCTAAAAAGGATAGGTGCAGAAAATCGCACTATATTTAACCTCGTTTCCTGACCCTCCCTTAACGCAGCAGCGCAGGAGCATCGGCATGGCAGAACCGGGACAGAAACTGCGGCTTGGCGCATTGATTGCCCTGGTGGTGGGGTCGATGATCGGCGGCGGCATATTCTCGCTGCCGCAGAACATGGCTGAACGGGCCGAGGCGGGCGCCATCCTGATTGGCTGGGCGATCACCGCCGTGGGCATGCTGATGCTGGCACTGGTCTTCCAGAGCCTGGCCAATCGCAAGCCGAAGCTGGACTCGGGGGTATACGCCTACGCCAAGGCTGGCTTCGGTGACTACATGGGCTTTTCCTCGGCCTGGGGTTACTGGATCAGTGCCTGGCTGGGCAACGTCGGCTACTTCGTGCTGCTGTTCAGTACCCTGGGCTATTACTTCCCGGTGTTTGGCCAGGGCAATACGCCAGTGGCCATCGGTTGCGCCTCACTGTTGCTGTGGGCCGTGCACTTTCTGGTGATGCGCGGCATCAAGGAAGCGGCGTTCATCAACCAGGTGACCACCGTGGCCAAGGTGGTGCCGTTGTTGATGTTCGTGATCATTGCCGCGGTGGCGTTCAAGGCGGACATTTTCACTCAGGACATTTGGGGCGCTGGAACCCCCAGCCTTGGCAGCGTGATCCAGCAAGTGCGGCACATGATGCTGGTGACGGTGTTCGTGTTCATCGGTATCGAAGGCGCCAGCGTGTATTCGGGACGTGCCGAAAAACGTTCGGACGTAGGCAAGGCCACCGTGGTGGGCTTTCTCGGTGTGCTGGCGCTGTTGGTGCTGGTGAACGTGCTGAGCCTGGGCGTCATGACCCAGGCGCAGTTGGCCGGGCTGCAGAACCCGTCCCTGGCCGCGGTGCTGGAACACATTGTCGGGCCTTGGGGCGCGTTGCTGATCAGCCTGGGGTTGGCGGTGTCCTTGCTGGGCGCGCTGTTGTCCTGGGCGTTGCTGTGTGCCGAGATTCTGTTCGCTACTGCGCGTGACCACACCATGCCGCGGTTCCTGAAAAAGGAAAACGCCAACGCCGTGCCGGTAAACGCCCTGTGGATGACCAACCTGATGATTCAGCTGTTTCTGTTGATCATCCTGGTGTCGGCGGGCACCTATAACAGCCTTATCTACCTCGCGTCATCGATGATTCTGGTGCCCTACCTGTGGTCGGCCGCCTATGCGGTGCTGCTGGCCGTGCGCGGTGAAACGTATGAAGGGCGCGCAGCCTTGCGTCAACGCGACCTGCTGATCGGCGGCGCGGCCTTGTTGTATGCCTTGTGGCTGCTGTATGCCGGTGGGCTCAAGTATTTGCTGCTGTCGGCGTTGCTGTATGCGCCCGGCGTGGTCCTGTTCGCCAAGGCCAAGCGCGAACAGGGCCAGCCGTTGTTCACCGGCTGGGAAAAGCTGATATTCGCCGCTGTCCTGCTCGGCGCGGCGCTGGCAGCCTACGGCCTCTACAGCGGCGCCCTGACCTTGTAAGCGCGACTGCCCTGTGTGGGCGCTGGCTTGCCAACGAGCTTTTCAGGCCTCAATAGCTCGCGCGCAAGCCAGCGCCCACAGAGTCGGTTCCCCAGGCGTAGCCGCGCGGTCAGTTGGGGAAGCTGGCAGGCGAGGCGCCCAGTTCGCCCGCCGGGCAGGCCCATTGCATGGGCGTTCCGGGCATCTGCAAGGGCGGCGTCAGGCGCTGGGCCGGGCCCCAGGGGGTGTGTTCGATCTGGCTGGCCAAGTCGCCTCCGGTTTCGGCTGCCAAGGGCAGGTCGGTGGTGACCTGGCCGTGGTCTACCAGGGCCTTGGCCGTGCGGGCCAGCGACAGCCGCGCCGAACTGGCCTGGCCGGTGGCCAGCCGCTCACGCAGGCCGGTGATGGCCGCAGCCGCCAGCAGGTAACCAGTGGCCATATCCAGCGCCTGCACCGGCAGCGGCACTGGTGCGTCGGCCTGGCGCCATTGCTGGCCGGCGGCGGCGATGCCGCTGCTCATCTGCACAAGGCTGTCGAAGCCACGACGGTTGCGCCACGGGCCGGTCCAGCCGTAAGCGTTGAGGCTGATGTCTACCAGCCCCGGGGCCAGTTGCTGCAGGCGCTGGTGGTCGTAACCCAGGCGCTCGAGGGCGTCGGCGCGGTAACCGTGCACAAACACATCGGCCTGGGCCAGCAGGCGTTCGAAGGTCAGGCGGTCGAGGCTGTCGTGCAGGTCCAGGCGGGCGCAGCGTTTGCCCAGGGTCAACTCTGCCACTACCGAAGGTTCTTCCCAGCCGGGTGGGTCTATGCGCAGTACATCGGCGCCCATCGAGGCGAGAAAGCGCGTGGCCACCGGCCCGGCAATGATTCGGGTCAGGTCTAGCACCTTGATGCCCGCCAGTGGCTGCCCGCGGTTGCCGTGCCAGGCCAGTGGGCGTTGTTGCGGGCCAGGCACTCGATGGATCAACGCTTCTTCGGCCACGGCCTGCCCCTGCGGATGGGCAGCCCATTGCGCCAGGTCGCGCATCTGCGCAGCGCAGCCGTTGGCCTCGATCACGGCGCTTTCCAGCGCCTCGCCCGACCACTGGCTGACTGCCGCCGCCACGCTGTCGCGGTCGGCGCAGTCGCCCAGCACGCGCAGCGCTGCGGCGCGATGATGCGGGGCATTGGTGTGCAGGCGAATCCAGCCGTCAGCGCTGGCGTAGTCTCCCGCGATGGGGTCCCAGGCTGGCGGAGGCGCCCAGCCCATGGGCCGCAGGCTGTTGGCGAACCAGAAGGACGCCAAGCGCCTATCCACGCTCAATGAGTCAACGCAGTGGCCCTGCTGGCGCAGCAAATCCGCCACTGCCAGCCCGGCGACGCCGATGCTGGCAGTGGCAAAATCGCTTACTGCAAACGTTGAGGGCAGGGCGCCCACGCCGGGGAAGGCAACCCTGGGCAGGTCGTCGAGCGGCAGGTGCAGTGCGTGGGCAAAGCTGGCGAGTAATTCAGGCATCGCATGGGCGCTCCGGTTGAGGGACCGTCGCCGCAACAGTCCCTGTGCATTGCCTCGACAATACACAGGGTTTGACCATCAAACGCGGAATTGATCCATCAATTTCATCTGCTGGCTGGCCAGCGCGTTCAATTGGCTGCTGACTTGTGCCGATTCGGTGGCCTGGCCGGTAAGGGTTTCGGTCACGGTACGAATCGCCGACACGTTGCGGTTAACCTCTTCGGCCACCGCGCTTTGCTCCTCGGCGGCGCTGGCGATCTGCAGGTTCATGTCGCTGATCACGGTGACCGCTTCGCTGATCTTGCCCAGGGCCTGCACGGCCTGCTGGATCTGGCCGGCGTTTTCCTGGGCCTTGGCGTGGCTCGAATGCATGGTTTGCACCACCCCGCGGGTGCCGCTCTGGATGCGTTCGATCACGTGGCGAATCTCTTCCACCGAATCCTGGGTGCGCTTGGCCAGGTTGCGCACTTCATCGGCCACTACGGCGAAGCCGCGGCCGCTTTCGCCGGCCCGCGCGGCCTCGATGGCGGCGTTGAGTGCCAGCAGGTTGGTCTGTTCGGCAATACTGCGAATTACCTCCAGCACCGAGCCAATCTGGTCGCTGTTCACCGCCAGGGCCTCAACCTCGGTCACTGCCTTGCTCACTTCCTCGGCCAATACGTTGATGTCACGGGTGCTGCGCTCGATGATCGCCATACCGTCCTTGGCCGACTGGTCGGCACCGCGGGCGGCGCTGGCGGCATTCGAGGCACTGTTGGCGACGTCATGGGCGGTGGCGCTCATTTCATTGGAGGCGGTGGCCACCTGGTCGATTTCGCGGAACTGCACCTGCATGCCGTCGCTGGTACGCCGTGCGATGTCCGAGGACTGGTCGGCCGTGGTGCGGGCTTCGCTGACGGTCTGCTTGATCTGCGCGATGGTAGGTTGCAGCTTGTCGAGGAAACGATTGAACCAGCTGACCAGTTCGCCCAGTTCGTCTTTCTTGGTGTATTTGAGCCGCTGGGTCAGGTCGCCATCGCCGCTGGCGATGTCCTTGAGCATGGCTGCCACGCTGTTGATGGGGCGGGTGACGCCGCTGGCGGTGAGCCACAGCAGTAATAGGCCCACAAGGGTGGCGATGGCGCCAACCACGATGACGGTGATAGTGCCGCGGGTCTGGGCGGTGTCGAGTACGCCCTGGAGTTTGACCGAGTCGGCCAGCAGCACTTTTTCCGGCAGGTCGATGACCACGCCCCACGGGCTGCCGTCGGTGATGGGCGCGGCCGGGTACACGGCGCGAATAGTGTCGCCCTGCTTGATGACCTTGGCCTGGTTGGCGCCGATCAGTTGCATGATCTGGCGGCCTTCGTCGCCCAGCACCTGGTCGACCTTCTTGCCCAGCAGGCTGGCGTCGCCGCTGTTGGCTGCCAGGGCGCCGGCGGTTGATACAATCATGATATGCCCGGCGCCGTTGAAGATGTCGCGCTGGGCGCGTTCGGCCGATGTCTGCAAAGAATCCAGGGCCAGGTCGATACCCACCACGCCAATGACCTTGCCTTGCTCGATGAGCGGCACGGCGATGCTGGTCATCAGCATCAGCTTGTCGCCCACGGTGTCGGTATAGGGTTGCAGTAGGCAAGGCTTGCCGCTGTCACGGGCGCAGGTGTACCAAATATTGTACGGGGTGCCGGTCAGGTTGAGCTCGGTCTTATTCATGTCACTTTCCGAGGTGACGGTGTTCAGCCCGGTGCCACCGGAGCGACTCCAGTAGGGGGCGAAGCGGCCACTTTCGTTGGACGTGCGCTTATCGTCGTTGACGAAGTCAGCGTCATGGCCGTCCAGCCCCTGACGCTCGAACGAGGTCCATACGCCAAGTACCTTGGGGTTGCGCTCGAAGATGGTTTTCAGTGCCTGGTTGATGTCTTCGCGCAGCGCCGCGGGCGGCAGGCCACGGTGGCTGGCCAGGGCCTTGAGCCCCAGTATCTGGTCGGCTGCGGCGTTGGCCACCAGCAGATTGTCGCCGAAGGTCTTTTGCATTTGCGCGGCTTTTTCAGCGGCCTTGGTCTGCAGCAGGTCCTGCACGCTTTCGGTCAGCATTTTACGGCTGGAATCGCTGACCAGCGCGTTGTTCTGGTTGGTCTGGTACAGGTTTATCCCGACGATCAGGCCTGCCACGCCTAGCAGGCACAGGCCTGCCAGCAGCACGATCTTGAGACGAATCGATAAGTTGTCGAACATGGGGCGCGCACTCACAAGTTGACCAGTCGGGACAGCGAGGATCGAGCACGACCCCGCCCGCCGAATCTCTTCAGCGATACCGGGAAATCGGCGTATACGCCTACAACTTTAAATATTTTTGACAGGCGGCTATCAAAGATCGCGGGCGGGCTGTTCCGGGCGTGACCAGATCCACAGGTTTACCACCAGCATGCAAGCGATGGCGGCGAACACCGGCCAGGCATGCTTGAGGGTCAGCAACATGATCACCGAGCACACCAGCATGCTCAGGGTGGCGCTGACCTTGGCCCGGCGGACGATGACCTTGCCGTTGCGCCAATTACTGAGGATGGGGCCGAACAGCCGGTGGTTTTCCAGCCAGGCGCTCAGGCGTGGCGAGCTGCGGGTAGCGGCCCAGGCCGCCAGCAGGATGAATTCGGTGGTGGGCAGGCCGGGGATGACGATGGCTACCAGGCCAATGCCCAGGCTGACATAGGCGAGCAGGCCAAACAGGATGCGCGCGGTTTTGGAAGGCAATGGGCGGGTCATGACATCAGCGTTTGAAAGGCGGCGGCTGGCCGGTGGCAAGCCACCGGCCGGGTCCGGCTCAGGCTTGAGCGCAGTAGGTGTGCTGCAAGAGTATTTGCAGGCGCGAGAAGGCGTCAACCGCGGCCTGATCAGCGTCGGCTTCTTCGGCCGGGGTAAAGGGCAGGGCGTCGAAGATGGCGTTGAAGGCTTTCCAGCCACGCATGCGGCCGCCTTCGGGTTCGGCCAGGTGACGGGCACCGAAGGTTTCGCTCAGGCCCATGGCCTCGGCACGCTTGATGAGGATGGCCGCGCCAAGCTTGGAGCCTTCGGAGACGCGAATCCAGGTCAGGGCGGTGGCCTGGTTGGGTGCTTGCAGGGCGCCGGGCACGCTTTGAGGCACGGCCAGGCCCAGGTCGTTCAGGTCGGCCAGGGCGGCGTCGGCGCGGCAGCGCGAGGCCAGGTCCGGGAACAGCTTGTTCAACTGCGGGTCGTTGTACAGGTGCTGGAGTTCGGACTGGAACAGGTACTGCATCTGCAGGAAACGGCCGTAGCTTTCGCGGCTGTCGAACGGCGCGTGGTCACCCACGGCGTGTTCCAGCTGGTCGTGCAGCACGGCGCTGGCCTGGCGCAGGCGGGCCGAACGCAGGGCTGGCTGCTCGCTGGCCGGGGCCGTGGAGGTTTCGATGGCACTCATATGCAGGGGTCCTTGAAAACGTAGGGGCTGCTTTACTAGACGAATCAGCACGGCAAACTCAGTAAAAAAACTTCGCAGCACCGTTCAATCGGGCAACGGTACCGCGAATGGCCTCAGATGTCCCAGATCAGATTGACCGAGAAGTTACGGCCCGGCTGGGTCAGGCGGTCGAGGTTGGCCGGTTGGGTCACGGCCGCTTCGCCCACGCTGTCGTAGCCGCGCACGTCATCCCACAGCCAGTATTTCTTGTCGGTGAGGTTGTACAGGCCGGCGCTGACGGTCACGTCCTTGGTCACCTTGTAGTAGCCGGTCAGGTCGAGAATGCCGAAGCCCGGCGTCTTGAACTGGGTGCTGGTGCCGTCCGGGGTGTGGAAGCTGCTGCTGTCCACGCGGTCTTTCTTCTTCACCACGGTCCAGCTCAGCAGGCCGCCGTAGTTGTCCTGGTCGTAGCCCAGGCCCCACACGCCGGTCAGCGGGTTGACGCTGTTGAGGGGCTGGCCGTCATCGTCGTTGCGACCGTAGGCATAGCTCACCGAACCTTGGGTGTAGAGGCCGGCAGGCAGGCCGAAGGTATCCAGATTCAGGCGGCCCTTGGCCTCGGCGCCCTTGATGGTGGCCTTCTTGATGTTGACGCTCTGGAACGTGGTTTCGGTGTAGCCCGGGGTCAGCGAGTTCTCGTCGATAAAGTCGTGGTACTTGTTGTAGAACACCGCCAGGTCAAAGTTGCCGTGCTCGAACTGGCCGCGCAGGCCGGTCTCGAAGCTCTTGCTGCTTTCAGGCTTCAGGTCCGGGTTGGGGGCCACCGTATAACCCTGGGAGGTGTTGGTGAAACGGCCGTACAACGCCTTGGCGGTCGGTGTGCGGAAGCCTTCGGCGTACTGGCCATACCAGGTGTAGTTGTCGTTGAAGGCATAGGTCACGCCCAGGCGTGGGGTTGCCTTGTGCCAGGTTTTCTCCTCGGCGCTCACGGCGTCACCGCTCTGGGCTGCGGTGTTGAGGAATTCCTGGGTGATGTGCGGTTTCATCTGCGTGTAGTCATAGCGCAGGCCCGGCAGGAAGGTCCACTGGTTCCACTTGATCTCGTCCTGGGCGAACAGGCTGTAGGTGTTGACGGTAGGGTCCGGGAAGTCGCTGGCCGCGGCCGGGGTGTCGGTGGTGTTGGTGCTCACCGCGCCAATCGAGGTGCAGTAAGTGGCCACCGACATGCAGATACCTTCACCGGTACGCAGGCCGGTAACTTTCTGCTGCTTGAGCGTGGTGCCGTAGGTCAAGTGGTGGTCGGTGTCGGCGATGGCGAAGGACTTGTCCAACTGCGCATCGAAGACCCAGGTCCGTTCCTTGTACTGGGTGTCGCGCGTGCGGTACACCACGCGCGATGGCGCGTAAATTTCCTCGGTGCTCTCGTCGGTCTTGGCGATCTGGTAATTGAGGGTCATTTTCACGTGGTCGGCCAGGTAGCTGTCCAGGCCGAAGCTGTTTTCGATGCCGAAGCGTTCGCGCGAGGTGGTGGTGTTGCCGCTGCGTGCCTTGTACATGCCAAAGCCTGCGCCATTGACGAATGGGCCGCCCACCGCGCTCTTCTGGTTGGTGTCGCGGTCATCCTTGTACTTTTCGTAGGTCAGGCCCAGGCGCGCGTCGTCGCCATAGTTCCAGCCCAGCTTGGCCAGCACATTGGTGGTCTTGGCGTCTTCCGGGTTGGCGGCGGTGCGGTTCAGGCCGGTACCGCCGTGGCTGCCGTAGGATTCGGTTTCATGGCCATCACGCTGGCTCAGGTGCAGCAGGGCGTCGAAGTCGCCTTGGCGGCCGGCCACGGTGCCGGATTTAAGCCAGCTGCGGTCGGCAGAGCTGTAGCCGGTTTTCAGGCGCGCGCCGAAGTCCTGGCCGGGTTTGATGATGTCTTCGGGGTCCAGGGTGTAGTAGCTGACGGCGCCGCCGATGGCGCTGCTGCCGTACAGGGAAGAGGCCGGGCCGCGGAGGATTTCCACGCGCTTCACGATTTCCGGGTCCACGTAGTTGCGGTTGGTTTGCGCGTAGGGGCCGTTGAAGAAACTGGCGGGTACTTCCACGCCGTCCACTTGGGTGAGGACGCGGTCGCCGTCGATGCCACGAATGTTGTACCCGGTAATGCCCGAGCGCTGGCCGGCGCCGCCTACCGATACGCCAGGTTCGTAGCGCACCAGGTCCTTGATGGTGTTGACGTTGTTGCGGTCCAGGGTGTCGCGGTCTTGCACGGTCACCGTGGCGGGCACGCTGTTGACGTCCTGGGCGTTGCGGGTGGCGCTGACGGTCACCTGCTGCAAGGCAATGGCGCCGGTGTTGCGGCGTTCCAGTACCACGTTGTTCGGGCCCAGCTTGTGCACGCTCAGGTTGGTGCCCAGCAGCAGGCGCTCCAGGGCCTGCTCGGGTTTCAGCGAACCGCGCACGCCGGGCGATTGCACCTCCTGACCCAGTTCGGCCGACAGCCCCACTTGCCAGCCTGTCACCTGGGTGAAGGCATTGATGGCCGATACCAGCGACTGCTGGCCAATGGCAAAGGTGTAATTGCCCATGGCCTGGCTGCCGGCGGCAGGTTCGGCAGCCATTGCCGGGGCCATCTGGGTGGCCGCCAGCACAATGGCCATGGTCAGCGCGGACAACGTGCGTGGGCCGGGTTTGGCGGTGCTGAAACAATTGAAACCTGAAGACATCGAAGAGCGCTCCCTGTCGCGCGGCGTTATAGTGTTCAATGAACTAAAAATGCGAATCAGTTGCATTGGCTATAACGAGACGAAGCAGGATGAGGGATCGCGTAAAAATAAATTGGTGAGGTGATGACGACATTACACCGCCGAAGGTCCTGCGGACCTTCTCGTCGCCGTCCGGCAGCGCCTACGCATCGACTTCACGCAAGCCAGTGGCTGCCACGGCGTTCAGTTGAGGATGACGAGGGCCGGGTATTCGCGCATCGACGCCGAGGTGATGTGCGCGAGGGAGCGCACCACGTCCAGCGGGTTTTCCAGACGGTAGTTGCCGGTAACTTCAACCTTGGCCAGTTGCTCGTTGGTGTTGACGATCCAGCCGGGGTAGTAGCGGCGTAGTTCATCCAGTACCTGGCTGAGCGGGCAGTTCTCGAAAACCAGGCGGCCCTGCACCCAGGCCAGGTCTTTCTGTGCATCCAGATGCTGGCGCTGGCCAAAGCCCTTGGGGCCGATGCGGATGCTGTCGCCGGCGCTCAGGCGCACGCGTGCATCGCCGCCGCCCAGCAGGTCGACGTTGCCGCGTTGCACTTGAACCTGGGCCACGCCGTCGAGCAGGCGCACGGCGAAGTCGGTATCGCGCACGGTGGCGCGAACGGGGCCGGCCTGCAGTTCCAGCGGCTGCTGGCGGCTGCCGTTGACCTGGAAGAAGGCTTCACCCTGGTACAGCCGGGCTTCACGCTGCACCTTGTCAATGTGCGAGGAAAACGCCGTGTTGGTGTTGAGCAGCACCTTGGAGCCGTCGTCCAGCTCCAGGCGCTGGCGCTCGCCCACCACGGTCAGGTGGTCGGCTTCCAGGCGCAGGGGCAGGTTGGTAAAGGTGAATACGCCCACCAGGATAACCGCAACTGCGGCCATGGGCTTGAAAAACGGCCGCAGTCGCGCGCGCCACGAGCGAGGCGTCACGGTGTCCAGTTGTTTTGCGGCCTGGTTGACCGCCGCACTGTTCCACACGGCACTGGCACGGGCGAAGGCCTGTGCGTTGGCGGTCGAGGCGCCCAGCCACTGCTCGAACTCCAGGCGCTCGCCGGCGCTGGCACATTCCAGGCGGATCAACCAGTCCAGGGCCTGATCCATGGCGCTGTCGGTGGCGGGGTGTTCGGTCACGCGGGTTCCTCGGGCGGCGAGTTCATGACGGCGGTACGACGAGTGTGGCAGCTTACCAAAGACTGGATGCTCTTGAGGTGAACGTCGTTTCACTTCAGAGCGGTCCTACAAGCCGTCTGTAAGACCAGTCAGTAATCCATGCGTTGCGCCACACCGACGCAAATGGCCATGATCAATTTCAGTTCCTTCTGCACTGTGCTGGCGGAGACGTCCAGTTCGCCGGCGATTTCCAGGTAACTGCAACCGTGCAGGCGGCTGAGGATAAAGATGCGTTGCTGGCGGGTGGTCAGCTGGCTCAGGCTAGTGTTGAGGCGCATCAGCAGTTGCTCGGCATGGGCGGCTTCTTCCGGCGTGCTCTGGCTGGCGGCAATGCTGTGCACGACCTCGCTGGGCACGTCCTCCAGCAGGGTACGTTCCTGAACGCGGCGCGCGCGCAGGTGGTCAAGCGCCAGGTTGCGCGCGGTCTGGAAGACGAAGGGTTCCAAATGGTCGATGGCCCGTTCACTCAGCGCGCGCGTCACCCGCAGGTAGGTTTCCTGCAGTAGGTCTTCGGCGGTGCTGGGGTTGTTGACCATGCGCTGCAGGGTTCGCAGCAGGCTGAGGCGCTGGGCAAGGAAGACGGAATTGAAGTGTGACTGACTCACAGCGGTACCGGGCCAATTAGGTGTTAATGATAATGCTTATCATCTATGCCTTTGGTCAAGTCATTCCGTGTAACAAACCCACGTAGCCGCGGTCGTCAGGCGGCTACGGGGTAGCCAGGGCTTATTGCGCGTTGCACAGCGCCAGGCAGTTATCCAACATGCGGTTGCTGAAGCCCCACTCGTTGTCATACCAGGCCATGACTTTCAGCATCTTGCCGGCCACTTTGGTGTGATTGGCGTCAAACACCGACGAAAGCGGGTTGTGGTTGAAGTCGCAGGACACCAGCGGCAGGGTGTTGTAGCCCAGAATCTTGGAGTGCTGGCTGGCTTCCTTCATCAAGGCATTGACCTCGTCGACGCTGGCTTCGCGCGACAGGTTCACGGTCAGGTCCACCAGCGACACGTTGATCACCGGCACACGCACGGCCATGCCCGTCAGCTTGCCCGCCAGTTCCGGCAGTACCAGGCCTACCGCTTCGGCGGCACCGGTCTTGCTGGGGATCATCGACTGGGTGGCTGACCGCGCCCGGTACGGGTCGGTGTGGTACATGTCGGTCAGCACCTGGTCGTTGGTGTAGGCGTGGATGGTGGTCATCAGGCCTTGTTCGATGCCCAGTTCGCGGTGCAGCACCTGGGCCACGGGCGCCAGGCAGTTGGTGGTGCAGGAGGCATTGGAGATGATTTGGTGCGAGGCGCGCAGCACGTCATGGTTCACGCCGTACACCACGGTGGCATCAACGCCCTTGGCCGGGGCCGAAATGATCACCTTGCGGGCGCCGGCGCTGATGTGTGCGGCGGCCTTGGCGCGGTCGGTGAACAGGCCGGTGCATTCGAACACCACGTCCACGCGCTCGGCTTTCCACGGCAGGTCGGCGGGGTTGCGAATGGCGCTGACCGCAATACGGTCACCGTTCACGGTGATGCTTTCCTGGTCGGACTGCACCGTGGCATCGAACGCGCCGTGCACGCTGTCAAATTTCAGCAGGTGGGCGTTCATGGCACTGTCACCCAGATCATTAATGGCGACGACCTGCAGGTCCTGACGGTAGCCTTGGGTATACAGTGCGCGAAGAACGTTGCGGCCGATGCGGCCAAAACCGTTGATGGCAATTCGAAGAGTCATGTCGGTACCTGCGTTCAGATTGTGTGCGGTGCCCTCTCAATATGAGGTGTTGGGCCGGCGGAAACGTTCACAAAATCTGTTTTGTTATTGGAATTACAAGATTATTCGCAAAAAAATAGAAAACAAGCCTTTTTGGTGGCAATATTTTGTTTTATCTACAACGAGTGACCGGCGCGGCTGTTCCTGTTGATCAAAAGCAAGCCTTTGCACTGAGCCTAGGCGGCAGATGGGATAATGGGAAATTCGGTGCAGCGGTTACCCCCATAGCCTGGAGTTCTTCACATGCATCCCCGCGTTCTAGAGGTTACCCAACGGCTGATTGACCGCAGCCGCGCGACGCGCGAGCGTTACCTGCAACTGATCCGCGGGGCTGCCAGTGATGGCCCTATGCGCGCCAAGCTGCAATGCGCCAACTTCGCCCACGGTGTGGCCGGGTGCGGCACCGAAGACAAGAACGCGCTGCGGATGATGAACTCCGCCAACGTCGCCATCGTGTCGTCCTATAACGATATGCTGTCGGCGCACCAGCCCTATGAAACCTACCCCGAGCAGCTCAAGCAGGCCCTGCGCGAGATTGGCTCGGTAGGCCAGTTCGCCGGCGGCGTGCCGGCCATGTGTGACGGTGTCACCCAGGGTGAGCCGGGCATGGAACTGGGCATTGCCAGCCGTGAAGTGATTGCCATGTCCACCGCCGTGGCGCTGTCGCACAACATGTTCGACGCCGCGCTGATGCTGGGCATCTGCGACAAGATCGTGCCGGGCCTGATGATGGGCGCCCTGCGTTTCGGCCATCTGCCGATGATCTTTGTACCGGGCGGGCCGATGCCGTCGGGCATTTCCAACAAGGAAAAAGCCGACGTGCGCCAGCGTTACGCCGAAGGCAAGGCCAGCCGCGCAGAGCTGCTGGAGTCGGAGATGAAGTCCTACCACAGCCCGGGCACCTGCACCTTCTACGGCACCGCCAACACCAACCAGTTGCTGATGGAAGTAATGGGCCTGCACCTGCCGGGCGCCTCTTTCGTCAACCCGAACACGCCATTGCGCGATGCGCTTACCGTGGAAGCTGCGCACCAGGTCACCCGCATGACCAAGGCCAGCGGCGCCAGCTTCATGCCCATCGGCGAGATCGTCGACGAGAAGTCGCTGGTCAACTCCATTGTCGCCCTGCACGCCACCGGTGGTTCCACCAACCACACGCTGCACATGCCGGCCATCGCCATGGCCGCGGGCATCATCCTCACCTGGCAGGACATGGCCGACCTTTCCGAAGTGGTGCCAACCCTGTCCCACGTGTATCCGAACGGCAAGGCCGACATCAACCACTTCCAGGCTGCGGGCGGCATGTCGTTCCTGGTGCGTGAGCTGCTGGCCGCAGGCCTGCTGCACGAAGACGTCAACACCGTGGCCGGCCATGGCCTGAGCCGCTACACCCAGGAACCGTTTCTGGATAACGGCAAGCTGGTATGGCGCGAAGGCCCAGTGGACAGCCTGGACGAGAACATCCTGCGCCCGGTGGCCCGTGCGTTTTCCCCTGAAGGCGGCCTGCGCGTGATGGAAGGCAACCTGGGCCGTGGCGTGATGAAAGTCTCCGCCGTGGCCCCTGAGCACCAGGTGGTCGAGGCCCCGGCGCGGGTGTTCGAAGACCAGCAAGACCTGGCCGATGCCTTCAAGGCCGGCGAGCTGGAATGCAATTTCGTCGCTGTGATGCGTTTCCAGGGCCCGCGTTCCAACGGCATGCCCGAGCTGCACAAGATGACCCCCTTCCTGGGGGTGCTTCAGGACCGTGGCTACAAGGTGGCGCTGGTGACCGACGGGCGCATGTCGGGCGCGTCGGGCAAGATCCCGGCGGCCATCCATGTGTGCCCGGAAGCCTTTGATGGCGGCGCGCTGGCCAGAGTGCGCGACGGTGATATGATTCGTGTCGATGGCGTCAAGGGCACCCTGGAGGTGCTGGTAGACGCCGCCGAATTCGCCGCGCGCACGCCTGCCGTCGGCCAGCTGGCCAATGCCGTGGGTTGCGGTCGCGAGCTGTTCGGTTTCATGCGACTGGCCTTCAGCTCGGCGGAGCAGGGCGCCAGCGCCTTCACGTCCGGCCTGGAGATTCTCAAATGAAGCTCGCCCTTGTTGGCGATATTGGCGGTACCAACGCGCGTTTCGCGTTGTGGGAAGACAACAACCTGCACTCTGTACGGGTATTCCCTACCGCGGACTACACCAGCCCCGAGCAAGCCATTGGCGTCTACCTCAAGGACCTGGGCCATGAGCGCGGGGCCATTGGCGCCGTGTGCCTGGCCGTGGCCGGCCCGGTCAGTGGTGATGAATTCCGTTTCACCAACAGCCACTGGCGCCTGAGCCGCAAGGCGTTCTGCGAAACCTTGCAGGTAGAGCACTTGTTGCTGGTGAACGACTTCACCGCCATGGCCCTGGGCATGACGCGCCTGGAAGACGGCGAATTCAAGACCGTTTGCCCTGGCGTGCCCGACCTTGAGCGCGCAGCGGTAGTGATTGGCCCAGGCACCGGCCTGGGTGTGGGCACCCTGCTGAACCTGGGCGACGAGCGCTACATGGCGTTGCCGGGTGAAGGCGGTCATGTGGACTTGCCGGTGGGCAATGCCCGTGAAGCGCAGTTGCGCCAGCACATTCAGAACGAGATCGGCCACGTCAGCGCCGAGACCATTCTCAGCGGTGGCGGCCTGCTGCGCCTGTATCAGGCTATCTGCGCGGTCGACGGCCACCCGGCAAGCCTGGCAACGCCTGCGGCCATCACCTCGGCCGGCCTGGCCGGCGACCCGGTGGCCCTGGCCACCATCGAGCAGTTCTGTCGCTTCCTGGGCCGTGTGGCCGGCAACAACGTGCTCACTGTTGGCGGTCGAGGCGGCGTGTACATTGTGGGTGGGGTGATCCCGCGTTTCCTGGAATTGTTCCTGGCCAGCGGCTTCGCCGACAGCTTCGCCGACAAGGGTTGCATGAGCGAATACTTCCAGGGCATTCCCGTGTGGGTTGTGACTGCCGAGTTCTCGGGGCTGATTGGTGCAGGTGTGGCCTTGCAGCAAGCACGGGGGTAGGCGTTTAATCTGCGTTTATTGATCGGGCGCCTCGACCCGACGCTGGACACAAGGACGCAGCACGTGACCACTGCCGGCAAAACGATTCTGCTGGTCGACGACGACCAGGAAATCCGCGAACTGTTGGACACCTACCTCACCCGCGCGGGCTTCACCGTCCGCACCACGGGTGACGGCCAGCAATTTCGCCAAGCCTTGAACGAAGCGCCGGCGGACCTGGCCATCCTCGACGTCATGCTGCCCGACGAGGACGGCTTCAGCCTGTGCCGCTGGGTGCGCCAGCACCCCCGCCAGGCGCAGATGCCGATCATCATGCTCACGGCCAGTTCCGACGAGGCCGACCGGGTCATCGGCCTGGAGCTGGGCGCCGACGATTACCTGGGCAAACCCTTCAGCCCCCGCGAGTTGCAGGCGCGCATCAAGGCGCTGCTGCGACGGGCGCAGTTTGGCCAGGAGCGTTCGGGTGAAATCATGGCATTCGACGACTGGCGCCTGGACATGATCAGCCATCGGCTGTTCCACACCGACGGCGAGGAAGTGTTCCTGTCGGGGGCCGATTTCGCCCTGCTCAAGCTGTTTCTCGACAATCCCCAGCAGATCCTCGACCGCGACACCATCGGCAACGCCACCCGTGGCCGCGACCTGATGCCCCTGGACCGTATTGTCGACATGGCCGTGAGCCGCCTGCGCCAGCGCTTGCGCGACACCGACAAACCGCCGCGGCTGATCCGCACCGTGCGTGGCAGTGGTTACTTGCTGGCGGCCAACGTTGTCACGGCTTAACCGGCTGGTGCCACGCTCGCTGCTGGGGCGCATGCTGCTGCTGACTCTGCTGGTGGTGCTGCTGGCGCAGGCATTGTCCAGCCTGATCTGGGTGTCGCAATTGCGCGCCACCCAGCTTGAAGGGTTGGTCACCAGCGCCCGCAGCCTGGCCCATTCAATGTCGGCCAGCGTCAGCTACTTCCGCTCCCTGCCGCTGGCTTACCGGCCTATGGTGCTGGACCAGCTGCGCAGCATGGGCGGCACGCGCTTCGTGGTGTCGCTTAACGACAAGCCCCTGGACATGCGCGTACTGGAGGCCACGCCGCGCAAGGCGGCGGTGATCAACGCCGTGGACGAAGTGCTGCACGAGCGCCTGGGCTCGCAGATGGACATCTCGGTGGAGTTCGTCAGCCCCCAGGACCTGCGCATCTTCAACAGCGGCCTGGCGCTGGATGAGTTGCCGCGGTCCTGGGCGCACTATTCGCTGACCCTTGAACCGGTGAACCCGCCGGTGCTCGTGACCCAGATCCGCCTGGGCGAGGGCGAATGGCTGTACATCGCCTCGCTGTTGCCCGAGCCCTACACCAGCCTTGAAGAAGAAGGCCTGCCGGCTCAGCAATGGTGGTTCATCCTGCTCACCAGCTCGTTCCTGTTGCTGTTCATCGGCCTGTTGGTGCACTGGCAAAGCCGGCCCCTCAAGCGTCTGGCACGGGCTGCCCGCGAGCTGTCGCTGGGGGCTGAGCCCGAAGAGCCGGAGGTGGAGGGCGGTGGCAGCGAAGTCATCGAAGTGAGCCGCGCTTTCACCGCCATGCGCGGGCGCATCAGCCGCTACCTGACCGAGCGCAGCCAGCTGTTCAGCGCCATCTCCCACGACCTGCGCACGCCCATCACGCGCCTGCGCCTGCGCGTGGAACTGCTGGAAGACGAGGCCCTGGCGGCCAAGTTCGGCCGCGACCTGGACGAGCTGGAACTGCTGGTCAAGGGCGCGCTGCAATGCGTGAAAGACACCGACATTCACGAAAACATCGAACCGGTGGACCTCAACCACGTGCTGGACTGCCTGATCGAGCCCTTCGTGGCCCCCGAAGGCAACGGCCAGGTCACCCTGCAAGGCGGCGCCTGGAAGCCCTACCCAGGCAAGCCGCTGGCGCTCAAGCGCTGCATGGGCAACCTGATCGACAACGCCCTGAAATACGGCGAGCGGGCGCACCTGTTCGTCGAAGACAACGCCAAGGCTTTCATCCTCCACGTCGACGACGAAGGCCCCGGCGTGCCGGCCCTGCGCCTGGAAAAAGTCTTCGAACCGCACTTTCGCCTGTCCAGCAACCAGCAGGGGTACGGCTTGGGGCTGGGCATCGCACGCAACATCGCGCACAGCCATGGCGGCGAAGTCAGCCTGCAGAACCTGCCTGAGCGTGGGTTGCGGGTGACCCTGTACCTGCCTCGCACGTAGCGGCTACAGGCCTGGCTTGAGATCGCATGAGGGCGCACAGGTGCATGGCGTTGTTGTTCTGGCGCCCTTGAGATCGAGCGCCGTCCGCACGGCGCTTCGCCGCCTCACGCGCAAGCCCGCTCCCACGTTTGTTTCGGGCCAATTATGTCTGGGCCATCACCTGGTCCGCGTTGTTTGTTCACTGCGGATTTGTGTTGGTGCACCAAGGCGAACCAGGTGATGCCACAGGCAAAACTGGCCCGAAACGTGGGACCGGGCTTGCGCGCGAGGCGGGAAGCGCCGCGTGGGCGGCGCTCGATCTCAAGAACACCAAAAAACCCAAGACATGCACCTCTAAAACCCACCGCCGATCGATTGACCTACACTCCCTCGATCCCTATCCTCCACCCCGTCACGGCACACCCGTGATGGGGTTTGACGGCTCCGATTTATCACTAAGAAACACCGCATGCTGCATTCGATGGCGGCTGCGTGTGAGGGCACCTTCGCGTGCGCCGGTTTTCTTGGTGACCGGGCCGTGTGGGTGATCTATTGATCAATCACAGAGTACAAGCCATGCAAGACGAAACAATGCTTCTTACGCAGCATCTTCCCTTCTGCCCAACCGCCAACGGCGTCCCGCTATTCAGCGTTCAGCCGGGCATCCCCGTGCATGAAGCCTTGGCCCAGGCCAGCGTGTTTTTCGGTTGTGCCGAACTGCTGGCCGCTGAGAATTGTGATGCGGACCTGCAGCTAAGCCGCTCGCTTGGGGTGGTCACGGCTCAATTAGTGCAGTTGGGGAAAGCGTTAGTGGATGCCTCAATCGACAGGCTCGAAGCGTAGCGATAACTGCGAATCTGCTCTTGGTGGGGAGCAGATTCGCCCTCAAACCCCCAAAATATTCCTGTTACAAAATCGTCCAGCCCTTGCCAACCGTGGCCTGCACCCCATGTGCGCAAAAAGTTGCGCACTTTCTTTGATGTTAAGATCCGCGCCCCGCGCAGGAAGCTCTGGATCCAACACCTCCCTGCCCGTTCAACACCCGCAGCACCGAGAGGACACGGAATGTTCGCACCCGCGGATCAGACCCAATTCAGCATCACCTTCGACGGCCTGGAAAGCGACTTCCAGGTCCTCGCGTTCACCGGCATCGAGGGCATCAGCCAACCCTACCGCTTCGAGATCGACCTGGTCAGCGAGCGGCCCGACGTGGACATCGAAACCTTCCTGCACCAGCAGGCGTTCTTCGCCCTGGACGCCAACGGCAGCGGCATTCACGGCCAGGTCTACCAGATCGCCCAGGGCGACAACGGCAAGCGCCTGCACCGCTACAAGGTGGTGCTGACACCGCAACTGGTTTACCTGGCACACCGCATCAACCAGCGCATCTACCAGCAGATGAGCGCGCCGAAGATCATCGCCCTGATCCTCGAAGAACACGGCATCCTCGGCAACGCCTACCAGTTCCAACTGAGCGCACCCTGCCCGGACCGCGACTACTGCGTGCAGTACGACGAATCCGACCTGCACTTCGTCCAGCGCCTGTGCGAAGAAGAAGGTATCCACTACCACTTCGAGCACAGCAACGACGGCCACCTGTTGGTGTTCGGCGACGACCAGACCTTTTTTCCCAAGCTGGACGCGCCCACTTCCTACGTGCAGGACACCGGCATGACCGCCGACAATCCGGTCATCAAACGCTTCAGCGTGCGCGTGGAAACCCGTACCAGCCGCGTTACCCGTCGCGACCATGACTTCCAGAAGCCGCGCCTGGACCTGGAATCGGCCTACAGGCCCAGCACCCAAAGCGCTGCCGAACCCGACCTGGAAGACTACGACTACCCCGGCCGCTTCACCGACCGCACCCGCGGCAAGCAGCTGAGCCAACGCGCCCTGGAACGCCACCGCGCCGACTATCGCCTGGCCGAAGGCCGCAGCGACCAAACCACCCTGGTCAGCGGCCACTTCCTGCCCCTGGCCGACC
>NZ_AJWX01000017.1 GCF_000263855.1 Pseudomonas sp. M47T1
GCGCGGCTTTTTTGTTGGGCCATCTTCAAAGAACACGCGCCTACGGGGGGCGCGGTGTATCAGGTATTACGCAGCATCAGTGACGCTTCAGGATCATCACGGGGCGAAGCGGCCCAGGGCTTCGGCGATGATGATCGCCGCGCCCGCCAGCAGCAGCGCGCTGCCCAGGAACAAGCGCAGCCTGGTCAACAACAAACGCCGGTTCATCAGGCAATGGCTGCCCGGTAGCGGCGTTCTACTTCGGCCCAGTTGACTACGTTGTAGAAGGCGTTGATGTATTCAGGCCGGCGATTCTGGTACTTCAGGTAATAAGCGTGTTCCCACACGTCCAGGCCCAGGATCGGGGTGTTGCCGTGCATCAGTGGGCTGTCCTGATTGCCACTGCTTTCCACCACCAGCTGCTTCTCGGGGGTCACGCTCAGCCAGGCCCAACCGCTGCCGAAGCGGGTCAGCGCAGCCTTGGTGAAGGCGTCCTTGAAGGCGTCAAAACCACCCAGTTCCTTGTCGATGGCCTGCGCCACGGTGCCTTGGGGCTGGCCACCGGCCTTGGGTGCCATGACGTCCCAGAACAGCGAATGGTTGGCATGGCCGCCGCCCTGGTTGATCACTGCGGCATGCAGCTTTTCAGGCAGTTGCTTGACCGCACCCACCAGCTTTTCGATCGGCCACTCGGCGTACTCGGTGCCCTCCACAGCAGCATTGAGGTTATTGATGTAGGTCTGGTGGTGCTTGGTGTGGTGAATCTCCATGGTCGCCGCATCCAGGTGCGGTTCCAGGGCATCGTAGGCGTAAGGCAGCGCAGGCAAGGTATAGGGCATTTCAATGAACTCCGTAGTGAGGGGCGGCATGGCCCCGTGGCTCCTGGCCAAACAGCAGCCGGCTGGTACGCGGGTATTCGCCATGTTCGCTAATGAAGGCCAGCAGCTCGGCGTACGTTTTGCTGCTATGGCGCAGCGCTGCCTGGCGCAAGGCTGGCGTCAGCCGTACGTCCTGGGCAGCCTGCAGCAACCGCTGGTGGATCGCGCACAGGTACTCGGCGCTTTCTTCCGGCTGCATCAGGCGCAGGTGCAGGTCAGCAAGGTTGTGATGGGAGATCACGCACGCGGCTACCGCTTCGTCCACATCCGCCCAGCGTTCGAACAACACCTGGGCCAGCGCGAGGGCTTGCAGGTACAACTCCCGCGCATCGACCAGCTCGCCGCGGGCGAAACAGGCGTTGGCCATTTCGATGGTGCGTTTCCAGTGCTGCATGGTGTGCCTCCGAAACGATGAAGGCGGATCAGATCCCGCCGGCGGTGAGCTTTTCCGGGTCCAGCAGGGTTTCCAGCTGGCTGCGCGACAAGTCCGTGTGCTCCAGTGCCACGTCGATGATCGGACGCCCTTCCTTGTAGGCGGTCTTGGCGATCTCGGCGGCCTTTTGGTAGCCGATGATCGGGTTCAGCGCCGTGACCAGGATCGGGTTGCGCGACAGCGCCTCCTTGAGCTTGGCCTCATTGACCTTGAACGTGGCGATCGCCTTGTCGGCCAGCAGGCGGCTGGCGTTGGCCATCAGTTCGATGCTCGATAGCAGGTTCTGCGCGACGATGGGCAGCATCACGTTGAGCTCGAAGTTGCCCGACTGCCCGGCGATGGCGATGGTAGTGTCGTTGCCGATGACTTGGGCGGCGACCATGGCCGTGGCTTCCGGGATCACCGGATTGACCTTGCCAGGCATGATCGAGGAGCCAGGTTGCAAGCCTTCCAGCTCGATTTCGCCCAGGCCGGCCAGCGGGCCGGAGTTCATCCAGCGCAAGTCGTTGGCGATTTTCATCAGCGACACCGCCGCGCCCTTGAGCTGCCCAGACACCGACACGGCGGTGTCCTGGGAGCCGATCAACGCAAACAGGTTCTGGCCTTGGGTGAATTCCACGCCGGTCAGCAAGCTCAGTTGATGGCTGAAACGCCCGGCGAACTGTGGGTGCGCGTTGATTCCGGTGCCTACCGCAGTGCCGCCCTGGGCCAAGGCTTGCAGGCTGGGCAGCAGGCCGCGCAGATGGGCGATGTTGGCGCGCACCTGCGCAGCCCAGCCGTTAAGCACCTGGCTCATGCGCACGGGCATGGCGTCCATCAGGTGGGTACGGCCCGTCTTGACGTAGGCGTGCACCTGCTCAGCCTTGCGTTCGATCACCTGCACCAAGTGCTCCAGCGCCGGCAGCAATTGTTCGTGCAATGCCAGCGCGGCGCTGACATGGATGGTGGTGGGGATGATGTCGTTGCTGCTCTGGCCACAGTTGACGTGGTCATTGGCGTTGACCGCCTCGCCCAGGGCTCGGGTCGCCAGGGTGGCGATCACTTCGTTGGCGTTCATGTTCGAGCTGGTGCCCGAACCGGTCTGAAAGATATCGACCGGGAAGTGCTGCATGAAGTCACCAGCCAGCAATTGCTGGCAGGCCTTGACGATGGCATCGCCCTGGGCGGCGCTGATCTGCTCCAGTTCGACGTTGGCCTTGGCCGCCGCGGCCTTGGCCAGCACCAGCGCGCGAATGAACTGCGGGGGCATGCGTTGCTGGCTGATGGGGAAGTTGTTCACCGCGCGCTGGGTCTGGGCACCGTACAGGGCCGCCTCCGGCACCTGCAGTTCGCCCATGCTGTCGCGCTCGATTCGGGTATTACTCATCGGGATGTCCTTGCAGCAGATCGGAAAAGGAAATCGATGGCGCCAGCGTGCACACGGCCAATTGACGGCCATGCTGGTGCCACAAGTGCAGGTGTTCTGGGCTGCGTGCGGCCATGCGCATGTCGCGCAGGGGGCGATAGGCCTGGTCCAGGCACAGGCAGCGCCAATGCCAAGGCAGCGCAGGGTCGGTGGCCGTGTCCAGCAGCAGGCGGAAGCAGGTACGGGCAGCCGTCCAGGCCGAGGTGGCGCCGCAGCTGATCAGGAAACGACCTTCGGCCATATAGTCTTCGATGATGCGCGGATCGTTCGGCGTCAGTGCGCAGCGGATCTGCCGGCTTAACCAGCGCCAGTTTTCCAGGTAGGACTGCTCTTGAACGGCGGATTTCATCGACGCGGCCTCATGGCGATAATGATATTTATTATTAATTGATATTGAGAATCAAAACAAGCGCAAACACAAAAGGCGTGTCGCCTGAAAGCGACACGCCTTTTTTTGTTCTGCTGTGATCACTGTGGGAGCGGGCTCTGCCCGCGAAGCGTTTACCGCGCTTTGTCAGGAACTGCACCATGAGCTTTTAGCGGGCAGAGCCCGCTCCCACAACACATTCCGACGTATTCGCAGCGATCAGATCAGCTGCCGGCCACCGTCATGCGCTCGATCAGTACAGAGCCCGTACGCACGTTGCTGCGCAGCTCCAAGTCGTTGCCAACGGCGACGATCTGGCGAAACATGTCCTTCATGTTGCCGGCAATGGTCACTTCCTGCACCGGGAACTGGATCTCGCCGTTCTCTACCCAGAAGCCCGCCGCACCGCGAGAGTAGTCACCGGTCACCATGTTCAGGCCATGGCCCATCAGCTCGGTCACCAGCAGGCCGCGGCCCATCTGTTTGATCAGCGCCGCCTGGTCCTGGTCGCCATGGGTGACGAACAGGTTGTGCACGCCACCGGCGTTGGCGGTGCTGGGCATGCCCAGCTTGCGGCCCGAGTAGGTACTGAGCACGTAGGACACCAGGCGACCGTTTTCGACGAACGGTTTGGCGTACGTGGCCAGGCCATCACCATCGAACGCCGAACTGCCCATGGCGCGCATCAGGTGCGGCCGTTCGTCCAGGGTCAGCCACTCAGGGAACAGCATCTGGCCCATGGCGCCTTCCAGGAACGACGACTTGCGGTACAGGTTGCCGCCGGAAACGGCCGAAAGGAAGCTGCCAAACAGCCCGCCCGCCAGTTCGGCACTGAACAGCACCGGCACCTCGCAGGTAGGCACCGGGCGCGCGCCCAGGCGGCCGGCGGCCCGTTGCGCGGCGCGTTGGCCAATGGCGGCGGCATCCAGCAGCAATTCGCCCTGACGGCTCACGTCATACCAGTAATCGCGCTGCATCTGGCCGTCAGCTTCGGCGATCATGACGCAACTCAGACTGTGGCGGGTCGATGCATAACCACCGATAAAACCATGGCTGTTGCCATAGACACGGCAGCCCTGGTGACTGCTCAGGGTGGTGCCATCAGCGTTCTTGATGCGCGCATCGGCGTCGAACGCGGCTGCTTCACAGGCCAGCGCCCGCTCGATGGCCTGCTCCGGGCTGATGTCCCACGCATGGAACAGGTCGAAATCCGGCTGTTCACGGGCCATCAGGTCAGCATCAGCCAGGCCCGAGGCCTCGTCTTCAGAGGTGTGCTTGGCAATGGCCAGGGCGGCGGCCACGGTTTCACGAATGGCCTCCGGGCCGCTGGCCGAGGTGCTGGCCGAGCCCTTGCGCTGGCCCACGTACAAGGTGATGCCAAAACCCTGGTCGCGGTTGAACTCCACGGTTTCCACTTCGCGCTGGCGCACCGAGGTCGACAGCCCCTGCTCCAGCGACACCGCCACTTCACAGGCGCTGGCGCCCTGGCGCTTGGCTTCGGCGACGATTTGCTCGACCTGCTCCTGCAGGGCCGGCAGTGCCGCGGGACCGACGCTTTGAATTGCGTTCATGGTGTTCTCCACTCAAATTCTTCTGTCATCAGGGGGTCAAGCTACGACCGGGCCGGACAAGCGGCCCCTGACTGGTTATCATGGCGGCGTTTATTAGCGGACTGCCCCCATGGTTGATTCTTACGACGACTCCCTCGACGAGGGAAAAAGCAAAACTCAGGTCAAACGCGAGCTGCACGCGCTGGTTGATCTAGGTGAGCGCCTCACCACTCTCAAGGCCGATGTACTGGCCAAGTTGCCCCTGACCGACGGTCTGCGCCGTGCCCTGGCCGAAGCGCCGAAGCACACGGCCAACATCGCACGCAAGCGGCACATCCTGTTCATCGGCCGGCTGATGCGCGACCAGGACACTGACGCGATCCTGCAATTGCTCGATCAACTCGATGCCTCCACGCGCCAGTACAACGAACGCTTCCACAACCTGGAACGTTGGCGCGACCGTCTGGTCGTGGGCAACGACGAGGTGCTGGAGAAGTTCGTGGGCGAATACCCCGACGCCGACCGCCAGCACCTGCGCCAGCTGATCCGCCAGGCCCAGCACGAGACCGCACAGAACAAACCGCCAGCGGCCACGCGTAAAATCTTCAAGTACATCCGTGAGCTTGACGAGACTCAGCGCGGGTTGCGCTGAGCAGCTTTTAAGCTACAAGCTGCAAGCTGTTCACCGCCAGCTTGGCTGGCAACTCTTGTAGCTTGCAGCTCCCAGGCGCCGTCAGGCGCCTGTGCCACCTACGGTGATCGCATCAATCTTCAGCGTCGGCTGGCCAACGCCTACCGGCACCGACTGCCCATCCTTGCCGCACGTGCCCACGCCGCTGTCCAGCGACAGGTCGTTGCCCACCATCGATACCTTGCTCATGGCTTCCGGGCCGTTGCCGATCAACGTCGCACCCTTCACCGGGGCGGTGATCTTGCCGTCTTCGATCAGGTACGCCTCGCTGGTGGAGAACACGAACTTGCCGCTGGTGATGTCCACCTGGCCGCCGCCGAGGTTGGCGCAGTAGATGCCGCGCTTCACCGAGGCAATGATTTCCGCCGGGTCGCTTTCGCCGCCCAGCATGTAGGTGTTGGTCATGCGCGGCATAGGCAGGTGCGCGTAGGACTCGCGGCGGCCGTTGCCGGTCGCGGCCATGCCCATCAGGCGGGCATTGAGCTTGTCCTGCATGTAGCCGGTGAGCACACCGTTCTCGATCAGCGTGGTGCATTGGGTGGGCGTGCCTTCGTCGTCCACGCTCAGCGAACCACGGCGGCCGGCCAGGGTGCCGTCGTCGACGATGGTGCACAGCTTGGAAGCCACCATCTCGCCCATGCGGCCGCTGTAGTTGGAGCTGCCCTTGCGGTTGAAATCACCTTCCAGGCCATGGCCCACGGCTTCGTGCAGCAACACGCCGGACCAGCCTGAACCCAGCACCACCGGCAAGGTGCCGGCCGGCGCGGGAATGGCCTCCAGGTTCACCAATGCCTGGCGCAAGGCCTCGCGGGCATAGCCCATGGCGCGGTCTTCCTGCAGGAAGTAGCGGTAGTCGGTACGGCCACCGCCACCATGGCCACCGCGCTCGCGGCGGCCGTTTTGCTCGACGATGACGCTGACATTGAAACGCACCAGCGGCCGCACGTCAGCGGCCAGGCTGCCATCGGCAGCCGCGACCAGGATGCGCTCCCAGACACCGGCCATGCTCACGCTGACCTGCTGGATACGCGGGTCCAGGGCGCGGGTGGCGACGTCGACGCGCTTGAGCAGCTCGACCTTCTCGGCGCGGCTCAGCACGTCCAGGGGGTTATCGGGCGCATACAGCTGGGCCACGTCCTGACTGCTGAACGCCTGCACGCGGCCGTTCTGGCCGGCGCGGGAAATCGAGCGCGCAGCACGGGCGGCCTGCAGCAGGGCGTCCTGGGTGATGGTGTTGCTGTAGGCGAAACCGGTCTTCTCGCCGGACTGGGCACGCACGCCCACACCCTGGTCGAGGTTGAAACTGCCTTCCTTGACGATGCCGTCTTCCAGCGACCACGACTCGGAAATCTGCCCCTGGAAATACAGGTCGGCAGCGTCGATGCCCGGCCCCGCGAGTTCGCCCAGCACCGACTGCAGGCTGTCCAGGGTCAAGCCGCCGGGGGCCAGCAGGTGCTCGCTGACGGTGGATAACATCTCGCTCATAATCACTCCGCGATAGACGCAGGCCGCGTGGCGCCCTGCGAGAAAAAGCGCCGGTGACTGGACACCGGCATCCGCGCCCGTATGGACGCCTGTTCGCTGCTGTCCCGTTCGGCCAGCAGCACGGCTTCGCCTTGATCACGCTGGGCGACGATGCGCCCCCACGGATCGACGATGGCCGCGTGCCCGTAGGTCTCGCGCGGCCCTGGATGTGTTCCGCCCTGGGCCGCCGCCAGGACGTAGCATTGGGTTTCAATGGCACGGGCACGTATCAACACGTCCCAGTGCGCCGCGCCAGTCACGGCGGTGAAGGCCGAAGGCGCGGTAATCAGTTCGGCGCCAACCTTGCGCAGTTCGCTGTACAGTTCCGGGAAACGCAGGTCATAACATACGGTCAGCCCCAGGCGTCCGACCGGCGTGTCGGCCACCACCACTTCCTGCCCATGAGCATAGTCGTCCGACTCACGGTAACGGCCGCGGCTGTCGGCCACGTCAACGTCGAACAGGTGCAGCTTGTCATAGCGCGCCACTTCCTCGCCCTGCTCATCTACCAGCAGCGAGCAGGCACGCACCTTGGCATCGGGCTGCCCTTGCGGGGGCAGCGGCAAAGTACCGGCCACTATCCATAAGTTGAGGTCGCGGGCCGCCTGTTTCAACCATGGCAGGATCGGGCCCCGACCAAGGGCTTCATTGCGACCGATATCAGCGCTGTCGCGACGCCCCAGGGCCGAGAAGTTCTCTGGCAGTACCGCCAGCCGGGCACCGCCGGCAGCAGCTTCTTCCAGCAAGCGCCGGGCGCTGGCCAGGTTGGCGAGCACGTCGCTCTGGCTGACCATTTGAATCACTGCCACCGTCATGACTGGCTCCTGCTGCTGTCAGTTGGCTTTCTGGAACGGCTTGTCAAAGGTAATCTTAGGCTCTTTCCATGGCCCTTGAACCTTGTACTGCACACTGGCGAAGCGGGCAACGCGGTCGCCCAGCAGCTTGTCCACCAGGAACAACGCGCCACCGATCGCCGGTGCGCCCACCAGCAGCGCCGCGATTGGCAGGTTGGTGGTAACCGGCAGGGTCACCAGCAACTTGGCATCAACCCGGTCCTGATTCATGTCCAGGGTACCGTTGAGCTCCAGGTTGGTGGAGGGGCCGGTCATGGTGATGGGTTCGCGGGTCACGTACACGCCATTGCTGGCCACCAGCAGACCTTTGACCCGATCGTAGCCCAGGCCTTTGCCCACAAGGTCCGAGAAGTCCAGGCGCAGGCGACGGCCAATGGAGTTGAAGTTCAACAGGCCAAACACGCGCAAGGCCTGGGCGCTGCCGTCCACCTCGACGAACTGGCCGCGGTTGAGCGTGGCGTCCAGGCTGCCGGAGAAGCGCTTGAGCGCTGCCCACGCCGGCGACCCCGGCCAACTGCCGTCCACATTCAATTCAAAGTCCTGGCTGGTGGTGCTAGGCGCATAGCCCCAGGCCTTGAGCACGTCCGCAAGGTTCTTGCCCTTGAGGTTGCCCTTCAGCCAGCTGGCCGACGCCCCGGGGGGGCCTTCCCAACTGCCCTGCCCCACCAGGCTGATGCCTTTGAGGCCCAGGTCCAGGTCCTTGAGGGCGATACCCTTGCCATTGGGGCGTATTTTCAGCGACCAGGCGCCCATCAGGTCGTTGCCCTGGTACATCTTGAGGATTTTCAGGTCCACCGCCGGAATCTTGCGCGGGTCTACCGAGGCCAGCGGGTCCGGGGCATTTTCGTCGGCCACGACCTTGGGGTCGGGGGCCGGCAGCCGCACGGTCTGCAGGTCCACCAGAATCGGCACGCCCTTGGTGTCGGGCAGGCTCGCAGTACCGGTGACCTGCTTGCTGTCCACCGACAGGTTCCAGGCAGTAGCGCTGCGGTTGAGCAGCACCCGCGCCTGATCCAGGTCGAAGCCCAGGCCGGTGACCTTGCCGATTTTCAGGTCGACGCTGTTGAGGGTCTGGCGCGCACTGCCGCCCGGGTCATCGCCGGCGTAGTGGTCAACCTGGGCCTTCCACGGCGTCACGTCCAGGCTGTCCAGGGTGCCACGCAGGCGTAGGCCCTTGTCCGCCGGCAGTTGCGGCGTACCGGAGCCCAGCAGCAATTCGCCGCGGCCGTCCGCCAACTTGCCGCCGGGGGCCAGGTAGGCCAGGTTCGCCAGGTCGCCGTAGCTCACGTCTATACGCCGGTCGGTGCCTTGCAGGTTCATCTGGAACTGGGTGTCGCGGGTGTCGGTGGCACCTTTGCCGAACGGCGCGGGCAGGTCGATGGCCAGGCCCTTGAGGTCGCTCTTGATGCTCAACTGGTTGTTATTGCTGCCCAGGCTGACCTGCAACTGGTACGGCAGCTCACCGGAGGCTGGCAGGTCAGGGTTCACCTGCAGCCAGTCAGTCAGGCGGCGCAGGCCAATGACACCCTTGGCGTTGATACGTGTGAGGGGACTGCCCGGCTTGCCCTCGGCGCTGATCTGCGCGCTGACGGGCCGGTCGAAAGCCTGCGCGGCAATGTTTTGCCCACTCAGGCCCTTGTCGTAGTCGAAGCGGAAATTGCCCTTGAGCTGGCTCAGGTCCAGGGCCGGCTCCTTGATTTTCAGGGTAGCGCCTTCGGTCTTGAAGTCCACCACGACCTTCGGCTCCTGGCCCTTGACCAGGGGAATGTCCAGATTCAGGTTACCGTCCAGCGGGCCAGTGGCCTGCCAACCGGCGAAAACCGGCCCGGTGCCGATGGGCGCGTCCTGCAGAATCTTCACGCCATCGCCCAGGGTGCCGGCGAAATCGCCTTTCACGTACAGGTGCGCATGCTGATCAGCCGGCACGTGGGGCACGGTCACTTCGACATTGCTGACCTGGGTGTCCAGCATCTGGCCCTTGCTGGCCTCGATGCGCACATCGCCATCCTGGATGAACACATCCCCGGCCACCTTGGACACTTCCGGCCAGCCTGGCTGGAACGCCAACCGCGCGTCATGCACCTTGAAATACAAGGTGATGCTGCGCGAATGATCGGGGGCCGCATGGCTCAGCGAGCCTTGGTACTGGAAATAACCCTGGTCGACCGCGCCTTCCAGGATAGCCGTGCGCAGCCAGTGATCCACCGCCGGGCTAAGCACCTGGGGCAGGTATTTGGCCGTGTAGCGGCCGTCGCCCTGGGTAAGCCCGACACGCAGGTCCATGTAGGGCTCGACGTCATCATGGAACGGCAGGCGGATCAGGAAATCGCCGGCAATGTCGCCCTCGTCGCCCTTCACCTTCAGGTACGGCGCGACCAGGGTGAAGCCGTCCTGGTTGATTTTCCAAGTCAGCCGCGCGTTGGCCTGGTGGTAGTCCCACGGGTTGGCGAAGATGGGGTACAGGTGCAGCATGAACTTGTCGGTGGCCAGGCGCAGTTCGCCTTGCCCCAGGTTGCCGCTCACAGCGCCACTGACGCCCCCAGCCGCAGGCGCGCCGTGGGTGGCCTGGAAGCCGACGTTGTCCAGGTTGGCGGCAAAGCTCAGACGCTCGTCGCCGGTGGCCTGGGGGCGGTAGTCCAGCAGCACGTTGCGCAGCCCGCCGGTGACTTTCAAGGCATCGACCACAGCGGCGACCTTGTCCGGCAGGGGCACCAGGGCATCCAGCACCGGGGTCACCTGGGCCAGGTCGAGGCGGTCGGCTTGCAGGTGGTAGGTCTGCAGGGTCGAGTCGGTGGCATCGGACTCGCGCAGTTGCAGGTGCGATTCCCAGCGGCTCTTGCCCAGGTCCATGGCCAGGGGGTCGAGGGTTACGTCATAACCTGCGCCAGTGCGCTGGAACCAGCCGTTGAGGGCCAGGTTGTCGATGCTGATGGGCGCGCGATCGGCATAGGCGCCCCTGAAGGCCGGGGCGTTGAGGCGCACGGTCGCGCTTTGCAAGGCGCCCTTGCCCCATTGCGCCCAGACCTCACCACCGGCCTTGAGCCGGTTGAGCTTCCACTGTTGCGTCAATTGCGGCGGCAGCCAGCGCGACCAGTCGCTTTGGGGCAGGCTCAGGTAGGCCTGGGCCTCGGCGTCCTGCCAATGGGCTGCGTCGATGCGCGTGCGCAGGTTAAGGGCCAGGGGTTGCCCGTCGGGCAGGGTCAGGCGCAGGTCCAGGCGCTGGCGGCCAAAACCGTTGGTCAGGCTGGCCCCCACGTAGGTCAGGGTCATGGGCGCCCGATCGAAGGGCTCCAGGGTCAACTGACTGTCGAGCACCGAGACCTTGCTGACCTGCTGCATGCGCGAAAGAATCTGCCCCGGATCCGTGGGGCCGTCGCTGTGCGGCAAAGGGATGCCCTTGAAGGTCCACTGGCCGTCCTGCGCTTGCTCGGCCGTCAGTTGCAAACCACTGACCTCCAGGTGCGCGATGCGCACCGAGCGGGTGCGCACGCTGGCCCACAGGTCCGGCACCACGCGCACCTGGTCCAGGCGCAGGGCGCTGTCGCCCTCACCCACCGTCACGTCGTGGGCCATCAGCACAGGGGCCATGCCCGCCCAGCGTCCTTCCAGGCCACCGATGCTAACCGGCATCCCCAGCGCTTCGCTGGCCTTGTCCTGCACCTCATAGCGGTACTGGTCGACCAGCGGCACCAGTTGGCGCCCAAGGCTTACGTACACCGCCACCAACACCAGCACCAGCGCGCACAGGCCCAGCCCCCAGCGGGTCAGGGCACCCAGCAATCGCGTCAGACGCTCCATGCGCAGGGGGTCCCGGAACAGGTGGTGAGGTCAGTGGCACACAGCCACGCGGGGGTGAACGAAATCAGAGGAGCACCACGTCGTATTGTTCCTGGGAGTACATGGACTCTACCTGAAAGCGAATGGTTCGCCCGATAAATGCTTCCAGTTCCGCTACATTGCCAGACTCTTCGTCCAGCAGACGGTCCACCACCTTCTGATTGGCCAGTACCCGGTAGCCTTCGGCCTGATAGGCACGCGCCTCACGCAGAATTTCGCGAAAGATCTCGTAGCAGATGGTCTCCGGTGTTTTCAGCTTGCCGCGCCCCTGGCAACTGATGCACGGCTCGCACAGTACCTGCTCCAGGCTTTCACGGGTGCGCTTGCGGGTCATCTGCACCAGGCCCAGCTCGGTGATGCCGATGATGTTGGTCTTGGCGTGGTCGCGCTCCAGCTGTTTTTCCAGGGTACGCAGCACCTGGCGCTGGTGCTCTTCATCTTCCATGTCAATGAAGTCGATGATGATGATGCCGCCGATGTTGCGCAGGCGCAGCTGGCGGGCAATGGCGGTGGCCGCTTCCAGGTTGGTCTTGAAAATGGTTTCTTCGAGGTTGCGGTGGCCGACAAAGGCGCCGGTGTTGACGTCGATGGTGGTCATGGCCTCGGCCGGGTCCACCACCAGGTAGCCGCCGGACTTGAGCGGTACCTTGCGGTCCAGGGCGCGCTGGATCTCGTCCTCGACACCGTACAGGTCGAAAATGGGCCGCTCGCCAGGGTAATGCTCCAGGCGGTCGGCAATTTCCGGCATCAGCTCGGCCACGAACTGAGTGGTCTTCTGGAAGGTTTCCCGGGAGTCGATGCGGATTTTCTCGATCTTCGGGCTGACCAGGTCACGCAGCGTGCGCAGGGCCAAGCCCAAGTCTTCGTAGATTTCGGTGGGCGCGCCCACCGTCTTGATCTGCGCGCCAATCTGGTCCCACAGGCGGCGCAGGTAACGGATGTCCATCAGGATCTCGTCGGCACCAGCGCCTTCGGCCGCGGTGCGCAGGATGAACCCGCCCGCCTCCTTGATGCCTTCCAGCGCCACGCAGTCGCTGACCACCTTTTTCAAGCGATCGCGCTCGGCTTCGTCTTCGATCTTCAGGGAAATGCCGACATGACTGGTGCGTGGCATGTACACCAAATAGCGCGAAGGAATGGACAACTGGGTGGTCAGGCGCGCGCCTTTGGAGCCGATCGGGTCTTTGGTGACCTGCACCACCAGGCTCTGGCCTTCGTGCACCAGGGCGCTGATGGTTTCCACCGCCGAGCCTTCGCGCAGGGAAATTTCCGAGGCATGGATGAACGCCGCGCGCTCCAGGCCAATATCCACGAACGCGGCCTGCATGCCTGGCAGCACGCGCACCACCTTGCCCTTGTAGATGTTGCCGACGATGCCGCGGCGCTGAGTGCGCTCGACATGGACTTCCTGCAGAACACCGTTCTCTACCACCGCCACGCGCGATTCCATCGGCGTGATGTTGATCAGAATCTCTTCACTCATGGCAGGGTCTCGTCAAAGGTAGTCACCGAAAATGATGGATTACGCCGTACTTGTCGACGTTTCCATTCTCGCCGCTGGCGGCAGACGCTCAGCGTGCCTGCAAGCGCTGCCAACAGGGTATGCCGAAATGGCCCAACAGGTCTGCGGTTTCGCACAAAGGCAGGCCCACTACCGCAGAATAACTGCCCGCCAGGCTTTCGACGAATATGGCTGCCAGGCCCTGGATGGCGTAGCTACCGGCTTTGTCGCACGGCTCGCCACTGGCCCAGTAGTCCCGGGCCTGCTGCACACTGATGGGGCGAAAGCGCACGCGGCTGGCAACGCTGCGCACTTCGCAGCGCTGCTCATCCACCAGGGCGATGGCCGTCAGCACGTCGTGCTCACGGCCCGACAGCGCGGCCAGCATGGCCAGCGCATCGGTTTCGTCCACCGGTTTGCCAAGGATGTGACCGTCCAGCACGACCGCCGTATCGGCCCCCAGCACGACTGCGCCCGCCACACCGCCATCGGCTTGCAACTGCGCACGCCCGGCCAGCGCCTTGCCTCGCGCCAGGCGCTCGACATAGGCCAGGGGGCTTTCACCCGCCAGCGGGGTTTCGTCTATGGAAGCACTCAGGGGAGTAAAGGCAACGCCGATCTGCGTCAGCAGTTCACGCCTGCGGGGAGAGCCAGAGGCCAGGTATAGCGGGTTCATGAAGACATCTCCCTGTCGAAGGTCGGATACCGGGCGGGGGCCCGCGCCGTGGTCAGTTAATGCCCAGGCGGCGTCGCAGGCCTCGCAGGGCGAAACTGACCCACGGCCACAGCAAGGCGCTCATCAGCGCCGGCAACAGCAATGCCAGGGTGGGCTGGCGGTTGCCGGTCAGTGCGCTGAGCCACAGCTGCGCCAGTTGCCCCAGGCCGAAGATCACCAGGATCACCAGGCACTGTTGCCACACATGGAAGGTGCGCATGCGCTGCGCCAGGGACAGGATCAGGAAACTGATCAGGCTCAGGATCAACGCATTCTGGCCCAGGTAGGTACCACACAGCACATCCTCCGCCAGGCCCAGCAGGAACGCCGTGGTCATGCCCACCTTGTGGGGCAGGGCCAGGGTCCAGAAGGTCAGCAACAGCGCCAGCCACAGCGGGCGCAGGATTTCCATGAACTGCGGCAGGGGCGAAACGCTCAACAGCAGGCCAAGGACGAAGGTGAACCACACGAACCAACCGTTACGCGGGCGGGTGCTGTTGACCATCAGTGTCTCTCCCGAGAGGTGCCATGGGCACTGGCGGCCGGCTTTGCCGGGGCTGCAGCGGGCGCGGCAGCGGGTTTGGCCGTGGCCGCAGGACGCTCGATGGCCGGCGCTGGCGTGGCCGCCGGGGCTGGTGCGGCAACGGCCGGCGCGACAGCAGGGGCACTTGGGGCCGCAACCTGGCCTTGGTGATCAGCGGCTTCCTGGGCCTGGCCGGCCTCGGTGGCGCGCTGCTCGGGCGAACGGCTGTCGGAGAACACCAGCAATAGGTAACGGCTGCGGTTCAGTGCGGCCGTGGGTACCGCACGCACAATGGCAAATGGCTGGCCGGAGTCATGGATGACCTCCTTCACCGTGGCCACCGGGTAACCCGCGGGGAAGCGCTGGCCGAGGCCGGAGCTGACCAGCAGGTCGCCTTCCTTGATGTCGGCGGTGTCGGCCACGTGCCGCAGTTCCAGGCGCTCCGGGTTGCCGGTGCCGCTGGCAATGGCCCGCAGGCCGTTGCGGTTCACCTGCACCGGAATGCTGTGGGTGGAGTCGGTCAGCAACAGTACCCGCGCGGTGTACGGCATCAACTCCACCACCTGGCCCATCAGGCCGCGGGCGTCGAGCACCGGCTGGCCGAGGAACACACCGTCGCGCTCACCCTTGTTGATCAGGATGCGCTGGGTGAAGGGGTTGGGGTCCATGCCGATCAGCTCGGCCACTTCGACCTTCTCGTTGACCAGTGCCGAGGAGTTGAGCAACTCGCGCAGGCGCACGTTCTGCTCGGTCAGGGCCGCCAACTTCTGCAGGCGACCTTGCAGCAGCAAGGCTTCGGTCTTGAGTTTTTCGTTTTCGGCGACAAGCTCGGTGCGGCTGCCGAACTGGCTGGCCACGCCCTGGTACAGACGCTGGGGCAGGTCCGTGATCCAGTACGCCCGCATCAGCACCAGCGACATCTCGCTGCGCACGGGTTGCAGCAGCGTGAAGCGCGCATCGACCACCATCAGGCTGATGGACAGCACGACCAGCACCAACAGGCGCACGCCCAGCGAGGGGCCCTTGGAGAAAAGCGGTTTAATAAGCCGCTCCTCCCAGGCTGATGTTCATTGGCTCATTCATACGGCTTCAAACCGGCCCGGATGCAGATTGACAGAAAATGCGCCAACGACAGGCGCAGGCCCGAGGTCGACAGCGCAAACTGTAGACCGGGCCCCGTGGTTGCCGCCAGCGAAGTTATTCGCTGGAGAGCAGGTCCATGGTGTGCTTGTCCATCATTTCCAGGGCACGGCCACCACCGCGAGCCACGCAGGTCAGCGGGTCTTCGGCGACGATCACCGGCAGGCCCGTTTCCTGAGCCAGCAGCTTGTCGAGGTCACGCAGCAATGCGCCACCACCGGTCAGCACCAGGCCACGCTCGGCGATGTCGGACGCCAGTTCCGGCGGCGACTGCTCCAGGGCGCTTTTCACGGCCTGAACGATGGTTGCCAGCGACTCTTGCAGAGCCTCCAGCACTTCGTTGGAGTTCAGGGTGAAGGCACGTGGAACGCCTTCGGCCAGGTTGCGGCCGCGCACGTCCACTTCGCGGACTTCGCCGCCCGGGTAGGCGGTGCCGATTTCCTGCTTGATGCGCTCAGCGGTGGATTCACCGATCAGGCTGCCGTAGTTGCGGCGCACGTAGGTCACGATCGCTTCGTCGAAACGGTCGCCGCCCACACGCACGGACTCGGCGTAGACCACGCCATTCAGGGAGATCAGGGCGATTTCGGTAGTACCACCACCGATGTCGACCACCATCGAACCGCGTGCTTCCTCTACCGGCAGGCCGGCACCGATGGCGGCGGCCATTGGCTCTTCGATCAGGAACACTTCGCGAGCACCAGCGCCCAGCGCCGATTCACGAATGGCACGACGCTCCACCTGGGTGGATTTGCACGGCACGCAGATCAGCACCCGCGGGCTTGGTTGCAGGAAGCTGTTCTCGTGAACCTTGTTGATGAAGTACTGAAGCATCTTTTCACAGACGCTGAAGTCGGCGATGACGCCGTCCTTCATCGGACGAATGGCTGCAATGTTGCCCGGTGTACGGCCCAGCATGCGCTTTGCCTCAGTACCGACGGCAACAACACTTTTCTGATTTCCGTGGGTCCGGATGGCCACAACCGATGGCTCATTCAGGACGATACCGCGCTCACGCACGTAAATAAGGGTGTTGGCAGTGCCCAGGTCGATGGAAAGATCGCTGGAAAACATGCCACGCAGTTTCTTGAACATGGGAAAGTGACCCTAGGCAACGCGTGGGTAAAAAAGTGCGGCAAACTCTAACAACGGCGGGGATTTTGGGCAAGGCGCCAATATGTTAAATTGGCTGTTTTTCCGAGCAGGCCCTCACTCAATCGCGGCCATATGACCGTAGAATTGGCGTTCTGTTCCGACAATCTAACACACGGACCGGCAGTTGATCCGATTCCGTGCTGTTTTCCACTGGAGATACCCATGGCGCTTGATCGCTCCGACGTGGAAAAAATCGCTCATTTGGCCCGCCTGGGCCTGAATGAAGCCGATCTGCCACGCACCACCGATGCACTCAACAGTATCCTGGGTCTGGTCGACCAGATGCAGGCGGTCGACACCAGCGGCATCGAGCCCCTGGCCCACCCCCTGGAAGCCAGTCAGCGCCTGCGCGCCGACCAGGTCACCGAAAGCAACCATCGCGAGGCCTACCAGGCCATCGCGCCTGCGGTCGAGAACGGCCTGTACCTGGTTCCGAAAGTCATCGACTAAAAGGGAAAAGAGCCTGCCATGCATCAAATGACTCTGGCCGAGATCGCCCGTGGCCTCGCCGACAAGAAGTTTTCCGCCGAAGAGCTGACCCGCACCCTGCTGGCGCGCATTGCCCAGCTGGACCCGCAGCTCAACAGCTTCATCACCGTCACCGACGACCTGGCCATTGCCCAGGCCCAGGCCGCCGACGCCCGCCGTGCCGCCGGTGAAACCGGTGCCCTGCTGGGCGCCCCGCTGGCTCACAAAGACCTGTTCTGCACCCAGGGCGTGCGCACCAGCTGTGCCTCCAAGATGCTCGACAACTTCACCGCCCCCTACGATGCCACCGTGGTCTCGCGCCTGGCCGCGGCCGGCATGGTCACCCTGGGCAAGACCAACATGGACGAGTTCGCCATGGGCTCGGGCAATGAAAACAGCTTCTACGGCGCGGTGAAGAACCCATGGAACCTGGCTCACGTACCGGGCGGTTCGTCGGGCGGTTCAGCCGCTGCAGTGGCAGCTCGCCTGCTGCCAGTTGCGACAGGTACCGACACCGGTGGCTCCATCCGACAACCGGCAGCTTTTACCAACCTGACGGGCCTGAAACCGACGTACGGTCGCGTTTCGCGCTGGGGCATGATCGCCTACGCGTCGAGCCTGGACCAGGCCGGTACCTTTGCCCGCACCGCCGAAGACTGCGCCCTGCTGCTGCAAGGCATGGCCGGTTTCGACCCGCAGGACTCCACCAGCATTGACGAGCCCGTGCCGGACTACAGCGCCAGCCTGAACGGCTCGCTGCAAGGCCTGCGCATCGGCCTGCCGAAGGAATACTTCGGCGCCGGCCTGGACCCGCGCATTGCCGACCTGATCCAGAACGCCGTCAAGGAACTGCAAAAACTGGGCGCCACGGTCAAGGAAATCAGCCTGCCGAACATGCAGCACGCCATTGCGGCGTACTACGTGATCGCCCCGGCCGAAGCCTCGTCCAACCTGTCGCGTTTCGACGGCGTGCGCTTCGGCTACCGCTGCGAGAACCCGGCCGACCTCACCGACCTGTACAAGCGTTCGCGTGGCGAAGGCTTCGGCATTGAAGTGCAGCGTCGCATCATGGTGGGTGCCTACGCCCTGTCGGCCGGTTACTACGACGCCTACTACCTGCAGGCGCAGAAAATCCGCCGCTTGATCAAGAACGACTTCATGACTGCCTTCCACGACGTGGACGTCATTCTGGGCCCGACCACGCCGAACCCGGCCTGGAAAATCGGCGCCAAGAACGCCGACCCGGTCGCCGAGTACCTGGAAGACGTGTACACCATCACCGCCAACCTGGCCGGCCTGCCGGGGCTGTCCATGCCCGCAGGCTTCGTCGACGGTCTGCCGGCGGGCGTGCAATTGCTGGCCCCGTACTTTCAGGAAGGCCGCCTGCTCAACGTCGCGCACCAGTACCAGCAGGCAACTGACTGGCACACCCGCTCGCCCGAAGGCTTCTAAGGAGAAACTTGTATGCAATGGGAAGTCGTCATCGGGCTGGAGATTCACACCCAGCTCACCACCCAGTCGAAGATTTTCTCCGGCAGTTCCACCACGTTCGGTTCCGAGCCCAACACCCAGGCCAGCCTGGTAGACCTGGGCATGCCCGGCGTGCTGCCGGTGCTGAACCAGGAAGCGGTGCGCATGGCGGTCAAGTTCGGCCTGGCCATTGACGCCGAGATCGGCCAGCACAACGTGTTCGCCCGCAAGAACTACTTCTACCCAGACCTGCCCAAGGGCTACCAGATCAGCCAGATGGAACTGCCTATCGTCGGCAAGGGCCACCTGGACATCACCCTGGAAGATGGCACCGTCAAGCGCATCGGCGTGACCCGCGCGCACTTGGAAGAAGACGCCGGCAAGAGCCTGCACGAAGACTTCAACGGCCTGACCGGCGTTGACCTCAACCGTGCTGGCACACCGCTGCTGGAAATCGTTTCCGAGCCGGACATGCGCAGCGCCAAGGAAGCCGTGGCCTACGTCAAGGCCATGCACGCCCTGGTGCGCTACCTGGGCATCTGCGACGGCAACATGGCCGAAGGCAGCCTGCGTTGCGACTGCAACGTCTCCATCCGGCCCAAAGGCCAGGTCGAGTTCGGCACCCGCTGCGAGATCAAGAACGTCAACTCGTTCCGCTTCATCGAGAAGGCGATCAACAGCGAAATCGCCCGTCAGATCGAACTGATCGAGGACGGCGGCAAGGTTATCCAGCAAACGCGCCTGTACGACCCGAACACCAACGAAACCCGCGCCATGCGCAGCAAGGAAGAAGCCAACGACTACCGTTACTTCCCCGACCCTGACCTGCTGCCGGTAGTGATCGAGGACGCGTTCCTGGACACCATCCGCGCCACCCTGCCAGAGCTGCCACCGGCCAAGCGCGAGCGCTTCCAGAGCCAGTTCGGCCTGTCGGCCTATGACGCCAGCGTGCTGGCTTCCAGCCGCGAGCAGGCCGACTACTTCGAACAGGTAGTGGGCATCAGCGGCGACGCCAAGCTGGCGGCCAACTGGACCATGGTGGAACTGGGCAGCCTGCTGAACAAGCTGGGCGTGGAAATCGAACAGTCGCCGGTCAGCGCCGAGCAACTGGGCGGCATGTTGCTGCGCATCAAGGACAACACCATCAGCGGCAAGATCGCCAAGATGGTCTTCGAAGCCATGGCCAACGGTGAAGGCACTGCCGACCAGGTCATCGAAGCCCGCGGTCTGAAGCAGGTGACTGACAGCGGCGCCATTGAAAAGGTACTGGACGAAATGCTGGCCGCCAACGCCGAGCAGGTCGAACAGTACCGCGCCGCCGACGAAGCCAAGCGCGGCAAGATGTTCGGCTTCTTCGTGGGCCAGGCCATGAAAGCCTCCAAGGGCAAGGCCAACCCGCAACAGGTGAACGAATTGCTGAAAAGCAAACTCGAAGGCTGATCTGCCAAGCCTGCACCTGCCCTTAAACGGGACGGGTGCACATCCTCTTGTGGGAGTGGGCTCTGCCCGCTCCCACGATTGAGCGATGGCGCGCCCACTGTCCTGCTGGAGAACGCTGCATGCTGCGCCTGGCCCTGCCCCTTGTGCTACTCACCTTCCTCGCCGGCTGCGCCACCCACGACATTGACCCCCGCGGTTATGACGAAACCGGCATGGCCACCTTCTATGGCGCCAAGCACCAGGGCAAACGCACCGCCAGTGGCGAGCGCTTCGACCAGCACGCCATGACCGCCGCCCACCGCCAATTGCCGTTCGGCACCCGCGTACTGGTCACCAACCTGACCAATAATCGCAAGGTAGAAGTGCGCATCAACGACCGCGGCCCACACACCCGTGGGCGCCTGATCGACCTGTCACATGCCGCCGCAGAACAATTGGGCATGATCGGTAGCGGATCCGCGCGCGTGCGGGTACAAAGTCTGAGCGACTGAGCCTAATCGACTGGAGCTTGACCATTTTTTCCCTGGACACCCCCACCACCCTGAACCTGCTGCAACTGGCCGCAGGCCTGGTGCTGCTGATCCTCGGCGCCGAGCTAATGGTGCGGGCCGCGGTGCGTCTGGCTGCGCGCTACAAAGTGCGGCCACTGATCATCGGCCTGAGCGTGGTCGCCCTGGGCAGCAGTGCCCCGCAAATGGCCGTCAGCCTGCAAGCGGCCATCAGCCATGCCCCGGACATCGCCGTGGGCAGCGTCATCGGCAGCAACATTTTCAACGTGCTGGTCACGCTGGGGCTGTGTGCGCTGATCATTCCCCTGCGGGTCTCGCGCCAACTGGTGCGCCTGGATATACCCCTGATGATCAGCGCCAGCGCCCTGGTGTTCGCCCTGGCCCTGAACCAGACCATCGGCCGCGGCGAAGGCGTGCTGTTGTTGCTGGCCTTGCTGGGTTATTGCGTGCTGTTGTGGCGGCAATCACGCCATTACGGCCGGCCCCACCCGCGCACGCCGGCGGCGCCGCGCCAGGGCCCGCCGCGCTGGCTGAGCGGTGCGGCCATGGCCGTCGCCGGGCTGGGCTTGCTGATATGGGGCGGGCATCTGATCCTGGGCGCGGCGGTAGACCTGGCCACCCACTTCGGTTTCTCCGACCGCATCATTGGCTTGACCATCGTCGCCGTCTCCACGTCGTTGCCCGAACTGGCCACCTCGCTGATCGCCGCCGTGCGCGGCGAACGGGAAATTGCCGTGGGCAACGTGATCGGCAGTAACCTGTTCAACCTGCTAGGGGTGCTGGGCCTGACAGCGGTGATTGCGCCGACACCCCTGTCCGTCTCGCCCAATGCCCTGGATTTCGACTTGCCAGTCATGCTGGGCGTGGCCGTGCTGTGCCTGCCGCTGTTCTATTCGGGCTACCGCATCACCCGCGCCGAAGGCCTGGTGCTGCTGGGGCTGTTCGCCGCCTATGGCCTGCACGTGATCACCTTCACCACCGGCATGCCCCTGGCCGGCCGGCTGGAACACCTGATGCTGTTTTACGTACTGCCAGTGCTGGCGCTGTTCGTGCTGATCAGCACGCTGCTGGCCTGGCGCCGTCAACATTGAGAAAGGAGAAGCCGATGACCGACAACAACAAGCCAGGCGTCGAAATGCGCCGCCAGGTAATGGGCGACGCCTTCGTCGACCGCGCCCTGGGCAATGCCACCGAGTTCACCCAGCCACTTCAGGACTTCGTCAACGAGCACGCCTGGGGCAGTGTGTGGAACCGGCCTGGGCTGGAACTCAAGACCCGCAGCCTCATCACCCTGGCGGCGCTTACCGCGCTCAAGTGCCCGCAAGAGCTCAAGGGCCACGTGCGTGGCGCCTTGAACAACGGCTGTACGGTAGAGGAAATCCGCGAAGCGCTGCTGCACTGCGCGGTGTACGCCGGTGTGCCGGCGGCCATCGATGCCTTCCGTGCGGCGCAGGAAGTCATCGACAGCTATCAGAAACCTTAAGCGCGAGCGCGGCGCTTCAAGGTATAGGCAATCGCCAAGGCGACCAGCCAGATCGGCATCAGGATCACCGAGATGCGAATGCCCGGGGTCAGCCACATCACCAGCACAATACCGGCCACGAACAGCAGGCACAGGTAATTAGTGACCGGGTAACCCCAGCTTTTGAAGAAGGTGTCCTCGCCGGCCTGGCGCTTGGCCTTGCGGAACATCAGGTGGGTGATGCTGATAATCACCCAGTTGATCACCAGCGCCGCCACGGCCAGCGCCATCAGCAGCCCGAAGGCCTGCCCCGGCATCAGGTAGTTGATCAGCACACACAGGCCAGTGGCCATGGCCGACACACCCAGCGCCGCCAGCGGCACGCCGCGCTTGTTGACCTTGAGCATGGCCTTGGGCGCATCGCCCTGCACGGCCAGGCCGAACATCATGCGGCTGTTGCTGTACACGCAGCTGTTGTACACCGACAGCGCCGCGGTCAGCACCACGGCATTGAGCAGGGTGGCCACCAGGTTGCTGTCCAGCGCATGAAAGATCAGCACGAACGGGCTGCCGCCGGTCACCACTTTCTGCCACGGGTACAGCGACAACAGCACCGCCAGGGCGCCCACATAAAAAAGCAGGATGCGATAGATAACCTGGTTGGTGGCGCGCGGAATGCTGTGTTTGGGGTCATCGGCCTCGGCGGCGGTAATGCCCACCAGTTCCAGGCCGCCGAACGAGAACATGATCACCGCCATGGCCATGGCCAGGCCGCCGATGCCATTGGGAAAGAAACCGCCGTGCTGCCACAGGTTGGCCACCGACGCGTCCGGGCCGCCGTTGCCACTGGCCAGCAGCCAGCCGCCGAAGGCGATCATGCCGATGATGGCCGCCACCTTGACCAGCGAGAACCAGAATTCCATCTCGCCGAACACCTTCACCTGGGTGAGGTTGATCAGGTTGATCAGCACGAAGAACACCGCCGCGGACACCCAGGTCGGCACGCCCGGCCACCAGTACTGCACGTAAATGCCCACCGCCGTCAGTTCGGCCATGCCCACCAGCACGTACACCACCCAGTAGTTCCAGCCCGACATGAAACCGGCCATGCCCCCCCAGTAACGACTGGCGAAGTGGCTGAAGGAACCGGCCACCGGCTCATCCACCACCATCTCGCCCAACTGGCGCATGATGAAAAAGGCCATGAGGCCGGCGATGGCGTAGCCGAGGATCACCGATGGGCCGGCCATATTGATGGTCTGGGCAATGCCCAGGAATAGCCCGGTACCGATGGCGCCGCCCAGCGCGATCAGCTGGATATGGCGGTTCTTGAGGCCCCGATGCAAACCCTCGGGGGCGGATGTCTGGTCCATGTAAGCTTCCTTGAGCCTGGATGACTGCATGATGGCAGCACAAAGGCGCACAGGATCTAGATCCAGCCGCCCCACTGCAATAGGAAAATGCCGATATTGGTTGTAATTGCGGCACCAACGGTCGTAATCACAATGATCGCCGCCGCCAGTTGATGGTTGCCGTTGGCCGCGCGGGCCATGACATAGCTGGCTGCCGCCGTCGGGCTGCCGATGTACAGGAATAGAATGCCCAGCTCGGCACCGCGAAAGCCGCACAACCAGGCGCCCAGGGTGCCGAACAGCGGCAGCCAGACCATTTTCACCAGGCTGGCGCTCAGGGCCAGCTGGCCGCTTTCGCGCAGGGCTGCCAGTGACAGGGTGCCACCGATGCAGATCAGCGCCAGGGGCAGGGTCATCTGCGCCAGGTAATCACCACTGGCCAGCAGCCAGTTGGGCAGGCCGATCTGCAGGTAATTCATGGGCGCGGCCGCCAGCACGCTGATGATCAGCGGGTTGGCCAGCACGCTCTTGAAGATGCTCCAGGGGTCGGACTTGATGTTGGGGCTGTAGATGGCCAACACCACGGTGGACAGGCTGTTGTAGAGCAAAATGACCAGGCCGGCGAGGATTGCGCCCAGGGAGATGCCGTAGTCGCCGTACATACTGGCCGCCAGCGCCAGGCCCACCACACCGTTGTTGCCGCGGAACGCGCCCTGGGTAAAGATGCCACGGTCTGCCGGCGGGCTGCGCCACAGGGCCATGCCCCAAGCGGCGGCGAAACTGGCGAAGGTCACCACCACGAAATAGACCAGCAGCCCGGGCTTCATGGCCGCGTGCAGGTCGGCGTGGTAAATGCCCAAAAACAGCAGCGCCGGCATGCAGACGTTGAACACCAGGGCCGAGGCGATATGAATGAAGTTGTCGTTGATCCAGTCGATGCGTTTGAGGAACACACCGAGAAACAGCATGGCGAACACCGGTGCGGTGATGTTCAGCGTCTGTATGAAAATGGCCAGCATGCCAAGGGAACCTGATTGCCCGTTTTAGGGGGCTAATGATAAGCCTTGCAGGCTTGCGCTGCTGGGGTTTTACCGTAAGCGTGGCTCTTTTAAAGGCCGTTTCGCCCTGTACGGGGGTGCCGGAAAAGGAATTTCAGTAGGACAGTTTACCCAGGGCGGTAGGACTGATCTGATTTTTCAAAACCAGGACTTTTCCTCTAGGCAGACCGCATCGCAGGCTGCTTCGATGTGCCCTCCCTCACATCAAGGAAGCGCATCCATGGCATTCGACGCTTACATCAACATTGACGGCATTCCGGGCGAATCCCTCGACGCCAGCCATCAAGACTGGATCGAGATCACCAGCTACCAGTTTGGCTCCCACCAACGCACCTCGGCGACCGCCAGCTCGGCAGGTGGCGCAACATCAGGCCGCCCGACCCTCACCGATTTTTCCTTTACCAAGGTCTTGGACAAAGCCAGCGCCAAGCTGTTTGAAGCCAATTGCGCGGGCACACACATCCCCAAGGTGGTGGTTGAACTTCATCGCGCGGGCGGCGACAAGCTGAAATACATGGAAATCCAGCTCGAGGAAGTCATGGTGTCTGATTACACCCAAAGTGGCGCGCAGGGCGAGCCACTGGAGATCGTGCAACTCAATTTTGGCCGCATCAAAACCGTTTACACCCTTCAGACCCGCAGCGATGGCGGCGCAGGCGGCAGCGTGCTGGGTGGCTGGGATCGCATCGCCAACAAAATCTTCGCGTGAGGTGACCCCATGGCCACCCCCTATGCATTTATCAATGAACCCATGCAGACTTACATGGCGATCAAATCCCGGCTGGATCTGAGCCAAAGCGCCGGGGCGAAATTCGACATCCTCAATGCACATATCCAAAACCTCGTGGTGCTGCCCGGGCAACTTGTACTGGTCCCGGACACCTCCACATCACTGTGCACGGCGCAAGAGGCCCAGCTAATGAGCTATGCGCGGGAAGTGAAGCACTCCATCATGACCAACGGCCCCAGCGGCGATGGCTTCGCCCTGCGCAACTATGATTTTTTGCAGAGTATGCTGGGGAACACTGCGCTTGGCGTGGGTGCAGCATCGGGTGGCTGGAGCGCACACCTGAGTGGCATTAATGAAACCCTAGGAAAGGTTGAAGCTCTGCATAAAACATTCCTTGGCCAAGGGGCCAATGGATCGAGAAACACTTTCCTTGCCAAGCGCGCCGAGCTGTTCGCCCGGCTTGAGGATCAACTTAGAGGGATGGCGCGCTATGGCTCGGGCTTGAGGCATAATAACTCGATCAAGAAGATGCTCAATATTTCCACGCGCAGTTATGAACATCAGGGCGAAATCAAACGGTATGCAGCAAAGATGAGGAGGATATCTGAGACGGCCAACGCGTTGAAATTGGGTACTCAGGTGGGTTGGCTATTGGATACTGTGGGCAGCGCGCTGGAGATTGAGGAGGCGTGTTCAACGGGCCGGGAGAGTGAATGTCGCAAAGCGAAGTTCATTGAAGGCGGCAAGCTTATGTTCGGGCTAATCGGTGGGACCCGTGGAGGGACACTCGGGAACAATGCCGGGACGGCTGCATGTATTCGGTTTGCAACTGTCACGCGAGGAGTTTCGCTTATTGGATGCGGCGTCATAGGAGGGGCCTTGGGTGGCTGGGCTGGAGGAGAAGCAGGAAAAGGACTAGGTGAGCGCATGGGCACCATTCTTTACGAGGCCTTTGAAAATTGAGTCTGACCATCGAGCAAAACATTACATGCTTACTCTCTCTATCTCTCCTGATCGACTTCGCCTTGCTAATCCACTACCTTTATTTCAGACTGGAAAAGATAGAACCCTTTATGGAGAACTGCATTTTCATACAACAAAGTAGAGCGATTTATCCTGGGCGCGACCCTATTGACAGATCGCGCAGATTTTCTGCCGTATGCACTGTGCTGTTGAACTCCAAATTTCTAAAAGGCGACATTTATCTAAGCAAGGAGGATCTGCTCAAAATCCCAAAAACACTGAAAACCCAAATTTACATAATAAACTATCTAGGTGCAATCAACTTAACATCTATAATCGCGATATGGATATTTTATTAAAACACATACGCCCCCCACACAATACCACCTGAGGCAACCCCGTGACGAAGGCTACCGTTGGCCTATTTCTTTTTGGCGCCCTGGCCATTTCCTTCACGATCAACCTATGCATGCTATTGCATTACCTATACTTCAGATTGGATAAAATTGAATCATGCATGCACAACTGCGCACTCATCCAACTAAGCAAAGTAATATTTCCCGGAAGAAACCCAAACTTTCGAATTCAACGACTAAATGCCGTTTGGCTGGTATTAAAACACCCAGAACGAGAAGGAGATATGTTCATCAGCAATAAAGACATTGAAAAAATACCGCACCAACTTAAAACACTCCTAAAAATAATCACCCATCATACGACGTTAAACTCTATAGCACTACTTGCAGCCTGGATATTTTATTGACAAAACTTTGAAATAATCTCCAGCAGGCAGCGTAGTGTGGCTATTCTATTAACGTACTCAAAGCAATAAAAGCTGTTCAGCTGATCCAACCCTGCACAAATGACGGGGCTGGCGTCCTACCCGCTGGAGACCTCCAGCGGGCATCAGGGCCAGCGCAGCCTGGCGGCAGCGGCTACAGGTCAGGTGATGGGCGCCGGGTTGAACAGCACGATATCGTTATGCAGCTTGTGCTTCTCCGCCCAGGTCTGCTGCTTGCCGCTGGCCACGTCCAGGTAGTAGTGGAACAGCTCCCAGCCGAGGTCCTCGATGCTTGCCCGGCCGGTGGCAATGCGCCCGGCGTCGACGTCTATCAGGTCCGGCCAGCGCTGGGCCAGCTCGGTGCGGGTCGACACCTTCACCACCGGCGCCATGGCCAGGCCGTAAGGCGTGCCGCGCCCGGTGGTGAACACATGCAGGTTCATGCCCGCCGCCAGTTGCAGCGTGCCGCACACAAAATCACTGGCCGGGGTGGCACAGAAGATCAGGCCCTTGCGCTGCACCCGCTCGCCTGGCCCCACCACCGCGTTGATGGCGCTGTTGCCCGACTTGACGATAGAGCCCAAGGACTTCTCGACAATGTTCGACAGCCCGCCCTTCTTGTTGCCCGGCGTGGTGTTGGCGCTGCGGTCGGCCTCGCCCTTGGCCAGGTAACGGTCGTACCAGTCCATCTCGCGCACCAGCGCGTCGGCCACGGCCGGGGTTTCGGCCCGCGAGGTCAGCAGGTAGATGGCGTCGCGCACCTCGGTCACTTCCGAGAACATCACCGTGGCACCGGCGCGCAGCAGCAGGTCGCTGGCATAGCCCAGCGCCGGGTTGGCAGTGATGCCGGAGAAGGCATCGCTGCCGCCGCACTGCATGCCCAGGATCAGCTCGCTGGCCGGCACAGTTTCGCGGCGGCGTTCGTTGAGTTTCTTCAAGCGCGTCTCGGCCAGCTCCATGATCTGCTCGATCATTTCCGTGAAGCCGTGGCTGGAGTCCTGCAAGCGGTACAACCACGGCTCGCTGAGGTCCACCGAACTGTCGTTCTCGTGCATCACCTGCCCGGCCTGCAACTTCTCGCAGCCTAGGCTGATGACCAGCGCTTCGCCGCCCAGGTTGGGGTTGCGCGCCAGGTTGCGCACGGTACGAATGGGGATATACGCGTCGGTGGCGGTAATGGCCACGCCGCAGCCGTAGCTGTGGGTAATGGCAACCACATCATCGACATGGGGGTACTTGGGCAGCAGCTCATCGCGGATACGCTTGACCGCATGGTCCAGCACCCCGGTCACGCACTGCACGGTGGTGGTGATGCCGAGGATATTGCGCGTGCCCACGGTGCCGTCGGCGTTGCGGTAGCCCTCGAAGGTAAAGCCCTCCAGCGGCGGCAGCGCCTGAGGCACCTTGTCGGACATGGGCAGGCTGTCGAGCGCCGGCGCAGTGGGCATGCGCAGCAGGTCTTCGCGCACCCAGGTGCCGCGCGGGATGAACTTGAGCGCATAGCCGATCACCTGGCCATAACGAATAACCTCGCCGCCTTCGGGGATGTCCACCAGGTTGACCTTGTGGCTTTGCGGCACGTGCTCCAGGGTCACCAGGCCGCCAGGCAACTCGGTGCCCTGCGGTACGCCCTGGTCATTGACGATCACTTCAACGTTGTCGCGCTCGTGCAGGCGTATCACCCGCGGCGAGTCAGCGTGCTCAATTAACTGCATGAAACGCGCTCCTCAAATTTTGGCTGGGGACAGCTGGTCTACCGGCTTGCGCGAGCCTTTGCTCGGCGGCTCGGTCAGCTCGACCCGTTTGATCTGGCCGACAATCACCAGGTAGCTGATCACCGCCACCAGCGCGTTGGCGCCGACGAACACCAGGGCCCATTTGAACGAGCCGGTGGTGCTGATAATGTAGCCAATGACGATTGGCGTGGTAATCGAGGCGATGTTGCCGAACATGTTGAACAGGCCACCGCTCAGGCCGGCGATCTGCTTGGGCGAGGTATCGGACACCACCGCCCAGCCCAGAGCGCCCACGCCCTTGCCGAAGAATGCCAGCGCCATGAAGCCCACCACCATCCATTCAATGTCCACGTAGTTGCAGGCCACGATGGTGGTCGACAGCAACAGGCCGCCAATGATGGGGGCCTTGCGCGAGAAAGTAAGCGAGTGGCCACGGCGCAGCAGCCAGTCGGAAATGATGCCGCCCAACACGCCGCCAATGAAACCGCAGATGGCCGGCAGCGAGGCAACGAAACCAGCCTTGAGAATGGTCATGCCACGCTCCTGCACCAGGTACACGGGGAACCAGGTCAGGAAGAAATAGGTAATGCCGTTAATGCAGTACTGGCCCAGGTACACGCCCAGCATCATGCGGTTGGTGAGCAACTGGCGCACGTAGTCCCACTTGGGGCCTTCGCGCTTGCCCTTGGGCTTGTCGTCCATGTCGACCATACCGCCGTTACTGGCAATGTGCTCAAGCTCGGCCTGGTTGATCATGGGGTGCTGGCGCGGGCTGTGGATAACGTTGAGCCACACCAACGAAAAGACGATGCCGATGCCGCCCATGATCATGAACACGTGCTGCCAGCCGAACGTAAAAACGATCCAGCCCATCAGCGGCGCGAACAGCACGGTGGCGAAATATTGCGCGGAGTTGAACACCGCCGAGGCGGTGCCGCGTTCAGCCGTGGGGAACCAGGCGGCGACGATCCGCGCGTTGCCGGGGAAGGATGGCGCTTCGGCCAGGCCCACCAGGAAGCGCAGCATGAACAGCGCGACCACGGCCGTGGATACGCCAAAATCACCGACGAAGCCTTGCAGCACGGTGAACAGCGACCAAGTGAAAATGCTCAGTGCATACACCTTCTTCGAACCGAAACGGTCCAGCAACCAGCCACCGGGGATTTGCCCGGCCACATAGGCCCAACCGAACGCGGAGAAGACAAAACCCAGGGTTACGGCGTCAATGCCGAGGCTTTTTTGCAGGCTGGAACCGGCAATAGCGATGGTCGCACGGTCGGCGTAGTTGATCGTGGTCACCACAAACAGCATGAGCAGGATCAAATAGCGGACGTGCGTCTGCTTGGCGGCTTGCATGAAGATGTACTCCCACTGATTATTTTTTTTAACGCGGGTCTTTCATTCACGGTGTAACAGTGGGAGCTGGCTTGCCAGCCCCCACAGGCCCTTTGCAGGAGCGCTCCAGCTTACTGCGGGCCCATCTTGTCCATCAGCGCAGCCAGCATTTCGTACTCTTCGCCGGTCAGGTCGGTCAGCGGCGTGCGCACCGGGCCTGCGTCGTAGCCGGCGATCTTGGCGCCGGCCTTGACGATGCTGACAGCGTAGCCCGACTTGCGGTTACGGATGTCCAGGTACGGCAGGAAGAAGTCATCGATGATCTTGCCAACGGTGGCGTGATCGTCGCGGGCAATGGCGTGGTAGAAGTCCATCGCGGTTTTCGGGATGAAGTTGAACACCGCCGAGGAGTACACCGGCACGCCCAGCGCCTTGTAGGCAGCGGCATAGACTTCGGCGGTTGGCAGGCCGCCCAGGTAGCTGAAGCGGTCGCCCAGGCGACGGCGGATGGACACCATCAGTTCGATGTCACCCAGGCCGTCTTTGTAACCGATCAAGTTCGGGCAGCGTTCGGCCAGGCGTTCCAGATGCGTGGCATTCAGGCGGCAGACGTTGCGGTTGTACACGATAACGCCGATGTTCACCGATTTGCACACGGCTTCCACGTGGGCGGCAACGCCGTCCTGGCTGGCTTCGGTCAGGTAGTGCGGCAGCAGCAGCAGGCCTTTGGCGCCCAGGCGCTCGGCTTCCTGAGCGTATTCGATGGCCTGGCGGGTAGCACCGCCGACGCCGGCCAGGATAGGCACGCTCTTGGCGCAGGTATCAACGGCAGTCTTGATGACTTGCGAGTACTCGCTGGCCGCCAGGGAGAAGAACTCACCGGTACCGCCAGCGGCGAACAGCGCGCTGGCGCCGTACGGGGCCAGCCACTCCAGGCGCTTGATGTAACCCGAGCGATCAAAGTCGCCCTGGGCATTGAAATCGGTCACCGGGAAAGACAGCAGGCCGGCGGAGAGGATGGACTTCAGTTCTTGTGGATTCATTATTCGAACACCCTGGTTTGCGTGGAATGTGCGCTCAGCCTTCGCTGATGTCGTACGTCATCGTACAACTGTAATGATGAATGCTCAATAGGGCATGCGACGAAATGTCATGGGGCGGCAGTACGGAGCAAAAATTGGTTTCGAGTAGGCAATGTGGGAGCGGGCTCTGCCCGTGAAAAACGCGCCGCAGTGCATCAACTACTGCGCAGTGTTCTGTTCGCGGGCAGAGCCCGCCCCCACTTTGCCAGCGAAGAACCTACACGGTCAGGCCGTGGCCTGCGCCTCTTCATGGGCCTGGCGCAACCGCTCGCGGCTGTTGGTCAGGTGCAGGCGCATGGCCGCGCGGGCAGCGTCGGAGTCCTGACGGGCGATAGCCTCATAGATCTCTTCGTGCTCGCGGCTCAGCCGGTTCATGTAGTGCTGCTGGTCATCATGGGCCAGGCGCGCCGAGTTCAACCGCGTGCGCGGAATGATGCTGGTGCCCAGGTGGGTCATGATGTCGGTGAAATAGCGGTTACCCGTGGACAGGGCAATCTGCAGGTGGAACTGGAAGTCCGAGGCCACCGCGTCCGAGGCGTGGGCCGCGCTTTCAGCCAGCGCATCGAGCGCGGCACGCATGGCCGCCAGCTGTTCGGGCGAACGACGCTGGGCCGCCAGGCCTGCCGACTCCACTTCCAGGCTGATGCGCAACTCCAGCACCGATAGCACATCACGCAGTGTGACAATGGTGGCCGGGTCGATGCGAAAGCCGCTGGGGCTCGGCGTGTCGAGCACGAAAGTACCGATGCCATGGCGTGTTTCCACCTGCCCCGCCGCTTGCAGGCGCGAGATGGCCTCGCGCACCACCGTGCGGCTGACCCCCTGTTCCTGCATGATCGCCGACTCGGTGGGCAACTTGTCGCCGCGCTTGAGCTCACCCTTGAGGATGCGCTCGGTCAGCACGGTAACCAGTTCCTGAGCAAGACTGCGGGGCTTTCGGCGCCCGCGCGGCGCGGCGGTTGGGGTATCCATGGCGAACTTCTTATCTCGAAATCACGTTGATTGACGCATCATAGCGCATTCCAGTCGTACGACCACAGGTCACACCGCTGACGGCGCGCTGGCATTTTGATTCACCAGATGTCCGCCCTCGATGCGCACGTGCCGCGAATGGAAACGCTTGAGCGTGCTGCGGTGACCGACGCTGATGATGCTCAAGCCCGGGATCTGATCGATCAAGGCCTGGTACAGCGCTGCCTCATCTTCTTCGTCCATGGCCGATGTGGCTTCGTCCATATACAGCCACTTGGGCGCGAACAACAAGGCACGGGCGAACGCCAGGCGCTGCTGCTCGCCAGGCGACAGCAGGCGCTGCCAGTGATTGCCCTCGTCCAGGCGGTCTATCAGGTGCGGCAGGCGGCATGCCTGCAGCACTTGCACGTAACGTTCCTGGCTATAGGTATCGCCCGGCTGTGGATAACTCAACGCATCGCGCAAGGTGCCAATAGGCAGGTAAGGCTTTTGCGGCAGGAACAGTGAACGCCCTGCCGGCAGACGAATGTGCCCATGGCCGGTCGGCCACAGACGGCCCATGGCGCGCAGCAAGGTACTCTTGCCGCTGCCCGAGCGGCCGCTGAGCAGCAAGCGCTCACCGGCCGCCACGCTGAGGTTTGCACCGGCCAGCAGATTGCGACCGTCGTTCAGGTCCAGGTTGAGGTTATCCACACTCAATGACTCGCCCTGCTCTTCCACGCCAATGGCGGGTTTATGCCCCTCGTTGTCGATCATGGCCTGGCGGAAACTGATCAAACGATCGCAGGTGGCCTTCCAGCCGGCGATGGTCGAAAAACTGTCAATGAACCAGCTCATGTCGCCTTGCACATTGCCGAACGCCGAGTTGATCTGCATCAGCTCGCCCAGTTCGATTTTGCCCGCGAAATAACGCGGCGCCGCCACCACGAAGGGGAAAATCACCGCCGCCTGGCCGTAGCCCGCCGTAAAGAAGGTCAAGCGCTTGGTGACTTTCATCAGCGACCAGTAGTTGCTCCATACCTTGCCAAAGCGGCTGGTCAAGCGTTCCTTCTCATTGGGTTCGCCGTTGTAGAGCGCAATGCTTTCCGCATTCTCACGCACGCGGATCAACGAAAAACGCATGTCGGCTTCAAACCGCTGCTGCTGGTTGTTGAGTGGGATCAGGCTGCTACCAATCCAGCGGGTCAGGAAACTGCCGACAATGGCGTACACCAGTGCACACCAGAACATGTAGCCCGGGATAGTTACGCCAAATACTTCAATGCTGCCCGACACGCCCCACAGAATGACGGAGAACGACACCAGGCTAACCACGGTGCGAATCAGGCCCAACACCAGGCTCAGGGTGTCGGAGGTGAAGTTGTTGAGGTCTTCGCTGATCCGTTGGTCAGGGTTGTCGGTGTAGCCGCCCTGCTCCATCTGGTAATAGCTTTTGTTGTCGAGCCAGCGGTTGAAATGCCGCTGAGTCAGCCAGCGGCGCCAGCGAATGGTCAGCATCTGAGTCAGGTACAGCCGGTACACCGCCCCCAGGATCGCCACGGCGGCTATGCCGCAGAAATAGAGGATCAGGTGGGTAAAGGCAGCAAAATCCTTCTTCTGCAGGGCGTTGTAGAAGTCACGGTACCAACTGTTCATCCACACCGAAATCCATACGCTGAACAGCGACAGACCAATCACGGACGCCAGCAATAGCCAGGCCTTGCCCTTCTCTTCACTGCGCCAGTAAGGCCAGATCAGTTGCCAAACCCTTCGAAAAAAATGACCACGCACGGCATCGTTGACCGCGGAATATTCAGCGTTCTGATTCATTGGACAGGCTCGATGGTGAATAGCCGCGCAGGGCAGATCGATCCTGATCCACCGGCGCGGAGAAATGACTCATGGGGTCGGCGACTCAGCGACGAACCGGGCGCTTCTGAAGTTTGCGCTGTAGGGTGCGCCGGTGCATGCCCAGGGCGCGGGCAGTGGCGGAAATGTTGCCTTCGTGCTCGGTCAGCACGCGCTGGATATGCTCCCACTGCAAGCGGTCCACCGACATCGGGTTTTCCGGCACCAGGGTGTCCAGGTCGGCGTGTTCGGACAGCAGGGCTGCCAGTACGTCGTCGGCGTCGGCCGGCTTGCACAGGTAGTTGCAGGCGCCACGCTTGATGGCTTCCACCGCAGTGGCAATGCTCGAATAACCGGTGAGAATCACCACGCGCATTTCCGGGTCCAGTTCAAGCAGCTTGGGCAGCAGCACAAGGCCCGAGTCGCCTTCCATTTTCAGGTCCAGGGCGGCGTAGTCAGGAATATCGTCCTGAGCCAGCTTGAAGCCTTCGTCGGCGCTGGCGGCAGTGCTCACGCGAAAGCCGCGACGGGCCATGGCGCGGGCCATCACGCGGGTAAAGGTGGAATCGTCGTCTACCAGCAACAGATGCGGCAGCTCTTCGCCTTCGACCTGGTTTTCATCACTCATGTCTGTCTCCTCGGGCGTCACGGGGCAGGCGCAACTCGGTGAGTGTACCGCCCTGCTCATGACTATAGAGTTTTACCGAGCCGCCCGCGCGTGTCACGCTGGCCTTGCTCAAAAACAGGCCAAGGCCGAAGCCTTTGCCCTTGGTCGTAAAGAAAGGTTTGCCGATTTGCTCGGCGATAGCCAGAGGCACACCGGGGCCGTGGTCGCGAATCACGATGAAGATATCTTCAGCGTCCCAGTCCAGGTGCACTTCCAGGCCTTCGGCGCAGGCATCGGCGGCGTTGTTCAACAGGTTGAGCAGCGCTTGGGTCAAATCGGGCGGTGGCGCCAACTCGGGCACTTCGCCCTGGCCCAGGCGCTGGAAGCGGTAGGTGGCTTCGGGGCGCATCAGGTGCCAGCGGTTCAGCGCTTCGTCCAGCCAACTGGTGACCGGCTGCTCCATCACCGCCATGCGGCGGTTTGCTTCGGCGGCGCGCACCAGTTGCTGCAAGGTTTCCTTGCACAACTTAACCTGGTCCTGAAGCACCGACAGGTCTTCCTGCAAGGCCGGGTCGGGATGGTCCTGCTGCATTTCCTTGAGCAGCACGCTCATGGTGGCCAGCGGCGTGCCCAGTTCATGGGCGGCGCCCGCCGCCTCCGTGGCCACGGCGAGCAATTGCTGGTCGCGCAGGCCTTCCTCGCGGCGCTGTGCCCGCATGCGTTCATGGCGGCGCAGCTCCTCGGCCATCTTCGCGGCAAAGAAGGTGATCACCCCGGCGGTCATGGCAAAACTCAGCCACATCCCATAGTTCTGCAGGTTTTCCCGGGCAATCGGCAAGGTTGGCAGCGGATAGAAGCGCACCATCAGTACCGAATAGCAGCCCAGGGCGATACCGGACAGCACCACCGAGTACACCCACGGCAGCGTCACCGCGGCAATGGTCAGCGGCACCAGGTAGTAGGACACGAACGGGTTGGTAGAGCCGCCCGAATAATACAGGAGCGCACTGTGCAGCAGCAGGTCGCAGGTGAGTTGCAGGGCATATTCCTGCTCGGTCACCGGCAACGAGGCACGCACGCGCAGTGCCGTGACCGTGCACAGCACCAGCGACACCGCCAGGGTGGCGCTGAGCTGTAGCCAGGGCAGCGGCAACAGATGAGTCAGGTAGGCAAAACCCACCGAGCCGGCTTGGGCGGCCAGCACCAGAATTCGAATAAAAGTCAGACGCCAGAGATTCTGGCGGGTAGCGGACAACGGCATAGATGGGGCGAGCATGAGCTCTCCTGATGAGCGCTCCAGGCAGATCGTTACAAGTGTAACAAACTCGCGGCCCGCACAGACAAATGTGCGGCAAAGCGCCACAGCGCCCACAGGCTCCGTAAAATTCGGAACCGCTGCCGGCCGGTTGAGGCACAAACGGTTACACATGCGTGGTGAACTGGCACGCTGGTACTACAGTCTCATCGGTTTGCCCACAAGGAGTCCCCCCATGCACACCCTCAGTCGCAGCGCCGCCCTTGTCCTGGGCGCCGGTCTGCTGGTCAGCCTGCCCGCCCTGGCCGATGAGCCGCGCTATAACCAGATTTCCCTGCGCGCCGAGGTCAGCCAGGAGGTGCCACGTGATTTGATGCTGGTCACCCTGTACAGCGAAGAACAGAACGCCGACCCGGCCAAGCTGGCCGCACAGGTCACCGAGGCCATGAACAAGGCGCTGGGCAAGGCCCGCGCGGTCAAGGAAGTGAAGATCAGCCAGGGTAGCCGTAACAGCTACCCTATCTACGATGACAAGGGCCAGAAGATCACCGGCTGGCGCGAGCGCGCCGAGCTGCGCCTGGAAAGTGCCGATTTCCCGGCCCTGTCCACCTTGACCGGGCAGTTGCTGCAAGACCTGAAAATGGGCGGCATGAGCTTCACCATCTCGCCCAAGACCCGCACCCAGAGCGAAGACGCCCTGCTCAAGGACGCCGTGGCCGCCTTCAAGGCGCGCGCGCAACTGGCCACCGAGGCGCTGGGTGGCAAGGGCTACAAGGTGGTTAGCATGAACCTCAACAGTAGCGGCTATCAGCAGCCGTTCCCGCGGGCGGCCATGATGATGAAGTCCGCCATGGCCGACTCGGCGCCAACGCCTGAAGTCGAAGCCGGCACCAGCCAGGTCAGCATGAACGCCGACGGCACCATCGAAGTGCAGATGCCCTGACGCCTGCGGCCGTGTGCGCGATAGCGTAAGCGCTCATGCCGGCCAGCGCAGCCTGGCGGCAGCGGCCACGGGGTGTGTACCATCAGCCTCACAACGTACCCTAGAGGCTTTCATGGACAAATCTGCCTTCACCCCGCTGCTGCTCGCCGCCGCCTTGCTGGCCGGCGCGCCGCTGGCACAGGCCGCCGGCACCCTGGTCTACTGCTCGGAAGCCAGCCCCGCCGGCTTCGACCCCAGCCAATACACCAGCGGTACCGACTTCGATGCCTCCGCCGAAACCGTGTTCAACCGCCTGACCCAGTTCAAGCGCGGCGGTACCGAGGTGGAGCCTGGCCTGGCGACTTCCTGGGACGTGTCCAAGGACGGCCTGACCTACACCTTCCACCTGCGCGATGGGGTGAAGTTCCACACCACCGACTATTTCACCCCGACGCGCACCTTCAATGCCGATGACGTGCTGTTCACCTTCGAGCGCCTGCTGAACCCGCAGCAGCCGTTCCGCCAGGCCTACCCCTCCGAGTCGCCGTACTTCAACGACATGGACCTCAACACCACCATCAAGTCGGTGATCAAGGCCGACGACCGCACCGTGGTGTTCACCCTCAGCCACATCGACGCCGCCTTTGTACAGAACCTGGCCATGAGCTTTGCCTCCATCCAGTCGGCCGAATACGCCAACCAGTTGCTGCGTGAAGGCAAGGCCGCCGACATCAACCAGAAGCCGGTGGGCACCGGCCCGTTCGTGTTCAAGCGCTATCAGAAGGACTCGCAGATTCGCTTCGTGGGCAACAAGGACTACTGGAAGCCGGAGGACGTGAAGCTCGACAACCTGATCTTCGCCATCACCCCGGACGCCGCCGTGCGCCTGCAGAAGCTCAAGCGCGGCGAGTGCCAGGTCAGCGGCTACCCACGCCCCGAAGACATCGAAGTGGCCAAGCAGGACCCCAACCTGCGCGTGCTCAGCCAGCCGGGCTTCAACCTCGGTTTCCTGGCCTACAATGTCACCCATAAACCGCTGGACCAACTAAAGGTGCGCCAGGCCCTGGACATGGCCATCGACAAGCCGGCCATCATCAAGGCGGTGTACCAGAGCGCCGGGCAACTGGCGCAAAACGCCTTGCCGCCTGCGCAATGGTCCTACGACCCGACCATCAAGGACGCGCCCTACAACCCCGACAAGGCTCGGCAACTGCTGAAGGAGGCGGGGGTTAAAGAAGGCACCAGCATTGACCTGTGGGCCATGACGGTGCAACGGGCGTCCAACCCCAACGCGCGCATGTCGGCGCAGATGATCCAGAGCGACTGGGCCAAGATCGGCATCAAGGCCAACATCGTCAGCTATGAATGGGGCGAGTACATCAAGCGCGCCAAGGCCGGCGAGCATGACGTAATGATCTACGGCTGGACCGGCGACAACGGTGACCCTGATAACTGGCTGGGCGTGCTCTACAGCTGTGCGGCGGTAAAGGGCAGCAACTACGCCAAATGGTGCGACCCTGCCTACGACAAGCTGATCCAGCAGGCCAAGCTGAGCAGCAACCGCGACGAGCGCGTCAAGCTGTACCAGCAGGCCCAGCACATCCTCAAGGCGCAAGTGCCGATCACCCCGATCGCCAACTCCACGGTGTTCCAGCCCATGCGCAAGGAAGTGCAGGACTTCCGCATCAGCCCGTTCGGCCTGACGCCGTTCTATGGCGTGAGCGTAAAGCCGTAACCACCCCCTACTCGGAGCTACCGCCGGGCAAGGAGCTGCCGCCAGGCCGTAGCTGCCGCCAGGCCAAGGAGCTGCGGCCAGGCTGCGAAGGCGCGCGCAGCGGGCCCGCGATCAACATCACACCGCCCAAGGCCCTGCAAACCTTCCCCCTGCCTGTCGGCAGCGCCTACGAAACCGCCAAGGCACCATATTGGTGCGCATACCTGACCGAATGATCAGTTTTCGGGCGCTTTGTGCACCATTAAAAACGTACGCAAACGTTCAAATGGATGGTTTTTTATATCCACGCGACATTCTTGTACGTCAGTTCCACTGTTTGTACTTTCACTGACGCCAAAGTATTGCTTTGGGTATGCCGCCTGCATAAGTATCAGTGAGTCGACCCACAAGGTCCCCTCAATCAAAAAACACAACAACTGAGGCCACCATGCTCAAACACGCGGTCATTCCGTTTCTGATCGGCGCCGGCATGCTCGCCAGCGCTCCTTTTGCCCTGGCAGCACCCACCAGCCTGGTGTTCTGTTCCGAGGGCAGCCCGGCGGGTTTCGACCCGGGCCAGTACACCACCGGCACTGACTTCGATGCTTCGGCCGAGACCATCTTCAACCGCCTTAGCCAGTTCGAACGTGGCGGCACCGCCGTCGTTCCTGGCCTGGCCACCAGCTGGGACGTGTCCCCGGATGGCCTGACCTACACCTTCCACCTGCGTGAAGGGGTCAAGTTCCACACCACCGACTACTTCAAACCAACGCGTGATTTCAACGCCGACGACGTGCTGTTCACCTTCAACCGCATGCTCGACAAGGACATGCCGTTCCGCAAGGCCTACCCCACCGAGTTCCCATACTTCACCGACATGGGGATGAACGACAACATCACCAAGGTCGAGAAAGTCGACGACCACACCGTCCGGTTCGACCTGAAGACCGTGGACGCCGCGTTCATCCAGGACATGGCCATGAGCTTCGCCTCCATCCAGTCGGCCGAGTACGCCGCCCAGCTGTTGAAGGAAGGCAAGCCCCAGGACCTCAACCAGAAGCCCATCGGCACTGGGCCTTTCGTGTTCAGCAAGTACCAGAAAGACGCGCAGATCCGCTACAAGGGCAACAAGGACTACTGGAAGCCTGAAGACGTCAAAGTCGACAACCTGATCTTCGCCATCACCACCGACGCCTCGGTGCGCATGCAGAAGCTGAAGAAAAACGAGTGCCAGATCACCGCCTACCCGCGCCCGGCCGACATCGACCCGCTCAAGGCCGACCCAAACCTGAAAATGCCTGAACAGGCCGGTTTCAACCTGGGCTACATCGCCTACAACGTGACCCACAAACCGTTCGACAACCTCAAGTTCCGCCAGGCCCTGGACATGGCCGTGAACAAGGAGCAGATCATCAAGTCGGTGTACCTGGGCGCAGGCCAGCTGGCGCAGAACGCCATGCCGCCCACCCAGTGGTCTTACGACCCGACCATCAAGGACGCACCGTACAACCCCGACAAGGCCAAGGCCCTGCTCAAGGAAGCGGGCGTGCCGGAAGGTACCACCATCAACCTGTGGGCCATGCCGGTGCAACGGCCTTACAACCCCAACGCCAAGCTGATGGCCGAAATGCTGCAGTCGGACTGGGGCAAGATCGGCATCAAGGCCAACATCGTCAGCTACGAGTGGGGCGAGTACATCAAGCGCGCTCACAACGGCGAAACCGATGCCATGCTGATCGGCTGGAGCGGTGATAACGGTGATCCGGACAACTGGCTGGGTACCTTGCTGGGTTGCGACGCCATCAACGGCAACAACTTCGGCAAATGGTGCGACGCCGATTTTGACAAGCTGATCAAGGCGGCCAAGGCCACCTCCGACCAGAACAAGCGCATTGACCTGTACAAGCAGGCTCAACACCGCATGAAAGACCAGGTGCCGATCACCCCGATCGCCAACTCCACGGTCTACCAGCCGATGCGCAACAACGTCGTGGACTTCAAGATCAGCCCCTTCGGCCTGAACTCGTTCTACGGCGTGGGCATCGACGAAAGCAAAAAGTAGCCGTGAACGCCTGCTGCCCGGTGGCAGCAGGCGCTTGTGGGAGCTGGCTTGTCCGCCAGCCTTTGGCAGCGCTGAAAAGCTCGCTGGCAAGCCAACGCCCCCACGACGACATGTAGGAATCCCCTGAAGACATCGATTACTGCATTTTCACGCAGGGCCTTCGCACATTTCAGATTTTTCCTACAAGTCGCAGAGATTTCGCGCATTTACGGTCAAGGCTGACACCCCTAGTTTCGAAGCCCGGCCCACAGCAATTCGCGGGCACTTCGATCCAGACACCAAGGAAACGACCGTTATGCGTCAACACCATCTGGTTGCATCGCTACTGAGCCTCGGCCTGCTGGCCGAGATACCGCTGAGCCACGCCAACAGCAAGACCCTGGTGTTCTGCTCGGAAGGCAGCCCGGGGGGCTTTGATATCGCCCAATTCACCGGGGGCATCGACAACGACGCCGCCGAACCGCTGTACAACCGCCTCACCCAGTTCCAGCGCGGCGGTACTGCCGTAGAGCCAGCCCTGGCCACCCGCTGGGACGTGTCCGAGGACGGACTGACCTACACCTTCCACCTGCGTGAAGGCGTACGGTTCCACAGCAACAAGGGGTTCAGCCCCAGCCGTGATTTCAATGCCGACGACGTGCTGTTCACCTTCCATCGCATGATGGATCGCAACCACCCGTTCACCCAGGCCTACCCCACCGAATTCCCTTACTTCGGTTCCATGAGCCTGGACAAGAACATCGTCAGCGTGACCAAGAGCAGGCCCATGACCGTGGTCTTCACCCTGGCCTCGGTGGACGCCGCCTTTGTGCAGAATATCGCCATGAGCTTCGCCGCCATTTTGTCTGCCGAATACGCCGACCACTTGCTTGCCACCGGCACTGCCAGCGACATCAATCACAAGCCCATCGGCACCGGGCCCTTCGTGCTGCAGCGCTACCAGAAAGACTCGCAGATTCGCTACAAGGCCAACGAGGACTACTGGGCGCCCGACCAGGTGAAGGTGGCGCAACTGGTGTATTCGATCAACGTCGACCCGTCGGTTCGCGTGCAAAAGCTGCGCAAGAACGAGTGCCAGGTCACCCTCAACCCGCGTCCCGCCGACCTGGAAAAACTGCAGGCCGACAACAAGCTCCAGGTCATCCAGACCCCAGGCTACAACCTCGGCTACATCGGCTACAACGTGCAGCACCCGCCCTTCGACCAGCTCAAGGTGCGCCAGGCCATGGACATGGCCGTGAACAAGCAGGCCATCCTGCAGTCGGTGTACCAGGGTGCCGGGCAATTGGCCGTGAATGCCATGCCGCCGACCCAGTGGTCCTATGACGACAGCATCAAGGACGCGCCGTACAACCCGGAAAAAGCTCGCCAGTTGCTCAAGGAAGCCGGCGTGAAGGAGGGCCACGAGATCACCCTGTGGGCCATGCCCGTGCAACGCCCCTACAACCCCAACGCCAAGCTGATGGCCGAAATGCTCCAGGCCGATTGGGCCAAGGTAGGCATCAAGGCGCGCATCGTCAGCTACGAGTGGGGCGAATACCTCAAGCGCATCAAGAGCGGCGAACACGACGTGGCACTGATGGGCTGGACCGGTGACAACGGCGACCCCGACAACTGGCTGGGCACGCTGTACAGCTGTGACGCCATTGGCAGCAACAACACCGCCATGTGGTGCGACGCCACCTATGACGGCCTGGTGAAGAAGGCCAAGACCCTCAACGACCGCGAAGCCCGCAGCGGGCTGTACCGCCTGGCCCAGCAACGCCTCAAGGAACAGGTGCCGATCACCCCGATCGCCCACTCCACTGTCAGCCAGCCCCTGAGCACCAAGGTGCAGGATTTCAAGGTCAGCCCGTTCGGGCGCAGCGTTTTCTCCGGAGTGTCCCTGATCGACTGACCCCAGCGCAGCGATGCCCAAGCTTTGGCTTGCACGCATCACCGCAAAGGCAAACTTCGGCCAATTGAACCAAGCCAAACGTTTGCAAACATAGTTGTACCCAGAAGTTGACCGAGCACCTGAATGTGTTCGGCATAAAAAAAAGAAAATACCAAGGAGCTTCACCCATGAAACTAACAAGAAAAACCATGCTTGCCCTGTCCATCAGCAGCCTGTCGGCCATGGCGAACGCGGAGGATGCCAGCCAGGCATTCACGCCCACCTCGCTGCAGACCAGCAGCGCCCAGGCCGATGCCAAGGGGTTTGTCGAGGACCAGAGCCTGACGGGCTGGACCCGCAACTGGTACGCCCGCGAACAGTCCAAACGTGGGCCGCTGTTCACCCATAGCAAGGACGGTACGCGCGAGCCCATGAACAACCGCACCAACTGGCTGCAAAGCACCACCGTCAATTACACCTCCGGGTTTACCCAGGGCACGGTGGGCTTCGGCGTGGAAGCGGCGTTGTACAACGTGGTGGCGCTGGAGCGTGGCAGCGCGCGCAATGGCGGTTCCAACAACCGCACCCTGGCAGACAGCGACGGCGACACCATTGGCCAATGGAGCAAGCTGGGCCTGGGTAACCTCAAGGCGCGAGTGTCAAACACCACCCTGACCTTCGGCCGCCAGGCCATGGACACGCCCATGGTCGCCACCATCGGCAACCGCGCCCTGCCCTCCAGCTTCGAAGGCGTGGCCATCGACAGCAAAGAGTTCAACAACCTGTCGTTCCAGGCGGGCACCTTCGACCGCGTGTCGCCGCGTACCGAACAGAGCCTGAGCAAGTTCCGCTCCGAATACGGCGCCACCGGTGTTGAAACCGACCGAGTCACCACCGCCGGGGTCAATTATCAGCCGTTCGAAAGTGTCACCACCACGCTGTTCGCCACCCAGGTCGAAGACTTCTGGAACCAGTACTACTTCGGCGCCAACCACGTGGTGGGTGACAGCGCGGTGGTGAGCCTGACCACCGGCCTGAACTACTACAAGACCCGCGACACCGGCGCCCGCAAAATGGGCGAGATCGATAACCAGGCCGGCAGCCTGTCGCTGACCGCCACCCACCAGGCCCACAGCCTCACGTTCGCCTACCAGCAAATCAACGGCAACGAGTACTTCGACTACCTGCACGAAACCAACGGCATCTTTCTGGCCAACTCCTTGCTTTCGGATTTCAACGGGCCGAACGAGAAGTCATTCCAGGTGGCCTACGGCCTGAACATGGCGCAATACGGCGTGCCGGGCCTCAAGTTCAATGTCTACAGTGCCCGCGGTTGGGGCATCGACGGCACCCACTACACCGGTACTGCCTACAAAGTGAACCAGATGGACGGCGAGCATCACTATGAATACGGCGTGGGTACCTCCTACGTGATTCAGAGCGGCGCCTTGAAAGACACCAGCGTGCGGGCGACCTACACCGCCCACCGCGCCAGTGCCAACCAGGCTGATGGCAGCCTGGATGAACTGCGGATCGTTACCACGGTTCCGTTCAACATTCTCTAAGCGTCAAGTTTCAAGCTGCAAGCTACAAGCTGAAGCCGTTCGCGGTGTGCTTTTACTTGCAGCTTGCAGCTTAAAGCTTCCAACTCCCGGAGGGTCTATATGAAAGCGCTTCCCCTACGTGCCGCAGTCGCGGCAGCACTGTTCAGCGTCGCCGTCGGCATTTCGGCCAAGCCCCTGGTGGTCTGTACCGAAGCCAGCCCGGAAGGTTTCGACATTGTGCAGTACACGGCGGCCGTCACCGCCGACGCCTCCTCGGAAACCCTCTTCAACCGCCTGGCCAGCTTCAAGCCCGGCACCACCGACATCGAGCCGGACCTGGCGCAAAGCTGGGACATCAGCGATGACGGCAAGACCTACACCTTCCACCTGCGCCACGGCGTGAAGTTCCAGACCACGGACTACTTCAAGCCCCACCGCGAATTCAACGCCGATGACGTGATATGGAGCTTCGAGCGCCAGCTCGACCCCAAGCATCCCTGGCACGACAAGGCGCCCATGGGCTTCCCGTACTTTGAAGCCATGGGCATGAAAGACCTGATCGCCAGCATAGACAAGGTCGACGACTACACTGTTCGTTTCAACCTCAAGCGTCCCGAGTCACCCTTCCTACGGGATATGGCCATGGGCTTTGCGTCGATCTACTCCGCCGAATACGGCGACCAGTTGCTCAAGGCCGGCAAAACCGGCGATATCAACAGCAAGCCCATCGGCACAGGGCCGTTCATTCTGGTGCGCTACAGCAAGGACGCGATGGTGCGCTACAAAGCCAACCCCGACTACTACAAGGGCGTGCCACCCAGCGAAGCACTGATTTTCGCCATCACCACCGACAGTAACGTGCGCCTACAGAAACTGCGCGCCAACGAATGCCAGATCGCGGTCTACCCCAAGCCTGACGATATTCCCAGCATCAAGGCCGACCCGAACCTGCGCATCGACGAGATGGAAGCGCTGATGACCAGCTACGTGGCCATCAACACCTCGCACAAATACCTGGGCGACATCCGCGTGCGCCAGGCCATCGCCTTGGCGCTGGACAAGCCCACCCTGGTCAAGACCCTGTTCGGCGAAGGCGGCGCGACCACCGGCACCGGCCCTTACCCGCCGACCCTGCTGGGCTTCGACAAGGACCTGCGCGACCCGCCCCGCGACCTGGACAAGGCCCGCGCCCTGCTCAAGGAAGCCGGTGTGCCAGAGGGCACCACCTTCACCGTGTTTGCCCGCAACGGCGGCGCCGCCACCAACCCCAACCCCACGCTGGCGGCGCAGTTATTGCAGGCAGACCTTGCCAAGATTGGCCTCAAGCTCGATATTCGCGTGCTCGAATGGGGCGAAATGGTCAAGCGCATCAAACTGGGCGAGCACGACCTGACGTTCTACGGCTGGGCCGGCGACAACGGCGACCCGGACAACTTCCTTACCCCCAACCTGAGCTGCGAAGCGGCACAGAGTGGCGAGAACTCGGCGCGCTGGTGCAACAAGGACTTCGACGGTTTGCTGGCCAAGGCTCGCGCCAGCAGCGACCCGGCCGAACGCGCTGAAGACTACAAGCAGGCCCAGGCCATTTTTGCCAAGGACATTCCCTGGCTGAGCCTGGCCTACCCACGCTTGTTCACCGCAGTACGCAAGAACGTCGAGGGTTATCACATTAGCCCCCTGACCAATAACAACTTCGCCACCACCCTGGTGAAGTAACAAGAAAAACGCCCACCCGCGCCCCAAACGGGCAGCGGGCGGGAACTGCCTAACCGGCTGACGAGGTACCACCCAAGATGTTTAGTTTTATAGCCCGCCGTGTGGGATTGCTGATCCCCACCTTCTTCGGCATCACGTTGCTGACCTTTGCACTGATACGCCTGATTCCGGGCGACCCGGTAGAAGTGATGATGGGCGAACGTCGCGTCGACCCTGAAATGCACGCCCAGGCAATGGAGCGCCTGGGCTTGAACAAACCGCTCTATGCCCAGTACCTGGACTACATCGGCAACCTGGCGCATGGCAACCTGGGCGAATCGCTGCGCACCCGCGAAAGCGTGTGGCACGAATTCCTGTCGCTGTTCCCGGCCACCCTGGAGCTGTCGATTGCCGCGCTGATCTTTGCCGGCATCCTCGGGCTGCTGGCGGGGGTGATTGCCGCACTCAAGCGGGGGTCACTGTTCGATCATGGGGTCATGGGCATCTCCCTGGCCGGCTATTCGATGCCGATTTTCTGGTGGGGGCTGATACTGATCATGTTCTTCTCGGTGAGCCTGGGCTGGACCCCGGTGTCCGGGCGCATCGACCTCTTATATGACATCGAGCCGAAAACCGGCTTCATGCTCATCGACACCCTGCTCAGCGACGAGCAAGGCTCGTTCCTCGACGCCCTGCGCCACCTGATCCTGCCGGCCATCGTGCTGGGCACCATCCCGCTGGCGGTGATTGCGCGCATGACCCGTTCATCGATGCTCGAAGTGCTGCGCGAAGACTACGTGCGCACCGCCCGGGCCAAAGGCCTGTCGCCAGCGCGCGTGGTGTTCGTGCATGGCCTGCGCAACGCGCTGATCCCGGTACTGACCGTGTTCGGCCTGCAAGTGGGCACGTTGCTGGCCGGTGCGGTACTGACCGAGACCATCTTTTCCTGGCCGGGCATCGGTAAATGGCTGATCGAAGCCATCGGCGCCCGTGACTACCCTGTCGTGCAGAACGGCATCCTGTTGATCGCCTGCCTGGTGATCCTGGTCAACTTCGTGGTGGACATCCTCTACGGCCTGGCCAACCCACGCATCCGTCATCAGCGCTGAGGCTCCCGACATGACTACCCCAACTACCCCGGTCGTTGTCGACCAAAGCCTGCTTTACCCATCGCCCTACAAAGAGTTCTGGCAAGCCTTCGCCAAAAACAAGGGCGCCGTCGCCGGCCTGGCGTTCATGCTGCTGATTGTGTTCTGCGCGCTGTTCGCCCCCTGGGTGGCGCCGCACGACCCCAGCGAGCAGTTTCGCGATGCCCTGCTGACCCCGCCGGTATGGCTGCAAGGCGGCCAGTGGCAATACCTGCTGGGCACCGACGAGCTGGGCCGTGACCTGCTGTCGCGGCTTATCCACGGTTCGCGGCTGTCGCTGCTGATCGGCCTGTCGTCGGTGGTGATGTCGCTGATCCCGGGGATCTTCCTGGGCCTGGTGGCGGGTTTCTTCCCGCGCATCATGGGCCCGGCCATCATGCGCCTGATGGACGTGATGCTGGCCCTGCCGTCGCTGCTGCTGGCCGTGGCCATCGTCGCCATCCTCGGCCCTGGCCTGATCAACACCGTGATCGCCATTGCCGTGGTCTCGCTGCCGTCCTACGTGCGCCTGACCCGCGCCGCCGTGATGGGCGAAATGAACCGCGACTACGTCACCGCCGCACGCCTGGCCGGCGCCGGCCTGCTGCGCCTGATGTTCGTCACCGTGCTGCCCAACTGCATGGCGCCGCTGATCGTGCAGGCCACCCTGAGCTTCAGCTCGGCGATCCTCGACGCTGCGGCGCTGGGCTTCCTGGGGCTGGGCGTACAACCGCCCACCCCTGAGTGGGGCACCATGCTGGCCTCGGCCCGTGACTACATCGAACGTGCCTGGTGGGTGGTGAGCCTGCCTGGCCTGACCATTTTGCTCAGCGTGCTGGCAATCAACCTGATGGGCGACGGGCTGCGCGATGCGCTGGACCCGAAACTCAAGAATGCCGCCTGAGGGAACGACCATGTCTCTGTTGCATATCAAGAATCTGAACGTGCGCTTTGGCGATGCCAAGGCGGTGCCGGTGGTCGATGGCCTCGACCTGTCGGTGGAAAAAGGCGAAGTGCTGGCCATCGTCGGCGAGTCGGGCTCGGGCAAGTCCGTGACCATGATGGCGCTGATGGGCCTGATCGATCACCCCGGCATCATTACCGCCGACTCGCTGAATTTCGATGGCCGCGACATGCTCAAGCTCAGCGCGCGCCAACGCCGGCAAGTGGTGGGCAAGGACCTGGCAATGATTTTCCAGGACCCCATGACCGCCCTCAACCCCAGCTACACCGTAGGCTTTCAAATCCAGGAAGTGCTGCGCCAGCACCTGGGCATGAACAACAAACAGGCACGCCAGCGCGCCCTTGAGCTGCTGAAGAAGGTGGAGATCCCGGGCGCCGAAAGCCGCCTGGACGCCTACCCGCACCAGCTGTCGGGAGGCATGAGCCAACGCGTGGCCATCGCCATGGCGATTGCCGGCGAGCCGAAGCTGCTGATCGCCGACGAACCCACCACCGCCCTGGACGTGACCATTCAGGCGCAGATCATGGAGCTGCTGCTGGCCCTGCAGAAAGAGCAGGACATGGGGCTGATCCTGATCACCCACGACCTGGCCGTGGTGGCCGAAACCGCCCAGCGGGTGTGCGTGATGTACGCCGGCCAGGCCGTGGAAGTGGGCCACGTACCGCAACTGTTCGACCTGCCGGGCCACCCTTACAGCGAAGCGCTGCTGGCCGCCATTCCAGAGCACAGTGAAGGCGCCGCCCGCCTGGCCACCCTGCCCGGCATCGTACCCGGCCGCTACGACCGCCCCCAGGGCTGCCTGTTGTCGCCGCGCTGCCCCTATGCCCAGGACAACTGCCGCAGCCAGCGCCCCGGCCTTGACCCCAAAGCCCACAGCCTGGCGCGCTGTTTCTACCCGCTGAATCAGGAGGTGGCTTGATGGCCGTCGTACTTACCGCTCGCGACCTCACCCGTCACTACGAAGTGTCCCGCGGCCTGTTCAAAGGCCACGCCCTGGTGCGCGCCCTCAATGGCGTGTCATTTGAACTGGAAGCCGGCAAGACCCTGGCCGTGGTCGGCGAGTCAGGCTGTGGCAAATCCACCCTGGCCCGCGCCCTGACGCTGATCGAGGAGCCCACCGCAGGCTCGCTGAAGATCGCCGGCCAGGAAGTGCATGGCGCCAGCAAAGCCGAGCGCAAGCAACTGCGCAAGGACGTGCAGATGGTGTTCCAGAGCCCTTATGCCTCGCTCAACCCGCGGCAGAAAATCGGTGATCAGTTGGGCGAACCACTGTTGATCAACACCAACCTGACCAAGGCCGAGCGCCGCGAGAAAGTGCAGGCGATGATGCAGCAGGTGGGCCTGCGCCCCGAGCATTACCAGCGCTACCCGCACATGTTCTCCGGCGGCCAGCGCCAGCGCATTGCCCTGGCCCGCGCCATGATGCTGCAACCCAAGGTGCTGGTGGCGGACGAGCCGACTTCGGCGCTGGACGTTTCCATCCAGGCCCAGGTGCTGAACCTGTTCATGGACCTGCAGCAAGAGTTCAACACCGCCTACGTGTTCATCTCACACAACCTGGCAGTGGTGCGCCACGTGGCCGATGACGTGCTGGTGATGTACCTGGGCCGCCCGGCGGAAATGGGCCCCAAGGAGGATATCTACAAGCGTCCGCTGCACCCTTATACCCAGGCGCTGCTGTCGGCCACGCCAACGCTCAAGCCTGACCCGGCCAAGCCGAAGATCAAGATCGTCGGCGAGCTGCCCAACCCGCTCAACCCGCCGTCCGGCTGCGCCTTCCACAAGCGCTGCCCGTACGCCACCGAGCGCTGCGCCAGCGAAGTGCCGGAACTGCGCCAGGTTGATACCCGGCAGGTGGCCTGCCACTATGCCGAGCAATTCCTGAACTGACCGGAAGTAGTGCCCCCCCTTTAGGAACGGGCCGTGCCCGCGAACCATATGCCGCAGTGCATCAGCTACTGCGCGGTGTGGCCTTCGCGGACACGGTCCGCTCCTACAGGGGCAGTGTGAAGGCCATTGCCGCGTCAGACCCATCACCGGAGCATCGATGCAAACCGACTCCAGCCTTACCCTCGCAACCGTCACCCGCTACCACCTGTGCTGGAAGCACCGCGACCTGGACGGCGTCATGGCGCTGTACCATCCGGACATCCAGTACCACGACTTCTTCCAGCACCGCACCCTGGCCCTGGGCGAGCTGCGTGACTACGTACAATCGAGCCTGCCGCGCAACGCCGATGAGGCGCTGGAGCACAGCGACCGCATTCGCGTGGACGGCGACACCGCCTTCATCCAGTACACCCTGACCCTGCGGGGCGCCGCCGACCTGGTGTCGTTTCGCGCCAGCGAAGCCATCACCGTGCGTGACGGGCTGATCTGGCGAGTCAACGAATACGCCACCCTGGTGCGCGAAGCCGTTACCGACACCCCGCGCCCGGCCACCGCACGCCTGGGCCTGTCCCCCCGGCAACTGGGGTTGATGGCCGAAGACCTGCAGCAGTATTTCCACCGCCAGCAACCCTACCTGAACCCCGAACTGGACTTGCAGGAAGTGGCCCGCGCCTGTGGCTACAGCCGCAACCAGATGTCCTACCTGCTCAACCAGGTGCTGGGGCAACGCTTCTACCCCTACGTCAACCAGGCACGCCTGCGGCATTTGCTGCGCGCCCTGGAAAGCACCCCTGAAGCGCGCATCGACGAACTGGCATTCGCCGCCGGCTTCAATTCGCTGTCGGCGTTCTACAAGTGCTTCCGCCAGCACACCGGCCTGTCGCCCACCGCTTATGTGAAACAGCTTTCTTCGCGGACACGCACACACGACACAGCCTGAATTTACCCACTACGATTGAGCTATCGAACATCGACTGGAGTGACGGCATGACGGCGTGGCGCAACATCAGCCTGTGGATGGACCAGCTTGATGAACCCTTGAAGGCGCGTGCCGCGCTGGAGCATGACCTGGACGTCGACGTGGCCATCATCGGCGCCGGGTACACGGGCTTGTGGACCGCCTATTACCTCAAGCTGCAGGCGCCCACCCTGAATATCGCCATTCTCGAAGCACAGACCGCCGGCTTCGGCGCCTCAGGGCGCAATGGCGGCTGGTTGATGGGCAATCTGCTCAACGACGACCGCCTGCTGGCCAAACTGCCCGCCGAACAGCGACGTGCCTCGTTCGACCTGCTGCACGGCATCCCCGATGAAGTGGGCCAGGTCATTGCCTTCGAAGGCATCGACTGCGACTACCGCAAGGGCGGCGCGCTGTATTGCGCGGCCCGCTACCCGGAACAGGAAGCCAGCCAGCGCGACTACTTGCGCCACCTGCACAGCCTGGGCCTGACCCATCAGGATTACCGCTGGCTAAGCGCCGCCGAACTCAGCGAACAGCTGCGCATTGCCCGCCCCTACGGGGGTATCTTCACGCCGCATGTGGCCACCCTCCAACCCGCGCGCCTGGTACGTGGCCTGGCGCGCACCGTGGAGCGCATGGGCGTTCGCCTGTACGAAAACAGCCCGGTCACCCACTGGCAACCGCGCCAAGTGCGCACCGCCAAGGCCACGGTGCGCAGCCACTGGGTGGTGCCGGCCGTCGAAGGCTACGGCGTCAGCCTGCCACCGCTGGGGCGCTATCACCTGCCGGTGCAAAGCTTGCTGATTGCCACCGAACCGCTGACCTGCGCCCAGTGGCAGAGCATCGGCCTGGAGCATGGCCAGGCGTTCAGCGAGGCCAGCCGCCAGGTCACCTACGGCCAGCGCAGCGCCGACAACCGCCTGGTGTTCGGCGCCCGCGGCGGGTATCAGTTTGGCGGGCGGCTGCGCCAGGATTTCAACCTGACCGACAGCGAGATCGGCCTGCGCCGCTACCTGTTCGGCGAACTGTTCCCGCAGCTCAAGGACGTGCGCATCAGCCACGCCTGGGGCGGCAACCTGGGCATGGCGCGGCGCTTCCACCCACACATGCTCTGCGACCACCAGAGCGGCCTGGCCCTGTCTGGCGGCTACGGCGGCGAGGGCGTCGGCGCCAGCAACCTGGGGGGCCGCACCCTGGCCGCACTCATCTTGCAACAACCCAACGAACTGGTACGCCAACCGTGGGTCAGGCAACAGGGTGGGCTGGCCAACCTCAGCACCTGGGAACCCGAACCCTGCCGCTGGCTGGGTTACAACGCCATCATCAAGAGCTTCGTGCACGAAGACCAGACCCTGGCCAACCCCGGCGCGGCACCGTGGCGCCGGCGGCTGGCCAGCCAACTGGCGAATGCCATGGAAAGCCTGATGCGCTGACCAGCGCAGCCTGGCGGCAGCGGCTGGCCCAATCGCGCCAGCGTGGCATATGCTGTAGCAGCCCTTTCATGCAAGGCTCGTCCTGATGCTGCAAAAGATCATTGCTACCCTGGTGCTGGCCGCCACCGCTTGCACCGTCCAGGCCGCCGAGACGGTCAAGGTCTACAACTGGTCCGAATACATTGCTCCCGACACCCTGAAGAACTTTCAGGCGCGCACCGGCATCGTTCCCGTCTATGAGCTGTACGACAGCAATGAAGTGTTGAACGACAAGCTGATGGCCCGCAATTCCGGCTACGACGTGGTGTTCCCCTCTACCCACTTCATGGCCAGGCAGGTACAGGCCCAGGCGCTGATGGACCTGGACCGCAGCAAATTGCCCAACTGGGACAACCTCAACCCGGTGCTGCTCAAGATGCTTGAGGTGAACGACCCGGGCAATCGCCATGGTTTCCCTTATATGTGGGGCAGCACGGGCATTGGCTACAACATCGACAAGGTCAAGGCCGTGCTGGGCGACAATGCCCCGGTGGGCTCCTGGGACCTGATCTTCAAGCCCGAGAACATCAGCAAGCTGAAGGCCTGTGGCGTCGCCCTCGTCAACAGCGGGCCGGAACTGCTGCCCATCACGCTCAACTACCTGGGGCTGCCCCCTCACAGCAAGAACCCCGACGACTACAAAAAGGCCGAGGCACTGCTGATGAAGATCCGGCCTTACGTGACCTACTTCGACACCGCTCGCTATACCAACGACCTCGCCAACGGCGACGTGTGCGTGGTGGTGGGCTACAACGGCGACGTGCTGCAGGCCCAGACCACCGCCACGGCGGCGAACAAAGGCGTCAACATCGGCTACTCGGTGCCTCGCGAAGGCGCGCCACTGTGGTTCGACATGGTTGCCATGCCGGCGGATGCGCCCAACCCAAAGGCCGGCTATGCCTTCATGAACTACCTGCTGGAGCCCAAGGTCATCGCCGGCATCAGCAACTACGTGCACTACGCCAATGGCAATGAAAAGGCCGATGCGCTGATCGACCCGGCGCTGCATGGCAACACCGTGGTGTACCCGGACGAAGACACCATGAGCCGGCTGTTTGCACTGGAGGCCATGCCGGCGGATATCGACCGCATTCGGACACAGGTATGGACCAGGGTGATGGCAGGCGAACACCTGTAGCACCGGCCGCCGCACCTGTGGGCGCTTGTTGAAGCCCTAAAAGCTCGCTGGCGAGCCAGCTCCCACGAGTTCTTCGATGACCGCCAGGCAATACCCTACCGCCGGCGACACATCCCCCACCCGCCGGCTGAGAATGATCGGCGAGGTAGCGTTGGCCTCCTGCAGCGGGCTGTAGCCAATGTCATCGCGATGCAGAATCTGCACCGACTCGGGCACCAAAGTGATGCCGATGCCCGCCCCCACCAGGCCAATGGCCGTTTGCAGTTCGTTGGTCCACTGCGCCACCTTGATGCTCAGGCCGTGGGCCGAGAACAGCGCCAATACGTGGTCGGCGTAACTGGGCCGCGGGTTGCCGGGGTAGAGCACGAAGGGTTCGCGGGCCAGTTGGGCCAGCGTCGCGGTCTGCCCCAACAGCGGGTGGCCGGCAGGCAGCACGGCGATCAAGCGGTCTTCGCGCAACACGGTCTGGGTGATGGCTGCGTCGTCGATATGGATACGGCCAAACCCCACGTCGATGCGCCCGGCCTTCAAGGCTTCTACCTGCTGCACCGTGGTCATTTCCGACAGCCCCAGTTCCAGCTCGATTTCGGCATCATCACCGCGCAAGCGCCGGATCATTTCCGCCAACACGCCGTACAGGGTCGACGGCGCGAAGCCGATACCCAGCCAGGTTTTCTTGCCCAGGCCAATGCGCCGGGTGTTTTCACACAGGGTATCGAGTTGATGCAGCAGCGCGCCGCTGTGCTCGAAGAAATAACGGCCCGCCTCGGTGAGCCGCAACGGCCGGCCGCGCTCCATCAGGCTCACCCCCAACTCCTCCTCCAACTGCTGGATCTGCCGGCTCAGCGGTGGCTGGGCGATATGCAGGCGCTCGGCGGCACGGGTGAAGTTAAGGGTTTGGGCCAGCGCCTGGAAATAGCGAAGATGCCTGAGTTCCATCATGAACCTCTTGATCGACAATACCCAACAGGTATCAAGCCAGACCAATTCTATATTGGATTGAAAGAAAACGCCGTATCACTATCAGGTCATACAAGAACACAACCTGACGGGTATCGAAATGAGTCATCCCACGATCGAGTCTCTCGAAACGATCATTGTCGATTTGCCAACCATTCGCCCGCACAAGCTGGCCATGCACACCATGCAGCACCAGACCCTGGTACTGCTGCGACTGCGCTGCAGCGATGGCATCGAAGGCATCGGCGAGTCCACCACTATCGGTGGCCTGAGCTACGGCAACGAAAGCCCCGACAGCATCAAGGTGAACATCGACACGCACATCACTGCGTTGCTGATTGGCCAGGCTGCCGACAACATCAACGCGGCCATGCAGCGTATCGAGCGCAGCGTGCGCGGCAACACCTTCGCCAAATCCGGCATCGAAAGCGCACTGCTGGACGCCCAGGGCAAACGCCGGGGCCTGGCGGTCAGCGAGCTGCTGGGCGGCCGCCTGCGCGACAGCCTTCCCGTGGCCTGGACCCTGGCCAGTGGCGACACCGGCCGTGACATCGCCGAAGCAGAAAAGATGCTCGACGTGCGCCGTCACCGCATCTTCAAACTCAAGATCGGCGCCGGTGAGGTCAGCAAGGACCTGGCCCACGTCATCGCCATCAAGCAGGCTGTGGGTGATCGCGCCAGCGTACGCGTGGACGTCAACCAGGCCTGGGATGAAGCCGTGGCCCTGCGCGCCTGCCGCATCCTGGGCGACAACGGCATCGATCTGGTGGAGCAACCCATTCACCGCAGCAATGCCGTGGGCCTGGCACGCCTGAGTGCCAGCAGCCCGATCCCGATCATGGCTGACGAAGCCATCGAGTCGGTGGAAGATGCCTACAACCTGGCGCGCCTGGGCGCTGGCACCATCTTCGCCCTGAAGATTGCCAAGACCGGTGGCCCGCGCGCCGCCCTGCGCGCCGCCGCCATCGCCGACGCCGCCGGTATCGGCCTGTATGGCGGCACCATGCTGGAGGGCGGCATCGGCACCTTGGCGTCGGCCCAGGCTTACATTACCCTGCCGAAAATGGCCTGGGACACCGAGCTGTTCGGCCCGCTGTTGCTCACCGAGGACATCCTCGCCAACCCGCCGCTGTACAAGGATTTCCAGCTGCACGTGCCGAATACTCCCGGCCTGGGCCTGGAATTGGACGAAGAACGCGTGGCGTTTTTCCGCCGCGACAAGGCTACCAAAGCCTATAGCCACCGTTGAGGAGACGCCTGCCATGCTATTCCACGTGAAGATGACCGTTAACCTGCCGCTGGACATGGACCCGGCCAAGGCCACCCGCCTGAAGGCCGATGAGAAAGAGCTGTGCCAGCGCCTGATGCAGGAAGGCAAATGGCGCCACCTGTGGCGCATTGCCGGGCTCTACGCCAATTACAGCGTGTTCGACGTGCCTAGCGTGCAGGAACTGCACGACACCCTGATGCAGTTGCCGCTGTTCCCCTACATGGCGATCGAGGTGAACGCGCTGTGCCGCCACCCCTCCTCAATCCACGAAGACGACCGCTGAGTAACCCTCGAACCGGCGTACTGACTAATAAATATAAGATGAGGCCATAACCATGACTGTCAAAATCGCGCACACCGAACCGGTACAACATTTTCTCAAGCAAGCCAGCGGCGTGTTCAACGACGCCGGCAACCCGCGGGTCAAGACGCTGATCCACCGCATTCTCACCGACTCGGTGAAAATCATCGAAGAGTTGGACGTTACCCCCGAGGAGTTCTGGGCCGCAGTGAACTACCTCAACGTGCTGGGCGCTCGCCAGGAAGCCGGGCTGGTGGTAGCAGGCCTGGGGCTGGAACACTACCTGGACCTGCAACTGGACGCTCAGGACGAACTCGCCGGCCAACTGGGCGGCACCCCGCGTACTATTGAAGGGCCGCTGTACGTGGCCGGTGCGCCGCTGAGCAAATATGAGGCGCGCCTGGACGACGGCACCGACCCTGGCACTGCGCTGTTCATGCAGGGCCAGGTCAAGGACGTCGACGGCAAGCCGGTGCCCGGTGCCATTGTCGACGTGTGGCAGGCCAACACCGGCGGCACCTACTCCTACTTCGACCCATCGCAATCGGAATTCAACCTGCGCCGCCGCATCGAGGCCGACAGCGAAGGCCGCTACCGTTTCCGCAGCATCGTGCCCTCGGGCTACGGCTGCCCACCGGACGGCCCCACCCAGCATCTGCTGGATCAACTGGGCCGCCACGGCCAGCGTCCGGCGCACATTCACTTTTTCATCTCGGCACCGGGCCATCGTCACCTCACCACCCAGATCAACCTGGCTGGCGACAAGTACCTGTACGACGACTTCGCCTACGCCACCCGTGACGAACTGGTGGCCGAGATCTGCTTCAGCGATGACCCGGTGCAAGCGCAGAAACATGGCGTGAGCGGGCGGTTCGCCGAGATCGACTTCGACTTCACCCTGCAATCCACCGAAGTGCCCAAGGCCCAACAGCGCAGCGAGCGCGTGCGCGCCCTGGAGGAGTAACTTACATGTAACCCGTAGGAGCAGCGCTTGCGCGCGATGCTCGTGTGGGAGCGGGCTCTGCCCGCGAAGCACGCGGCGCGTTGAGTCAGGTACAGCGCGGTGTGCTTTTCGCGGGTAGAACCCGCTCCTACAAAAGCGCAGGGTCAGGCATGGCACCATCGCCCACAAGCGCTGTTCCTACAGGCGGGGATGCGGCGTAATGAAAAGGGCAGCCCGTGGGCTGCCCTCTTGTGCTTAGTGATGCTCGCGCGTAGCGCGGAATTTCACGTCGGGCCAGCGCTCTTCCATCAGCGCGAGGTTGACTCGCGTAGGCGCCAGGTACGTCAGGTGGCCACCGCCGTCCAGCGCCAGGTTTTCCACCGCCTTGGTCTTGAATTCCTCAAGCTTCTTCTTGTCGGCACAGTCGATCCAGCGGGCCGACCACACGGTGATCGGCTCGTAGGAGCATTCCACCTTGTATTCTTCCTTCAGGCGGCTGGCTACCACGTCGAACTGCAGCACACCCACGGCGCCCAGGATGATGTCGTTGCTACGCTCTGGGAAGAACACCTGGGTGGCGCCCTCCTCGGCCAGCTGCTGCAGGCCTTGGCGCAGTTGCTTGGATTTCAGCGGGTCACGCAGGCGTACGCGGCGGAACAGTTCCGGGGCGAAGTGCGGGATACCGGTGAAGCCCAGCGCTTCACCTTCACTGAAGGTGTCGCCGATCTGGATGGTGCCGTGGTTGTGCAAGCCGATGATGTCGCCGGCAAACGCCTCTTCCAGTTGCTCACGCTCGGAGGAGAAGAACGTCAGGGCGTCGCCGATGCGCAGGTCCTTGCCGGTGCGTACGTGGCGCATTTTCATGCCTTTCTCGTACTTGCCCGAACAGATGCGCATGAAGGCGATACGGTCGCGGTGCTTGGGGTCCATGTTCGCCTGGATCTTGAACACGAAACCGGTGAACTTTTCTTCGACCGGCTCCACGGTACGCTCGCGGGCCACGCGGGCCAGCGGGCGAGGCGCCCAGTCCACCACGGCGTCCAGCACGTGGTCGACACCAAAGTTGCCCAGCGCCGTGCCGAAGAACACCGGCGTCATCTGGCCGTTCATGAACTCTTCCTGGTTGAAGGTGTGGCATGCGCCCTGCACCAGCTCCAGTTGGTCGATGAAACGGTCATACTCGTCACCCAGGTGCGCGCGGGCTTCATCGGAATCCAGCTTCTCGATGATTTTCACATCGGTACGCTCATGGCCGTGGCCCGGGGTGTAGACGATGATGTAGTCGCCGGCCAGGTGGTAAACACCCTTGAAGTCGCGGTAGCAACCAATCGGCCAGGTGATGGGCGCAGCCTTGATCTTCAGTACCGCTTCGATTTCGTCCAGCAGTTCGATGGGGTCGCGAATATCGCGGTCCAGCTTGTTGATGAAGCTGACGATCGGGGTATCACGCAGGCGACAGACGTCCATCAGCGCGATGGTACGCGGCTCAACGCCTTTACCGCCGTCGAGCACCATCAACGCCGAGTCCACTGCGGTCAGGGTGCGGTAGGTGTCTTCGGAGAAGTCTTCGTGACCAGGGGTGTCGAGCAGGTTGACCATGTGGTCGCGATACGGGAACTGCATGACCGAGGTGGTAATGGAGATACCGCGCTGCTTTTCCATCTCCATCCAGTCGGACGTGGCGTGGCGGTCGGACTTGCGCGACTTCACGGTACCGGCCACGGCAATGGCCTTGCCCATCAACAAGAGTTTCTCGGTGATGGTGGTTTTACCGGCGTCCGGGTGGGAAATAATGGCGAAAGTGCGGCGTTTCGCGACTTCGGCGGCCTGTTGGGTCATGGGAAATCGCCTGCGAGGTGATTCAAAAAAGGGCGCCGATTATAGCTGAAGCGCGGGCGAGCTGGAACCATGCGTCCAACTCACCCGTCGCCGCTTCGTCAGGTGGCGACAAGCGCCGCCTCGGGCGACTTTTCCGTCTGCGCCTGCGGGCGGTACAACATCACGTAGTAGGTGCCCAGGCAGATCAGCCAGCAGAAGATCGCCGCCCACACGTTATGCGAGAGGAAGTGTGCGCCTTGGATCATGCGCCCCACCGAGAACACCGTGCCCAGGCCGAACGCGAATATCAGGCCGGCGCGAGCCATGCGCGGACGACGGTCACGCAGCACGAAAAACAGCGAGAACAGGGTGAAGCCGGTGGCCGCATGGCCACCTGGCCAGCAGCGGCCTGGGTCGGCGGTCACCGGACGGTGTTCGAACAGCTTGCTGTAGGTTTCATGGCCGCCGAACTCGGTCAGGCTCCAGGGGCACTGCACGCCGGTCAGCGTCTTCAACGGGTTGGTGTAGCTGGTAGACAGTGTCATGGCCACCACTAGGCACGCCAGCTCGCGACGGATCGGCAACAGGCGCTTGACCAAGAAACTGGCCAAGTAGCCCAGCGCACCGAATACGCCGATGGCAATCACCACACGCTTGGCCTGGTCATGCAACACCGTTTCCAGCCAGTAGCTGTGCTTGCCAGCGAAAGCATGCTCGACCGGGCTGTAGAACAGCTTTTCGAGGTCCATGTCGATGTTGGTCAGTTCCAGCAGGCACAACGCAATGGCGATCAGGGCGGGAATGCCCAGGCAGATCCACAGGTTGAGCGGGCGTGACGTGGTACGCAGCGCAGTAGGTGGCATGAGGGGTCCAGATTGAATTGACGGCACTTCGTCGCGTTGGCGATGAAGTTCAAAATGATGCGGGCGGGCCGCAGCGTGAACCCCTGGACATGGACAGCGTGTCAACACGCCGTGAAAAAAGCGTCAAAGAAGCAAGCCCTGCAATCCTATGTCATGGATTGCAGGGCCGCTAAGGAACCTCAGCCCAACTTCAGCACGTGCAGGTCGCCAATCAATTCAGCGTCCCTTGGCCCTCCGTCGGCATCTACATAGGCATGCCAGTACTTGCCGCTGTCCCGCCGCCCGGTGGGTGTCAGCTTGCCGTCCCGACGGCGCTGCCCTAGATAAGTCCAGGGTATGCCGCTCATCGCCGACCTGATGCTGAAGCGCTGATACGTGCCTTCCTCCGCCGGTCCGCCAGGCTCGCCGTTCACGTAAATATGCCAGTGTGCGGTGGCCTGTTCGGTGGGGTAAAAGCGCAGGGCTCCAAATTCTCTGGTCACGTCCAGTTGCAAATATCGGTCACCGTCCCGCACCCAGATTTTGTAAACCGGCGGGCCGTCGCCCTGCACGTAACACTTGAAGAAAAAGCGGCATCGTTCTTCCTCCCCCACATCCGGAAAACTGTAGAAGTTGTTCAGTACCAAATGGGACGAGCGCAAGCGCGCGCCTTCAAACTCGTCACCTCCTGGGTGAGCTTCGACTTCATGGCGGTCCCAAAACCCTTCGAACCCCGGCGTAGTGCACTTTACGGTGGCGACAAACGATTTTTCCGGTAGGTATGTAAGCATCAGCATGGCTCCCTGCCAATTGATTGAAGGCCTACGGTACGCCGCTGATTAAACCGGTATAAATCGGAAAATCCTCCCCAAGGGTGGCCAAATGCTGTCGTGCATGGGAACCTTTCAGGAAGTGGAGGCGTCCATTCCCCTGATATGACCATTCGTCAGGGCGTTGCAACACCGGCAAGTCAGCCTGACGAGGCTGCGCTTATGGCGCGCATCGACACTGTTTTCATCGCTGTCTGCGCGCTGCTTCTCGCGAACCCACCGTTGACCGCCAGGAATGGCCGGTCGCCACACACGGTGCGTACGCCGACTGAAATAAAGGAGTCCGCCTGTGGCTATTCGCTATGGCAAAGGGCTGATGGGATGTGCGGCAGTCGTCGTCATCCTGGCCCTGCTGGTCCACTGGATCGGCATCAGCACTATCGAGCAGTACCGTGAAGATTTACTGTTTTACCTGCAAGCGCATTTGATACTGGTCGTGGCCTCAATGGCGGCGGCATTGGTGGTGGGGATCCCCGCAGGCATTGCCCTGAGCCGACCGAACATGGTTGGCCGCGCCGAACGCTTCATGCAGATCTTCAACATCGGTAACACCGTCCCCCCCTTGGCCGTACTGGCCATCGCCCTAGGCATACTTGGCATCGGCAGCGGCCCGGCCATTTTCGCCCTGTTTCTCGCGTCATTGTTGCCCATTGTGCGCAACACCTACGAAGGCCTGAAAAACGTTCAGGGCTCACTCAAGGAAGCCGCCGTCGGCATCGGCATGACACCGCGCCAGGTGCTCTTTCAAGTCGAACTGCCCAACGCCGTACCCATCATCATCGGTGGCGTGCGCGTGGCCCTGGCCATCAACGTGGGTACCGCCCCGCTGTCGTTCCTGATCGGCGCCAACAGCCTGGGCAGCCTGATATTCCCTGGCATTGCCTTGAACAACCAGCCGCAACTGCTGCTGGGTGCTGCCTGCACCGCCCTGCTGGCCTTGCTGCTCGACGGCATGGTGTCCATGGCCAGCCGCCTGTGGCTGGAACGCGGTCTGACTCGCTGAGCGAAGGATTCTTCATGAAAGTATCAAGCATGCTGCTGGGCCTGGCCCTGCTGTGCGCGGGCGCTGCCCACGCTGCCGAGAAACCGGTGATCCGCCTGGGCGCCCGGGTGTTCACCGAACAGTCGGTGCTGGCCGCCATCACCGCGCAATACCTCAACACCAAAGGCTACAACGTGCAGGTCACCAGTGGCCTGGGCAGTAACCTGGCGCGCAGTGCCCAGGAAACCAACCAACTGGACATGGTGTGGGAATACACCGGTGTGTCGCTGGTGTCCTACAACCACGTCACCGAGAAACTCGACAGCGCCGCGACGTACCAGCGGGTCAAGGAACTGGACGCCAAAAAGGGCCTGGTGTGGCTGACCCCCTCGAAATTCAGCAACACCTATGCCCTGGCCCTGCCGGAGAAAATCGCCAAGGCTTACCCACAGGTCAACACCATCACCCAGCTCAACCAGGTGCTGATGAGTGAGCCCGACAAAGGCCACGTGCTGGCGCTGGACACCGAGTTCGCCAACCGTTCCGACGGCCTGGTGGGCCTTACCCAGACCTACGACCTGAAGTTCACCCGCCGCGACATCCGCCAGATGGACGCGGGCCTTGTGTACACCGCCCTGCGCAACGGCCAGGTATTCACAGGCCTGGTGTACACCACCGACGGCCGCCTGAATGCCTTCCACCTCAAGCTGCTGGCAGACGACAAGCACTATTTCCCGGACTACACCGCAGCGCCCGTAGTGCGTAAGGACTTTCTCGACAAGCACCCGGACCTGGCCGCAGACCTCAAGCCCCTGGCCGAACTGCTGGACGATGAAACCATGCGCCAGCTCAACGCCAAGGTCGACGTCCAGCACCTGAGCCCGAACGCCGTGGCTACAGAGTTCCTGCGTGATCACCCGGTTCCTGCCGCCGCGAAGGAGCAACCATGAATTTTATCGACACCTTTTCACACCTGGACTGGGCACAGGTCATCCACCTGACCGGCCAGCACATTGCCCTGGTGGGCGTGGCCGTAAGCCTGGCGATTCTGGTGGGCGTGCCCCTGGGCATCGTCATGACCCGCTTTCCGTCCGCCGCCGGCGTGATGCAGGCCAGCGCCACAGTACTGCTGACCATTCCGTCGATTGCCCTGTTCGGCCTGCTGCTGCCGTTCTATTCCAAGTTCGGCCAGGGTCTGGGGCCGCTGCCGGCCATCACGGCGGTGTTCCTGTACTCGTTGCTGCCCATCATGCGCAACACCTACCTGGCCCTGACCGGCGTGGAACCGGGCATCCGCGAAGCCGCGCGCGGCATCGGCATGACCTTCGGCCAGCGTCTGCGCATGGTCGAGCTGCCCATCGCCGTACCGGTGATTCTGGCCGGCGTGCGCACCGCCGTGGTCATGAACATCGGTGTCATGACCATCGCCGCCACCATCGGTGCCGGTGGCCTGGGCGTACTTATCCTCACTTCTATCAGCCGCAGCGATATGTCGATGCTTATCGTCGGCGCCGTGCTGGTGAGTGTGCTGGCGATCATCGCCGACCTCGCCCTGCAATGGCTGCAACGCGCCCTGACTCCAAAAGGATTACTCAAATGATCGAACTTCAGAACCTGACCAAGACTTTCACCAGCAACGGCAAAGACGTAAAGGCCGTGGATTCCGTGAGCCTCACCGTCAACGAAGGTGAGATCTGCGTGTTTCTGGGGCCATCGGGCTGCGGCAAGAGCACCACACTGAAAATGATCAACCGCCTGATCATGCCTACCTCGGGCAAGGTACTGATCAACGGTGAAGACACCACGGGCCTGGACGAAGTGACCCTGCGCCGCAACATCGGCTATGTGATCCAGCAGATCGGCCTGTTCCCGAACATGACCATCGAGGAAAACATCACCGTGGTGCCGCGCCTGCTGGGCTGGGACAAGCACAAATGCCACGAGCGTGCCCGCGAGCTGATGAGCATGATCAAGCTGGAGCCCAAGCAGTACTTGCACCGCTACCCGCGCGAACTGTCGGGCGGCCAGCAACAGCGCATCGGCGTGATCCGCGCCCTGGCGGCCGACGCGCCGCTGCTGCTGATGGACGAACCGTTCGGCGCGGTCGACCCGATCAACCGCGAGATGATCCAGAACGAGTTCTTCGAAATGCAGCGTGCGCTGAACAAGACCGTGATCATGGTCAGCCACGACATTGACGAGGCCATCAAGCTGGGCGACAAGATCGCCATCTTCCGCGCCGGCAAACTGCTGCAGATCGACCACCCGGACACCCTGCTGGCCCATCCGGTGGACGACTTCGTCAGCAACTTCGTGGGCCAGGACAGCACCCTCAAGCGCCTGCTGCTGGTGAAAGCCGAAGATGCCGCCGACAACGCCCCGTCCGTCAGCCCGCAAACCCCGGTGGCCGACGCCCTGGAGCTGATGGACGAGCACGACCGCCGCTACGTGGTGATGACCGACGCGCAGAACAAAGCCATGGGCTACGTGCGCCGCCGCGACTTGCACCGCCAGCAGGGCACCTGCCAGGACTACCTGCGCCCGTTCAACGCCACCGCCGCCTACGACGAGCACCTGCGCATCCTGCTGTCGCGCATGTACGAGTTCAACCGCGCGTGGTTGCCGGTGCTCAATGCAGAGAATGTGTTTTTGGGTGAGGTGACCCAGGAGTCCATCGCCGCGTACCTGAGCTCCGGCCGTTCGCGCGGCATGAAGACCAATATCGTCTCGCCTGCCGAGCTTGTGGAGCAGGCCACCGCCTGATGGGCCTTTGTGGGAGCGGGCAGAGCCCGCTGCCACATAGACCGCACCCGCCAGGGGAACATCAGCCTGTCATGCAGGTCGGTTAATAAGGGTGTACCCAAGGCTCAGCGACGAACGCGTGTCAAAACGCGACATTTTTTGTTGATCTTGAGCCCCTCACGTCCTAAAGTTCGCGCCGACCGTCCATGCTGGAAACGATCCATCCGGCTCAAGTACTGACGACGAGACAGCAGGCCATGGGCAAGCAGCTTTGCTATGGCCTTTTTGCTTTCGGCGACATGCCTTGGGAAGTAGGCGAACCAAAGTGGGGATACGGAGGGCGGTCAAGAGAGGTGTGCACCGGGTGCCACCTTCACCCATGAATATTTTTACGTTTGCCAGCAGGAGTCCCCAGCATGTCGATCCAGGTCGAAGACTATTTCGCGCGCGAAACCTTTCAGAAAATGAAGGCGTTCGCCGACAAGCAAGAAACCCCTTTCGTGCTCATCGACACCCAGATGATCAGCCAGGCCTACGATGACCTGCGCGCCGGTTTCGAATTCGCCAAGGTCTACTACGCCGTGAAGGCCAACCCAGCCGTCGAAATCATCGACCTGCTGCGTGACAAGGGCTCGAACTTCGACATCGCCTCCATCTACGAGCTGGACAAGGTGATGAACCAGGGCGTTGGCCCTGAGCGCATCAGCTACGGCAACACCATCAAGAAAGCCAAGGACATCCGCTACTTCTACGAGAAGGGCGTGCGCCTGTTCGCCACCGACTCCGAAGCCGACCTGCGCAACATCGCCAAGGCAGCGCCCGGTTCGAAAGTCTACGTGCGTATCCTCACGGAAGGCTCCACCACTGCCGACTGGCCTCTGTCGCGCAAGTTCGGCTGCCAGACCGACATGGCCATGGACCTGCTGATCCTGGCTCGTGACCTGGGCCTGGTGCCGCACGGTATCTCCTTCCACGTGGGTTCGCAGCAGCGCGACATCAGCGTGTGGGATGCCGCCATCGCCAAGGTGAAGGTGATCTTCGAACGCCTGAAGGAAGAAGACGGTATCCACCTGAAGCTGATCAACATGGGTGGCGGCTTCCCGGCCAACTACATCACCCGTACCAACAGCCTGGAAACCTACGCTGAAGAAATCATCCGCTTCCTGAAGGAAGACTTCGGCGACGACCTGCCGGAAATCATCCTGGAGCCGGGCCGTTCGCTGATCGCCAACGCCGGTATCCTGGTGAGCGAGGTGGTACTGGTTGCTCGCAAGTCGCGCACCGCCGTCGAGCGCTGGGTATACACCGACGTGGGCAAATTCAGCGGCCTGATCGAAACCATGGACGAAGCCATCAAGTTCCCGATCTGGACCGAGAAGAAAGGCGAGGTTGAAGAAGTGGTCATCGCCGGCCCTACCTGCGACAGCGCCGACATCATGTACGAGAACTACAAGTACGGCCTGCCCCTGAACCTGGCCATCGGTGACCGCCTGTACTGGCTGTCCACCGGCGCCTACACCACCAGCTACAGCGCCGTGGAATTCAACGGCTTCCCGCCGCTGAAGTCGTTCTACATCTAATAAGCCGCAGCAATGAAAAACCGGGCGATGTCCGGTTTCCGCTCCTACAGCGTTTGCGCCTTGGCCGCATATTGTGCGGCCATCGCGCGGATGCGGGGGTCGGTCGCCTGCAACAGCGCCGGCCCGCTCACCCGCAGGAAATTCAGGTTGCCGCCGTCCAGCGCCACCTGCAGCCAATGCAACGCCTCGTCCACCCTGCCCGCCTCCGCCAGCACCGCCGCATGGCTGAACTGGCCGCGAAAATCTCCCGCCTGCGCCGAGCGCCGGTACCAGTCATGGCCTTGGGCCGCGTCGACCTCGCAGGCCATGCCGTTTTCCAGGTAGCGCCCCAGCAAGTTCATGGACTTGGCATGCCCCATGTCCGCCGCGCGCCGATAGCAGGCCAGCGCCAGTTCATGATCCAGTGGCACGCCGCGGCCAGTGCCCAACAGGTTGGCGTAGTTGTACAAGCCCCAATCCAGCCCCGCGGCGGCCGCTTCTCGATAATGCACCGCCGCCTGCTCAACGTCCTGGGGGCCACCCCAGCCGTGTTCATGGCAGCGTCCCAGCATGTTGCGCGCCATGGGGTGCCCGCCATCGGCGGCAATGCCGAACCAGGTGCGCGCCAGCGACGGGTCGCGCTCGATACCCTGGCCGTCTAGCAGGATCTGCCCCAGCAACGCCTGGGCATCGGCCAACCCCGCACCGGCGGCGGTGAGGATGGCCTGGGCGGCACTCGCCGGGTTGTCCTTGAGCAGGGCGCTCAGGCGCTCGGCGTCGAGGATTTCCTCGCGGCGCAGCTCGAAGCCCATGTCAGACGTCCACCCAGCGGCGCAAGAGGTTGTGGTAAGTGCCGGTCAAGCGCACCAGCGAGGGGTGGTCGGGTACATCCTGGCTCAGGCCCTGGATGGCGCCGTCCATCTCGAACAGCAGCGCGCGCTGGCTGTCTTCGCGCACCAGGCTCTGGGTCCAGAAGAACGAGGCGTAGCGAGCGCCACGGGTCACGGCGTTGACCTTGTGCAGGCTGGTGCCGGGGTACAGCACCAGGTCGCCTGCCGGCAGCTTCACGCGCTGAGTGCCGAAGGTGTCCTGAATTTCCAGCTCGCCGCCGTCGTATTCGTCCGGGTTGCTGAAGAACAGCGTCGACGACAGGTCGGTGCGCACCCGTTCCGGGTTGCCGCGTGCCTGGCGTACCGCATTGTCGATGTGGAAGTCGAAGTTGCCACCGGCCGTGTAACAGTTCAGCAACGGCGGGAATACCTTGTGCGGTAACGCCGCCGACATGAACAGCGGGTTTTTCCACAGGCGCTCCAGCATCGCCGCGCCTATTTCCACTGCCAGCGGGTGGCCTTCGGGCAATTGCAGGTTGTGCTTGGCCTTGGCCGACTGATGCCCGGCGGTGACCTTACCGTCGGCCCAGTCGGCACCTTCCAGGGCCTGACGAATGCGGCTCACTTCGTCTGCGGAGAAGATTCCGGGGATGTGCAACAGCATGGCAAAGGCACCTGCGGGCGAAAAGATGCCAATGATATTGATTCTTATTGACTCTGTACAACCCTGTGACGTTCGAAAGTGTAAAAACCGTAAGGCAAAAGTGTAAAGAACGTAAATTCAGTGCAGATAGCACCTTGTCGCAATTGATACCAAATTTCATTTACCCTACATTCCGCCGCCTCGAACTCCTTGGGGAAGGCCAAAAACAATGTCACGCCAACACGTTTACGTTCCTGCCAGCTCGCCACGCCTGCTGGTTTCCGCCATCGGCATGGCCCTGGGCGCCGCCTCGGTGGCCCAGTTCGCTCAGGCTGCCGAAGACACCGATGCCAAGCAGGCCGGTGCCATTTCGCTAGGCGCCACCAGCATTACCGGTGAGGCGCAGGAGCCTTCCTACCAGGTCGAGAAATCGGCATCGAGCAAATACACTGCACCGCTCACCGACACGCCACGCTCGGTCACCGTCATCTCGCAACAGGTCATCAAGGACACTGCCGCCACCTCGCTGCAGGATGCCCTGCGTACGGTGCCCGGCATCACCTTCGGTGCCGGTGAAGGCGGCAACCCGCAAGGCGACCGCCCGTTCATCCGCGGCTTCGACGCCCAAAGCGATACCTACCTGGACGGCGTGCGCGACACCGGCGCCCAGACCCGGGAAATCTTCGACATCGAATCGGTGGAAGTCAGCAAAGGCCCGAACTCGGCGTTCGGCGGCCGCGGCTCGGCCGGCGGCAGCATCAACCTGATCAGCAAGCTGCCCAAGGACCACGACTTCATCGACGGCGGCTTCACCTATGGCTCCGACCAGACTCGCCGCTACACCCTGGACGTGAACCGCAAGTTCCTCGACACCGCCGCTTTCCGTCTGAACCTGATGAGCCACGAGCAGAATGTGTCTGGCCGTGACTCGGTGAACTATGACCGTTGGGGCGTGGCACCGTCGGTGACCTTCGGCCTGGGCACCGAGAACCGCCTGAACCTCAGCTACTACCACGTGGAAAGCAACGACCTGCCGGACTCGGGCATTCCCTACGGCTACAGCTCCGCCGCCGCCACCGCCCACGTGCACGACAAGCCCACCGACGGCGGCGACAGCAACAACTTCTATGGCCTGAAAGACCGCGACTTCCGCAAGACCCGCGCCGACATCAGCACCCTTTCGTTCGAGCATGACTTCAGCGACACCATGACCCTGAAGAACACCCTGCGCCACGGCAACACCGGCCAGGACTACGTCCTCACCCAGCCGGACGACAGCCAGAAGAACGTCAACAAATACGGCACCGTATGGCGCCGAGCCAACGCCCGGGTCAGCACCACCGAGACCACCACCAACCAGACCGACCTGTTTGGCGAGTTCAACGTGCTGGGCTTCAAGAACAACTACTCCACCGGGGTTGAGTTCACCCGTGAAGTCAGCCATGTAACCGGCTACACCTTCGCCAACCCGGCCAACAGCAACCCCGGCGCCACCTCGCCAGGCGGCACCGGTTGCCAGCCAGGCGAAACCAACGGCGGCACCTGTACCTCGTTGAGCGACCCTAATCCGAACGACGACTACACCGGCACCATCACCCGCAACTACCTGGGCACCAAGACCACCGGCACCACCCGCGCGCTCTATGCTTTCGACACCATCGAGCTGGACCCGCAATGGCTGCTGAACCTGGGCGCGCGCTACGACAGTTTCGACACCAAGGCTGACAGCGACACCACCGGCAAGACCAAAAACAATTCCAACTTCTGGAACTGGCAAGCCGGCCTGGTATTCAAGCCCACCGACAACGGCAGCCTCTACGCCTCGTTCGCAACCTCGGCCACCCCGCCGGGTTCGATGCTCAACGAAGGTGTGGACAACAACTCGCTGCCTGCTGGCACCAGCGCCATCCAGAGTGACCTGGAACCGGAAACCACCAAGAACTACGAAGTGGGCACCAAATGGGACTTCCTTCAGGACCGCCTGTCGCTGACCGCTGACGTGTTTCGTACCGAGAAAGAAAACACCCACGTTCTGACCGCCACCAACACCTACGAAAACGCCGGTAAGACCCGCGTCGACGGTTTCGAGTTGTCTGCCACCGGCAAGCTCACCGCCAAGTGGCAAGTGTTCGCCGGCTACAGCTACCTGGACAGCGAAATTGTCAGCGGTGGCCTGGCCGGTCGCAGCGGCACCGTCACCGGCGGCGCCACCACCGACGGCAAAGAACTGCCCAACACACCCAAACACAGCGCCAGCCTGTGGACCACCTACCAGGTGGTGCCGAAGCTGACCATCGGCGGCGGTGCGTTCTATGTGGGTGAAGTGTGGGGCGACACCGCCAACACCGTGTACGTACCCTCCTACACCCGCTATGACGCCATGGCCGCGTACAAGCTGAGCAAGAACGTCGACTTCCAGCTCAACGTGCAAAACCTGACCGACAAGGTCTACTACGACAAGGCCTACGCCGCGCACTTCGCCAACCAGGCAGCCGGCCGCACCGTGTTGTTCAGCACCAACTTCCATTTCTAACCCGTAGAAGTGGCCCAGGCCCCGCTCACCCATTGAGCGGGGCTTTTGTGTTTGAGACTTATTCGCAACCAATGCGGCATACTACGCGCCGCGTTTCGCGCCACAGGTTTAGCAAGGTGATCTCAGGTGTTGAAGAAAACACTGTTCCAACTGCACTGGTTTTTCGGTATCACCGCAGGGCTGGTCCTGGCCCTGATGGGCGTGACCGGCGCGCTGGTGTCTTTTCAGGATGAAATACTGCAAGCCCTGAACCCCACCACCCTCAAGGTGCAGATGCAGGACAGCGGCGTGCTGCCGCCTGCGGCACTGGTGCCCAAGCTGGAAGCGGCCCAGGGTAAGTCCATCGCCGCCTTGTGGGTGGAAGCCGACACCGGCCTGGCATCACGTGTTTTCTTCACCCCGCCACCGGGCGAGCGCCGGGGCGAGCTGCGTTACTTCAATGCCTACAACGGCGAAATGCTGGGCGATGTGATCGGCGACGGCTTCTTCGGCTTCACCCTGCAACTGCACCGCTTCCTGGCCATGGGTGAAATCGGCAAGAACATCACCGGCGCCTGCACCTTGATACTGGTGTTTTTCTGCCTCTCGGGCCTGTACCTGCGCTGGCCGCGCCAAGCACTGAACTGGCGCGCCTGGCTCACGCTTGAATGGGCTAAGAAAGGCCGTGCCTTCAACTGGGACCTGCACGCCGTGGCCGGCACCTGGTGCCTGCTGTTCTACCTGCTGCTGTCGATCACGGGCCTGTGCTGGTCCTATGACTGGGTGCGCGAGGGCCTGACCTCACTGTTGACCGATGCCCCCAAGGCACACGAACAAGGCCAGCAGCGCGGCCGGGGCAAGCGCCCCATGCCGCCCAGTGGCCCGGTGGAAGTCAACTACGACGCAGTCTGGGACAGCATCCGCGACCAGGCCGGCCCTGAGCTTCGCGCCTACAACCTGCGCCTGGCACCGCAAGGCCAGCCGCTGACGGTGTTCTACCTGCTGAACGACGCACCCCATGATCGCGCCTACAACAGCCTGATCATCGAGCCGCTGTCGGGCAAGGTCCGCCACAGCGAACGCTTCGCCGACAAGGCCCTGGGCGGGCAGTTGCTGGACAGCGTCTACGCCCTGCACGTGGGCAGCTATTTCGGCCTGACCGGGCGTATCCTCAACACCGTGGCGGCCATGAGCATGCCGCTGTTCTTCATCACTGGCTGGTTGCTGTACCTGGACCGCCGCCGCAAGAAGCGCCAGGTGCGCGTGGCGCGCCAAGGCCTTGATGGCGGTGCGGCCCAAGGCAATGCCTGGTTGGTCGGCTTCGCCAGTCAGAGTGGTTTCGCCGAACAACTGGCGTGGCAAAGCGCCGGTCAGTTGCAGGCCGCCGGCCTTGCCGTGCGCGTGGAACCCCTGGCGCGCCTCACCGAACAGGACCTGCGCCAGGCCAGCCATGCGCTATTTGTGGTCAGCACCTTCGGCGACGGCGAAGCGCCAGACCACGCCCGCAGCTTCGAGCGCAAGGTACTCGGCCAAGCCTGGTCGCTGTCGCACCTGAACTACGCCGTGCTGGCCCTGGGCGACCGCCAGTACCAGCACTTCTGCGGCTTTGGCCAACGCCTGCACCACTGGTTGACCGAGCGCGGTGCACGCAGCGCGTTTGCCCCGGTGGAAGTCGATAGCGCCGATCCACTGCCCCTGCAACACTGGCAGGAACAACTGGGCCAGCTCACCGGCGCGCAGCCGATCATGGCCTGGCAGGCGCCGCTGTATGAAAACTGGACGCTGAGCGAACGGCGCCTGCTGAACCCCGGCAGCCAAGGCGCCCCGGTGTTCCTGCTGGGCCTGACGCCACCGGCGCCGCACAGCTGGGAAGCCGGCGACCTGGTTGAAATGATGCCGCGCCTGAGCACCGACGTGCCGCTGAGCACCCAGGCGCGTGAATACTCCATCGCCTCCCTGCCCGCCGACGGTCCACTGGAACTGATCGTGCGCCAGGAACGCCACCCTGATGGTAGCCTGGGCCTGGGCTCCGGCTGGCTCACTGAACATGCACCGCTGGGCGCGGCCATCAGGCTGCACGTGCGGCGCAACGCCGGCTTCCACGCGCCCAAGCCCGACGCGCCGGTTATCCTCATCGGTAACGGCACCGGCCTGGCCGGCCTGCGCAGCCTGCTCAAGGCGCGCATCGCCAAGGGCCAGGCGCGCAACTGGCTGATCTTCGGCGAACGCCACCTCGCCCACGACTTCCTGTGCCAGGACGAACTGCAAGGCTGGCTGGCCAATGGCAACCTGCAACGCCTGGACCTGGCCTTTTCGCGCGACCAGGCGAAGAAAATCTACGTCCAGGACCGCCTGCGCGAAAACGCCCGCGAGCTACGTGAATGGGTCGCCGACGGCGCGGTTATCTACGTGTGCGGCAGCCTGCAAGGCATGGCCGGCGGCGTGGACGCAGTGCTGCGCGAAGTACTGGGCAACGACACCGTGGACTCCCTCACCGAGCAGGCACGTTACCGCCGAGACGTTTATTGACCTGTAGCAGCGGCCGAAAGGCCGCGTCACACACCGAGTCTCAAGACGCAGCCTTTGGCTGCTGTACGAAACCTCTGTAGCCGATACCGTTGGCTGCAGCTATTCGTGCAGGGGCCTCGCAACGGTCGAGCCTGCGATATGCATCGGGATGTAGGGAGGGTGAAGCCAGCGGGTGGGAACGGCGAGGGTTTTCAAAGAGAACGCTTAACGGGACATCTCTCCACTTTGCATGGGTTGCTCATACAGATTCAAGGTATCACACCCCGTTTCAAGCCACAGGTAACAGCCAGTCGCGAAGGTCGGGCAGCGGTGCGCTGGCGTCGACGAAAAGCACGGGGTTTGAGGTACAGTTGCTGGCGCTGGGTATGAAGTCTGACTTCGATTCTCAAGGCCTTACAACCATGCAGGAGCAGGAAACAATGCAGGACACATTGATCGCAAAAGCCCGCCAGAGCGTCATCGACGTGCACGTACTGATCCAGCAGGTGCTCGGCAAGGACGGTGTCGCCATTCCCGAACTCATGAGCCGCTTCGCGCCCGAGTTCACCATGGTCACGCCCAAGGGCATGGAACTGACACGCCCCCAGACCGAGGTATTCTTCAACGCCAATATCGGCGCACGCGCAGGGCTGGACATTGTGCTGGAGGACTTTCGCACCGTGGCCGTGGACGGGCAGACCGTGACGTTGCGCTATACCGAGATCCAGCACCTGAACGGCCAGCGCGGGGCGCGGTTATCCGTGGCGGTGCTGCGGGTGACCGAGGCGGCGACGCTGTGGCTGTATTTGCAGGAGACGGCGTTGCCATAAGCCTAACGTTGCGAGTATCTGCCTACGCGGTTTTCAGAAGGCTCCCCCACCGCTGGCCGGCAGCGGTTGCGGCACACAGGGGGCAATACGGGTGAACCAGGTCCGCACGCTGGACCTGGATGCACGTGGGGCAAGGCGAATTGAAAAAGTGCCGCAGGCGATCATTGACGACGCCTTGGCGCGAATGCAGGCCATCGTTGAATAAGCCGCAGCCTGGCGGCCGCGGCTAGTTTCGGTTTGTTTAAGCCGGCTCGGCCGTCAGTTCCACCACTTCAGCCTTCTTGATCACCGCATACACCACTGCCGTGACCACCGCACCTGCGGTAATCGCCAGCAAATACAGCAACGCATGGTTGATGGCATTGGGGATCAGCATCACGAACAGCCCCCCATGGGGCGCCATCAGCTTGCAACCGAAGTACATGGACAACGCCCCGGTCAGCGCACCACCGGCGATGCTGGCCGGGATCACGCGCAGCGGGTCCTTGGCGGCGAACGGGATGGCGCCTTCAGAGATAAAGCACAGGCCCAGTACCAGCGCGGCCTTGCCGGCTTCGCGCTCGCTTTGGGCGAACTTGCGCCGAGCCAGGAAGGTGGCGATGCCCAGGCCAATGGGCGGCACCATGCCGGCCGCCATGGTGGCCGCCATCGGCGCGTAGCTTTGTGACGCCAGCAGGCCCACCGAGAACGCATACGCGGCCTTGTTGATCGGGCCGCCCAGGTCCACGCACATCATGCCGCCCAGCAGTACACCCAACAGGATCGCGTTGGTGGTGCCCATGCTGTCAAGGAAGTGGGTCAGGGCTTCGAGCATGCCGGCCACCGGCTTGCCCACCACGTAGATCATCACCAGGCCCGTGAACAGGCTGGCGAACAACGGAATGATCAGGATCGGCTTCAGCGCTTCCAGGCTGGTGGGCAGCCGCGCGTACCGGTTGATGGACTTGGCGGCGTAGCCGGCAATGAAGCCTGCGACAATGCCGCCAATGAAGCCCGCCCCCAGGGTGCTGGCCAGCAGGCCGCCGATCATGCCCGGCGCCAGGCCCGGCCGGTCGGCGATGGAATAGGCAATGTAGCCGGCCAGCAGCGGCACCATCAGTTTGAAGGCGCTGTCACCACCGATCTGCATCAGGGCAGCGGCCAGGGTGCCGGGCTCCTTGAACGCGGTGATGCCGAACACGAACGACAGGGCAATCATCAAGCCGCCCGCCACCACCATCGGCAGCATGTACGACACGCCCGTGAGCAGGTGTTTGTAGGCGCCGGTCTTTTCCTGTTTGGCCGGCGCTGTGCCCGCGTTGGCCGCCGCCTCAGGCTTGCCTTCGGCCAGCGCCTTGTCGAGGGTGGCCCTGGCTTGTTTCAAGGCAATGCCGGTGCCGCAACGGTAGATGCGCTTGCCGGCGAAACGCTCGGTGGCCACATCAATGTCAGCCGCCAACAACACCACGTCGGCGTCCTGGATGGCCAGGGCGCTGAGCGGGTTGCGCGCACCTACCGAGCCCTGTGTTTCAACTTGCAGGTCGTAGCCCATTTGCTTGGCGGCGGTCTGCAAGGCCTCAGCGGCCATAAAGGTATGCGCCACGCCCGTGGGGCAGGCGGTGATGGCAACGATGCGCGGGGCACGCTCACTAACGGCCGCGGGCACAGTGGTGGCCTGCGAAGGCTCATGTACACGCGCTTGCTCGGCGGCCTGGCGCAGAAAGCCTTCGGCATCCTGCAGGGCGGCGGCCGGGGTGCTCTGGAACAGGCGCTTGCCCACAAAGCGGCTGAGGTCGATGGGGCCGGTGTTCACCACCAGCACCCAGTCGGCCGCCTCGATGGCCGCTGGCGACAGGCGGTTTTCCGGACGTTGCGGGTCGTGCACTTCAACGCTGGTGCTCCAGCCCTGACGCTGCGCTACCGCATCAAGCAGGCGGGCACTGAGCACACTGGAAACGCGGCCGTTGGGGCAGGCCGTGACAATGGCAAGTTTCATCGCAATCCCTCTTATTGTTCTGTCAGCGTGCGTACGCAGACGCCGCTTTCGAGCCGCGCCAGCAAGGCGTGGTCACTGATACCGAAACCGATCTGGCTGACCGCCATGGCGGCGATGGCCGTGGCGGTGGCCAACGCCTGTTCTGGCGTGGTGCCCGTCAGCAGGCCGTGGACCATGCCGGCCAGCAGCGAATCACCGGCGCCCACGGTGCTGGCGATGTCCACGGTGGGTGGCAGCGCTTGCAAGGTACCCTGGGCACTGAACCAGGTAACGCCCTGGGCGCCCTGGGAAATCACCACATGCTCGACGCCCTGGGCATGCAGGCGACGGGCCACGGTGGCCTGCTGCTGGGGGGTGTCGACGCGCTCGCCGAGCACTTCGCTCAACTCGTCGGTATTGGGTTTGATCAGCCAGGGCTGGGTGGCCAGGCCAGCTCGCAGGGCGGCGCCGCTGGTGTCCAGCGCCACTCTCAGGCCCATGGCGCGCAGGCGCTCCAGCAGGGCTTGGAGCCACTGCGCAGTGATGCCGCGCGGCAGGCTGCCGGCCACCACCACGGCGTCGTGGCCGGGAGCAATCTGTTCCAGGCGGGCGAGCAACGCCGCCTGGGCGTCTTCATCAACGAAAGCGCCCGGCCCGTTGAGGTCGGTGATACGCCCACCGCTTTCGGCCAGCTTGATGTTGCTGCGGGTTTCGCCCGGCACGCGGATAAACTGATCGTCAAAGCCACGGGCCTTGAACAGCGCCTCGAACGGCAAGGCATTGTCCTGGCCCAGAAAACCAGTCACGGTCAGTTGATGACCCAGGTCGGCCAGCACTTGGGCCACGTTGACGCCCTTGCCAGCTGCATGGCTGTGCAGGGCAGTGCTGCGGTTGACGTCGCCCACCAGCAGGCTGTTGAGCTCCACGGTGAGGTCCAGCGCCGGGTTCAGGGTGAGGGTCAGAATCTTGGCCATTACGATTTCTCCACCAGGGCGCGCACATCGGCGGCGCTGCCCAGGCCCAACGCAGTCTGCGCCAGGCTTTGCGCTTGGCTCAGGGTCAATTCACGCACCCCGGCTTTTACCTCGGCGATACTGCGCGCCGAGACACTCAATTCATCCACGCCCAAGCCCACCAGCAACGGCACGGCCACCGGGTCTGCGGCCAGCTCGCCGCAAATGCCCACCCACTTGCCATGGGCATGGGCGGCGCGCACGGTGATGTCGATCAATTGCAGCACCGCCGGGTGCAGGCCGTCGGCCTGGGCCGACAAGGTGGGGTGGCCGCGGTCTATGGCCAGGGTGTACTGGGTCAGGTCGTTGGTGCCGACGCTGAAGAAGTCCACTTCCCTGGCCAGCACCGGCGCCAGCAAGGCCGCCGACGGCACTTCGATCATGATCCCCAGTTGCAGGTCGGCCACCGGTATTTCCTGACGCAGACGTTGGGTCATGTCGCGCGCCTGGCGCCACTCTTCGACGCCGCCCACCATGGGGAACATGATGCGCAGCGGGCGGTTGTCGGCGGCGCGCAACAGCGCGCGCAGTTGGCTTTCCATGACGTCGGGGCGTTGCAGGGTCAGGCGAATGCCGCGCACGCCGAGGAAGGGGTTTTCTTCCTTGGCAATCGGCCAGTAGGACAACGGCTTGTCGCCGCCCACGTCCAAGGTGCGCACCACCAGCGGCCGACCGGCCAGGCCGTCGAGCACGCGGCGGTATTCAGCTTCCTGGATGGCTTCGTCCGGGGCCTGGGAGTGGGCCATGAAAATCAGTTCGGTGCGCAACAGGCCCACGCCTTCGGCGCCCTGCTCCACTGCGGCTTTGACGCCGGCGCTTTCGCCGATGTTGGCGAACACTTCCACGGCATGGCCGTCACGCGTGACGGCAGTTTCCAGGCGGCGGGCATTGGCCGCCTCCTGGCGCACGGCACGCTGTTCACGCTCTTCAATGGCCTGCTGACGCACCTCATCGCTGGGGTCGACAGTCAATTGGCCGCGCTGGCCATCAAGCATCAACGGGCAACCGGGCTTGAGCAGCAGCACCGCTTCACCGGCGCCGACAATGGCCGGGATGCCCAAGGCACGGGCGACGATGGCGCTGTGGGCCGTGGCGCCGCCGCGGGCGGTGAGAATGCCGGCCACTCGCGCCGGGTCCAGGCGGGCGACGTCGGAGGGGCCCACTTCGTCCATCACCAGAATGTAGGGCTGGTCCGGCTCATCGGCGCTTTCCACGCCACACAGTTGCGCCAGCACGCGGCGGCCGATGTCGCGCAGGTCGGCGGCGCGCTCGGCCAGCAGTGCGTCCTGCAGGCTTTCCTGCTGCACAGCGGCGGCTTCGATCACGCTGATCCAGGCGGCCGGGGCGCTTTCTCCCTGCTTCAGGCGGGCGGCCACTTCGTCGGTCAACGCCGGGTCGTCGAGCATTTCCTGGTGGGTGACAAAGATCTCGCGGATGGCTTTGGCCTGGCTGCGGCGGATCAAGCCTTCGATGTCTTCGCGCACCTGCACCAGGGCGCTTTGCAGGCGCTGGTGCTCGACGTCGTGAGACTCGCCACGCAGCGGATAGTCGAATGCCTGCAACACTTGAACATGGGCCGGGCCCATGGCGATGCCAGGCGCGGCGGCAATACCGTTGATCTGCTGGCCCGCCACCGGCGCCTGAACCTTGGCCGTGACGACCAGCGTTTCTTCAACCCGCACCACCGTGGTTTCGACCATGGGCGGCAACGGTTCGACGTGCTCGCCAAGCCCCGCCGCCACCGCTGCCAGCAAGGCCGGCAGGGCATCATCGGCAACCGTCGGTTCGGCAATGAATTCCAGCACCTGGCCGCGTCGGGCGCCCAGGCTCAGCAGCTTGCTCAGGCTCTTGGCCGACACCGCCGGTGCGTGGCTGTCCACCAGGCGCAGGCGAATCTCGCCCTCGAAGCTTTTCGCCAACTGCGCCAGCTCCTTGGCCGGGCGGGCGTGCAAGCCATGGGCGTTGGCCAAGGCGATGCGCGCGCTGGGCCAGTCGGCCGGCACTTCGCCGCCCAGCACTTCCAGCACCGCGCGGGTGCTGGTGGCGCGGCCCAGTTCCTGGCCCCGGCCTTCGATCAGCAAGGCGCACAGGCGCTCCAGCAGGGCTTGGTGGGCCTCGCCCAGGCTGGCCAGGCAAAACAGCCCGGTCAGTGGCTGGCCCAGGTAACGCAGCGGCTGCTGCGGGGTGACGAACGCCAGGCCCGGTTTTTTCACGGTCTGTTCGCTGTGCAACCACCATAGGCCATCGCCCAGCGGCAGCGCTTCTACCTGCTGCAACACGGCGGCAAAGCCATTGCTGACGCAGTCGGCCTGGCGCAGCAGGCGCGCGCCACGCCACACCAGTTCTTCAAAATCTTCGGCGGGCACGCTCAGGCTGATCATCTGCGCGTCCAGGGCCAGTTCCTGTGGCGCGCCCTGCAACAGTTTCAGCAGCGCTTCGGGCGAACCTGCGCGGCGCAACGCCTGGCCCAGGTCGGTTTCGCCCAAGGCACGGGTCAGCAGTTGCAGCAGGCGCAAATGCTCGTCCGACTTGGCCGCAATGCCAATGGCCAGGTACACGATGTGGCCGTCGCCCCAGTCCACGCCGTCGGGGAACTGCAACAACCGCACGCCGGTGGCGAACACCAGGTCGCGGGTTTCGGGGGTGCCGTGGGGAATGGCAATGCCCTGCCCCAGGAACGTCGAGCCCTGGGCCTCACGGGCTTGCAGGCCAGCCAGGTAACCGTCGGCCACCAGGCCATCGGCAACCAGCTTCTCGGCGAGCAAGTGCAGGGCCGCGGACTTATCCACAGCGCTCTGGCCCATGGATATCTGCTCTATAGTGAGCTCGAGCATGGCAATCTCCTTTGCAGCATCCAGTGGATGCAGAAGTCTTGTTTTAAGGGTTCAGCATAGGGCTGAAATCATCGCCCGTTCAGCCCCAGGCCGGGTGTCGCCATCAGCTCACTCACTGCGGACCGTTACCTGACGGACCGGACAGATTTTTTTCGGCAGAAAACCTGCAAGCTGAATCGTTTAACCTAGAATGACAGGCACGTTACCCGATAATCTTCAGGCATTGAAGCCCAACCTACCGGTGGCACTGCGACAATAGTCGCCTGCCGCCGCCAGCAAAGATGGTGAAGAATGCGCCGGGCAGCGCCTGCAGACCCGGTGCCGCGCTTCGTAAAACAAGGAATACTCGGTTGAAACTCAGTGATATCGCCCGCCTGGCCGGTGTGTCGGTGACCACCGCCAGCTATGTCATCAACGGCAAGGCGCAACAACAGCGCATCAGCAAGGCTACCGTGGAACGCGTCCAGGCAGTGGTGCAGGAGCATGGCTTCACGCCCAACCCCCAGGCCGCCGGCCTGCGTAGCCGCCACACGCGCACCTTGGGCTTCATCCTGCCCGACCTGGAAAACCCCAGCTACGCGCGCATTGCCAAGCGCCTGGAAAAACGTGCCCGCGAGCACGGCTACCAGTTGCTGATCGCCAGCTCCGACGACGAGCCGGCCAGCGAACTGCAACTGCAGCAGCTGTTCAAGGCCCGCCGCTGTGACGCGCTGTTCGTCGCCAGTTGCCTGCCGGCCACCGACACCAGTTACCTGGAATTGCAGAAAAAGGGCGTGCCCGTCATCGCCATCGACCGGGAAATGGACAGCAGCCAGTTCTGCTCGGTGGTCAGCGACGACCGCCATGCGGCGCTGCAACTGACCAGCAGCATCCTGCGCCCAGCGCCGAAAGACATCGCTCTGATTGGTGCGCGCCCCGAGCTGAGCATCAGCCGCGAGCGCGCCGCCGGTTTCCACCAGGCCGTGGAAGGCTTCAGCGGTAGGGTACTGGTGTCCGAAGGCGAATCGTTCAGCCGTGAATGCGGCCGCCAGTCCATGCTGGAACTGGTTGAACAGTTGGGCCACCTGCCCGAGGCGCTGGTGACCACTTCTTATGTGCTGCTGCAGGGCGTGTTTGACGTGCTGCAAGGCCACCAGTCCGAATTCCCCTCACTGCACCTGGCCACCTTCGGTGACACGCAGTTGCTGGACTTCCTCCCCCTGCCCATAAATGCCATGGGCCAGCAGCATGACCTGATCGCCAGCAAGGCCCTGGAGCTGGCGTTGGCGGCGGTGGAGCGCAACGAGTACCAGCCAGGCGTGCACGCTATCGCGCGTACCTTCAAGCAGCGTATCCACGAGGCCTGAGCCATGGGGCTGATCGACACCCACACGCACCTGGACTTTCCAGATTTCGACGTCGATCGCCCTGCCCTGTTGGCCAACGCCCGCGCCCTGGGGGTGCGGCGCATGGTGGTGCTGGGCGTGCACCAGGCCAACTGGCAGCGGGTGTGGGACCTGGTGCAAAGCGATGCGCAGCTGTTCGCCGCCCTGGGCCTGCACCCGGTTTACCTGGAAGAACATCGGCCCGAACACCTGCTACAGCTGCGCGGCTGGCTTGAACGCCTGGCCGGGCATCGGCAATTGTGCGCCGTGGGCGAGTTTGGCCTGGACTATTACCTGGAAGACCTGGACCGCGAGCGCCAGCAACAACTGTTCGAGGCCCAGCTGACGTTGGCGGCCGAATTCGAGTTGCCGGTGTTGCTGCACGTGCGCCGCAGCCATGCGCCGATCATTGCGGCGCTAAAGCGCTTCAAGCTGAAACGCGCAGGCATCATCCATGCCTTTGCCGGCAGTTACGAAGAAGCTTGCGAATACTTGAAGCTGGGTTTCAAACTGGGCCTGGGCGGCGCAGCCACCTGGCCCCAGGCGGTAAAGCTGCGCAAGACCGTGGCACGCTTGCCGCTGGATGGCGTAGTGCTGGAAACCGATTCGCCGGACATGGCGCCGGTGATGTTCGCCGGGCAGCGCAACAGCCCGGAGCATTTGCCGAAGATTGCCGAGGCGTTGGCCAAGGTGATGGACGTTGATGTGGCGGCGTTGTCACAGGCCAGCACGGCCAATGCCTGCGAAGTATTTGCGTGGCCGCTGTGAGCCATGTAACGCCCGTACGAGCTGCCGCCAGCCCGTAGGGTTAGAACAACACCGTCCACAGCGCAATCACGGCGTACCACAGCACCGCCGAGCGCAGCAGCAGTTCCCACAGGCTGTCCAGGCTGGCCACACCGGCATCGCCTGCCGCCGAGCTGGGCAGTTCGCCCGCCACGCGACCGACGTCGGCGATCAGCTGCTTGGCGCCAATGTGCCAGTGCAGCAGTTCATGCAGCATGACCTTGCCCACCGCCACGAAGTTGCCCACCAGGGCAAAGCTGGCCGCCAGCACCCGCACCGGCAACCAGTCAAAGGCATGGCGGATGCTGCCCGCGCGAGCCACTACGCCGGGGTGCGTGGAATGGGCAACCGCCAACGCCAGCAAGCGATAAACCAACGCCGCCACCGGCCCGAGCAACACGTACCAGAAAATCACCGCAAAGAAGCTTTGATAGGCCTGCCACAACAGGTGGTTCTGCACCTTGGCCAGCAGGCTGGCCTCGTCGTCGCCGGTCAGGCCCAGGTCACGTTCGGCCACGTGCACGGCAGCCTGTTCGTCACCCCGGCGCCAGGCGTCACGGAACGGCCCCAGGGAAGCCTTGATATCGCCACGGCCCAGGCTGTAGATCACCACCCATAAATGAATGGGGAACGCCAACAACCCATAGGCCACCGGCTTCAGCGCCAGCAACACCCCCCCCAGCACTATGGCGGGCAACAGCACCCACAGGGCCAGTATCAGCGCGGGTTCCCTGGCCAGCCGTGGCTTGGCTTCCAAGCGCGTCAACTCGGCCAGCCACACGCGGTCGCGTTGCAGGCGGTGGCGCAAGGCAGAGAACTTCTCGACCCACAACACCAGTACCAACACCAAAAAACTCATTGCTCGCCCTCGTTGGCCGCCACACTGGCGCGGTAGCGCGCCCAATCGAAATGCGGCCCTGGATCAGTCTTGCGCACCGGCGCGATGTCGCTGTGCCCGCAGATGCGTGATGGGGTAATGGCCGGGTATCGCGCCTGCAGTTGCCGGGTCAATTGTGCCAGTGCCAGGTATTGCGCGTCGGTGAAGGGTTCGAAATCGGTGCCTTCAAGCTCGATGCCGATGGAAAAGTCGTTGCAGGTCTCGCGCCCCTCGAAACTGGACACGCCGGCATGCCAGGCACGCTGCAGACAGGAGACGAACTGGGTGACGGCACCGTCACGCTCTATCAGGAAATGCGCCGATACCCGCAGCTCGGCGATGGCTCCGAAAAACGGGTGGGCGCTGGTATCGAGCTGGTTCTGGAAGAATTGCTGCACTCGCCCGGTGTTGAACTGGCCCGGCGGCAGGCTGATGTTGTGGATAACCAACAGGGAAATTTCCGCCTCGGGGCGCTCGTTGAAGTTCGGCGAGGGGCAGTGCTGCGCCTGCTGGCACCAGCCAGTGGCGGGATCGATGTTCATCAGGGTTCCTTGGCAACGCACGTCGATAACCCAGTATGCCCCGCCGCGAGACCACTGGGCAGCCATGACGTATGAAAGAGTGTCGCCGGCAACCTATTTGCTTTTCAGCCGGCGCAGGTTGGTGACCACCGAATCCAGCGCGCGGTCGAACAGCAGGGCATCGTCAAGGATGCGCACCGAGCCGCGACGGAATTCCACGGCCAGGCCCATGCGGGTCTTCTCCAGCACCTTCATACCGGTGCGGTTGACGAACACGTACTTGTCGGTGGCCTCGATGATGGCCGTCAGTTTGCAGCGCAGCTTGTGGTCTTCATCTTCCTGAATTTCGACCCAGCAGCCTGGGTACAGCTTGTTCACTTGCAACAAACCCGGATCGTCCGCAGGCAGCACCAACTGAGGTTCGTCAGGGCCATCACCGTGGCCGGCCAGGACAATCTCCTCCACCACCGCCACCAGCGTCGGCGCCTCCTGCCCTGCGGCCAGCGGCATGGGGTTCAGGGTGTCGCGCTTGAGCGCCTGCACGTGCAGGATTTCCAGCTGGCTGAAGAATTCGCTGGTGGCAAACGGGTCGAACGCCGAGCTGGTCAGGCCGTCTCGCAACGATTTGAGCAACCCCGGCACCCGCTCCAGCAGGCGTTGATGGGCGTCGGGCTCATCGTGGGGCTCAACGCTCCAGATCAAGTCGTCCATGGTCGCCAGGCCTTCCTGCCACTGGCTGGAACCGTCCCCATGCTTGAGGCACACCAGCAGCAACACCTTGCTCCAGGCCTCCTCCAGCAAGCGCACCACCACCTGCGGCAACACCTTGCCCAGCAGGCGACGATTGAGTTCCTGCTGCACCCGGTGGCGAGCCAGCTCGGCCTTGGCGCGGCCTTCCTCGGCGTCACGGGTGCGCTGTTCCAGCAGTTCGCTGCGGCGGCGCTCGTCGGCGGTAAACGCCAGGAAATCGGCCAGCAGCTCGGCGAAAATGGCCGGGTCGTCGACGAAGTCATTCAGCAGGCGCTGCACGATCTGCTCGATGCGCAGGTACAGGCTGTCGCGCTGATAATCATCGCGGTTGCCCCAACCCATGGCCGCCGAGGCAATTTCATTGAGCAGGCGGCGGGCCGGGTGGCTGCCACGGCTGAAGAAGCTTTTGTCGAGCACCGCCACCTTGAGCATGGGGATTTGCAGACGACCAATCAGTGCCTTCAGCGAGTCGGGCAGGATGCGGTCGTCGAGAATGAATTCGAACAGCATGGCGATCAGGTTGATGACGTCTTCGTCCATCACCCCGATCACGCGGAACTTGCCACTCTTGACGCTGACCCGGGTCAGCAGTTGTTCCAACTGGTGGCGCAGGTCGTAGTCGTCGTGGGCCGCCTGGGACGACGGCACATACTGTTGCAGGTGCGACAACAGGCGCATCAGGTCGTTGGTGGAAATGGGCTGCGCCTCGTGGCCGGCCTCAAGCTTGGGCGCCACGCTGCCGCGCAACTGGCCCAGCAATTCTTGCAGCGCGCCGAACACTTCCTGTCCGTTGGCGTCCAGGTGCGCGGCGCTCTGCGCGCCACTGCCGCCAGCTTCTTCACGGCGAGGGCTGCGCGGCGGCGCGCGGTCGGCACTGCGACGGGCCGGCGCGGCCTTGAGTTCAGGCAGCACGCCCGTGGCAATCAGCAACTGATTGGCCTCGGCGTACAACTGGTCACTGTCGCTGAGCACGTACTTCTCGAACAGCTTGAGCACGATCAGCTTGACCTTCATCTCCACGCCCAGGTTACGCCCGGCCTGCAGAAAATAGTCGCACAACATGGCCGGGCCCAGCGGGTTGCTGGCGTCTTCCAGGCGCTTGAGCACCAGGGCGTTCAGGCGCGTGGTCAGTTGCCCCAAGGCGAACCCGTCACGGGCCAGCACCTTGCCCACCATGGCGTCCAGGGCCACGGTGCGCTCCAGGTCGTCGTTGCCCACCAGTTCCAGCTTGTCGTAATTGACGGGCTGGGCAAGCACCGGCTCGACGATCTCGTACTGGCCAATGGCAACAAAGGCTTCGTAGAGCCTTTCCAGAAAGCCGCGCTCGATGCTCTTGCGCTTGAGGCGCAGGTCGCGCATGGCTTCGAAAAAAGTGTTCTGCTCGACGTTGTTGCAGGCCCGGTCGGCCATTTCGAACAGGGTATCGTCGGCATTGTCGAACAGTGCCTGCAAGCCTTGCTTGAGCTGCTGCGCGGCCTTGTCACGCACTTGCAGGAGGACAACGGGCAGGCGTGCCAAAGGCGTCTGATTGGCTTGATCAGCAGCCGCCTTGTTCAAGGGCACGACTTTCCCATCGTTGTGCATCCCGTCCTCCTGAAAGAATGAGGTCCCACTTGCTCTAGTATGCAGGTTCGCAGCACGCGCCCACAGCTATATGGCGCATCGCCTTTGTAAGCGTCAGCACGCAAAACCAGAACAATTGGGACCGACGTCAAAGACATGACGCCAATTACAAGGCGCTCATTATCTGCAAAACCATGTGACAGTGCTAGGGCTGCTGAACGAGTTATTTACAACTCGATGCCAAGTGGACAACAAAATAGGGAAAAAGCTCCCCAAGGCGCCGCTATTTCGCCACCTTCTGCCGTCGGGCAACAACGCATTCGCAAGGCTTCGCGCCAGGGCATCGCCTGCCCTATAATCCGGCCACTTTGCTTGTGGAGCCTGCTATGCCGAACCTACGCCTCGCCGACCTGACTGCCGAGATCGAAGCCAACGTGCGCCGTGCGTTGCTGGAAGACATGGGCAGCGGCGACATCACCGCCCAGCTGATCCCGGCCGAGCGCCTGGCAAAAGCCACCATCATCACCCGCCAGGATTGCGTGGTGGCCGGCACCGCCTGGGTAGACGCGGTGTTCCGTCAGCTCGACCCACGGGTGGCCGTGCACTGGCAGGTCGTCGACGGCCAGCGCGCCACCGCCAACCAGGCCCTGTTCCACCTGGAAGGCCCGGCCCGTTCGCTGCTGAGCGGCGAGCGCACCGCGCTCAACTTCCTGCAGATGCTGTCCGCCGTGGCCACCCAGGCCCAGGCGCTGGCCGACAAGGTCGCCGGTACCCAGGTCAAGCTGCTCGACACCCGCAAGACCCTGCCCGGCCTGCGCCTGGCGCAGAAGTACGCCGTGACCTGCGGCGGTTGCCACAACCACCGCATCGGCCTGTACGACGCCTTCCTGATCAAGGAAAACCACATTGCCGCCAGCGGCGGCATTGCCCAGGCCATCAGCGCCGCGCACCGCATCGCCCCCGGCAAGCCGGTGGAGATCGAGGTCGAAAGCCTGAGCGAACTCAAGGAAGCCCTGGCCGCGGGTGCCGACATCATCATGCTCGACGAACTCAGCCACGACGACATGCGCGAAGCCGTGCGCCTGAACGCCGGCAAGGCCAAGCTGGAAGCCAGCGGCGGCATCAACGAAACCACCTTGCTGCCCATTGCCCAGACCGGTGTGGACTACATCTCCATCGGCGCCATGACCAAGGACGTCAAGGCCATCGACCTGTCGATGCGCCTGAGTCTGTGACACCCCACCCCACGAGATGAACGAAGGTATTGGAGTACTCGCTGTGACGAACACGCTCAACCCCGGGGCCGACAAGGTCTACATCATCCGCATCGACGGCACCCGCCTGGGGCCCTTCCAGACCCGGGTCGAACCCAACAAGGCGCTGATCTACGAAGTAACCCTCAACGCCGGCGCCGGCGACACCCTGGAGCACCACCGTGAAGACGGCCAGGTGGACAAGTACCTGATCACCAACACCCACTTCCAGCCGCAGATGACCAGCGTGGCGGCGCACTACACCGTGCGTTGGCGCCAGGAAGGCTGACGCCACCCCCGTAGCCGCTGCCGCCAGGCTGCGCTGGCCCTCATATACGCTGGAGATTTCCAGCGAGGCATGAGGCATGAGGCCTGCGCAGCCTGCGGCAGCGGCTACAGTGGCTTGAGCGGCAGCACAGCCACCTGCGGCCGCGCAAACAGATAGCCCTGCATCAACTCAATGCCCAGCGCCAGCAGCGCATCGCGCTCGCCATCCGTCTCCACGCCCTCGGCCAGCAAGGTTATCCCCAGCCGCTGCGCGACCAGCACGATCCCTGCCACGATCGCCTCGCGCACGCCGTCACTGTCGATATTGCGCGTCAGCGCCATGTCCAGCTTCAACACCTGCGGCTGGAACGTCGCCAGCAGGTTCAGCCCCGAATAACCCGAACCGAAATCGTCGATGGCGGTGGTAAACCCCTGGCGTTCATACGCCTTGAAGATCGACTTCAAATGCTCCGGGTCTTCCACCTTCTCGCCCTCGGTCACCTCGAACATCAGCCGCTCCAACGGAAACGCCGAGGCCCGGGCCGCCTCCAGCGTCGCGCGGATGCAGGTTTCGGCGCGGTACACCGCGTTGGGCAGGAAGTTGATACTCAACTTGCAGTCGGGGATAGCCACTATGCCCAGCCTGGCAGCCGTCTCGATGGCCTTGACCCGGCAAGCCTGGTCAAAGCGGTAGCGATTGCCGTCATTGACCTGGCCCAGCACGCTGGCCGCCGACTCACCATTGGGCCCGCGCACCAGCGCCTCGTAGGCGTACAGCAGGCCCGTCCGCACGTTGACGATGGGCTGGAAGGCCATGGTGAAGTCAAAATCCAGCGCTTCCAGGTTGCGGCATTGGGCGCAGCTGGCGGGCTCGAAAGGCGTCGGGAAAAAGGTACGGGTCATAGGCCCCCCCTGAAAACGTGGCACGTGGATAATTTTGCAGCTGGAGCACTTGGCCATCCTCGCATTTGACTAACGTTCAGCGCGCAATTTTCTTCAATCAACTCGATAGCAATGCCATCGCATTGCCGAACCGCACGCGCCCTGATTAGTTCCGAAAACATGCAGAACCGTTGCGCATCACCACCCCGCGCCCTATCGCCAATCAACATAGCCCCGCCCCTTCCCCTGACTACGCTGGAATATGCAAATCTCCCCTCAGTGGGCCCTCCAGCCAATACAGGTACTTCACCATGAAAGGGATCTGCTTGACCGCCCTGGTCATCCTGCTCGCCGGCTGCGCCATGCACGACGAACGCACCAACGACCCCCGCGACCCTTCGGCCAACGCCATGGAGCTCAAGGGCGACGCCATCAGCAGCGCACTGGTAGGCCGCCCGCACCGCGGCATCAACCGTGACGGCCAACCCTACAGCGAGACCTTCCAACCCGACGGCACCGCCGTACTGAGCATGGGCGGCACCGGGCCCCAGAAAGGCAGCTGGCAAGTGACCGAAAGCACCCTGTGCGTGAACTACGCGGCGTATGGCAACAAGTGCAACAACGTGAAGGCGGATGACCAGTGGATCTGGTTGATCGATACCACGAACATGACCACGAACAATCGCATATCGCGGCATTGAGGGAGGAAGGTGCTGGTGACGCGGGGGAGATGGTGCCGGGGATAGGAATCGAACCTACGACCTTCGCGTTACGAGTGCGCTGCTCTACCGACTGAGCTACACCGGCGGGTATACCTAAACGTTAAGTTATCACTCAGGACCCTCGCCATCAACCGATGCTCCTACTCTCAGCCTTTAGATGCCCGGGCAACTCTGAGGTGCAAAGCCCGCGGGTGCGGTAGTTGCGCAGGACCAACCTGAGGCTTGAGTTCGGGTCCAAGTAATCGTTTGCCCGTTCACAGTCGCCGGGGCGTTAGTGAAGGTACAAGAGATTGAAGCGGCCCCTGTCGCCGCCACAGCAATCGCCGAAATGCTGCTGCAATTTCCGCTTGATAGAGCCCCGCTCAACTCGGCCGGGGAGGCGGTATCCACTCCCTGATCAAGATTAATTTGCAATGCTACTTTCAGTGCAGAAATTTCCGACAGCCCGGCCGATACTTTGGAGCGAGCCTGATATCGAGAATATAGCGGTAAAGCCAATGCGGAAAGCAACCCAACAATTGCAACTACCACCATCAACTCAGATAAGGTGAAGCCTCTACTTTTATTCATCCATGCAAGCAAGCAGCCCCCGTCATCCATACTGGGTTGCAGGCCCCTCGACAATCCGGGGGGCCAGCACTCCTGCAGAGCAACAACTACGTGCAGTTTTTCGGTTTGTAAGTAGCTGCGGCAGTTGTGGCGCAAGTCCAGAGGCCAGTACCGGAAGCTCGAGTCAGGGTCACGGTAACGCCGGAAACAGCGGGCGGGGCATTGACCAGAGTACAGGTCAGAGTACCAGCGCCTGTAGAGGCCGTACCGGTGGTGGTCGTGTAGTTGCAGTTACCAGAGGCGTTGGCGCCGAGGTTAGCCGCAGTGACGTCTGTCCCTTGGTTGATCAAATCTTCGAAGGGAGTTTTCAGAGCGGAAACTTCGGCCAGGCCAGCGGTAACCTTGGCTTTGGCTTGATAGTTTGTGTAAGCCGGGATCGCGATCGCGGCCAAGATCCCGATAATGGCTACCACCACCATCAGTTCGATTAAGGTAAAACCTTTCTGCCCTTTCATACGTATGTCTCCAGGTGTGCAAGGAGGCCGATAGACCTGAAAGGGATTCAGCAAGCAGCGTGCCAGTATGATCACAGCCATAAAATCGAACCAAATGGGCACTGAGGCCGCCAACACACTGCCTGCTGCCGCCATTTTATGACATTTTTTGTCACCCCATCTCCTTCGATTTGGCAGTAAAGCCTGACTACGCTATAAAACACCGACTAGATGACCGGTGCCCCAATGAACGATATCGCCCTCACCGGCTTGGCCAAACAATTGGTCCAAGCTGAACTGCTTACCGAAAAGGGTGCGCTACAGGCGTATCAACAGGCCCAACGCAATCGCGTACCACTTGTTCATTTTCTGGTACAAAACAAGCTGGTAAAAAGTCGAGAAATTGCTGAGGTGGCCTCCGAGCAGTTCGGGGTGTCATTCCTGGACCTGTCCATGCTGGATAAAGAGAGCCAACCAAAAGGCCTGGTCAGCGAAAAACTGGTGCGCCAGCATCATGCACTGCCGCTCTGGCGCCGTGGCAACAAACTTTTCGTTGGCGTTTCCGACCCTACCAACCATCAAGCTATTACTGATATCCAGTTCAGCACTGGGCTGACCACCGAGGCTATCCTTGTCGAGGATGACAAGCTGGTGGACGCCATCGAAAAGTTTTTCGACAGTGGCAATACGGGCCTGGAAGAGATGGCAGACGTCGATCTGGATGGATTGGACGTTCAGTCAGTCGATCCGGACCGGGACGAGGCGATTGCCGGACAAGATGCCGATGATGCCCCGGTGGTTCGTTTTGTTAATAAAATGCTGCTTGATGCGATTCGCGGCGGCTCGTCCGATCTTCACTTCGAACCCTACGAGAAGATTTATCGAGTAAGGCTGCGGACGGATGGAATTCTTCGGGAGGTCGCCAGACCTCCCATAAACCTTGCGGGCCGAATCGCAGCACGCCTAAAAGTAATGGCAAGTCTGGATATTTCCGAAAGACGCAAACCGCAAGACGGTCGCATTAAGATGCGGATATCCAAAAGCAAATCCATTGATTTCCGCGTCAATACCTTGCCCACCCTGTGGGGCGAGAAAATTGTCATGCGTATTCTCGATCCGTCCAGCGCACAGATGGGGATCGACGCGCTAGGGTATGAGCCCGAGCAAAAAGAACTTTACCTAAAGGCATTAAGCCAGCCTCAAGGTATGATTTTGGTCACTGGGCCGACTGGGTCAGGCAAAACCGTCTCGCTTTACACAGGCCTCAACATCCTCAACACCATCGACATCAACATCTCCACTGCTGAAGACCCCGTAGAAATAAACATGGAGGGGATTAACCAAGTCAACGTGAATCCGAAACAGGGCCTGGATTTCGCTCAGGCACTACGCTCATTCCTTCGGCAAGATCCTGACGTCATCATGGTGGGTGAAATCCGCGACCTCGAAACAGCGGAAATCGCTATCAAGGCGGCCCAGACAGGGCACTTGGTCCTGTCAACCTTACACACAAACAGCGCAGCCGAAACGCTGACGCGATTGCAAAACATGGGAGTTGCCGGCTTCAACATCGCCACGTCCGTGAGCTTGATCATTGCGCAGAGGCTGGCAAGAAAGCTCTGCCCGCATTGCAAGAAAGAAGCTGACATTCCAAGGGAAGCGCTTCTTCAAGAAGGCTTCCCCGAAAACAGGATTGGCACCTTCAAGATATTCGAACCTGTGGGGTGCGAGCTATGCAACCACGGGTACAAGGGCCGGCAGGGCATCTATGAAGTGGTGCGCAATACCCAGGCGCTCCAACGACTGATCATGGAACAGGGCAACTCCATCGAGATTGCAGAACAGGCAAAAAAGGAAGGGTTCAACGATCTTCGAACATCCGGACTCATTAAAGTCATGCAGGGTGTTACGAGTCTGGAAGAAGTCAATCGGGTGACCAAGGACTAAACAATGGCGGTGAAAGCGGCGGCAATCAAGACCAATACCTACTCATGGGAGGGCATTGACCGCAAAGGTTCTAAAGTCACGGGTGAAATAAATTCGCAAAGCATTCCGTTAGTGAAGGCACAATTGCGAAAGCAAGGTGTAACCCCAGGTAAAATCAAGAAAAAATCCACCTCAATACTTAGTAGGGGGAAATCCATCAAACCGATGGATATCGCCCTATTCACTCGACAGATGGCCACCATGATGAGGGCAGGCGTGCCGCTCCTGCAGTCCTTCGATATCATTGGGGAAGGTTTCGAGAACCCCAACATGAGAAAACTGGTGGACGATTTAAAACAAGAAGTCTCCTCGGGCAACAGTTTTGCGACTGCCCTACGCAAACAACCAAAACATTTCGACGAGCTTTACTGCAACCTTGTCGACGCGGGCGAACAAGCAGGCGCATTAGAGGCACTCCTTGATAGGGTCGCCACTTACAAGGAAAAAACCGAAGCATTAAAATCAAAAATAAAAAAGGCGATGACCTACCCTATTGCCGTACTTGTAGTTGCCTTTATCGTCTCCGCCATTCTTCTCATTAAAGTAGTGCCTCAATTCCAGAATGTATTCAAGGGGTTTGGCGCTGAGCTTCCGGCATTTACCCAACTGGTCATCAACCTCTCGGAGATGCTTCAGGAGTGGTGGTACATCGTGGTGGCGGTCATTGCTGGGGCCATTTTCGGCTTTCGCTACAGCTACAGACGCAGCCAAAAGATGCGCGATGGTATCGACCGATTTTTACTCAAAGTCCCTATTGTCGGAAGCATCATCTACAAATCCTCCGTGGCCCGCTATGCCCGGACCTTGTCGACCACATTCGCCGCTGGCGTGCCCTTGGTTGAGGCACTTGACTCGGTTGCTGGTGCCACCGGCAATGTCGTTTTCAAGAATGCCGTCAACAAAATCAAGCAAGATGTATCGACTGGCATGCAGCTGAACTTTTCCATGCGCAGCACTGGAATTTTTCCAAGCATGGCAATTCAGATGACTGCAATTGGCGAGGAATCTGGCGCCCTTGATGACATGCTGGATAAGGTCGCCAGTTACTTCGAATCAGAGGTTGATAACATGGTCGATAGCCTAACAAGCCTCATGGAACCAATGATTATGGTTATCCTCGGCGTCGTTGTCGGAGGGCTGGTTGTAGCCATGTACCTCCCCATTTTCCAACTCGGCTCAGTCGTCTAACCCATGCCCCTATCCGAATACCTGGCCACCTCCCCCGTGGCCTTCACCCTCTGCGCCCTGATCCTGGGCCTCGTAGTGGGCAGTTTCCTCAACGTCATCATCCACCGCCTGCCGAAAATGATGGAGCGCGACTGGATAGCCCAGGCCCGTGACATCCTTGGCTTGCCGGCCGAGCCCGAAGGCCCGCGCTACAACCTGATGCTCCCCGCATCGGCCTGCCCGCACTGCGAGCACAAGATCCGCGCCTGGGAAAACATCCCCGTGGTCAGCTGGCTGGCGCTGAAGGGCCAGTGCAGCCATTGCAAAGCCCCCATCAGCAAGCGCTACCCGCTGGTGGAGCTGGCCAGCGGCCTGTTGAGCGCGTTCGTTGCCTGGCATTTCGGCTTTGGCTGGGCCGCCGGGGCAATGATGCTGCTGGCCTGGGGCCTGCTGGCCATGAGCATAATCGATGCCGACCATCAGCTGTTGCCTGACACGCTGGTGTTGCCGTTGCTGTGGCTGGGCTTGATCGTCAACGCGTTCGGCCTGTTTGCCACGCTGCCCGACGCACTGTGGGGCGCGGTGGCCGGGTACCTGGCGCTGTGGTTGGTGTTCTGGCTGTTCAAGCTGGTGACCGGCAAGGAAGGCATGGGCCATGGCGACTTCAAGCTGCTGGCGATGCTCGGCGCCTGGGGTGGCTGGCAGGTGCTGCCGCTGACCATCCTGCTGTCGTCGCTGGTGGGCGCCATTCTCGGGGTGATCCTGCTGCGCCTGCGCAATGCTGCGCACAGCACGCCGATCCCTTTCGGGCCGTATCTGGCCATTGCGGGCTGGATCGCATTGCTGTGGGGTGGTCAAATAACCGCTTCCTACATGCAGTTTGCTGGTTTCTGATGACTACAGCTTCTTCGACGCCCTGGATCCTGGGCCTTACCGGCGGTATCGGCAGCGGCAAGAGTGCCGCCGCCGAGCGCTTCGCCGAGCTGGGCGTGCACGTGGTGGACGCCGACCAGGCGTCGCGCTGGGTGGTCGAGCCGGGGCGCCCGGCGCTGGCCGAGATTGCCCGGCACTTCGGGCCCGGGGTGTTGCAGGCCGATGGCACGCTGGACCGCGCGGCGCTGCGCCGGCTGATTTTCGAGGACGCCGAGCAACGGCGCTGGCTGGAAGGCCTGTTGCACCCGTTGATTGCCACCGAGATTGCCCAGGCGCTGGCCAGGGGCACTTCGCCCTATGCGGTGTTCGTCTCGCCGCTGATGGTGGAGTCGGGCCAGTACCGGCTCGCCCAGCGCCTGCTGGTGATCGATGTGCCCCAGGCGCTGCAGATCGAGCGTACCCTGCGCCGTGACAACACCAGCCTTGAGCAGGTGCAGGCCATCCTCAAGGCCCAGGCCACCCGCGAGGAACGCCTGCGCCACGCCGATGATGTGCTGGTCAATGACCGCGACCTGGGCGCCTTGCGCGCCGAAGTCGAGCGGCTGCATGATTTTTACCTGACGTTGACTGGAGGCCAATCATGAGCCAACCCCTGACCGTACAATGCCCCACTTGCGGGGCGCCGGTGGAATGGACCGCGGCCACCCCAACCCGGCCGTTCTGTTCCGACCGTTGCAAGCTGATCGACCTGGGCGCCTGGGCCGCCGAGGAGCACAAGATCCCGGTGGCGCCGGATGCAGAGGATGAGCTGTTTTCGGGTGACCTGCCCTATAGCGAGCACTGACATACCCCTGTAGCCGCTGCCGTAGGCTGCGCTGGCCTCGTGCCCCACTGTAGATCTTCAGGGTTCACGCCGGCCAGCGCAGCCTGGCGGCAGCGGCTACAGAACTCCGCGCGCCATCCGGGGGGCATCACTCATCCTTCCACGGCGCCGCCAGGTACCGCGTGCGGTTAAAGGTTTCCAGCCACTCGGGGCAGAACACCACCAGCGCCGTGACGATCACCCCGTTGATGAACGCCTCGGGAAAGATCACCAGCCACAGATAGCCGACAAAGTCCCAGATCCACTCCGGCAGGGCGAAGCGCCCGTCCAGCCACAACAGCCCCAGCCCGGCGAACACGCACAGCAACGCCGCCAACGCGGCAGGAAAGAACCCTGAGCAGAAGATGTAGACGAAGGGATTCTTCGGCTGCGCGCGCTCCACCAGCACGGCACAGACTTCCGTCACCAGCACTGGCAGGCCGATCAGCAGCAGGCCGTTGATGCCGGCAGCCAGCAGGTCCTGGCGCCCCAGCAGCACCAGGCCCATCTGCGCGGCCAGGCCGCCGAGCAGCGCCAGCGGCCAGTCCAGCAGCAGGGTCACGGCGGTCATGCCGATGAAATGGTAGGACACCCCGGTGTCGAAATCGCGCCGCACCAGCCACAGCAGGAACAGCGCCAGCACCGTGCCGAACAGCAGGTGCTGGCGGCGGCTGTCACTGACCAGTTCAACCCAGGGCGCGCGCCAGGCGGCCCAGCCCAACACCGGTATATACAGGCACCAGCCCACGCTTAGCGTCGCGCCGGACAGCACCTGCGCGCTGATCATTTTTGCGCCTGTTCCAACGCCGTCTTCAACGCAGCGGCGTCGGTGAACGCGTGCTGGGCCACCACCCGCTGGTGGTCCAGTTCCAGCCACAGCACCGAGTCATCGGCCACGCCGTAGTTGGGAGCGATGCGGCCTTCGCGGTCGAGCACCACGCGGTAGTCGTAGGAACGCATGGACGGCAGCGCGAACATCCTGGCAATCAAGGCCGGCATGCGCTGGATGTCCGCCAGGAACACCGCCTTGCGCCCTTCCAGGTAGCCCTTGGGCTGGCCTTGCAGCGCGGCGTTGACCAGCTTGGCGCCGCCCATGTCGCGCGCCACCAGCAAAATGCGCGCGTCTTCGTTGAGGCTGTAGGGCGCGTCGAACTGGTCCAGCAGCGTCCACGGCGGCAACCGTTCACCTACCTCCAGGGCCATGGCCCAGCAGGGCAGCAGGCTGAGGAGCAACAGGGTCCAGAACTTCATGTGCAGGTTCCTCTGGCGAATGTGCTTGTTGGCAGTTTACACCCCACACCGTGACACAGCGTGTGCAAGTCATTCACGGCAAAGCGCATTTGACCCGCTAAGCTTGTGTGCATGGATGACTCAGATTACCTGCGCCTGCTTACCATCCAGGCCGAACAAGCCAATGCGTTCCTGTCCAATGCCCGCAAATGGGAGCGCGAGCGTTGGGTTTGCCAGCGCCTGCTGCAAGGGCTGAACATCCCCTACCGCAACGAGGAGTTCAACCCGGCCAACCAGGAGCCGCCCGACGTGCTGTTCCGCGAGGCCAGCTTCGAGGTGTTCTTCGTGCTCGACGAGGGCCGGCGGCTCAACGATGAATGGCGCGAGGAGTTGCAGCGGCGCCGCAGCGCCTTCTCTCTGGCCCAGTTGGTGCGTCGCGAAGCGCGGCCCAAGCGCATCGGGGCGCCGGAACTGCTGCAGCGCCTGGCGCCAACCCTGCGCAAGAAGTCCCACAACTACAAGGAACGCGGGCTGGACCTGGGCGAGCTGGACATCATTGCGTTCGCCAGCCTGAAGCGCGAGGTGCTGGACCTCAACAGCCATTTCCCGCCGCCCACCGAGTACCTTCGCCAGGGCTGGCGCTCGCTGTCGCTGGTGGGGCCCACCTTCGCCCGCGTGCTGTTCGCCCACCCCGATGCGCCGGATTTTCTGCGCAGCAACCTGGGGCGCAGTATTGTGTTTGATGTGGGCATCAGCCTGTAGCACTGCTTTATGTAGGAGCGGGTTCTACCCGCGAAGACGACACCGCAGTGCTTCAGATACTCCGTGGCGCTCTTTTCGCGGGTAGAACCCGCTCCCACAAGAGCTGCTACAAGGGGGTTGGGCTGTTATGATTTGCGCAGGGAACACTGTACTTTTCCCACAGTCAGAAGCGTCTACCTTAAGAGGTCACGATGAGCAGCCGTCTGAATCCCGAAGATCAGCAACGCGTGGATGAATACCTGCAACTGCCCCAGCACAAAGTCGAGCGCCGGCCCTTTCGGCCGTGGATGCTCCTGGTGCTGACGGTGGCCGTGACCGTAGGACTTGGCCTGTTGAGCCGCCTGATCAGTTACCTGGTGCTTTGAGCTGCCTTGCGCTCGCCCTTCCCACTGACCCACAGAATTCCGTAAACCTTATGAGTACTTTAAATGACACACCGTATCGTGATTGTCGGCGGCGGCGCCGGCGGCCTGGAGTTGGCGACCCGCCTGGGTAAAACCCTGGGCAAGCGTGGCACTGCCAGCGTGACCCTGGTCGACGCCAACCTCACGCACATCTGGAAACCGCTGTTGCACGAAGTGGCCGCAGGCTCCCTGAACTCCTCGGAAGACGAACTCAACTACGTGGCCCAGGCCAAGTGGAACCACTTCGAATTCCAGCTGGGGCGCATGAGCGGCCTTGACCGTGCCGCCAAACAGATCCAACTGGCCGCCACCCTCGATGAGAACGGCCTGGAGCTGCTGCCTGCACGCACCCTGGGTTATGACAGCCTGGTGATTTCGGTGGGCAGTACCACCAACGACTTCGGCACCCTGGGCGCGGCACAGAACTGCCTGTTCCTGGACACCCGCAAGCAGGCCGAGCGCTTCCACCAGCAACTGCTCAACCATTACCTGCGCGCCCACGCCACTGCCGATCTGGACAGCCAGATCAGCGTAGCCATTGTCGGCGCCGGCGCTACCGGTGTGGAACTGGCCGCCGAGCTACATCACGCGGCCCACGAGCTGGCAGCCTACGGCCTGAACAAGATCAAGCCGGAAAACATGCGCATCACCCTGATCGAAGCCGGCCCACGGGTGCTGCCTGCCCTGCCCGAGCGTATCGGCGGGCCGGTGCACAAGACCCTGGAAAAACTCGGCGTTACCGTGCTGACCAACGCTTCGGTCAGCGAAGTGGCTCCCGACAGCCTCAAGACCGCCGACGGCAAGGTCATCCCGGCCAGCCTCAAAGTGTGGGCGGCAGGTATCCGCGCGCCGGCGTTCCTCAAGGACATCGACGGCCTGGAAACCAACCGCATCAACCAGCTGCAAGTGCTGCCGACCCTGCAGACCACCCGCGACGAGAACATCTTCGCCTTCGGTGATTGCGCGGCCTGCCCGCAGAAAGGCACCGACCGCAACGTGCCGCCGCGCGCCCAGGCCGCTCACCAGCAAGCCTCGCTGCTGGCCAAGTCGCTTAAGCTGCGCATCGAAGGTAAGGATCTGCCGGAATACACCTACAAGGATTACGGCTCGCTGATCTCGCTGTCCAAGTTCTCGGCCGTGGGCAACCTTATGGGTAACCTGACCGGCAGCGTGATGCTGGAAGGCTGGCTGGCGCGCATGTTCTACGTGTCGCTGTACCGCATGCACCAGATGGCGCTGTATGGCACCTTCAAAACCATGATGTTGATGCTGGGCAGCCGCATCGGTCGCGGCACCGAACCGCGCCTGAAACTGCACTAACCCCAGCCCAACCTGCGGCCGCCACTACCCTGTAGCAGCGGCCGCAGGCCGCGTCACTCCCCCGTATTTTCTGACACCCCGCGTTTGCCGCAACGCAGCCTTCGGCAGCTTGCTACAGGCACCGCTATTCATCGTGACACCACCCCGCACCTGTGGGAGCGGGTTCTACCCGCGAAAACAGCACCGCGAAGTATCTGAACCACCACGCCGTCCTCTTCGCGGGCAGAGCCCGCTCCCACATGAAGACAGTTGCTACACCGCCCCCACAAAGACAGTGGCTGCTGTCTTAGTTGCGACAGGCTGCGCTTTACCGGCCACAGAGTGCTTGCTATACCTGTATATACAGGATTATATAGCTACCCTCTCAACCTGACATCAGGACACCGCCATGCCCGCCACCCTGCACATCCTGCCCGGCCATTTCGACCTCGACCAACTGCGCGCCATCTATCAGCACCAGGCTCCCTTCGAGCTCGACGCGTCGGCCCGGGATGTGGTGGCGGCCAGCGCCAATACCGTCAGCCAGATCATCGCCAATGAACGCACGGTGTACGGCATCAATACCGGTTTCGGCCTGCTGGCGCGCACTTCCATTGCCACCGACAAGCTGGCCAAGCTGCAACGCAACCTGCTGCTGTCCCACTGCACCGGCACCGGCCCGTTGCTGGATGACGCCAGTGTGGGCCTGATCATGGCGCTGAAAGTTGCGTCGCTGGCCCGTGGTTTTTCCGGTGTGCGCTGGGAGCTCATCGAGGCGCTGCGCAGCCTGTACACCGCCAAGGTGTTCCCGTGTATTCCGTCCCAGGGTTCGGTGGGCGCGTCCGGTGACCTGGCGCCACTGGCGCACATGTCTGCCGTGTTGATCGGTGTGGGCCGCGTGCGTCATGAAGGGCGTGAAATGGACGCCGTGGAAGGCCTGGCCATCGCTGGCCTGACGCCGCTGGAGCTGGGCCCGAAAGAAGGCCTGGCGCTGATCAACGGCACCCAGGTGTCCACCGCCCTGGCTCTGCGCGGCCTGTTTGCCGCCGAAAAACTGTTCAGCGCCGCCGTGGTGGCCGGCAGCCTGACCGTTGAAGCCCTGAAAGGCTCGGCCGTGCCGTTCGACCCGCGTATCCAGGCCGTGCGCGGCCAGCCGGGGCAGATTGCTGCCGCGGCCTACTACCGCGACCTGCTGGGCGCCACCAGCGAGATTCGCCAGTCCCACGCCGACTGCAAGCGCGTGCAAGACCCCTACTCCCTGCGCTGCCAGCCCCAGGTGATGGGCGCCTGCCTGGACCATATGCGCTTCGCCGCCGGTGTGTTCCTGCGCGAAGCCAACGCCGTGTCCGATAACCCGCTGGTGTTCAGCGCCGACGGTGACGTACTGTCGGGCGGCAACTTCCACGCCGAACCCGTGGCCATGGCCGCTGACGTGCTGGCCTTGGCCATTTCCGAAATCGGCGCGCTGTCCGAGCGACGCACCGCGCAACTGGTAGACCCGGCACTGTCCGGCCTGCCGGCCTTCCTGGTGCGTGAAGGCGGCCTGAACTCCGGCTTCATGATTGCCCAGGTCACCGCCGCTGCCCTGGCCTCGGAAAACAAGACCCTGGCCCACCCGGCGTCCATCGACAGCCTGCCCACCTCGGCGAACCAGGAAGACCACGTGTCCATGGCCACTTTCGCCGCCCGCCGCCTGCTGGACATGGCTGGCAACAGCAGCGCCGTGGTGGCCATCGAACTGCTGGGCGCCGCCCAGGGCATCGACCTCTTGGCACCGTTGAAAACCTCACCCAAGCTCACCGAAGTGATGGTCTTCATTCGTGAAGGCGTGGCCCATTACCACGAAGACCGCTACTTCGCCCCCGACATCGCCGCTGCTCGCAGTTGGGTGGAAGATGGCGCGTTCGGCCGCTGGCTGGCCTTTGCCGAGCTGTACCAGGGATGAGCTGCCGCCCCGCACAGGCGCTGTACCAGAAGGCCAAGGACTTTGTGCTGGACAAGGTTAACGCCGGGCAATGGAAACCCGGCGACCTGATTGCCTCGGAAAACCAGTTGGTGCAAACCCTGGGCATGTCGCGCATGACCGTCAACCGCGCCCTGCGCGAGCTGGCGGACGAAGGTCGCTTGGTACGGGTGAACGGCGTGGGCACCTTCGTCGCCGAAAACAAGCCGCAGTCGAACCTGATGCGCATCAGCAACATCGGCGACGAGATTCTCGCCCGCGGCCATGCCTATGAGTGCCGCATGCTGCACATGGGCCGCGAAGCTGCGTCGATGACCGTTGCCGCGGCCATGGGCCTGGCCACGGGGGCATCGGTGTTTCATCTGCTGTGCGTGCATCTGGAAGAAGGTGTGCCGGTGCAGTTGGAAGACCGCTACGTGAACCCGGAGCTGATACCGAAGTTGCTGGAACAGGACTTCGGTGCGCAACTGCAACCGGCACGTTACTTGTTGCAGGTGATTCGGCCCGACGAGATGGAACATATTGTCGAAGCCGGGCACCCTGGCGAAGAGGAAGCGAGGCTGTTGCAGATGGATGCGCAAGAGGCGTGCCTGGTGCTGCGGCGGCGCACCTGGAACGCGGAACGGGCGGTGACCTACGTGCGGTTGGTGCATCCGTCGTCGCGGTACCGGCTGGGTAGCCGCATGTCAGTCTGATTCTTGTGTTGTGGGAGCGGGCTCTGCCCGCGAAGGCCGCACTGCGAACCCGCTGGCAGACCGCATGGTGGTTTTCGCGGGCAGAGCTCGCCCCCACAGAGGCAAAAAACAAAACCAGCAGGCATAAAAAAAGGCGTCCACAAGGGACGCCTTTTTTCTGAAGATGGTCGGGGTAAGGGGATTCGAACTCCTGACATCCTGCTCCCAAAGCAGGCGCGCTACCGGACTGCGCTATACCCCGGTACAAAAAAGGCACCCATAAGGCGCCTTTTTTGATGCCTGGCGGTGTTACTCGACAGGTCTTTTTAAGATCTGACCCAGCGAACTGGAGTCAAAAATGGTGGGTCGTGTGGGACTCGAACCTACGACCAATTGGTTAAAAGCCAACTGCTCTACCAACTGAGCTAACGACCCAAAAATGGTCGGGGTAAGGGGATTCGAACTCCTGACATCCTGCTCCCAAAGCAGGCGCGCTACCGGACTGCGCTATACCCCGATATGAAATTTGGCTCCGTGACCAGGACTCGAACCTGGGACCCAATGATTAACAGTCATTTGCTCTACCGACTGAGCTATCACGGAACTATCAATTTCAGTACTGCAAGTTTCTAAGCTGTATTCCTACCGCTTCGAACTCGTTGGCTTTCCCGTATCGCTACGTTAGTGCCTCTGAGGCGCGCTATTCTACAACCTTCAAAACCCTTGTCAACCCCTAATTTTCATTCAACTTACTGAATTTCAAACTATTTTCAGACCGCCGTGTTGCCTGGTGATCTGTGGGTTGCCGTTACAGCGGGGCGAACTTTACTAAAGGCTTTTGAGAAATGCAAATAGAAACATGCATTTAGCTCAAAAAATTTGAAGAGCGCTGGCAAGCCCCTGTGGGCGCTGGCTTACCAGCAAGCCAGTTCCCACGAAAGCAGTAGCCTATGCCGTCAGGCGAAGACGATCTCGTCGCCTTCCACCGAGGCGGTCACGGTGCTGCCGGGCAGGAATTGCCCCGACAGTATCAGCTGCGCCAGCGGGTTCTCGATCCAGCGCTGAATGGCGCGCTTGAGCGGCCGAGCGCCGTACACCGGGTCGTAACCCACGGCAATCAGCTTGTCCAACGCCTCGTCGCTCAGCGTCAGGTTCAACTCGCGCTCGGCCAGGCGGCTGCGCAGGCGGCCAAGCTGGATTTGCGTGATGCCGGCGATCTGATCGCGGGCCAGCGCTTCGAAGATCACCACCTCGTCGATACGGTTGATGAACTCCGGCCGGAAGTGCGAGCTCACCGCGTCCATCACGGCCGCACGCTGAGCCTCACGGTCACCGGTCAACTCCTGGATCTGCGCCGAGCCCAGGTTGGAAGTCATCACGATCACGGTGTTGCGGAAGTCCACGGTGCGCCCCTGGTTGTCGGTCAGGCGTCCGTCGTCCAGCACTTGCAGCAACACGTTGAACACGTCCGGATGCGCCTTCTCGACTTCGTCCAGCAGCACCACCGAGTACGGTTTGCGACGCACGGCTTCGGTCAGGTAACCGCCCTCCTCGTAACCGACGTAGCCTGGTGGGGCACCAATCAGGCGAGCCACGGAATGTTTCTCCATGAACTCGGACATGTCGATGCGCACCATGGCCTCTTCGGTGTCGAACAGGAACTCGGCCAGCGCCTTGCACAGTTCGGTCTTGCCCACGCCGGTAGGGCCCAGGAACATGAACGAACCGCTTGGGCGGTTAGGGTCGGACAGCCCGGCGCGCGAACGCCGTACCGCGTTGGCCACCGCCACCACCGCCTCGTCCTGGCCGATGACGCGCTGGTGCAACAGGCTTTCCATTTTCAACAGCTTCTCGCGCTCGCCTTCGAGCATTTTCGAGACAGGAATGCCGGTCCACTTCGACACCACTTCGGCAATTTCTTCCTCGGTGACCTTGCTGCGCAGCAACTGGTTGTCGCTCTTGCCGTGCTGGTCGACCATTTGCAGGCTGCGTTCCAGGTCCGGGATTATCCCGTACTGCAGCTCGGCCATGCGATTCAGGTCGCCGCGGCGGCGGGCGGCTTCCAGTTCCTGGCGTGACTGTTCGATTTTCTGCTGAATCTGCGCAGAGCCCTGCACCTCGGCTTTTTCCGAGGTCCAGACCTCTTCAAGGTCGGCGTACTCACGCTCCAGCCGGGTAATTTCCTCGGTCAGTTTTTCCAGGCGCTTGATGGCCGCCTCGTCGTCCTCTTTCTTCAAGGCCTGGGATTCGACCTTGAGCTGGATCAGGCGGCGCTCCAGGCGGTCCAGCACTTCTGGCTTGGAGTCGATTTCCATGCGGATGCGGCTGGCGGCTTCGTCGATCAGGTCGATGGCCTTGTCCGGCAACTGGCGGTCGGTGATGTAGCGATGGCTGAGCTTGGCCGCGGCAATGATCGCGCCGTCGGTGATGGCCACCTTGTGGTGCACTTCATAGCGCTCTTTCAGGCCGCGCAGGATGGCGATGGTGTCTTCCTCGCTCGGCTCTTCCACCAGCACTTTCTGGAAGCGTCGCTCCAGCGCCGCGTCCTTCTCTATGTATTGACGGTATTCGTTCAGAGTGGTGGCGCCCACACAGTGCAGCTCACCGCGAGCCAGCGCCGGCTTGAGCATGTTGCCGGCGTCCATGGAGCCTTCGCCCTTGCCGGCGCCCACCATGGTGTGCAGCTCGTCGATGAACAGAATGATCTGGCCTTCCTGCTTGGACAGATCATTGAGCACGCCCTTGAGGCGCTCTTCGAACTCGCCACGGAACTTGGCGCCGGCGATCAGCGAGCCCATGTCCAAGGACAGCAGGCGCTTGCCACGCAGGCCGTCGGGCACTTCACCATTGATGATGCGCTGGGCCAGGCCCTCGGCAATGGCGGTCTTGCCCACTCCAGGCTCACCGATCAATACCGGGTTGTTCTTGGTGCGGCGCTGCAAGACCTGGATGGTGCGACGAATTTCGTCGTCACGGCCGATCACCGGGTCCAACTTGCCCTCTTCGGCGCGCTTGGTGAGGTCCACGGTGTATTTTTCCAAGGACTTGCGCGAGTCCTCGGCGTTGGCGTCGTTCACCGCTTCGCCGCCACGCAGGTTGATGATGGCGTTTTCCAGGGCCTTCTTGCTCACCCCCTGGCCCAGCAGCAACTTGCCCAGTTTGCTGTTTTCGTCCATGGCAGCCAACAACACCAGCTCGCTGGAGATGAACTGGTCACCTTTCTGCTGGGCCAGGCGGTCGGCCTGGTTGAGCAGGCGCGCCAGGTCCTGGGACATGTTGACGTCGCCGGTGGGGTTCTGGATTTTTGGCAGGCGGTCGAGCTCTTTGCTCAACTCCTTGCGCAGGCTGTTCACGTCGAAGCCGGTCTGCATCAGCAGCGGCTTGATGGAACCGCCCTGCTGGTCGAGCAGCGCCTGCATCAAATGCGCAGGCTCGATGGCCGGATGGTCCATGCCCACGGCCAAGGATTGGGAGTCGGATAAGGCTAATTGCAACTTACTGGTCAAACGGTCTATACGCATGAGTCACCTTCCTATAGGGGCAGGCCGGAGCGATGGACACACCTGATGAAGAAAAACCTGCCTGAGATACCGATATAGATGGGGGAGATTGTTCAGGATTCAAGCGGCAGTGGCTTGACCCAGGTCATGATTCGGTGGCGCCTGGTTCCCGAGCTTCGTCCGGTCCCACAAGGGATCGCATTTGGAATTAGTTGTGGGAGTGGGCTCTGCCCGCGAAAAGGACCCCGCGCACTCCAGCAGTCAGGCGGCGGCACATTCGCGGGCAAAGCCCGCTCCCACTATCCCAGCCAGATCAGCGAAGCGAAGCGCCCCGTCTGCGGCGCGCGCCGGTAAGAGAAGAAGCGTAGATCCTCGATGGTGCATTCACCACCACCGTACACGGCAGTAATGCCCATGGCCGCCAGGCGCAGGCGCGCCAGGGCGTAAATGTCGGCCAGGTACTTGCCGGGCTGGGCGCCTGGCACAAAGGCTTCGGCGGTTTCGGGGTGGCTGGCCATGAAGATGTCGCGCACCTCGGCCCCCACTTCAAAATTGCGCGGGCCAATGGCCGGGCCCAGCCACACCAGAATCTCGCTGGCCGGCACACCCAGGCTGTTGGCCGTGGCCTCCAGCACCCCGGCCGCCAGCCCACGCCAGCCGGCATGGGCGGCGCCCACGCGGGTACCGGCGCGGTCGCAGAACAGGGCCGGCAGGCAGTCGGCGGTCATCACCGTGCAGGCAATGCCCGGCGTCGACGTCCAGCTGGCGTCCGCCTCAGCGATCCCCCCAGGGTCGGCATGGGCCACGCTCACCCCGTGCACCTGCTTGAGCCAGGCCGGCTGGATACCAAACTGGCGGGTCAGGCGCGCACGGTTATCGGCCACCGACGCCGGGCTGTCGCCCACGTGGTCACCGAGGTTGAACGATTCGAAAGGCGCGACGCTGACGCCGCCCTGCCGAGTGGTGACGCAGGACCTGACGTTGGCCGGTGCCGGCCAATCGGGGAAAATCAGGTCCTGCATCAACTCACTCACCCGATGAACGCCTCGCGGTCCTGCTTGAGCAACGACAGCAGCCAGACGAAGTCGTCCGGCAGCGGCGATTCCCAGCTCATGCGCTCACCGGTGGTGGGGTGTTCCAGCTCCAGGAAGCGTGCGTGCAGGGCCTGGCGCGGGAAGGTCTTGAGCGCGTCGACCATGCTCGGGTTGGCCGCCGGCGGAATGCGGAAGCGACCACCGTAAGCTGGGTCGCCCACCAACGGGAAGTTGATGTGTGACATGTGCACGCGAATCTGGTGGGTACGGCCGGTTTCCAGCTTGACCCGCACATGGGTGTGGGAACGGAAGCGCTCCAGCACGCGGTAGTGGCTGACGGCAGGCTTGCCACCTTCCATCACCGCCATGCGCTGGCGCTGCTGGCCGTGGCGACCGATGGGCGCGTTGATCTTGCCCCCGGCGGTCACCACACCGATCACGATGCACTCATAAATCCGACTGACGGTACGGCTTTGCAGCTGGGTAACCAGTTTTGTCTGCGCCTGGATGGTCTTGGCCACCACCATAAGGCCGGTGGTGTCCTTGTCCAGGCGGTGCACGATGCCGGCGCGCGGGACGTTGACGATGTCCGGCACGTGGTGCAGCAAGGCGTTGAGCAGGGTACCGTCGGCGTGGCCGGCAGCCGGGTGCACCACCAGGCCCGCAGGCTTGTTGATGACCAGGATGTCGTCGTCTTCGTAGACGATGTCCAGTTCGATGTCCTGGGCGATCCACTCGCCCTGGGCTTCCTGTTCGGCGGAAAGGGCCAGGATAGCGCCGCCGTGAACGATGTCACGCGGGCGCAGCACGCCACCGTCCACGGTCAGGCGGCCTTCTTTGATCCAGGCGGATAGGCGCGAGCGCGAGTGCTCGGCGAACAATTGTGCGGCGACTTGATCGAGGCGTTGGCCGCCCAATTCGGACGGCACCTCTGCGCTAAGTTGTATGATCTCGGACATGCTCGGACTAGGCGGCGGCACAGCCTTTGGTTTCGGCTGCACGCTTGTGGTTAAATACGGCGTCTTTTGCCCCGAGGCTTCCACGGGGCGCTCATCATAACAGGACGGTCACGCCCAAGACAGCGGCCGTCATAGGGACGCAAGCCGCCATGCAAGTGAAACACCTGCTGCTGATCGCCATCCTCGGACTCACGGCCGCCTGTTCGTCGAAGAAGGAAGTGGTCGACGAAAACCTGAGCGAAACCGAGCTGTACCAGCAGGCGCAGGCCGATCTGGACAACCACAGCTATACCAGCGCCACCGCCAAACTGAAGGCGCTGGACTCCCGCTATCCGTTCGGGCGCTACGCCGACCAGGCGCAGCTCGAGCTGATCTACGCCAACTACAAGAACTCCGAACCTGAAGCGGCCAAGTCGGCTGCCGAGCGTTTCATCCGCCTGCACCCGCAGCACCCGAACGTGGACTACGCCTACTACCTCAAGGGCCTGACCTCGTTCGACCAGGACCGTGGCCTGCTGGCGCGCTTCCTGCCGCTGGACATGACCAAGCGTGACCCGGGCGCTGCCCGCGACTCCTACAACGAGTTCGCCCAGCTCACCAGCCGCTACCCCAACAGCCGCTACGCGCCGGACGCCAAGCAGCGCATGATCTACCTGCGCAACCTGCTGGCGGCCTACGAGATTCACGTGGCTGACTACTACCTGACCCGTCAGGCCTACGTCGCTGCCGCCAACCGTGGCCGCTACGTGGTGGAAAACTTCCAGGAAACACCGTCCGTCGGTGATGGCCTGGCCGTGATGGTCGAGTCCTACCAGCGCCTTGGCCTGGACGATCTGGCCAACACCAGCCTGGAAACCCTGAAGCTGAACTACCCGGACCACCCGCAACTGGTGGACGACAAGTTCGTGCCTCAGCAGCAGGAAGCGGACAACCGCTCCTGGCTGACCAAGGCCACGCTGGGCCTGGTGGAAACCAGTGCTCCGCTGCCACCGGGTGAAACCCGAGCCAACCAGGACGTGGTCAAGCAGTTCCAGGACGCCAAGGATGCCATCCCGCGCGACCTGCTGCCCAAAGACCAGGGCGGCACCGCCGAAGACGCTGCCAAGCCGGTAGACGACGCGCCGAAGAAAAGCCGTTCGATCTTCAGCTACATGACCTTCGGCCTGTTCGACTGAACAGCACCGCAGTAAAAAAGAGGCCTTCGGGCCTCTTTTTTTGTATCCGCAGAAATATATTGCCGCCCTGAAATATCTGTAGTCGCTGCCACCAGGCTGCGCCGGCCCGCATTTACACGGGAGATTTTCAGCGAGGCACCAGGCCAGCGCAGCCTGGCGGCAGCGGCTACCGGTATCGGCGTACCCAGGCCATCAAAAAGATATCACCGCCGATACCCATCGCCGCTTGTCCCACGCCCTACCCGCTCCTACACTGCCGCATCTCTCCCTGCTTGAGCTGTTGACCATGATTCGCCTGATTTTCTGGATCGCCATTGTCTTTGCCGTGTTGTGGCTGTGGCGCAAGATCAAGCCCACCCCGCGCCAGCCCGCCCAGCGCGGTGCCGAGCAGGCGCTGTTGATGGTGCGCTGCGCCCACTGCGGTGTGCACTTGCCGCAAGACCGCGCCCTCAGCAACGGCCAGCACTGGTATTGCACCCAGGCTCACCTCAACGAGGGCCCGGCCCCACGTGAGCGCTGAGACCTTCCAGCCCGGCGGCCCCCAGGCGCGGCGCATGCTGCGCCTGTATCACCTGTACCGCCTGACCATCGGCATTACCCTGATCCTGCTGATTTCCAGCGACATGGACGACAAGCTGCTGGAGCTGGCCAATGGCGTCTGGTTCCGCAGTGGCAGCTGGGCCTACCTGCTGCTCAACATCGCCGCTGTGATACTGCTGGAAAAACTGCGCCCGCCCGGCCACGTGTTCGCCTTGGCGCTGTTCGACATCCTGATGCTGTCCGGGCTGTTCTACGCCGGCGGCGGCACGCCCAGCGGCATCGGCAACTTGATGATTGCCTCGGTGGCCATGAGCAATCTGCTGCTGCGCGGGCGCAATGGCCTGCTGATTGCCGCACTGGGCAGCATCGGCATCATCTACCTGACCTTCTACCTGAACTTCCTGCGGCCCAACAACGTCACCAACTACGTACAGGCCAGCACCCTGGGCGTGCTGTGCTTTGCCGTGGCGCTGATGGTGCAGGCCCTGACGCGGCTGCTGCGGGTCAGCGAAAACCTGGCCTCACAACGCGCCAGCGACGTCACCAACCTGGAAGAGCTGAACGCACTGATCCTGCAGCGCATGCGCACCGGCATCCTCGTGCTGGACACCGTCAACCGCGTGCAACTGGCCAACGACGGCGCGCTCAAGCTGATTGGCCAGTATCACCTCAGCGGCCAGTTGATCGCTGCCTATTCGCCAGAACTGGTGGAACGCCTGCTGCAATGGCACACCAACCCCACGTTGCGCCTGCGCAGTATCAAGTTCACCCCCACCGGCCCTTCGGTGCAGCCAAGCTTCATCGCCCTTCGCCGTGGCGACCAGCAACAAACCCTGGTGTTTCTCGAAGACCTGTCGCAAATCGCGCAGCAGGCCCAGCAGCTGAAACTGGCCGCCCTGGGCCGCCTGACCGCCAGCATTGCCCATGAAATCCGCAACCCGCTGGGCGCCATCAGTCATGCCGGCCAACTGCTGCAGGAATCAGAGAGCCTGGACCCGGCCGACCTGCGCCTGACCCAGATCATCAAGGACCAGTCCAAGCGCATGAACCTGATCATCGAGAACGTGCTGCAACTGTCTCGCCGGCGCCAGGCCGAGCCCCAGATGCTGGACTTGACGGTATTTGTGCAACAGTTCCTGGAACACTTCCGCACCAGCGCCACCCCGCGCCAGGCCCTGCACCTGTACGTCACCGACGGGCCGATCGAAACCCGCATGGACCCGCACCACCTGACCCAGGTGCTGACCAACCTGGTGGAAAACGGGCTGCGCTACAGCGCCCATGCCCACGGCCAGGCACAGGTGTGGCTGAACCTATTCGTGGAACCGACCAACGGCCTGCCTATTCTCGACGTACTGGATGATGGTCCCGGGTTTTCGGCCGATCAACTGCAACACATCTTCGAACCTTTCTTCACCACCGAAACCAAAGGAACAGGATTGGGCCTCTACATTTCCCGTGAGCTGTGCGAAAGCAACCAGGCGCACCTAGACTACAAACCACGTGAACGCGGTGGCAGCTGCCTGCGGATCACGTTCGCCCATGCACGGAAGCTGAGTTGAACATGAGCCAACGGCAGAAGATCCTGATCGTCGACGATGAACCGGATATCCGCGAACTCCTGGAAATCACCCTGGGCCGGATGAAGCTCGACACGCGCAGCGCGCGCAACGTCAAAGAAGCCCGCGACTGGCTGGCCCGCGAGCCCTTCGACCTGTGCCTGACCGACATGCGCCTGCCCGACGGCACGGGCCTTGAGCTGGTGCAGCACATGCAGCAACGCTTTCCGCAACTGCCAGTGGCGATGATTACCGCCTACGGCAGCCTCGACACCGCCATCAACGCTTTGAAGGCCGGCGCCTTCGACTTCCTGACCAAACCGGTGGACCTGCCGCGCCTGCGCGACTTGGTCACCACCGCCCTGCGCCTGCAAGGCCCGGCGGGTAGCGAGCAGAGCATCGATGACCGGCTGCTGGGCGATTCACCGCCCATGCTGGCCATGCGCAAACAGATCGGCCGCCTGGCCCGCAGCCAGGCGCCGGTGTACATCAGTGGCGAGTCGGGCAGCGGCAAGGAACTGGTAGCACGCCTGATCCACGAACAGGGCCCGCGCGCCGAGTTGCCGTTCGTGCCGGTGAACTGCGGGGCCATTCCCTCCGAGCTGATGGAAAGCGAATTCTTCGGCCATCGCAAAGGCAGCTTCACCGGTGCCATGGAGGACAAGCCAGGGCTGTTCCAGGCGGCCAGCGGCGGCACCTTGTTTCTGGATGAAGTGGCTGACCTGCCACTGGCCATGCAGGTCAAACTGCTGCGCGCCATTCAGGAAAAGGCCATTCGCAGCATTGGCGGCCAGAGCGAAGTGGTGGTGGATGTGCGCGTACTGTGTGCCACCCATAAGGATTTGAACGCCGAAGTGGCCGCCGGGCGCTTCCGCCAGGACCTGTACTACCGCCTCAACGTTATCGAACTGCGCGTGCCCTCGCTGCGCGAACGCCGGGAGGACATCCTGCTGCTGGCCACCAAGGTGCTCAAGCGCCTGGCCCAGGGCAGCGGCCTGCCGCCGGCGCAACTGAGCCCGGCAGCGCTGGAAACCCTGAAGGGCTATCGCTTCCCCGGCAACGTGCGCGAACTGGAAAACATGCTGGAGCGGGCTTACACCCTGTGTGAAAACGAACGTATCGAAGCCAGCGACTTGCGCCTCACCGAATCGGCCCCGGTGGCCGAAAACGGCGTGCCGGACCTGACCAACGTGGACAACCTGGAAGACTTCCTGGAAACCATCGAACGCAAACTGATCTTGCAGGCCCTGGAAGAAACCCGCTGGAACCGCACGGCAGCGGCGCAGCGCTTGAACCTGTCGTTCCGTTCGATGCGCTACCGCCTCAAAAAGCTCGGCCTGGAATAACCCCCCCACCTGCGCCCCGGAGCTGCTGCCAGGCTGCGAAGGCCCGCACAGGGGGCCCGCGATCAACCTGACACCGCCAAAGGTCCTGCAAACCTCTTAGCAGCCTGCGCCAGCTACGGGTTACGCCAAACGGCCTGCTGGCGCGTAGGGAGCGGGATCGATGATGGGCTCGCGACCCAGCATCAGGTCAGCAAACAATTGGCAGGACGCCGGCGCCAACACCAGGCCGTTACGGTAGTGGCCGCAGTTCAGCCACAGCCCCTCGACACCCTCCAGTGCACCAATAAATGGAATGCCCTCCGGCGAACCCGGCCGCAATCCCGCCCAGTGCTTGACCGGCGTGGCATTGGCCAACGCCGGCAGCAGCTCAATGGCCGAGGCCTTCAGGCTTTCCAGCGCGCTGACGGTAGGCGTCTTGTCATAGCCCTCATGCTCCAGCGTGCTGCCCACCAGAATGTGACCGTCGCGACGAGGAATCGCATAGCGCCCCTTGGCCAGCACCATGCTCGGCAGGAAGTCCGCCTCGCACTTGAACAGAATCATCTGCCCCTTCACCGGCTCCACCGGCAAACGCACGCCCAGGCTTTCCAGCAAATCACCACTCCAGGCACCCGCCGTCAGCACCACCTGATCGGCGCGCAGCTCGCCCTGCGCCGCGTCGACACCGACGATGGCCTGGCCATCACGCAGGAAGCCGCGCACTTCGCAGTGCTCGCGCACGGTCACGTTCGGCTGCGCCGATAGCGCCGCTTTCAGCGATTTCACCAGGCGCGGGTTGCGCACATTGGCCACGTCGGCCATGTAGATGGCGCTGCGGTAGCCACCGCCCAGCACCGGCACGCCGTCGTAGGCCGCCGAAATATCCACCTTGCTCAGGGGCCGGTTCAGGCGCGCTGCCCAGGCCAGCGCTTCGTCTTCATCGGGCAGGTCCAGCCAGTACAGGCCAGTGGTGTGCACCTCGGGGTCGATGCCGGTGTCGGCGAACAGCCGCGCGCCCAACTGCGGGTAGAAGTCCTGGGACCAGTGCGCCAGCGCCGTCACCGCCGGGCTGTAGCGCCAGGGGTACAGCGGCGAGACGATGCCGCCACCGGCCCAGGACGATTCCTGGCCTACGCCTGCGCGGTCCAGCAGGGTGATGCGGGCCACGTGGGGGGCCAGGTTCAGGGCGGTCAGCAGGCCGATGACGCCGCCGCCGATGATGATGAGTTCTTGTTGTGTGGGCATGGTTGGTCCAGGATCAGAGGGCACTCAACGGCCCCAGCATTTGGCGACGGTCATGGGGGCAGTGCCAGTGATGGTGCGGGTGCCGTCCTGCGCAAGGGTGAAGGTACCGCAGGCGTCGTTGGCCATGAGCGTACCGGCAATCGGCACAGCTTGCAGGGTGTAACCTGAAGCGCTAGGCGCAACGGAAAAACTCACGGTGTACCAGGCGTTGCTGGCCGGGGAGGTGAAGTTGACATAAGTACCGTACTTCGAATACCAGCGCTCCAGGTTCTGCGCAGTCTCGGACATCAGCTCGGTGATCTCGGCACGGTGCGTTCGCTGCACATAACTGGTGTACGACGGATAGGCAATTGCAGCGAGGATGCCGACAATAGCCACCACAACCATCAGCTCTACCAGCGTGAAACCCAGAATCTTTCGTTGCATGTTCACTGTTCCCTCATTGAATTTGTCGCCAAAGGATCCGCCCCAAGGTCGCCGTGCCGGTGCCCGCCTCCACCAGCTTGGTGATGGTGCCGCTCGAATCGTTGATGATTTTCACCTGGCTGTTGGTTGAAGCCACATCAATGATGCCGTTCAGGTTGGGGATGCCCGTGGAGATATAGATGCCGCTGACAATGGTGTCGCTGGAGTTGACCACCCCATCGCCATTGGTGTCGAGCACAGGGTAGCTGAGGATACTGCCGTTCAACGCGTTCAGCTCGAAGGTGTAACCCGCACCCTGGCTGGCGCAGGCGTCGGTAGTATCGACAAATGCCGAGGTGAAGATGATCCGGCTGGTCTTGTACGCCGCCTGATAGATAACCCGATGCCCCGTCAGTGAAGTACCAAATACCAACGGCAGGTACCAGCCTTTCAGCGAGGTGTAGTCCGTGGTATTGCTGGTGCTGATCACGTACCCCGCACTGTTGATGCCGGTGACGGCCTGGGACTGCAGGTTGGCGGTGGTGTAGTTGCCCGTGGTGTTGGTATCGGCGTCCCACACGGCGTAAAAGCCCTGGGCGGCGGTAGTGGTCTTGTCCGCTGTTTCATTCAGCTTGCCAGTGCCGAAATAGACCATCTTGCCGCTGGTAGCGTTGGTAATCAGCAACGGTGCGGCCGTGATTGGTTGGCTGGAGCCGCCCGGCGCGGTGAACAACGGGCTGCCCGAAAACGCCATGCCCCAACTGGCCGTGGACGTGCTGCTCAAGTCGAACTTCCACATGTGCCCCAGCAGGTCACCGCCGTAGGCCGCCTGTACAACGTTGGAGGCATTGACCTTGAGCGCTACGGTGGACAGACCGTTGCTGCCATTGCTGCTCTCGGCGACGATTTCCTTGATCAGCGCGCCGGTCGCAAGGTTGACCACGAACAAGGATGCCACGCCCTTGGTGCTGCCATAACCGTTGGCAATAAAGGCCGCCCAGGTACCGTCGGACAGTTTGGCCACCTGGGGCGTCGAGTAGGCATAACCCAAGTCAGCAAAGGGGGTGGAACTGCTGGCAGAGAAGCTGTCCGGGCGCAGCTCCCACAATGCCTTGACCACGTTGCCCAGGGTTGCGTCGTAAAGCTGGATGGCCGAGTAGGCCTTGCCGCCAGCCCCCGTACCGCTCAAGGCGAGCGTTTTCCAGCCGCTGCTGATCTGGGCGTCATACACCGCGATAGGGCCGTCATTGAGAAACGCATGAGAGTTGCCGTTGATGTAACCGGTGTCCGATACCTTGTACAGCGATGCCAGCGCCGTGGACGGCATGTAGGCATAGCTGCGCACGCCAGTGCTGGCGTTGATGACGTTGGTGAAGCCATCGTTGGCGTTGACCACCAGGCTGTTGGTCATCCCTACTGACTTCGTGGCCAGGTAGGTGGTGTAGCTTGAATCCCCTACCAGGCTCGACGCCGTCTGGTCGGTCTTGGCGGCCTGGACCAGCGGCGAATTGATGATATCGCCCAGCAACACCGTGCGGGTGCGCAGCCCGGTGATGTTGGTGCCTTTGCTCCAGTTCACCAGGTTAGTCCCGGTTATACCGGTCGGCAGGTTGGCATTCAATACGGTCTGCTGCGCCGCACCATAGTTGGCGTAGGCCATGGTGATCGGTGCGGCCGTCACCGTGTTGTAGGACTCGAAGGTTGGCGCCGTCGTGCCCACCGCCATAGTGGTGTTGGTATTCCAGCTGGCCGTGGTACTGGCCGTCCCTGTGCTACTCAGGGGAAAGGCTTCGACAATGCCGCGCCAGTCAACCGGATCGTAGAGTGTCTGGTAGTAGAACGAAGAAGACGTCAGGGTAGTGGCGCTGACCGTGCCGGAGCCGCCGGAGCCGGCCTTGGAGGTAATGTCACTCAGCGCGGAAGACAACGCGCTGGTCAGCGAGGCGTTGTCGGTGGCCAGGTAGTATTTGCCATGGCCGTAGCTGGCCGTGTCGATCAGCATCTGGTTGCTGGCGGTAAAACCGATGGCGTAGGTAAACATGTTCTGCTTGGGGAAGTCCGCCGCCCCCCAGCTCTTGCCTGTGGCGTCGGTACTGTTGGTGGCCACGGCCTTCATGTCGATGTCATAGGCAAACTTGGCAATGTCATCCAGGTACAGCGTATCCCCTTCATCATCGCCATTGAGGTTGTTGCCATCGTTGTTGATACCGTCCCAGTTGGGCAGGTTGGTCCCCCCCAACGGATCGTTCTTGGGGAAGGTGCGGTCGTAGGTGGGCAGCCCGTCGGTGATCACCACGCCAAAGTTTTTCTGACAGCGGTACTGGATGGGGCTGGTATAGGTGGATGGTGACGAGTTGTAGTACGGCGACATGCCACGCATGTAGCGGGTGATTTCGTAATAGGTTTCCGCCAGCGGCGTGTTCGAGCTTGCACTCAGCCCGCCAATGGCGTTGATCAGGGCCTGGTAGTTGGTGTTGGCCTGGGTTTGCGTCACGGTTGGCACCAGCCCGGTGGTGCCGTAGGCAGTAACAGGCTGCAAATCGCTGATTGCCTGGGTAATGTTGCCGCCCGGGCCCCGGTCGGCATTTGTCGGAGGGTTGAAGGTCGACAGGCCGATGCGCAGGTTGCGGTTCGCCGTGACCAGGGTCTTGGCCACGCTGATTGCCGTGAGCATGCGTGTGCTGCTGGTGACGGTAATTGCACTGCCGGCGTTGGACTTGCTCACCAGGTACGAAAGGTAATCCACCGGGTAACGGGTCTGACCGCTGCCACGCGGGTCGGGCAAGGTCAGGCAGGTTACTGCAGTGCTGCTGCGGTAGAAAGCGTACTGGCCACTGCTACAGGTACCCTGGCTCAAGTTGCCGACGAATACATAGTCCGCGCCCCCTCCGATCTGGCTACCCGAGGAATACCCGCAGAAAAACAGGAAGCAGGAATAACTGGCTGAATACACCGCCGGCCAGGTGAGCGTGGAGTCGAACCCCGAGTCCTCAATGATGCTGTCCATACTGCCGGAGTTGTCCACCAGCAGCATGACGTTGGGGGTTACCGCGGCAGCACTCAACAGGGGCGCGGTAATAGGCGTGAAGCCGAACGCCGGCACGCTGATGAATATCCCGAGCAGCATTCCCAGGAGCGCTTTGAGCAGGCCGCGCACCGGCCACCATCCATTACTTGCCATACACACTCTCCAGAACGGTGCGCGGATTGGTCAAAGGCGTTGCCGCGGTAAAGCCTATGGCGGTAATGCGATAGAGCGACGAGCTGGACGTGGTGTTCGGTATCGTGCCTGCCGCGGGAATGCCGAGGAACTGCACGCCATAAAACCCCGTAGTGCCCACCGCAACCCAGGCGATACCCGAAGTTCCGGTGGTGCCGGCAGCGGTCACGTTGTTGTATTCCGTGGCGGGGGGAGGCGAACAGGTCAGCGAAGTGGTGCACTGGACCAGGGTGTAGCCGGTGGCGGCCACGGCATTCTCTCCAACCCGCAATGCAGCCTCCGCGGCCTGAAAGGTGGTGTTGCGCATCTGCACGCTACCGGCCATTTTTTCCTGCAATGTGGCGTTCTGCATGGAGGAAATACCGATCATGGTGATCAGCAACAGCATCACCAGCGCAACCAGCAACACCATACCCTGTTGCCGGGCAGCGCCAGGACCTCGAAAACCAGCAAGGGGGGGGCGGGGCATCGACAAGGCTCTCATGGCAGACGGTTACGGATGGCGGCGACAACACTGAACGCCTGCGGCTTCACGCGATTGTTGGGGTCTGACAAGGTCAGGGAAATACGTACACTGAGGACGTTCGCAAGCCCCGCTGTGGTGGCGGGCGGCGTGCTGGTGTAGGAGGTAATGGCCCCGCTGCCGCCACTGATGCCAAACAGGATACTCATGGCGCTGACGTTGCTGATGAGCACGGACTGCACACCGGCAATCGTTGTCAGCAAGCGCTGGTTGGTACTGTCGTAGGTGTAGATCACCCGGCGGATCGGCATCGAGATCAATCCCGCGGTCGTTTTCGCCCCTGCGGTCACGGTAGCCGTGTTCAGCGTAGGGTCAGTCAGAATGGTCCAGGTTGGCGCGCTGCCATTGCCGCCAACATCGGCGGTGAGCAGGGTCATTACGCCTGTCGTGACAGTGCCGACCGTGGTGGCGACATAATTGAAGGGCGTGGTCGACGCGAGGGTAAAATCCAGGGCCGTGCTGTCAGGCGTTGGCACGACATAGCTGAACATCCCGGTCATGCGAATTTCCTGAACCATCTTGCTCAACACATAACGAGCATCTTCCTGCATGGCCGCCGCGGCGTTCTGGGACAGGTAAGTATTCTTGGCCGCCACGAATATCTGCGACACCCCCAGCAGAATAATCAGGCCCAAGGTCAGCGCCACCATCAGTTCGATCAAGCCAAAACCAGCCGAGTGCTTTTTCATTGGGTCACCGTGGCGTCGTTGAAGGCTCGGGAAACCAGGGTGAACGTCTGGACAGAGGTGTCGTTGGCCACCGCGCTGGCATTGATGGCGTTCAACGTTTTACCCGCGCGCGAGTCTCCCCATTTGATGGTGATGGTAATGACGTTGTTGGCAATCACGATCGAGCCGTCGGCATTATTGGTGGTGCCGCCAAGGCCCGAGGTGATATTGCCTTTGAAGTCGGACCAGTCCAAAGCCCGGGGGTCGGACGTTGCGGTGGTCGTGGTCGCTGCCATGGCCGAGGCGATGCTGTAGTTGACCAGGTTATTGGCACGGATACGGTCCAGCATGTCGTAAGCAATGAAGCTGGCCTGGGTGCGCATGGCCGAGCTGTCGGTATATTTCAGCGCATTGAGCTGGATGGCGGCAGCGCCCATCAAACCAATGGTCATGATCAGCATTGCCACCAGGACTTCGATCAGGGAAAAACCGCGTTGGAGTGGTTTGAGCTTCATGTGCACGTCCCGCTCAAGACCACCCGCCCGTTGAGGCAAACACCCAGGTTGCGGCTCACCGTTCCCTGGGTGTAGGTCAACGTCAACGCCGAAGCTGGGAACGTCAGCCCGCCCAGATTGTTGAATTCAATGTAGGCCGCCGTGGTGCTGAAGCTCAGGGCGGCTGAACTGGACATGGCGGGAATGACCCTCAAGGACGTGCCTGCACTGCTGAGCGTGATATTCAGGGCGCTGGTCCAGACGCCGGATGTGGAGGGGGTGATGCGCACGCTCAAACCGCGGTTGATGGCTTCCAGGCGCGCATAGTTGAGTGCCCGGTAGAATTCTCCGGTCTCTGTGTCCGCCCTGTTATTGGCAATGATGGTGGTATACGACGGCAGTGCAATCGCGGCCATGATGGCAAATATCGCAACCGTCACCAGCATCTCCACCATCGTGAATCCGTTACGTCTTGAATCCATCTGCCCCGCTCCCCCCGAATGCGCTGGACTATAAACCAGCAGTGCCTGCGCAAAAGCACGGCACAGGATATACGGTTGTTCCAGAGGGATCAGCGTTCATCTGTACAAAGTCGTCTCAGGTTTGCCAAGCAGGGAGCATCGGCATGCAGCAGCGCGGTTTCAGTCTCGTTCAATTGATGGTGGCGGTAACGGTAGCGGCAGTGCTGATGCACCTGGCGCTGCCCCATTATCAAGCCATGACTCAGGCTCAGCGGCGCCAGATAGCCGCCCACGAGTTGTTGACTGGGTTACGCGTGGCACGTACCGAGGCGGTACTGCGTAACCAGGACGTGGTCATTCATGCACTGGACGGCGACTGGTCCAGCGGTTGGCGGATCATTGCCGACCACAGTGGCCAGGGCGCCAGTGATGAACGCAATCCGGTGTTGCGGGTAAATCAGGGCGATCCTCGCCTGGCGGTTTACGGCAATTCGCCGGTGCGTGCGCAGGTGCGCTTTACCGCCCAAGGCTGGGCGTTACAAGACAGCGGGGCGTTTCAGGCCGGTACGGTGCATGTCTGCGACGGGCATACCGGGGAGAGTCATTACCAGGTGGTGATCGCCAAGAGCGGCCGCGTGCACCTGACAAACGAAAGGGCCACTCAGGCCCTTTGTTCAATTCAGCAATCAGATCGCCTTGACGCGTAGTTCCTTGGGCATCGAGAACGTGATGTTCTCCGGCCGCCCGTCCAGCTCTTCGGCACCGGTGGCACCCCAGGCGTGCAGCTGGTTGATCACGCCGCGCACCAGCACTTCCGGTGCCGAGGCGCCAGCGGTGATGCCGATGCGTTGCACACCGTCGAACCAGGCTTGCTGCATGTCTTCGGCGCCGTCGATGAGGTAGGCAGGGGTGGCCATGCGTTCGGCCAATTCGCGCAGGCGGTTGGAGTTGGAGCTGTTGGGGCTGCCCACTACCAGAACCACGTCGCACTCGTCGGCCAGTTGCTTGACTGCGTCCTGGCGGTTTTGCGTGGCGTAGCAGATGTCGTCCTTGCGCGGGCCACCGATGTTCGGGAAGCGGCCACGCAGGGCGTCGATGACGCGGCTGGTGTCGTCCATCGACAGCGTGGTCTGGGTCACGAAGGCCAGGTTGTCGGGGTTGCGCACCTGCAGGCTGGCCACGTCCTTCTCGTCTTCCACCAGGTAGATCGAGCCGCCATTGCTGCCGTCGTACTGGCCCATGGTGCCTTCCACTTCCGGGTGACCGGCGTGGCCAATGAGGATGCACTCACGACCGTCGCGGCTGTAGCGCGCCACTTCGATGTGCACCTTGGTCACCAGCGGGCAGGTGGCGTCGAACACTTTCAGGCCACGGCCAGCCGCTTCCTGGCGCACGGCCTGGGAAACACCGTGGGCGCTGAAGATGACGATGACGTCGTCCGGCACCTGGTCCAGTTCTTCGACGAAAATGGCACCGCGGTTGCGCAGGTCTTCCACCACGAACTTGTTGTGCACCACTTCATGACGCACATAGATCGGCGGGCCGAAGACTTCCAGGGCGCGGTTGACGATTTCGATCGCCCGGTCCACACCTGCGCAGAAGCCACGGGGGTTGGCGAGTTTGATTTGCATGCTGTGCCTCGTGCTTGCGCGCAGGGTCAGGGCTCAGAGAGCCTTGACCTCGATGATGTCCACTTCGAAGTTCAGGGTTTTGCCGGCCAGTGGGTGGTTGAAGTCGACGGTCACTTGCGCGTCGTCGAACGCCTTCACCACGCCAGGCAATTCAGTGTTGGCGGCGTCGTTGAAGATCACCAGCAGCCCTTCCGACAGCTCCATGTCCTGGAACTGGGAGCGTGGCATGATCTGCACGTTCTGTGGGTTGGGCTGACCGAAGGCATTCTCCGGCGGGACCACCACGGTGCGCTTGTCGCCGGCCTTGAAGCCGAAGATAGCGGCCTCGAAACCTGGCAGCAGGTTGCCGTCGCCCACCTTGAACACGGCCGGGGCCTTGTCGAAAGTGCTGTCGACGGTGTCGCCGTTTTCAAGGTGCAGGGCGAAGTGCAGGGTCACTTCGGTATTTTGAGCGATACGCTGCTCAGTCATTGACCGCTTCTCCGGTTTTCTTGCTCTTGAACATGTCCAGGGCCAGCATCACGGCGCCCACGGTAATGGCGCTGTCGGCCAGGTTGAACGCCGGGAAGTACCAGCGGTTCTGCCAGTGCACCAGCACGAAATCGATCACGTGGCCCAGTGCAATGCGGTCGTACAGGTTGCCCAGCGCGCCGCCCAGTACCAGCACCAGCGCCACGGCCAGCCAGTTTTCGTTGCGGCCCAGGCGCTTGAGCCACACCAGCAGCACGGCGCTGACCACCACGGCGATCAGGGCGAACAGCCAGCGTTGCCAGCCGGAGCTGTCAGCCAGGAAGCTGAAGGCGGCGCCGGTGTTGTAGGCCAGTGTCCAGCTGAAGTAGTCGGGGATGACCACCATCTGCTGGTACAGGCTGAGGTTGCTCTGGAAGTAGAACTTGCTGACCTGGTCGAGGACCAGGACCAGCACGCTCAACCAGACCCAACCCAGGCGCCCGAAGCGCCCGGTATCGGCCTTAGGCATAGTGACGCACCTCGCCTGCACCGCTGATGTTGTCGGCGCAACGACCGCAGATTTCCGGATGCTCGGCGTTCACGCCGATGTCATCGCTGAAATGCCAGCAGCGGGCGCACTTGGTGTAGCCGGACTTGACCACTTTCAGTTTCAGGCCTTCCACTTCGGTGACCACTGCGTCGGCTGGGGCATCGACAAATGGCGCCACGGTGGCCTTGGACGTGATAAGCACAAAGCGCAGTTCGTTGCCCAGCTTGGTCAGGTCGGCGCTGACGGCTTCGTCGGCGTACAGGGTGACTTCGGCCTGCAGGTTGCCACCGATGGCTTTCGCCGCACGCTGGTTCTCCAGTTCCTTGTTGACCGCGGTTTTCACCGCCATCACGCCTTCCCAGTATTCGCGACCCAGCTCGAAGCCTTCCGGCAGTTCGGTGAGGCCCTGGTACCAGGTGTTGAGCATGACCGACTCGTTGCGTTCGCCCGGCAGGTACTGCCACAGCTCGTCGGCAGTGAAGGCCAGGATCGGTGCGATCCAGCGCACCAGCGCTTCGGAGATGTGGAACAGCGCGGTCTGGCACGAACGGCGTGCGGTGCTGTTGGCGCCGGTGGTGTACTGGCGGTCCTTGATGATGTCCAGGTAGAAACCACCCAGCTCCTGCACGCAGAAGTTGTGGACCTTGGAGTACACGTTCCAGAAGCGGTATTCGCCGTAGTGCTCTTCCAGCTCGCGCTGCAGCAACAGGGCGCGGTCCACGGCCCAGCGGTCCAGGGCGATCATTTCATCGGCTGGCAGCAGGTCGGTGGCCGGGTTGAAGCCCGACAGGTTCGACAGCAGGAAGCGCGCGGTGTTACGGATACGGCGGTAGGCATCGGCGCTGCGCTGCAGGATGGTGTCCGACACGGCCATTTCGCCCGAGTAGTCGGTGGCCGAAACCCACAGGCGCATGATGTCGGCGCCCAGGGTGTCGTTGACCTTCTGCGGGGCGATGACGTTGCCTAGCGACTTGGACATCTTGCGGCCGTTCTCGTCCACGGTGAAACCGTGGGTCAGCAGCTCGCGGTACGGCGCGTGGTTGTCGATGGCGCATCCGGTCAGCAACGACGAGTGGAACCAGCCGCGGTGCTGGTCGCTACCTTCCAAGTACAGGTCGGCGCGCGGGCCGGTCTCGTGGCCCATGGGGTGCGAACCACGCAGCACGTGCCAGTGGGTGGTGCCGGAGTCGAACCACACGTCCAGGGTGTCGCTGATCTTGTCGTACTGATCAGCCTCGGCGCCCAACAGTTCGGTGGCGTCCAGCTTGAACCAGGCTTCGATGCCCTCGACTTCAACGCGCTTGGCAACGATTTCCATCAGTTCGACGGTACGTGGGTGCAGCTCGCCGCTTGCCTTGTTCAGGAAGAACGGGATTGGCACGCCCCAGTTGCGCTGACGCGAGATGCACCAGTCGGGACGGTTGGCGATCATGGAGTGCAGGCGCGCCTGGCCCCAGGTGGGGACGAACTTGGTCTCTTCGATGGCTTTCACCGCGCGGTTGCGCAGGGTGGCGCCTTCGGTGGGCTGCTTGTCCATGCCCACGAACCACTGCGCGGTGGCGCGGTAGATCAGTGGCGACTTGTGGCGCCAGCAGTGCATGTAGCTGTGGGTGATGGCCTGGGTATTCAACAGCGCGCCGACTTCAGCCAGTTTGGCGATGATGTTGGCGTTGGCCTTGAAGATGAACTGGCCACCGAAGAACTCCAGATTCTCGGCGTAGACACCGTTGCTTTGCACCGGGGTCAGGATCTCATCGTTGGTCATGCCGTTGCGCTTGCAGCTGACGAAGTCGTCTTCGCCATAGGCAGGCGCCGAGTGGACCACGCCGGTACCGGCGCTCAGCTCTACATAGTCAGCCAGGTAGACCGGCGAAGTACGGTGGTAGAACGGGTGCTGGAAGTGGATATGTTCCAAGGCCGCGCCCTTGGCGGTGGCGATGACGTTGCCGGTCAGCTCGTAGCGCGACAGGCACGACTCCACCAGTTCCTCGGCCAGCAGCAGCAAGCGATCACCGACGTCCACCAGGGCGTAGGTAAACTCAGGGTGCACGTTGAGGGCCTGGTTGGCCGGGATGGTCCACGGGGTGGTGGTCCAGATGACGATGGCGGCGGTCTTTTCCAGGCCCGGCAAGCCGAAGGCATCGGCCAGGCTCTGCTGGTCGGCGACATTGAAGGCCACGTCGATGGTGTCGGACTTCTTGTCCTGGTATTCGACCTCGGCCTCGGCCAGGGCCGAACCGCAGTCAAAGCACCAGTTCACCGGCTTGAGGCCCTTGAACACGAAGCCGCCCTTGACCATTTCCGCCAAGGCACGGATTTCACCGGCCTCGTTGGTGAAATTCATGGTTTTGTAGGGGTTGGCCCAGTCACCCAGCACGCCCAGGCGAATGAATTCGGCCTTCTGGCCTTCGATCTGCTCGGTGGCGTAGGCGCGGCACAGTTCGCGGGTCTTGTCGGCGCCCAGGTTCTTGCCGTGGGTGACTTCGACCTTGTGTTCGATGGGCAGGCCATGGCAGTCCCAGCCCGGCACGTACGGCGCATCGAAGCCGGCCAGGGTTTTGGAACGGATGATCATGTCCTTGAGGATCTTGTTGACCGCATGACCGATGTGAATACTGCCGTTGGCGTACGGAGGACCGTCGTGCAGCACGAACTTGGGACGGTCCTTGCCAATTTCACGCAGCTTCTGGTACAGGCCAATGCTGTCCCAGCGCTGCAGAGTTTGCGGCTCGCGCTGGGGCAGGCCGGCCTTCATTGGGAAGGCGGTGTCCGGAAGGTTTAGCGTGGCTTTGTAGTCGGTCATTTCAGGCTCTTGGGTTAGCAGTTGGCCGATGCTCAAGGGCATAGGCTCGGGCGGCGGCGACATCCGCATCGATCGCCGACTTCAGCGCCTCAAGGGAGGCGAAACGCTGCTCATCACGCAGCTTGTGGTGGAACACCACCGTCAAACGCCGGCCATAAAGGTCACCGGCAAAGTCCAGCAAATGTACTTCCAGGTGGGCACTGCCATCACCTGCAACGGTTGGCCGCACGCCTATGTTGGCGACTCCCGGCCATAGTGTGCCATCGATTTCAGCGCTCACCTGGTACACCCCGGTGAACGGCACGCGACGGCGCTTGAGCTGCACGTTGGCGGTTGGCCACCCCAGTTGGCGGGCCAGCTTCTGGCCGTGCAGCACCCGCCCGGCAATGCGGTACGGGCGGCCGAGCAATTGCTCGGCCAAGGAAAAATCGGCGGCGGCGAGGGCCTTGCGCACTTGCGTGCTGCTGACCCGCACGCCGTCAAGTTCGACGGTTTGCGCCGCCTCCACGGTGAAACCCTGGACCACGCCGGCCTGCATGAGGAAATCGAAATCCCCCAGGCGGTCGCAGCCGAAGCGAAAATCATCGCCTACTTCCAGGTGCTGCACACCCAGGCCATCGACCAATATGGTGTCGACGAACTCGGCGGCGCTGAGCTTGCACAGGCGCTGGTTGAAGGCCAGGCACAGCACCCGGTCCACGCCCTCCTCGGCCAGCAGCGCGAGCTTGTCGCGCAGGCGCGCCAGGCGCGCGGGGGCCGTTTCGGGGGCAAAGTACTCGCGCGGCTGGGGCTCGAAAATCACCACGCAGCTGGGCACGCCCAACTCCCGGGCACGCTCGCGCAGCCGCGCCAGGATAGCCTGGTGGCCACGGTGAACACCGTCAAAGTTGCCAATAGTGGCGACACAGCCCCGATGTTGGGGCCGCAGGTTGTGGAGGCCTCGAACCAGCTGCATAACGCGCTTCTTGCTCATAAAGTGGCCGATTATAACCACACACGGGCGCTGGCGACAGGCGCCACCTCCATGTGCGGGGCAGGAAACCGGAAAACCGACGTTTGACGTGCCGCCGGGTCAGGCCAACCCTCGACGGGCAAAATCCCGCAACCGGAAGCCGAACGCGAACAACACACCGAAATACACTACCACGCCTGTCAATACCAAAGCGCCCAGGCGCAGGAATCGGGCCAGCATCTGCCCCTCGGACCAGGCCGGCATGAAGTGCATCATGCCCAGCAACACCGCTGCCATGACGATGACAGCCAGCAACAGCTTGATAAAGAATTTCATCCAGCCCGGCTGCGGCTGGAACATGTCCTGTTTGCGCAGTTGCCAGTACAGCAGCCCGGCATTCAGGCAGGCACCGCCGCTGATGGCCAGGGCCAGGCCGGCATGGGCCAGCGAGCCGATGAACGCCAGGTTCATCAATTGCGTGGCGGCCAAGGTGAAGATCGCAATCTTCACCGGCGTGCGAATGTTCTGCTGCGCATAAAAGCCAGGCGCCAATACCTTGATCAGGATGATGCCCAGCAGGCCCACCGCGTAGGCAATCAGCGCACGCTGGGTCATGGCGGCATCGAAGGCGCCGAACTTGCCGTACTGGAACAGCGCCACGGTGAGCGGCTCGGCCAGCAGCGCCAGGGCCACGGCGCACGGCAGCACCAGGATGAAACACAGGCGCAAGCCCCAATCGAGGATGCGCGAGTACTCGTGGCGGTCTTTATTGGCATAGGTCTTGGCCAGGGTGGGCAACAGGATGGTGCCCAGGGCCACACCCAGCACGCCGGACGGCAGTTCCATCAGGCGGTCGGCGTAATACATCCACGACACCGACCCCGCCGCCAGGTAGGAGGCGAAGATAGTGTTGATGATCAGCGAAATCTGGCTCACCGACACGCCCAGGATGGCCGGGCCCATCTGCTTCATTACCCGCAGCGCGCCGGTGTCGCGCCAACTGAAACGCGGCAGCACCAGCATGCCGATCTTTTTCAGGTGCGGCAGTTGGTACAACAGTTGCGCCAGGCCACCGGCCAGCACGCCCCAGGCCAGCACCATGATGGGCGGGTGAAAATAGGGCGTAAGGAACAATGCGAAAAGAATCTGGGCAACGTTAAGCAGCGTTGGCGTGAAAGCCGGCACCGAAAAGCGATTCCAGGTATTGAGGATCGCGCCCACAAAGGAAGACAGCGAAATCAGCAATATGTAGGGAAAGGTCACCCGCAACAGATCAGCGGTGAGCTGAAATTTTTCCGGCGTGTCGGCAAACCCCGGCGCGGTGGCCCAGATGACGAACGGTGCGGCGATCATTCCCGCCACCGTCACCAGCGCCAATATGAGCGTCAACATGCCGGCCACGTAGGCGATAAAGGTGCGCGTGGCTTCCTCGCCCTGCTGGTTCTTGTATTCGGCCAGGATAGGCACGAAAGCCTGTGAGAATGCGCCTTCAGCGAAGATTCGGCGCAGCAGGTTAGGCAGCTTGAAGGCAATGAAAAAGGCATCGGTGGCCATGCCGGCGCCGAAGATACGGGCGATCAGGGTATCGCGCACGAAGCCCAGTACTCGCGAGATCATGGTGATGGAACTGACCGCGAACAGCGACTTGAGAAGATTCATCGAAAGATTTTTCTGCCTTCTGGACAAAGAGCAGCGCGAGAATGCGCGCAACTGTGCGATACTCCGCGCCGCATCAGCAGGCAGAGCCAAAACTCGCGAGTTTACAGGTCATGCGACAGAAGTGAATCATCACTTTCGAGAGTGACCACTCAGCGGAACGTCTCACGCACCCTTGACAAGAGATTCAGTCATCGGCATGATTCGCGGCCTATTTTGTTTGCTATTTAAAAAGTCTTTCGAGGAGCTCGACGGTGGCCAACTCACCTTCCGCCAAAAAACGTGCAAAACAGGCTGAGAAGCGTCGCAGCCACAACGCCAGCCTGCGTTCCATGGTCCGCACCTACATCAAGAATGTAGTCAAAGCCATTGACGCAAAAGACGCCGAAAAAGCACAAGCTGCTTACGTTCTGGCCGTGCCAGTCATCGACCGTATGGCCGATAAAGGCATCATCCACAAGAACAAGGCTGCTCGCCATAAAGGCCGTCTGAATGGCCACATCAAAGCACTGGCTCAGGCTGCCGCCTAAGCTTAATGCTTGATGTAACAAAAACCGACCTCAGGGTCGGTTTTTTGTTGCCCGTAGAAAAGCCATTTCGGCACACCACTCGACATAGCCTTCAGCATCTACCTGCCCCCCCCCTCTAGCTGCCGCCAGGCTGCGAAGGCGCGCACAGCGTGCCCGCGATCGATATGGCACCGCCGCAGGCCCTGCGGACCTTTTTCGCAGCCTTGCGGCAGCTCCCGGGGGGCTATATCACGAGCTAGAACGAGATCAGGCCCTGGGACACGGCGATGCCGATAGCGTGCCCGCGGTTGGTGGAGCCCAGCTTGTGGCCGGCGTTGGCGATATGGAAGTCCACCGTGCGCTCGGCACAACCCACGATGCGACCTATCTCCCAACTGGTCTTGCCCATGCTTGCCCAGCCCAGGCATTCAGCCTCCTTGAGCGTCAGGCACGACTCGGGCGCCTGCTCGATTGCCATGCGCCGCTGCAGACCCTCGATAAGGTAGGGCACCAGCATGAACAGCAACCCCAGATCTTCATCACCGCCGGACTGCGCCACCCCTCCTTCTGCCGAATGCGCGACGCTCAGCGAGCCCACCAGCGTCTTTCCGCGCAACGGAATACTCACCCCACCGCGCAAGCCGTGCACCCCCAGAGCCTCCCAGTAATCCTTCGAGCGGCCGCGCGCCCGACGCTGGGCACGCTCCCAGAATAATGGCTTCAGATGCTGGCGACAGTGGCGGGCAACAGGATCCAGTTCCTGATACCCCTCCCGCTCATAATGCTCCAGCCAACTTCTGGGATAGTTGGTAAGCGGGCGAACCACCTCAGCCCCCTTGATCAACGCGCCAAATGACACCGAATAATAACGAAAGCTCATGCGCGTCAATATACGACGCAGCCGCAACTCCCAACCTCGCTGATGCGCACGCCCCGCCAATAAGGAGAATTCCGCCAACAATGAACTTTCCATCAGCCGAGCACTATCAACCGTCCGATACAAGATCCGGCTTTCCATAACATTCCCGCATTCGATAAACACTTCAACTTATACAAGAAGGACAGCGCTACCCTCCTCCCTGACGGAGCCCACCATGGCGGGCCCGCCGTCGCGCCGGCGTGCGACCGGCGGGACACTACGCAGGCAGGCAAAACGTGTCAATGCACCGAAACACTTTGGCAGAACCCATCAAAACGATGCCATGCCCCACAATCAAGAAGCACCGCGGCGTGTCGCAAGCAGCCAACTTCAAGGCGTGCGCCATGCTTTATGAGTGGTTACTTGCCGTCACAAAAACACCGACACATAACAGCCCGAAAAAAGGCCGACAACTGTACTTTCCCCAAGGAAGCAAACTCCCTTGAACATCAACACCCTCAGTTAATGCCCTGTGTGGGTAGAGGGAATAACACCCAATGCAATTAAAACGACAAATAGCGCGCACAAAAAAAGGCGAGCCCAGCTCGCCTTTTTTTCAATCAAACACTCTTCCCGTTTTACGACTGAGGCCAGGGCAGAATCGGAATAGCCGTGACCGCATTCTGCGGGCTGCCTTCGATCACCCGGTCGCTGTACACCAGGTACACCAGGGTGTTGCGCTTCTTGTCGAAGAAGCGCACCACCTGCATGGTCTTGAACACCAGCGAGGTGCGCTCCTTGAACACCTCCTCGCCGTCCTTGAGGTCATCCGGCAAGTGGATGGGACCCACCTGGCGACAGGCAATCGACGCCTCGGCGCGATCTTCGGCCAGCCCCAGGCCACCCTTGATGCCGCCCGTCTTGGCGCGCGACAGGTAGCAGGTCACACCGGGCACCTTGGGATCGTCGAACGCCTCGACCACAATGCGGTCGTTGGGGCCGACGAACTTGAACACCGTCGACACCTGGCCGATTTCCTCGGCCGAAGCCAGCAGCGGCAAGGCCAACAGCAGGCCCAGCATTCCCTTGATCACGCGCATGGATAGTCCTCAGACCAGAATGAGATTGTCCCGATGTACCAGTTCAGGCTCAGCAATGTAACCCAGCAGACGCTCGATGACCTCGGACGACTGGCCGATGATCTTCTGCGCCTCGGCCGCACTGTAGTTGGCCAGGCCACGGGCGACTTCACGCCCATCGGGCGCCACGCACACGACCATCTCGCCGCGACGGAAGCCGCCTTGCACACCCTTGACCCCGACCGGCAACAGGCTCTTGTGACCCTCCAGGAGCGCCTGTACGGCACCGGCGTCCAGGGTCAGGGTGCCTCGGGTTTGCAGGTGGCCCGCCAGCCACTGCTTGCGCGCCGCCAGCATGCCGCGCTCAGGCGACAGCAAGGTGCCCAGGCGCTCACCAGCTTTGAGGCGGTCCAGCACGCGCTCCAGGCGCCCACCGACGATAATGGTGTGCGCACCCGAACGCGCCGCCAGGCGTGCCGCACGCAGCTTGGTCTGCATGCCGCCACGCCCCAGGGCACCGCCGGTGCCGCCGGCAACGGCGTCCAGCGCCGGATCATCGGCACGAGCCTCGTAGATCAACTGGGCATCGGGGTTGTTGCGCGGGTCGGCGTCGAACATGCCGTCGCGATCGGTGAGGATCACCAGCAGGTCGGCTTCCACCAGGTTGGCCACCAGCGCGGCCAGGGTGTCGTTGTCGCCAAAGCGAATCTCGTCAGTGACCACGGTGTCGTTTTCGTTGATCACCGGGATAACCCCCAACTGCACCAGCGTGCGCAGGGTGCTGCGGGCGTTCAGGTAGCGCTTGCGGTCCGACAGGTCGTCATGGGTCAGCAGGATCTGCGCCGTGTGCCGGCCGTGCTCGGCAAAGCTCGACTCCCAGGCCTGCACCAGGCCCATCTGGCCGATGGCGGCAGCAGCTTGCAGCTCATGCATGCCGCTGGGTCGCCTGGCCCAGCCCAGACGGCTCATACCGGCCGCCACGGCACCCGAGGACACCAGCACCAGCTCGACACCCGCCTCATGCAGGGCCACCATCTGCTCGACCCACACGCCCATGGCGGCGCGATCCAGGCCCTTGCCGTCAGCTGTCAGCAACGCACTGCCGATTTTCACGACCCAGCGCTGCGCGCCCGTCACCTTGCTCCGCATGTTCATCCAACCTATGCCCGGGAGAAATTATTCGTAGAAACCAAAACGCCGCTCCCTGGGGAGCGGCGCTGTAGTTTACTACGGGTCCAGCATCAAGCGGTGCGCCAGTTACCACCTCTTCGCGGGCACAGCCCGCCCCCACAGAAGCCGAGACACACCTCGCCCTTGTGGGAGCGGGCCCTGCCCGCGAAAAGAGCGACGCAGATCAGTCGCGCACGTAGATGATTTCCGGACCGTCTTCAGCGTCCTCTTCATCCCAGAAGTTGTCATCCTCGCCAATGTCGTGGACGCTTTTCACGCCCGTGCGACGCAGGGTACGAGCATCGTCCAGCGCTTGCAGCTGGGCGCGCGCCTCGTCTTCGATGCGCTGGTCCAGGTCACGCAACTCTTCGGCATACGCCGGGTCGTTGGCCAGGCGGTCAGCACGATCTTCCAGGTAGCGCATCAGGTCGCGCGTGAGGCGCTCGGTGCCGTCTTTGGCGATGGCCGAGATCACGTAGACCGGACCTTCCCACTCCAGACGGTCAACGATTTCCTTGACGCGCTCTTCGTGCTCTTCTTCCAGGATCTGGTCACACTTGTTCAGCACCAGCCAGCGCTCGCGCTCGGCCAGCGACGGGCTGAACTTGGTCAGCTCGTTGACGATGACTTCAGCCGCGTCGGCAGCATTGGTTTCGTCCAGCGGCGCCATGTCCACCAGGTGCAGTAGCACGCGGGTACGAGCCAAGTGCTTGAGGAAGCGGATACCCAGGCCAGCACCGTCGGAAGCGCCTTCGATCAAGCCCGGAATGTCGGCGATGACGAAGCTCTTCCAACGGTCGACGCTGACCACGCCCAGGTTTGGCACCAGGGTGGTGAACGGGTAATCGGCGACTTTCGGCTTGGCGGCCGATACCGAGCGAATGAAGGTGCTCTTGCCCGCGTTCGGCAAGCCCAGCAGGCCTACGTCGGCCAGCACTTTCATTTCCAGCTTCAGGTCACGCTGCTCGCCCGGCTTGCCTGGCGTGGTCTGGCGTGGCGCACGGTTGGTGCTGGACTTGAAGCGAGTGTTGCCCAGGCCGTGCCAGCCGCCATGGGCGACCAGCAAACGCTGACCGGCCTTGACCAGGTCACCGATGACTTCCTGGGTAGCGGCGTCGATCACCGTGGTGCCGACCGGCACGCGCAGCTCCAGCTCTTCACCTTTCTTGCCGGTGCAGTCAGTGCTGCCGCCGTTCGAACCGCGCTCGGCGTCGAAGTGACGGGTGTAACGGTAGTCCACCAAGGTGTTCAGGTTTTCGTCGGCGACCATGTAGATCGAACCGCCGTCACCGCCGTCACCGCCGTTGGGGCCACCGTTCTCGATGAATTTTTCCCGGCGGAAGCTCATGCAGCCATTGCCGCCGTCGCCTGCTTTTACCCGGATGGATACTTCGTCAACAAATTTCATGAAAAACGCCTCTCGCCTTACGGACGAGCCAAAAAAAGCAAAGACATAAGGCTCTTGCAAAAATGAGCGCGGCGGACCCCATCAACGATACTCGCGCCAGCGGCCCATGCAAACCTTTGCAAGAGACTCACCCCACAAACGAAAAAGCCCCGTCGCGAGACAGGGCTTTCCAAGCGAACTCGCGATTAGGCCGCGACTACGCTCACGTAACGACGACCGAAGGCGCCCTTTACTTCAAACTTGATCACGCCGGCCACTTTAGCGAACAGAGTGTGATCTTTACCCATGCCTACACCGTAACCGGCGTGGAATTGGGTACCGCGCTGACGCACGATGATGTTGCCTGGGATGATAGCCTGGCCGCCATACATCTTCACGCCAAGGCGTTTGGCTTCTGAGTCGCGACCGTTACGGGTACTACCACCAGCTTTTTTGTGTGCCATGAGTCAATTCTCCTAGTGAGGAATTAGGCTGAAATTAAGCCTGAATACCGGTGATTTTGATCTCGGTGTACCACTGGCGGTGGCCCATACGCTTCATGTGGTGCTTACGACGACGGAACTTGATGATACGAACCTTGTCGTGACGACCTTGGGAGATCACTTCAGCCACAACGGTAGCGCCAGCAACAACTGGAGCGCCGATGTTGACGTCGTCGCCATTGGCGACCAGCAGAACGCGATCAAAGGTAACGGATTCGCCAGTGGCGACTTCCAGTTTTTCGATCTTCAGGTATTCACCCGGGGCGACTTTGTACTGCTTGCCACCGGTAACAATTACTGCGTAAGACATGGTATTTCTCCGATAATCCTGCTCACCCAGCTCTTTATAAGTAGAGTGTCGGCTGGCATGGCTGCATGGGGTGGAACGACCCAAATGCAATTGCGTAAGGCAGGTGCTGCCCAGGAAGTTCAGGGTGCGCGATTGTACGCAAGCCCTGCGCACCTTGCAATAGGCCGTCCATCGCGCCTTGACAGGGCTGGACCTGAGACCTAGCATGCCGCGCATCCCTTCTGGAGCACCTGTCGCTGATGCAACCCCAAGCTTTCTACCGCGCGGTGGCGGACGATTTCAACGCCGTCGACGTCATCATCAAGAAGCAACTGACTTCGCGCGTACCGCTGGTGTCGAAAATCGGTGACTACATCACGTCGGCCGGGGGCAAGCGCCTGCGTCCTCTATTGGTGCTGCTGTGCGGCAAGGCCCTGGGCCGCGAAGGCGACGAACTGCGCCTGCTGGCCGCCACCATCGAATTCCTGCACACCGCCACCCTGCTGCACGACGACGTGGTCGACATGTCGGGCATGCGCCGTGGCCGTTCCACTGCCAACGCGATGTGGGGCAACGCCCCCAGCGTACTGGTGGGCGACTTCCTGTACTCGCGCTCGTTCGAAATGATGGTGGAACTGGGCTCGATGCCGGTCATGCGCATCCTGTCCCAGGCTACGCGCGTGATCGCCGAGGGCGAAGTACTGCAGCTGTCCAAGGTACGCGACGCCAGCACCACCGAAGAAGTCTACATGGAAGTCATCCGCGGCAAAACCGCGATGCTTTTCGAGGCCTCCACCCACAGCGCCGCGGCCCTGGCCGAAGCCACGCCAGAGCAGGCTGAAGCCCTGCGCACCTTTGGTGACCACCTGGGCGTGGCCTTCCAACTGGTGGACGACCTGCTGGACTACAAGGGCGACGCCGAGACCCTGGGCAAGAACGTGGGTGACGACTTGGCTGAAGGCAAGCCGACCCTGCCGCTGATCTACACCATGCGCGAAGGCACCGCCGAGCAGGCTGCCCTGGTGCGCAAGGCCATTCAGAAAGGCGGCATCGAGGACCTGGAAAGCATCCGCGCTGCCGTGGAAAGCTCTGGCTCACTGGACTACACCGCCAACCTGGCGCGTGACTACGTCAAGCGCGCCATCGCCTGCCTGGACGCCCTGCCGCCAAGCGAATACCGCGATGCGCTGGTTGAACTCAGCGAATTCGCCGTAGCCCGAACGCACTGATACCGCGTCGCTCCATTCGCGAGCACGGCCCCTCCTACAGGACAGCGCAACCCTGCAGGAGCGGGCCGTGCCCGCGAAAGCCTCCCCGCAACTCCCCCTCCGGGCTAAAAACCCTATACAATGCGCGCCTTTATTTTCCCGCCCCACGAGGAACCCGCGTGAGCACTCTGCCTGCCTGCCCCAAATGCAATTCCGAATACACCTACGAGGACGGCACCCAACTGGTGTGCCCGGAATGCGCCCACGAGTGGTCGGCCAGCGGCGAAGCCGAAGCGGCCAGCAATGACGCCGTGAAGAAGGACTCGGTAGGCAACGTGCTGCAGGACGGCGACACCATCACTGTGATCAAGGACCTCAAGGTCAAGGGCACTTCATTGGTGGTGAAGGTGGGCACCAAGGTAAAAAATATCCGCCTGTGCGACGGCGATCACGATATCGACTGCAAGATCGACGGCATCGGCCCGATGAAACTGAAGTCCGAATTCGTCCGCAAAGTCTGACCCGACGAACGGTTGCGAGGCTGCCCGCTGCGGCCTCCGCCCCACTCTCTTCGTACGCCCGCAAAAATACCGCCAATAGATCCTTGCTATTATTTGAATAAGAATTATTCTCATTGAACGCTTTCAAGGAGAACTATCATGACTTATCTCATCGACGCTTGGCTGGATCGTCCACACCCTTACCTGCGCATCCTGCACCGGGAAACGGGCGAAGTGTGTGCGGTGTTGGAAGAAGAAGCCCTGGATGAACTGCGCGACCAAGGCGACCTGGACCTCACGGGGCTGAACTCCAGCGAGCCGATCGTGCTCAAGGAGCTGGTGCGAAACCTGTTTCTGTTCTGCTATGCCCGAGCGTTGCGCCCGGTAAGCAGCCTGCATTGAACCTGAACAAGCCCCTTGTGGGAGATTCTATGGTTCTTGGCAAGCTTTTGACGTTGTGGGAGCGGGTTCTACCCGCGAAAAATCACCGCGCAGTGTCTGAATCACCGCAGCCGATTCTTCGCGAGTAGAACCCGCCCCAACAGAAGACAATTGACCCCACAGAATGGGCCAATTGCCTAGTACTTACAGTACGTCCAGCAGCTCTACGTCGAACACCAGCACGCTGTGCGGCGGGATGCTGCCAACGCCCTGGGCACCGTAGGCCAGTTCGCTAGGCACGTACAGGCGCCATTTGCTGCCGGCGTTCATCAGTTGCAGCGCTTCAGTCCAGCCAGCGATCACGCCGCCAACAGGGAATTCCGCCGGTTGCCCACGCTCGTAGGAGCTGTCGAACACGGTGCCGTCGATCAGGGTACCGTGGTAGTGGGTACGCACGCTGTCTTCGCGCGACGGCTTGGCGCCTTCGCCAGCGCTCAGCACTTCGAACTGCAGGCCCGAAGCCAGGGTGGTGATACCATCACGCTTGGCGTTTTCAGCCAGGAACGCCAGGCCAGCGCCAGCGGCCGCTTCGGCCTTGGCAGCCGCTTCGGCTTGCATCACTTCACGGATAACCTTGAAGCTGGCAGACAGGTCTTCCTGGCTGACACGGCTTGGCAGGCCATTGAAGGCGTCGGTCAGGCCGGACAGGATAGCGTCCAGGCTGACGCCCGGCGGAGGGTTGTCACGCAGCTGGTCACCCAGCTGACGGCCAATGCCGTAGCTGACGCGGGTTTCGTCGGTGGACAGGTTTACTTCGGACATCTTTGTGCTCCGCTGCAGGGCCCGGCAGCGGGCAACCATGACGTCACCTGCCTCCCCGGGCCCAAACCAAAAGGGCAAGCAGACTAGCACACTGAAGGTGCCAGTTCAGCCTGCCAGCCTTGCAGGCTGTGTCAGTGGCGCGAGCGGAAGGAGATAGGCACGCGCAGGTCCTCTTCGGCACTGTCGCCCAGGCCGCACATCTCGTCGTGTACCGAGCCGTGGATCAGGTGAAAGGGCATGACCGGCAACGCATGCAGCAGGTCGCGGGCATGCTCCACCGAGCGCAGATGCATGGCGTGCCCGGTGGCGTCGTTCAAGGGGTGGCCCTTGCCGTGCATGCGGGCCTCCAGCAGGTAGATTCCACCTTCGAGCGAAATCAGGTTGAGCTCGTCGATCAGGCCGGCATTGGCGTGGGTGGTCAGTTCCTGAAAATTCATGACTGCACCTCAATGTATTCGAAATGAATAGCGCCGCTCATTTTTCGTACAGCCGTGCGCAAAGCACAAGGCGGGCGCCACACCGCCTGTCCGATAGCCGAGAAATCAGTGCTTGGTGAGCTTGTCGAGGTAACCCATGGCGAACGCCGAGATCACGAACGTCATGTGGATGATCACGTACCACTTCAAGTACTCGGGCTCGATGTTGCGCGCGTCCATGAACATGCGCAGCAGGTGGATCGAGGAGATGGCCACGATCGATGCCGCGACCTTCATTTTCAGCGAGCTGGAATCCATCTTGCCCAGCCAGCTGAGTTTTTCCTGGCCTTCGTCCACGTCCAGTTGCGAGACGAAGTTCTCATAGCCCGAGAGCATCACCATCACCAGCAAGCCCCCCACCAGCGCCATGTCGATCATCGACAGCAGCACCAGGATGAGGTCGGCCTCGCCCATGGAGAACACGTTGGGAATGACGTGGAAGACTTCCTGGAAGAACTTCAGCGCCAGCGCCAGCAAGCCCAGGGACAGGCCCACGTAGATAGGCGCCAGCAGCCAGCGCGAGGCGTACATGGTTTTTTCGATAAAGCGTTCCATTGAAAACGGCACCTGGGCGGTAAAATCGGGGCGCCGATTATACCTGCGCAAATGCCATTCCCGCCCCCCCTGCGACCTGTAGCCGCGTGGGAGCGGGCTCTGCCCGCGAAAGGGCCACTGCAGTTCGTCAGGCGGATCGCATTAGCCTTTTCGCGGGCAGAGCCCACTCCCACAACCAATAGTGGTCAGGAGGAACAGCGGTGACATCGCTCACCATTGATCTTGCGCAACTGCGCCTGCAAATGCAGCGACCAGATCTGCGGGTCTCCCGCTACCTGGTAACCATGCAGGGTCAGGCTGTCGACAATGGCATCCATCACTGATTCAGCCACGGTGGACCCTGGGAAAGGCCCCTGGGACTTGATGGCGGAAGGTTGTTCGCCGGCCATGCCAGCGGCAAAAAGTAGCGTCCACATCCCGGTATCACCGGCCAGTGGGCGTATGCTGCATTCGATTCGGGTCACCAGACCCAGGCATTGGCGAGTAAGGCTGAGGTTGCGCGGCATGGCGTCGCTCCTCGGTAAAGCTTTTGCTTCAACCTTCAGGGGAAGGCTGTTTCAATCCTGCGACCCGTGGCTATCCTTGCCCTGAGGATAGAAGAAAACCGCCGCTGGCAATGTGCGACTGCCGGGTCAGGCGCCGAATGGTCATTCGGCGCCCTTCTTCGGATCAGGCTGGCTTCACCTGGGCCAATTCGGCTTCGGCGGCCTCCTTCTCAGCTTCCTTGAGGTCTTCCTCGCTGATCATCTCGGCAATTTCGCGCAGGCGCTCCACCACCCGGGCGTTGATGCTGCCATCGGGAAACTGACCGTCGGCATCCGGCGTGCCCGCGTCTTCACCCACCAGCAGGCTCAACGCTTCATCGGCCTGGCGCACCGCGTACACGTGGAACTGGCCCGCGCGCACGGCCTGCAGGACTTTCTCGTCGAGCATCAGCGTGGCCACGTTGGCGTGGGGGATGATGGCGCCCTGCTCACCGGTGAGGCCGCGGGCTTCGCACAGGCGGAAGAAGCCCTCGATCTTCTCGTTGACCCCGCCCACCGCCTGCACCTCACCAAACTGGTTGATGGAGCCGGTGATGGCGAAGCATTGCTTGAGCGGCGTGCGCGACAAGGCCGAGATCAGCGTGCAGGCCTCGCCCAGCGACGCACTGTCACCGTCCACGTAGCCGTAGGACTGCTCCAGGGCGATGCTGGCCGAGATGGCCAAGGGGAACTCCTGGGCATAACGGCTGCCCAGGTAACCGGTGAGGATCATCACCCCCTTGGAGTGGATGGGCTGGCCCAGGTTGACCTCGCGTTCGATGTCGACGATGCCGCTGCCGCCCGGGTACACAGTGGCGGAAATGCGCGCCGGCACGCCGAACGCCGAGTCGCCCACCTCCAGCACCGTGAGGCCGTTGCACTTGCCCACGGCGGCGCCGGCGGTGTCAATCAGGATAATGCCGGCCAGCATGTCGTCCAGGATGCGTGCCGACACTCGCCCGGTGCGCGTGGCCTTGGCTTTCAGCGCCCGGTCGATGTGCCCGGCGTCGGTCATCTCGTCAGCGGCCAGGTGACGAATGAAGTCCGCCTCGCTGACCAGTTGGAACAGGTCGCCGATGCGCGCCGACAGGCGTCCCTGGTGTTCGGCCAGGCGCGCGCTGTAGGTGGCCAGGCGCGCAACCGCGTCGGCCGTCAGCGGCGCCATGCCCTCCTCCGAAGTGCGGGTCTTGAGTAACTGGGCAAACTGCTCCAGGCTCTCATCGACCATGGGGATGTCTTCGTCGAAGTCCACCAGCACCCGGAACATCTCCTGGAAGTCCGGATCCGCGTCTTGCAGCGCGTAGTACAGCTGGCGCGAACCGATGATCACCACCTTGACCTGCAAGGGGATCATTTGCGGCGTGAGGGTGACGGTGGCCAGGCGGCCGAACTCGCCCAGCGGCGATTCCATCTTCAGTTTGCGCGATTGCAGGGCACGCTTCAGGGCGTCCCATACAAACGGTTCGCCAAGCATTTTCTCCGCTTCCAGAATCAGGAAGCCGCCATTGGCGCGGTGCAACGCACCGGGGCGCAATTGCCGGTAGGTGGTGTACAGCGCGCCCTGGTCGGTGCTGTATTCAATGCGGCCAAACAGGTTGTCGTAGGTAGGGTGCGGCTCGAACACCACTGGCGCGCCACCACTCACCGGGTGGCCCACCACCAGGCTGGGGGCGTACTGCTCTTCAAGCAGCTTGCGCGCTTGGGCATCGGTTTTGCTGTCGTCCACCAGTTGTTCGACCACGGTTTTTAGCAGGTACACCTGCATGGCCTGCAGGTAGGCGCACACCGCCGCGTTTTCCGCGTACTTTTCCGACAGCGGCGCCAGCAGCGGCTGCAATGCCAAGGTGATGGTCTCTTCGTTCAACTGACGCATCTGGTTGCCGGATTCGCGCTTCCATTGCGGCAAGCTCGCCAGCTCTTCGTTGAGGCGCTCTTCCAGGTCCGAGATGTCCTGGTGGAAGCGGTCGCGGTCGGCTTCGGGCAGTTGCGCGAACTCGGCTTCGTCCAGCGCCTTGCCATCGAGCATGGGGGTGAAGGCGATGTTGCTGCTGTCACGGTAAAGGGCCACGTCCTTTTCCAGCGACAGGCGCTCGATCACGTCCAGCGCGCGGTCGTAGCGCTGGTTGAAGGCGCGGTCGATGGCGCTTTTCTTCTGCTGATAGGACGGGTGTTCGAACACCGCAGGAAAGGTCGACAACAGGTTGTCGATCAACCCGCCGATGTCGCCGATGAACGCGCCGGCGGTGCCGGGCGGCAGCTCCAGCGCGCGCGGCTCGCGCGGCTCATCGAAGTTGTTGACGTATACCCAGTCCGGTGGCGTTTGCAGGCGCTTGCCTTCGGCCTTCAGGTAGCGTTTGACGAAGGAGAAACGGCCAGTGCCGGGCTCCCCCATGACAAACACGTTATAACCGGGGCGCGGCATGGCCACGCCAAATTGCAGCGCCTCTACGGCGCGTTCCTGGCCAAGCACACCGCGAAAGGGCTCCAGATCGTTGGTGGTGGAGAAGCTGAACTGTTCAGCGGAAAACGGACGGGTCAGCGCTTCTGGCGCAAGACGCAAGCTGGCAGCAACAGGATCAGGCATCGGGCATCCTTACTTCGGCGGGGCAGATGACGGCATTCTGGCGCTGAAGAGCTTGAAGCTGCAAGCGACAAGCTACACGCCATGCGCACAGTAGTTGCTTGCTGCTTTCCGCTTGAGGCTTGCAGCTCCCAAAAAGGCAGTTTTTGGGTGGAACCTTAAATCACTGCCTAAACTCCAACCTGCATCCTGGAGCAAGGCAGTCCCAGGCAGTCCTGAACCCCTTGGTTTTGCACCTTAAAAGAGAACAAAGCTATGAAACGGATTCTTCTGGGTACGCTGTTCACCGTCGCCTCGTTCCATGCCATGGCCCAAGCGCCTGGCGGTCCGGACTGCGGTTGGGGGAACATGTTGTTCGAAGGCCAACGTGGCACCCCGGCTCACTTCCTTGCTTCCACCACCAACGGCACCTCGGGTAACGCCACGTTTGGCATGACCTCGGGCACCAACGGCTGCTCCACCAACGCCGCGCTGACCTACGGCGGCAAGTCGTGGATCGCCATGAACGGCATGATGAACGAACTCTCCGAAGACATGGCCAAGGGCCAGGGCGAAGCGCTGACCACCTACGCGGTGGTGCTGGGCGTCGCGCCCCAGGACCGCGCCTATTTCGAGTCCGTCACTCACCAGCACTTTCAGGACATCTTCAAGACTGCCGATGTGACGGCCGACGATGTTCACGCCAATACCATGAACGTGCTCAAAAGCGACCCACGCCTGGCCAAGTACGCAGCCCAGGCCTAAGCTCGAACTCGCCCGCCCTTCGGGGCGGGACTTTTCACGCCACCGCGGCACGCCTTTTCGTCCCTCTGACTTAGTTGCCAACGATGCTCAAACGCCTTGCTTACCTGGCGCTCTGTGTGTGCGCCCCGTTGCATGCCGCACCTCACGTGGATCCCACCCGCATCAGCCACTTGGCAAACGACCCGTACTGGCTCGCCCTGGGTCATTACACGCCGGCCAAGCTGGGCGGCTGGCGCAGCTACGTCAATGACAGGCGCTTCTTCCTGGCTGCCGATGGCGCCCATCACCCCGACCACGAACTGGCCGCCACCGTCGAGGCGCTGTACGCCCCCGCATCGCTGGGCAACCAGCACGCTCAGTGCGTGTTTCCGGCGCGCAGCCGCTGGCTGAGTCAGCAACTGGGTTTGCAGGATTTGCCTGCGCCCGACTGCAGCGATTTCCACCAGTGGTACAAGGAAATCTCGCCGCACAACACGGTGCTGGTATTTCCAGCCGCCTACCTGAACAGCCCCTCTTCCATGTTCGGCCACACGCTGCTGCGCATCGACCAGGCCGAGGCCAGCCAGGACAAGACCGCGCTGCTGAGCTACGCGATCAATTTCGGTGCCTACATCCAGGGCAACGACAACAGCATTCTCTATGCCTGGAAAGGCCTCGCCGGCGGCTACCCGGGAATGTTCTCGCTGGTGCCCTACCAGCAGAAACTGGCCGAATACCGCAGCCTGGAAAACCGTGACCTGTGGGAATACCACCTGGACCTGACGCCTGCCGAAACCGCGCGCATGGTCGAGCATGTGTGGGAGCTCAAGCAGATCCGCTTCGGCTATTTTTTCTTCGACGAAAACTGCTCGTATCGCCTGCTGGAGTTGCTGCAAGTGGCGCGCCCCAGCCTGCGCCTTACCGAGCAGTTTCCATTGACCGCTATCCCCACCGACACCGTGAAGGCGGTGAAGCAGGCAGGCCTGGTGGGTGAAATCGACTACCGCCCTTCTCGCGAGCGAGAGTTGCTGGCCCGGGCCGAACCGCTGAACGCCGACGAACAGCAATGGGCACTGAAGGTGGCCGAGGATACCGGTCAGCTGCAAAGCACCGGTTTCAAGGCGCTGGCCGCCGACCGCCAGGCCCTGATCCTGGACGCTGCCTACCGCCTGGAACGCTACCGCGCCACGGGCCAGGCGCGCGACGCCGGGCGCACCCAGCGCAGCTACCAATTGTTGCGCGCCATCAGCCAGAACCCACCGCCGCCCCTGGCGGTGGAGCGCCCCGGCCTGCCGGAAAACGGTCATGACTCGCGCACCTGGCAAGTGGGCGTGGGCAGCCGCGATGGCAAGGCCTTCGGCGAATACGGGCTGCGTATGGCCTACCACGACCTCAACGACAACAGCGAAGGTTTCCCGCTGGGCGCGCAAATCGAAATTCTCAACATGAAGCTGCGCCAGTACGAGGGCAACCAGTGGCAACTGCAGCGCCTGGACCTGGCCACCATCCGCTCCATGACCCCACGCAATGCATTGCTGCAACCCTGGTCATGGCAAGTCACCGGCGGCCTTGAGCGCGTGCTGGGCAAGCATGGCGACGAGACCCTGGTCAGCCATGTCAATGGCGGCGCCGGTGGCACCTGGCAGCTGGGCAAGGACACCCTGGCATTTGCCCTGGGCACGGTGCGCGTTGAGCACAACAACGACTTCTCAGCCATGGTTTCCCCGGCCGCCGGTTTCGACAGCGGCCTGCTGTGGAAAACCCCGCTGGGCAACCTGCGCCTGGAAGCCCAGGGCGATTACTTCCTCAATGGCGAGGTACGGCGCACCCTCAGCCTCAACCAGCAATGGGAGCTTTCGCGCAACCTCGGCCTGCGCCTGAGCGCGCAACGCGACTTCAGCGAACTCACCGGGCCGCGCAACGAGGTGATGCTGGAACTCAAGTGGTACCACTACTGACAATTCCATCACACGGGCTTGACGCTTGCGCAACGAAATCGAACCTAGACTTGACTCACGGGTCCACCGTTTGACCGTCGCAGTTTTCAGACGGGAGCGGTGGGCATGAAACGGGAGTCGGATCATGTGGCGCTGGGTGGTGGTGAGTGTGATGGTGGCGTTGACGGGGTGTCAGTCGACCCACGAGCAAATGATTAGCCAGGGTTACCCACCCGCCTATGCCGACGGCTTCAAGGACGGCTGTGGCAGCGGCCGGGAAGCGGCCGGGGTAAACGGTTTCTTCCAGAAGAACGTGCCGCGCTACCTCAGTGAGAAACTCTACTCCACCGGCTGGGACGACGGCTTCCGCCAATGCCAGGCCAGCGCCGCGGCGCAGCCCAATCAGAGTGACTGGAGCGTGCAGCACGGCGACGACCGCGAACGCGCCTGGGAACAGCAGAAAACCCAGGGCGAAGGGCGCGCCTATCACCCCTGAACGAATCGTGTAACCGCTGCCGCAGGCCCTGTGCCCCGCTGGAGACCTCCGGGGTTCACCCCGGCCAGCGCGGCCTGGCGGCAGCGGCTAGATAACCGGGAGCATTTTGTGAGTCGAGCCTTCGTCAATGAAGATCATGCACAGGTCAGCCAGGCCGCCGAGCGCAGGGTCAGCGACCAGCCCAATCACGTCACCCCCCGGGGCCTGGAATTGCTCCAGACGCGGCTACGCGCCCTGCAGGGCAGTGACACCGACCCGCAGCGCCTGGCCGACCTGCATTACTTCACCCAGCGCGTGCAAAGCGCGCAGGTGGTCAATGCTGCGGACAATGGCAAGGTACAGATAGGCTGTTGGGTGACCTTCAGCGACCCCGAGGGCAATGAACAGCGGGTGTGCCTGGTGGGCGAGGATGAGGCAGACGCTGCGCAGGGGCTGATCAACTGGGGCTCACCGCTGGGGCGGGCGTTGATCGGGGCGCAGGTGGGCGATGAAGTGGTGTGGAAACGGCCGGTGGGCGATCTGCCGATCGAGATAATCGATATCGCCACGGCCTGACGCTGTGGGAGCGGGCTCGCCAGCGAGATTTTGGGACAACCAAAAAACTCGCTGGCAAGCCCGCTACCACAGGCCCTGAGGCTACGTTTTCTTGTTACGCCAGTTTCTTGTGGCGTACCCGATGCGGCTGGGCGGCCGCTTCACCGAGGCGCTTCTTGCGGTCGGCTTCGTATTCGGTGTAGTTGCCTTCGAAGAACACGGCTTGCGAATCATCCTCGTAGGCCAGGATGTGAGTGGCCACGCGGTCCAGGAACCACCGATCGTGAGAGATCACAATGGCGGCGCCTGGGAAGTCCAGCAGGGCTTCTTCCAGCGAACGCAGGGTTTCCACGTCGAGGTCGTTGGACGGTTCGTCGAGCAGCAGGACGTTGCCGCCCTCCTTCAGGGTCAGGGCCAGGTGCAGACGGCCACGCTCACCACCGGACAGGTCCTTGACGAACTTCTGCTGGTCGCCGCCCTTGAAGTTGAAGCGCCCCACGTAGGTACGCGACGGGATCTCGTAGCTGCCGATGCGGATGTTGTCCGAACCGTCGGAGATCTGCTGGAACACGGTCTTGCTGCCGTCCAGGTCGTCACGGCTCTGGTCCACACAGGCCAGTTGCACGGTTTCGCCAATCTCGATGCTGCCCGAGTCCGGTTGTTCCTTGCCCATCAGCATACGGAACAGGGTCGACTTACCGGCACCGTTACCGCCGATCACGCCAACGATGGCGCCTTTTGGCATGGCGAACGACAGGTTGTCGATCAGCACGCGGTCGCCGTAGCCCTTGCAGACGTTCTTGAACTCGATGACCTTGTCACCCAGGCGCGGACCGGCCGGGATGTAGATCTCGTTGGTTTCCGAACGCTTCTGGAATTCCTGCGACTGCATTTCTTCAAAGCGCTGCAGACGAGCCTTGGATTTCGACTGGCGGGCCTTGGCGCCTTTGCGCACCCACTCCAGTTCTTCCTTCATGGCCTTTTCATGGGCCGACTGCTGCTTGGATTCCTGGGCCAGACGATCGGACTTGGCTTCCAGCCAACCCGAATAATTGCCCTCGTAAGGAATACCCGCGCCGCGGTCCAGTTCAAGGATCCAGCCGGCCACGTTGTCCAGGAAGTAACGGTCGTGCGTGATCGCAACCACGGTACCCGGGAAGTCGTGCAGGAAGTGCTCCAGCCAGGCGACGGAATCGGCGTCCAGGTGGTTGGTAGGTTCGTCGAGCAGCAGCATGTCGGGGGCCGACAGCAGCAGGCGGCACAGGGCCACGCGGCGCTTTTCACCACCGGATAGGTGTTCGACCTTGGCGTCCCAGGCCGGCAGGCGCAGGGCGTCGGCGGCCACTTCCAGCTGGCGCTCCAGGTTGTGACCGTCGCTGGCCTGCAGGATGGCTTCAAGCTTGGCCTGTTCGGCGGCCAGTTTGTCGAAGTCGGCATCCGGCTCGGCGTAGGCGGCATACACTTCATCAAGACGTGCCTGGGCATCCTTGATGACGCTGACGGCCTCTTCCACCACTTCACGCACGGTCTTGGCCGGGTCAAGTTGTGGCTCTTGCGGCAGATAACCCACGTTGAGCTCGGGCATCGGGCGCGCTTCGCCGTCGAATTCCTTGTCAACGCCGGCCATGATTTTCAGCAGCGTGGATTTACCCGAGCCGTTGAGGCCCAGCACGCCGATCTTGGCGCCGGGGAAGAACGACAAGGAAATGTTCTTTAGAATTTCCCGCTTCGGCGGCACAACTTTGCTCAGCCGATGCATGGTGTAGACGTATTGAGCCATGAGAAACCTGGTGACAGTAGACAGATGAAGAATCCGCGAGATGGTCAAAGCTACCGGAATGCGCGAGGCAGGGCAAACGGGCGGCAAACAGTAGTGGCACCTGGCCATAAAATAAGGCATGCTAGCCGCCCTTCGGGCGTCCGGCTTATAGTGCGCGCTGTTCATGGTGGCGGGCCCCTCTGCAGCGGGTTGCAGACGCCTCTGCCAGCCCTTTGCCACAGTCAGCCAGACCGCAGGATCACAGTTTGACCAACCTCACTCAGCCGTCATCCCTGCGCTCCCCGGCCAACGTGCCTGGCGAGCCGACGCGCGGTACGCTAAAAAGCGCCCTGGCCCTGCTGGCCTTGCTGCTGCTGACGTTGCTGGTGTGGCAGTTGCTGGACCAATTCAAGTACAACGTCGCCGACCAACGGCAACGCACCGCCGAATACACTGCCGTGCTGGGCGAGCACCTGGGCTTGAACATGGCCCTGGAAGGCCAGCAGGCGCTGTACCGGGTCACCAGCGGCGACGTGCAGACACCCCAGGCCTTGCAGGCCCTGCTGCAACCCCACCTGTCCGCCTTGCTGAGCGTGGCCCGCCTCGACAGCCAGGGCAACGTGCAGGCTGACAACGCCGCCACCGGCCCCGCTCAGGACCTGGCAGGCCTGGTCAAGCGCAGCCAGGGCCAGCCGTTTCATTTCAGCCAGAGCCAGGACGGTCGCCAGGTGTACCTGCTGGTCAGCGCCAGCGAGCGACCGGCCGAGGGCTACTGGTTGCTGCGCCTGGACCCGTCCATCTACGCCAGCCTCACCCACCGCGTAGACCCATCCGCCCTGCCCCACTGGTTGCTGGAAAGCCGCGAGCCGACGATGGTATTGCGCCGTGACCCGCGCAGCAGCGAGAGCGGCCTGGCCCTTACCGCGCACGAACAGGCCATGAGCGTGAACACCGTGCCGCTGCCCAACACCGACTGGCAACTGCGCACCCTGTTCGACCAGCGCGGGGCTGAGCTGCAACTGCTGCCCGCGTTGATCGGCAAGTTCCTGCTGCTGGGCGCCTGTTCGCTGCTGCCGCTGCTGGCGTTGTTCAACCTGCGCCGCCGCCAGCGCCAGTTGCATGAAGGCCGCCGCCGCTATCACGACATTTTCGAAGGCACCGGCGTGGCCCTATGCGTGCTGGACTTGTGCGCCCTGCAAGACCTGCTGGGCACGTCGCACATCAGCACAGTGGCCGACCTGGACGCCTGGCTTGCCGCCAACCCGACGTCACGGGGCCTGCTGTTGCAGCAATTGCGCATTACCGAAGTCAACCAGATGGCCCTGGACCTGCTGAACGTCGCCGACAGCCAGGGTGCCTGGCAGCGCCTGTTCGGCCACGAACGCCTGGACGCCGCCAGCATGGGCCGCCAGTTGTTGGACACGCTGCTCAGCGACCAGCAGGAACTGGAAACCGAAATTCGCATCGCCGACCGCCTGGGCCAGGACCAATACCTGTGGCTGACCGTGCGCCTGCCCCACGTGACAGGCGACTACGGCTCGGTGATTCTGAGCATCAATGACGTCACCAGCCGCAAGAGCGTCGAGCTATCACTGGTGGAGCGCGAAGGCTTCTGGTCGGATGTGGTGCGCACCGTTCCCGACCACCTGTACGTGCAGGACGTGGTCAGCCAGCGGATGATCTACAGCAACCACCACTTGGGCCAGACACTGGGCTTCACGAAGCCGGAACTGGCGCAGATGGGCGAGTATTTCTGGGAAATACTGCTGCACCCCGAAGACGCCGGCGACTATCAGCGCATGCGCCTGGCGCGGCGCAAGGACGACGACCTGCAACGGCTGCAATGCCAATTGCGCTTCAAGCACAAGGACGGCCGCTGGCTGCGCTTCGACATTCGCGAACAAGCCCTCTCCCGGGACGACTCGGGCCGCGTCACGCGGATCATCGGCGTGGCCAAGGACGTCACCGACCAGATCGAAGCCAGTGAATCGCTGCGCGACAGCGAGCAGCGCTACCGCATGCTGGCCGAAAGCATCAGCGACGTGATTTTTTCCACCGACAGCAAGCTGTCACTCAATTACGTCAGCCCCTCGGTACAGGCCGTACTGGGCTACGACGTGAAATGGGTATTCGACAATGGCTGGCAGTCGACCATCGCCAACCCCCAGCAACTGACCGGCATTTATCAGTTGATCGAGCGGGTCGGCATGGTCTTGGACAAGCCCGACGAACTGCTGGCGCTGCGTAACCAGCTCACCACCCAACTGTTCGTGCTCGACTGCCTGCGCGGCGACGGCCGCAAGATCCCCATCGAGCTGCGCCTGGTGCTGGTGTGGGACGACCACGGCACTTTCGAAGGCATCCTCGGCGTGGCCCGTGACATCAGCCAGCAACGCCGCGCGGAAAAAGACCTGCGCATGGCCGCCACGGTATTCGAGCATTCCACCTCGGCCATCCTCATCACCGACCCGGCCGGCTACATCGTGCAGGCCAACGAGGCCTTCAGCCGCGTCAGCGGTTACGAAGTAGCCCAGGTGCTGGACCAGTTGCCAACCATGCTGACCGTGGATGAGCAGCAGCAGGCGCACCTGAGCTACGTGATCAAGCAACTGCACAGCCGCGGCACCTGGGAAGGCGAAGTGTGGCTCAAGCGCCGCAGCGGCGAGCACTACCCGGCGTGGGTGGGTATTACCGCGGTGTTCGATGACGAAGGCGACCTGGCCAGCTACGTGTGCTTCTTCAGCGACATCAGCGAGCGCAAGGCCAGCGAACAGCGCATTCACCGCCTGGCCTATTACGACGCCCTCACCCACCTGCCCAACCGCACCTTGTTCCAGGACCGCCTGTACACCGCGCTGCAACAGGCCGAGCGGCAGAAGTCGTGGGTGGTGCTGATGTTCCTCGACCTCGACCGTTTCAAGCCCATCAACGACTCCCTGGGCCACGCCGCCGGCGACCGCATGCTGCAGGAAATGGCCACCCGCCTGCTGGCCTGCGTCGACGACGAAGACACCGTGGCGCGCATGGGCGGCGACGAGTTCACCTTGTTGCTGCAACCACGCCCCACCCGTGAGGCGGCGCTCAACCGCGCCATCCATGTGGCCGAGCAAATCCTGGCCAGCCTGGTGACGCCGTTCGTGCTGGAAAACCGCGAGTTCTTCGTCACCGCCAGTATCGGCATCGCCCTGAGCCCTCAGGACGGCAGCGAACTGAGCCAGTTGATGAAGAACGCCGACACGGCCATGTATCACGCCAAGGAACGCGGCAAGAACAACTTCCAGTTTTACCAGGCCGACATGAACGCCAGTGCGCTGGAACGCCTGGAACTGGAAAGCGACCTGCGCCATGCGCTGGAGCAGAACGAGTTCGTGCTGTACTACCAGCCGCAGTTCAGCGGCGACGGCAAGCGCCTTACCGGTGCCGAGGCGCTGCTGCGCTGGCGCCACCCGCGGCGCGGTCTGGTGCCGCCGGGCGACTTCATTCCCGTGCTCGAAGAGCTGGGCCTGGTGGTGGACGTGGGCGATTGGGTGCTGACCGAGGCCTGCCGCCAGCTGCGCGCCTGGCACCAGGCCAAGGTGCGGGTGCCGAAGGTGTCGGTGAATATCTCCGCCCGGCAGTTCTCCGACGGTCAACTGGGTACGCGCATCGCCAATATCCTCAAGGAAACCGGCCTGCCGCCGGCATGCCTGGAGCTTGAGCTGACCGAGAGCATTCTGATGCGCGAAGTCAACGAAGCCATGCAGATCCTCGACAGCCTGAAGTTCCTGGGCCTGAGCATCGCGGTGGACGATTTCGGCACGGGCTATTCGTCGCTCAACTACCTCAAGCAATTCCCTATCGACGTGCTGAAGATCGACCGCACCTTCGTCGACGGCCTGCCCGAGGGCGAACAGGACGCGCAGATCGCCCGCGCCATTATTGCCATGGCCCACAGCCTGAACCTGGCGGTTATCGCCGAGGGCGTGGAAACCCATGAGCAGTTGGACTTCCTGCGCGAGCACGGCTGCGACGAAGTGCAGGGCTACCTGTTCGGCCGGCCCATGCAGGCCAGCCGCTTCGAGGCGCAGTTCAGCAACGACGCGCTCTTCATGTTCGACTGAACACCGTGTCGCGCCCTTCGCGGGCAGAGCCCGCTCGCACAAAAGCAGAGTTACCGCCACGTGTGGGAGCGGGCTGTGCCCGCGAAGGCCGTGCCACCGATCCCCCTGCATGAACACCACTCGTCAAGGCAATGACTGCCTTTCATATGCCAGATAAAACGCGATGGGGTAGAATGCGCGCCTGTTCACCTTTTTCCTGCCCGATCCTTGAGGACCGCCATGTTCAGCCGTGATTTGACACTTGCCAAGTACGACGCCGATCTCTTTGCCGCCATGGAGCAAGAAGCTCAGCGCCAGGAAGAGCACATCGAGCTGATCGCTTCGGAAAACTACACCAGCCCTGCCGTCATGGAAGCCCAGGGTTCGGTATTGACCAACAAGTACGCCGAAGGCTACCCAGGCAAGCGCTACTACGGTGGTTGCGAGTACGTCGACGTGGTTGAGCAACTGGCCATCGACCGTGCCAAGGAACTGTTCGGCGCCGATTACGCCAACGTCCAGCCGCACGCCGGCTCCCAGGCCAACGCTGCCGTCTACCTGGCCCTGCTGCAGGCAGGCGACACCATCCTGGGCATGAGCCTGGCCCACGGCGGTCACCTGACCCACGGCGCCAGCGTTTCCTCGTCGGGCAAGCTGTACAACGCCGTCCAGTACGGCATCGACGCCAACGGCCTGATCGACTACGACGAAGTCGAGCGCCTGGCGGTTGAACACAAGCCGAAAATGGTCGTGGCCGGTTTCTCTGCCTACTCGCAGGTTCTGGACTTCGCCCGTTTCCGCGAAATCGCCGACAAGGTGGGTGCCTATCTGTTCGTCGACATGGCCCACGTGGCCGGTCTGGTGGCCGCTGGTGTCTACCCGAACCCTGTGCCATTCGCTGACGTAGTGACCACCACTACTCACAAGACCCTGCGCGGTCCACGTGGCGGCCTGATCCTGGCTCGCGCCAACGCCGACATCGAGAAGAAGCTCAACTCCGCCGTGTTCCCCGGCGCCCAAGGCGGCCCACTGGAGCACGTCATCGCCGCCAAGGCCGTGTGCTTCAAGGAAGCGCTGCAGCCTGAGTTCAAGGCCTACCAGCAACAAGTGGTGAAGAACGCCCAGGCCATGGCCAGCGTGTTCATCGAGCGCGGCTTTGACGTAGTGTCGGGCGGTACTCAGAACCACCTGTTCCTGCTGTCGCTGATCAAGCAGGAAATCTCCGGTAAGGACGCTGACGCCGCTCTGGGCAAGGCTTTCATCACCGTGAACAAGAACTCCGTGCCGAACGACCCACGCTCGCCATTCGTTACTTCGGGCCTGCGTTTCGGCACCCCAGCCGTCACCACCCGTGGTTTCAAAGAGGCTGAGTGCAAGGAACTGGCCGGCTGGATCTGCGACATCCTGGCCGACCTTTCCAACGAAGCGGTGATCGACGCCGTTCGCGAGAAGGTCAAGGCCATCTGCGCCAAGCTGCCGGTTTACGGCAACTGATAGCAGCACCCTGATGTGCAAAAGGCCCGGCCAATGCGCCGGGCTTTTTTGTGCCAGCCATTCAATCAGGTAAGCGCGTTGAAGCCGGCGCGGATAGTGGCTTCGGGCAGGTCATCGGCGATGAATACCATCACGCTTTCGCGCACCTCACCTTCGCTCCACTCGGTGTCCCAGTCAAAGCCGTACAGCTTGAGCACGCCCTGGAACACCAGCCGGCGGTCTTCGCCGGCGATGTTCAACACGCCCTTGTAGCGCAGCAACTGCCGACCATGGTCCTCCAGCAACTGGTTCATGAACGCGCTGAGCTTGTCGATATCCAGCGGCTGTTCGGTGCGCAGCACCATGCTGGAAATGCGGTCGAGGCTGTCCGCTGCCACCACCGGCCGCACGTTGAGGCTACCATTGAGGTTGAAGCCACGCACGTCCAGCAGCTCAGCCAGGTCGATCTCGCCATGGCGCACCACGCGTATCGGTGCGCGGCGGTTGATGCGAGTCAGGCGTTCGCTCAAGGCCTCGAAGGCGTGCGGGCTGACCAGGTCGGTCTTGCTCACCAGCAACCGATCGGCGAAGCCCACCTGGGCCTGGGCAATGGTCTGGGCCAGGTGTACCTCGGCGTTGGCCGCGTCCACCAGGGTGATGATGCCGTCGAGGATATAGCGCTCGCGTAGTTCCTCGTCGATGAAGAAGGTTTGTGCCACAGGCGCGGGGTCGGCCAGGCCAGTGCACTCGATCACCAGGCGGTCGAAAGCGATCTCGCCACTGTCCAAGCGCTCCATCAACAGGTACAGGGCCTTGGTCAGGTCGGTGTGGATGGTGCAGCACACGCAACCGTTGGCCAGGGTCATGACCTGCACCGGCGCATCGCCCAGCAGTTGAGTATCGATGCCGGCGTCACTGAATTCGTTTTCGATCACGGCTATTTTCAGGCCGTGTTCGGCCTTGAGCAGGTGGCGCAGCAAGGTGGTCTTGCCGGCGCCCAGGAAGCCGCTGAGGATGGTGACGGGTATGGGGGAAGACAAATGACATGCTCCAGCATTTTTCAGGGGGGCTGAATGTGGGAGCGGGCTCTGACCGCTCCCACAAAAGCCATTCATGCCCATCTGACGACTGCGGGCATGATCTTCAACTCAACAACACTTCGGCCCGCCCTTGCCGCCGTAGCGGGCCTCCTGGCGTTCGCGGAAGAACGCCTCGTAGTCCATCACCGGCTTGTCCGGGTGCTTGGTCTGCATGTGCTCTACGTAGTTGTCGTAGTCGGGCATGCCCACCATCAGGCGCGCCGCCTGCCCCAGGTATTTGCCCAGCCGGCTCAGGTCATTGAACATGTCTGCCTACCTCGTTATCAAGCACCAGGCACCGCCTGGAAAGGGGCTTCCTTGTCGGTACGTTCTTTCTTGCCCCAGGCAGCGATGCTCACCTTGATGGCGTAGAACAGGATCGCAAACACCACGAACAGGAACAGCCCGGTCAGCGCCGCGTTGGTGTACGCGTTGAAGATCACGTGCTGCATCTGGTTGATGTCCTTGGCCGGGGCAATGATCTGCCCAGCGTCCAGCGCGGTGCTGTATTTCTTGGCCAAGGCCAGGAAGCCGACGGCCGGATTGGCGTCGAACAGCTTGATGAAGCCTGCGGTAGTGGTGCACACCAGCAGCCACACCGCCGGAATAAGCGGCACCCAGATGTAGCGCTGGCGCTTCATTTTGATCAGCACCACCACACCCAGCATCAGCGCGATACCGGCGAGCATCTGGTTGGAGATACCGAACAGCGGCCACAAGGTGTTGATGCCGCCCAGCGGGTCGATCACGCCCTGATACAGCAGGTAACCCCACAGCGCCACGCACCCGGCAGTGCCGATGATGTTGGCGGCCCACGACTCGGTGCGCTTGAGCGCCGGTATGAACGAGCCCAGCAAGTCCTGCAGCATGAACCGCCCGGCACGGGTACCGGCGTCCACCGCAGTCAGGATGAACAGCGCTTCGAACAGGATCGCGAAGTGGTACCAGAACGCCATGGTGTTCTCACCCGGCAGCACGTGGTGCAGGATTTGCGCGATACCCACCGCCAACGTCGGCGCACCACCGGCACGGGCCAGGATGGTGTTCTCGCCAATATCATGGGCCACCGCCATCAACGCATCCGGGGTAATCGCAAAGCCCCAGTTGCTGACCGCGGTTGCCACGGCCACCACGTCGGAACCCACCACGGCGGGCGGGCTGTTCATGGCGAAGTACACGCCCGGTTCGATCACCGAGGCGGCAACCATTGCCATGATGGCCACGAACGATTCCATCAGCATGCCGCCGTAACCGATGTAACGGGCGTTGGTTTCGTTATCCAGCAGCTTGGGCGTGGTGCCCGATGCAATCAGCGCGTGGAAGCCCGACACCGCGCCACAGGCGATGGTGATGAACAGGAACGGGAACAGGCCGCCCTTCCACACCGGGCCAGTACCGTCGATGAACTGGGTCAGCGCCGGCATTTTCAGCAGCGGCGTGGTGATCAGGATACCGATGGCCAGCGCGATGATGGTGCCGATCTTCAGGAAGGTCGACAGGTAGTCACGCGGTGCCAGCACCAGCCATACCGGCAGTACCGCCGACACGGCGCCATAGCCGATCAACATCCAGGTGATCTGGATACCGGTGAAGCTGAATATCTTGTTCCACGAAGGGTCCGCGGCAATCTGGCCCCCCAGCCAGATCGAGCCCAGCAACAGCAACACGCCGATGATGGAAATCTCACCGATGCGGCCCGGGCGGATGTAACGCATGTACACGCCCATGAACATCGCGATCGGAATGGTCGCCATCACCGTGAACATGCCCCACGGGCTGTCGGCCAGCGCCTTGACCACGATCAGCGCCAGCACCGCGAGGATGATGATCATGATCAGGAAGCAGCCGAACAGGGCGATGGTGCCGGGGATGCGGCCCATCTCCTCGCGCACCATGTCACCCAGCGAGCGCCCGTTGCGGCGGGTGGACATGAACAGCACCAGGAAGTCCTGCACGGCGCCAGCCAGCACCACGCCGGCAATCAGCCACAGCGTGCCTGGCAGGTACCCCATTTGCGCAGCCAGCACCGGGCCCACCAGCGGGCCTGCGCCGGCAATGGCGGCAAAGTGGTGACCGAAAAGAATGTGCTTGTTGGTCGGCACATAGTCCAGACCATCGTTGTTGACCACCGCAGGCGTGGCCCGACGCGGGTCGAGCTGCATCACAGTATTGGCGATGAAGAGGCTGTAGTAACGATAGGCAACCAGGTAGATCGCTACCGCCGCCACTACAATCCACAGTGCGTTGATCGGCTCACCGCGGCGCAAGGCCACGACGCCCAGGGCGCACGCGCCCAGAACTGCCACCACGAGCCATGGCAGATGGCGCAGCGGACTATTGTTGTTGTTCATTTTTTTTATTCCAACCAGGTGGATACGAAAGTCAGCCCCGCGAGTCTAGCGACACTGCCGGGAAAGGCCACCCCCAACATTGGTCTAGAGCCCTTAATTACAGGACGACCATCATTTTTATCCGCCCTTGCGGGGTACTTGGCAAGTACCAGCAGACCAGTGAACACCGGCGGCAAATGCCGGTCGCGATAAGTAGGCCCCTGCACAGGTAACGCCCTATGGCTAGGGATCCTTTCGGCTGCTATTGGCCATGCTGGTCGCTATCATGAACCGGGCTTTCATCCGCCCCGATGAAGCGCAGTTGGAACAGCTGTTCGGCGACACCTATCGTCAGTATTGTCGACGGGTTCGAAGATGGCTTTGAGACACTAAGCTATAGTCATGGGAATCGCAGAGGGTGTATCCATGACCGATAACCATGACGAGCGCCGCCGCTTCAAGCGCGTATCCTTCGACGCCAAGACCCAGATCAGCCAGGGTGACCGCACCTGGCAGGTGAAACTCATCGACCTGTCTCTGCGCGGCGCACTGATCCAGCGGCCCGATGACTGGGCGGTAGAGCCGAACAAACACTTCCTGATCAACATCCACCTCACCGACCTGATCGACGTGCGCATGGACGCCGAGTTGCGTCATGAAGAACATGGCCACCTGGGGTTCGCGTGCCTGCATATCGGGTTGGAGGATATTGGGCACTTGCGGCGGATCATTGAGTTGAATCTGGGGGATATGGAGGAGTTGGAGCGGGAGTTGGGGGCGTTGGTGGAGGTGTGAGGGGGCGACTTCCGGGAAAGTAGCCGCTGCTGCCAGGGCTACGCTGGCCAGCCGTATCAACAAAGATCATCTGACCAGAACGCCCTCGACACTCATCAGCCGTCTTTGGCGCTTATCCCCTCCGCCACCGCATCCACCAACGCCCGTGCACTAGACAACAGTTCGAGTCCCTACCAGATTAAGCCAGTGTGGCTCCAGCCGTTGTCGGTGAGTTCGTAGGCGGTTTCGTATGCAGATTTGAGAATGGGGGATGCGTGGACCAGAGCATCTTCGGCACTTATGCCCCCGACCACCTGGAACATGGGACGGGCATCAGAATCAATCACGCCGAAGGCTCGGTTAGCGGTGACAGAGGCGATCTTCACATGGGCGCGAGGCTGCAGGTTCTTGAGCAAAAGGGTCCATCGGCAACTCCTCGATTGGTAGAGTCGCCGCCTCCGGCGGTCGAACAAGAGGGTGGCAACTGTGCAGTTTGACAGACCAGGAATCGGGGACCCGGCGCAGCCTTGAGCGCCCCACGCACCGTTGCCATAACAAATCAGCGCACCTTAGAAGGAGGTGTGCAGAGCGTTTTGGCACGTGCGCCTCGATTGATCGCCCTGTCAAACCGGCCGCTGAAACAGTCAGCGACGCTACGGAGAGTATTTCCGCTCGCGGGCCTGCACACGCCATCGGGCAGGATACAACGCAACATCAGAAACGTTCTGCATTCCAAACCTAATTTATCGGGCCCAAAGTGCCTCTGATTAAAAAAAGCGAATTTTCCCACCAAGTTTCAGAAACATCCTGCATACCCGCTGTTGTGCCACTCGATACCTTTCTCGCCTCGGTAACCCTTCCACGCGAGGAATCTGTCCATGTCTTCCAGCCGTCCTGCCTGGCTTTGCGCTCAATATAACCGCCTGATCAAGTTTCACACTGAAGAGACGCGCTACGACGAACTCTGGCTTGAAAGCTTGAAGGGTCGTGAAGGGTTATCACAACTGTTCGAGTTCAAGCTGGTGCTGCTCAGCGAGGATGCTCAGTGCCCGCTAAAAACCATGATGGGCAAACCTGCAAGGGTGGAAATCGAATTGGCGGACCGCAGCCAGCGCCCCTTGCACGGGCTGATAACTTCCTTTTCATTGCATGACTGCGATAACGGGGTGGCTCGCTACGAGGCCACGCTCAGCCCTTGGTTGTGGATGTTAAGTCGGCGCAGCGACCTGCGCATTTTTCAGGAAAAGACCGTTCGTGATGTGCTGGGCGCCGTGTTTGCCCAGTATGAACTGATCAGCGCCTACGAATTTCGCCTCAGCAAGCCCCTCAAGAAACACAGTTACCTGACGCAGTTCAACGAAACGGACCTGGAATTCGTGCTGCGACTGCTGGAAGCCGATGGACTGTTCTTCTACTTCGAGCACAGCTTGCAGCGGCACACCCTGATCATCGTCGACAGTACGGACTGGCTATCAGCGCTACCGGAACAACCCAGCATCCGCTTTCACAGCGCACGCGTCACCGAAACGGAGGACTCGATTACCCAATGGTGCGCGGAGCGCGAAGTAGCGCCCGGCCTGTTTACCACGCGAGGCTTCGACTACAAAAAGCCCAGGGTCCGGATGGAAGTCAGACTCAAGACGCTCAACGACCAGGGCGATGTCACCCCATACGAGCACTACCGTTGCGACACCCAATACAGCCATGTCGACTGCGAAGAGGGAGATCGCTGGTTGCGCCACCGCATTGAGGCCAGGGAAGTTCAGGCCAAGACCTTTAGCGGCACCAGCAATTGCAGGGCGATGCGACCAGGCGCCAGCTTTGAACTACGAGAACACTTCGTCCACGATAGAGACCCGGACGAAGACCGACATTTCCTGCTGTTGAGCGTCGAACACGAAGGCAGCAACGCCTATCTCACCGGGCAAGAGTCGACCTACGAAAACCACTTTACCTGCATCCGCAACACCATTGCCTATCGCCCCCCCCTGCTGACAGCTCGGCCTAAAATCGCTGGCCCTTTGACAGCCACCGTCGTCGGCCCACCCGGCACAGAGGTGTTCACCGATGAGATGGGACGCATCCAGGTGCGCTTCCACTGGCAGCGCGTCAATGACGGCGAGATACCACCTGACGACCAGGCATTGCAGACCACCTGGCTACGGGTTGCCATGCCCAGTGCGGGCCAGGGCTTCGGTCATCAGTTTCTGCCGAGGGTCGGCCAGGAGGTGCTGGTGCACTTTCTCGCAGGGGATATCGACCGCCCGCTGATCGGTGCCGCGGTGTACAACGGCGATCACCCCACCCCAGAGTTCAGTAACGAACCTGGCTTGCCCGGCAACCGGGCGCTGTCCGGCATACGCAGCCGCGAACATGAGGGCCGCGGCTACAACGAGTTGTTATTCGATGACACCCCCGGCGCACTGCGGACAAGGCTGGCCAGCACCCATCGCGCTTCGGAACTCAACTTGGGCAAACTTGCCACGCCACGCCAGCAAGGCCGCAGCGAGCCACGTGGCGAAGGGGCAGAGTTGCGCAGCGATGCCGCGATTGCCGTTCGCGCGGCTCATGGCTTGCTGTTGAGCACCTATGCCCGGGAACGGGCAAGTGGTGGCCAACTGGACCGTGACGAATTGCTCAAACTGCTGGGCGAGTGCGCCGACCTGTTCGCAGCGCTGGGCCAGACCGCCGAAGCACGCGGGGCGGGCGCCCTGAACCTCACAGGCCTGGATGCCCTGAAAAAGTCCGCCGAGCAATGGCCCACCGCCGACAGTACCGCCAGCGGCGACCCGCTGTTGGCCCTGGCCAGCGCGGCCGGCATCGTCAGCGCCACGCCTGCGGGCCAGGCTCACTTTGCAGGCACCGACCACGACACCATCGCCCACGACCAACTGGCCCTGACCAGCGGTGCTGCCATGCGCCTGCAGGCCGGCCAGGGCGTCTCGGCCTTTGCCCAGGATGGCGGCATCAGTGCCATTGCCAATCGCGGCCAGGTGTTGGTGCAAGCCCAGGAGGACAACGTGGTCGTCAATGCCCAGCACAACGTTCACGTATCGGCCACCGAGGGCGAAGTGCTGATCAGTGCTCCCACCATTCGCCTGGTGGCCGACGATGGTAGCTATATCCGTTTAGGCGGCGGGGGGGTGGAAATAGGCACGCCGGGCAAGGCCATCGTACACGCCGCAAAACATGACTGGCTCGACGGCAAGAGCGACAGCGCACGCGTGCCCAGCTTCACACGCGACCCTGCGGACCAGCGCGTGGGTTTCCACTACCCCGGTCACTCGGACAAGGCGCCGCGCACGGCAGCCGACCAGCCCTTCCAACTGCAGACAGCCGACGGTGGAGTACTCGCCGGTATTGCCGACGCCCTGGGCCACAGCAGCAGCGTGGCGCGCGAATCGATGCAACGTCTGGACGCCACGGCACTGCGAAAGCCCAAGGCCGACTGATTCCCCCTTTTTTTCAACACGGAGCATCGCCCTACATGAGCGAACAAGTCGTTGCCCGGGGAACTACCCGGCTCAACACCATCCCGAACTCCATCAAGTGGATCGAGGTCCCGGCCGACATGCCAGGCGTAGTGATCTTTTTGCATGGCGTCAATGACCCAGGGGCTTCCTATGAGGCTGTGGAAACGGGGTTATGCAAGGGGGTCAATGAGCGGTTGGATCGAGTGGATTTGAAACCAGGGGTGTATGGCGCAAGGTTTCAAGAAGCCAGCGATTTACCTGCAGACGAGCGCACCGCGCGCTGGAAGGACGTTGTTGACGACCCTGACACCTACCTCTATCAACGCCAGGAAGCCAAAAAAGCCGCCAGCCTGTTCATCCCCTTCTACTGGGGCTACCGCGCCACCCCCGACGAAGTTCAGCGCGACGACAAGGGCGACCCCACGCGCCTGCGCGGCCAGTTCCAGGACGTCTTTGGCAACCGCCTGGACCGCCACTTCGGCAAAGGCGGCGGCTTTTTCGCCAACGCCACCAACAACATCCTCGAAATGTACGGCCGCGGCTTCAACAAGTTCATCCGCCACCTGGCCCAGACTGCCCTGGGCAACACCCTGTACATGGGCAAGGCGCCGTCGCGGCGCTACTTCATCT
>NZ_AJWX01000018.1 GCF_000263855.1 Pseudomonas sp. M47T1
TACCGGCGCCGACGCCAGCGTCACCGTGCAGATGATTCGGCCGCCTTCGGCCGACGCCATCGCGCATAACCGGAAGACTCGCGGTGCCGATCCATTCAAATATGGGGCGCCGGGAAGACGATGAGCCACCCTCTTATTTGACCCATTCAGGTATTCGGGCAGGACTACTTATCTTCGCGGCAGCATCCGCACCAACGTGTTATCGCGCACCACGTAGTGGTGAAACACCCCCGCCAGCGCATGCAGACCGATCAGCCAATACCCCCAGGTACCGATCTGTTCATGCCAATGCTTGATCTGCTTGGCGGTGTCTTCATTCGGGCCAATCAAGTGTGGCAACTCCAGCCCCCAGAACGGCACCGGCTTGTCGGCGGCGCTCAGGGTCAGCCAGCCCAGCAGCGGCATGGCCACCATCAGGGCGTAGAGCAGGGCGTGCATCAGGTGCGCAAGGCCAGTCTGCCAGGCCGGGGGCTTGGGAGTGATCCTGGGCGCGGCACCGACGATTTTTGCCGCCAGGCGAATCCACACCAGCGCAAACACGGTCAAGCCGGTCATGAAGTGCAATTGCACGATCAACATCCGGCTATCACTGCCCTTGGGGAAGTTGCCGCGCAGTTCGATGCAGGCATAGACGATGGCCAGCAGCACCAGCATCAGCCAGTGCAGGGCAATGGACAGGCTGCCGTAACGGGCCTCGGTATTCTTCCAGGTCATGGGGTTCCTCACGGTCGTTGCTGTTTTATATTTTTAGGTATTGCCGGGCACATTGGGCCACAGGTTGGCCACCAAAAACAGGCGTTCAGCCTCTTCCCAGGCGCCATCCTCCACTTGGACCAGCCGGACCAGCAATTGTGCCGGGGCCATGGGGTCCAGTGCCGTCAGCCATTGTTGCAGTTGTTCGGTGCTCCAGGTGTCCTGCTGGCCGTAGCGAGCCGGCGCCAGCCAGGCGTGACGTGGCAGCACCTGCCAGCGGCCCGGCGGGCTGGCGGCGTAGAAGGCCGGCCAGTCGCACTGGTGCAGCCACTGGCCCTTGAGGTGCTGGGGGTGAGCGCCCAGGGGCGGGGCGGCGGTGCCGGGCCAGGGGTAGAGCAGGTAGCCGCCCAGCCACAACTGCGCGCTGAACACATCGATATCCAGCGCGGCCAGGGCTTGGCGGCTTTCAGCCCGTGCCGAAATCGGCAGTTGATGATCGTGCAGGTGCGCCAGCTTGCGGTCCAGGCGGTCGTGGCTGCCGGGGCCCAGCCAGTGAGACGGGTCATGACCGTCGCCGGCCTGCGGGCCCAGGTACAGCTTGATAGCCAGCTCCAGGTGATGCACGCCGTCGCCATCGCGCAGCAGAATGTCCAGCTCGCCCAAGGTGTGGCCCTCGCGGCGAATGGGCAGGTTGGCGGCGATCAGGTCGATGCCGGGGGCCTGGCTCAGGGCAAATTGCCACAAACGCTCGTAATAGAGCCCCAGCCGACGGGTGGCAGCGCCCCGGGTCAGCCATTCCACCAGCGGTCTGTGATCCTGGTCCAATGCCCGCAACCAGGCCTCCAGGTGCCCGGGCTGCGCCACCCAGTCGCTGCCGGTCAGCGGATGGCGCTGTGGCCACGGCGTCTGGGCCAGCATCGGCGGGGCCAGGATCACCCAGGCAAGGTCACGCACCTGGGGCTGGCGCAGGTGGCGAGGTAGAGCGGCCAGGGAGGGAAAGAGGTTCATGGTGCGAGCATAGCTGGTTGCCAACCTGTGCGCCGCTCCCACAAAAGCCGTTGCGGCCATACACGACCTCGTCGCTGCCAAGTACCCCTGTGGGAGCGGGCTCTGCCCGCGAAGCAGACACCGCGGTATTTCAGATACTCTGCGGCGTTCTTTTCCCGGGTAGAACCCGTACAGGTTTGTTTCCAGCGTACCGTTCCAGGGGCATCTCAACCGTCCGCCCTGTGTGCCTGGCAGCGAATCGGTGTGTCCCGGATGGGTTTACTTGCAACCCATGAAGAACCTGCATAGGGGCCATGGCGCAAACCTTTTTGTCCTGCCCGTTGCTTTCCCCCATAATCGACCCCACGTTTCCCAAGGCGCCGCCCCAAGGCCGCGCCCGTTGCAGACCCCCGCAGGAGCCCCATGGAGCAATTTCGCAATATCGGTATCATCGGCCGCCTCGGCAGTTCCCAGGTGCTTGATACCATTCGCCGCCTGAAAAAATTCCTGCTCGACCGGCACATGCACGTCATTCTCGAAGACACCATTGCCGAAGTCCTGCCAGGCCACGGCTTGCAGACCTCCACGCGCAAGATGCTCGGCGAGGTCTGCGACATGGTCATTGTCGTGGGTGGCGACGGCAGCCTGCTGGGCGCCGCGCGGGCCCTGGCCAAGCACAATGTGCCGGTGCTGGGCATCAACCGCGGCAGCCTGGGCTTTCTCACCGACATTCGCCCCGACGAGCTGGAAGTGAAGGTGGCCGAGGTGCTGGACGGCCATTACCTGGTGGAAAACCGCTTCCTGCTGCAGGCCGAAGTGCGCCGCCACGGCGAGGCCATCGGCCAGGGCGATGCGCTCAACGACGTGGTGCTGCACCCCGGCAAGTCCACGCGCATGATCGAGTTCGAGATCTACATCGACGGCCAGTTCGTGTGCAGCCAGAAGGCCGATGGCCTGATCGTGGCCACGCCTACCGGCTCCACGGCCTACGCGCTGTCGGCGGGCGGGCCGATCATGCACCCCAAGCTCGACGCCATCGTCATCGTGCCCATGTACCCGCACACCCTGTCGGGCCGCCCTATCGTGGTGGACGGCAACAGCGAGCTGAAAATCGTCGTGTCCAAGGACATGACCATCTACCCGCAAGTGTCCTGTGACGGCCAGAACCACTTTACCTGCGCCCCGGGCGACACGGTCACGGTCAGCAAGAAATCGCAGAAACTGCGCCTGATCCACCCGCTGGACCACAACTACTACGAAGTCTGCCGCACCAAACTCGGTTGGGGCAGCCGGCTGGGAGGCACAGGAGACTGATGCTCGATCCCGCACGCAGCTACGATCTTATCGGTGACGTGCACGGTTGCGCTCATACCCTTGAGCACTTGCTCGACACCCTCGGTTACCGCAAGCAGGGCGGCATTTGGCGCCACGCCCAGCGCCAGGCGCTGTTTCTGGGTGACATCATCGACCGCGGCCCGCGCATTCGCGAGGCGCTGCACATCGTCCACGACATGGTGGACGCCGGCCAGGCACGCTGCATCATGGGCAACCATGAATTCAACGCGCTGGGCTGGTGTACTGCGGCGCCACCGGGCAGCGGCAAGCAGTTCGTGCGCGAGCACACGCCGCGCCATGCCCGGCTGATCGGCGAGACCCTGGCCCAGTTCGAGCAGTACCCGGCGGACTGGAAAGACTTTGTGCAGTGGTTCTACGACATGCCGCTGTTCATCGACGCCGGGCGCTTCCGCCTGGTGCACGCCTGCTGGGACACCAGCATGATCGAGCTGCTGCGCGGCCAATACCCCGACGGCTGCATCGACGAACACTTTGTGCAGGCCGCCGCCGTGCCGGGCAGCTTTGCGTGCAACGTCTTCGACCGGCTGCTGCGTGGTACCGACATGCGCCTGCCCGACGGCATGACCCTGACCGGCGGCGACGGCCTGACCCGGGCGTTTTTCCGCACCAAGTTCTGGGAAGACGACCCGCAAACCTACGGTGACATTGTGTTCCAACCCGATGCGCTGCCCGCGGACGTGGCCAGCACGCCGCTGTCCAGCAGCCAGAAAAACAACCTGTTGCGCTATGGCCTCGACGAGCCCCTGCTGTTCGTCGGCCACTACTGGCGCAGCGGCCGCCCGTCGGCCATCCGCCCGAACCTGGCGTGCCTGGACTATAGCGCCGTACTCTACGGCAAGCTGGTGGCCTACCGCCTGGACCAGGAAACGCGCATCGACCCGCACAAGTTCGTGTGGGTGGACGTCGAGCGTGCGGCGGTGCGCCCATGAAGCCGGTAACCGCGATGCGCGTGCCGCTGGCGACCGACCTGGGCGGCTTCGTCAAGCTGCTGCGCCGCCTGCAAATGCCTCATCGGGTCAGCGAAGAGCGCGACGAACAGGTGGTGTGGGCGGCGGACGAGAAAATGGCTGCCGATATCCGTGAGCTGTACCAACGCTTCCCGGACGGCAATGCCGATGTCGACCTCGACCTCAGCCAGTACCAACCCCAGCCGCGCTTTACCCGGCCGAGCCTGGCCGCACAGGCGCGTGCGTGCCCGGCCACTACCTTCGTGCTGTTGCTGTGCCTGGTGGTGGCGGTCCTGACCTACCTGGGCGACAACGTCGACACCCTGCACTGGCTGACCTTCCAGGACTTCAGCTATGACAGCCAGAACCTCTACTTCATCCCCCTGGCCACCAGCCTCGATGCCGGCCAGTGGTGGCGGCTGTTCACGCCCATGTTCCTGCATTTCGGCGTGCTGCACCTGGCCATGAACGCCCTGTGGTACTGGGAACTGGGCAAGCGTGTGGAGATCCTGCAGGGGCGCATCAACCTGTTGGGGCTGACGCTGCTGATCGGCCTGCTGTCCAACGTCGCACAATACGGGTACAGCGGCCCCAGCCTGTTCGGCGGCCTGTCGGGCGTACTGTACGGCTTGCTGGGCCACGTGTTCGTGTTCCAGTGGCTGGCGCCCAACAACATCTATCGCATGCCGCGCGGCATCCTGGTGATGATGCTGATCTGGCTGGTGGCGTGCATGACACCGTTGGTCAGCATGTTCGGCCAGATCGCCAATGGCGCCCACGTGGGCGGGCTGTTGGTCGGTTGTGTCACAGGGCTCTTGGGTGGCGCCTTCGCGCGCCGTAAACTACGCGCATAAATTCTGGAGACGTCATGACTTCCTTCGCCCACATGATTGAAAACATCACCCCCGAGATCTACGAGAGCCTTAAACTGGCCGTGGAAATCGGCAAATGGTCCGACGGCCGCAAGCTCACCACCGAGCAGAAAGAATTGTCGTTGCAGGCGGTGATCGCCTGGGAAATGCAGAACCTGCCCGAAGACCAGCGCACCGGCTACATGGGCCCGCAGGAATGCGCCTCGAAGTCGGCGCCGGTGGCCAACATCCTGTTCAAGTCGGATGCTGTCCATTGAACGAGATTGGTCGCGGTACCCTGAGCAAGATGGCCACCCGGCTCGACGAGTCGGCGGTCCAGTACAGCTTTCGCCTGGGCGATGTCGAGATCCCGGTCAACGAGATGATCGGCAAGCCCTTGCGCCTGGAATTCCTGGGCGCCATTCACTGCACCCACTGCGGTCGAAAGACCAAGACCAGCTTCAGCCAGGGTTACTGCTACCCGTGCATGACCAAGCTGGCCCAGTGCGATGTATGCATCATGAGCCCCGAGCGCTGCCACTACGACGCCGGTACCTGCCGCGAGCCGTCCTGGGGCGAGCAGTTCTGCATGACCGACCACGTGGTGTACCTGGCCAACTCGTCGGGCGTGAAGGTCGGTATCACCCGCGCCACCCAGTTGCCCACCCGCTGGCTCGACCAGGGCGCCAGCCAGGCCATGCCGATCGTGCGCGTGGCCACCCGTCAGCAGTCGGGCCTGGTGGAAGACCTGTTCCGCTCGCAAGTGGCCGACCGCACCAACTGGCGCGCGCTGCTCAAGGGCGACGCAGCCCCGGTGAACCTGGCCGAAGTGCGCGACATGCTGTTCGACACCTGCGGCGCCGGCTTGTCGCTGTTGCAGGAACGCTTCGGCCTGCAGGCGATCCAACCGCTACAGGACAGCCAGGTTGTGGAAATCCGCTACCCGGTAGAGGCCTACCCGGCCAAGATCACCAGCTTCAACCTGGACAAGAACCCCGTGGCCGAGGGTACGCTGCTGGGCATCAAGGGCCAGTACCTGATCTTTGACACCGGCGTGATCAATATTCGCAAATACACGGCGTACCAGCTCGCCGTGCATCAGTAGAAGGATGTCAGCATGCGCACCGAACAGCCGAAAATGATTTACCTCAAGGATTACCAGGCCCCTGAGTACCTGATCGACGAAACGCACCTGACCTTCGAGCTGCACGATGACCACACCCTGGTCCACGCGCAGCTGGTCATGCGCCGCAACCCGGCGCGCGGTGCCGGCCTGCCACCGCTGGTGCTCGATGGCCAGCAGCTCGAACTGCTGTCGGTCAGTGTCGGTGACAGCGAGCTGTCGCCCGCCGACTACCAGCTCGACGACAGCCACCTCACCCTGCACCCCAAGGCCGACGCCTTCACGGTGGACACCAGCGTGCGCATCCACCCCGAGACCAACACGGCGCTGGAAGGCCTGTACAAGTCGGGCAAGATGTTCTGCACCCAGTGCGAGGCCGAGGGCTTCCGCAAGATCACCTACTACCTCGACCGCCCGGACGTGATGAGCAAGTTCACCACCACGGTCAGTGCCGAGCAACACAGCTACCCGATACTGCTGTCCAACGGCAACCCGATTGCCAGCGGCCCCAGTGAAGACGGCCGCCACTGGGCCACCTGGGAAGACCCGTTCATGAAGCCTGCGTACCTGTTCGCGCTGGTGGCCGGTGACCTGTGGTGCGTGGAAGACACGTTCACCACGATGTCTGCCCGCGAGGTTGCCCTGCGCATCTACGTCGAGCCGGAAAACATCGACAAGTGCCAACACGCCATGACCAGCCTGAAGAAGTCCATGCGCTGGGACGAAGAGACCTATGGCCGCGAGTACGACCTGGACATCTTCATGATCGTCGCGGTCAACGACTTCAACATGGGCGCCATGGAGAACAAGGGCCTCAACATCTTCAACTCCAGCGCCGTGCTGGCCCGCGCCGAAACCGCCACCGATGCCGCCCACCAGCGCGTCGAGGCCATCGTCGCCCACGAATACTTCCACAACTGGTCGGGCAACCGCGTCACCTGCCGCGACTGGTTCCAGCTGTCGCTCAAGGAAGGCTTCACGGTGTTCCGCGACGCCGGTTTCTCCTCGGACATGAACTCGGCCACGGTCAAGCGCATCCAGGACGTGGCCTACCTGCGCACCCACCAGTTCGCCGAAGACGCCGGCCCCATGGCCCACCCGGTGCGCCCGGACAGCTTTATCGAGATCTCCAACTTCTACACCCTGACCGTGTACGAGAAGGGTTCGGAAGTGGTGGGCATGATCCACACCCTGCTGGGCGCTGAAGGCTTCCGCAAGGGCAGTGACCTGTACTTCGAGCGCCACGACGGCCAGGCCGTGACCTGCGACGATTTCGTCAAGGCCATGGAAGACGCCAATGGCGTTGACCTGACCCAGTTCAAGCGCTGGTACAGCCAGGCCGGCACGCCGCGCCTGCAGGTCAGCGAAAGCTACGACGCCGCCGCCAAGACCTACAGCCTGCATTTCCACCAGACCTGCCCGGCCACCCCGGACAAGGCCGAGAAACTGCCGTTCGTGATCCCGGTGGCCCTGGGCCTGATCGACGCCCACGGCAACGACCTGCCGCTGCGCCTGCAAGGCGAACCCCAACCGCAGGGTAGCAGCCGCGTGCTGTCGGTGACCGAGGAAGACCAGACCTTTGTGTTTGAGGGCATCGAGGCCAAGCCACTGCCATCGCTGCTGCGTGGTTTCAGCGCGCCGGTGAAACTCAGCTTCGACTACAGCCGCGACCAGTTGATGGTGCTGATGCAGCACGACAGCGACGGTTTCAACCGCTGGGACGCCGGCCAGCGCCTGGCCGTACAGTGCCTGCAGGAACTGACTGCGCAGTACATGGAAAACCAGCCGATGGTGCTGGACCCACGGCTGATCACCGCGTTCGGTACAGTGCTGGCCAACCACAGCCTGGACCAGGCCATGGTGGCCGAAATGCTCTCGCTGCCGAGCGAAGCCTACCTGGCCGAACTCAGCGACCGCGCCGAAGTGGACGCCATCCACGCCGCCCGCGAATTCGCCCGCGGGCAAATTGCCGAACACCTGTACGGCGCCCTGTGGCAGCGCTACCAGGCCAACCGAGCCATCTCCCGCGACACCGCGTACGTGCCGGAAGCCGAGCACTTCGCTCGCCGTGCCCTGCAGAACATCGCCCTGTCGTACCTGATGCTCACGGCCAAGCCAGAAGTGCTGGAAGCCACCCTGGAACAGTTCGACGCCTGCGACAACATGACCGAGCGCCTGACCGCGCTGGCCGTGCTGGTCAACTCGCAGTTCGACGCCGAGAAAGCCAAGGCCTTGGCAAGCTTCGCCGAGCACTTCAAGGACAACCCCCTGGTCATGGACCAGTGGTTCAGCGTGCAGGCCGGCAGCACCTTGCCGGGCGGCCTGAAGCGCGTACAAGCGCTGATGGAACACCCAGCCTTCACCTTGAAAAACCCCAACAAGGTGCGCGCCCTGATCGGTGCCTTTGCCCAGCAGAACCTGGTCAACTTCCACGCCGTGGACGGGTCGGGCTACCGCTTCCTGGCCGACCTGATCATCCAGCTCAACGCCCTCAACCCCCAGATCGCCGCCCGCCAACTGTCACCGCTGACCCGCTGGCGCAAATACGACCCGCACCGCCAGGCGCTGATGCGCGGCGAGCTGGAGCGGATTTTGGCGTCCGGTGAGTTGAGCAGTGATGTGTATGAAGTGGTGAGCAAGAGCCTGGCGTAAGTCAGGCGCTTGCACCCAGGCGCCGTCCCTGCCCAGCAGGCGCGACGCCTTTTTCATGGCTTGCAGAAAATGGCGGCACACAGGACCAGCGTCGAACGCACAAGGCTGACAACTCGATACATCAGGCCATTGTACGTTGTAACAAATGTGGGAGCGGGTTCTACCCGCGAAGCGCCGCGCGGGCGGCGCTCGATCTCATGAACACCACAAAAACCGACAAGCGCTTCCAAACCACACCACAAACCCGTAGCCACTGCCGCCAGGCTGAGCTGGCCGGTGTGAACCCTGAGGACATCCAGCGAAGCACAGGGCCAGCGCAGCCTGCGGCAGCGGGATTGCGTCATGGCCGCCAGGTGCTAGTCGATGTTTTTCTAGCGCCCTCGAGATCGAGCGCCGTCCGCACGGCGCTTCCCGGGCAGAGCCCGGTCCCACAGTCTATGGTTACCCCCTTTTCTGCAATACTGTACTGAGATGTTCGTGAATTTGGTTTGCGTCAATCTATTCGGCGTCGTGTGTGGGAGTTGGGCTCCCGCGCCTCGATGAAAGTCGCGCCAGACGGTCCTTAATATTTGTTCGGCTTCAAAAGCCGAGTGGGACCACAGGTTGCCCGTCAGGCCGGTGTACCGTTCACGTCATCTGTATGTGCAGCATCGCAAAACCAGGTGGTTGTTACTCGTGTGTCCGCAGGGTCAAGCGCTGATGGCGCTTGATCCTGCATCGAATTCGCTGTGGTGTGCGGTAATGGCCCAGGCGATCCTGGCCAGTTTGTTGGCGATCGCGCACACCACCAGATTGGTGTGATGGGTGCGCAGCAGTTCGCGGACCCAGTCCGCCAGTTTGCCGCTTTGTCGCTCCAACCCCATCAGATAAACCCTCGCGCACTGAATCAGAAGGCGTCGCTGATTGCCGTCGCCTCGCTTGCTGATACCACCCAGTCGTGGTTTGCCGCCGGTCGTGAACTGCTTGGGCACCAGCCCCACCGAGGCGGAGTAGTCGCGCCCGCTCCGGTACTGTTTACCATCTCCCAACTCCGCAGCCAGGGCGGTAGCGGTGATCGGGCCAACACACGGCAATGTCATCAAGCGCGAAGCCAGATCATCGCTGGCGGCCTGGCAATGCACTTCCTTGTCCAACGCCTTGACCTGGCCGTCGAGATAGTTGAAATGGGCATGTAGATCCATCAGCAGCTTTTTGATCAGCAGCGAAAATGTGCAGTCATCGAGCAGAATCGGCAGTTCCCTCACTGATTTGAAACCGGGCGGGAGGCTGATGCCGACTTCCAGCAAATAGCTGTGAACACGATTCATCGTGGCCGTGCGCTCCTTGATGAAGGTGTCGCGCAGCGAGTTGAGCATTGCCAGCGCTTGCTGGGCTTCGGTCTTGGGGTGGACGAATCGCATCTTGTCACGGGTCGCAGCCTCACCAATGGCGGCGGCATCGGCGAAGTCGTTTTTGTTGCTTTTGACGTAGGGTTTGACGAATTGAGCTGGGATGAGCTTGGGCGTATGGCCCAGCCTGGTAACCTCGCGCGCCATGAAATGAGAACCGCCGCAGGCCTCCATCACCACCGTGCAAGGGGCTAGGCTCGCCAAGTGCTTGACAAGCCCCATGCGGTTGAACTTGCGGTGATAAAGCTCTTGACCCGAATCATCTTGCGCGTGGATGTGGAAACTCAATTTTCCCAGATCGATAGCGACGATAGCGACGTTTTTCATGGCATAGCACTCCGATAGGCACCCTGTGAAAGTTTAGTGGGCTTACACAGGGTGGGGCGGGGGTAGCCATTTCATTATTGGTTGCAACGTGCCATGGCCTGATGGTCCGAGTTGTCAGCCTTGGTCGTTCGCAGGGGATGAGGTGCATGCCCTAATCGGCGCGTTTGCCCGGCAGAACCTGATCAACTTCCACAGTGTCGACGGCTCGGGCTACCGCTTCCTGGCCGACCTGGTGATCCAGCTCAATGCCCTCAACCCTCCGATCGCCTCCAACTGGGCCCGCTGACCCGCTGGCCTAAATCCGACCGGCCCGCCAGGCGTTTATGCGTGGCGCTGGAGCGAGTTTTAGCGTCCGGTGAGTCGAGCCGGAGGTGTATGAAGTGGTAAGCAAGAGCTTGGCGTAATTCAGACGCTTGGACCCAGAGGCGCTGGCCCTGCCCAGCAGGAGCGGTGTTTTTTGTGCATGCACAGCCCCGATACCATGAACTGGTGCATGACGACATCTGCTTTCGCTCGCGCCAAAGAGTATTCCTACAGAACCTTGGGAATTTGCTGATGGGTGTGGATTTACCTGTCGCGTAGATTCAGCCTTTCAATTTTCAGGATGATCGTGCTACGGCTAATCCCGCTTACATGACGCTCACTGGCAAAGCCCAAGGGCTCATTTCCGCTGGTTGCTCCACTCAGGATTCGATTGGCAATAAATGCCAGGCTGGGCACCGTGACGAGATCATGGTCCTCTCGTTCAACCACTTAATGGAACATATCGGCAACAGCAGCCGCGCCACTCACCAGCCAATCATGATCACCAAAAATATCGATAAGTCCTCTCCGCTGCTGGCTCAAGCGCTCGCCAGTCTGGAACAGGTTGATTGCACGATCACTTTTTATCGAGTATCGGCGTACGGCGTTCAGGAAAAATTCTTTACCGTAGAAGCCACGGGAGCCCGAATCAGCAGGTTGGTAGTGGACATGCCGCATGCAATCTTGGAAAGCGACGATGACGCTCAGGAGCAGGTCTCCATTCGTTATCGCGATATCCGATGGGTGCACCATTTGGCAGGGACAACAGGGTACAGCTCATGGGGTGACAGTGAGTGAGCAAGTCAACCACGAGCGAGGTAAAGAGTGCCTGCGATTTCTGGGACGTCTCACAGGCAGCAAATTACCTGGCAAGCCAAGCATGTACATTGAGTGGGCGGCACATTCAGGACGGCGTGCTGCGATCAAGTTTTAATCGCGAAGTGGCTTACTACGCAAGAGGAATTGTTCGTGATGTAGAGGCAGGTCGTAAAACACCGGATGAGGGGCTAGCGGCTCTGCTTAAGGAAAAGCGACATTTAATCAAGCAGTCTCGCGAAATCGCGTTGAAGGGAATCGGTGTGGCAGCCGGGTCTTTACAGATCGCGACGGGGGCAGGTATTTGCTATGGTTCTGTAGGCCTTTTATGCCCCTTTTTCGGCGTGCCGTTGATGGCCCATGGTGCTAACAACGTATACGAAAATGGTCGTAACCTGATGCAGGGGCGGTCTGACACCCAAGGGCCTGTGAGGAAGGCTTACCAAGGCGTATCGAAGGCTTTCGGACAAAGTGATGTTGAGGCCAACATTGCCTACGGCGCGGTCGATGTGAGCACTTCGATATATGGCCTAGGGAGACTCCTGCTCAAGCGTGATGCTTGGCGCTTATTTCGCTACATTCGTGCAGATTACGTGCGTGTTTACTCGCAAACCAGCGTTCCGGCTTTGACCTTCGAGGCTATTTCGAATGGGATTACTCTGAAGTCTACGCACGACGAATTCGAAAAGCATGGCAGATAGCTACTGGCTGATATTGGGTAGCTACTTGCTGGTGTCGATCAGCGGTCTGATCTTCTGCAAGTGGGTTGCTACCCGATTGTCGGGGCTAACGGCGTCAACGCCTTGGTTTTGGCTGTCTATCGCCCTGACCGTTGCGTGGGGTATGGTGCAACTGAATGTAGCGAAGTACGGAGGCGTGATTTTTTTTGAGGGCACGAAAAAGTACCTTGAGGAAAATGAGCTCGTCAGGTTGTGCGCCTTGATTATCACGCTGCTGCTTACCGGTTGTACCCCAAGGCCAGAAAAGAAAAGGCCGGGTTGTTGAGGCCTTGGGTTGCTCACGGTACCTTTACTGAGTCTCGTGCAACCCCTGAAGGGGCGCGGAGACTAGGCCGTTGCTCATCTGCGTTAAACAATCAATAGCGTGGTTCAACGCCTGCGTAGCCTGCGCATCCGCATCACATCGCTCATCCGACAGAACTCTAATGGTATTGAGCATGGCATTGGCGCACTGCAAGGTCTCGTCAATCGGAATATTGGCACGCACCGCAAAGACAAGTTGGGTGGCAGACCGTGCGGCGTTCGAAGTCGGGTAACTCTCGATCAACATGGAAGCCAAGAGGCCCGCGCCACACGGCCCGCCATAAAGCAAAGCAAAAGGCAAAAAAATGCCCCAGCTTTTATGGGGGCGCTACTGCGCCATGTTGATTGAGTGCCGGCTTCGACCCCGGGCCGTTGATTTGGCAACGACGGGAGGAAGCCTATCGTCAGAGGCCGGTGACTGCAAGTGGTATGTCGCCGCTGCCGCCAGGCTGCGGGACTTCGTCATGGCCGTCAGGTGCTAGTCGATGTTTTTCTAGCGCCCTTGAGATCGAGCGCCGTCCGCACGGCGCTTCCCGGGCAGAGCCCGGTCCCACATTATTTGTTGCAACGTACCATGGCCTGATACACCGAGTTGTCAGCCTTGGTTGCTCGCAGAGTCTGCCGCGTCGCAATCAACCATCAAGAATCCCGTCCCCCCGCCGATACGTCCCGACGCCCCTTGGACTTTTCGGCTGAATTTCATGAAGCAGTTTTTCAACAAGCCTTACCTGTTACCCACCCTGATTTCCCTTGTTTTGCTGGCCGTGGTGTCGCTGTGGCTGAGCCCGGCGCTGGACCTGTTGGCGCTGGCCGTGGACCTGCGCTGGCTGTCGGTGCTGGCATTGTTCCTGTTTTGCCTGTTCTGCTGGACCTGCATCTCCCTGGGCCGCTGGGGCGAGGTGGCGTGGAAGCGTGTCGATTATCTGTGGCTGGGCTGCGTGGCGTTGGCGCTGGTGGTGCAGGCGGCGGGCGAGGGCAGCCTGCGCTGGGTGGCCACGGCACTGTTGCTGGTGTTGGCGCTGTCGCTGCGCGCCACCAAGGTCAAGGCCGAGATCCTGCTGAAAACCCCGCGCCGTCAGGCCGTGTGGCTGGTGCTCAACCAGCGTCTCGAGGTGCCGTCCGAAGGCCGCCTGGACATGCGCGCCCAGCGCGCCAAGGTGCGCCTGGTGCAGCTGCTGCGCGACTGGCGCGTGGGGCAACTGCCGCTGGCCCACGTGCAAGTGGCCGCGAAGGCGCCGGACCTGCTGAGCAGTTCGGTGATCGAGGTCAAGCCGCGTTTCAGCGAGCCGGAATTCACCTACGACTTCCAGCATTCATTGGAATCCACCGCCCTGGGCCGCTGGATCCTGGAGCAGCCGGTGGACACGGTGTACTTGTTTGGCGAAATCAATTCGATGCTGCTGGCCCAGCTGTTCCGCTGGGGCAAGGACCACAACCTGGAAGTGATCGCCGACGGTGGCGTGACCCTGCTCAACGAGGAGCACGCGGCGGCCTGACGGTGATATGGTGTAGATAGTTCGCAGGCTATCTATCCATCCTCAGGAGTGCCGTTCATGAATCTGAAACGCCTGTTCACCGCATCCAGCCTGGCCTTGGCGGTATTGGCCAGTGGCGCGGTCCACGCCGACGCGCCGCCCTCGGGCGTGCGTGGCGCCATCACCGCCATCAACGGCGACGACCTGCAGGTCAAGACCAACCACGGCGAAGACGTGCTGGTGCACCTGACCGGCGACACCCAGGTACGTGGCGTGACCCTGGCCAACATTGCCGATATCAAGCAGGGCAGCTACGTGGGCGCCGCCGCGGTTCCTCAGGACGACGGCACCTTGAAAGCCCTGGAGGTGCACGTGTTTGCGCCGTCCATGGCCGGCACGGGTGACGGTCACCGCGCCTTTGACCTGGCCGCCAACAGCAGCATGACCAACGGCAGCGTCGGCGACCTGGTGGTGGCCAACGGGCGCACCATCACCGTGAAGTACAAGGGTGGCGAGCAGAAGATTTTCGTGCCCGAGGATGTGCCTATCGTCAACCTGGTGCCGGGTGATCGCAGCCTGCTCAAGCCCGGGGTGAAGGTGGTGCTGTTTGCCCAGAAGGCGGCGGATGGCAGTTACACCGCCAAGGCCATTTCCGCTGGGGAAAATGGCTTGAAGGCGCCGATGTAACAATGCTGCCTGGTGTGGGAGCGGGCTCTGCCCGCGAATCAGACGCCGCGGTGTTTCAGGTAGACGGTGGCGTTTGCTTCGCGGGCAGAGCCCGCTGCCACGGTTGGCGACGCAGTTTCACCACCAACCCATACAACAACGGCACAAAGAACAACGTCAACACCGTCGCCGACAACATCCCGCCAAACACACTGGTACCAATTGCCCGCTGGCTCGCCGAACCCGGCCCGGTGGCCAATGCCAGTGGCAGCACGCCGAACATGAACGCCAGCGACGTCATCACAATGGGGCGCAGGCGCATGCGCGCCGCGTCGAGGATGGCCTGGTGCAGGCTGGCGCCCTGACGGTGCAGGGTTTCGGCTACCTCGATGATGAGGATGGCGTTTTTGGCCGTCAGGCCCATGATGGTGATCATGCCTACCTTGAAGTACAGGTCATCGGGCATGCCGCGCAGGTGCGTGGCCGCCAGGGCGCCGAGCAGGCCCAGGGGGATGGCCATGATCACCGCCAGCGGCATCGACCAGCTTTCGTACAGGGCCGCCAGGCAGAGGAAAATCACCAGCACCGACAAGCCGAACAGCAACGGTACCTGATCGCCCGACAGGCGTTCCTGAAAGGACTGGCCCGCCCATTCATAGCCGATGCCCACGGGCAGTTGCGCCACCCGCCGGGCCAGGGCATCCATGGCCTGGGAGGTGCTGTAGCCGGCGGCCGGCAGGGCACTGATGGCCATGGTCGGGAAGCCGTTGAAGTGGTCGATCTGCAGGGCGCCCAATGTCCAGCGCATGCTCACGAACGCGCTCAGCGGCACCATGTTGCCGTCGGCGTTGCGCACCCGCGCCTGCAACAGGCTGTCGGGGGACTGGCGGTCGCGGCCCTCGGCCTGCACCAGGATGCGCCGCACCTGGTTCTTATAGATGAAGTCGCCCAGGTACTGCGAGCCATACAGCGTGGCCAAGGTGTCATTGATCTCGCTGACGGCCACACCCATGCTCTGGGCCTTGACTCGGTCGATGGACACGCGCAACTGCGGCGCATCGTCCTGGCCGGAGAACGACACGTCGCTCAGGGCCGGGTCTGTGGCCGCCAGCGCCAGCAACCGGTCCTTGGCCGCCAGCAGCGCGTCATGGCCCAGGCCGCTGCGGTCTTGCAGGCGCAGGTCGATGCCCTCGGTGCGGCCCATGTTTGGCAGCGGCGGGGTGTTGAGCGCCTTGACCAGGGCCTTGGGTTGCTGTGCAGTGCCATGCTCGAAGTGGCTGTTGATGCGCTGCATGATCGCGTCCACCTGCTGGTCAGGCCGCTTGCGCCGGGACCAGTCGATCAGCGTGGGCCAGACCATGGCGGTGTTCTGCCCGTCGCCAAAATAACTGAAGCCTTGCATGGCAAAGCGGCTGTCGATGTCCGGGTCCTGGGCCATGAACGCCTGCACCTCGTCGAGTACTTGGCGCGTGTCGGCCTGGGTAGCGCCGGTGGGCAGTTGGATTACGGTGGCGAAGTTGCCCTTGTCTTCCTTGGGCAGGAAGCCGCCCGGCAGGTGCATGAACAACAGCGCGCATAGGCCCAGCAGGCCGCCGTACAACAGCATGAAGCGCAGCGGGCGGCGCAGGAAACCATCCAGCGCGCGCAGGTAACGGTTGGCCACCGCCTGGCTGGCGCGGGCCACGCGGCCGGTGCTGGCGGCATGACTGATCGGTTTGAGCAAGGTGGCGCACAGGGCCGGCGTAAGGCTCAGGGCCAGGAACGCCGACAGCGCCATGGGCACCGCCAGCGCCACGGTGAATTGCCGGTAGATCTCGCCCACCGCGCCGGGGAACAGCGCCATGGGCACGAACACCGCAGTCAGCACCAGGGTAATGGCAATGATCGCACCGCTGATCTGCTGCATGGCCAGCAGCGTGGCCTCGCGCGGGCCTACGCTTTGCTCGGCCATGATGCGCTCAACGTTTTCCACCACCACGATGGCGTCGTCCACCAGGATACCGATGGCCAGCACCATGCCGAACAGCGTCAGCACGTTCAGCGAGAAACCCAGCACCAGCATGGCCGCGCAGGTACCGGCCAGGGCGATGGGCACCACCAGGCTGGGGATCAGCGTGGCGCGCCAGTTGCCCAGGAACAGCCACATCACCGCGAACACCAGCACCATGGCCTCAACCAGGGTGTAGCCGACCTTGACGATGGACAGGTGCACGAAGGTCGAGGTGTCGAAGGCCGTGTGGTAATGCAGGCCAGGCGGGAACTGCGGCGCCAGCTCGGCCAGGGTGGCCTTGATGGCGTCGGCGGTTTGCAGGGCGTTGGCGCCGCTGGCCAGCTTCACCGACATGGCGCCGCTGTAGCGGCCGTCGAGAAACGCCGGGTAGTCATAGTTCATGCCGCCCAGTTCCACCCGTGCCACGTCGGCTACGCGCAGGGCCGAGCCGTCGCCGTTCACGCGCAGGGCAATGGCGCCGAAGGCCTGTGGCGTGTCCAGTTCTTCCTGCACCGCCAGCGGCGCGGTGATCGCGGTGCTGGCGGGCGCGGGCGGGGTGCCGATGGCGCCCAGGGTAATGCGTTCGTTCTGCAGGCTAATGGCGTTCACCAACTCGCTGGTGGTGATGCCGGTGGCGGTCAGGCGCTGCACGTCCGGCCAGATGCGCATGGCGTATTCGGGGCTATACACCTCCACGCCACCCACGCCCGGGGTGCGTAGCAGGGCCGGGCGGATGACGCTGGTGGCGTAGTCGCCCAGCTCGATGTCGTCGACGTTGGGGTTGTCGGCCGTCAGGGTCACGAACATCAGCTCGTTCTGGCCGCTTTGCTCCACGGTCAGGCCCTGGCGGCGCACGCTTTCAGGCAGGCGTTCCTCAACGCGTTTCAGGCGGTTCTGCACCTCTACCGCTGCCAGTTGGGTGTCGGTGCCAGTGTCGAACGACAGGTTGATCTCGATGGTGTTTTCCGAGCTGCTGGAGGCGAAGTACAACAGCCCCGGAATGCCGCTCAGCTCACGCTCGATCACCGCCGTCACCGTGCGCTCGGCCACCTCGGGCGAGGCGCCGGGGTAGCTGGCGGTGATGCCCACCCGTGGCGGCGCCACGTTGGGGTATTGCTCCATGGACAAGCGGCCTGCGGCGCCAAGGCCGGCCAGCAGGATGACAATGGCGATGACCCAGGCCATCACCGGCCGGGCGATAAAGAAGGCTGACATGGAAGTCCTTATGAACGATCGGCGACTGTACCGGTAGCAGCAGAAGGTTTGGCGGCAACGGCCTGGCCGTCGCCCAGGGCGCCACCGTCGAGGATCACCTGTTCGCCACCGGACAGGCCGGCACTCACGCGCCACTGTTTGCCTTGCAGGGTCTGGGCCTGCACGTTGACCTGTCGCGCATGGCCGTCCTTGAGCACCATGACGTAGGCGCCGTCGCGGGTGCGGGTCAGTGCCTGCTGGGGTATCAGCACATCCTGGCGGCCGCCGGCGCGTTCGAATTCCACCTGCACGTACAGGCCGGGCAGCAACAACTGGTCGGGGTTGTCGAACAGCGCGCGCAGGGCCACGGTGTCGGTTTTCGGGTCGACGGCGGTGTCGGTGAACAGCAGTTTGCCCACGCGCTTGTACAGGCTACCGTCGCTCAGGCGCAGGCTGACCCTTGCGGCGCCAGGGCTGTCTTTCAGGGCCTCGCCCAGGGCCAGGAACTCGCTGGCCGGCTGCGAGAAGTTGACGTAGATGGGGTCCAGTTGCTCCACGGTGGTCAGGGGCGTGCCTTCATCCTGACCGACCATAGCGCCTTCGCTGACCAAGGCGCGGCGGGCGCGGCCGGCGATCGGCGATTTGACGCTGGCGTAGTCCAGTTGCAGGCGCGCACTGCGCACCTTGGCTTCGGCGGACAGCACCGCGGCCTTGGCGCGTTTTTCCGCGAACAGGTCCTGGCGGCTTTGCTGCACGCTGATGGAGTTGTCCACCACCAACTGTTGCGAGCGGCGGGCGATGTCCCCCGCCGACTCAGCGGCTACCTGGGCCTGGGCCAATTCGGCCTCGGCGGCGGCCAGGTCGGCGGCGAAGGGCGCCGGGTCAATGCGAAACAGCAGGTCACCGGCCTTCACCGCGGCGCCTTCGGTGTAGGTGCGCTGCTCGACGATGCCGGCCACCCGCGCACGAACTTCGGCCGTGCGGAAGGCTTCCAGGCGGCCGGTAAGTACCGTGGTGCGCGGTTCCAGCGCCGCAGTGGCGACAGCAATGTCCACGGCAAGGGGGGCAGAGCTGGTGGTGGCGGGTGGCGCGGGCTTGTCGCAGCCGGCCAGCATCCCGCTGGCGGCCATCGACAACGCCAGGGCTTTGAGCGTGAGCTTGAAGCTGGGCATGGTCGTACTCGGGTCGGCTCTCTTCATGAGAGGGTGGTGCGTGAACAGCAATGGCTGTGCCAATGTAGAAAGGACGAAACAATTGGCCGTTGGATTACAGAGGGTGTCGCTTTTTTATAACAATGTGGGACGAAGGTACGACCTTCGGCACCACATCGGGGCAATAAATCCCCCACCCGCAGCAGCCCTCAGCGGTAGGCGCTACCGCCAGGCCGCAGGCTGCGAAGGCGTGCAACGCACGCCCGTGGTACTCCAGGCAATGCGCAAGGTCCTGCGGACCTTCTCACAGCCTGGCGCCAGCGCCTACGGATGTGCGCGTATCCGCACGATTCACTTATTGCTGGGTATAGATTTGATCAAACACCCCACCATCGGCGAAGTGGGTTTTCTGCACGGTGCGCCAGTCGCCGAAGGTTTTCTCTACCGAGAGGAAATCCACGGTGGGGAAGCGGTCCTTGTACTTGGCGAGAACGGCAGGGTCACGCGGGCGCAGGTAATTCTGCGCGGCGATTTCCTGGCCTTCCGGCGACCACAGGTATTTCAGGTAGTCCTCGGCCAGGGCGCGGCTGCCTTTCTTGTCCACCACCTTGTCGACCACCGCCACCGGCGGCTCGGCTTCGGCGGACACGGTCGGGTAGATGACCTCGAACTTGTCGCGGCCAAACTCGCGGGCAATCATTTCCGCTTCGTTTTCGAAGGTCACCAGCACATCGCCGATCTGGTTGGTCATGAACGTGGTGGTGGCGCCACGGCCGCCGGTATCGAGCACCGGCACCTGTTTGAACAGCTTGCCGACGAATTCCTTGGCCTTGTTCTCGTCACCGCCGTTTTTCAGCACATAGCCCCAGGCCGACAGGTAGGTGTAGCGACCGTTGCCGCTGGTTTTCGGGTTGGGCACGATCACTTGCACGCCGTCCTTGAGCAGATCGGGCCAGTCTTTCAGGCCCTTGGGGTTGCCCTTGCGCACAATGAACACGGTGGCCGAGGTGAACGGCGCGCTGTGGTTGGGCAGGCGGGTGACCCAGTCATCGGGCACCAGCTTGCCGTTGTCGGCCAGCGCATTGATGTCGGTGGCCATGTTCATGGTGATGACATCGGCTGGCAGGCCATCGATCACCGAGCGCGCCTGTTTGCTGGAGCCGCCAAAGGACATTTGCACCGTGACATTCTCGTTGTGCTCGGCCTGCCAGTGTTTCTGGAACGCGGCGTTGTAGTCCTTGTAGAAGTCACGCATCACGTCGTAGGAAACGTTCAGCAAGGGCGGCGGCGCGGCCTGGGCCAGGCTGGCCAGCCCCAGGCCGGCAGCGAGCAGCGAGGCGCTCAAGAGTTTATGCATGGTGATGTCCCTGTTGTTGTCGTTGGATGCAATTGGCCAGCAACTATAGCCGGGCGGTATAGGCCCCCCAAAGATCTAAAAGTGGGGTGCTTATTCGATTTTTTGAAACAGCGCATTGCCACAGCGCGAACAGAAGGCCGCCTGGCTGTCATGGTCGTCCTTGGCGCACACCGGGCACTTGTGCGTTTGCCGTTCGCCGCGCATGGCGTTGGTCAGCTCGGCGGTGAAGATACCGGTGGGCACGGCGATGATCGAGTAACCGGTGATCATCACCAGCGCCGAGATGATCTGGCCCACCGGCGTCTTCGGCACGATGTCGCCAAAGCCCACGGTGGTGAGGGTGACGATGGCCCAATAGATGCCCATGGGGATGCTGGTGAAGCCATGCTCCGGGCCTTCGATCACGTACATCAGGGTGCCGAACACCGTGACCAGGGTGGAGACCGTGAGCAGGAATACGATGATCTTCTGCCGGCTGCCGCGCAGTGCCGCCATCAGGTAGTTGGCCTGGCTCAAGTAGGGGCGCAACTTGAGCACGCGGAAAATGCGCAGCATGCGGATCACCCGCACAATCATCAGGTACTGGGCGTCGCTGTAGTAGATGGCCAGGATCCCCGGCACAATGGCCAGCAGGTCCACCAGCCCATAGAAGCTGAAGGCGTAGCGCAGCGGTTTGGGCGAGCAGTACAGGCGCAGCATGTACTCTACGGCGAAGATGGTGGTCAGGCCCCATTCGATGTTGGCGAACAGGGTGGCGTACTCGCGGTGCACGCCTTCTATGCTGTCGACGATCACCAGCACCAGGCTGGCGAGGATGATCAGCAACAAGGTGGTGTCGAAGCGTCGGCCGGCCACCGTGTCACTGAAGAAAATGATGGTGTAGAGCTTTTCGCGCAAGGTGCGTTGGCTGTCCATAAGGTCTCGGTTCCTGACAATGAACAGAGCCTAGGGGGTTTACCGGCGGCTGTGCAAGGCCGGCTCCGGCAGCAGCACCCGGGAGCCGGCCCGCACCAGCCAGCACGCCAGAATGAATGGCGCGGTCAGGCCGGGCAGCGGCAGGCTGGCGAACCCCGGTTGCAGCAGCACGGCCAGGGCCACGGCCATGCCGGCGCGTAGCGGCCGGGCACTGAAGGCCAGTGCCGCCAGGGCCGGGTTGAAGCCGTACAGGCCCGGCAGCGGCGGTTCGCCCTGCAGCCCGGCGAAGAACAACCCGGCGGCCGAGCCCAGCACGGCCCACAGTGCCGCTCGGCGGTCTGCCACAATCAGCCCCAGCAGGACCAGCGCGCCCGCCACGGGGCTGCCGAGCACGAAGATCTGGCCCAGGCCGGTCAGCACATCGGCCATGCCGAAGGGCTGGATGGCGCCCGGCAGGGGACTGATGACGCCCGCCAGCGCCCAGCCGGCCAGCACGAAGGGCGTGGTGTAGGCGGGCAGGCAGGTGGGCCGCGCGCAGTGTTTGAGCCAGCGCGCCAACAGCAGGCTGCTCAGGCCGCTGGCGGCGATGATCAGCAGTGGCAGCGTCAATGTCAGGGGCAGCCCGTGGCTGAACAGCAGGCCGATCAGTACGCCGTTGTAGCTATACAGGCCGGCCTGGCGATGGGCGCGCAGGTAGCCTCGTCGTTGCGCGGTCAGCAGGCCGCTGGCGGCGCCCAGCAGTGCGCCGCCAAGCAGCTGCGGGGCGCCGACCAGGATGGCCAGCAGGCAGCACAGGCCGCACAGGGGGTGGCGTTGCAGCACCACTTGGCTGAAGCCGTTGAGCAGGGCGGTGGCCCAGTCGGGGCAGAACGAAGAAGGTGTGTGCATGGGTGTGGTTCTTGTGGGAGCGGGCTCTGCCCGCGAAGGGCATACCGCGAAATGTCTGGTTAACCGCGGCGTTTTCTTCGCGGGCAGAGCCCGCTCCCACAAGGTCAGGGGTTGTGTTGGAAAATGGTGTCAGACCAATGTTTCGATACGCAGCGAATTGGTGCTGCCCGGCTTGCCGAACGGCACGCCCGCGGTGATCACCAAGGTATCCCCTCGACACGCCAACCCTTGCGCCTGGGCAATCTCCAGCGCCGTGGAGCACACTTCCTCCACCTGGCGCAGGCGGTCGTTGACCACCGAGCGCACACCCCAGGCCACGCTCAGCTGGCGCGCGGTGGCCAGGTTGGGGGTGAGGTTGAGGATCGGCACCCGTGGCCGTTCGCGGGCGGCACGCAAGGTCGAGGCGCCTGACTCGCTGTAGTTGACCAGCACCGCCACCGGCAGGATGCCGCTGATCCGGCGGATGGCGCAGCTGATGGCGTCCGACACCGTGGCTTCGGCCTGGGGCCGGCTGACGTCCAGTTGCGCCTGATAATCAGGGCCGTTTTCCACCTGGCGAATGATCTTGCTCATCATCTGCACGGCTTCCAGCGGGTAATCCCCCGAGGCCGTCTCGGCCGACAGCATCACCGCATCGGCCCCTTCGGCCACGGCATTGGCCACGTCGGTGACTTCGGCGCGGGTGGGCGCCGGGGCAAAGCGCATGGATTCGAGCATCTGCGTGGCCACCACCACCGGGCGGCCCAGGGCGCGGCACACGGCAATGATGCGCTTCTGGATGTGTGGCACGGTTTCGGCCGGCACTTCCACGCCCAGGTCGCCGCGGGCAACCATGATGGCGTCGCTCAACTGGGCGATTTCCTCCAGGTGCACCAGCGCCGAGGGCTTTTCGATCTTGGCCATCAGCTGCGCACGGCCCGCAATCAGTTGCCGGGCTTCATGAATGTCTTTCGGGCGCTGCACAAATGACAGCGCCACCCAGTCCACCCCCAGCTCCAGGCCGAAGGCCAGGTCGCGGCGGTCCTTGGCGGTCAGCGGGCTGAGCTCCAGCACTGCCTGGGGTACGTTGACACCCTTGCGGTCGGACAGCTCGCCGCCGGCGATCACCTGGGTATCGATGGCGTCGGCATGCTTGTTGGTTACCTTCAGGCGCAGCTTGCCATCGTCCAGCAGCAGGTCCATGCCCGGCTCCAGCGCCGCGATGATCTCCGGGTGCGGCAGGTTGGCCCGGCGCTCATCGCCGGGGGTGCTGTCCAGGTCCAGTCGAAAGGCCTGGCCGCGATGCAACAGCACCTTGCCGTCGGCGAAACGGCCCACGCGCAGTTTCGGCCCTTGCAGGTCCATCAGCACGCCCAGGGGCGTATTGAGTTGTGCCTCCACGTCGCGAATCCATTCCAGGCGCTGGGCGTGGTCGCCGTGCTCGCCATGGCTGAAGTTGAGGCGGAACAGGTTGACGCCCGCCAGGGCCAGTTGGCGAATGTCTTCCTGGCTGCGGGTAGCCGGGCCGAGGGTAGCGAGGATCTTGGTATTTTTATAGGCAGTCATGGCGCGGTGGCTTCCAGGATCAGGATGGCGCGAAAGTCGTTGACGTTAGTGCGCGTGGGTTCGGTGACCACCAGGGCGTCCAGGGCCTGGAAGTAGCCATAACCGTTGTTGTTGTCCAGCTCGGCGGTGGCGCTCAGGCCCAGTTGCGCGGCGCGACGGTAGCTGCACGGGGTCATCACGGCGCCGGCGTTGTCTTCGGAGCCATCGATGCCGTCGGTGTCACCGGCCAGCGCGTACACGCCAGGCAGGCCCTTGAGGTTTTCGGTCAGGCTGAGCAGGAACTCGGCGTTGCGCCCGCCACGGCCATTGCCGCGCACGGTCACGGTGGTTTCGCCGCCGGAAAGAATCACGCAGGGGGCGGCCAGCGGCTGGCCATGAATGACGATTTGCCGGGCGATGCCGGCGTGCACCTTGGCCACTTCCCGCGACTCGCCCTCCAGGTCGCCGAGAATCAGTGGGCTGAAGCCGGCGGCGCGGGCTTTCACCGCCGCGGCCTGTAGCGATTGCTGGGGGGTGGCGATCAGCTGGAAGTGGCTGCGCGACAGGCACTGGTCGCCTTCCTTGACGGTTTCCGAGGCCGGGTTGTGTAGCCAGTCGCGCACATTGGCCGGTACCTCGATGCTGTAGCGGGCCAGAATCGCCAGGGCCTGGGCCGAGGTGCTGGGGTCGGCCACGGTGGGGCCGGAGGCGATAACCGTGGCCAGGTCGCCCGGTACATCGGAAATGGCGTAGGTGTGCACGGTGGCCGGCCAGCAGGCCTTGGCCAGGCGCCCGCCCTTGATGGCGGAGAGGTGCTTGCGCACGCAGTTCATCTCGCCGATGGTGGCGCCGGATTTCAGCAGTGCCTTGTTCACCGCCTGCTTGTCGGCCAGGCTGATGCCCTCGGCCGGCAGGGCCAGCAGCGACGAGCCGCCGCCGGACAGCAGGAAGATCACCCGGTCGCTTTCACTGAGGTTGCCGACCAGCTTCAGCACGCGGCCGGCCACCGCCAGGCCGGCGGCGTCTGGTACCGGGTGGGCGGCTTCCACCACTTCGATTTTCTGGCAACGGGCGCCGTGGCCGTAGCGGGTCACCACCAGGCCGCTGACCTCGCCCTGCCAGCAGTGCTCGACCACTTCGGCCATGGCGGCGGCAGCCTTGCCGGCGCCAATCACGATGACTCGGCCAGTGCGGTCGGCGGGCAGGAAGGGTTCCAGTACCTGGCTTGGGTGCGCCGCGGCGATGGCCGTGGCAAACAGCTCGCGCAGCAGGGATTGCGGATCGACTGGCATGGCAGGCTCCCGGGGGTTCTTATTGTGTGTGGAGTGAGTTGTGGGGGCTGGCAAGCCAGCTCCCACAGGTTCCAGCAGCCCTTAGTTGTCGCGGATGCTGAAGTTGGCCATGTGTTCCAGGCCCTTGATCAGCGCCGAGTGGTCCCAGTGGCTGCCGCCCAGGGCCGCGCAGGTGCTGAACACCTGTTGGGCGTTGGCGGTGTTGGGCAGGTTGACGCCCAGCTCGCGAGCACCTTGCAGGGCCAGGTTGAGGTCCTTCTGGTGCAGGCTGATGCGGAAGCCCGGGTCGAAGGTGCCTTTGATCATGCGCTCGCCGTGCACTTCCAGGATCTTCGAGGAGGCAAAGCCGCCCATCAGCGCTTCACGGACCTTGGCTGGGTCGGCGCCATTCTTGGCGGCGAACAGCAGGGCTTCGGCTACGGCCTGGATGTTCAGGGCCACAATGATCTGGTTGGCCACCTTGGCGGTCTGGCCGTCGCCGTTGCCACCCACCAGGGTGATGTTCTTGCCCATGCTCTGGAACAGCGGCAGCGCGCGGTCGAAGGCGTCCTGGTCGCCGCCCACCATGATGCTCAGGGTGGCGGCCTTGGCGCCCACCTCACCGCCCGACACCGGCGCGTCGAGGTATTGCGCGCCGCGCTCGATCACCTTGGCGGCAAAGCCCTTGGTGGCCGACGGCGAGATGGAGCTCATGTCGATGACGATCTTGTTCGGGCTCAGGCCTTCGGCAATACCTTGGGCGCGGAACAGTACGTCTTCGACCTGAGGGGTGTCGGGCACCATGATGATGATGAATTCCGCTTCCTGGGCCACGTCACGCGGGTTGGCCAGGGCCACGGCGCCTGCGGCTACCAGGTCGGCGGGGGCGGCGTCGTGGTGGGCAGAGAGGAACAGTTGGTGACCGGCTTTCTGCAGGTTCTGCGCCATGGGATGGCCCATGATGCCGGTGCCGATGAATCCGATTTTTGCCATGGTGGTGATCCTTCCTGATTGTATTTTTTTGAAAAGAAGAATGATCGTTGGATGCCTGCCGGGCCCTTGCGGGCGCGGGCTCTGCCCGCGAAGCAGGCACCGCGGTCTGTCAGGTTACGCAGCGCGCCCTTCGCGGGCAGAGCCCGCTCCCACAAGGGATTTGAGCCAGCCCAGGCCCGCTTCGGTGGTGGTCAGCGGCTTGTATTCACAGCCCACCCACCCCTGGTAGCCAATTTTGTCCAGGTGCTCGAACAGGAAGCGGTAGTTGATCTCGCCGGTGCCCGGTTCGTGGCGGCCGGGGTTGTCGGCCAGTTGCACGTGGTTGATCTGCGGCAGGTGCGCCTGCAGGGTGCGGGCCAGGTCACCTTCCATGATTTGCATGTGGTAGATGTCGTATTGCAGGAACAGGTTGGCGCTGCCCACCTCGGCCTGGATGGCCAGGGCCTGGGCGGTGGTGGTCAGGTAGAAGCCGGGGATGTCCAGGGTGTTGATCATCTCCATCACCAGGCGAATACCGGCCGCGTGCAGCTTTTCGGCGGCGTAGCGCAGGTTGGTGACGAAGGTGTCTTTCACCGTGGTGCAGTCCAGGCCCTGGGGGCGGATGCCGGCCAGGCAGTTGATCTGGGTGTTGCCCAGCACCTGGGCATAGGCGATGGCCAGGTCCACGCCGGCGCGAAATTCCTCGACGCGGTCGGGGTGGCAGGCAATGCCGCGCTCGCCCTTGGCCCAGTCACCGGCCGGCAGGTTGAACAGCACCTGGGTCAGGCCGTGGGCCTGCAATTGCGCCTTGATCTCGGCAGAGTTGAAGTCATACGGGAACAGGTATTCCACCCCGCTGAAACCGGCATCGGCGGCGGCCTTGAAGCGGGCGAGGAAGTCCTGTTCGGTGAACAGCATCGACAGGTTGGCAGCAAAACGCGGCATGTGAGCCTCCTGGAAATAGGGGGCCACGCCCACGGGCGTGGCAAGCAGGTATCAGTCGAGCAGCGAGATCGCCGTCGGGGCGTCGTTGCCGACCAGGGCCAAGTCTTCGAATTCGTTGACCGCGTTGATCTCGGTGCCCATGGAGATGTTGGTCACTCGTTCAAGAATGATTTCCACCACTACCGGTACCTTGAATTCCTCAAGCATGGCCTGGGCCTTGCGCAGGGCCGGCTGGATCTGTGCCGGTTCGAACACGCGCAGGGCCTTGCAACCCAGGCCTTCGGCTACCGCCACGTGGTCCACGCCATAGCCGTTGAGCTCGGGGGCGTTGAGGTTTTCGAAGGCCAGTTGCACACAGTAATCCATGTCGAAGCCGCGTTGGGCCTGGCGGATCAAACCCAGGTACGAGTTGTTCACCACCACGTGAATGTACGGCAGGTGGAACTGCGCGCCCACGGCCAGTTCTTCGATCATGAACTGGAAGTCGTAGTCGCCGGACAAGGCCACCACCTTGCGCGCAGGGTCAGCCTTGACCACGCCCAGTGCCGCAGGGATGGTCCAGCCCAGCGGGCCGGCCTGGCCGCAGTTGATCCAGTGGCGTGGCTTGTACACGTGCAGGAACTGCGCACCGGCGATCTGCGACAGGCCGATGGTGCTGACGTAGCAGGTGTCCTGGCCGAACACCTGGTTCATTTCCTCGTACACGCGCTGGGGCTTGACCGGCACGTTATCGAAGTGGGTCTTGCGCTGCAGGCTGGCCTTGCGCTGCTGGCAGTCGGCGAGCCAGGCGCTGCGGTCCTTGAGCTTGCCGGCGGCTTTCCATTCGCGGGCCACTTCCAGGAAACGGTCCAGGGCGGCGCCGGCGTCCGAGACGATGCCCAGGTCGGGAGTGAACACGCGGCCGATCTGGGTGGGTTCGATGTCCACGTGAATGAAGCGACGACCCTCGGTGTACACCTCGACGGAGCCGGTATGGCGGTTAGCCCAGCGGTTGCCGATACCCAGCACCACGTCGGACTTGAGCAGGGTGGCGTTGCCGTAGCGGTGCGAGGTTTGCAGGCCAACCATGCCCACCATCAACGGGTGATCGTCCGGGATGGTGCCCCAGCCCATCAGGGTAGGCACGACCGGTATGCCGGTCAGTTCGGCGAATTCCACCAGCTTGGCGCTGGCATCGGCATTGATGACGCCGCCACCGCTGACCAGCAACGGCCGTTCGGCCTGGTCGAGCATGGCCAGGGCCTTTTCGACCTGGGTGCGGCTGGCGGCCGGGCGAGTCACGGGCAGCGGCTCGTAGGCGTCGATGTCGAATTCGATCTCGGCCATCTGCACGTCGAACGGCAGGTCGATCAGCACCGGGCCGGGGCGGCCGGAGCGCATTTCATAGAAGGCTTTCTGGAAGGCGTAAGGCACCTGGCCCGGTTCCAGCACGGTGGTGGCCCACTTGGTCACCGGCTTGACGATGCTGGTGATGTCCACGGCCTGGAAGTCTTCCTTGTGCAGGCGGGCGCGGGGGGCCTGGCCGGTAATGCACAGAATCGGGATGGAGTCGGCCGAGGCACTGTACAGGCCAGTGACCATGTCGGTGCCCGCCGGGCCCGAGGTGCCGATGCACACGCCGATGTTGCCGGCCTTGGTGCGGGTGTAGCCCTCGGCCATGTGCGAGGCGCCCTCCACGTGGCGAGCCAGCACGTGATCGATGCCACCGACTTTCTTGAGGGCCGAGTACAGCGGGTTGATGGCGGCACCGGGAATGCCGAAGGCAGTGTCCACACCTTCGCGGCGCATCACCAGAACGGCTGCATCGATTGCTCTCATTTTGCTCATGGTTTTGTGCCTCTTTGTGTTTTGTAATTGTATACAAGTGGCTATTTGTCGAGTTTATTCACGGCAGAGGCTTCAGGTCAAACCCTTTTAACTTTTGCCAAAGCGTGGTGTCAACGAGCCATTGGACCGGAATATTTTCGATATTGTATACAATAAATTTTGTATTTGTGCTCTATTTGTTGTGTCGATTTTTCATTCCAGAGGATCTGCCCATGACTGCCATTACCTTGGCCGCTGCCAATCGTCTCGTCGAACACGCCCTGGCCACGGGGCGTGAAATCAATGCCGCGCCGCTCACCGTGGCGGTGCTGGACGCCGGCGGCCACCTGATCAGCCTGCAACGCCAGGACAGCGCCAGCCTGCTGCGACCGCACGTGGCCATTGGCAAGGCCTGGGGCGCCATTGCCCTGGGCAAGGGCTCGCGGTTGTTGGCGACGGACGCCCAACAGCGCCCGGCGTTTTTCGCCGCGTTGAATGGCTTGGGGCAGGGTGGCGTGGTGCCGGCGCCGGGCGGGGTGTTGATTCGCGATCAGCAGGGGGTGGTGCTGGGGGCGGTGGGCATCAGCGGGGATGTGTCGGATGTGGATGAGCGGTGTGCGATCAGCGCCATCGAAGCGTCAGGCTGGACAGCCGATGCTGGCACCACCCCCTGAAACCCGTGGGAGCGGGCTCTGCCCGCAAGGCAGGCACCGCGTGGTGTCTGCCAACCCGCAGTGCTGCTTTCGCGGGCAGAGCCTGCGCCCACAAAAAACAGGATTGGGTTGTCATGACTGTCAGGCGTCGGGGGCGCAGCCCTTCAGCACCATGCGAATGATCGTTTGCGCCGCCGCTTCATAGTCGGCCTCGTCCAGCCGCGCTTTGCCGGTAACCACGGCAATCTGCCAGTCGAAGTCGGCGTAGGTCTGGGTCGCGGCCCAGATGCTGAACATCAGGTGGTGGGCGTCGACATGGGCGATCTGGCCGCGGTCGATCCAGGTCTGGATGCAGTCGATGTTGTGCTTGGCCTGGGCGTTCAGCTGTTCCACCTGGTCGGGGCTCAGGTGTGGCGCGCCGTGCATGATCTCGCTGGCAAATACCTTGGAAGCTGCAGGCAAGTCCCGGGAAATACGGATTTTTGAGCGAATGTAGCCACTGAGCACTTCATCGGGATTGCCCTCGGCGTTGAACGGCGTGGACGCCGCCAGAATCGGCTCGATGATGCTTTCCAGTACCTCGCGGTACAGGTTTTCCTTGGACTTGAAATAGTAATAGACGTTGGGCTTGGGCAGCCCGGCCTTGGCCGCGATGTCGCTGGTCTTGGTGGCGGCGAAACCTTTGTCGGCAAATTCTTCGCTGGCCGCGCGCAGGATCAGTTCTTTGTTGCGCTCGCGAATGGTGGTCATAAACCCGATGATTCCTTGCCTGCTGGGGCGGTGCCGCATGGTAGCACCGTGCTCGCGCAGCGCTCAACACGGCGCAGGCCGACGAGAGGCCTGTCGGCTGCCTGAATGGATGCGGGGTTGGCCAGGTGGCGGGTGGGCGCGCTGCTAGAATTTTCAGGAGAACAGGCTAGTGGCCATCACCGAAAGCCTGTGTGCCCGAGGTGTAAGCCGGTGCCGAAGCGTAAACGCGGTCTTCTCTTGTTTGCTGCCCTTGTGCTGGTGCTGCTCGCCTGTTTTCTTGCCTGGCACCTGCTGGCCGGCAAGGCCAAGCCCAAACCACCGCCGCCCGCCGAGCCGGTGGCCGTGGTGGCGGTGAAACAGCAGGACGTGCCGGTGTACATCGACGCCTTGGGCACGGTCACCCCCACCCGCACGGTTACCGTGGTCAGCCAGGTGGCCGGGCTGCTCACCGAGGTGCCGTTCAAGGAAGGCCAGCACGTCAACAAGGGCCAGATGGTGGCGCGCATCGACGACCGCGCGCTGAAGGCGCAGTTGGCCCAGGCCCGTGGCGTACTGCTGCATGACCAGGCGTTGCTGGCCAACGATCAGCGCGACCTGACCCGCTTCGGCCAATTGATCAAGGTGGGCTCGGTCAGCCAGCAAACCCTCGACACTCAACGCTCGCTGGTGCAGCAACAGCAGGGCACCGTGGCGGCCGACCAGGGCAGTGTGCAGAACCTGGACGTGCAGGTCAGCTACTGCACCCTTTATTCGCCGGTGGACGGCGTGGTGGGCTTGCGGCTGGTAGACCCGGGCAACTATGTCAATCCACAGACCAGTACCGGCATTGCCGTCATCACCCAATTGCAACCGGCCACTGTGGTGTTCGCGGTGCCCGAAGACGACCTGGGCGCCATCGACCAGGCCATGGCCAAGGGCCCGGTCACGGTGCTGGCCTATGACCGCAACAAGCATGACCTGCTGGCCACCGGCACGATGCTGGCGCTGGACAACCAGGTCGACACCAGCACCGGCACGGTCAAGGTCAAGGCACAGTTCACTGACCCGGCGGCCCATCTGTTTCCCAACCAGTTCGTCAACGCGCGGTTGCAGGCCGACCGCCTCAGCCAGGTTGCCGTGGTGCCCACCCCGGCCATTCAGCATGGCAGCCAGGGCGATTTCGTCTTTGTGGTCAACGACAACAAGGCGGCGTTGCGGGTGGTCAAGCCGGGCCCGGCCATGGGCGACGTCACCGCCATTCTCGACCAGGGCGTAAAGCCCGGTGAGCAGGTGGTGACCGAGGGCGCCGACAAGCTGGACAACGGCTCGGCCGTCAAGGTCGCCACCCCATGAATATCTCGCGGCCGTTCATCGAGCGGCCGGTGGCCACCGCGCTGATCATGGTCGCGGTGCTGCTGGTGGGCCTGCTGGGTTACCACCTGCTGTCGGTGTCGGCGCTGCCCGAGGTCGACTACCCCACCATCCAGGCGTTCACCCAGTACCCTGGCGCCAGCCCCGAGGTCATCAGCTCCTCGATCACCGCGCCACTGGAGCGCCAGTTTGGCGAGATGCCGGGCCTCAAGTCGATGAACTCCACCAGTTCCGATGGCGCTTCGGTGATCACCCTGCAGTTCGCCCTGGCCTTGTCCCTGGACGTGGCCGAGCAGGAAGTACAGGCGGCGATCAACGCCGCCGGTACTTTCCTGCCGGCCAACCTGCCGTACCCGCCGGTGTACAGCAAGGTCAACCCGGCCGACGCGCCAGTGCTGACCCTGTCGCTGACCTCGGACGTGCTGCCGCTGACCAGGATTCAGGACCTGGCCGACACCCGGCTGGCGCAGAAAATCTCGCAGATCACCGGCGTCGGCCTGGTTACCCTCAGCGGTGGCCAGCGCCCGGCGGTGCGGGTACAGGCGAACACCTCGGCGCTCAATGCACTGGGCCTGTCGCTGGATGACGTGCGCACCGTGCTGGGCACCGCCAACGTCAACCAGGCCAAGGGCAACATCGACGGCCGCTTCCAGGCCTACTCCATCGGCGCCAACGACCAGTTGCAGTCGGCCGAGCAGTACCGCGACCTGATCATCGCCTACAAGAACGGCGCGCCCATCCGCCTGGCGCAGGTTGCCGCGTCCATCCAGGGCCCGGAAAACCCGCGGCAGGCGGCCTGGACCAACAGCACGCCGTCCATTGTGCTGAACATCCAGCGCCAGCCCGGCGCCAACGTCATCCAGGTGGTGGACCGCGTGCAGCGCCTGCTGCCCAGCCTGCGCGCGAGCCTGCCGGCGACCCTCAAGGTGGACGTGCTCACAGACCGCACCCAGACTATCCGCGCCTCGGTCACCGACGTGCAGCTTGAGTTAGGCGTGGCGATCCTGCTGGTGGTGCTGGTGATTTTCATTTTCCTGCGCGACCTGGCTGCCACTCTGATCCCGGCGCTGACCGTGCCACTGACCCTGATCGGCACCCTGGCCGTGGCCTACGCCCTGGGTTTCTCGCTGAACAACCTGACCCTGATGGCGCTGACCATCGCCATCGGCTTCGTGGTGGACGACGCCATCGTCATGATCGAGAACATCACCCGCTACATCGAGGAAGGCGAGAGGCCCCTGCAGGCGGCGCTCAAGGGCTCGGCGCAGATCGGCTTCACCATCATCTCGCTGTCGGTGGCGCTGATCGCGGTGATGATCCCGTTGCTGTTCATGGGCGACGTGGTGGGGCGGCTGTTTCGCGAATTCGCCACCACGGTGGCGGTGACCATCGTCATTTCCGCGCTGATTACCCTGACCCTCACCCCCATGCTTTGCGCGCGGCTGCTCAAGGCCCGGCACACGGAGCGCCGTGAAGACTTTTTTGACCGCATCAACGGCTATTACGTGAAGGGCCTGGACTGGGTGTTGCTGCACCAGACCCTGACGCTGGTTTCAATCGTCATGACTGCGGCGCTGACCGTATGGCTGATTCTGATCATTCCCAAGGGTTTTTTCCCCGACCAGGACACCGGCCTGATCCAGGGCATCTCCCAGGCCGCGCCCGGCGTGTCCTTCGCGCGCATGCAGACTGAACAGCAGCGCCTGGCCGCGCGCATTCTCAAGGACCCGGCGGTGGCCAGCCTGTCGTCGTTCGTGGGCATCGACCAAACCAACCCGACGCTGAACCAGGGCAACCTGCTGATCAACCTCAAGCCCCGTGGCGAGCGGGACAGTGCCGCCGTGGTGATCCGCCGCCTGGCCGATGCCAGCAGTGACAATTCGGGTATTCGCCTGTACCTGCACGGGGTGCAGGACCTGACCCTGGATTCCACTCTATCCACCACCGGTTACCGCCTGGGCTTGCAGGCCATCGACCCCCAAGTACTGGAACAGTGGGCCAATAAATTGATGGCGGCCATGCGCAACGACCCGATGTTCGCCGACGTGCAGAGCCAGGCCCTGCAGTTCGGCAACCAGGTACAGCTGACCTTCGACCGCGCCACCGCCTCGCGCCTGGGCGTGACGCCCCAGGCCATTGATGACGTGCTGTACGACGCTTTCGGCCAGCGCCAGGTGTCCACCATCTACACCCAGCTCAACCAGTACCACGTGGTGCTGGCCAGTGACCGCCAGCCCGGCAACCTCGCCGACCTGCTCACCGGCCTGTATGTGGACACCGCCGGTGGCGGGGTGGCGCCGCTGTCGAGCATGGCCACCCAGCAGGTGGTGCGCACGCCCATTACCCTCAACCGCCAGGGCCAGTTCCCCTACGCCGACGTCTCGTTCAACCTGGCGCCGGGCCAGACCCTGGGCGCTGCCGTCACGCGCCTGGGGCAGGTGGAGCATGACGTGGGCCTGCCCATTACCGTGCAGGCGCAGCTGGAAGGCGCGGCGGCCACCTTCCAGTCGTCGCTGGGCAATCAGCTGTTCCTGGTGCTGGCGGCCATCGTGGTGGTGTACCTGATGCTGGGCATTCTCTACGAGAGCTTCGTGCACCCGGTGACCATTCTTTCCACCTTGCTGTCGGCGGCCCTGGGCGCGTTGCTGGCGCTGCTGGTCACCGGCACGCAGTTCGACATCATCGGCCTGATCGGCATTGTGCTGCTGATTGGCATCGTCATGAAGAACGGCATCATGATGGTCGACTTCGCCCTGGAGTTGCAGCGCAACGAGGGCCTGGACGCCACCGCAGCGATTCGCCAGGCGGCGCAGCTGCGGTTCCGGCCCATCCTGATGACTAGCATGGCCTCGCTGTTCGGCGCCGTGCCGCTGGCGCTGGGCACCGGCATAGGTTCGGAGCTGCGCCACCCGCTGGGCATTGCCATCATCGGCGGCCTGCTGCTGAGCCAGCTGCTGACGCTGTTCTCCACGCCGGTGATTTTCCTCGCCATGAACAGCCTGGGACGACGCCTGGGCGGCGCCCAGCCGAGCGCTGAAGCGCCGGCGCCATGAACCTCTCGGCGCCGTTCATTTCGCGCCCCATCGCCACCACGCTGTTGGCGTTGGGGCTGGCACTGTTTGGCATTCTGGCGTTCAAACTACTGCCGGTGGCACCGCTGCCCGAGGTCGACTTTCCCACCATCAGCGTGCGCGCCAGCCTGCCGGGGGCCGACCCCAGCACCGTCGCCACCTCGGTGGCTACACCCCTGGAGCGCCAGTTCGGGCAGATATCGGGCATCACTCAGATGACCTCGTCCAGCACCCTGGGCGCCACGCGCATCAACCTGCAGTTCGACCTGAACCGTGATATCGACGGCGCCGCTCGCGACGTGCAGGCGGCCATCAACGCGGCGCGCACCAACCTGCCCAGCGACCTGTCCGGCAACCCTACCTATCGCAAGGTCAACCCGGCCGACTCGCCCATCCTGATCATCAGCATGACTTCGGCCACCGCCACGCCGGGGCAAATGTACGACGTGGCCTCCACCGTATTGCAGCAGCGCTTGCTGCAAACCTCGGGGGTGGGCGACGTGATTGTCGGCGGTGGCGCCCTGCCGGCGGTGCGGGTGGAACTCAACCCCGATCGCCTCAGCCATTACGGGGTCAGCCTGGAGCAGGTGCGCGGGGTGATCGCCGACGCCAACACCAACCTGCCCAAGGGCACCATCAGCAGCGGCGGCGGCAACTATACCCTGGGCGCCAACGACCAGCTGTACCAGCCCCAGGACTACAGCACGCTGATCGTCAAACAAAGCAATGGCGACGTGGTGCACGTGGCCGACCTGGGTTATGTGCGCGAAGACGTCGAAGACCTGCGCAACTTCGGTTTGTCCAACGGCCAGCCGGCGGTGTTGCTGGTGGTGTTCAAACAACCGGGCGCCAACGTGCTGGAAACCGTGGACGCGGTGAAGGCGGGGCTGCCGTTTTTGCAGGAATCGGTGACCAGCGGCATCAAGCTCAACCTGTTCATGGACCGCACCACTACCATCCGCTCGTCACTGCACGACGTGGAAGTCAGCCTGCTGATTTCGGTGTTGCTGGTGACCCTGGTGACCTTCTGTTTCTTCCGTGACTGGCGCAGTACCTTGGTGCCGGCCATCGCTGTGCCGCTGTCGTTGCTGGGCACCTTTGGCGCCATGTATTTCCTGGGCTACAGCCTGAACAATCTGTCACTGATGGCGCTGACCATTTCCACCGGCTTCGTGGTCGACGACGCTATCGTGGTGGTGGAAAACATCATGCGCCACCTGGAGCAGGGCGCCACGCGCACCCAGGCGGCACTGGAGGGCGCGCGCGAGGTGGGCTTCACGGTGCTGACCATCAGCGTGTCGCTGGTGGCGGTGTTTATCCCGCTGCTGTTGATGGGCGGTATTGTCGGGCGGCTGTTTCGCGAGTTTTCCATCACCCTGTCGGTGGCCATCGTGATCTCCATGGTGGTGTCGCTCACCGTCACCCCCAGCCTGTGCAGCGTGTTGCTGCGCCCGCAGCGGGGCGGGCAAGGGCAGGGCGAGGAACACCCGGATTCGCGCTTTCACCGGTTCTACGACCGCACCTTGGGTTGGGTCATCGGCCATTCGCTGCTGGCCGGCCTGGTGACCCTGATGGTGGTGGGCGTGGCGGCGGTGCTGTTTGTGCTCATTCCCAAAGGCTTCTTCCCCCAGGAAGACACCGGGCGCCTGCAAGGCTCGATACTGGCGGCGCAGAGCGTGTCCTACAGTGCCATGCAAAAGAGCTTCGAGCGGATTAACCGCACGGTGATGCGCAACCGCGCTATCGAGAACGTCGGCGGTTTTGTCGGCGGCAGTGGTGGGGGCAGCGGGGCGATCAACAGCGCGCAGCTGTTCATCACCCTCAAGCCATTGAACCAGCGCACGGTGGGCGCCGACGCGGTGATCGGGCAGATCCGCCATGCGCTGGGCGACATGCCCGGCACCAAACTGTATTTGCAGTCGGCCCAGGACATCACCGTGGGCGGTCGCCAGAGCGGTGCCCAATACCAGTACACGCTGACCGCCGATGACCAGAGCGACCTGGACTTCTGGGTACCCAAGGTGCTCGATGTGCTGCGGCCTCTGGGCCAGCTCACCGACCTGAACACTGACCAGCAAGACAACAGCCTGCTGGCCAACCTGCACGTGGACCGCGACAGCGCCTCGCGGCTGGGCGTGAGCCTGTCGGCCGTGGACCAGACCCTGTATGACGCCTTTGGCCAGCGCCAGGTGTCGACCATTTACCGCGCCGCCAACCAGTACCACGTGGTGATGGAACTGGCGCCGCCGTACTGGCGCGACCCGGTGGCGCTCAAGGGTATTTACGTGCCGGTGGGCACGGTGGCCTCCACGGCGCGCGGCGGCGCGGCGCCCGGCATCGCCAGTTCGGCCCTGGTGCCGCTGTCGGCCATGGCCACCTACAGCATCGACCGCACGGCCATTTCCATCAGCCACCAGGGCACCTTCCCGGCGGTGACAGTGTCGTTCAACCTGGCGCCCGGGGTGTCCATCGGCCAGGCCACGGTGTTAGTGGAAAACGCCGTGGCGCAACTGCGCATGCCCGCCAGCGTGGTTGGCCAGTTCGCCGGCACCGCCCAGGTGTTCCAGGCCTCGGTGGCCGACGAGCCGCTGTTGATCGTCGCCGCGCTGGTGTCGGTGTACATCGTGCTGGGCGTACTCTACGAGAACCTGGTGCACCCGCTGACCATTCTCTCGACCTTGCCGTCGGCCGGGGTGGGCGCATTGATTGCGCTGCTGGTGACGGGCACCGAGCTGTCGATCATCGCCTTGGTGGGGGTGATATTGCTGATCGGTATCGTCAAGAAGAACGCGATCATGATGGTCGACTTCGCCATCACCGAGCGCCGCGAAAAAGGCCTCGACGCTCGCGAGGCCATTCGCCGGGCCTGCCTGATCCGCTTCCGGCCGATCATGATGACCACCCTGGCGGCCATTTTGGGCGCCATGCCGCTGGTGCTGGGCCATGGCTACGGCTCGGAGCTGCGGCGGCCGCTGGGTATTTCGATCATTGGCGGCTTGCTGTTCAGCCAGGTGCTGACGCTGTACACCACGCCGGTCATTTACCTGTGGCTCGACCGGGCCTCGGCGCGCGTGCGCCGGCACGGCAAGGAGACTTGAATGCGCACCCTGATTGCTTCGGCGCTGCTGCTGGCGCTGGCCGGCTGCACGGTGGGGCCCGATTACCAGCGCCCGCAACAGGCGTTGCCCAGTGGTTTCAAGGAAGGCGCGGCGTTCCAGCGTGCGGCCGCCAACCCGCAGGGGGCGCTGCACAGCCAGTGGTGGCTGGATTACCACGATGCCACCCTGAACCGGCTTGTCGAGCAGGCCAACAGCGCCAACCAGTCGATCGCCGCCGCCGAGGCCGCCTACCGCCTGGCCAATGCCCAGGTGGCCGCCAGCCGGGCGAGCCTGTGGCCGACGGTGGGGGTTGGGTTGTCGGGGGCGCGTGGCGTGGGCGAGAGTGGCTCTTCCAGCAGCGCGGCAGCCGCCAGCACCACCGGTGTCAGCCAGTCGGTCAGTGCCACGCTAACGGCCAGTTGGGAGCCTGACCTGTGGGGCCAGGTGCGCCGGGGCATCGAGTCGAGCAACGCCCTGGCACAATCGTCCGACGCCTTGCTGGCCGGGGTACGCCTGTCGATTGCCGCGAGCGTGGCCACCGACTATTTTGCCGTGCGCCAATTGGACATCGACATCCGGCTGCTGAAAGACCAGCAACGCATCGACCAGCAACTGCAGGACATGACCCAGGCCGAGTTCGTCCAGGGCACTGCCACCAACGACCAGTTGCTGGTGGCGCAGGATCAGTTGACCGCGGTAGTGGCCGCCTTGCAGACGTCTCAGCGTTCACGTGAACAGTACGAGCATGCACTGGCGGTGCTGGCAGGGCAGGCTCCGGCGCAGTTCAGCCTGGCACCGCTGGCCGATTATTCGTTCGCGGTGTTGCGGCCGCCATTGGCAATGCCGTCGGGGTTGTTGCAGCGTCGCCCTGACGTGGTGTCGGCCGAGCGCACGGCAGCCGCCGCCAACGCGCGCATCGGCGTGGCCGAAGCGGCCTTCTATCCCGACCTGACCCTGACGGCCGAAGGCGGCTATCGCGGCAGTGCCCTGGGCGGTCTGTTCTCATTGCCCAACCGCGTCTGGCTGCTGGGCCCGGCGCTGGCCGAAACTATCTTCGACGGCGGCGCACGGCGCGCGGCGGTCAATGAAGCCCAGGCCACCTATGATCAGGACGCCGCCAACTACCGCGGTGCGGTGCTCACCGCGCTGCAAAACGTTGAGGATAACCTCTCGGCCCTCAACCACTTGCAACAGCAGGCCGACGCCTACCAGCAGATCTTTCAGCGCAACCAGCAACTGTTCGGCAGTCAGCAGGCCCAACAGCAGGCTGGCACCGTCAGCCGGCAGAATGTGCTCACCCAGCAACTGGTGTTGTTGCAGGCCGAACAGAACCTGCGCGACACCCAGGGCCAGCTCGGCCAGGGCAGCGTGGCCCTGATCCAGAGCCTGGGCGGTGGCTGGCAGGGCAGTGCACAGTAAGGGCATGACAGGGTATGCTCGCGCCCATTGAACATGAACGATGGGAACGTTTCTTATGGCAGGAAGCAGTCTGCTGGTATTGCTGGATGACATCGCCGCGGTACTCGACGACGTCTCGCTGATGACCAAGGTAGCGGCCAAGAAAACCACCGGCGTGCTGGGCGACGACCTGGCGCTCAACGCCCAGCAGGTTACCGGCGTGCGCGCCGAGCGCGAACTGCCCGTAGTGTGGGCGGTGGCCAAGGGCTCGCTGCGCAATAAGGTCATCCTGGTGCCTGCGGCCCTGGCCATCAGCGCCTTCATCCCCTGGGCGGTGACGCCGCTGTTGATGGTGGGCGGTGCGTACCTGTGCTTCGAAGGCTTCGAAAAAGTGGCGCACAGCTTGCTGCACGCAAAGCAGGACGATCACGCCGAGTCTGCCGTGGTGGCCGACCCCAGCGTCGACCTGATGGCCTATGAACAGGACAAGATCAAGGGCGCGGTGCGCACTGACTTCATCCTGTCGGCGGAAATCATCGCCATCACCCTGGGCATCGTCGCCGACGCGCCGCTGATGCAGCAGGTGATCGTGATGAGTGGTATCGCCCTGGTGATGACCGTGGGCGTCTACGGGTTGGTGGGCGGCATCGTCAAACTTGACGACCTGGGCCTGTGGATGACCCAGCGCCAGGGCGGCCTGACCCGCGCCATTGGCGGCGGCATCCTGCGCGCCGCGCCCTACATGATGAAAACCCTGTCGGTGGTGGGCACGGCGGCGATGTTCCTGGTGGGCGGCGGCATCCTGGTGCACGGCATTGCACCGTTGCATCACTGGGTGGAAAGCGTGGGCGGCAGCGTGACCATGGCGTTGCTCAATGGTGTGCTGGGCGTGGCGGCAGGTGCCGTAGTGCTGGGCGTTGTCACCATCGCCAGCAAAATCTGGAGCGCCCTGCGCGGCTGACCCCGCCAAAACCGCCGCAGCTGCCGCCCCGCAGCTCCACAGGTCATCCCCTTTGATTGATGCCATGGCGGAATGACGTGCTGCCGATTCGTCGTTTGCGGCGCTGGGAGCCGGATTCGATACTGAACCATCTGCCTTGAAGGAGCCTGCGCCGTGACCGAACTGAATTACCGCTTCGCCCCCACCTTCCAGGCGCCGACCGGTTCGGCGATTCGCGAGCTGTTCAAGTACCTGTCGCTGCCCGGCATGATCTCCTTCGCCGGTGGCTACCCGGCCACGACCTTTTTTGATCAGCCGAACCTGACCGCCGCTGCCGAACGTGCCCTGCGCGAATCGCCCGTGGACTGCCTGCAATACGCGGCCACCGATGGCTTGCCGTTGCTGCGTGAGCAACTGGCGGCGTTGATGGCGCGCCGTGGTGCGCCGGTGGCCGTGGATGACCTGATGGTGACCACCGGCTCCCAGCAGGGCCTGGACCTGTTGATCAAGGTGCTGCTCAGCCCAGGTGAGCGGGTGCTGGTGGAGCGGCCGACCTATCCTGCTGCCTTGCAGGCGTTTCGCCTGGCCGGCATGCACGTGGACAGCGCCGACACCGATGCCCAGGGCCTGGACACCGAGCGCCTGGCCGAGCAATTGGCGACCTTGCCCCGTGGCAGCATCCGCCTGCTGTACTGCGTGCCGACCTTCGCCAACCCCACGGGCGCCTGCCTGCCGCTGGAGCGTCGCCTGAAGCTGCTGGCCCTGGCCGCCGAGCACGACTTCCTGATGATTGAAGACGACCCCTACGGCGCCCTGCGTTTCGCTGGCCCCGAGGTGCCCTCGCTGCTGGCGTTGGAAAAGCAGGTCGATGGCGCGGCAGGGCGGGTGATCCATCTGTCCAGCCTGTCCAAGGTCGTGGCCCCGGGCCTGCGTATCGGCTGGTTGATTGCGCCAGCGCCGGTGCGCCAACGCTGCGTCATCGCCAAGCAGACGGTGGACCTGTGCACTGCGCCCTGGGCCCAGCAGATTGCGGCATTGTACTTGGCGGACGGTGCGTTGGAGCGAGCCTTGCCGGGCCTGATCAAGGGCTACGGCGACAAGTGCGCACGAATGCTGGGCGGCCTTGAGGGGCTGCGAGACGTGCTGGAAGTATCGCCGCCGCAAGGCGGGATGTTCATCTGGGGGCGTTGCCGTGACGGCGTGAATGCGGGGGAGTTGTTGGAGCGGGCCATCGAACAGCGGGTGATGTTCGTGCCGGGCAGTGCGTTCTTTGCGAATGATCCTGATACCAGCAGCCTGCGCCTATCTTTCGCCGCTCCGTCGATCGAGCAGATCGACGAAGGGCTCCTGCGCCTTTGCAGGAGCTTCAAGCGGTAAGCTGCAAGCCAGCGCGGATCGCCGTTACTTGCAGCTTAAAGCTCAAAGCTTGCAGCTTATATCGCCGCCTCAGCGGCGCTTAGAAGAACACTTTCAGCAACAGGCTGGCGGTGTTCTGGTTGGTGTCGAAAGCGTGGCTGCTGTCGATGCCGTACTTGTCTTTCCAGTAGTCATACTCAAAGCCCACGTAGACCTGCTTGGGCTGCCAGTGCAGGGCCTTGCCCAGGTCGTATTTGACCTGCGGGTTGAAGTGCAGGTTGGCGTGGTAGTCGCCTTCCTTGTTGTGGTCACCGCTGACCACCCAGTCCATGTAGCCGTCGATGAGGACGTCGGAGCTGCCCACCGGAATGGTGTAGGACCACACCGGGGTGATCTGCCAGATGTTGTTGCCCGCGCGGCCGCCATCCGGGATACGGTTGTAGAAGTTCAGCTGGAAGTAGTCGAAACCGGGAATATTCAGGTCGAAGCCCGGGCCGATCAGGTAGGACTCCACGTCACCTTCGCCAAACTCGTAGGTGAAGGCCAGCAGCACGTCGCTCACTGGGCCAAAGGCAAACTTCTGGTCAAAGATCTTGCCCAGCGACAGGCGCGGGCTGAACTCGCCATACAGGCCGAAGGTGCCGTTGCCGGAGTCTTTCTTGCCGTTGTACCAGGTGTTGTCCACGAACAGGAAGTTGTCACCGTATTTCCAGGCGTCGGCGTGCTCGAACGTGACGGTCTGCTGGATGCCCGGGTTGACCTTGAAGTCCTGGCCATACAGGTAGGTCAGGCTGTTGCTCTGCCACTGCAGCCAGCCGCTGTCGTCAGCCATGGCCTGGCCCCCGGCCACCATGCTGCCAGCCACCATCAGGCTCGAAAGAGTACGTTTCATCGGTTTGCTCCCTGGATAAATCTTCGTCTGTTTTTCGTGGTGGCGCTCTGGAGTGGCGCCTTGTGGGTTGTGCAAAAAAGTCGTCCAACTGGTCAACTTCTCCTGCGGCGCAACTGAGATAGCAAGAGCCTTGCCAAGTATTCGAGCGGCCAGAAAAATCCCGTCGGCTGTGTGAAAAAAACAGTCGAAAGGTGTTCGATTGGCTGCAAACGATGACGCGGCAGGGCAGGCGCCCAGTCTTGTGCAAGAGGTCAGCTTTATCGGGGAAAACATCCCCCCGGTTTCACGCGGCCGCGCAGATTACTGACTCATGGCGCCTCGCTCAAGTGCTCCGTTACAGAGCAGGCACAGCAAAAGTGGGGCACTCGGTCAGCTTTTTGCCCGGTGCCCCCCGTGATCAATGCTGATGCGCCGCTCGGGCATGGGCCTCGCGCTCGGCGCCGCCGAGTACGTTGAACAGCAGGTTGAGCAGTACCGCGCTCAACGTTGCCATGGCGATGCCGCTGTGGGTGATGGGGCCCATCCACGCGGGCAGCTGCGAAAAGAACTCGGGGCGCACCACCGGGATCAGGCCCATGCCGATGCTTACCGCCACCAGCAGCTGGTTGCGACGGTCACCGATATCGGCTTCCTGAAGGATCTTGATGCCGGTGGCCGCCACCATGCCGAACATGGCGATGGCCGCGCCGCCGAGCACGGCCGGGGGAATGGAGGCCACCAGGAACGCGGCCTTGGGCAACAGGCTGAGGGCGATGAGGAAACTGCCGGCCACGGCGGTCACCGAACGGCAGCGCACGCCGGTCATCTGCACCAGGCCGATGTTCTGGGCGAAGGAGGAGTGGGTGAAAGTGTTGAAGAAGCCGGCCACGAAGGACGCTGCGGCGTCGCACAGCAGGCCACGGCGCAACATGCCCGGGGTGACCTCGCGGTCGGTGATCTTGCCCAGGGCCAGGAACATGCCGGTGGACTCGACGAAGATGATGACCACCACCAGGCACATGGACAACACCGGTGCCAGGCCGAAGGTGGGCATGCCGAAATGCAGCGGCGTGACCAGTTGCACCCAGGGTGCGGCAGCCATGCCCGACAGGTCGACCATGCCGATGAAGCCCGACAGTATGTAGCCCAGCACCATGCCGATCAGCACCGAGATATTGACCCAGAAGCCGCTCATGAAACGGTGGATCAACAGGATGGTGGCCAGCACCAGCCCGGCCACGGTCAGGTAGATGGGCGAGCCGAACTGCACGGCCTTGGCGCCACCGCCGGCCCAGTTCACCGCTACCGGAAACAGCGACATGCCGATGGAGGTGATCACCGTGCCGGTGACCAGGGGCGGGAAGAAACGCACGATCTTGGACATGAAGGGGGCGATGACCATGCCGAAGAAACCCGCGGCAATGGTGGCGCCGAAAATGCCCGGCAAGCCCACGCCCTGCATGCCGGCCATGGCCACCATGCTGCCCACAGCGGCGAAGCTGGCGCCCATCATCACCGGCATGCGGATGCCCAAGGCACCGATACCCAATGACTGCACCACGGTGGCCACGCCAGCCACCAGCAGGTCGGCGTTGATCAGGAAGGCAATCTCGTCACGGGAAAGACCGGCGGCCTGTCCGATGATCAGCGGCACCGCGATGGCGCCTCCGTACATCAGCAATACATGCTGCAACCCTACCAGGATCAATTGCATCAGCGGCAGGGGCTGTCGTGGTGGCGCGGCAGGGATGCGCGCGTGGCTTGACTCGGACATGCAACACCTCGGATTTTGTTTTTATTGTGGAGCTGTGGTCAGGACGCTTCATTCACATTGACCCTGTGGGAGATCATTTTGTGGGAGCGGGCTCTGCCCGCGAAGAAAACGCCGCGCAATGTCTGGTATATCGCGGCGCCCGATTCGCGGGCAGAGCCCGCTCCCACAAAGTATGCATCCATGCAATTTTCCCCTGGGGTATCCAGCGTCACCTCAGTTGGTCTGCGCTCCCTTGGCGATCCATTGGCCAATCAGGTTGCGCTCTTCCTGGGTCATCTTGGTGATGTTGCCCAGCGGCATGATCTGGCTGGCCACGGCCTGCGCCTGGATGCGCGGGGCCAGTTGCTGGATCTGCTGCGGGGTGTCGAACATGACGCCGGCCGGTGCGGTGGAGAACAGCGGGCTGGTAGGTGTGGCCGAATGGCATACCGCGCAGCGCTCCTGAATCACCCCGTGAACCTTGTTGAAGTCTGCGTCACTGGTGCCGGCGCTGGCTTGCGCCGGCTGTTCGGCTGCCGCGGGCTGCGCAGGCTGGGCCGGCATTTCGTCGGCGCGCTTGCCGCCAATGGCGGTACCCGGCAACGGCTGGTACTCGATCTTCGGTGCCTGGGCCACGTCGCTGCTGTTGCCCATTTGCATGGGGCCGGTCACGAACGCCAGGCAGATCATGCCCAGGGCGCCGGCAGGCAGGGCCCAGGCAAACTTGTGGCTGTTGTGGCGGGTGTTGAAATAGTGACGCACCATCACCGCGACCACCGCGATACCAGCCAGGATCAGCCAGTTGTAATGGCTGCCGTAGGTGCTGGGAAAGTGGTTGCTGATCATGATGAACAGCACGGGCAGGGTGAAGTAGTTGTTGTGACGCGAACGCAGCAGGCCCTTGGCCGGCAGGGTAGGGTCGGGCGTGCGGTTCTCTGCGATGGCTGCCACCAGCGCGCGCTGGGCGGGCATGATGATGCGGAACACGTTGCCGACCATGATGGTGCCGATGATGGCGCCGGTGTGCAGGTACGCACCGCGGCCGCTGAACACCTGGCTGAAGCCATAGCAGGCGGCGATGATCAGTACGAACAGCACCAGGCCCAGCAGGCCGGGGCGCTTGCCCAGGGGCGAGTCACACAGCAGGTCGTAGATGAACCAGCTGGCAACCAGCGCGCCCACGCCAATGGCGATGCCTTCCGGCCCGCTGAGGGTGCTGCCGGGGGCCAGCAGGTAGAGCACCGGGTTGGAGTAGAACACCACGCACAGCAGCACGATGCCCGACATCCAGGTCCAGTAGGCTTCCCATTTGAACCAGTGCAGGTTGTCCGGCATGGTGGGGGGAGCCAGCTTGTATTTTTCCAGGTGGTAGATACCGCCACCGTGAATGGCCCACAAGTCACCGCTCAGCCCGTCACGTGGGTTGGCGCGGTTGAGGTTGTTCTCCAGCCAGACGAAATAGAAGGATGCGCCGATCCAGGCGATACCCACGATCATGTGAATCCAGCGCACGCCCAGATTCAGCCACTCCATCAGATGTGCTTGCACAGTCGTTACCTCTTGCCGTGCCACTGCAGTGCAATGGCCAGCCTTCTCTTATTGGTGGGGGGCGAGGATCAGTAATTCGTCCTCATTGAAAAAATGCTCATCGCAGTTGTTGCCAGTGCCACTGCGATCAACCACCAGGAAGTCATCCCGCTTTTCGATCGTCAGCACCGGATGGTGCCAGACGCCGCGATGGTAATTGATGCCCTGCCTGCCATTGGTGATGAAGGCGCGGACCAAGCCTGATACAGGTGCATCGCCAAGTGGCGCGACCACGATCAGAAAGGGGTTGCCCAGCAGCGGCACGAAAGCCTGGCTGCCCAGCGGGTGGCGCTCCAGCATGCGCACGGTCAACGGCATGTCCAGCACGTCGGCGCGGAAAATGCTGATGATCGCCTTGTCGTCTGGCGTGGCGGTCTCGACCGTGGCCAGACGATGGAAACGCATGGTCGAGCCATTGTTGATCATGAAGTGGTCGCTGCCGTCGGTTTCGATCACGTCACCGAAGGGGGCGAAGGCTTCTTTTGTCAGGGGCTCGATCACTAGTGTGCGCATTGTGGGTCTTCTGTCTGTTCAGTGATTAGTGTGTTGCCTTTGCGGGCCTCTTCGCGGGCAGAGCCCGCTCCCACAAAAACATCTGCAAACCCTGCTTTTGTGAGAGCGGGCTCTGCCCGCGAAGAGGCTACCGCTTACTTGGCTACCTTGCCGAGTACGCGCAAGCGGCTCACGCCACCGTCCGGGAACACGTTCAGGCGGATGTGGGTGATAGGCCCCAGGTCCTTGATCTGCTCCTGGAAGCTGTGCTCCTGGTGCATCTGCAGTTTCTGGCTAGGCAGCAGTTCGCGCCAGAACAGGCTCTGGGTTTCGATCTGGCTGTCGGTGCCGCCTTTCACGAACGCGCCCTGGATCGAGCAGCTGTCCGGGTAGTTACCCTTGAAGTGCAGGGTGTCGACCACCACGTGTTCAACGGTGCCGGCATGGCCCAGGGCGACGATCACCCAGTCATTGCCGGGCGTGCGGCGGCGGGCGGTTTCCCAGCCGTCGCCCATGTTGATGCCACGGCCCGGGTTGAGAATGTTGCTCATGCGCCCGAAGTGCTCGTCGGAGCAGGCCAGGGCACGGCCGCCGTTGAGGGCGCTGGCCAGGTCGACCTGCTCATTGTCGCCGGTGGCCGACCAGTCGCGGAAGGGCACGCCGTACACGCGCAGGCGCGCCACGCCGCCGTCCGGGTAGATGTTGAAGCGCAGGTGGGTGTAGGCCTGGGCATCATTGATTTCGTGGTAGTGGTGGCTGTTGCCTTGCAGTTCCACGGCCGACAGCACTTCGGTCCACTGGGTGGCGTCGGTCGGGTCGCCGTTGGCCACGAAGCAGCCTTCCAGCGAAGCCGATGGCGGGAAGTTGCCGGTGAAGAACGAGGTGTCGATGTCCACGCCCTTGATCGAACCCGGCACGCCCAGGCGGATTACCGCGCTGTCGTAGCCTTCGAAGCGCTTGCGACGCGACTCCCAGCCGTCCATCCACTTGCCGTTGTCATCGAACACGCCTTCCTTCCACACCGCGGGGGTGGGCTGGAACAGGCGGTTGACGTCGGCGAACCAGTCGTCGGTGACCGAGATGGCCTTGGTGCCCAGGCGTGCGTCGGCCAGGTTGACGAACTTCTCGAAGGGTACGGCGTATGCTTTCATTTTTCTTGTCTGCCTTGAATAGGTGGCTGGGGAAGCTTGTCAGGCCCTGGGTGCGTCAGCGCTGACGGTACTCGGGCCAGGCTCGCTATAGGGTCAGTAAACGGAACAGGGCAATCTTGTTGATCTGCGCCAGGGCTTCCTTGAACTCGGCCTCGACCGAGTTGTGGATGCGCACTTCGAACGCGGCGAGGATCTGATGCCGGTTGCTGCCTTTCACTGCCATGATGAAGGGGAACTTGAATTTGGCCTTGTAGGCATCGTTCAGCTCCGTGAAGCGCTGGAACTCCTCGGTGGTGCATTGGTGAATACCGGCGCCGGCCTGTTCGTGGGTGCTGGCTTCGGTCAACTGGCCCTGGACGGCAGCTTTGCCGGCCAAGTCAGGGTGCGCGTTGATCAATGCCAGCTGGCTGGTGTGATCGGCGCTCAACAGGATGTCGCTCATACGCTGGTGCAGGGTTTCGATCTGGTCGAGTTCGGCGTCCTGGCCCAGGTCGAAGGCTTTTTCCGCGACCCACGGCGAGTGCTCGTAGATGTCGGCGAAAACGGCGACGAAGGCGTCACGGTCGAGTGTCGACGGCTTGATGGTCTGGAAAGCGGTCATTGCGCGGCCTCTTCCTGGAAGGGGTGGGCTTCGTGCCAGTGACGGGCGATGTCCACGCGGCGGGCGAACCACACCTGGTCATGGCCTTTGACGTATTCAATGAAGCGCTTGAGCGCCGCCATGCGTGCAGGGCGGCCGATCAGCCGGCAATGCAGGCCGATAGAGAGCATTTTCGGCGCTTCGGCACCCTCCGCGTACAGCACGTCGAAGGCGTCTTTCAGGTATTCGAAAAAGTCGTCGCCCTTGTTGAAGCCCTGCACTTGGGTGAAGCGCATGTCGTTGGTGTCCAGGGTGTAGGGGATCACCAGGTGCGGCTTGCCGGTGCCGTTGTTCGGCTCCCAGTAGGGCAGGTCGTCGTCGTAGGTGTCGCTGTCGTACAGGAAGCCGCCTTCCTCCATCACCAGCCGACGGGTATTGGGGCCGGTGCGCCCGGTGTACCAGCCCAGTGGGCGTTCGCCGCTGATTTCGGTGAGGATACGGATGGCTTCGAGCATGTGCTCGCGCTCCTGGTTCTCATCCATGTATTGGTAGTCGATCCAGCGGTAGCCATGGCTGCAAATCTCGTGGCCGGCATCGACCATGGCGCGGATCACGTCAGGGTGGCGCTGGGCGGCCATGGCCACGGCAAAGATGGTGAGCGGAATGCCCGCTTCCTTGAACAGCTTGAGTACACGCCACACGCCGGCACGGCTGCCGTACTCGTACAGCGACTCCATGCTCATGTTGCGTTCGCCTTGCAGGGGCTGCGCGGCCACCATTTCGGACAGGAAGGCTTCGGATTCCTTGTCACCGTGCAGAATGTTGCGCTCGCCACCTTCCTCGTAGTTGAGTACGAACGACAGGGCGATGCGGGCATTGCCCGGCCAGCGAGGGTGGGGCGGGTTGGGGCCGTAACCGATCAGGTCGCGTGGGTATTCAGCGCTCACTGCATTCATCCTTCTTCGCGTCATAAGGTGGCGGGTGGCCCCGATGAGGTTGGCGACCCGGCGATGGATTGATTGTATACAACTTTATGATCACTTTGTAAGCCTGTTTTTTTCCAATCATCGCTTCAGCCCATCGATTTATTTTCTTGCAAAATACTTGCCCGATTGGTCAGGTATTTGCTTGGAAGACCATGCAGGACTTGCTTTGCCGGGTAATATGCCTGTTTTCTGGGCATGCCTGCGGGCAGGGTAAAAAGACCGGAATAATTGTGTACAATTTGCTTTGAAAGTGTCTTAATGTTTTCCTGCCTGGCGCCTTCAGTGCCCTGAAAGGGTGCGCAGGCCTACGAACAACCGGATGAAAATGAGGCACGAAACACCATGGGACGTTTGACTACGCATGTGCTGGACGCCGCCCACGGCTGCCCTGGCAGCAACATCAAGGTCGAGCTGTATCGCGTCGAGGGCCAGCAACTGGAGCTTGTGGCCAGCGCCTTGACCAACAGTGATGGCCGTTGTGACGCACCGGTATTACAAGGTGATGACTACCGCACCGGCGTGTACCAGTTGCAGTTCTCGGTGGGCGACTACTATCGCGCCAAAGGCGTGCAACTGCCGGACCAGGCGTTCCTCGACGTGGTCGTGCTGCGGGTTGGCATCAATGCCGAACAAGAGCACTACCATGTGCCCTTGCTGGTTTCGCCTTATAGCTATTCCACTTATCGCGGCAGCTGATTCAGCCGTAACAGCGCTTCGTTGGTACCTCTTGCCCGCCCACACTGCGGGCTTTTTTTGTTGCGCGATATTTCCCGGGCGGCGCTGTGCAGCCGCTGCCGCCGGCTGCGCCGGCCCGCACGTTCGCTGAAACCCCCCAGTGGCCTCCGGTGCCAATGCAGCCTGGCGGCAGCGGCGACGGTATCGGCATCGCTCTTCCATTTCGCGGTAGTATTCGTCGGGTATTCCTCCCTACCGAATGGAACTCGTCGAGTCGATCTATGAAAAAAGCAGCAGGCATAGCAGCAGGTGTGGTCATTGCCGTGGGCGTCGTGGCCACCGCCGGTGCGTGGTTTACCGGTACCCGCCTGGAAGGCGTATTGCAGGAAGCAATCAGCGAGGGCAACCAACAGTTGTTGCAGTCGGGCGTAGGCCCCGATGGCAAGGCGCAGTTCAGCATCGAGCTGGTCTCGCTGGACCGTCACCTGTTCAGCAGCACCGCCCATTACCGCGTGAACGTGCAGATGCCCCACGCCAAGCCGGCTCATCTGCTGTTTGTCGACCACATCGAGCACGGCCCCCTGCCGCTGTCGCGGGTCACCCGCCTGCGCCTGGCGCCGGTGATGGCGGCCAGCAATTTTGAGCTGGAAAAAAGCCCCGACACGGAAAAGTGGTTTGCCATGAACAACGGCCAGACCCCGCTCACCGGTCACTCGGCCATCCACTACAACCGTGGTACCGAGACCCACGTCGACCTGGCACCGCTGGAGTCCAAAGAGCCGGGCAAGACCCTGAAGTTCTCGGGCCTGGCGGTGTCGATCAACACCACCGCCGATGCGCAGAAGTACGAGCTCAAGGGCAACATGGCCAACCTGTCCCTGGACCTGGCCAGCGAAGAAGGGCCGGTGCATGCCGATATCGACGGCGTGACCCTGGACAGCGGCGGCGAGAAGGGCAAGTCGGGCTTCTACCTGGGGCACACGGAACTGAAGGTGGCCACCCTCAACCTGCAGGGCGCGAACGCGCCGGCCTTCGCCGTGAAAGACCTGGACTTCAACGGCCTGATGCAGGAAGTCGAAGACAAGCTGGCCGCGCAGATCAGCTACGCCGTGGGTTCACTGGACGTGGGTGGCCAGGCCCTGGGCTCGGCGCAGATGAACTGGAAGTTCGACAACTTCGACATCGCTTCCAGCAAGTCGCTGTACGCGCTGTACGTCAGCAAGATCGCCGCGCAGCAACAAGCCGCGGCGGCTGCCCACGTGCCGTTGAACCTGCAGCTCAGCGATGCCGACCAGCAGCAGCTCAACACCGACATGCTCACCCTGCTGGCCGCCAAGCCGCACATCGAAATGGAGAACCTGTCGGTCAAGACTGCCAATGGCCAAAGCCAGGCCAGCCTGGTGCTGGACCTGACCAGCCCAGGCACGCTGGACAACGACTCTGCCGATGTAGGCAAGAAAATGATCAGCCTGCTCGACGCCAAGGTTACGCTGTCCAAGCCCATGATCATGGACCTGGCCACCGCCCAGGCGCACCTGCAAGGCCGCACCGACAAGGATGCCGTGGCGCTGCAGGCCAAGAACGTCAGTGACTCCATTGGCGGCATGGCCGTGGCCACCCAGTTGGGCAAGGTGGACGGCGACAACGTCACCAGCCGCCTGCATTACGCCGACGGCATGGTCGATTTCAATGGCCAGAAGATGACCGTGGAGCAATTTTCCGCGTATGTCGGCAATCTGCTGGGCCAGCAGCAAGCCCAGCGCTGATAGGCGTTTGACGCATGGGGGGAATGCCGCAGGAACTGCCGGAAGGTCCTGCGGACCTTTTCGCAGCCTTTCGGCAGCTCCGGTTTCATTCAACTTCTGGGTCAGCCGCGGCTGATCAACGCCGCGGTGCCGGCCGCACCAAACAGCGCGGCACTCACCCGGTTGAACCAGCTCTGCCCGCGCCCCGTGCGCAGGTAGTGCGCCGCGCCGTGGGCGCCCAGGCCGTAGCCCAGCTTGCACAGCAGATCCAGCACTGCCCAGGTGGCGATCATGATGCCCAGTTGCGCGCCCAGCGAGTGTTGGGCGTTGAGGAACTGTGGCAGGAACGCTGCAAAGAACAGAATGTCCTTGGGGTTGCTGGCGCCCAGGGCAAAGGCGCGCCAGAACAGTGCGCCAAAGCGTGGCGCCGGCAGGTCGGCGGGCACCTCGGCGGCGCTTGGTGCGCGGCGTGACTGCTGCCAGCTTTGCCAGGCCAGGTAGAACAGGTACAGGCCGCCTACGATCTTCAGGGCGCTGAACACCTGTTCCGAGGCCATCAGCAACGCGCCCAGGCCCAGGGCCGACGCGCTGAGCAGGCAGATGGAGGCACTCACCCCGCCCAGGAATGCCGGGTAGGAGCGGCGCAGGCCGTAGTTCAGGCTGTTGCCGATCATCAGCAACGACAAAGGCCCTGGGATGACAATCACCACCAGGGCCGCGGCGCTGAACAACAGCCAGGTATCCACACTCATTGTTTCTCTCCTCGACGACAGATTTCCCCGCACTGTAGCCGCAGCCTGGCGGCAGCGGCTGCAAGCGGGCGTTACAGGAAGATGAACTTGGCGATGAAGATCGCGCACAGCACCCACAGGCTCACCGAGATTTCGCGGTGCTTGCCGGTGCCGGCCTTCAGCGCCACGTAGCTGATGAACCCCAGGGCAATACCGTCGGCCACCGAGAAGGTCAGCGGCATCATGATCATGGTGACGATGGCCGGGATGCTGTCGGTGGCCTCATCCCAGTTGATGTGGGCCATGCCACCCATCATCAGCATGGCCACGTAGATCAACGCACCGGCCGTAGCATAAGCCGGAATCATGCCAGCCAGGGGCGCGAAAAACATCGCCGCGACGAACAACAGGCCCACAGTGACCGCCGTCAGCCCCGTGCGGCCACCGGCGGCCACGCCTGCGGCGCTTTCCACGTAGCTGGTCACCGGTGGCACGCCGACCATGGCGCCGAACACGCTGGAGGCGCTGTCGGCCTTCAGTGCGCGGGACAGGTTTTCGATACGCCCGTCGGCGTTCACCAGGTTGGCACGCTGGGCCACGCCCATCAGCGTGCCGGCGGTGTCGAACATGTGCACGAACAGAAAGGCCAGCACCACGCTGATCATGCTGACGTTGAACACCCCGGCCACGTCCATGGCCAGCCAAGTGGGCGCCAGGCTCGGTGGCGTGGAGAACACGCCGCCGTACTGGACGATGCCCAGGCCCCAGCCAGCGGCCGTCACGGCAATGATGCTGATGAGGATGGCGCCGAACACCCGGTGATAGCTCAACACCGCGATCAGCAGGAAGCACACGGCGGCCAGCAGCGGTGCCGGGTCACGCAGGTTGCCCAGCTTGATCAGTGTGGCGGGGCTGGCGACGATGATGCCCGAGGTTTTCAGGCCAATCACCCCCAGGAACAGGCCCACGCCGGCGCCCATGGCAAAGCGCAGGCTCACCGGGATGCTGTTGAGTAGCCACTCGCGCACCCGAGACAGGGTCAGGATCATGAACAGCACGCCGGAGATGAACACCGCGCCCAGCGCCGTCTGCCACGAATAGCCCATGGTGCCTACCACGGTGTAGGTGAAGAACGCATTCAGGCCCATGCCCGGTGCTAGCCCCACCGGCCAGTTGGCGTACAGGCCCATCAGCAGGCAACCCAGGGCAGCGGCGATGCAGGTGGCGACGAAGGCGGCGCCATGGTCGATGCCCGCATCGGCCATGATGTTGGGGTTGACGAAGATGATGTAGGCCATGGTGATGAACGTGGTCAGGCCGGCGATCAACTCCGTGCGCACGGTGGTACCGTGCAGGCTCAGCTTGAACAGGCGTTCCAGCAGCCCGCGCCGCAACGGCTGGGCAAGGTGCAGGGGGGCGGCTTCGGATTTATTGCTTTCCACAGCGAGTTACTCCTCAAGGCTTTTGTTGTTTTCCGAAGCCGCGCGCACATGAGCTCGACCCCGTGAGGCAGGTAAAAGTGGTGGTGCAGGCGACTGTTGTTATTTGACCTCTGGGTCAGGAAAATCGCTCGAGGTGATTATGCGTTTGTATACAAAGAATGCAAATAATGTTTTTGGTTTTGTGCGCAGATTATTCGTCAATCGCGACATATGGTTATCCGGCGTGCTTGCCAAGTGCGGCCATGCATGACCTGACACAAGCCCTTGGCCCTGTGTACAATGGGCCTTACTGCCGCAAAAACTTCACCTTCGAGTGCCCATGAACGAACAGTTGCAACCCCTCAAGAAACCAACGCGCGCGGCCAAGGCCGGCCGTCTCGGCACCCAGGACGACATCGTCTACGCCCATATCTTCGAGGCCATCCTCGAACAGCGCCTGGCGCCTGGGACCAAATTGAGCGAGGAAGCGCTGGGCGAGATCTTCGGCGTCAGCCGCACCATCATTCGCCGTGCACTCTCGCGCCTGGCTCATGAAGGCGTGGTATTGCTGCGCCCCAACCGCGGTGCGGTGGTGGCAAGCCCCAGTGTCGAGGAAGCGCGGCAGGTGTTCTTCGCCCGGCGCATGGTGGAGCGTGCCATTACCGAACTGGCGGTGGAGCACGCCACGACCGAGCAGTTGGCGGAGTTACGGCAAATGGTGTTGGACGAACGCGACAGCTTCTCGCGCGGTGACCGTGGCGCCGGTATTCGCCTGTCCGGGGAGTTTCACCTGAAGCTGGCCGAGGCGGCGAAGAACGCCCCGCTGATCAGCTTCCAGCGCAGCCTGGTGTCGCAGACTTCGTTGATCATCGCCCAATACGAAAGCGGCAACCGCTCGCACTGTTCCTACGATGAACACACCCAGCTGATTGACGCTATCGAGGCGCGCGATGCGACCCTGGCGGTGGACCTGATGATGCACCACATGGACCACATCGACAGCAAGCTGAACCTGGACGAGGAAAGCGCCTCGGACGACCTGCATGCGGTGTTCTCGCACCTGTTGGGCAAGAAGGGCGGCAAGGGCTGATAACAGAACCCTGCAGGCAGGCGTTTTATGTGGGAGCGTGCAGAGCCCGCTCCCACAGCGTTCAACTTCACAGCGGGCGCACCAGGGGTTTATCTTTGATGCACCTTGTTACCCGCCGCATAGGTCTGCAGCACCGTGCGGTCATCGCCCAGTGTGGTCAGCACGAACAACGTCTCTTCAATGCTCTTGGACTGCTTGATGCGGTACGCCAGTAGCGGCGTGGCATTGTAGTCCAGCACCAGGAAGTCGGCATCGCTGCCCGGCTTCAGGTTCCCCACCTTGTCTTCCAGGCGCAGCGCCCGCGCGCCCCCCAAGGTGGCCAGGTACAGTGACTTGAACGGGCTCAGCCGTGCGCCCTGCATCTGCATCACTTTGTAGGCCTCGTTCAGCGTATTGAGCAGTGAGAAGCTGGTGCCGCCACCCACGTCCGTACCCAGGCCCACGTTGAGCTTGTGCTTCTCGGCCATCGGCAGGTTGAACAGGCCGCTGCCCAGGAACAGGTTGGAGGTGGGGCAGAAGGCAATGGCCGAGCCGGTTTCGGCCAGGCGCGCGCATTCGTCGTCGCACAGGTGCACGCCATGGGCAAACACCGAGCGTTCGCCCAGCAGCTGGTAGTGGTCGTACACGTCCAGGTAGCCGCTGCGCTCGGGGAACAGCGCCTTGACCCACTCGATCTCCTTCAGGTTTTCGCTGATGTGGGTCTGCATGTAAACGTTGGGGTATTCCTTGAGCAACTGGCCGGCCACGGTCAATTGCTCGGGGGTGCTGGTGGGCGCGAAACGCGGGGTTACTGCGTAGTGCAGGCGGCCCTTGCCGTGCCAGCGTTCGATCAGCGCCTTGCTGTCGGTGTAGCTGCTTTGGGCGGTGTCCACCAGGTAGTCCGGGGCGTTGCGGTCCATCATCACCTTGCCGGCGATCATGCGCAGGTCCAGCTTTTCGGCCACCTCGAAGAACGCATTCACCGACTCTGGGTGCACGCTGCCGAACACCAGCGCCGTGGTGGTGCCGTTGCGCAGCAGTTCCTTGACGAAAATGTCGGCCACTTCGTCGGCATGGGCCTTGTTGGAAAACTGGCTCTCGAACGGAAAGGTATAGGTGTTCAGCCAGTCCAGCAACTGCTCGCCATAGGAGGCGATCATGCCGGTCTGCGGCAGGTGGATGTGGGTGTCGATAAAGCCCGGGGTGATCAGCGCGTCGGGGTAATGCTCGATCGCCACGTCCGCCGGCAGCGCAGGCAGCAGCGCTTGGGCGTGGCCCACGGCGCTGATGACGCCGTTTTCCACCACCAGCAGGCCGTCGGCGAAGTATTCGTAGGAGGCGTCGACACCCACTTCGGCAGGGTCGCCGATGCTGTGCAGGATGGCGGCGCGATAGGCTTTGCGGGTCAGGCTCATGGTTCTGGATTCTCAGGCTTGGCTGCGTCGCGAGTGCGGCAGCAGTTGGGCGATGGGTTCGGCGGTGGCCGTGGCCTGGCCGAAGTTGGCATTGTAAGTGGCGATGATTTCGGCAGCGACCGACACGGCGATTTCAATCGGCAGTTTGCCTTTGACGTCGGCCAGGCCCATAGGGCACCTCATGCGTTGCACCACCTGCGGGTCGAAGCCGCGATCGCGCAGGCGATGCTCGAATTTGACCCGCTTGGTGTTCGAGCCGATCAGGCCGAACCAGGTAAAGTCGTTGCGTTTCAGGATGGCCGCGGTCAGCTCCAGGTCCAGTTGGTGGTTGTGGGTCATGACAATGCAGTAACTGCCCACGGGCAGGTTGTCGACTTCGTCCACCGGCTCTTCGTTGACCACCTTGCGCACGCCTTCGGGTAGTTGCGCGGGGAATTCCTGCTCGCGCGAGTCGATCCAGGTGACCCGGCAGGGCAGGGCGGCCAGCAGCGGCACCAGGGCGCGGCCCACGTGGCCGGCGCCGAACACGGCGATACGCGCCTGCACGCGGCCCATGGGTTCGAACAGCAGCACGGTGACGCCGCCGCAGCACTGGCCCAGGCTGGCGCCCAGGCTGAAGCGCTCCAGGTGGGTGGCCTGGCTGCCGCTGGCGAGCATCTGGCGGGCAATGTGCATGGCCTTGTATTCCAGGTGGCCGCCACCGATGGTGTCGTACAGCTGGGTGGCGCTGACCACCATCTTGGAGCCGGCGTTGCGTGGCGTGGAGCCCTTTTCCTCGATGATGGTCACCAGGACGCAGGGTTCACCTTGTTGCTGCAGGTCGGCGAGGGCGCTGATCCAGTTGTTCATGGCTGAAAATCTCCTGCGACCGTCTTGGCCTCTTCGCGGGCAGAGCCCGCTTCCACAATCGAATGCACCGCCTATATCTCCGTGGGAGCGGGCTCTGCCCGCGAAGGGGTGGGCGCCGATTCCTGGGCCTTGCGCATCTGCTCGCACCCCCACAACACCCGCTCTGGCGTGGCCGGGGCGTCGATGTTGGGCTGCACCTTGTAGTCGGCCAGGCTGGCCACGGCGTCCTTGATGGCGCACCACGGGGCAATGCCCAGCATGAACGGCGGCTCGCCCACGGCCTTGGAATGGAACACCGTGTCTTCGGGGTTCTTGCGGTTTTCCACCAGCTTCACCCGCAGGTCGGCCGGCATGTCGGCCACCGCCGGGATCTTGTAGCTGGCCGGGCCGTTGGTCATAAGCTTGCCCTTGGCGTTCCACACCAGTTCTTCGGTGGTCAGCCAGCCCATGCCCTGAATGTAGCCGCCTTCCACCTGGCCAATGTCGATGGCCGGGTTCAGCGAGGCGCCCACGTCATGCAGGATGTCGGTGCGCAGCATCTTGTATTCGCCGGTCAAGGTGTCCACCACCACCTCGGCGCAGGCCGCGCCAAACGCGAAGTAGTAGAACGGCCGGCCACGGGCCTGGCTGCGGTCGTAGAAAATCTTCGGAGTCTTGTAGTAACCGGTGCTGGACAGCGACACCTGGCCCATCCACGCCTGCACGATCAGGTCGGGGAAGGGCATCACCTGCTCGCGCACGCGCACATGGCCATTGCGAAATTCCACGTCTTCTTCACTGACGCCGTACTTGCGCGCGGCGAACTCCACCAGCCGCTGCTTGATGATTTCGGCGGCGTTCTGCGCAGCCTTGCCGTTCAGGTCGGCGCCACTGGAGGCGGCGGTGGGCGAGGTGTTGGGCACCTTGTCGGTGTTGGTGGCGGTGATCTGGATGCGGCTGATGTCCACCTGGAACACCTCGGCCACCACCTGGGCCACTTTGGTGTTCAGGCCCTGGCCCATCTCGGTGCCGCCGTGGTTCAGGTGAATGCTGCCGTCGGTGTAGATGTGAATCAGCGCGCCGGCCTGGTTGAGGAAGCTGGCGGTAAACGAGATGCCGAACTTCACCGGGGTCAGCGCCAGGCCCTTTTTCAGTATCGGGCTGTGGGCGTTGAAGCGGCGGATCGATTCGCGGCGCTCCTGGTATTCGCTGCTGGCTTCAAGGTCGGCGGTCATCTCTTCCAGCAGGTTGTGTTCCACGGTCTGGTAGTAGTGGGTGACGTTGCGCTCGGTCTTGCCATAGTAGTTGGCCTTGCGCACGGCCAGCGGGTCCAGGCCCAGGTGGCGGGCGATGTGGTCCATCACTTCTTCGATGGCAACCATGCCCTGCGGGCCGCCAAAGCCGCGGTAGGCGGTGTTGGACGCCGTGTTGGTCTTGCACCGGTGGCCGTTGATGGTGGCGTCGCCCAGGTAGTACGAATTGTCGGCATGGAACATGGCGCGGTCGACGATGGACGCCGACAGGTCCGGCGAGTAACCGCAGTTGCCGGCCAGGTCCATGTTGATGCCGTGCAGGCGGCCGCTGTCCTCGAAGCCCACGTCGTATTCAACGTAGAAGGGGTGGCGCTTGCCGGTCATGGACATGTCCTCGACCCGCGGCAGGCGCATCTTGGTGGGCTGGCCGGTGAGGTGGGCGATGACTGCGCACAGGCATGCCGGGCTGGCCGCCTGGGTTTCCTTGCCGCCGAAGCCGCCACCCATGCGGCGCATGTCCACCACGATTTTGTTCATGGATACGTCCAGCACCTCGGCCACCAGCTTCTGCACCTCAGTGGGGTTCTGGGTGGAGCAGTAGACGATCATGCCGCCGTCTTCGGTGGGCATTACCGAGGAGATCTGGGTTTCCAGGTAGAAGTGTTCCTGGCCGCCGATGTGCAGGGTGCCTTGCAGGCGATGCGGGGCGCTGGCCAGGGCGGTGTCCGAGTCGCCGCGCTTATGGGTGTGGCTGTCGAGCACGTAATGTTGTTTGCGCAAGGCCTCCACCACGTCGAGCACCGGTTCCAGGTCTTCGTATTCGATAATTGCGGCCATGGCCGCCTTGCGTGCGGTTTCCAGGTCGCGGGCGGCCACGGCCACCACGGGCTGGCCAACGAATTCCACCAGGTCGATGGCCAGCAGCGGGTCACCGGGCAGCAACGGACCGATGTCCTTCAGGCCCGGGATGTCTTCGTGGGTGATGGCGATGCGCACGCCGGGGAAGGCGTAGCACGGCGCGGTGTCGATTTTTATGACCCGGGCGTGGGCGCGGTCAGACAGCCGTGCGTACACGTGCAACTGGTTGGGGAATTCCAGGCGGTCATCAATGTATTGGGCTTCGCCTGACACGTGCTTGCCGGCGCTGTCGTGCTTGACGCTGCGGCCCACGCCGGTGGTCAGGCCCTGGGCGAAGCGTTCGGCCAGTTCGGCCTGGCTCAGTGGTGCACCGTGATGGTTAGACATAAGCGGTCACCCGGGTTTCGATGTAGGGGGAGTGCTGTTCGATGAAGTATTTGCGCAGCAGGTTCTGGGCGGTCAGCAGGCGGTATTCCTTGCTGGCGCGGAAGTCCGACAGGGGCGTGAAATCCTCGGCCAGGGCGGCGACGGCGGCTTCCAGGTTGGCGTGGTTGAACGCCTTGCCCAGCAGCGCCGCTTCACAGGCGCGGGCACGCTTGGGGATGGCGGCCATGCCGCCGAAGGCTGCGCGCACGTCAGTGACCACGCCGTCTTCCAAGTGCAGGTTGAAGGCTGCGCACACGGCGGAAATGTCGTCGTCCAGGCGCTTGGACACCTTGTAGGCGCGGAAGCTGTGACCTTTCCGGGCGCGGGGCACGATGATCTTCTCGATGAACTCGCTTTCCTGGCGGGCGGTGATGCGGTAGTCGATGAAATAGTCATCCAGCGCCAGGGTGCGGGTGTCGTTGCCCTTGCGCAGCACTACCTGGGCGCCCAGGGCAATCAGCAGGGGCGGGCTGTCGCCAATGGGCGAGGCGTTGCCGATGTTGCCGCCCAGGGTGCCCTGGTTGCGGATTTGCAGGGAGGCGAAACGGTGCAGCAGCTCGCCAAAGTCCGGGTACTCGGCGCTCAGGGCCTCGTAGCAGTCGGTGAGGGGCGTGGCCGCGCCGATTTCCAGGCGGTCGTCGAAGTGCTCGATGCGCTTCATCTCGGCCACGTTGCCTACGTAGATCATCACCGGCAGGGTGCGGTGGAACTGGGTCACTTCCAGGGCCAGGTCGGTGCCACCGGCCAGCAGCCGGGCTTCGGGGTGCGAGCCATAAAGGTCGGCCAGGTCGGCCACGGTCAGCGGCACCAGGCAGCGTTTGTCGCCGCTGTTGAGCTCGCCGGTTTCAGTGGGCGCGATGGCCTTGAGGCGGGCGATGGTGTCGGCCTCGGCGGCATCAAACTGGTCCGGCGCCTGCTGGCAGCAGGCCTGTTCGGCGGCGGCCAGAATAGGTCGGTAGCCGGTGCAGCGGCACAGGTTGCCGGCCAGGGCTTCGTGGGCCTTGTGGGTGTCGGGCTGGTCGCTGTTCTTTTGCAGGGCGAACAGCGACATGACGAAGCCGGGCGTGCAGAAACCGCACTGCGAGCCATGGCAGTCGACCATGGCCTGCTGCACGCTGTGCAATTGGCCTTTGTGCTTGAGGTCTTCGACGCTGATCAGCTGCTTGCCGTGCAGCGACGAGACGAACGTGAGGCACGAGTTAAGGCTGCGATAGCGCAGGACGTCGCCCTCCAGTTCCGCCACCACCACGGTGCAGGCGCCGCAGTCGCCGCTGGCGCAGCCCTCCTTGGTGCCGGGTTTCTTGAGGTGCTCGCGCAGGTACTCGAGCACGGTCAGGTTGGGGTCCAGGGCGTGCTCACTGCGCAATTCCCTGTTGAGTAGAAACTGGATCACGGAAACCTCACTGACGCATTTATTGTTGTTGACCGACGATGCTTTGAATTTAGCAGTTTTGACTTTGCGGTCAACACTTTTCTGACTCAAAAGTCAGGATTTAATCCGATCAGAAGCATGCAGCCCGCAGCCGCTGCCGCCAGGCGGCGATGGCCCTGCACCTCGCTGGAATTCATTAGGGTCCACACCGGCCAGCGCGGCCTGTCGGCAGCGGCTACAGCGGTGGGCATGGCGCCTGGGCAATTAATTTGCTTATTCCATGCCAAAAGGCCATGTCCCCCTCTGCGATTGTGGGGGGCAAGTGCGCTACACTCCGCGGCTTGCCACGTATGAAGAGTTTGAAGGACAACCATGACGTTCAAGGCGCCGGACAGCCTCTCCGAGCAAATCGCCGATTATCTGGCCGAACGCATCATCCAGGGCGAACTGGCCCCCGGTGAGCGCATTCAGGAACAGAAGGTCACGGCGGCCCTCAATGTCAGCCGCGGGTCGGTGCGCGAAGCGCTGCTGATTCTGGAGCGGCGGCACCTCATCGCCATCCTGCCGCGTCGTGGTGCACACGTGACCGAACTCAGCGCCCATAAGGTGCAGAGCCTGTGCGCGCTCATGAGCGAAATGTACATCCTGCTGGGCACGGCCGTGGCCCAGCGCTGGAACGTGCAGGCCGACCTGGCGCCGTTCCTGGTCATCCGCGAGCGCCTGGCCGCCAGCCTGGCCCGCCAGGACGTCAAAGCCTTCGTCGAAGACAGCTTCAACGTGATGCGCGGTACCTACCCGTTCGCCGACAACCCGTACCTGCAGGAAACCGTCGAGAACCTGCAGCCGGCGATGAACCGCACCTATTACCTGGCGCTGGACCAGCGCAAGCTCACCATGAACGAATACCTGGCGTTGTTCGACAACCTGCTCGAAGCCGTGGTGGCCCGCGACCTGCCGCGCATCCGCAGTGTGCTGGGCGACTACACCCAGCGCAGTTGCCAATTGGTGCTGGCCGCCCTGGCGGCTGACTGACCATGCGCTTGAAATGCATCAAGCTGGCGGGGTTCAAGTCCTTCGTCGACCCCACCACGGTGAATTTCCCCAGCAACATGGCGGCCGTGGTCGGCCCCAACGGCTGCGGCAAGTCCAACATTATCGACGCCGTGCGCTGGGTGATGGGCGAGAGTTCGGCGAAGAACCTGCGCGGCGAGTCGATGACCGACGTCATCTTCAACGGCTCCACCAGCCGCAAGCCGGTAAGCCAGGCCAGCATCGAACTGGTGTTCGACAACAGTGACGGCACCCTGGTGGGCGAATACGCCGCCTACGCGGAAATTTCCATTCGCCGCAAGGTGACTCGCGAGAGCCAGAACACCTATTACCTGAACGGCACCAAGTGCCGGCGCAAGGACATCACCGACATTTTCCTGGGCACCGGCCTGGGCCCGCGCAGCTATTCCATCATCGAGCAGGGCATGATCAGCAAGCTGATCGAGGCCAAGCCGGAGGATCTGCGCAACTTCATCGAGGAAGCCGCGGGCATCTCCAAGTACAAGGAGCGCCGCCGCGAGACCGAGAACCGCATCCGCCGTACCCACGAGAACCTGGAGCGCCTGACCGACCTGCGCGAAGAACTGGAGCGCCAGCTTGAGCGCCTGCACCGCCAGGCCCAGGCCGCCGAGAAATATCAGGAGTACAAGGCCGAGGAGCGCCAGCTCAAGGCGCAGCTGTCGGCCCTGCGCTGGCAGGCTCTGAACGAACAGGTGGCCCAGCGTGAGGCGGTGATAGGCACCCAGGAAGTCAGCTTCGAGGCCCTGGTGGCCGAGCAGCGCAATGCCGACGCGGCCATCGAGCGCCTGCGCGATGGTCATCACGACCTGTCAGAGCGCTTCAACCTGGTGCAGGGGCGCTTTTATTCGGTGGGCGGCGACATTGCCCGGGTCGAGCAGAACATCCAGCACGGCCAGCAACGCCTGCGCCAGTTGCAGGACGACCTGAGGGAAGCCGAGCGTTCGCGCCAGGAAACCGAATCGCATCTGGGCCACGACCGCACCTTGCTGGCCACCCTGGGCGAAGAGCTGGAGATGCTCGCCCCCGAGCAAGAAATGACCAGCGCCGCCGCCGAAGAGGCCGCCGCCGCCCTGGAAGAATCTGAAAGCACCATGCATGGCTGGCAGGAACAGTGGGATGCGTTCAACACCCGCTCCGCCGAGCCGCGCCGCCTGGCCGAGGTGCAGCAGTCGCGCATCCAGCAACTGGACCAGTCCATGGAACGCCTGGGCGAGCGCCAGCGCCGCCTGAGCGAAGAGCGCGCGCAACTGGCCGCCGACCCGGAAGATGCGGCCATCCTCGAGCTGGGCGAGCAGTTGGCCGCCAGCGACCTGCTGATCGAGGAACTGCAGGACAGTGAAATGCAGCAGGTCGAGCGCCTGGATCAGGTGCGCGAACAGTTGCTGCAGGCCACCCGCGAACAACAGCAGGCCCAGGGCGAGCTGCAGCGCCTAAATGGCCGCCTGGCGTCCCTGGAAGCCTTGCAACAGGCGGCGCTGGACCCCGGCACCGGCACCGCCCAATGGCTGCGCGACCAGCACCTGGACCAGCGCCCGCGCTTGGCCGAAGGCATGCGCGTGCAACCCGGCTGGGAACTGGCCGTGGAAACGGTGCTGGGCGCCGACCTGCAAGCGGTGCTGGTCGACGATTTCGATGGCCTGGCCCTGGACGATTTCGAACAGGGTGACCTGCGCCTGCTTAGCGCCGCTGGCGCCAGCCCGAGCCTGGCCGGCAGCCTGCTGGACAAGGTCGACAGCCGTGTCGACCTGAGTCCCTGGTTGGGCCAGGTGCGGCCGGTGGAAACCCTTGAGGCCGCGTTGGCTGGCCGTGCGCAGTTGCAGCCGGGCCAAAGCCTGATCAGCCGCGACGGCTACTGGGTAGGCCGGCATTTCCTGCGCGTCAGCCGTGCCAGCGACGCCCAGGGCAGTGTTCTGGCCCGTGGTCAGGAGCTGGAAAACCTGGGCCTTGAACGCGACGAGCGCGAAGCCGCCCTGGCCATGCTGGAAGAGCGCCTGCAACACTTGCGCGAACAACAGGTCATGCAGGAAGAGTCCCGCGAACAGGTACGCCGGCAGCTGGCCGACGAAGCCCGCCAGCAGGGCGAACTCAAGGCGCAACTGTCCGCCGGCCGGGCCAAGGCCGAGCAACTGGCGTTGCGCCGTCGCCGTCTGGACGAGGAGCTTGCCGAGCTGGCCGAGCAACGCACCCAGGAAAGCGAAGAGCTGGGTGTGTCGCGCCTGCAATTGCAGGACGCCCTGGACGCCATGGCCCAGGACACCGAACAGCGCGAACGGTTGATGGCCCAGCGCGACAGCCTGCGCGAGCGCCTCGACCAGGTGCGCCAGGACGCCCGCCAGCACAAAGACCATGCCCATCAATTAGCGGTGCGCCTGGGCTCGCTGCGCGCCCAGCACGATTCCACCCGCCAGGCGCTGGAGCGCCTGGAAATGCAGGCCGAGCGCCTGAGCGAAAAACGCGAGCAGCTGTCGCTGAACCTGGAGGAGGGCGAGGCACCGCTGGAAGAACTGCGCCTCAAACTCGAAGAGCTGCTGGAACGGCGCATGGCGGTGGACGAAGAGATGCGCCAGGCCAAGGCCGCCCTGGAAGACGCCGACGCCGAACTGCGCGACGCCGAAAAGCGCCGCAGCCAGGCTGAACAGCAATCGCAGCTGATTCGCGGCCAGTTGGAGCAGCACCGTATGGAATGGCAGGGCCTGAGCGTTAAGCGCACGGCCCTGCAGGAACAACTGCACGAGGATGGCTACGACCTGCAAGGCGTTATCGCCACCCTCGACGCCCTGGCTAACGAGAAGGAGGCCGAGGAAGAGTTGGAGCGCATCAACGGCCGCATCCAACGCCTGGGCGCCATCAACCTGGCGGCCATCGACGAGTATCAGCAGCAGTCCGAGCGCAAACGCTACCTGGATGCGCAAAACGACGACCTGGTCGAAGCCCTGGACACCCTGGAGAACGTGATTCGCAAGATCGACAAGGAAACCCGCAACCGCTTCAAAGATACCTTTGATCAGATAAACGGTGGTTTGCAGGCCCTGTTCCCAAAAGTTTTCGGTGGCGGCAGCGCCTATTTGGAACTGACGGGCGAAGATCTACTCGATACAGGGGTGACAATCATGGCGCGCCCCCCGGGCAAGAAGAACAGCACCATTCATTTGCTCTCCGGTGGAGAGAAAGCCCTGACGGCCCTGGCCCTGGTTTTTTCCATCTTTCAACTGAACCCGGCGCCGTTCTGCATGCTCGACGAAGTTGACGCGCCGCTGGATGACGCTAACGTAGGACGCTATGCCCGGTTGGTGAAGGAAATGTCCCAGACGGTGCAATTTATCTACATCACCCACAACAAGATTGCCATGGAAATGGCCGATCAATTGATAGGCGTGACCATGCATGAGCCCGGTTGCTCGCGCCTGGTGGCGGTGGACGTGGAGGAGGCAATGGCGATGGTTGACGCCTGAAGCACAAGCGAATTTGGACCGCTTGCACTTAATTGGCGTATCTGCTGCGACAGACGGTGTAAAGTTATCTTTGGTCGTGCTAGTTTATTGGACATATTTTCGTACGCGTGGGGAAAACGCCTGTCAGAACATAGAGTTGGCGCCACGTTTTAAAGAGGGTTCAAGCCCTTTATTTTTCAGCATTTTTCATAGAGGCACAGGATTAAATGGAAATCGGTCTGCGCGAGTGGCTGATCGTCATCGGCGTTATTGTGATCGCCGGTATTCTCTTCGATGGCTGGCGCCGCATGCGCGGCGGCAAGGGCAAATTGAAATTCAGGCTCGACCGCAGTTTCTCCAACCTGCCGGACGAAGAGCACAGCGCTGAAGTGCTGGGCCCGTCGCGGGTGCTGGAAGACCAGAAGGAGCCGTCGCTGGACGAGCATGACCTGCCGTCCATGAGCGCCCCTGCGCGCGAGCCGGTGGCCAAGCGCAACAAGAAACAGGAACGCGAACGTGAGCGCGAGCGTGCCGTGGCCGAATCCACCCAGGGCGACCTGGCGCTGGAGCCTGAGCAGCCAAGCCTGTTCAGCGCTCGCGACCGCGATGAGGATTTCCCGGACGACAAGGCCCCTGCCTTCACTGCGGCCGGTACCGCGCCGGCCGAGGTGCGTGACGTGCCGCAAGCCGAAGAGGTGCTGGTGATCAGCGTGATTTCCCGTTCCGAAGGCGGCTTCAAGGGCCCGGCCCTGTTGCAGAACATCCTGGAAAGCGGCCTGCGCTTCGGTGAGATGGACATTTTCCATCGCCACGAAAGCATGGCCGGCAACGGCGAAGTGCTGTTCTCCATGGCCAACGCCGTGAAGCCGGGCATCTTCGACCTGGACGACATCGACCACTTCAGCACCCGCGCCGTGAGCTTCTTCCTCGGCCTGCCAGGCCCGCGCCACCCCAAGCAGGCTTTCGACGTCATGGTCGCCGCCGCCCGCAAGCTGGCCCACGAACTGGATGGCGAATTGAAGGATGACCAGCGCAGCGTGCTGACCGCCCAGACCATCGAACACTACCGCCAGCGTATTGTCGAATTTGAACGTCGGGCGTTGACGCAGAAGCGTTGAAATCGGTGGTGCGCCGTTCGCGGGCAGAGCCCGCTCCCACAAAGGCACCAGTATGCATGCTGTTGATTTTGTGGGAGCGGGCTCTGCCCGCGAAGCAGCCACCCCAAAACCATCGCCGAACACCTGAAGAGCAGCCCCGGCTGCTCTTTTGCTTTATACGAGAACACAGCACATGACCGCCGCCAACACCCGGATCCTCGAACTGCGCGCCGAACTGGACCTGCACAACTACCGCTACCACGTGCTCGACGAGCCGAGCATTCCGGATGCCGAATATGACCGCCTGTTCCGTGAGCTCAAGGCCCTGGAAGCCGAGCACCCTGAGCTGGTGACAGCCGACTCGCCCACCCAGCGTGTGGGCAATGCCGCGCTGACCGCGTTCAGCCAGGTGCGCCACGAGGTGCCCATGCTCAGCCTGGGCAACGCCTTTGAAGAAACCGACATGCGCGAGTTCGACCGCCGTGTCACCGAGGGTCTGGACCTGCCGGTGGGTGACTTGTTTGGCGGCGGCGCGGCCGTGGAGTACAGCTGCGAACCCAAGCTCGACGGCCTGGCCGTGAGCCTGCTGTATCAGGATGGCCTGCTGGTGCGCGGTGCTACCCGTGGCGACGGCACCACCGGTGAAGACATCAGCGTCAATGTGCGCACCATCCGCAACGTGCCGCTCAAGCTGCAGGGCGAAGGCTGGCCGGCCACCCTTGAGGTGCGCGGCGAAGTGTTCATGTCCAAGGCCGGTTTCGAGCGCCTCAACGAGGCGCAGATGCAGGTGGGCGGCAAGACCTTTGCCAACCCGCGCAACGCCGCGGCCGGCAGCCTGCGCCAGCTGGACTCGAAAATTACCGCCAGCCGCCCGCTGGAATTCTGCTGCTACGGCCTGGGCCAGGTTTCGGAAAACATCGCCGACACCCACATCGGCAACCTGGAAAGGCTCAAGACCTGGGGCATGCCCATCAGCCGTGAGCTGAAGCTGGCCAAAGGCATCGACGAATGCCTGGACTACTACCGCGACATCGGCGAGCGCCGCAATGCGCTCACCTACGAAATCGACGGCGTGGTGTTCAAGGTCAACAGCCTGGCCAGCCAACGCGAGCTGGGCTTCCGCGCCCGCGAACCGCGTTGGGCCATCGCGCACAAATTCCCGGCCATGGAAGAGCTGACCGAGCTGTTGGATGTTGAATTCCAGGTGGGCCGTACCGGCGCCGTCACCCCGGTGGCGCGCCTGAAGCCGGTGAAGGTGGCCGGCGTCATGGTGGCGAATGCTACGCTGCACAATATGGGCGAGATTGCGCGCCTTGGCGTAAAAATCGGCGACACGGTAGTGATTCGTCGTGCAGGCGATGTTATTCCCCAAGTGATGCAGGTAGTGGAAGAGAGGCGGCCGGACGGGGCTAAATCCATCGAGATTCCCACTGCTTGTCCTGTATGTGGCTCTCCCGTTGAGCCGACGAAACTGGTAAAGCGTACGAAGCAGCAGGTCATCATCACGGATGGCTCTGTTTACCGCTGTACCGGTCGCCTTGCCTGCGGCGCTCAACTGAAACAAGCCATTACTCATTTCGTCTCGCGTCGGGCAATGGATATCGACGGTTTAGGTGAGAAAATCGTCGAGCAGTTGGTTGATCAGGGGTTGGTATCTTCCCCCGCAGACCTTTATCGCCTGAAAGAAGAACAACTGTCCGAGCTTGAGGGGTTCGCGGAACTGTCGAGCAAAAACCTCATTGCTTCCATTGCAGCCAGTAAGCGGCCTCCCATGGCGCGTTTTATCTTCGCGCTGGGCATTCCGGACGTAGGAGAGGAAACCGCCAAGGTGTTGGCGAGGTCGCTGGGAAACCTTGAAAGGATTGCCAGGGCTTTACCTGATGTGCTGGTCTACCTGCCTGACATCGGCCTTGAAGTCGCCTATGAAATTCACGATTTCTTTGAAGATGAGCACAACCAGTCTGTGATCAAGCGTTTGGCCAGTCCAGAGGGTGTGGATTTGGACCAGTCTGCAGAGGTGCATGCAGAGTTTTCTGGCGCGGTCTCCTTTAGTGATTTCATCTTCAGACTGAATATCTTCGCGCTAGGCAAGGTTGGGGCTGACAAGCTGGCTGCTCGTTTTGGCACGCTCGAAGGGTTGATCAATGCCGACTGGCTGGACATGAAGCAGACCCTTCCTGACAAGGCGGCGAATAACGTGAGGGAGTTCTTCAGTCAGTCTGAAAACGTCGAGCGATCACGCGCCGTTGAAAAGCAGCTCACAGAATTCGGCATGCACTGGGCCAGCGAAAAGAAAGTCATCGAAGGCCTGCCCCTGACCGGCCAGACCTGGGTGCTCACCGGCAGCCTGGAACGCATGAGCCGCGACGTGGGCAAGGAAAAGCTGGAAAACCTGGGCGCCAAGGTGGCCGGCTCGGTGTCGGCCAAGACCCACTGCGTGGTCGCCGGCCCCGGTGCTGGCTCCAAGCTGGCCAAGGCCAACGAGCTGAACATCAAGGTGCTGGACGAAGACGCCTTCGTCTCATTCCTTGAAGGTCACGGCATCAGCGTCTAGCTGGGCGGCAGGCCCGCGCGATTCTGTAGCAGCGGCGCAAGCCGCGTTACAGGCGACGCCGATTCCATAGGCCTGAACGATGGCCGCCCGGCGCACTCATAAGGAAATGCCAAAACGCCAGGGGGCCGCATGTCAAAGCCGGACAAGGACACCATTCAATGGCTCGTGGACCAGTCCATGCTCCACGCCGCCAAGCAACGCGCCATCACCTATGCCGGCCAGGCCAGGCTGTGGCAACGGCCGTTCGCCGAAGCCCGCCCGCGGGACGCCTCGGCCATCGCCTCGGTGTGGTTCACTGCCTACCCGGCTGCCATCATCACCCGTGACGGCGGCTCAGTGCTGCAAGCCCTGGGCGATGAAACCCTGTGGCACGCGCTGTCGGAAATCGGTATCCAGGGCATCCACAACGGCCCGTTGAAACTCTCCGGTGGCCTGCGCGGCCGCGAACGCACCCCCAGCGTCGACGGCAACTTCGACCGCATGAGCTTCGACATCGACCCGGCCCTGGGCACCGAAACCGAAATGCTCGGCCTGAGCCGCATCGCCGCCGCCCACAACGCCATCGTCATCGACGACGCCATCCCCTCGCACACCGGCAAGGGCGCCGACTTCCGCCTGGCCGAGCGCGCCCATGCCGACTACCCCGGCCTGTACCACATGGTCGAAATCAAGGAGGAAGACTGGCCGCTGCTGCCCGAGGTAGAGGAGGGGCGCGACGCGCGCAACCTGCCGCCGGAAACCGTCGACCTGCTCAAGGCCAAGCACTACATCGTCGGCCAGTTGCAGCGGGTGATCTTCTTCGAACCGGGCGTGAAGGAAACCGACTGGAGCGTCACCCCGGTGATCGTCGGTGTGGACGGCAAGGCGCGGCGCTGGGTGTACCTGCACTACTTCAAGGAAGGCCAGCCGTCGCTGAACTGGCTGGACCCCACCTTCGCCGCCCAGCAGATGATCATCGGCGACGCCCTGCACTCCATCGACGTGATGGGCGCGCGCATCCTGCGCCTGGACGCCAACGGCTTCCTTGGCGTGGAGCGTCGCGCCGAAGGCAACGCCTGGTCGGAGAGCCACCCGTTGTCGGTCAACGGCAACCAACTGCTGGCGGGCACCATCCGCAAGGCCGGCGGCTTCAGTTTCCAGGAACTGAACCTGACCATCGACGACATTGCCGCCATGTCCAAGGGTGGCGCCGACCTGTCCTACGACTTCATCACCCGCCCGGCCTACCAGCACGCGCTGCTGACCGGTAACACCGAATTCCTGCGCCTGATGCTGCGCCAGGTCCACCACTTCGGCATCGATCCGGCGTCGCTGATTCACGCCCTGCAGAATCATGACGAGCTGACCCTGGAACTGGTGCATTTCTGGACCCTGCACGCCCACGACACCTACCTGTACCAGGGCCAGACCTTCCCGGGCAACATTCTGCGCGAGCACATCCGCGAGGAGATGTACGAGCGCCTGGCCGGCGAGCATGCGCCCTATAACCTGAAGTTCGTGACCAACGGCGTGTCGTGCACCACCGCCAGTATCATCACCGCCGCCTTGGGCATTCGCGACCTGGGCACCATTACTGAAGAGGATGTGCGCACCATCCAGCACATCCACCTGTTGCTGGTCATGTATAACGCCATGCAACCCGGCGTGTTCGCGCTGTCGGGCTGGGACCTGGTGGGTGCCTTGCCGTTGCCCGCCGAGCAGGTGGCGCATCTGATGCAGGATGGCGACACCCGCTGGATACACCGTGGCGCCTACGACCTGGTGGACCTGGACCCGCAGGCCGAATTTTCCGCCGGCGGCATGCCGCGCCCTAAAACCCTATACGGCAGCCTGAGCAGCCAGTTGTTGCAGCCAGACTCGTTCGCCACGCAGCTGAAAAAGATTCTGGCCGTGCGCCGCGCCTACGATATTGCTGCCAGCCGCCAGATTCTCATCCCGGACGTGCAACACCCAGGGCTGCTGGTGCTGGTGCATGAACTGCCAGCGGGGAAGGGCACGCAGATCACCGCGCTCAACTTCAGCGCCGACAGCCTGGTGGAAACCCTGCACCTGCCGGGCATAGCGCCGGGGCCGGTGGTGGACATCATCAATGAACGGGTGGAAGGCGACCTCACTGAAACGGGCGACTTCACCATCACCCTCGACCCGTACGAAGGCCTGGCGTTGCGAGTGGTCAGCAGTACACCGCTTTAACGTCTACGCTGCCCCCGTCATCCCTGGAGTACGTGCATGTATCGCCTTTTCGAGCAGTTGAGCACCCGCATTGCCGCACCTTTCAAGGGGCAGGAGAGCCGTCACAGCAAGGTATGGCAATGTCAGTGCGGGCAGTCCGTGTTCTTTCGCAACAGCCAGTGCCTGGCCTGCTCGGCGGCGCTGGGCTTCTGGCCGCCGCTGAACCTGTTGTCGTCGCTGCAGGCCGGGCCCCAGGAGGGCACCTGGCAACTGGACGCCGACGTTGACGCCGGCCAGTTCCGCCGCTGCGCCAACCTCGACACCCCGGCCGCCTGCAACTGGCTGGTGCCGGCTGGCAGCCCAGACACCTTCTGCGTTTCCTGTGCGCTGAACCGCACCATCCCCGACCTCTCCGTGCCGGAAAACCCCGAGCGCTGGCGCAAGGTAGAGACCGCCAAGCGGCGCATGGTCTCGCAACTGATCAATCTGGGCTTGCCGGTGGTACCCAAGGTAGTGGGCGACGACACGGGCCTGGCCTTCGACTTCATCGGCATCGACCTTGAAGGCAACGCCCCCATGACCGGCCACGCCAATGGCCTGATCACCCTGGACATCAAGGAAGCCGACGACGCCCATCGGGAAAAAGTACGGGTAATGATGCGCGAACCCTACCGCACCTTGCTCGGCCACTTCCGCCACGAAGTGGGGCATTACTACTGGGATCGCCTGGTGGCCGACAGCCACTGGCTGGGTGAATTCCGCCACCTGTTTGGCGACGAAACCCAAAGCTACGCCGACGCCCTCCAGCGCCACTACGACCAAGGCGCACCGCTGGACTGGCAGCAGCGCTACGTCAGCGCCTACGCCACCATGCACCCGTGGGAAGACTGGGCCGAAACCTGGGCCCACTACCTGCACATGATGGACGCCGTGGACACCGCCCTGGGCTTCGGCATGAGTGCCCGCGATATGGACCTGGATTATCAGCCCTTCCCCTTGGACACCCTCTACGACCCGCAGCACAGCAGCGGTCCGGCGTTCCTGGCGTTCGTCAACAACTGGATCGAACTGGCGGGCATGCTCAATGAACTGTCCCACAGCATGGGGCAGCCTGATTTCTATCCGTTCGTGCTGCCGCAGGCCGTGATCGCCAAACTGCACTTCATCCACCTGGTCATCCAGGGGGCCGGGGGCAGGGCGGATGAAGTGCTGCAGGTGTAGCCGTAACGGTCTTTGTGGGCGCTGCAAGAAGAGCCTGTAGCCGCTGTCTTCATGTGGGAGCTGGCAGGAAGAGCCTGTAGCCGCTGTCTTCATGTGGGAGCTGGCAAGAAGAGCCTGTAGCCGCTGTCTTCATGTGGGAGCTGGCAGGAAGAGCCTGTGGCCGCTGTCTTCATGTGGGAGCTGGCAGGAAGAGCCTGTGGCCGCTGTCTTCATGTGGGAGCGGGCTCTGCCCGCGAAGAGGACGCCGTGGTGGTTCAGATACTTCGCGGTGGGTGGTGTCAGGATAAATAGCGGTGCCTGTCGCAGCTGCCGAAGGCTGCGTCAGACGCGCAACAAAAAGGGCGCCACCAGGGCGCCCCTTCTCACGGCATCGTGCTTATTGCAGCGAGCCCTGCGCCAGCCCATTGATCGGGATACGCTTGGCCTTGGCCTCTTCCGGCACCACGCGCAGCAGGTCAATATTGAGCAGCCCGTTGGCCAGCCCGGCCGCCTTCACCTCAATATGGTCTGCCAGCCGGAACGACAGCTTGAACGCCCGTTGAGCGATGCCCTGGTGCAGATAGGTCACGGCTTCACCATGGCCCTCGCGCTTGCCGCCACTGACGGTGAGCACGCCTTTCTCCACCTGCAGCTCAAGGTCCGACTCCTGGAAACCGGCCGCGGCAACCACGATGCGGTATTGATCATCGCCATGTTTTTCGACGTTGTAGGGCGGGTAGCTGCTACCCGGTTCATTGCGCAACGCCGACTCGAACAGATCGTTGAAACGATCGAAACCCACGGAATGGCGGAACAGTGGGGCGAGGGAAAATGCAGCGGTCATGGTCAATCTCCTGAACAATCAGCAAGGTTTGATACGCGACCCGACTTCGGCATCGCGTACTAAACAGATAAGGATGGCTGACCGGATTTCAAGAAAACCCTCAAAAAAATTTTCAGTAGAGACAGCAGGCACGAGTGGAGCGGGCGCCAGCTCGGGAAGCCAACACCGCGCAACCCGCTGCCGCTAGGATGCGCTGGCCCCGGCCTACGCTGAAGATCCCCAGCCAGGCACAGGTCCGGTGCAGCCTGCGGCAGCGGTTACCCGATCACACCACCGTCAAATCAGGGCGCCCCGGCAACCGCCGCTGTGGCCCATCCCCATCCACCACGCGTCGCTCGATCGCCCCCATTACCCCGCAGCCATCTTCCAGCAACACCTGGGCGGCGCGGGCGAGATAGCGGTAATCACATTCATCGGCGCCTTCGAGGCTGGCCAAAACGTGACGGGCAAGGTTGAGACGTTGGTCGGCGAAATTGAAGATGTCGGAAAGCGGGGCGTTGGTGTCGAGATGGACGATGGGGGAAGGGCAAAGCGAAGTCGGTATCGGATCGAAGCGTTCGATGGTCATGATGATGTCCCTATTAGGTTTCAAGGCCACCACCTTCCACTTCCACATGTAGGGTGGCAGCTGCGTGAGGGGTGGAAGACCGGCATAGGAACGACCCGGCACGCCCGAGGGCGTCCCGCACGCAGCCACCATAACGCACGCGTGCGCACGCAAATGCGTGGCAGCAGGCAATCACAGCACTGTTCGTTCCAAAGCGGGCTTCCACACCCGTTCGCTGATTTTGCAGCGAAGCTCGGACTATAAGCGCTCCCTGCCATCCCCGCAATCCACCCCACCGACAAGTGCTTGAACCGCCTAAGAATTTTTTCCTGCAATCAAAGGTTGTATCTTCGCCCAAGACCGGTACAATGGCCCCGCTCGCTGCCAGGCGAGTGTTGTTATGGTGACCCCATCGGTCCCCCCGCAACGATTACCCGTTAACCTGGTCAGGCCCGGAAGGGAGCAGCCACAGCGGGAACATTGTGTGCCGGGGTGTGGCTGGTGGGGTTGCCTCCATTCTTCAAGTCCTTGGTTTTGCAGGGATTTGTCAGCAAGAAAATCGTGAAGTGGACCAGCTGCGTAGTACACCTGAGTGGTGCACTGGGCGATGATCCTACCCTGTTCATTCTGCCACGCCAATCGCGATTATCCCTTGAGCGGCCTAGCTGGCGCGCTGTGCGTTCTCTCAATGGCTTACAGGCCTATTGCCTACGTTCCCCCATGGTTTATCTGCCACCACATCCAGGATGCCATGAGCGTGCTTACCCATCCGAGCACCAGTGGAGCCAGATAGTCCGTGAACCATGGTGTGACGAACGCGCCTACTGCTATCGCATAACCCTTGGTCAGCCATGCACCAATAAAAGCTGGCGTGTAGTCATGGACTACCGCACTCTGCGGGTTGGGTAGATCAGAATGCTTCAGCGTAAACGTGTACCTAATGATGATCCGCGTCTAAGTTCGGTATTTTCTGCCTATCTGGTGCAATTCAGGCACCTCATCACCGTTGTGTTTACGCTGTTGCTCAAGCTCGTCATGACAGACCAAATACGTCCCATCCCCGCTGAGAACGTGGCTGCCTTCGCCAGCCTCGGCAACCTCGCTAACAATCTGCCTACGTAACCGTCGAGCGTTGGGTAACAGTGCGATGTGGATGAGCGCTTTGTCATACGGTTGCTGCGCATACATCACGTCTGCACACAGTTGAACCAGTACGGTGCCGGCCACGATCTGATCAACTTCACAGACCAGCAGTGTGGCGCGATGCATCGCCAACGCTGCTATCCCGCTCGCGGTTACCTGAATTGCATCGTCTTTGACCAGTTGTGCGTAGAGCTGGCTGATTGCGCAAGCGTCGGAGGGTAGGGCGATTCGAATCAGCATGCCAGGCTCGAGGTTGTCGATGAGAGCGCTGCAAGCTTATGTGGGGCGTATTACGAAATCATGAGCAGCGAAATCAAATTACGAAATCATGAGCAGCGAAATCAAACCGCATAGACACCGGCGCCGTACAAGTGCAGTTTGCTGTCGGCCGTAACCAGCTGGAACCCCTCAGTCAGGGCTTGAGCCAGCATCATTCGGTCGAAAGGGTCATGGTGGTGGGGTGGCAGTGTTGCCACTCTTATGGCGTGTTCGGCGCTGATGTCCAGAAGGGTATACCCGGCAGCCTCTGCCGACTTGCACAAATGCTCGGCGCTGATGCCCAGCCTGGTAGCGCCCTTGATCGAAGCTTCCCAGATTGCGGCGGTGCTGATGTACAGTTCGACGGCAGGATCCTGCAGCAGCTGTGCTGCTTTTTTCGGCAATGCGCTGCTGTCGAGCGCTGCCCATACCGCGATATGGGTGTCCAGGAGATAGTTCATGCATGCTCCTCGAAGAGCGCGGCTATATCGTCATCATCCGCGTTGAACTCCTCCAGTGTCGTTGCGCCCGTGCCGGTAGCGTACGCGCGGCCGAAGCCAATACGTGGCAAGGCCGGGCGCGCTTCCTCAAGACTTACCAGTTTGGCGATGGGTTTGCCGTTCTTGGCGATGATGATGACATCGCCCTGAGCGGCCTGTTCGGCGAGGCGCGAAAGGTGAGTCTTGGCCGCGTGAATATTGATCGTGGTGGTGAGGCTCATAGGCGAATTCTCCGCGAGTGCTTGGTGATTCAAAAGCGGTGATGGCTCCAACAGGGTTGGTTTAGCTGTTAGCTTAGTCCGCATTTGAACTAATCAACAGTGTTCGTCGTCGGGGAAGGCTGCCGATAAATGGCGAAAGCAGGACCATTCTCTAGGATCGGGGGTGTCAGAAATTTTGTGTTCGGGCATAACATGAGCAAGAGGTGCATGTATGCCAACTAAAAAGAAACCCGAATTACGAAAGCTACCGAAAATCCCGGCAGAGCTGCTTGAGCAGTTCGGCGAAGGGCTGATGACCGCCGACTGTTGGCGCTGATTGAAAACTGACCCACCCTGCCGATTGAAAATTGACCCAGGACGGATTGCTGATTTTTGCCCCAGCAATTGTGGATAAGCTTAGCAGCAGTGTTCCGATTGAAGACGCATCCAGCCCCACCGCATGCAGCAGGGCATTTATGGTGCGGATTAAAATGGCTCATCGTCCTCGACATCATCTCCGTCCCTGCGCTTTCGTTCCCGTGACTTGATCTTTGTCTGGGCGGCCAAGGTGCTGTGTTGTAGGCGGTAGGACTCGTTGCCCGTTTCGACGATGTGGCAGTGGTGTGTCAGCCGATCCAGCAACGCGGTGGTCATCTTGGCGTCGCCAAACACACTCGACCATTCCGAGAAGCTCAGGTTGGTGGTGATGACCACGCTGGTGTGTTCGTACAGTTTGGACAGCAGGTGAAATAACAGGGCGCCACCGCTTTGGCTGAAGGGCAAATATCCGAGTTCATCCAGTATCACCAGATCTGTGCGCAGCAGTGCCTGGGCGATTCGCCCTGCCTTGCCATCGTACTTCTCACGCTCCAGCAGATTCACCAGATCCACCGTGGAGAAGAAGCGCACGCGTTTGTTGTGGGCCGTAATTCCGGATACAGCCAAGGCACTGGCCAGGTGTGTTTTCCCGGTTCCAGGGCCGCCGATGAACACGACATTCTGCGCGGTTTCAGTGAACGCTAAGCTGGATAGATCGCTGACCAGCCGGGCATCAGCGCTGGAAGCGCTGAAGTCAAAGCCAGCTAAGTCACGGTGCATGGGGAGTTTTGCCATGTTCATCTGGTGATTCACCGAGCGCACCGCGCGATCCGCATGTTCCTGCTGAAGCAGATGTTCCAGCAGCCATTTCGATGAAGCCGTCGACGCTGTTCCTTGAGAGACCAATTCTTCCCAAGCACTGGCCATGCCGTGCAGGCGAAGTTCTTTGAGTTCAGTCATTAGGTCACGCATTGCGATTCTCCTCATCGGTCGCACGGAGCCGGTCGTAGCGTGCCGTATTGGCAACAGGCGCGACCTTGAGTTGCAGGCTGGTTTCTACACAGGGAGGTGGTGCGGTGGAGGTCAGGCGGGCAACGACATTGAGGATGTGATCGGCGCTCAGACTTCCCGATTCAAGTACCAGCTCCACCGCCACCAGCACTGGTTCGAGACCCGCAATTGGCACAGCAGCCAGTACCTGCATCATGATTCGATCACCGTTGGTGTGACGCCTCAGTCCTCGTTTGAGAAGCCGTAACGGTTTTGGCAGATCAGCAAATGGCGCGCCGTTGCGCAATGCACCAGGCTTGCGTTCGATGAGTGGGATGTAGTGCTGCCAGTCAAAACTGACCTGATCTCGATCAAAGAGGCGCTCGTGACTGGCGATCACCGTTTCGTCGGCAATGACCACGATCCGTGAAGGGTACAAACGGCTGCTGACCCACTGGCCGACTCGCTCACATGGCACTGAATAGCGATTTCGCGCCACGCTGATCAGACAGGTGCTGGAGACCCGCACGGTACGCTCGACGTAGCCATCAAATGCCGCCGGCATTGGCATCATTTCGACCTGCTCCAGCTCCAAGACCTCGGCCACCGTCAGCCCGTTGTACTGCGGATGCACCAGTTCGCTCCAGAGCGACCGGCAACGTTGGCCGAGCCAGACATTCAGTTCCTCGAAGGTATGGAACATGCAATTTTGAGCATCGAGCCAGATTCGCCTCCGGCTGTCCTGCACGTTCTTTTCGACGATGCCTTTCTCCCAGCCAGAGGCCACGTTGCAGAAGTCCGGATCGAACAGATAGTGCGCGCACATCACGGAAAACCGGGCGTTGACCGTGCGGCCTTTGCCTTTGTTAACCTTGTCGACAGCCGCTTTCATGTTGTCGTAGATGCCGCGACGCGGCACACCACCCAACGCTCCAAACGAACGGGTATGGGCATCAAACAGCATCTCGTGGCCTTGGCTGGGGTACGCAACCAACCAGAATGTGCGGCTGGCGCACAGCTTCATGTGGGAGACCTGGATACGTCGAAAAAGACCACCGATCAGCAGACCTTCTTCGCTCCAGTCAAATTGAAAGGCCTCACCGAGCGCAAACGTCAGCGGTACAAAAGCGCGTAAAGACTTGCCTTGCTCGCCTCGCCAAGAGCGCACAAACGCCGTGAGCTGGCTGTAACCGCCGTCATAACCCTTGGCCTTGATCTGCTCAAAAAGTGCTTTGGCGCTCCTGCGGTTGTGTTTTGGCCGGAACGAATCGGCCTTGAGCGCCTGCTCCAGGGTCTCGTGAAAAGGGCTGAGCTTATTGAAGGTTGCGCACCGTTGGTACGCTGGCTGAGTGGCTTCGGGCGCTCTGACCCATTTTCGGATGGTGTTTCTCGACAGCCCGGTACGCTTGGCTATCTGATGCAGCGAGAGCTTGTCGCGGAAGTACATCCGCCGGATTTTTCCCAACATTTCCATGCTGATCACCCTGTGTTCTCCTGCTCGAAAAGTGAGCAGAAGCAGTTGAACACCTGGGTCAGTTTTCAGTCGGCAGAAGAGCCTCTACTGGGTCAGTTTTCGGTCAGCGGCAACAATGGTGGTTTCGTCGGGAATGCGCTGCAGACTCAAACCCGAAAAATGGCGAAGAATCGTGGTCTCGTACAAAGCCTCTTCCATCGCCGGGTCGCTGTAGCCAAACCCGTTTTGCATCAAGTGAACCCGCAGCATCGACATCAACGGGCAGGACGGGCGACCGCCTTCGCCCTTTGGATAATGGGGCTCGATCAATGCATTCAGGCCAGCCCACGGAACCACCTGATCCATCTCGATCAGGAACAACTCCTTGCGGGTCTGCCTGCGTTTACCGGCGTACTCGGCGTCGGCGAAGCTCATTTGCTTCATCGGAAAAGCTCAGCGGTTGGCATCACGGTATTTTGCCAAATCAGCGAGGCTTTTTCAGGGTTTCCTTAGCTTAATCGTTGGCCAGCGTCCGCAATTGGCCGTTCTCTGTCGGTCGTAAGCCACCCTTTGAAATCCTTGATTCCCACACTTTTCAAAATCGGAACCTGCCCTAGCCTGGCGGCAGCGGCATACCTCATCAATACCCATGCATCTCCCTGAAATCCCGCGCCTTGTGATACTCAATCCACTCAACCAAATCATAAGGCAGATAAAGCTGCTGCCTGGCGCGGGATATCGCAATGTAGACCGCGCAGATCCGCCGGTCGAACTCATAGGCATCCTTGAACTTCTCGGTGGTGAGCAGTTCGGGCGTCAGTAGCACGCAATCGAATTCCATGCCGCCGGCGTCTTCGGCCATCATCAGCGTGCAGCTTTTGCCGGGTTGGCCCAGCAGGCGGCTCAAACGAGTCATGTCGGCGACCTTGAAACCTTTGTCCAGCGCTGCTTCCACCCACAGGAATGACTGGTCGAACCGATTGGCATCGCGTACCTGCTGCCAGTCGGACAGTTCGCTGAAGTGAGGGTGAATGCCTTCTGCGCTCTGCCCGGCATTGTAGTAGTTGGGTTTGAACAGGGCGATGGCGGTGGTCATGAAGTGCGTGAGCTGTTCAAAGCCTTTTTTGGCGATGAAGCTGAACCCGCAGTTGGCGTCGTGGAGTTGCATCACCCACTTCATGGTGTCCCACGGGGAGGCGGTCAGCACCACGCAGCCTTCAGGGGGCACGAAGCCTTGGGGGTAATGCTCGATGCCCACATCGGCATCGCGGGCGCCTTCGAAGTAGGCTTTGCTCTTCTCCGAGTGCAGGGAGATCAAGGGGTTGACCAGGCGCTCGACGTTGGGGCCTGAGCGCACTGAATAGTTGATGTCGTTCTGCCGGACCTCGCGCTTGCGCTTGACCACCAGGCCCTTGGCCTGTTGATACTCGTCCCCCAAGGTAACCAGCACCTGACGGCCGCGCTCGATGATCTGCAGCAGCGGGGCAGGGATGTCCTGGCTTTCGTCGATGAGGATGTGGGTGTAGCGGGCCGGCACCACGTGGCCGTCCAGGGCGGCGCGCTTGATCATCCACAGCACGTTGAATTCGAGCTGACTGCCCCAGGCCGGGTTTGTTTCCAGGTAGGTCCACACGCGGCTGGCGTATTCCAGCAGCACCCTGGCATCCACCGGGGCCAGGGCCTGCTTGAAATGCGGCAGGTGCTTGGCCGACAGGGTGTGGTCACGGGAATGGCAGTAACGCTCAAGCACGTTGAGGCACACGTCCAGCGCCGCCTGGGCGTCATGGTTGCGAAAGCCGAGGATGTTCAGTTCCTGGGCGATGGCCTGTTTGCTGGCCACCCTGGCCGTGCCGCGTGCAGGTTGATGTCCGGGGCCGTGCAGCAACAGCTGGGCAAAGGCCTCGAAGGTCGAGCCGGATTTTTTGTCCCGTTCGCTGCCCATGCGTGCGCGAAGGGTGGCCAGCTTTGCCGGGGTGCGAGCCAGCATCAATGTCTGCCCAGGCCGCAGGCATTCAATCAGTGCCCCCACCAGGTGGCTCTTGCCGATGCCGGCGTAGCCTTGCACGTGCAGGTGCTCATCCAGGTTGGCGCGGAAGGTTCGCAGCAGCTTGTCCTGGGCGGCACTTAGCCAATGCTCGCGGTGCCGGGGGGTAACGGTGTGCTGGCTGAACGGGTTGTTGCCCTTGTGGTGACGGATCCTGAAGCCGGTGTCCCATTTGCCGTTGGGCAGCAGGTAGTCGCCTGCGGCCACCTCATCGGCCAGCAGGAAACGAAGTTTCAGGCTTTTGATGGCGTTGAGCCCGAAATACACTTTCCGGGGGTCGAACAGCCGCTGAGCTTCTGACAGCAGCCCCGCAGGTGTGGCCTGCCGGGTATCGACGGCCCAGCCGATGAGCTTGGCCAATACCCGCTCGGCCGCGTCGGGGGTAAGGTCCTTTTCCGCTGCCTGCGCCAGGTTCTGGATAACCAGAATGGCCGCAAGCTCCGGGTCGGAGAGGGTGGCGAGCGCGGTTTTGCTGTCAGCGTTCAACAGGCTTTCACAGGTTTGAGCCGTGACCGGCAAGAACAGCGGGCTGGATAAATCAAAGTGTTCCGGGTGCATACAACCTCGCAGCCAGGGACCGACACGTTGCGGTGTCAGTCCCGGTCATGCTCTTCATTCATGTCGGGGGCATCGTCTTCAGGTAAATCTTGCGCCCAGGCCTGCGGTATATCCAGGATGCGCTCGTTGGTCACCCCTGCGGGGCGCAGGCTGCGAACATCGTTCACCCAGCCCAACTCCAGCAGCCTGGACTGAAGCTTCAGGGTAGGCACGCCGAGGCTGGCACTCAAGCCTGCCAGGATGCGGTTGAAGGTATCGATGTTGTAAGGCTCGTGGTCGACGTAGATCACGCCGTGCCCCCGCCATTTCACATCGAACTCCTCAAGCAGCGGGGCCAGATGTTCCGCCAGCGTATGCGCCGCCATCCACTGCCCGCCGGCTTCGGTGGCGTCATTCATGATCGGTCTCGTTGATGCCCAGCTCAAAGTGATAGGCGCCCAAGGTGCCTGACATGCCGCCAGGGATTGTCCGGGGCTGGCCGGTGATCATTGTACCCCGCGCGTTGATCTGGCCGCGCAATTCATGGGCAGCCAGGTCGAGCAGCTTGAGAAAATCGCCGGGGGTGGCGGCGCATAGATGCAACTGCAGGTTGAATCCGTCACCTGCCGATGGGTGCGGTTGCGCACGGAGCGGTGGGGCGCTTTCATCAGGTGCGACTTCGACGGCCTCAAGCATCGAACCACTGAGGATGGCGGCATGCTCGTCATCCATGAGGTCCAGCACCCGGGCTAGCTCCAGGGTCTTTTCCGGATGCGTCTGCATCTGGTCCTTGATCTCCAGCCGGCGGAACTGCCAGTTACGCAGTTGCTCCTGGATCCGCTCGTCGATTTCAGCCACTTGCGCTACCTCTTAATACCAAGGGCGAAGTATGCCACTGTCGGCCTCAACGGCCACCTCCCGCGTGCGCCGTGCCCACCATCAGCCCGGTATTGAGTAGTCGAGGCGGCTTGCCGAGTGGTACGCGCCGTGATCGTTCAGGATAGCTCCATGAGCATCTTGTCATCGCTCGACCCGTAACACTGGTGATACATTCTTCAGCCTGCGCGTTTGCGTTCTGGGAGAAGAGACCGATGGACTGCATGATCTGTGATCGCCCCAGCGGCTATTACTTCAGCAAACGCTATACGGAAGCGCCGTTCGACGACTTCATGCGCGACATCGGCGATGTGGATTACTGCCGTTGCGAGCACTGTGGTTTTGTGTTTTCACAAACACATTCAAACCTTGCGCCACTGCAGTGGGAGCGCCTGAACGAGCAGTTTCACCATTACAACGAAGACCCTGCCAGCCCCATTAACCAGCCGCCCTACGCCGAGCAGGCAATGATGCTGGCGCTGCTGCGCGGGCACGGGCTGATCGCCGCCGAGGGCATGCTCGACTATGCCGCCGGCTACGGCAGCCTGAGCCGGTTGATGGCCCGTTACTTCCAGGTGCCGTTGCCCATCTATGACCCCTACGTGCAGGCGCCCGACCTGGATTGCTACGTTACCCAGCCGCTGCCGGGCAGCTACAGGACCGTGATCAACTCGGCCATGTTCGAGCACGTGCTGACCCGCGCCGACCTTGATCGCGTGCATGAACTGGTGGCCCCCGATGGCTGCCTGATTTTGCACACCGTGGTGTGTGAGAACGTGCCCAAGGACAGCGAATGGTTCTACCTGCGCCCACCGGTCCATGTGGCGTTCCACACCAACAAGAGCATGAACATCCTGATGCAGCAGTGGGGGTATCGCTCGTCGATCTACTGCCCGCCAAGCAAGTGTTGGGTATTGCTGCGCCAGCCCTGGGCCGAGGTGGAGGCGAAAGTGGCGGCGGTCAATCGTGAACTGCAAAGCACCTGGTTGGTGGGCAAGGATGGGTTCATGGATTATTGGAAGGGGTTCTGAGTTGCACTTGACATAGCCGCAGCCTTCGGCAGCGGCTACATGGGCGCTTATTTACCGCGCAAACCGCCGTGCCCCCGCCACGCAGCCAATCACCCCCATCGTCACGCCCAGCATCCCCCAACTCACCTGCTCACCCAGCAGCGTGGCCGCCAGGGCCAGGCCGAAGAACGGTTGCAACAACTGCAACTGACCTACCGCGGCTATGCCGCCCTGGGCCAGCCCGCGGTACCAGAACACGAAGCCGATGAACATGCTGAACAGCGCCACGTAGCCCAGGCTCAGCCAGCCCGCCGGGTGCACGTTGGCGAAGCTCGGCGGCATCAACACGGCCGTGGCCACGGCCATGAAGGGCAGGGCCAGCACCAGTGCCCAGGAAATCACCTGCCAGCCGCCCAAGCTGCGGGACAGCCGGGCGCCTTCGGCATAACCCAGGCCGCAGACGATGATCGCGCACAACATCAGCAGGTCGCCCAGCGGCGACGTCGACAGGCCCTGGGCCACCGCATAGCCCACCACCATCAGGCTGCCCAGCAGGGAGAACAGCCAGAACGTCGGCCGCGGCCGCTCGCCGCCGCGCAGCACGCCGAATAGCGCGGTGGCCAGGGGCAGCAGGCCGAGAAAGACAATGGAGTGGGCCGAGGTGATGCGCTGCAAGGCCAGGGCAGTGAGCAGGGGGAAGCCCACCACCACGCCCAGGCTGACGATGACCAAGGGCAACAGCTGCGTGCGGGCCGGGCGCTTTTGCCTTAACAGCAGCACGCAGCACAGCGCCAGCAGGGCGGCCAGGCTGGCGCGCGCCACGGTGAGGAACAGCGGGCTGAAGTCCATCACGGCCAGGCGCGTGGCCGGCAGCGAGCCGCTGAAAATGAGCACGCCGATAAAGCCGTTGAGCCAGCCGCTGCTGGTCTTTGCCACTGACGGTGTGGGTAGTGCGATACGTTCCATGTACGGTCCTTGAGCGTTGGGTTGCATGATCGGGATCCTAGGGATGACAATCAGCACAATCAAATGATTGTCATGGATACACTGGCCATGCCTCGCTCTCGCTACAAGCAATTGGTAGACGCCTTTGCCGCCGACATTCGCAGCCAGCGCCTGCTGCCCGGCACCCGCCTGCCTACCCATCGCGAGTTGGCCCGGCGCGAAGGCCTGGCGCTGGTCACGGCAAGCCGGGTGTATGCGGCGCTGGCGAACATGGGCCTGGTCAGTGGCGAGACCGGGCGGGGCACCTTCGTGCGTGAAACCCAGTTGCCGCCGGGCCACGGCGTGGACCAGCCGGAGGTGGCCAGCGGCATGCTGGACCTGAACTTCAACTACCCGTCGCTGCCCGGCCAGGCCGAATTGCTGCGCGTGGCGCTGCGCAACCTGGCCGCCACGGGCGACCTGGAAGCCTTGTTGCGCTACCAGCCCCATGCCGGGCGCCCGGTGGAGCGCGCAGCGGTGGCCAGCCATGTGCAGGCCCTGGGCCTGGACGTCAGTGGCGATCAGGTGCTGATGGTCACGGGCGCCCAGCACGGGTTGGCGGTGGCGGTGATGGGGCTGTTGCAGCCGGGCGATGTGGTGGCGGTCGATGCGTTGACCTACCCGGGGTTCAAGGTGGTTGCCGATAGCCATCGTATCGAGCTGGCGCCGATTGCCGCGCAAGGGCAGGGGCCCAACCTCGATGCGTTGGAGGCACTGTGCCGACAGCGTCGGGTCAAGGCGGTCTACAGCATGCCGACCCTGCATAACCCACTGGGCTGGGTGATGGAGGCGGGCCCGCGTCAGCGCCTGGCTGACATTGCCCGTCGGCATGATCTGATCCTGATCGAGGATGCGGCCTACGCGTTTCTGGTCGACGACGCACCGCCGCCCCTGGCGACCTTTGCACCGGAGCGCACCGTTTACGTCTCCGGGTTTTCAAAAAGTGTTGCCACGGGGTTGCGGGTCGGCTTTGTACTGGCGCCACTGCCTTGGGTAGGGGCTATGGAACGCATGATCCGCGCCACGAATTGGAACACCCCGGGGGTGATGACCGCCATCACCTGCCAATGGCTCAAGGACGGTACGGTGGCGCGCTGCGAGGCCGACAAGCGCCTTGACGCCCAGGCACGCCAGGCATTGGCCAGTGAGGTGCTCAAGGGCATGCCGATGGTGCGCCATGCGTCCTCCTATTTTGTCTGGCTGCCGTTGCCCGAGGACATGCGCGCCGACCAGGTGGCCATGGCCCTGATGCGTGAGCAGGTCAGTGTGTCGACCGCCGAGCCGTTCGCCACCTCGGCCGCCGTGCCCCACGCCATCCGCCTGGCGTTGGGCTCGGTGGACAGGGTGCGGTTGCGCGAGGCTCTGGAACGGGTGCGGCGGGTCATTGGGGCTTACGTGTAGGACGCGTACTTCAGGTCTTTAGGAATTTTCACCCCAATCCTTGGGATCGGTCTCGCTTCTTTGCCTGGGCGCGCTGTTTAGAGTGGTGGCTTTGGAATGCCACGCGAGCCCCACCCATGACCTCATACCCAGGCCTGCACATCGAATACCTGGAGGCCGACCCCAGGCTACAAGCTCTCTGCCTGCGCTATTGGCGGGTGGACGGCGCCACCGGCCGGTTTGCCGAAACCGTGGCCAGAATCTACCGTGAAGAAAACCTCAGCCAGAGCGAATTCACCGCGCTGGTGCGGCGGCACTCGCGGGCCTGGTCGACCGTGATGAAGTGTTCGCGCTGCGCCGAACCGTTGCTGTTCGGCACGCGTACCGATTTCATCTCCCGACGCGAGGACCGGCCGTTCCGCTGCCAGGCGTGCGCGGCCACTGAACAGCAGCAGGTCGACATCGCCAAGCGCCTGCGCATCGTTCAGTCCTTCGAGCAGGCCATGGCCGAGGGCAGGCCCCTGTCGGCGCTGCGGCCGCGGCACTGCCTTTACTTGCTGGCGCTGCTCAAGTACGCCGGCAGCGAAGACCTGAGCCACATCCGGCCGTATTGCCAGGTGCGCCATGAGCGTCTCACGCCACTGCGCGAGGTGGACCGCGACCTGATCAACGAACTGTGGCGTGCCGGGGTGATTGCCGTTGACCCGGCGTCAGACGCAGCCGCCATCGAACTGGACCGCGAGCAGAACGCCCGGGTGCATTTCAACGAGGTGCGCTGGCATCCGGTAGTGCAGGGCCTGGGCGGCGTGGCCCTGCATGAGCGCCTGGAGGCGCATGTGGCGCAGCCGGCGTTCCTGCGCCGGTGCCTGGATGAGGTGCGCGAGTGTTGCGAGCAGTTGGCCCTGCAGGAATGCCTGGCCTTCCTGGAGATGGCGCTGGCCGAGTACCGCCTGGGTTACCGGGCAGGTGACAAGACATGCGCGATGATCAAGGCTGCGTTGCAGGTGTTTTCGGTGGCCCAGGTGTGCAATGTGCTGTACCGGGCTGCGCGGGATGCGGCGGCGTTCTATCAGCGCGGTGGCGTCAGTCGCGATCATGCGGCAAAGACGGTGGTAGGCAGTTTCGAGCGGCTGATGGAAAAGACCCTGGCCAACGAATGGGTGGTGGCGCCATTTCGACGCAACTTCAACCTCCAGCAGTCGGTGCTCAGCCGGTTGATCTACAACCGCGTGCTGGGCACCGACGACGGTGGTTTCACCGAGCGCAATGACGTGCTGCTGGGGCGCTTGGTGGCTGCGCCGTCACAATGATCAGCGCGTGCGGCTGAACAGCTTGCGCAGGAAGGCGCCAATGGCGAGCACGCCAATTACCACGAACTTCTTCAACGCCAGCAGCATCACGCCCAGCTTGGCGAACAGGCCGGCCTTGCTGGCTACGCCGCCTGCCACCAAAGCCGCCAGGCCGTAGGAGGCCAGCTTGTCGGTGGCCGGGCTGTAGTCGGCGTAGCGGTTGCCATCGGTGAAGTCGGCAAAGCCCATCACTTGCGGCAGTTCGCGTTTGATGGTTGGCAGGTCGCTCATGGCGGCCACGGCATTCAGCTCCAGCACGCCTTTGCGGCCCAGCACGCGGATGCTGTAGTTGAGGCTGTTGACGTCGGCGTGGTCGGCCTTGAGTTCCTTGGCCCAATAAATCTTGTGGCTCTGGCCGTCATAGTGTGGCGGCTCGGCCCACCCCACCAGGCTGATGCCGTCATAACCTTGTTCGCGGCGGGCCTTGTTGTCCTCTTCGTCGTCGGCCTGCATGTCCTTGAGGACTTGGCCGTAGTCGATCTTGGCCGCGTCGTCATCGCTAATGTGCCCGTCTTCCTTGTAGCTGACGATCACGCCCCAGCCTTTTTCCGACAGCGGGTTGGTGGCCGTGGGCACGATCATGCCCAGGGTCTTGATGCCGGGCGGGTTGCCCCAGCCGATATTCAACACGCGCTCGGTGTCATCGGGCGACAGGTAGTAGAAGTCGTTGTTGAGCTTCAGGGTGGCGATGTCGCCGGGCAATTGAACAGTGCCGTGCTGCGGCTTGAGGGACGCCAGCAGTTGTTCGGCGGTCATCTTTGGCTGGGTGTGCGCGGGGGGCGGTGGGGTGTCGGCGCAAGCAGGCAAATGAACGGCGCACAGCAGTGCTGCGGCCAGGAGGGGGCGCAGGTATTTCATCGTATTCCCTTACATTTTGAATCAATTTGGTCGGGCAGGATACAGAGGCTGCCGATATGCCACCAGTGCCGACACCCACATTCACGGCGGGCTGGCAGAGGCCACGCCGGTGTAGTGGTCGATCAGGCGGTCTATCTCCCCCGACATCTTCATTCGCAACAAGGTGCGCAGGATGCGTTGCACCGGTACCGCCGGGTCGTTGCGCACGTAGCAGCCCAGGGCCAGTTCCTCGACGAACGCCACCGGCTTGAGTTGCTGGTCGGGTGCCAGCGAGTGGTTGAACCAGTCCAGCGACAGTTTGTTGGTCAGGGCATAGCGGTAGCGGTGGGCTTGCAGCTTTTGCAGCACCTGGTCCTGGCTGCGGGCATCGTCACGGCTCAGCAGGCTGCTGGCGAAGCGTTGTTGCAAGGCATCATAGGTATAGCCCAGCACGGTGCCGATGGCTTGTGGGGGTAGGGTGGCCAGGTCGACCGATTGCGCGTCGTCCGGCCGCGCCACCAGGTAATCACGCTGGGTGATCAACGGCAGGCTCCAGATGTAGTCGCCCGACAGTCCCGGCAGCCAGGACTGGGCCGTGTAGCAGCGCACGTCGACGTCGCCGCGCTCCATGGCCGCTTGCAGGCGCAGGCGGGCAATGACATGGAATTCGGCGGGCGAGCCAACCTGGCGGGCCAGGCTTTGCATCATGTCGTAGAGGATGCCCTGGGTCGGCTGGCCGTCGTGCACGTCAGCCAGGGGCATGGTCCAGCTGTCGGCGATGGAAAACCGCAGGGGTGCATCGGCTCCCAGGCATTGGCCGGCAATCAGCACCAGCGCGGTCAAGGTCAGGCGCATCGGCTTCTCCGTGCCGTAAAAACACGTACAAGCCATCAGCTTAGTCAGTATCTGCACGCCGTCATGCCCGGTCACGCAAGATAGGCAAGCCATTGGATGCTTTTTTGCCCCTGCTCCGCTACGATTAGCGGTCTTTGGCATTCTAGTTGCGACGGTTTTCGATGAGTTATCAGGTTCTTGCCCGTAAATGGCGTCCGCGCTCCTTCCGCGAAATGGTTGGCCAGACCCATGTGCTCAAGGCTCTGATCAACGCGCTGGACAACCAGCGGCTGCACCATGCCTACCTGTTTACCGGTACGCGCGGCGTGGGCAAGACCACCATCGCGCGCATCATCGCCAAGTGCGTGAACTGCGAAACCGGCATCACGTCCACGCCCTGTGGCGAGTGTTCGGTGTGCCGCGAGATCGATGAGGGCCGCTTCGTCGACCTGATCGAGATCGACGCCGCCAGCCGCACCAAGGTCGAGGACACCCGCGAGCTGCTCGACAACGTGCAGTACGCCCCTAGCCGCGGGCGCTTCAAGGTCTACCTGATCGACGAAGTGCACATGCTGTCCAGCCACTCGTTCAACGCCTTGCTGAAAACCCTGGAAGAGCCGCCGCCCTACGTCAAGTTTATCCTGGCCACCACCGACCCGCAGAAACTGCCGGCTACCATCCTGTCGCGCTGCCTGCAGTTCTCGCTGAAGAACATGACCCCGGAACGAGTGGTCGAGCACCTGAGCCATGTGCTGGGTGCCGAGAACGTGCCGTTCGAGGACGACGCCCTGTGGCTGTTGGGCCGGGCCGCCGATGGTTCCATGCGCGACGCCATGAGCCTCACCGACCAGGCCATTGCCTTCGGCGAGGGCAAGGTGCTGGCGGCCGACGTGCGCGCCATGCTCGGCACGCTGGACCACGGCCAAGTGTACGGTGTGTTGCAGGCATTGCTGGAAGGCGATGCCCGGGCACTGCTGGAGGCCGTGCGTCATCTGGCCGAGCAGGGTCCGGACTGGAACGGCGTGCTGTCGGAAATGCTTAACGTGCTGCACCGCGTGGCGGTGGCTCAGGCCCTGCCCGAGGCGGTGGACAACGGCCATGGTGACCGTGACCGCGTATTGGCGGTGGCCCAGGCGTTGCCAGCCGAAGACGTGCAGTTCTATTACCAGATGGGCCTGATCGGCCGTCGCGACCTGCCGTTGGCACCAGACCCGCGCAGCGGTTTCGAAATGGTGCTGTTGCGCATGCTGGCCTTCCGCCCTGCGGACACCGGCGACGGCCCCAGGCCGGTGCTAAAGCCGGTGGGGACCAGCCAGGCCACAGCTGAGTCCCCACAAACACTGGCTGCCGCGCCTGCCGTGGCGGCTATTGCCGCTCCAGTTCCAGTTCCAGTTCCAGCGGCGCCCCCGGCCCCAGTAGTGGCGCCGCCAGCAGAGCCTGAACCCCTGGCTGCGGTAGTCCCGCGTGCGCCAGAGCCCCAGCCTGAACCGCAGCCCCAGGCGCAAGCAGAACCTGCGCCCGCGCCGGCCGTGGCCGAGGTGGACCTGCCGTGGAATGAACCGGCACCCATCGAGCCGCCCCCGGCACCGCAGGTCGAGCCCGACCCGCAGCCAGTAGCCATGGACGAACCTGTGCTGGACGTGGTGGCCGAGCAGCCCGACCTCACCCCCATGCCCACGCCGGTACCGGCCAGCGCCGTGCCGCCCGCGCCGCAGGTGCAAACCCCGCCCATCGAATACGTGCCCGCCGGCATGGACCGCGATGACGAGCCACCGCTGGACGAAGATTATTACGAGGCGGACATCGACACCGCTTCCTACAGCTACCTGGACGAACTGGCCAGCGAAAGCGTGCCTGAACCGGTAGCCGAACCCGAACCGCTGCCGGCCTCCCAGCCGGCCACCGGCCTGGCCCTGCAATGGCTGGAGCTGTTCCCGAAACTGCCGATTTCCGGCATGACCGGCAGCATCGCCGCCAACTGCAGCCTGATTGCCGTGGACGGCGATCACTGGCTGCTGCACCTGGACCCGGGCCACAGCGCGCTGTTCAACGCCACCCAGCAGCGCCGCCTCAACGATGCCCTGAACCAGTACCATGGCCGGACGTTGACGATTACCATCGAGCTGATCCGACCCGAGCAGGAGACCCCGGCCCAGGCAGCCTCTCGTCGGCGGTCCGAGCGCCAGGGCGAGGCTGAGGCTTCAATCCACAGTGACCCGTTCATCCAGCAGATGGTCCGGCAGTTCGGCGCGGTGGTGCGTGAGGATACTATTGAACCTGTCGATGCCCTGGTCAGCCAGGGCCAGTAACCCGTTAACCACGCGCAGCGCGCTTTGTATGGGCGCTGCGCGGCAAACCAAACAACCGATGAGGTGATCCCCATGATGAAAGGTGGCATGGCCGGCCTGATGAAGCAGGCACAGCAGATGCAAGACAAAATGGCCAAGATGCAGGAAGAACTGGCCAACGCCGAAGTGACCGGTCAATCCGGCGCGGGTCTGGTCAGCGTGATCATGACCGGCCGTCACGACGTCAAGCGCATCAGCCTGGACGACAGCCTGATGCAGGAAGACAAGGAAGTGCTGGAAGACCTGATCGCCGCCGCCGTCAACGACGCGGTGCGCAAGATCGAAGCCAACAGCCAGGAAAAAATGGGCGGCATGACCGCTGGCATGCAACTGCCACCGGGCTTCAAGATGCCGTTCTAAGGCAGCTTGTGTTGCACCCAATGCCAGGCTAATGCCTGGCATTGCTGTTTCTGGCCCTTGTGGGAGCTGGCTTGCCAGCGAGCTGTTGGGGTTCCCAAAAATTCGCTGGCAAGCCAGCTCCCACAGGAACATCGTTGGGCGTGATAGGGTCTGCATCTGTACTGCCCTCTATCAAGGAGTCCATCCCGATGTCCCAGGACCTCACCCTTAACCAGCGCATTGTGCTGGTTTCGCGCCCCAAGGGCGCGCCTACCCCCGAGAACTTCCGCCTGGAGCGCGTGGCGTTGCCGGACCTGAACGACGGCGAAGTGCTGTTGCGCACGCTGTACCTGTCGCTGGACCCGTACATGCGCGGCCGCATGAGCGATGCGCCGTCCTACGCCGCGCCGGTGCAGATCGACGAAGTGATGACCGGCGGCGCGGTCAGCGTGGTCGAACAGTCGCGCCATCCCAAGTACCAGGTGGGCGACCAAGTGGTGGGCATGACCGGCTGGCAGAGCCACAGCATTTCCAACGGCGACGACCTGATCGTGCTGCCCGCCGGCATCCCCAACCCGTCCCTGGCGCTGGGCGTGCTGGGCATGCCCGGCATGACCGCCTACATGGGCCTTACGCACATCGGCCAACCCAAGGCCGGTGAGACCTTGGTGGTCGCCGCAGCGTCCGGTGCCGTCGGCTCGGTGGTGGGCCAGGTGGCCAAGCTCAAGGGCCTGAAGGTGGTGGGCGTGGCCGGTGGCGCTGACAAGTGCCGCTACGTGGTCGACGAACTGGGCTTCGATGCCTGCCTGGACCACAAGTCGCCCACCTTCGCCCAGGACCTGGCCAAGGCCTGTGACAAAGGCATCGACATTTATTTCGAGAACGTTGGCGGCGCCGTGTTCGAGGCAGTGATGCCGTTGCTCAACCCCTGCGCACGCATCCCGGTGTGCGGGCTGATTGCCCAGTACAACGCCACCGAACTGCCGCCAGGCCCCGACCGTTTGTCATTGCTGCCGCGCTTGCTGCTGACCAAGCGCATTCGCATGCAAGGCTTCATCGTGTTCGACGACTTCGGCGACCGCCAGGCCGAATTCATCGCGGCCATGCTGCCGTGGGTGCGCGACGGCAAGGTGCGCTTCCGTGAAGACGTGGTAGAGGGGCTGGAGAACGCCCCCCAAGCCTTCATCGGCCTGCTGCAGGGGCGCAATTTCGGCAAGCTGGTGGTCAAAGTGTCAGAGGCGTGAGCATTTGACGCCACCCGGAGGCGCGGGTATAAACCGCGTCTCGTTGTTTTTGTCAGGCATTTACCCATGAGCTTCAGCCCACTGATCCGCCAACTGATCGATGCCCTGCGCACCCTGCCGGGCGTGGGCCAGAAAACCGCCCAGCGCATGGCGCTGCAACTGCTGGAGCGCGACCGCAGCGGCGGTACCCGGCTGGCCCAGGCGTTGAGCCAGGCCATGGAGGGTGTGGGCCACTGTCGCCAGTGCCGCACCCTGACAGAAGAAGAATTGTGCCCGCAATGTGCCGACCATCGCCGTGACGACAGCCTGCTGTGCGTGGTGGAAGGCCCGACGGACGTGTACGCGGTAGAGCAGACGGGTTATCGCGGTCGTTACTTCGTGCTCAAGGGGCACTTGTCGCCGCTCGACGGCCTGGGGCCAGAGGCCATCGGCATCCCGCAACTGATGGCGCGGATCGAAGCGCAGGGCAGCTTCACCGAAGTGATCCTGGCCACCAACCCTACGGTTGAAGGCGAAGCCACGGCGCATTACATCGCCCAGTTGCTCAACAGCAAAGGCCTGACCGCCTCGCGCATCGCCCATGGCGTGCCGTTGGGTGGCGAGCTGGACATGGTCGACGGCGGCACGCTGGCGCACTCGTTTGCCGGGCGCAAGCCAATTTCCTTGTAGCCTTGCAGGCCTGAGGGGGCGGGCTACTGTAGCGGCGCGTGCCGCAACTGTTTTTGTGGGAGCGGGCTCTGCCCGCGAAGGCAGCACCGCGAAACGCCAGAGAGTCGCAGGTGTTCTTTTCGCGGGCAGAGCCGCTCCCACAAAAAAACAGCGTTTACATGTCGGTCAACGCAAAGCTGGTCAGGCAGAACGTCGCGATACCCATGTCTTCCAGGCGCTGAGAGCCCATGAGCTGCGGCAGGTCGATGATGGCGGCGGCTTCATGCACCCGCGCGCCCATGCGGCGCACCAGGTTGGCGGCGGCGATCAGGGTGCCACCGGTGGCGATCAGGTCGTCGAACAGAATCACCGAGTCACCTTCGCACAGGCTGTCGGCGTGCACTTCCAGAAAGGCCTCGCCGTATTCGGTCTTGTAGCCTTCGGCCAGCACGTCGGCCGGCAGCTTGCCCTGCTTGCGGAACAGAATCAGCGGCTTGTTCAGCTCATGGGCAACGATGGAACCAATCAGGAAACCACGGGCGTCCATGGCGCCGATGTGGCTGAAGTCGGCATCGATGTAGCGGTGCACGAAACTGTCGATCACCATGCGCAGCGCCTTGGGCGACTGGAACAGCGGGGTGATGTCGCGGAAGATCACACCGGGTTTCGGGAAGTCCACGACGGGGCGGATCAGGGATTTGAAGCTGAAGGTGTCGATAACCATCGTGGGTGTGTCCTGGCAGGCAAAATATGCCCGCCAGTATACCTGTTCGATCGGTCAGGTCGAACTCAGGCTTCCAGGCTGCCGCCGGCCAGGGCGCACAGCTGGATAGGGTCCAGGATATGGATTTCCTTGCCTTCGGCGGCGATCAGCTGGTTCTGCTGGAAGCGCGTGAACACGCGGGACACTGTCTCCACGGCCAGGCCCAGGTAGTTACCGATTTCGTTGCGGGACATGCTCAGGCGGAACTGATTGGCCGAGAAGCCGCGCGCACGGAAACGCGCCGACAGGTTGACCAGGAAGGTGGCGATCCGTTCGTCGGCGGTTTTCTTCGACAACAGCAACATCATCTGCTGGTCATCGCGAATTTCCCGGCTCATCACCCGCATGAGTTGGCGGCGCAACTGTGGCAGTTGCACGCTCAATTCGTCCAGGCGTTCAAATGGAATCTCGCACACCGAAGTGGTTTCCTGCGCCTGGGCGGTCACTGGGTAGGCCTCGGTGTCCATGCCCGACAGCCCCACCAATTCGCTGGGCAGGTGGAAACCGGTGATTTGCTCTTCGCCGGCATCGCTGAGGCTGAAGGTTTTCAGCGCGCCGGAACGTACGGCGTACACCGAATTGAAGCGGTCGCCCTGGCGGAACAGGTATTCGCCTTTCTTCAACGGACGCCCGCGCTTGACGATTTCGTCCAGGGCGTCCATGTCTTCCAGGTTCAGCGACAAGGGCAGGCACAGCGGTGCCAGGCTGCAATCCTTGCAGTGCGCCTGAGTGACAGTGCGTACTTTGACTGGCTCGGACATCAATTCAAATCCTTTGGTAAAACACACAATTACTGTAAGGGTACGCCTTTGAAACGGATGAGACCAGCCGCGCTTTAGTCGCAGAGTGGCGCTCAAGAAATTTATTTCAGAGTCGATACAAATGTCACCACGCCTTGCGCACGGAGCACCGCGATGCTGACTTTCGACCCCCGTACCACGCCGACGACCGGTCAATGGCAGATTCATGACAATAATCCGCAACCCGCAGCCAGCCATGATGGCACGGAGCCGGCAGCGGATTCGGCCGTCAGCGTTACCCTCTCGGCGGCGGGCATGAGCCAGGCCACGCAGCAAAGTAACAATAAGGACATAGAAGATAGCGGCCTGCCGCCGACCCTTCAGCAAACGCTGAAAATCATCCGCCAGTTGAAGAAGCAATTGGCCGATAAAATGGCCGAACTGCAGGCCCTGGCCAGTGACAAGAACCTGACCGCCCAACAGCGCCAGGCGCGCATGGCGGCGCTGCAAACCGCGATCAACGCCATCAACGCCGCGATGATCATTGCCACGGCCAGCCTGGCCAAGAGCATGAAGGAGCTGAATTTATCACCGGAGCAGGTGATCAAGGTCGGCGCGCTCGCCGCCCAGTAGCACGTTGTGGGAGCGGGCTCTGCCCGCGAACAGGCAACCGCGCGGCAACAGCATGCTCGCGGCGTGTTCTTTGCGGGTAGTACCCGCTCCCACGGTTGGTGTGTCAGATCACCCGGGAAAAGCGTTGCAGGTTCTGCAGTTCCAGGTGGGCATCGAACAGCATGCACACCGAGCGCACCAACAGCCTCCCTACCGGTTTTACGCGAATGCCCACCTCGTCCAGCTCGATCAGCCCGTCAGCCCGCAGCGCCTGCAATTGCGGCCAGACCGCAGCAAAGTAACCCCGAAACTCAATGCCGAAACGCTGCTCGACCGTGGCGAAATCCAGCTCGAAATGGCAGATCAACTGGTGGATCACCGCCCGGCGCAGGCGGTCGTCGGCGTCGCAGTTCAGCCCCCGGGCGGTGGCCAGTTGTGCGCCGGCCAGGGCGGCCTGGTATTCGTTGAGGTCGCTACTGTTCTGGCTGTAAAGGTCGCCCACCTGGCTGATGGCCGATACGCCCAGGCCAATCAGGTCGCAGTGGCCATGGGTGGTATAGCCCTGGAAGTTGCGTTGCAACTGGCCTTCTTCCTGGGCGATGGCGAGGTCGTCGTCGGGCAGGGCGAAATGGTCCATGCCGATGTAGCGATAGCCGGCCGCGGTCAGTTGCTCGATGGTGCGCTTGAGCATCTGCAGTTTCACCCCCGGCGGCGGCAATTCCACGTGGTCGATGCGGCGCTGGGGCATGAACCGTTCCGGCAGGTGGGCATAGTTGAACACCGACAACCGGTCGGGCTGCAACTGGATGACTTCTTCCACGGTGCGGGCGAAGCCCTCCACCGTCTGCCGTGGCAGGCCGTAGATCAGGTCCAGGTTCACCGAGCGGTATTGCAGGGTGCGCGCGGCCTCAATGATGGCGCGGGTTTCCTCAAGGCTTTGCAGGCGGTTGACGGCGCGTTGCACCTGCGGATCTAGATCCTGCACGCCGATGCTGACCCGGTTGAAGCCCAGCTCGCGCAGCAGGCCCATGGTTGACCAGTCCGCTTCGCGCGGGTCGATCTCGATGCCGTAGTCGCCGCCATCATCAATGCGCAGGTTGAAGTGGCTGCGCAGGCTGGCCATCAGTTGGCGCAGTTCGTCATGGCTGAGGAACGTCGGTGTGCCGCCGCCCAGGTGCAGTTGCTGCACGGTCTGGCGGGGGTCCAGGTGGCAGGCGATCAGTTGGATCTCCTGTTCCAGGCGTTGCAGGTAGGGCTGGGCGCGGCCGCGATCCTTGGTGATGACCTTGTTGCAGGCGCAGTAGTAGCAAATGTGCGCGCAGAACGGCAGGTGCACATACAGCGACAGCGGGCGCAAGGCCTTGCGGCTGTCTCGCAGCGCATGCAGCAGGTCGAACGAGCCGACCTGGTTGTTGAATTGAACCGCAGTGGGGTAGGACGTGTAACGCGGGCCGGGCTGATCATGGCGGCGGATCAGCTCATCGTCCCAGGCAAGGGTATCGAGCATGCGGGTTTCCCCCGGTTGGCGTGCATGCTGGCCAGTCTAAGGGAGGCGGCGATATTCGTTATTGACGTGCATCAAGGGCTGGCTAGTGGCCCATCAGCCAGTGTTGGTGGGGGCCGGGCAGGGTCCACAGGCCGAACAGAATGACCATCACGCCGCCCACCACGCGAACACCGCGCTGGCGCAGCAGTTGCCGAGTGCGCTGGGCGGCAAGCCCGGTGGCCAGCAGCACGGGCCAGGTGCCCAGGCCGAACGCCAGCATCAGCAGGCCACTGTGCACGGCGTTGCCCTGGCTGGCGGCCCACAGCAAGGTGCTGTAGACCAGCCCGCAGGGCAGCCAACCCCACAAGGCGCCCAGCAGCAACGCGCGCGGCACGCTGCTGACCGGCAGCAGACGATTGGCCAGCGGCTGGATCAAACGCCACAGGCCGCGACCGGCGCGTTCGACATGGGTCAGGCCGCTCCACCAGCCCCCCAGGTACAGGCCCATGGCAATCAGCAGCAGCGCGGCCACCACCCGCAAGGCCATGACTGCCGGGCTGCCCGCCACCACCCAGCCCAGCAGGCCCAGCAGCAGGCCTGCGCAGGCGTAACTGAAAATGCGCCCCAGGTTGTAGGCCAGTAGCAGGCGCACGCGGGGGCCGCGCTGCTCGGCGGGAATGGCCAGGGTCAGGGCGCCCATCAGGCCGCCGCACATGCCCAGGCAGTGGCCGCCGCCCAGCAGGCCCAGAATCAATGCCGAAGCCAGCTGCGGCGCCAGTTCAAGCATGGGGCGGGGCCTTGTCCTGGGCGGGCTTGCTGGCGTTGGCTTCATCGACCGCCGCCTGGTGGCGCGGGTCCTGATCGTCAAACAGGATGCTGTGGGCCGGGCTGTCCAGGTCATCGTACTGACCGGTGTCCACGGCCCAGAAAAACACGTAGACGGCGATGGCCACGATCACCAGCGCCGCCGGGATCATGATATAGAGCGCGGGCATATGAGCTCCGGTGGTTCGAATGAGGTAGGTGCCGGAGCAGGGCTTGGGTGGGGCTTTACCCGGGTCAGGCGCAGGGCGTTGAGCACCACGGTCAGGGAGCTGGCCGACATGCCCAGCGCCGCCCAGATAGGGGTGATCCAGCCAGCGGCGGCGAACGGCAGCATCAGGCCATTGTACAGCGCCGCCCACACCAGGTTCTGGATAATCACCCGGCGCGTGCGGCGGGCCATGGCCATGGCCTGCACCAGGGTGTCCAGGCGGTTGCCCAGCAGCACCGCGTCGGCGTTGGTCTTGGCAAGGTCGGTGGCACTGCCCATGGCCACGCTGATGTCGGCGGCGGCCAGCAATGGCACGTCATTGACGCCGTCACCCACCACCAGCACGGTGCGCCCCTGTGCGCGCAGGCGTTGCAGCATGGCCAGCTTGGCGTCCGGCGGCAGGCTGCCGTAGGCCAGATCGATGCCCAGTTCGCTGGCCACGGCGTTGACCATCGGCGAGCTGTCGCCCGACAGCAGCCAGGTTTGCCAGCCCCGCGCCCGGCAAGCGTCGAGCAGAGGCCTGGCATCGTCGCGCAGGCGGTCATCCAAGCCAAACCAGGCCAGTGCCTGGCGGTCGTCGGCCAGCAGCAACCATTGGCCTTGGGTATCGGGGGCGTCGGGCACCGGGCAGCCCGCCAGGGCGCAGGCGTAGGTGGGATTGCCGATGCGCAGGCGTTGGCCGCCCGCCACGCCTTCCAGGCCTTGGCCGGGCTGGCTGAACACCTGCTCGGCCGCCAACCGGGCCTGGCCGAAGGCTCGGGCAATGGGGTGCTCGGAGCGACTTTCCAGCGCCGCCGCCAGCGCCAGGCAGTGGTCACTGCCCAGTTGCGCCAGCGGGCGAATGCTGTGCAGTTGCAGACGGCCTTCGGTGAGGGTGCCGGTCTTGTCGAAGATCACTGTGTCAACCTGGTTCAGGCCTTCCAGCACATGCCCGCGGGTCAGTAGCAAACCCAGGCGGTGCAGGCTACCCGTGGCTGCCACCAGCGCGGTGGGGGTGGCCAGCGACAGGGCGCAAGGGCAGTTGGCCACCAGCATGGCCAGCACCACCCAAAAGGCTCGGCTGGGGTCCAGGTGCCACCACCACAGGCCGACCGCCAGCGCGCAGCCAAGCGACAACAGCAGAAACCATTGCGCGGCCCGGTCGGCCAACTGCGCCAGGCGTGGCTTTTGCGCCTGGGCACGCTCCAGCAGGCGGACGATGGCCGACAGCCGGGTGTCCTGGCCCAGGGCCGTGACCTGTACGGTCAGCGTGCCCTCGACGTTCAGGGTGCCGGCGGTAACTGCATCGCCCTGGCGGCGGGGCTGGGGCAGGTATTCGCCGGTCAGCAGCGATTCGTCGACGCTGGATTGGCCGTCGATGATCTGCCCATCAGCGGGAATGACCGCGCCGGGTAGCACCTGCACCCGGTCCTGCAGGTGCAATTCGCTCAGCAGAATGCGTTCACTCAGGCCCTGGGCGTTCAAACGCAGGCACGAGGGCGGCAGCAGGTTGACCAGGTGCGCGGTGGCGGCGGCCGTGCGTTCCCGCGCACGGCGCTCCAGGTAACGGCCGGCCAGCAGGAACAGGGCGAACATGCCCACAGCATCGAAATACAGATCGCCGCTGCCGCTGATGGCGGTCCAGATGCCGGCCATGTAGGCGCCGCCGATGGCCAGCGACACCGACACGTCCATGGTCAGGTGGCGGGTACGCAGGTCGCGCAGCGCGCCACGGAAGAACGGCGCGCAGCTGTAGAACACAATGGGCGTAGTGAGGAACATCGCCACCCAGCGCAGGATGACATGCAGTTCCGGGCTGAGGTCGATATTGAATTGCGGCCAGGTGGCCATGGTCGCCATCATCGCCTGGAACCACAGCAGCCCCGCCACGCCCAGCTGGCGCAAGGCTTTGCGATTGTCGGCCGCCAGTTGTTCGGCGGCGCGGTCGGGCTGCCAGGGGTGGGCTGCGTAGCCGATGTGGCGCAGTTCGCCGAGCAGGTTGCTGAGGGCGCGCTGGCCGGGGTTCCATTGCACGAACAGGCGGTGGTTGGACAGGTTCAGGCGCGCCTCGGCCACGCCTTCCAGGCCGCGCAAGTGTTTCTCGATCAGCCAGCCGCAGGCGGCGCAGGTGATGCCTTCAATCATCAGCGTGGCGTCGCGCAGTTCGCCTTGTTGATGCACGAACGGGCGTTGCACGTCGTCGCGGTCGTACAGGGCCAATTCATCGAGCAGTTGCCGTGGCAGCGCGTCGGGGTTGCCCGATGCCTGGTCGCGGTGCTGGTAGTAGCTGTCCAGGCCGCCGGCGACGATGGCCTCGGCCACCGCCTGGCAGCCGGGGCAACAAAAGGCGCGCTCCTGGCCCAGCACCGGCGCCGTGAAGGGCTGGCCGGGTGGCACGGGGAGGGCGCAGTGGTAGCAGGGGGTAGGTGTACTCATGTCATTTTCAGGGTGGCTGCAGGGCCTCTTCGCGGGCAGAGCCCGCCCCCACAGTAGCCTTGGCTGGCGCTGTCATTGTGGGAGCGGGCTGTGCCTGCGAAAGGGTCCCCATCAGCGACGCAGCTCCTCGGCGCCTTGCAAGGGCTCGTCACCCAGCACCAGGGGCTTGTCCGGTGCCACCTGCTCTTCCTCGAACAGGCGCCAGGTCTTGCCGCCTTGCTGGCCCAGCATTTCGACGAAACGGCGGCCCTGGACATTGTCCACCACATGGCCCACGTAGCGGCCGCTGCCGGCGGCATTGAGGTCGATACGGCGGTCTTTCTCCGGTTGCGTCGGCGAGATCAGGTTGAGGGTCAATTGCGCCGGCTGGCTGCTGCCGCTCAGTTTCACGTCGACTTCGCCGGTCAGGCTGTCCAGGGTAATGTCGGCGCGCTGCTGGAGGTCCTGGGCCAGGCGTTCGCGCTCCAGGGAGCGGGCGATGCCCTTGCCCGCCTCGTAGTAGTTATCGGTCACCAGGTTGTCCGGGTGCTCCACGGCGATGGTCACCATCGACAGCGTCAGGGTTACCGAACAGGTGAGAATGGCGATGATAATCCAGGGCCAGAGGTGTTTGTACCAGGGGGTGGAAGCGTCAGCCGTGGTGTTGAACATGGAAGGGGTCCTTAGCGTACTTGGGGGCCGATGAATCGGCTTTTGGCCTGCACATGCACCGCGCCGTTGTCGGCGTCCTCGAGGGTGAACATCACCTCGTTGGTGCTGGAAGGCAGTTGTTCGGGGGCGACTGACAGCTCGGCCGGCAGGCTGACGATATCGCCCGCCGCCACGCGTATTTCGTTGCGGCTCTGCAGGCGCAGGTCGGGCAGGCCCGAGGCCTGGATCAGGTAGGTGTGCTCGCGCTGATCCTTATTCATGATTTTCAGGCTGTAGACGTTCTCGATTCGCCCTGCGGCGTTCTCGCGGTAAAGCACGCGGTCCTTGCTCACGTCGAACCCCACCAGCGAGCGGGTCACAAAGGCGGTGGCCAGCACCCCGATCATCACCACCAGCACCAGCGCGTAGCCGATCAGGCGCGGACGCCACTTGTGGGTCTGCTGGCCGGACAGGTTGTGTTCGGTGGTATAGCTGATCAGCCCGCGGGGGTAATCCATCTTGTCCATGATGCTGTCGCAGGCGTCGATGCAGGCGGCACAGCCTATGCACTCCACCTGCAGGCCGTCACGGATGTCGATGCCGGTGGGGCACACCTGCACGCACATCGTGCAGTCGATGCAGTCGCCCAGCCCCATGGCCTGGTAGTCGGCGCCTTTCTTGCGCGGGCCACGCTTTTCGCCGCGCCGTGGGTCGTAGGACACGATCAGCGTGTCCTTGTCGAACATCACGCTCTGGAAGCGCGCGTAGGGGCACATGTAGATGCACACCTGCTCGCGCAGCCAGCCAGCGTTGCCGTAGGTGGCCAGGGTGAAGAAGCCTACCCAGAAATAGGACCAGCCATCGGCGTGGCCGGTGAAAAAGTCCAGGCTCAACTCGCGGATGGGCGAGAAGTAGCCGACGAAGGTCATGCCGGTGACGAAACCGATCAACAGCCACAGCCCGTGCTTGGCCGCCTTGCGCAGCACCTTGTTGGCGCTGGAGGGGGCCTTGTCGAGCTTGATGCGCTGGTTGCGATCACCTTCGGTGACCTTTTCGCACCACATGAATATCCACGTCCACACGCTTTGCGGGCAGGTATAGCCGCACCACACGCGGCCGGCGAACACGGTGATGAAAAACAGGCCAAACGCACTGACGATGAGGATGCCCGACAGCAGGATGAAATCCTGCGGCCAGAAGGTGGCGCCAAAGATGTAGAACTTGCGCTCAGGCAGGTTCCACCACACTGCCTGATGCCCGCCCCAGTTCAACCACACCGTGCCGAAATACAGCAGGAACAGAAACGCCCCGCCCACCCTGCGCAGGTTGCGGAACACCCCGGTGAAGGCCCGCGTGTAGATCTTCTCCCGCGACGCATACAGGTCGACGCTTTCGCCCTTGCGGGCGGGCGGGGTGACATCGTGTACCGGAATCTGCTTGCTCATTAGTGAGCCTCACGGTGGTGCTGGATGCCTGTTGTGGGAGCGGGTTATCGGACCGAGTGGTAGGTTGCTACTCTGACTTCTGCTCCCCATGCGAGAGGCTATACACATACGCCGCCAGCAAATGCACCTTGTCCTTGCCTTGCAGCAGTTCCTGGGCCGGCATCTGGCCCTGTCGGCCGTAGCGGATGGTCTGTTGCAACTGGGCGAAGCTTGAGCCGTAGATGAACGCCTGCGGGTGGGTGAGGTTCGGTGCGCCCATGACCGGCGTGCCCTTGCCCTCGGGGCCGTGGCAGGCCACGCAGTTGGCGGCGAAGATTTTCTGGCCGTTGGCCGGGTCGGCCTTGGCGTCGGCAGGCAGTTTGCGTGCGTCGAGCTGGGTGATGACGAAGGCTGCCACATCCGCCACGCCCTGTTCGCCGATCACCTCGGCCCAGGCCGGCATCACCGCATGGCGGCCGCCCAGGATGGTGGTCTCGATGGTTTGCGGGTCGCCGCCCCAGCGCCAGTCTTCGTCGGTCAGGTTGGGAAAACCGTACGCACCCTTGGCGTCGGACCCGTGGCACACCGAGCAATTGCTGGCGAACAGGCGGCCGCCCATTTTCAGCGCCTGCGGGTCCTTGGCCACGTCTTCGATGGGCATGGCGGCGAACTTGGCGTAGATGGGGCCGAAGCGGGCGTCGGCGCGGGCCATTTCCTTTTCCCATTCATGCACGCCGGTCCAGCCGGTCTTGCCGTCGGAAAACTGCTTCTTGGTGTCGTTGTCCAGGTACTGGTACCCCGGCAGCAGCCCGGTCCAGCTGCCCAGGCCCGGGTACAGGCTCAGGTAGCCCAGGGCAAAGATGATGGTGCCGACGAACAGCAGGAACCACCACTTGGGCAGCGGGTTGTCGTACTCCTCGATGCCGTCGAACGAATGGCCCACGGTTTCTTCGGTGGCTTCGCTGCGTTGCCCCCGGCGGGTGGAAAACAGCAGCCAGGTCAGGGCCACGATGGTGCCCAGGGTGAGTACGGTTACGTACAGACTCCAAAACGTTGTCATTGCTTGTCACTCCTGGACGCGCGCTGTTGCGCCTGGGCTTGTTCTACCTTGGCGATGGCGTCGGGGTCATCGGCAAACGGCAGCAGGGTGGCTTCGTCGAAGTCCTGCTTGCGCCGGCCGCTGAACACCCATAACGCCAAGCCGATAAAGGCCACCAACACCACGACGGTGCCCAGTCCTCGGATGGTTCCGATATCCATGTGCGTCACCGTTTGCTTTTGATGATGGTGCCAAGGCCCTGCAGGTAGGCCACCAGTGCGTCCATTTCGGTCTTGCCCTTGACGGCTGCTTCGGCGCCGGCGATGTCTTCGTCGGTGTACGGCACGCCCAGTTCACGCAGTACTTGCATCTTCCTGGCGGTCAGGCTGGCATCCACCTTGTGCTCCACCAGGAAGGGGTAGGCCGGCATCACCGACTCGGGCACCACGTTGCGCGGGTTGTACAGGTGCGCACGGTGCCAGTCGTCAGAGTAGCGGCCTCCTACGCGCGCCAGGTCCGGCCCGGTGCGCTTGGAGCCCCACAGGAAGGGGTGGTCCCACACGCTTTCGCCGGCTACCGAGTAGTGGCCGTAGCGTTCGGTTTCGGCGCGGAACGGCCGGATCATCTGCGAGTGGCAGCCCACACAGCCGTTGGCGATGAACACGTCGCGGCCTTCCAGTTCCAGGGCAGGGCGCGGTTTCATGCCCTCGATGGGCTTGTTGGTGACGTCCTGGAAAAACAGCGGGACGATTTGCGTGAGGCCGCCGATGGCCACGGCAATGACCATGAAGAAGGCCAGCAGGCCGATGTTCTTTTCGAGCACTTCATGTTTCATCAGTGGGCCCCCACGGCAGCGATGCGGGTCGCCGCTTCAGCTTCTTCGGCGGTGGAAGCGCGCACGGTGCGCCATACGTTGTAGGCCATCAGCAACATGCCGCTGGCGAAGAACGAGCCACCGATGGCCCGCACAATGTAGCCCGGATGGCTAGCCTGCAGGGCTTCGACGAAGGAGTAGGTGAGGGTGCCGTCATCGTTGATGGCGCGCCACATCAGGCCCTGGGTGATGCCGTTGACCCACATCGAGGCGATGTACAGCACGGTGCCGATGGTGGCCAGCCAGAAGTGAGCGTTGATCAGGCCGATGCTGTGCATCTGTGGCCTGCCGAACAGTTTCGGGATCATGTGGTAGATGGCGCCGATGGAGATCATGGCCACCCAGCCCAGCGCACCGGCGTGCACGTGGCCGATGGTCCAGTCGGTGTAGTGGGACAGCGAGTTCACCGTCTTGATGGCCATCATCGGGCCTTCGAAGGTGGACATGCCGTAGAACGCCAGGGACACCACCAGAAAGCGCAGGATGGGGTCGGTCCGCAGCTTATGCCAGGCCCCGGACAGGGTCATCATGCCGTTGATCATGCCGCCCCAGCTGGGTGCCAGCAGGATGATCGACATCACCATGCCCAGCGATTGGGCCCAGTCGGGCAGGGCGGTGTAATGCAGGTGGTGCGGCCCGGCCCAGATGTACAGGGTGATCAGCGCCCAGAAGTGCACGATGGACAGACGGTAGGAGTAGATGGGCCGCTCGGCCTGCTTGGGCACGAAGTAATACATCATGCCGAGGAAGCCGGTGGTGAGGAAAAAGCCCACGGCGTTGTGGCCGTACCACCACTGGATCATCGCGTCCGTGGCACCGGCGTAGGCGGAATAGGACTTGAACAGGCTCACCGGCAGCGAGATGTGGTTGACGATGTGCAGCATCGCCGTCACCAGGATGAACGCGCCGTAGAACCAGTTGCCCACGTAGATATGCTTGGTGTTGCGCTTGACGATGGTGCCGAAGAAGGTGATGGCGTAACACACCCAGACAATCGCCAGCAGGATGGCAATCGGCCATTCCAGCTCGGCGTACTCCTTGGTGGTGGTATAGCCCAGCGGCAGGGTGATGATGGCGCCGACGATCACAGCCTGCCAGCCCCAGAACGTGAACGCCGCGAGGCCGTCCGAGATCAGCCGCGTCTGGCAGGTTCGCTGCACCACGTAGTAGGACGTGGAAAACAGCGCGCATCCGCCGAAGGCAAAGATCACAAGGTTAGTGTGCAGCGGGCGCAGGCGGCCGAAGGTGGTCCATGGCAGGTCGAGGTTCAACTGTGGCCAGACCAACTGCGAGGCGATGAACACCCCCAGGCCCATGCCGACGATTCCCCAGACCACCGTCATGATGGCGAACTGCCGAACCACTTTGTAGTTGTACGCAGTCGGAGCGATTACTGTGCTCATTGCTGGTTATCCACGGTTCAGGTGTTGTTATTAGGGTTATAAACCGGCCGCAGTATGGAGAATGCACAGGGGTGATGCAAGAGTTGCTAGCAATCTTGGCTAGCAATCCTTGTCTGTCGCTCCGACGTCCACGTGGCGGGCCTTGCAGCCTTATGCAGGGCATGGCCGGGGTCGATGGCGTATGGGTTTTCGAACATCCGGAAACATATCCGCCGGGCCCGTTTTGGTCGCTATGAGCTTAGTCGTTGTGTGGACATAGCGCACGCGGGTGCCAGCGCTTGGTTGGACGTCGCTTCTGGATGGCCTATTCCATTTCAAGGCGCGATAGCGTTTGATCAGTGGTGTTGGCCGGTGGCAAGGATCAGGACGCCTACGTGTTGATGGCAGAGGAGGTGGCCATAAGCAGCATAGGTAGACGGCGTGCCATGGCCGCCGCCTCCTCCCGTTGTCGCAATAGCGGGCTTGGATGCCGCTAGCCGCAGGCGGTCACGAAAGTTTGGTCAGGGGGCCGCTTGCCCCGAAGATATTAAAATCTCCGTGCAACTTGTTAGAAAAAACGTCGAAGGTCAGGGTGCCAATGCACTGTTTCCTTTCATCGTCGAGTTGCGTAAGGGTGAGGCTCCCTACCCCGGTTACAGTATCCCCATCCCTGCGGTATCGCAGTAGGCTGCTGCCATCGCCCGGAATTTTGTAAGTACCCAGTGGATCCTCGTTCAAATGGATCCAAATGTCCAAATCCTCGAATTTTGCCCCCAGCGGTGTCGAATCTCCCTGAAAGGCTGTAGTCATACGCTTGCCCCCAAACCCTTTTCGCGAAACCTGTTAGAAGTGACAGGTGGCAAAGGGCTATTCGGCGCTCTGAACAGCCGACACCGCTTGGCCTCGGCTACGTGGCATCATGGCCACCGGTTTTATTTCGCAGTGGTGCAAGCATGAAAAACGCGCAGGGTAGCGGCATTGACCAGGAACAATTGGCCGCGCTGGCCCAGGCACAAGGCTGGTTGTTGACGGCGCCCCAAGGCGCGCCGGTGGCCTGCCTGATTCTGGCCCACGGCGCCGGTGCGCCAATGGACAGCGACTTCATGAACCGCATTGCCGAGCAGTTGGCCGCCCGCGGCGTGGCGGTGGTGCGTTTTGAATTCCCCTACATGGCTCAGCGCCGCGTGGACGGCGGCAAGCGCCCACCCAATCCCAAGCCGAAACTGCTGGAGTGCTGGCGCGAGGTGTATGCCCAGGTCCGCCCCCTGGTGACAGGGACGCTGGCCATCGGCGGCAAATCCATGGGCGGGCGCATGGCCAGCGTGCTGGCGGACGAGCTCGATGCTGATGCGCTGGTGTGCCTGGGCTATCCGTTCTATGCGGCGGGCAAGCCCGAGAAACCGCGCGTGGAGCACCTGGCCGAGCTGAAAACACCGACGCTGATCGCGCAGGGCGAGCGTGATGCGCTGGGTAACCGGGCGTCGGTTGCGGGGTATGCGTTGTCGACGCAGATCCAGCTGTGCTGGCTGGTGGCGGGGGACCATGACCTCAAGCCGCTGAAGGCGTCGGGGTTCAGTCATGAACAGCATATGACGGCGGCCGCCGAGGCCGTGACGCGGTTTTTGCGTTGAGCGTCATTGCGATCCCGGCAGGAGCGGACCGCGCGGTGTGTCGGGTGACACAAGGTGCGGCCCTCGCGGACACGGCCCGCTCCTACAGGAGGGTATTGTCCATTTTATGGACACGATCCATGAAACACCCATTTTAGCCTGTGCCGTCAGCGGTTGAAGCGCTCCACGAGCGAATACTGGCTGTGCGCGGTGCGGGTCAGTTCTTCGCTGAGCAGCGCCGAGTTCTGCGCCTGCTCGCTGGTCTCGTCGGCCAGGCTGGCGATGGTGCTGATATTGCGGCTGATCTCTTCGGCCACCGAGCTTTGCTCTTCGGTTGCCGCGGCGATCTGGGTGGTCATGTCGGTGATGTGCGCCACAGCCTCGCTGATGCCTACCAGTGCCTGATCAGCTTCCAGTACCCGCGCCACGCCTTCCTCGGCCTGGCGATGGCCAGCGTCCATGGTCTGCACGGCATTGCTGGCGGTTTGCTGTAGCTTGGCGATCAGGGCATGGATCTGCCCAGTGGATTCGCTGGTGCGCTGGGCCAACTGGCGAACTTCATCGGCCACCACGGCAAAGCCGCGGCCCATTTCACCGGCGCGAGCCGCTTCGATGGCGGCGTTCAGCGCCAGCAGGTTGGTCTGGTCGGCAATGCCTTTGATCACGTCCACCACGCCGCCGATTTCATCGCTGTCCTTGGCCAGCTGGGTCACGGTCTGCCCGGTCTCGCCCACCACTACCGACAGGCGCTGGATGGCGTCACGGGTTTCACCGGCAATGCTGCGGCCACGGCTGGTCAACGCGTTGGCCTGCTGGGTGGCATCGGCGGTGCGTTGCACGTGGCTGGCGACTTCCTGGGTGGTGGCGGCCATCTGGTTGACGGCGGTGGCCACCTGCTCGGTTTCCACGCGCTGGCGTTCCAGGCCCACGGAGCTCTGGTGCGCCAGGCCATCGGATTGCCGGGCCTGGTCGTTGAGGTGTTCGGCGGTGTCCTGCAAGCGGGTGAGGCAGGTTTTCAACCGCGCGTCCTGGCTCAGAATCGACATTTCCAGACGCGCCTGGGCGCCGCGGCTGTCAGTGTACATTTGTGCGATCAGCGGGTCGGACGTGGTTTGTTCGGCCAGGCGCAGCAGGCGCTTGATGCCCCGTTGCTGCCAGCCCAGGCCCACGAGCCCCAGCGGTACCGACAACACGGCGGCCACGGCAAAGCCCCACGAACTGCCCAGCCAACTGCCAATGCCGAAACCCACCTGGCTGACCAGAATGAACGGCAGCCAGTCCTGCACCACAGGCAACCAGCGGTCACGGCTCGGTATGGCGGACTTACCCTGATTGAGGCGCTCGTACAGCGCCTGGGCGCGGCGGATCATCTCGGCGGTTGGTTTGACCCGTACCGACTCGTAGCCCACCACCTGGTTGTTTTCGAAAATCGGCGTGACGTAGGCATTCACCCAGTAAAAATCGCCATTCTTGCAGCGGTTCTTGACGATGCCCATCCAGGGCTGCCCCTGTCGCAGCGTGGCCCACATGTGCTCGAACACCGCCTGGGGCACATCGGGGTGCCGCACGGTGTTGTGCGGGGCACGGATCAACTCGTCACGGGCGAAACCACTGATTTCAACGAATGCATCGTTGCAGTAAGTGATCATTCCTTTGGCATCGGTAGTTGAAATCAGGCGCTGTTGGGCAGGAAACGTCCGTTCGCGCTGGGTGACAGGCTGGTTGTTACGCATGGCTGTTGGGTTCCGCAAGACTTTCACAGGTTGTCGGCAGGGCGGACCCGAAATTGAAATTAAATTTTTGTCGCCCTTGTGGGCACTGGCTTGCGAGCGAGCCGTCCAGGCCTCAAAAACTCGCTGGCAAGCCAGCTCCCATACAAGCGCTATTCAGGAGGCAATCAACTGGCGCAGCACGTAGTGCAGGATGCCGCCGGACTTGAAGTACTCCACCTCGTTGAGGGTGTCGATGCGGCACAGCACCGTTACCGTTTCCTGCTGGCCATCTTCACGGGTGATGCGCAGCGTCAGGTCCATGTGGGGGCGCAGCCGGGCGTCCGAAAGGCCGGTAATGTCCAGGGTTTCACGGCCGGTGAGTGCCAGTGACTTGCGGCTCTGGCCGTCCTTGAATTGCAGCGGCAGCACGCCCATGCCCACCAGATTGGAGCGGTGGATGCGCTCGAAGCTTTCGGCGATGACCGCCTTGACCCCCAGCAGGTTGGTGCCCTTGGCCGCCCAGTCGCGACTGGAGCCGGTACCGTATTCCTGGCCGGCGATGACCACCAGCGGCGTGCCGTCGGCCTGGTAGCGCATGGCCGCGTCGTAGATCGCCAGGCGCTCGCCGGTAGGGATGTAGTAGGTGTTGCCGCCTTCCTCTGCGTTGAGCATTTCATTGCGGATGCGGATGTTGGCGAAGGTGCCGCGCATCATCACTTCGTGGTTGCCGCGGCGCGAGCCGTAGGAGTTGAAGTCCCGCGGCTCCACGCCCTTGTCGCGCAGGTAGCGGCCGGCGGGGCTGTCGGCCTTGATGTTGCCGGCCGGGGAGATGTGGTCGGTGGTCACCGAGTCACCCAGCAGCGCGAGCACACGGGCGCCATGCACGTCGGTGATGTCCTTCAGCGGCCCGGTGATGTCGTCGAAGAACGGCGGGTGCTGGATGTAGGTGGAATCGTCCTGCCACACGTAGGTGGCCGCCTGGGGCACTTCGATGGCCTGCCACTGGGCGTCGCCGGCAAACACTTCGGCGTATTCCTTGTGGAACATGGCGGTGTTGACGCTTCGTACCGCGTCGGCGATTTCCTGCTGGCTGGGCCAGATGTCGCGCAGGTACACCGGTTGGCCGTCGCTGCCGGTACCCAGCGGCTCGCTGCTGATGTCGATGCGCACGCTGCCGGCCAGTGCATAGGCCACCACCAGGGGTGGCGATGCCAGCCAGTTGGTCTTGACCAGCGGGTGCACCCGGCCTTCGAAGTTGCGGTTGCCCGACAGCACCGAGGCCACGGTGAGGTCGGCCTGCTGGATGGCTTTTTCAATCGGCTCGTCCAGCGGCCCGGAGTTGCCGATGCAAGTGGTGCAGCCATAACCCACCAGGTCGAAGCCCAGGGCGTCCAGGTACTGGGTGAGGCCGGCCGCCTTGTAGTAGTCGGTGACCACCTTGGAGCCCGGCGCCAGCGAGCTTTTTACCCACGGCTTGCGTTGCAGGCCCTTTTGCACGGCCTTTTTCGCCACCAGCCCTGCGGCCATCATTACGCTGGGGTTGGAGGTGTTGGTGCATGAGGTAATGGCGGCGATGACCACCGCGCCATCCTTGAGCTGATGGCTTTGGCCCTGCCAGGTGTAGTGCGCTTCGCCCGCCTGGGCGGCATTGCCCACGGCCACGCCGCCGCCGCCTTCGCTTTCCAGGCGGCCTTCCTCCTTGTTGGTGGGCTTGAGCTGCAGACCGATGAAGTCCGAGAACGCCTGGGCCACCTTGGGCAGCGCCACGCGGTCCTGGGGCCGTTTGGGGCCGGCCAGGCTGGCTTCGACTTCATCCATGTCCAGTGCCAGGCTGTCGCTGAACTGCGGTTCCTGGCCGGGCAGGCGCCACAGGCCCTGGGCCTTGGTGTAGGCCTCCACCAGTTTCACCGTGGCATCGGGGCGGCCGGACAGGCGCAGGTAGTCCAGGGTGACGTCGTCCACCGGGAAAAAGCCGCAGGTGGCGCCGTATTCCGGGGCCATGTTGGCGATGGTGGCGCGGTCGGCCAGGGGCAGGTCGGCGAGGCCGTCACCGTAGAATTCGACGAACTTGCCCACCACGCCTTTCTTGCGCAGCATCTGCGTGACGGTGAGCACCAGGTCGGTGGCGGTGATGCCTTCGCGCAGCTTGCCGGTGAGCCGGAAACCGATTACTTCGGGAATCAGCATCGACACAGGCTGGCCGAGCATGGCCGCTTCTGCCTCGATGCCGCCCACGCCCCAGCCCAGTACGCCAAGGCCGTTGATCATGGTGGTGTGCGAATCGGTGCCCACCAGGGTATCGGGGAACGCGTAGGTGCGGCCGTCCTCATCCTTGGTCCAGACGGTGCGGCCCAGGTATTCCAGGTTGACCTGGTGGCAGATGCCAGTGCCGGGCGGCACCACGCTGAAATTGTCGAAGGCACTCTGGCCCCAGCGCAGAAAGGCGTAGCGCTCGCCGTTGCGCTGCATTTCAATGTCGACGTTTTCACCGAATGCCTGGGTGTCGCCGTATTTGTCGACCATCACCGAGTGGTCGATCACCAGGTCCACCGGTGACAGCGGGTTGATACGCTGCGGGTCGCCGCCGGCCTTGGCCACGGCGGCGCGCATGGCCGCCAGGTCCACCACGGCGGGCACGCCGGTGAAGTCCTGCATCAGCACGCGGGCAGGGCGGTATTGGATCTCGCGGTCACTGCGGCGGTCCTTGAGCCAGGCGGCCAGGGCCTTGAGGTCGTCGGCGGTGACGGTGGTGCCGTCTTCCCAGCGCAGCAGGTTTTCCAGCAGCACTTTCAGGGACATGGGCAGTTGTTGCAGGGCACCCAGGCTCTTGGCGGCTTCGGGCAGGCTGAAATAATGGTACTGACGGTCGTCAACCTGTAGGGTCTTGAGGGTCTTCAGGCTATCAAGCGAGGGCATGAAATCACTCCTTGGCAATTGCCACCATGGCCCGCACGGCACGGGCCTGGACAAAAAGCGTAGCTAGCTATCATTACACTGGACTGTTCAAGCGTGTCGCCGGTTCCGAACTTCCTTTATCATGCGCCGATTTCGGCGGCGTGCCAGTGGCGCGACCGCCATGGCGGCGGCCCACTGTCGGGGTGCCGGTCCAGGAGTGGTCAATGAATACCCTGTTTATGCACTGTCGGTCGGGCTTCGAAGGCGAAGTCTGTTCCGAAATTTCCGAGCTGGCGGCGTTTTTCGACGTGGCTGGCTATGCCAAGGCCAAGCCCAGCAGCGCCTGTGCCGAATTTATCTGCCATGAGCCAGCCGACCTGGAACGGCTGATGGACGAGGTGAACTTCAGTGACCTGATATTCCCGCGCCAATGGGCGCGCGGGGCGTTCGTGGAGCTGCCGGAAACCGACCGCATCAGCGTGCTGCTCGACGCCCTGGGCGCGTACCCGACGTGCGGCAGCCTGTGGTTGGAAGTGCTGGACACCAACGACGGCAAGGAACTGTCGACCTTTTGTCGCAAATTCGAGGGGCCGTTGCGCAAAGCCCTGCTCAAGGCCGGCAAGCTGGTGGAGGACGACAACCTGCCGCGCCTGCTGTTGACCTTCAAGAGCGGCCGCGAGGTGTTCCTGGGCGTGGCCCCGGCGGGCAACTCGGCCATGTGGCCCATGGGCATCCCGCGCCTAAAATTCCCCCGCGAGGCGCCCAGCCGCTCGACGCTGAAGCTGGAAGAGGCCTGGCACCACTTCATTGCGCGCGAGGAGTGGGATGAGCGGCTGTCGTCGGACATGACCGGCGTCGACCTGGGCGCCGCGCCCGGCGGCTGGACCTACCAGCTGGTACGCCGCGGCATGTTGGTGACCGCCATCGACAACGGCCCCATGGCGCAGAGCCTGATGGACACCGGCCTGGTCACCCACCTGATGGCCGATGGTTTTACCTACAAGCCCCGCCCGCCGGTGGACTGGATGGTGTGCGACATCGTGGAAAAACCGGCGCGCAATGCCTTCCTGCTGGAAACCTGGCTGGGCGAAGGCCTGTGCCGCGAGGCGGTGGTCAACCTCAAGTTGCCAATGAAACAACGCTACGCCGAAGTGCGCCGCCTGCTGGAGCGCATTGCCGATGGTTTCAAGGCGCGCGGCATTCAGGTCGAGATCGGCTGCAAGCAGCTGTACCACGACCGCGAGGAAGTGACTTGCCACTTGCGACGCCTCGATACGCCGGCCAAAAAAGCGCCGCGCAAGGGCTGACCTGTGCCGGGCATTGCGCGACAATGCCCGTCAGTTTCTGGAGATATGCATGTCTGAATTCGCTGAAATGGCCGTGGATGGCGTTCTCGACGCCACCGGCCTCAACTGCCCGGAGCCGGTGATGATGCTGCACCAGCACGTGCGCGACCTGGCGGCCGGTGGTGTGTTGAAAGTGATCGCCACTGACCCGTCGACCCAGCGTGATATTCCCAAGTTTTGCGTGTTTCTGGGCCATGAGTTAGTGGAGCAGCGCGAAGGCGAAGGGACGTATTTGTACTGGATTCGCAAGAAGGTTGACTGACCTGCTGCGGGCGATTGGCTTACTGAAGGGGCGGGCCCTGCCCGCGAAGCAAACGCCGCAGTGAATCAGGTGTCCTGCGGTGTGCCTTCGCGTACACGGTCTGCGCCTACCGGTCAGGGGTGCGCCGACGTCACGTTATCTACACCCGATAAAAATCCCGCGCATTGGCCCACAGCACCATCTGCGCTCCATCTTCCCCCAGCACATCCTCGATCAGTGTCAGGTCATCGGCCTGAAACGGTCGCGGCGCGCGGGTGGACGGCAAATCGGTACCAAACATCAGCGCATGGGGGTTGGCCGCGTACAGCGCCTGCAAGGCCGGCCCCACGGGGAAGTCCACGCGGCCAAAGCCGCAGGCTTTCACCCGTACCCCGCGTTCAGCCAGGCGCAACACCGTGGGCAGGCCCTCGCGGCTCAGCCCCAGGTGGTCGATGCTGACTTCCGGCAGGCGCAGCAGCTTTGCCTCCAGCGCCTGCAAGTCGCGCGAATCCACGTACAGCTCGGCATGCCAGCCCAGCAGTTCATGCACGCGCTTGGCAAAGGGTTCCAGTTTGTCCAGTTGTTCCGAACCGCCACGCTTGAGGTTGAAGCGCAGGGCGCGCACGCCATGGCGGTCGAGTTTCTGCAGTTCGTCGTCGCTGACCGAGGCTGGCAGTTGGGTCACCCCGACAAACCCTGGCCCCAGGCGCGCCAGGGCGTCCAGCAGGTACGTCTGGTCAAAGGCCTGGAACGAGCCGGACACCACCGCGCCGCCACACACGCCCAGCGGCGCGGCTTGCGCCAGGTAATGGTCCACCGTGTAGGTGGGGGGCAAGTAGCCTTCATTGGCGACCAGCGGGAAGCGCGGGTCGATGATGTGGCAGTGTGCGTCGAAGACCTGGCGGCTCATGGAGCGCTCCTGAAGTATCAGCGGGCGATGTGGCTGACGTAGGTGCCGGTGCCGTCGAGGATGTTGCGCAGGGTTTCTTCCACTTCCGGCAGGTCTACCTGGCTGCTGTCATAGTTGATCACCAGTTCCACGTCACCGTTCAATACGTCGGCGTCATCGGCGGCCAGTTCGAACGTCAGGGTTTTGTCGTCCAGGGTTACCTTGAAATCTCGCACGTAGCAGGGGTCTTCCTCGCCCAGGGTGAACTCCACGTCCTTGTCCTCGGCCAGACGGGTGATCAGGATCATGCCGCCTTTCTCATCATGGCAGCAGACCAGCGCCATGTTGTCTTCTTCGTCATCGCACGGGTTGACCATCAACTGGCTGGCTTGAAATTGCATGATTATTACCAAGGTTAGTGGGCAGGTAGCGATTCTGACACTGTTTGCGCCGAATCAGAAACCCGCGCGTGCGAAGCCGCGCCGATCTCGTACGACAACTCGTGATTGACCGAATATGTCGCAGCCTCGCAAGTATCCAAAGCGTTGCTCTGGGTAAGCTGGGGAGTTAGGGAATGGTCCATTTTGGTGCAACGTCCAAAGTGCCAGGACGGGCTTTCCTGTTCGGCCGGAATGTGAAAACCGGTTTTTGCTCCCCTGTTGCAGCGGGTTGGCTATGGTTGATCCCAACAGGGGAATACACGCGACGCTTCATTCAAAAACAAGCCCAAGCGGAGTACCACAGATGGCGTTCTTCACCGCAGCCAGCAAAGCCGACTTCCAGCAACAACTGAAAGCGGCCCTGGCGCAGCACATCAGTGAACAGGCACTGCCACAAGTAGCGCTGTTCGCCGATCAGTTCTTCGGCATCATCTCATTGGACGAACTCACCCAGCGCCGCCTCAGCGACCTGGCCGGCTGTACCCTCTCGGCCTGGCGCCTGCTGGAGCGGTTTGACCACGCCCAGCCCCAGGTGCGGGTGTACAACCCCGATTACGAGCGCCACGGCTGGCAATCCACCCACACCGCCGTGGAAGTGTTGCACCATGACCTGCCGTTCCTGGTGGACTCGGTGCGTACCGAGCTTAACCGCCGCGGCTACAGCATCCATACCCTGCAGACCACCGTACTGAGCGTGCGTCGCGGCGCCGATGGCAGCCTGCTGGAACTGCTGCCCAAGGGCGAGCAGGGCGAAGGGGTGCTGCAAGAGTCGCTGATGTACCTGGAGATCGACCGCTGTGCCAATGCCGCCGAGCTGAACCTGCTGGCGCGCGAGCTGGAACAGGTGCTGGTGGAAGTGCGCGTGGCCGTAGCCGACTTTGAGCCCATGAAGGCCAAAGTGCGCGAAGTGCTGCAATGGGTGGATCAGAGCGCCTATGCCGTCGACGAAGGCGAAAAGGCCGAGATCAAGACCTTCCTGGAATGGCTGGTGGGCAACCACTTCACGTTCCTGGGCTATGAAGAGTTCACCGTTGCCAATGAGGCCGACGGTGGTCACCTGGTGTACGACGACAGTTCGTTCCTGGGCCTGACCCGCCTGCTGCGCGCCGGCCTCACCGCCGATGACTTGCGCATCGAGGACTACGCTGTCAACTATCTCAACGAACCGCTGTTGCTGTCCTTTGCCAAGGCTGCGCACCCCAGCCGCGTGCATCGCCCGGCTTACCCGGACTACGTGTCGATACGCCAGATCGACGCCAGCGGCAAGGTCATCAAGGAATGCCGTTTCATGGGCCTGTACACCTCTTCGGTGTACGGCGAAAGCGTGCGCGAGATCCCTTACATCCGCCGCAAGGTGGCGGAAGTGGAGCACCGTTCCGGCTTCGATCCCAAGGCGCACCTGGGCAAGGAGCTGGCCCAGGTGGTAGAGGTGCTGCCGCGCGACGACCTGTTCCAGACCCCGGTTGACGAACTGTTCGCCACGGTGATGTCCATCGTGCAGATCCAGGAGCGCAACAAGATCCGCGTGTTCCTGCGCAAGGACCCCTACGGGCGTTTCTGCTACTGCCTGGCCTACGTGCCGCGTGATGTGTACTCCACCGAGGTGCGGCAAAAGATCCAGCAGGTACTGATGGAGCGCCTGAAGGCCAGCGACTGCGAGTTCTGGACCTTCTTCTCTGAGTCGGTGCTGGCGCGGGTGCAGCTGATTCTGCGCGTGGACCCGAAAAACCGCATCGACATCGACCCGCAGCAACTGGAAAACGAAGTGGTGCAGGCCTGCCGCTCCTGGCAGGACGATTACGCCAGCCTGACCGTGGAAGCCTTTGGCGAAGCCCAGGGCACCAACGTGTTGGCCGATTTCCCCAAGGGTTTCCCCGCCGGCTACCGCGAACGCTTCGCCGCGCATTCGGCCGTGGTGGACATGCAACACCTGCAAGCGCTGTCGGAAAAACGCCCGCTGGTGATGAGTTTCTATCAGCCGCTGGCCCAGACCGGCAAACAGCAACTGCATTGCAAGCTTTACCACGCCGATACGCCGCTGGCGTTGTCGGACGTACTGCCTATCCTGGAAAACCTGGGCCTGCGCGTGCTGGGCGAATTTCCGTATCGCCTGCGCCACACCAATGGCCGTGAGTTCTGGATTCACGACTTCGCCTTCACCGCGGCCGAAGGCTTGAACCTGGACATCCAGCAGCTCAACGACACCCTGCAGGACGCCTTCGTGCATATCGTGCAGGGCGACGCCGAAAACGACGCCTTCAACCGCCTGGTGCTGACCGCCGGCCTGCCGTGGCGTGACGTGGCGCTGCTGCGCGCCTATGCCCGCTACCTGAAGCAGATCCGCCTGGGCTTCGACCTGGGCTACATCGCCAGCACGCTGAACAACCACACCGACATTGCCCGCGAACTGACCCGCCTGTTCAAGACCCGTTTCTACCTGGCGCGCAAGCTCACCAGCGAAGACCTGGACGACAAGCAGCAGCGCCTGGAACAGGCCATCCTGAGCGCCCTGGATGACGTGCAGGTGCTCAACGAAGACCGCATCCTGCGGCGCTACCTGGACCTGATCAAGGCCACCTTGCGCACCAACTTCTACCAACCGGACGCCAAGGGCCACGCCAAGTCGTATTTCAGCTTCAAATTCAACCCCAAGCTGATTCCCGAGCTGCCCAAGCCGGTGCCCAAGTTCGAGATCTTCGTCTACTGCCCGCGGGTAGAGGGTGTGCACCTGCGCTTCGGCAACGTGGCCCGTGGCGGCCTGCGCTGGTCGGACCGCGAGGAAGACTTCCGTACCGAAGTACTGGGCCTGGTCAAAGCCCAGCAGGTGAAGAACTCGGTGATCGTGCCGGTGGGCGCCAAGGGTGGCTTCCTGCCACGGCGCCTGCCCCTGGGTGGCAGCCGTGATGATATCCAGGCCGAAGGCATCGCCTGCTACCGCCTGTTCATCTCCGGCCTGCTGGACATTACCGACAACCTCAAGGACGGCGGCGTGGTGCCACCGGCCAACGTGGTGCGCCACGACGAGGATGACCCCTACCTGGTGGTGGCGGCCGACAAGGGCACCGCGACCTTCTCCGACATCGCCAACGGCATCGCCATCGACTACGGCTTCTGGCTGGGCGATGCGTTTGCCTCCGGCGGTTCGGCCGGCTACGACCACAAGAAGATGGGTATCACCGCCAAGGGCGCCTGGGTGGGCGTGCAGCGTCACTTCCGCGAGCGCGGCATCAACGTGCAGCAGGACGTGACCACGGTGATCGGCATTGGTGACATGGCCGGTGACGTATTCGGCAACGGCTTGCTGATGTCGGAAAAACTGCAACTGGTGGCGGCGTTCAACCACCTGCACATCTTCATCGACCCCAACCCGGACCCGGCCACCAGCTTCGCCGAACGCCAGCGCCTGTTCGACCTGCCACGCTCGGCCTGGAGCGACTACAACACGTCGATCATGTCCGAAGGCGGCGGCATCTTCCCGCGCAGCGCCAAGAGCATCAGCATCAGCCCGCAGATGAAGGCGCGGTTCGATATCCAGGCTGACAAGCTGACGCCTACCGAGCTGCTCAATGCCCTGCTCAAGGCGCCGGTGGACCTGCTGTGGAACGGCGGCATCGGCACCTACGTCAAGTCCAGCGGCGAAAGCCACGCCGACGTGGGCGACAAGGCCAACGACGCCTTGCGCGTGAACGGCAACGAACTGCGCTGCAAAGTGGTGGGCGAGGGCGGCAACCTTGGCATGACCCAGTTGGGCCGTGTGGAGTTCGGCCTGCTGGGCGGCGCCACCAACACCGACTTCATCGACAACGCCGGCGGTGTGGACTGCTCCGACCACGAGGTCAACATCAAGATCCTGCTCAACGAAGTGGTGCAGGCCGGCGACATGACCGAGAAGCAGCGTAACCAGCTGCTGGGCAGCATGACCGACGAAGTTGGCCACCTGGTGCTGGGCAACAACTACAAACAGACCCAGGCCTTGTCGCTGGCGGAGCGCCGTGCCTACGAGCGCATTGCCGAATACAAGCGCCTGATGGCCGACCTGGAAAGCCGCGGCAAACTGGACCGTGCCATCGAGTTCCTGCCCACCGAGGAGCAACTGGTGGAACGCCTGGCGGCTCATCAGGGTTTGACCCGCGCCGAGCTGTCGGTACTCATCTCCTACAGCAAGATCGACCTCAAGGAGGCGCTGCTCAAATCCCAGGTGCCGGATGACGACTACCTGACCCGCGACATGGAAACCGCGTTCCCGCCAAGCCTGGTGGGCCAGTATGCCGAGTCGATGCGCCGTCATCGCCTGAAGCGCGAGATTGTCAGCACCCAGATCGCCAACGACCTGGTCAATAACATGGGCATCACCTTCGTGCAGCGCCTGAAGGAGTCCACCGGCATGAGCCCGGCCAACGTGGCCGGTGCCTATGTGATTGTGCGCGACATCTTCCACCTGCCGCATTGGTTCCGCCAGATCGAGGCCCTGGACTATCAGGTGGCGGCCGATGTGCAACTGACGCTGATGGACGAACTGATGCGCCTGGGCCGTCGTGCCACGCGCTGGTTCCTGCGCAGCCGTCGCAACGAGCAGGATGCCGGCCGCGACGTGGCCCACTTCGGGCCGCACATCGCCGCCCTGGGCCTTAAACTCGACGAGTTGCTGGAAGGCCCTACCCGTGAAGTCTGGCAAACCCGTTACCAGGGGTACGTAGAAGCGGGCGTGCCGGAGTTGCTGGCGCGCATGGTGGCCGGTACCAGCCACTTGTATACGCTGCTGCCGATCATCGAAGCCTCTGACGTCACCGGCCATAACGCGGCCGAAGTGGCCAAGGCGTTCTTCGCCGTGGGCAGCTCGCTGGACTTGAACTGGTACCTGCAGCAAATCAGCAGCCTGCCGGTGGAAAACAACTGGCAGGCCCTGGCCCGCGAGGCGTTCCGCGACGACATCGACTTCCAGCAGCGGGCGATCACCATCTCCGTGCTGCAAATGGCCGATGCCCCGGCGGACATGGACGCGCGGGTGGAATTGTGGGCTGAACAGCACAAGATCATGGTAGTGCGCTGGCGCGCCATGCTCGAAGAGCTGAAGGCCGCCACGGGGACTGATTACGCCATGTATGCGGTGGCTAACCGGGAGCTGATGGACCTGGCGTTGAGTGGTACGTCCAACCCGTAGCGACAACTGTCTTCTGAGGGGGGGCTACCTGTGTGGGAACTGGCTGGCAAGCCAGCTCCCACGGCTCTCAAGGCAATAAAAAACCCCGTCACTTGGACGGGGTTTTTTTATTTCTGGTCGGGCTTAGGCCTGAACCACCGGAATGTTCGCGCTGGCAGCAGCCTCGCGGAATTCGGCGATCTGGTCGAAGCTCAGGTAGCGGTAAACGTCGGCAGCCATGCTGTCGATGTTCTTCGCGTACTCCATGTACTCTTCCACGGTTGGCAGCTTGCCCAGGATCGAGGCAACGGCAGCCAGTTCGGCGGAGGCCAGGTACACGTTGGCGCCATCGCCCAGACGGTTCGGGAAGTTACGGGTGGAGGTCGAGACCACCGTGCTGTTCGGCTCAACGCGTGCCTGGTTACCCATGCACAGCGAGCAGCCCGGCATTTCCATGCGCGCGCCAGCCTTGCCGTAGATGCCGTAGTAGCCTTCCTCGCTCAACTGGTGAGCGTCCATCTTGGTCGGCGGCGACAGCCACAGGCGAGTGGGCAACTGACCCTTGACCTGGTCCAGCAGTTTACCGGCAGCGCGGAAGTGACCGATGTTGGTCATGCACGAACCGATGAACACTTCGTCGATCTTCTGACCTTGAACGGTGGACAGCAGGCGAGCGTCGTCCGGGTCGTTAGGGGCGCAGAGGACTGGCTCCTTGACGTCGGCCAGGTCGATCTCGATGATTTCGGCGTACTCGGCATCGGCGTCGGCCGACAGCAGTTCCGGGTTGGCCAGCCAGGCTTCCATGGCTTGTGCGCGACGTTCCATGGTACGAGCATCGCCGTAGCCTTCGCTGATCATCCAGCGCAGCAGGGTGATGTTCGACTTCAGGTACTCGGCAATGGCCTTTTCCGGCAGCTTGATGGTGCAACCGGCGGCAGAACGCTCGGCCGAGGCGTCGGACAGTTCGAATGCCTGTTCAACGGTCAGCTCGTCCAGGCCTTCGATCTCCAGGATGCGACCCGAGAAGGCGTTGACCTTGCCTTTCTTCTCGACGGTCAGCAGGCCCTTCTGGATGCCGTAGTAAGGGATGGCATGTACCAGGTCACGCAGGGTGATGCCCGGTTGCAGCTTGCCCTTGAAGCGAACCAGTACCGACTCCGGCATGTCCAGCGGCATCACGCCGGTGGCTGCGGCGAAGGCGACCAGGCCGGAACCGGCGGGGAACGAGATGCCGATCGGGAAGCGGGTGTGCGAGTCACCACCGGTGCCGACGGTGTCCGGCAGCAGCATGCGGTTCAGCCAGCTGTGGATGATGCCATCGCCTGGGCGCAGGGAAACGCCGCCACGGGTACGGATGAAGTCCGGCAGGGTGTGGTGGGTCACCACGTCGATCGGCTTCGGATAGGCAGCGGTGTGGCAGAACGATTGCATGACCAGGTCGGCCGAGAAGCCCAGGCAGGCCAGGTCTTTCAGCTCGTCACGGGTCATTGGGCCGGTGGTGTCTTGCGAGCCCACGGTGGTCATTCTTGGTTCGCAGTAGGTGCCTGGGCGCACGCCCTTGCCAACCGGCAGGCCGCAGGCCTTGCCAACCATCTTCTGCGCCAGGGTGAAGCCCTTGCCGGTGTCGACCGGTGCTTCCGGCAGCTTGAACAGGTCGGTTGGGCCCAGGCCCAGCTCGGCACGCGCTTTTTCGGTCAGGCCACGGCCGACGATCAACGGAATACGGCCACCGGCGCGCACTTCGTCCAACAGTACCGGGGTTTTCATCTCAAAGGTGGTGATGACGTCGTCGGTACCGTGCTTGCAGACCTTGCCAGCGTGCGGGTACAGGTCGATCACGTCGCCCATGTTGATGTTCGAGACATCGAATTCGATCGGCAGGGCGCCGGCGTCTTCCATGGTGTTGTAGAAGATGGGGGCGATTTTCGAGCCGAAGCAGAAACCACCGGCGCGCTTGTTGGGCACGAACGGGATGTCGTCGCCGAAGAACCACAGCACCGAGTTGGTGGCTGATTTACGCGACGAACCGGTACCTACCACGTCGCCGACGTAGGCGATCGGGAAGCCGTCGGCGCGCATCTGCTCGATTTGCTTCATCGGGCCGATGGAACCTTGCACGTCCGGGACGATACCGTCACGGGCCATTTTCAGCATGGCCAGGGCGTGCAGCGGGATGTCAGGGCGCGACCAGGCGTCGGGGGCAGGGGACAGGTCGTCGGTGTTGGTTTCGCCGGTGACCTTGAACACGCGCAGGCTGATCTTGTCGGCCAGTACCGGGCGCTTCTTGAACCACTCGCCGTCGGCCCAGGATTGCAGCACGCCCTGGGCGTGAGTGTTGCCGTTCTTGGCTTTTTCAGCCACGTCGTGGAAGGCGTCGAACATCAGCAGGGTGTGCTTGAGTTGTTCGGCGGCCACGGCGGCCAGTTCGGCGCTGTCCAGCAGCTCTACCATGGTGGCGATGTTGTAGCCGCCCTGCATGGTGCCCAGCAGTTCGACGGCACGTTTCTTGTCGATCAGCGGGGAGGTGGCTTCGCCCTTGGCGAGGGCGGAGAGGAAACCAGCCTTCACGTAGGCCGCTTCGTCCACACCTGGTGGAACGCGGTTGGTGATCAGGTCGACCAGGACGGCTTCTTCGCCAGCGGGAGGATTTTTCAACAGCTCGACCAGGCCGGCTGTTTGTTCGGCGTTAAGCGGCTGGGGCACGATACCCTGGGCGGCACGCTCTTCGATGTGTTTGCGGTAGGCTTCAAGCACAGTTATTACCCTCATCAGTGGTCCCTGTCCGGGACGCTCATCCAGTCATTCCTGCGCCCATGCGCTGCACGGCTTTTTGAGCCGCTGAGCCAGGGCTGCAGAAATTCCTTGTAGAAGCTGCTTTCAAAGTTTTACGCCTCCAGAACGGGGAGCTGATGAGGGCTGGCGCCAGGTATTCCTGCCTGAAAATACCTGTGCCAACCCCGTTCTGTCGGATAACTGTGCTCGTGACGCTTTGAAAACAGCTTCTAGCGGACATTGGTGCCTAAAAAGGCAGCGTGATTCTACGGTAAAAAAACAAGAAAGGTAAGTTAAGCCCTACGCATTCGGGGGTGATCATCCTTAGACAAAGGGCTAACATGGCTGCCTGTCTTACTTTTCAAAGTGTTGCAACGCCATGTCGAATCAGTCCATCAAGACCCCCTGTGTAGGCCTGTGCTCCACGGTTTACGGGGATCTTGTGTGCCGTGGCTGCAAGCGCTTCCACCACGAAGTGATCCACTGGAACGGTTACAACGACGACGAAAAACGTGCGGTGTGGCTGCGCCTGGAGCAGTTGCTGGTGCAGGTGATGGTGGCCAAGCTGGAAATCTTCGACAAGCACAAGCTGCGCCTGCAACTGGAACAACGCAAGATCCGATTTGTACCGCAGCAGTCCGAATACTGTTGGGCCTACCAGCTGATTGCCCGTGGCGCGCGCGTGATCAACCAGCTGGAGGCCTACGGCATGGCCCTGCTGCCGGAATTTCGCGATTGGGAGCTGCCGCAATTGCGCGATGCCATTGATCGGGAATTTTTCCTGCTGTCCGAGGCGCACTACGAGCGCTACATCGCGCCGGGTTTTTTGCGCGATGCCTTTCCCGCGGGTTGATCTGTGGCCCTGACGCGGCAGTGGTGGGAGCGGGTTCTACCCGCGAAGCAGACACCCTGGTATTGCAGTGGTTTCGCGGTGCGTCTTTCGCGGGCAGAGCCCGCTCCCGCGAGGGCTGGGTGCCAAACGGTCGAAAGGCCGCGTCAGGGTTTAACCGCGCGCCAGTTCTTCGAGGTGGGCGATGATTTCATCGGTCTTGAGCACCAGCACATCACTCTCCAGCGTGTCCAGCACCACCTCTGCGGTATTGCCGATCAACGCCCCCGACACCCCGGTGCGCGCCACCGTGCCGATGACCGTCACCGCCGCACTGAGCGAGTGCGCGGTAAAGGGAATCAACACGTCTGCCGGCCCCTCGGCGATGTGCAGGTGCGCATCGTCAATGTCGAATTCGGCCTGGAAGGCCACGCACTGTTCGCGGTAACGCGCCTCGATGGTTTCCTTGAGCTGGAAGGCCGGGTCCCTGGCCGACAGCATGGGTGAGGGATGGGCGGCAATCACGTGCAGTTCGCCCTTGGCCAGGCGGGCAATATCGAAGCCGTGCTCGATGATGTTGGCGTGAAGGTGACGGTGCTCGCCATCGGCATTGCCCACGTCCACGGCCGCCAGGATCACGCCGTGGGCCCAAGGCCGCTCGCTCTTGACCATCAGTACGGCGCAGGGGCAGTGGCGCAGCAGCTTCCAGTCGGCGGGGGTGAGCAGAAAACGCTTGAGCGCGCTTTCGTGGCGGTGCTGTTTGACCACCAGGCCACAGCCTTCGGCCTGCTGCACCTTGATGATGGTTTTTTCCACGCTGCCTTCCCACGCCTGTTCGGCGTCGGCGCTGAAGCCGTCGTCGTGCAGCTGGCTTTTCAACAGGGTGAGCAGGGCGCTGTGGTCCTGGTGCTGGTCGCACATCAACAGATGCAGGTGCGCCTGGGTCACGCCGGCAATCAGCTTGGCGCGGCTGAGCGCCTGGCTGTGGGCGTGCTCAGGGTCCAATACCACCAGTAGGCTGCGGATGGCTTGCATGACGTTCTCCAGGACGAATGGGCGCATCCATCAAGCATAGCGGCTGGTGATCTGCCGTGGCGTCCGTATAATCGCCGGCTTTTGCGCCCCTTGAGGAGTCAAGCATGTTGTCTGAAATCCATGAGTTCCTCGGTTGCAGGACGCCGCTGGCCTGGGTGGAAGCGGCCCTGGCCGATCAGGAAACCATGCTCATGGACCACAAGAACTGCGAGTTCAAGGCTGCCGGCACCGCGCTGAGCCTGATCGCCAAGTACTGCACCCACGTCGACCTGATCAACATGATGTCGCGCCTGGCCCGCGAGGAATTGGTGCACCACGAGCAGGTCATGCGCCTGATGAAGCGCCGCAAGATCGAACTGCGCCCGTTGTCCGCCGGGCGTTACGCTTCAGGCCTGCGCAAGGTGGTGCGTAATCACGAGCCGGTCAAGCTGGTGGATACGCTGGTGGTGGGGGCATTCATCGAAGCCCGCAGCTGCGAGCGTTTCGAAGCCCTGGTACCGCACCTGGATGAAGAGCTGGGCACCTTCTACCATGGCCTGCTGCGCAGCGAGGCCCGCCACTACCAAGGCTACCTGAAGCTGGCCCATCAGTACGGTGATGCCGATGACATTGCCCGCACCATCGAGAAGGTGCGCGCGGTGGAAGCCGACCTGATCCTCAGCCCCGACCCTGAATTCCGCTTCCACAGCGGCGTGCCTGCCATCTGATGTTGGGGGAGCTGGCTTGCCAGCGAGCTTGTGCATCCCACCAGCTTGCTGGCAAGCCAGCTCCCACGTCGCTCCCATGGGGCTTCTAAACTTTCCTGCCCGTCCATCGTCTAAATACCAAGCAAGCTAACAATTTTGTTTGACATTAGCTGCCTAGGCAGTAACATCTTGTAAACATTACTGCCTAGGCAGGCTTTTACACGATGAAGCATTTCACCCCGGAAAACTTCCGCAACTGCACCATCGGCCTGCTGCTGGGTCGTGCGTCGTCGGTCAAGGATCGCATCCTCGATACTCACCTGGTGCCTCAGGGTGTCACCGCAGCGCAGTTCAAGGTGCTGCTGATCATGGAGCAGTTCGACGTGGATCGGCCGGCTGAGCTGTGCCGCTACCTGTCCCTGGACAGCGGATCGATGACGCGCATGCTCGACCGCCTGGAGCAGAAAGGCCTGATTGTGCGCCGCCCCTGTTCCGACGATCGCCGCCAGATAGAAGTAGGGCTGAGCGACGCCGGCCTCGAGTTGGCGGGCCAGTTGCCGGTGGTGGGCTCCGACGCCATGAACGAGCTGGTTGGCGTGCTGGAACCCGGTGAACTGGAAAGCCTGGAACGAATCTTAACCAAAGTATTGCTGGCGGCCGGGGATACCCTGACTGCCTTGCGGGTAGGTGCAAAATGAGCGGCAAGTCTTTACGCAACCGGTTCAGCCTGGTGTTCCTGGCCATGAGCCTGGCCGGCTGCGCCAATTTTCACGGCCTGAACACCTCGGGTGTTGCCACCGACACGAAAACCCTGCAGGCCGATGGCACGCTCAAGGGCGTGACCCTGTCTGCGGCCGCGTGGCCGAAAGCCGACTGGTGGACAAGCCTGGGCGACCCCCAGCTTGACGGCCTGATCCGCGAAGCGCTGCGCGACAGCCCGGACATGCAAGTGGCCGCGGCCCGTGCCCACCAGGCCAACGCTGCCGCCTATGCGGCGGACGCCGACCGTATGCCGACCCTGGATGCCCAGGCAGGCGTGACCCGCGAGCGGCTGCCCAAGGTCGAGGACCCACAGGGTATCGGCGGCCTATACGCCACCGTGCGCCAGGCCGACCTGGCTTTCAACTACAGCTTCGACCTGTGGGGCGGCCAGCGTGACGCCTGGGAAGCCGCGCTGGGCCAGGCCCGCGCCGCCGAAGTGGACCGCCAGGCCGCCGCTCTGACCCTGGCCGCCGATGTCGCCCGTGGCTACAGCGACTTGGGCCAGGCCTACATCATGAACGACCTGGCCCAGGACGACCTCAAGCGTACCCAGCAGATGCTCGACCTGGGGCAGCGCCGCCTCAAGGCTGGCATCGACAGCGACTACCAGTTCCAGCAGACCGAAAGCCTGGCGGCCAGCTCCCAGGCCTCGGCCGAAGACGCCAAGAAACGCCTGCAAAGCGCGCGCATCTCCTTGGCGGTGTTGTTGGGCAAGGGCCCGGACCGTGCCAATGAAATCGCCCGGCCCAAGGTGCTGCAACCCAGCGTGGTAGCCCTGCCATCGGTATTGCCGGCCGAGTTGCTGGGCCGTCGCCCCGACCTGGTCGCCGCACGCTGGCGTGTGGAGGCTGCGAGCAAGGACGTGGCCGCCAGCAAGACGCGCTTCTACCCCAACCTCAACCTGAGTGCCCAGGCCGGCACCCAGTCGTTGCTGGGTGATGCGCTGTTTGGCAGTGCCAGCAAGTTTTTCACCGTGGCGCCGACCGTGTCGTTGCCCATTTTCGACGGCGGCCGCCTGCGCGCCGCCCTGGATGCCAAGGACGCCGATTACGATCTGGCCGTGGCTCAGTACAACAAGAGCCTGGTGAAAGCCCTTGGCGATGTCAGCGACACGATCAATCAGTTGCACGCCATCGACCTGCAGATCAAGGCCCAGCAACGCGCGGCAACCATTGCCAAACAGTCCTACGACACCGGCACCCTGCGCTATGGCTCGGGTATCGGCAACTACGTGGACGTGCTGACTATTGAACAGCAACTGCTGCAAGCCCAACGACAACTGGCCAGCCTCAACGCCGAACAGATCGATCTGTCGATCCAGTTGATGCAAGCCCTGGGTGGCGGGTATCAGGGCGAGACCGTCGCCCAGGCCGCCACCACTCCCGCACACGCAACACAGACTGAATAAGCAAGGTATCTGTCATGGCTACTGCCTCCGCTACACACTCGCCGGACAAGGCTCCGGAACAGGAACAACCCAACGCTGGCAACCCCCGCAAGCGCAAGGTCATGCTGTTCATTCTGCTGTTGCTGGTGATTCTCGGCGGCCTGGGTACCTGGGGCTGGTACGAGATGTACGGCCGCTGGAATGAAAGCACCGACGACGCCTACGTCAATGGCAACGTGGTGGAAATCACCCCGCTGGTGACCGGCACCGTGACCAGCATCGGCGCCGATGACGGTGACCTGGTGCACGCCGGCCAGGTGCTGCTGGAATTCGACCCGGCCGACGCCAAGGTCAACCTGCAAAGCGCCCAGGCCAACCTGGCCAAGGCCGTGCGCCAGGTGCGCGGCCTGTACAGCAACGTGGACGGCGCGAAGGCGCAGTTGCTGTCGCGTCAGACTGACCTGAAAAAGGCCCAGGACAACTACGACCGTCGTCGTACCCTGGCGGCCGGCGGTGCCATTTCCCAGGAAGAGCTGTCCCATGCCCGCGACGACCTGAACGCTGCCCAGGCAGCTGTGGCCAACGCCCAGCAGGGCCTCAAAAGCAACACCGCGCTGGTGGATGACACCACCGTGGCCACCCACCCCGACGTGATGGCCGCCGCCGCACAGCTGCGCCAGGCCTACCTGGCCAACGCTCGCAGCACCCTGATCGCACCGGTGACCGGCTATGTGGCCAAGCGTACCGTGCAACTGGGCCAGCGCATTCAGCCCGGCACCGCGACCATGGCGGTGATCCCGCTGGACCAGGTGTGGATTGACGCCAACTTCAAGGAAACCCAACTGAGCAAGATGCGCATCGGTCAGCCGGTGGACATCACTGCCGACCTGTACGGCAGCGACGTCAAGTTCAGCGGCACCGTGGACAGCCTGGGTGCCGGTACCGGCAGCGCCTTTGCCCTGCTGCCAGCGCAGAACGCCACCGGTAACTGGATCAAGATTGTTCAGCGGGTACCGGTGCGTATTCACCTCAACCCTGAAGAGCTGACAAAGCACCCGCTGCGCATTGGCCTGTCCACCGTGGTTGACGTCAACCTGCACGACCAGAGCGGCCCGGTGCTCGCCCAGCAACCGCCACAGAAGGCCTCGTTCACCACTCAGGTGTATGACCGCCAACTGGGTGAGGCCGACGACATGATCGCTCGCCTGATCCACGACAACAGCGTCGGCGCCACTGGCAACACCGCCCAACGCTGATTCGCGATCCCCAGGCCCCACGCGGGGCCTGGTCCACGTCTTTATCAGGGATTTGCGATGAGTAACGCCTCTTTCAAACCGCCCAGCCTGCTGCTCAGCACCATCGGCCTGTCGCTGGCGACCTTCATGCAGGTGCTCGACACCACCATCGCCAACGTGGCGCTGCCGACCATTTCCGGCAACCTTGGGGTCAGCTCCGAGCAAGGCACCTGGGTCATCACCTCGTTCGCCGTGAGCAATGCCATTGCCTTGCCGCTGACGGGCTGGCTGAGCCGCCGTTTCGGTGAAGTGAAACTGTTCCTGTGGGCCACCATCCTGTTCGTGCTGGCCTCGTTCATGTGTGGCATTTCCACCTCGATGCCTGAGCTTGTGGGCTTCCGGGTGCTGCAGGGGGTGGTGGCAGGGCCATTGTACCCCATGACCCAGACGCTGCTGATTGCCGTGTACCCCCCAGCGAAAAGGGGGATGGCACTGGCATTACTGGCCATGGTGACGGTAGTGGCGCCCATTGCCGGGCCGATCCTGGGTGGCTGGATCACCGACAGTTACAGTTGGCCGTGGATTTTCTTCATCAACGTGCCGATCGGTATTTTCGCCTGTGCGGTGGTGCGCCAGCAGATGGCAGCGCGGCCGGTGGTCACCAGCCGTCAGCCCATGGACTACGTGGGCCTGATTGCCTTGATCATTGGTGTAGGCGCCTTGCAGATCGTCCTCGACAAGGGTAACGACGCCGACTGGTTCGAAAACAACTACATCATCCTGGGTGCGGTGATATCGGCCATTGCCCTGGCGTTCTTCGTCATCTGGGAGCTGACTGATGACCACCCGGTGGTGAACCTGAAGTTGTTCAAGTACCGCAACTTCCGTTTCGGCACCATTGTGCTGGTGCTGGGGTACGCGGGCTTCTTTGGTATCAACCTGATCCTGCCCCAGTGGCTGCAGACACAGCTGGGCTACACCGCCACCTGGGCGGGGTTGGCGGTGGCACCGCTGGGCATATTGCCCGTACTGATGTCACCGTTCGTGGGCAAGTACGCCACTCGGTTCGACCTGCGCATCCTGGCCGGCCTGGCGTTCCTGGCCATCGGCACCAGTTGCTTCATGCGCGCCGGGTTTACCAACGAGGTGGACTTCACTCACATCGCCCTGGTGCAGTTGTTCATGGGTATCGGCGTGGCGCTGTTCTTCATGCCTACCCTGACCATTCTGCTGTCGGACTTGCCACCCGCGCAGATTGCCGACGGCTCGGGCCTGGCGACCTTCCTGCGGACCCTGGGCGGCAGTTTCGCGGCTTCGCTCACCACCTGGATCTGGATTCGCCGGGCGGATCAGCACCATGCGTACCTGAGCGAGAGCATCACGGCGTATGACCCGGCCACCCAGCACGCCATTCAGCAGATGGGCGGGGCAGGGCTCAAGACCTACCAGCAACTGGACGGTATCGTCGAGGCGCAGGCGTACATGCTGTCCACCGTGGACTACTTCACGCTGCTGGGCTGGATGTTCATGGGCCTGATCCTGATCGTCTGGCTGGCCAAGCCGCCGTTCGCCGCCAAGGCGGGGCCGGAGGCGGCAGGGCACTGATCGGTGGTGGTCGCTTCGCGGACGCAGTCCACGCGTTGTGTCAGGCACTGTGCGGTGCGGCCTTCGCGGGCACGGTCCGCTCCTACAGGTTTACACCGTCCTGTAGGAGCGGACTGTGGCCGCGAACCAGACGACGCGGTCTAGAAGGGGAAGGCCGCCAGCGACATCCCCTGCTCATCCACCTGCAACGCCCAGCCTTCCTTGTCCCAATCCCCCAGCACAATCCTGCGCGCCGGCACATCGCCCACGTTGAGTTTGTGAATGGCCGGGCGGTGGGTGTGGCCGTGGATCAGGGTGACCACCTTGTGGTCAGCCATGACCTGCGGCACTTCCTCAGGCGTCACGTCAACGATGTCGTTGGCCTTCATCCGCGTTTGCGCACGGCTTTCGCTGCGCAGTTTGCGCGCCAGCTTGTGGCGGGTGCGCAAGGGCAGGCGGCGCAGGATAAACAACGTCAGTGGGTTGCGCAGGATGCGGCGCATGCGCATGTAGGCTTCATCGCGGGTGCACAGGCTGTCGCCGTGCATCAGCAACACCGGCTCACCATAGAAGTCGACTACGCTGGGGTCGGCCAGCAGGGTGGCGCCGGCGGCCTTGCAGAAGCGCTTGCCGATCAGGAAATCGCGGTTGCCGTGCATCAGGAAGATCGTCGTGCCGCTGTCGCCAAGGGCGCGCAGGGCCTCGCAGATCGAAAGCTGGTAGGGGCTCATGGCATCGTCGCCGATCCAGGCTTCGAAAAAGTCCCCCAAGATATAAAGAGCGCTCGCCGAGCGCGCGCGCCCGGCGAGAAACTCCAGAAACGCCCGGGTAATGTCCGGGCGTTCTTCCTGCAAGTGCAGATCAGAGATCAGCAGAATCACTCAATGATCTCGGCTTTCTCGATAACCACGTCTTCAACCGGAACGTCCTGGTGGCCGGACTTGGAACCGGTGGCCACACCTTTGATCTTGTCGACCACGTCGTTGCCTTCGATCACTTCACCGAACACGGCGTAGCCCCAGCCTTGAACGGTCGGTGCGCTGTGGTTCAGGAAGCTGTTGTCGGCGACGTTGATGAAGAACTGCGCGGAAGCCGAATGCGGCTCCATGGTGCGCGCCATGGCCACGGTGTACTTGGCGTTGGAAAGGCCGTTGTCGGCTTCGTTCTGGATGCTTGGGCGCTTGTCTTTCTTTTCCTTCATGCCGGGCTCGAAACCGCCGCCCTGGACCATGAAATTGCTGATCACGCGGTGGAATACGGTGTTGGCGTAGTGGCCGGCGTTGACGTATTCGATGAAGTTGGCCACGGTTTTCGGGGCTTTTTCAGCATTCAGCTGCAACACGATGTCGCCGAAGTTGGTAGTCAATTTTACTTTGGACATTTCAGGATTCGCTCTTCTTTAGAGAATTTGGCGGGTCATTTATAACCCTGACGCGCAGTTTACAGGTCGCGATACGCATTTCGAGGCTGTTTTTTCGCAGACGGCCCACGAAACCCGGCAGACTGGCCTGTCAGCGGCTTGACAGCTTCGGCTATGATAAGCGCTTTGATTTAGTCGGCCTACCCATGGCCACAGGTACGTTTTCAAGGATCCTATGAGCAAGCCCACCGCCGATAACGCCCCCAATGCCGCAAACGCCAAAGGCGCGCCGGTAGTCCCGACCAACTTCCTGCGCCCCATCCTGCAGGCCGACCTGGACTCGGGCAAGCACGCCAGTATCGTCACCCGCTTCCCGCCGGAGCCCAACGGCTACCTGCATATCGGTCACGCCAAGTCAATCTGCGTGAACTTTGGCCTGGCCAAGGAGCTGGGCGGCGTGTGCCACCTGCGCTTCGATGACACCAACCCGGCCAAGGAAGACCAGGAATACATCGACGCCATCGAGCGCGACGTGAAATGGCTGGGCTTCGAGTGGGCGGGCGAAGTGCGCTACGCCTCGCACTATTTCGACCAACTGCACGACTGGGCCGTGGACCTGATCAAGGCCGGCAACGCGTACGTCTGCGACCTCACCCCGGAACAGGCCCGCGAGTACCGTGGCAGCCTCACCGAGGCGGGCAAGAACAGCCCGTTCCGCGAGCGTTCGGTGGACGAGAACCTGGACCTGTTCGCCCGCATGAAAGCCGGCGAGTTCAAGGACGGCGAGCGCGTGCTGCGTGCGAAGATCGACATGGCCTCGCCGAACATGAACCTGCGCGACCCCATCCTGTACCGTATTCGCCATGCCCACCACCACCAGACCGGCGACACCTGGTGCATCTACCCCAACTATGACTTCACCCATGGCCAGTCCGACGCCATCGAAGGCATCACGCACTCCATCTGCACCCTGGAGTTCGAAGGCCATCGCCCGCTGTACGACTGGTTCCTGGACAACCTGCCGGTACCCAGCCACCCGCGCCAGTACGAGTTCAGCCGCCTGAACCTGAGCTACACCGTGACCAGCAAGCGCAAGCTCAAGCAACTGGTGGACGAGCAGCACGTTCACGGCTGGGACGACCCGCGCATGTCCACCCTGTCGGGGTTCCGCCGTCGTGGCTACACCGCGGCGTCGATTCGCAACTTCTGCGAAATGATCGGCACCAACCGTTCCGACGGCGTGGTAGACATGAACATGCTGGAATTCAGCATCCGTGACGACCTGGACCGCACCGCCCCGCGCGCCATGTGCGTGCTGCGCCCGCTGAAGGTCACTATCACCAATTACCCGGAAGGCCAGGAAGAAACCCTGGAACTGCCGCGCCACCCCAAGGAAGACATGGGCGTGCGGGTGCTGCCGTTCGCGCGCGAGATCTACATCGATCGCGACGACTTCATGGAAGAACCGCCAAAGGGCTACAAGCGCCTGGAGCCGGCCGGTGAAGTGCGCCTGCGTGGCAGCTACGTGATCCGCGCCGACGAAGCCATCAAGGACGCCGACGGCAACATTGTCGAACTGTTGTGCAGCTACGACCCCGACACCCTGGGCAAAAACCCTGAAGGCCGCAAGGTCAAGGGCGTGATCCACTGGGTGCCGGCCGCTGCCAGCGTGGAATGCGAAGTGCGCCTGTACGACCGCCTGTTCCGCTCCCCTAGCCCGGAAAAGGCCGAGGAAGGCGCCAGCTTCCTGGACAACATCAACCCTGATTCGCTGCAAGTGCTGACCGGTTGTCGTGCCGAGCCTTCGTTGGGCAATGCACAACCCGAAGACCGCTTCCAGTTCGAACGCGAAGGCTACTTCTGCGCCGACCTGAAAGACACCCAGCCTGGTCGTCCGGTATTCAACCGTACTGTCACCCTGCGCGACTCGTGGGGCAGCTAAGGAATCATCGTGCTAAGCATTTACAACACGCTCACCAAGAGCAAGGAAGTCTTCAAGCCGTTGGATGGCAACAAGGTTCGCATGTACGTGTGCGGCATGACCGTCTACGACTTCTGCCACATTGGCCATGGCCGCAGCATGATCGCCTTCGACCTGGTGACGCGCTGGCTGCGCCATAGCGGCTACGACCTGACGTACGTGCGCAACATCACCGACATCGATGACAAGATCATCAATCGTGCGCGGGACAACGGCGAAAGCTTCGACGCCCTGACTGCTCGCATGATCGATGCGATGCACGAGGACGAGGCGCGGCTGAACATCCTCAAGCCAGACCTGGAGCCGCGTGCCACCGACCATATCGCTGGCATGCACGCGATGATCCAGACCCTGATCGACAAGGGTTATGCCTATGCCCCGGGCAACGGCGACGTGTACTACCGCGTCGGCAAGTTCGTGGGTTACGGCAAGCTGTCGCGCAAGAAGATCGAAGACCTGCGCATCGGTGCCCGCATCGAAGTGGAAGAGGCCAAGCAGGACCCGCTCGACTTCGTGCTGTGGAAGGGCGTCAAGCCCGGCGAACCAAGCTGGGAGTCGCCGTGGGGCCCGGGCCGTCCAGGCTGGCACATCGAGTGCTCGGTGATGTCGACCTGCTGCCTGGGCGACACCTTCGACATCCATGGCGGTGGCAGCGACCTGGAGTTCCCGCACCACGAGAACGAGATCGCCCAGAGCGAGGCGGCCACCGGCCAGCCATACGCCAATGCCTGGATGCACTGCGGCATGATCCGCATCAATGGCGAGAAGATGTCCAAGTCTCTGGGCAACTACTTCACCATTCGCGACGTGCTGGCCAAGTACCACCCGGAGGTGGTGCGCTACCTGCTGGTGGCCAGCCATTACCGCAGCTCCATCAATTACTCCGAGGACAGCCTGCGCGAGTCCAAGGGCGCACTGGAGCGTTTCTACCACGCGCTCAAGGGCTTGCCGAACGTGGCCGCCGCGGGCGGTGAAGAGTACGTGGCGCGGTTTACCGATGCCATGAACGATGACTTCGCCACGCCTGAGGCCTGTGCGGTGCTGTTCGACCTGGTGCGCGAGATCAACCGCCTGCGTGACAGCGATGTCGACGCGGCGGCAGGCCTGGCCGGGCGTTTGCGTGAGCTGGGTGGCTTGCTAGGCGTGCTGCAACTGGAAGCTGACGAGTTCCTGCGTGCCGGTGCCGAAGGCAAGGTCGATGCGGCCCAAGTCGATGCCTTGATTGCCGCGCGCCTGGCCGCGCGGGCAGGCAAGGATTGGGCCGAGTCGGACCGTATCCGCGATCAACTGACGGCGATGGGTGTGGTGCTGGAAGACAGCAAGGGCGCCACCACCTGGCGCCTGGCTGACTGACAGGTAGCCCTGCTGCTGAAGATCTTCAGTCAGGCAGAAGGCACACAGTGTCTGCCGTGCGCGCCGAGTTCGTAGCGGCGACGCAAGCCGCGTCACAGGCACTGCAGACTGCCTGGCACACCGCGTCGCAAGACGCAGCCTTCAGCAGCCGTTACAAGGATTTCTGTAGCGGCTGCCGAAGGCCCTGCGGTCAGGCTGTACCGCCGCTGTGCTGCTCCATTCGCGTCAGTTCCATGAGCAAGTCCAGCTCGCTCTCCTGCCATTGCTGTTCCAGCGCCATAATCCGCACCCCCAACTGTTCCTGGGTTTCCCCCGGATAACGGTCCTCTAGCGCCAGCACGCTGGCCTCATAGTCGTCCTTCAGTGCCTTGAACCGCTCGGCATGGCTTTCGCGCAGGTAGCTTGCCCAGAAATCCTGCTGTGCCGCGTAGCGCAAAAACGCCTGGCCATGTTCGCCTTCCTGTACCTGGGCCAAGGCTGTGTCGAGCTCTTTGCGGCTAACGTTGGCCACGGTTTCGTATAGCATTCTCGAAGGCTGCAGCGGTAAATCCAGGGTCTCAGCCAGGCGCAGGCGGTACACCAGGCGCACCTCGGCTTCATCTCGGGAACCACTGGCCTGGATGGCCAGACGGTCCAGCTCTTCCAGCCGAAACAGGCGTTGAACCAAGCGTTGCAGTTGTTGGCCGCGATCAAGCCCCGGAGATTCGCGGATAGCGCGCTGGGTGAACACCTGAATCTCCATCTGGTTGAAGGCCAGGCGCATGCCGTCGGGACAGGTTTCCTGGTTGTGCAGTTGCTGCAAAGGGGCTTGAGCCGTGGCATTGAGCAGTTCGCTCAGGGCTGGGTCCTGGTCGGCAGCCTCCAGAACCGCCCATACCCGTTCAGTCAACAGGGCGCGGCTGGTGGCGGTCCGGTAATCCGCAGCGCCTTGCAGGTGATCGATCAGGTTCAGCAAGTCGCTGTGAGTGCCTTGGGCCTCCAGGCGCTCCCATACGTGACGGCGCGCGGCCAACTGCTCGACATCGCCGCTCGACAACCAGGGTTCCACAGTGCCGGACACTTGCGGTGATCGGCCGCCATGGGGTGAATGGCTGCGCACGCTGGTGTCCGAATCACCCAGGCTCGACAGGGCATCCTCATGTTCGGCCAGGTCGGTGTCGAAGGTGTAACTGCTGGAGTATGACTCTGAAATTTGCAGGCTTCGCATCAACTCCTCGGGCAGCGGGTTACCGCGCAGGTTGATGTGGGTCACGTGGTCGTTGCTGCGGGCGTTGGCGGGCAGGTAGTCGGGCACGGCTACCAACTGGTTGTCCTCCAGGTTCAGGGACTGCAGGGGGCGGGGCAGCAGGTCGTCCAGCCAGCTTGGCCAGCTGGAAAGGCCGGTATTTTCCAGGCTCAGGGAGTTGAGGTCGGTGCTGCGCAGTACCGAGGCATTGGTGACGGTACCGACTCGGTTGTTTTCCAGCGCCAGGCCACGCAAGGTCGGAATACGCGCCAGGTCGTCGAGCAGTGCCTGGTCAATGATCAACCCCTGGTCGGTCAGGTCCAGATACCTCAGGTAGGGCATATCGCCGATCGCCGCGGGCAGGTGGCTCAAGGGCGTGGCGTGGCCATACAAAATAAGGCTTTCCAGGCGCTGGAAGCGTCGCAGCAGCCGGTCCAGCTGTGCCGGGCTGCCCACGGGCCGGCTCAGTGCCAGGCGATCCACGCGGTCGTAGAAAAAGTTCGGGAGCGTCAGCGGGAAGTCACTGATATCGCCCTCCAGGTCCAGGGTAGGTGCGCTGGCGCTGATGCAGGTGCTTCTCCAGTAATTGAGCAGCGATTGCTCGGTCTGTCGCCGCACGGCCTCGCGCTCGCCGTTGGCTGCGGTGGAGGAGCCCGAGGCCTGGTGCCAGTCATTGAGTGCGCGTAGCAGTTCATCGCGCTGACGGATGAGCGTCTGTAGCTCGCTGGGTTCCATCTCCACTGTGAAGCGGTAGCGGCTGTCGAGGCGTTCGCTCCACACGGCTTCCACGGTAGTGGCTCGTGGCAGAGGGTTGTTGCTCAGGTCGATATGAGTGGTGTGCCCGGTGGCCGGTCCATTCGCCAGCACGTGATGAGGCAGTTGGGTGAGGCGGTTGTCGCGCAGGGAAATGTGGCTCACATGATCCAGCAGGGAGTCGTCGAACAGCGGCGTGGTGGTGGGGTGGAAGCCGTGGAGGGTGCGGTCCAGTCCCAGATAGTCCAGCTCCAGGCCAGTGAAATCCGGGCTGCCCGACAAGAAGTTGCCGCTCAGGTCCAGGCGGCGCAGTTGGCTCAGGGTGCGCAGGTCGGCCATCTCTGGGGCATGGATCAGCATCGACATGTCCACCACGCTTAGCGAGGTCAGGTTGGGGAAATGCTGGCGTATCAGCTGTGCCCAGGGTTGGCGGGCGTTGAAGGGCAGGGCGCGGTTGCCGGTCAGGCGTAGTTCAGTCACTTGCGCGAAACGGTGGAAGAACTGCTGCAACGTCTCCACCTGGGCGGTGCTCTCGGCCACCAGGTCCATCAAGGGCCGGTTGGTCAGCAGATGGGGGGAACGTGGGCTGAAATCGATCAGTTCCAGGCTTTGCACGCGCGAGTAAATAAAGTCGGGTAGCTGTTCGGGAAAGTCTTGCAGGGCCACGCCATTCAGGTGCAACGGTACGTTGCGGTGGCCCAGTTCCGGCAGGCTGTTGGCGCGCCAATGCTGCCACAGGGCCTCGCCGATGCGCTGGCGGCTGGCTTGCGTGGCTGCATCCGGCTCCGGCAGTGCGCTGGCACTCAGGGCCCACTGGTCCAGGCTTGCTTGCAGGGCCTGCTGCTCTCCCAGCAACTGGTTCAGGCGCGCATCGATGGTTTCGCGGCTCAGGCCGCTTTCCGTCAGCCAATCCAGCAACAGACGGGCATCGGCCTGGAACGCGGCTTCCAGCTCCAGGAGGCGCAGTTTGTCCAGCAGCGAGTCGTCCAGAATGACGCGTCCGGTGGTGGTCAGTGGTTGTCCAGGCCTGCCTTCGGCCAAGCCCATGGGTGAACGCTCGCCCGGCTCAAGGGGGCGGGTTTGCAACAAGGCTTCCACCTTGTGTCGCGGCAACAGTGGCAAGTCGCGCACGGTTACCAGCAGTTCATTCTTCTGGCTTGTGTGCGCGAAGCCAAGTTGGGCACGTTGCGGGTCGGGCAGGGCGTGCAGGATGGACCCGTAGAGGTCGTCCTTGCCGTGCAGGTGGCGGTTGTCTTTATCTCGGGTTTCATAGCCAGGCCCGTCCTTGATCAGGACTTTGCGAATGGGTGCCTGCTCAGGGCCGCTGCTGTCGAGCTCGGCGCCGCTGAAGTGGCCGTCGCGCACACTGATGTTGACGTCGGGGGACCAGCCGGGCAGGGTTTCGACACTGTGCAGCTTGACCTTTTCGCTGTCGGGGTTGTGCACGCTGTCCAGGAACACGCCTTCATAGGCGCGCACCACACGAATCTTGCGCAGGTAAGCCTGGGCCTCTTCGGTGATGCGTGGGGGCAGTTGGCCCTTATCTTCCATCAGGGCGCGCTCCGCTGCAGTGGCATTGGCCACCAGTTCCTCGGCCACCAGGGTAGGCAACTGCTCGAAGCTGCGCCGGATCAATTGTGGCAGTGGGGCCTGGCTATTCTGCAAGGCTTGGTAGCGGCTGGCGAACAGGCTGGCGCGGGTTTCGGGCGCGCTGCTTTCCAGTGCCTGGTCGAGCTTGAAGCGTTGCAGTGTGTCTTCCAGCAGGGCCGGTGGTGCCTCGCTCCGGGCAAGGCTGCGGCGCAGGGTGGCCTCATGGGTGCCGCTGACACGCATGATGCGCTGAGCCGTCTGCTCGGGCACCCCTTGGGCATGGTGGCCCAGGCGTTGGAACAAGGAATGGCCTTCCCATTCGGCCGGGGTGTCCAGTTCGTGTAGCCACGCACCCTTGCCGTTGTGCCGCAGGGGCGGTTCGTAGCCAGTGGGCTGGCTGGGGTGGGCAAGGCGGTAGGGGGCGCCGTCGGCGGGCGGTTTCACCGCATACACGCGCCCGTCCAAGGGAAGCCACTGCTTGCCTTGGAAGGTATAAAGGCCCAGCTCGTCGGGTTTGAGGCTGGCGGGCAGAATAACGTCATGATGAAAGGGAGTAAGGTCGGGTTTCCACAGGCGCGGGCTGCCATCAGCCAGGGCGATGGGTTTCATGCTGCGCACCAGTGCCGGTGCCTCCACCGCAGGCAGGCCACTCGCCGCCCCACCGACGAGTCCCATCAGGGCCAGCATGGCGGCGTTGTCCAGCACGTCCATCAGGTAGCCGAATGCCGCTTCACGATCGCCTTCGGCCAGGCTGGCGAACCCTTCATACACCGAGTGGCACAGTTCCACGGCCATCACTGTCAGCATCACTTCGCCGAGCCCTGGCACCACGAAAGCGGCCACATTCAGGGTTTCCATAGCGGCGCCAAGGAAATATTGCACCTTTTGGTCATGGGTCTTCTGGTTTTCCACGGCGGTGGGCACGGCGTGGAACAGTGCGTCATCCTTGAGGGTGGCCAGCTTGCGTGAGTGCAGGGCCGTGAACAGGAATTGGTGGAAGGGTGGCAGGTCCAGGTCCAGGTTGCCGTCCTTGTCGAACGTTCGTTGCCGCAGGCCGTTGCTGAGGGTGACGTAGGGAAACAGGCTGCGTTGCAATTGGTTGTAGAACCCGTTGCGTTCGCGGGCACGGAGGTAGCGGGCGAAAAAGCTGCGGTAGCGCCTGCTTGTGAAGCGCTGGCGCAGGGCGCCGGCAAAGGCATGCATCGTTGGGTAGGCCTTGAGCGGCGTGACTGGATCGTCTGGCAAGTAGACAATCATCGCGCCGTGGCCGCGAGGGTCGGTGATCACTACCGCGCCGCAGATTTCAATGCCGAACAGGGTGAGGAATCGGCAGTGCTGAAATGCCTGGGTGCGGGCCATGTCGAGCAGTTGGGTGTGTGCGACCTGATCGATATCTCCCTTCAGGTATGCCAGATGGGTGTGCAGCTCCCAGGCAGAGCGTTCTAGCAGTTTCAGGCGTGCGGCGGCATTGCGCACGTCCACGCCGGGCGCATCGCCGGGCCGGCCGGGCACGCGCAGGGCTGTATCGATTTGCGCCTGGTAACGCCGGCCCAGGTCCAGTTCGCGGCACAGCCCGGCGAATGCATGGGGGGCAAGGGTCAGGCGCGTGCCGTCGAGGCCGATGCCCAGCACCGGGTGAGCGGTGTAGATGCCAGCGTCGTAGCTGTCGGTGTCCATGCCGCCCATCTGCGCTTCCCAGGCTTCGAAGTTCTGCAGGGCGGCGGTGAGCAGCGTGCTGGTGGCACCGCGCAACGCGGTGTTGATCTTGACGGCCGGGTCGGTCGAGTTCGCGAATGAGGTGTCGATGAATACGCGGGCGCCGTTGAACAGGTAATGATTGCGTACATCCAGCTCCAGGTCGAAGCGATCGGCGATGGCGGCCTTGAGCAGCGGTTCGGCGAAGTCTTCGGCAGACGGCAGGCGGGCGAGCAATTCGTTGACCTGGGCCTCTTCGAACCGGTGGGAGGCATAGGCCTTGTGAAGTGCCTTGACCGACTCGGGCTGGCTATAGCGCGCGGTTTCGTACCAGGGCACCGGCGCGGCGCGGGTCTTGCGCAGGGCTTGGTGGGTGCCAGGGCTGGCGCTGATCAGCCATTGAGGCAATTGGTTTGTGGCAAGTTCGAACGGGGTGGGCATGACAAAGTCCTTTTGTCGCTGGGCGGGCGGGGGGCTTTATCGTAGGCAGCGTGGGGGTGAGCGGGCGGGGGAATAAATACCACAGCCAAAAAAAACGCCGCCTCCCGTGGCCGGGAAGGCGGCGTTCTTCATTGCCGGGGTGTTACTCAGGCATGTAGCGTTTCGCAGGCATACAGGGTGTTTTCCAGCAGGCAGGCGCGGGTCATCGGGCCCACGCCGCCAGGTACGGGAGTGATCCACCCTGCGCGGGGCAGGGCGGTCTCGTACACCACGTCACCCACCAGCTTGCCATCGGCCTGACGGTTGATGCCCACGTCGATCACGATCGCGCCTTCCTTCACCCACTCACCCTTGACCAGCCCGGGCTTGCCGGCGGCCACCACCACCAGGTCGGCACGGCCGACGTGGCCTGCCAGGTCCTTGGTGAAGCGGTGGGTGACGGTGACGGTGCAGCCGGCCAGCAGCAGTTCCATGGCCATGGGGCGGCCGACGATGTTGGAGGCGCCCACCACCACGGCGTTCATGCCGTACAGGTCCTGGCCGGTGCTTTCCAGCAGGGTCATGATGCCCTTGGGGGTGCACGGGCGCAGCAAGGGGATACGCTGGGCCAGACGGCCAACGTTGTAGGGGTGGAAGCCGTCCACGTCCTTGTCCGGGCGAATGCGCTCCAGCAGTTTGGAGGCGTCCAGATGTTCGGGCAATGGCAGTTGCAGCAGGATGCCGTCAATCTTCGCGTCATCGTTCAGACGGTCGATCAGGCTTTCCAGCTCAAGCTGAGTGGTGGTGGCGGGCAGGTCGAAGGCCTGGGACAGGAAGCCCACTTCTTCACAGTCCTTGCGCTTATGCGAGACATAGACCTGGGAGGCAGGATCGCTGCCGACCAGGATCACGGCGAGGCCAGGGGTACGCAGGCCTTGCTGGCGACGCTCGGCGACCCGTTGGGCGATCTGCTTGCGCAGGCTGGCGGCGATCGCCTTGCCGTCGATTAGTTGTGCAGTCATGACGCGTGATTAACCATCGAGAGGGAAGAAAATGTGCGCGCATTCTCTCATGCTATAGATGCAGGGCAAAGGCGCTTGGTCCGACGATTCCGCTAAGCCCTTAAATAAAATGAATTTTTTTCAGAAAGCTGTTGACGACCTGACCGGTCGTCTATAACATTCGTCGCACTTGTCGGGCAGAGCCTAGCACTGGTGAAGAAGGTCAGGCAGAGTTAATGATTTAACTCGGCATGACTGAAGCTTAGAATTTGCAGTCGTTACCGATTGTGGGTTAAATAAGCGCCCGTAGCTCAGCTGGATAGAGCATCCGCCTTCTAAGCGGATGGTCGCAGGTTCGAGTCCTGCCGGGTGCGCCATATCAGGCAGCTTTGGCACAAGTGATGCAACAAGCGCAATATGGTGGGCGTAGCTCAGTTGGTAGAGCACAGGATTGTGACTCCTGTTGTCGTGGGTTCGATCCCCATCGTCCACCCCATATTCCGAAAGGCGCCTGATGAAAATCTGGCGCCTTTGCTTTAAAGGCTTCACATGCGGACGTGGTGAAATTGGTAGACACACTGGATTTAGGTTCCAGCGGCGCAAGCTGTAAGAGTTCGAGTCTCTTCGTCCGCACC
>NZ_AJWX01000019.1 GCF_000263855.1 Pseudomonas sp. M47T1
GGTCCGCTCCTACAGGTACCGTGCAGTCCTGCAGGAGCGGACCATGTCCGCGAAGGCGGGGTTACAGAGCCAACTCTGAACCCAACACCATTCCCAGTGCATTGCGCGCATCATCCAGCTGCACCAGGGTGGCCTGGCGCGCTGCCAGGGCGTCGCGGTTTTCGATGGCGGTGAGGATTGCCTTGTGCCGCGGCATGGCCAACTCGTGCAGGTTGGGCCGCTGGTTGGAATGCTTCAACGCTTCGCGCAACGCCAATGCCAGCATGTTGCACAGGTGCGCCAGCAGATCGTTGTGGGTGGCTTCGGCGATGCGGCTGTGGAAATCCAGGTCCGGTTGCAACAGCGCTTCGGGCGTGGGCGCCGCTTCCATGCGCTGGTAGGCCTCGCTGATCGACGCCACGTCCTCGGCTGTCGCGTGCTGTGCCGCCAGCGCTGCCGCTGCCGGTTCGATGATGGCCCGCACACTGGTCAGCAATGCGAAGAACTCGTTTTGCGGGCTGCTTTGCATCAGCCAGTGCAGCACGTCCGGGTCCAGCAGGTGCCATTCGCGCCGCGCCTTCACCACCGTGCCCACCCGTGGCTTTGAATACACCAGCCCCTTGGCCACCAGCACCCGCGTGGCTTCACGCAGCACCGGCCGGCTGACCGCGTATTCCTCACACAACAACGCTTCGGCGGGCAGCTTGTCATCAGGCTTCAGCCGCCCGGAAACGATCTGCATGCCGATTTCCTGGACAATGCGCGCGTGCATGCTTTTGCGGTCGGAGGGTTTGCGGTAATCCATGGGGGAAGGGGTAGTCCTGGGCGATGGTGAGGCGATCATAGCATCGCTGGGTGCCCCCGTAGCAGCTGCCGCCAGGCTGCGAAGGCGCGCACAGCGTGCCCGCGATCAGCATGATACCGCCGAAGGTCCTGCGGACCTTTTCGCAGCCTGGCGGCAGCTCCTACGGGGGGGGCGGGTATCAGTGGGAGTGGCGTGGCACTTCCGATCCGCGGCAACCCACCAGGAAGTCAAAGTCGCACCCCTGATCCGCCTGCATCACATGGTCCACGTACAACTGCCGGTAACCGCCCGCCAGCAGGTTGTTCACCGGTGCCTGCCAATCAGCCAGGCGCGCTGTCAGTTCGGCGTCGCTGATGTCCAGGTGCAAGCGGCCTGTGGCGCAGTCCAGCTCGATGTAGTCACCTTCCTTCACCGCCGCCAACGGCCCACCGGCTGCCGCTTCTGGCGCCACGTGCAGCACCACGGTGCCATAGGCGGTGCCGCTCATGCGCGCGTCCGAGATACGCACCATGTCGGTCACGCCCTGGGCCAGCAGCTTGGCCGGCAGGCCCATGTTGCCCACTTCGGCCATGCCCGGGTAACCCTTGGGCCCGCAGTTTTTCATTACCAGAATGGAGTCGGCGTCCACGTCCAGTTCCGGGTCGTTGATGCGCGCCTTGTACTGGTCGAAGTTCTCGAACACCACCGCGCGACCACGGTGTTTCATCAGCGCAGGCGTGGCGGCAGAAGGCTTGAGCACGGCGCCCAAGGGGGCGAGGTTGCCGCGCAGCACGCAAATGCCGCCGTCGGCCACCAGCGGGTTGTCGATGGCGCGGATGACTTCGTCGTCGCCATAGATGGGCGAGTTGCGCACGTTGTCCCACAGGCTCTTGCCGTTCACGGTCAGGGCCTGGGGGTTGGGGATCAGGTTGTTCTCCCCCAGGCGCCGCAGCACGGCGGGCAGGCCGCCGGCGTAGTAGAACTCTTCCATCAGGAAACGCCCGGAAGGTTGCAGGTCCACCAGGGTGGGCGTGCCACGGCCGATGCGCGTCCAGTCGTCCAGTTCCAGGTCCACGCCGATGCGGCCGGCGATGGCCTTCAGGTGGATGACCGCGTTGGTGGAGCCGCCGATGGCGGCGTTGACGCGAATGGCATTCTCGAAGGCTTCGCGGGTGAGGATCTTCGACAGCCGCAGGTCTTCTTTCACCATCTCCACCGCGCGCATGCCCGACATGTGTGCGAGCACGTAGCGCCGCGAATCCACCGCCGGGATGGCGGCGTTGTGCGGCAGCGAGGTGCCCAGGGCTTCGGCCATGCAGGCCATGGTGGACGCAGTGCCCATGGTGTTGCAGGTACCGGCCGAGCGTGACATGCCGGCTTCGGCCGAGAGGAACTCGTCCAGGCTGATCTGCCCGGCTTTCAGCGATTCATGCATCTGCCAGACGATGGTGCCGGCACCAATGTCGCGGCCCTTGTGCTTGCCGTTGAGCATCGGCCCACCGGTGACAACGATGGCCGGAACGTCGCAGCTGGCTGCGCCCATCAGCAGGGCAGGGGTGGTCTTGTCACAGCCGGTCAGCAGCACCACGCCGTCGATAGGGTTGCCGCGAATGGCTTCCTCCACGTCCATGCTGGCCAGGTTACGGGTGAGCATGGCGGTGGGGCGCAAGTTGGATTCGCCATTGGAGAACACCGGAAACTCCACCGGGAAACCGCCGGCTTCCAGCACGCCGCGTTTCACGTGTTCGGCAATGGTGCGGAAATGGGCGTTGCACGGGGTCAGCTCAGACCAGGTGTTGCAAATGCCAATGATCGGTTTGCCATGGAATTGATGGTCGGCGATGCCCTGGTTCTTCATCCAGCTGCGGTACATGAAGCCGTTCTTGTCGGCGGTACCAAACCATTGGGCCGAACGCAGGGTAGGTTTCTTATCAGACATGGGGATTCTCTTATTGTAAGACTTAATGGCGGCGCTGATAGCTAAAATAGGCCTAAAAACCTGTCATGTGAAGCCGTTGTCGATTAAATAGTAATACTATATAGTCGATCGCAACGGAGGACGGCTGGCAGTTGTACGCGCCTGCACGATCCCCATCCATAACAAGAACAATTGGAGACCGTTGCCATGAGCGAAGAATTGCGCCTGATAAGGCGTATGACCCTCAAGCTGATCCCCTTCCTGATACTGCTGTACCTGGTGGCCTACGTGGACCGTTCGGCCGTGGGCTTCGCCAAACTGCACATGGGCAGTGACGTGGGTATCGGCGATGCCGCCTACGGCATGGGCGCCGGGCTGTTTTTCATCGGTTACTTCCTCCTGGAAATTCCCAGCAACCTGCTGCTGACCCGCTTCGGCGCGCGGCGCTGGTTTGCCCGCATCATGATCACCTGGGGCGCCATCACCATTGGCATGGCTTTCGTCCAGGGCCCCAACAGCTTCTATGTGATGCGCTTGCTGCTTGGCGCCGCCGAGGCCGGCTTCTTCCCTGGCGTGCTGTACTACATCACCCAGTGGTTCCCGGTGCGTCACCGCGGCAAGATCCTTGGCCTGTTCATCCTTTCCCAGCCCATTGCCATGATGATCACCGGCCCGGTGTCGGGTGGTTTGCTGGGTATGGATGGCGTGCTGGGCCTGCACGGCTGGCAATGGCTGTTCATCGCCATTGGTACCCCGGCGCTGTTGCTCACCTGGCCGGTACTACGTTGGCTGCCTGATGGCCCTGCGCAGGTGAAATGGATGACCGACGTGGAGAAAGGCTGGCTGACCGGCGAGTTGAACAAGGACCTCGCTGCCTATGGCCAGACCCGCCACGGCAACCCCCTGCATGCCCTCAAGGACGTTCGCGTGCTGCTGCTGGCGCTGTTCTACCTGCCGGTAACGTTGAGCATCTATGGCCTGGGGCTGTGGTTGCCGACGCTGATCAAGCAGTTCGGCGGCAGTGACCTGGTGACCGGCTTCGTGTCGTCGGTGCCCTATGTGTTCGGCATCGTCGGCCTGCTGATTGTGCCGCGCAGCTCCGACCGTCTGAATGACCGCTATGGCCACCTGGCCGTGCTGTACGTGCTGGGCGCCGCCGGCCTGTTCTTCAGCGCCTGGCTCAGCGTGCCGGTGCTGCAACTGGCGGCGCTGAGCCTGGTGGCGTTCTCGCTGTTTTCCTGCACGGCGGTGTTCTGGACATTGCCGGGGCGCTTCTTCGCCGGGGCCAGTGCGGCTGCGGGTATTGCCCTGATCAACTCGGTGGGCAACCTGGGTGGCTATATCGGCCCCTTCGTCATCGGTGCGCTCAAGGAGTACACCGGCACCCTGGCCAGCGGCCTGTATTTCCTCACGGCCGTGATGCTGTTCGGCCTCGTCTTGACTGGCGTGGTCTACCGCCTGCTGGAGCGCCGCCACGCGCTGCCGGCCGAGCAGTTCGCCGCCAGTGCCCGCAGCGCGCAACCCAGCGCGCGAACCTGAATAACAAAAGGGAGCATCAACATGCGTCTAGTGCAATTTCTGTTGAGCGATGGCCAGCGCCGTGTTGGCCTGGTGGACAGCGACCGCGTGCACGAAGTGCGCGGCGCCGACAGCGTGCGCGAGCTGGCCCTGGCAGCCATTGAAGCCGGTGTGGGCCTGGCCCGTCACGTCGACGACCTGGGCCTTGGCCAGCACCACGATTACCGCCAGTTGCTGGAGGACGGCCGCATTCTGCCGCCGCTGGACCACCCGGACCCAGCGCACATGCTGATCACCGGCACCGGCCTGACTCACCTGGGCAGCGCTGCCACTCGCGACAAGATGCACCAGCAGGTGGGCGATGAAGCCGCCATCACCGACAGCATGAAAATATTCAAGTGGGGCCTGGAAGGCGGCAAACCTGCGGCGGGCCAGGCCGGGGTCCAGCCGGAGTGGTTCTACAAGGGCGACGGCAGCATCGTAGTGGCGCCGGGTGGCGAGTTTCCCGTGCCGCCCTTTGCCGAAGACGCGGGCGAGGAGCCGGAACTGGGCGGCCTTTACGTGATTGGTCATGATGGCAAGCCTTACCGCCTGGGCTTTGCCCTGGGCAACGAGTTTTCCGACCACGTGATGGAGCGCAAGAACTACCTCTACCTGGCCCACTCCAAACTGCGCCACTGCGCCTATGGCCCGGAACTGCGCGTGGGCGAGTTGCCAACTCACCTGGCCGGCACCAGCCGTATCTGGCGTGACGGCAACGTGCTGTGGGAAAAGGAGTTCCTCAGCGGTGAAGGCAACATGTGCCACAGCTTCGACAACCTGGAATACCACCACTTCAAGTATGCGCAGTTCCTGCGCCCGGGCGATGTGCACATACACTTCTTTGGCACCGCCACCTTGTCCTTCGCCGACGGCATCAGCACTCAGGCAGGCGATCGCTTCGAGATCAGCCTGGACGAATTCGGCGCGCCGCTGAGCAACACGGTGGGGCGTGGCGAGGCGGCGTTCGTGCCGGGTGGCATTGGCAAACTCTGAGGAGGTCTCATGATTCGTGGTCATAACTACATTGGCGGTCGTCGCAGCGCCCAGGGCTCGGTGATTGTCAAAAGCGTCGATGCCGCCACCGGTGCCGAGTTACCATTCAATTTTCACCAGGCCACTGCTGAAGAAGTGGACGCCGCCGCTCGTGCCGCCCAGGCGGCCTACCCGTTGTACCGCGTTTTGAGCGCCGAACGCCGGGCGCAGTTTCTTGAGGCGGTTGCCGACGAACTGGACGCGCTGGGGGACGATTTCGTCGCCCTGGTTACCCAGGAAACCGCATTGCCGGCGGCCCGTATCCTGGGCGAGCGCGGCCGCACCAGCGGGCAGATGCGCTTGTTCGCCAAGGTGTTGCGCCGCGGTGATTTCTACGGCGCACGCATTGACCAGGCGCTGCCCCAGCGCACGCCGCTGCCACGCCCGGACTTGCGCCAATACCGTATTGGCGTGGGCCCGGTGGCGGTGTTCGGTGCCAGTAACTTTCCCCTGGCATTTTCCACGGCCGGTGGCGATACCGCTGCGGCGCTGGCGGCCGGCTGCCCGGTGGTGTTCAAGGCCCACAGCGGCCACATGGCCACGGCTGAGCGTGTGGCCGATGCGATCATTCGCGCCGCCGAGCGCACCGAGATGCCGGCGGGCGTGTTCAACATGATCTACGGCGCCGGGGTAGGGGAGGCGCTGGTCAAGCACCCGGCTATCCAGGCCGTGGGCTTCACCGGTTCGCTGAAGGGCGGTCGCGCCTTGTGTGACATGGCGGCGGCGCGTGCGCAGCCGATTCCGGTGTTCGCCGAAATGTCGAGCATCAACCCGGTGATCCTGCTGCCCCAGGCCCTGGAGGTACGCGGCGAGACCGTCGCCCGTGAGCTGACCGCCTCGGTGGTACAGGGCTGCGGACAGTTCTGCACCAACCCAGGCCTGGTTATTGGCCTGCGCTCGCCCGGTTTCAGCGTGTTCACCCAGCAACTGGCCGCCGCCATGGGCGCCCAGCCGGCGCAGACGATGCTCAACGCCGGCACGTTGCGCAGCTACGCCAAGGGCCTGGAGGCGTTGCATGCTCACACCGGCATTCGTCACCTGGCCGGCAGTAGCCAGCAAGGTGCGCAAGCGCAGCCGCAATTGTTCCAGGCCGATGTCAGCCTGCTGCTCAATGGCGATGAGGTGCTTCAGGAAGAAGTGTTCGGGCCCACCACGATTCTGCTCGAGGTGGCGGATCAGTACCAGCTCAACGCCGCCATCACCGCGCTTCACGGCCAGCTGACGGCAACCGTGATTGGCGAGCCGGCTGACTTCAGGCACCACGCTGAACTGACGGCGCTGCTGGAACAGAAGGTGGGGCGCATCCTGCTCAATGGTTATCCCACCGGCGTTGAGGTGTGCGAAGCCATGGTGCACGGCGGGCCTTACCCCGCCACGTCGGATTCGCGCGGCACCTCGGTGGGCACCCTGGCCATCGACCGCTTCCTGCGGCCGGTGTGCTTCCAGAACTACCCCGATGACATGCTCCCCGAACCGCTGCGCAACGCCAACCCGCTGGGCATCACCCGGCTGGTGGATGGCCAGCCCAGCCGCGCTGCGCTCTAGACAGAGCCAACAGCTTGGCCAGGTGGGGGCGGGCGGTGCCCGCGAAGCAGGCACCGCGGTGTTCCCTTCGCGGGCAGCGCCCGCTCCCACGGGTGATTCGGCAAGGCAAACACCACAACAATAAGAGAGGTGTGACATGGCCACGCAAACCGCTGCACTGGATACCCGCGCCCGCGAATTGTCCGAAGACGCGCTGTACCGCAAGGTCAACTGGCGGATCGTGCCGCTGTTCATCCTGTGCTTTCTGTTCGCCTACCTCGACCGGGTCAACATCAGCTTCGCCAAGCTGGAAATGCAGAGCGACCTGGGCTTCAGCGACACGGTCTATGGCCTGGGGGCCAGCCTGTTCTTCGTCGGTTACTTCCTGTTCGAAGTACCCAGCAACATGCTCCTTCACAAGATCGGTGCGCGGGTGTGGATTGCGCGAATCATGATCACCTGGGGCCTGACTTCCGCCTGCATGATGCTGGTGCAGGGCGAGTTCTGGTTCTACACCCTGCGCTTTCTGATCGGGGTGATGGAGGCCGGCTTTGTGCCGGGCGTGCTGTACTTCTTCACGCAGTGGTACCCGGCGGGGCGGCGGGCCAGGGTGAACAGCTATTTCAAAAGCTCCATCTGCCTGTGCGGCGTGGTGGGCGGGCCGCTGGCCGGCCTGATTCTCGGCACGCTGGACGGCGCTCACGGGCTGGCCGGGTGGAAGTGGCTGTTCCTGCTGGAAGCGCTGCCGTCCATTGTGCTGGGTTTCGTGGTGCTGTGGTTCGTCAGTGACCGCATTGAACAGGCCAAATGGCTGTCACCGCACGAGAAGCAATTGATGCTCGAACGCATGGCCGCCGAGCCCACCAGCACGGCGTCGCACTCGCTCGTCGGGCTGTGGAAGCACCCTACCACCTACGTGATGTCGACCATCTACCTGTGCCTGGTCATGGCCCTGACCGGCCTGCTGTTCTGGATGCCGCAACTGATCCGCAGCGCCGGCGTGGCCGATACGCTGCACATCGGCCTGCTGACCACCTTGCCCTACATCGGCGCTGCCGCCTTCAACCTGTTGATGGGCATCAGTTCGGATCGCCGCGGCGAGCGCCGCTGGCACATGGCGAGTTGCGCGCTGCTGTGCGCCATTGGCTACCTGGTGTGCGCCGCTTTTGCCGGGCAACTGCTGCCGCTGATGCTGGGGTTGAGCCTGATCATGGCCGGGCTGATCGCCTGGATGCCGATATTCTGGACCATCCCGCCGCGCTTTCTCAGTGGCATGGCAGCTGCGGCCGGCATAGCGCTGATCAACTCCCTGGGCCAGTTGGGCGGCGTGATCGCTCCTTACATGATCGGCCGCATCAAGGACCTCACGGGCGCGGCCACGCCGGCGCTGTATGTGCTGAGTATTATCAGCCTGCTGGCCGCAGCCCTGATTCTATGGGCTATCCCGCGACGCTATTACACGCCTCAGGGTGCGACAGATTGAAGCAGAAACCGGTTTCAAATCGGCCGATTTGGCCTATGATAGGCGCCTCTCCACCCCTTTATGAAAGATGGTCATGACCGGCCTTACCGAACAACTAGAAACAAGCGGCATGCTGCTGATCAATGGTTTGCATGTCTTTGATTTTGTCCTGGACGCGGGCGAACTGCGCATCGAATGCATGGATGGGCGCGAGCTCAAGCGCTGGCGCTTCACTGCCGAGCAATTGGCGGCGGCGCGCTTCGATGATGCGCAACAGTCCTGGGAAATCAGCAACGACACCGGCAGCTATCAACTAGTCTGCCTCAGTGGTTTCTCTGCAAGTGATGAGGATGACGAACAGGAATAAATGTTCCTGGCGTCCAACTTCTGAAAATGATCAGGGTCTTTTGATCACGACCCGTCGAGGATAAAAAACACAATGAAACGTCATCTCCTGCCTTTTCTGCTTGCCAGTGGCATTACCGCGCTCTCGTCCCATGCCATGGCGGCCAGCGGCTATGACCTGCTGGTGGGTACCTACACCAACGCTTCGAGCGAAGGTATCTACCGCTACCACTTCGACAGCGCCACTGGCCAGATCAGCGCCAAGCCGCTGCAAGTGACCAAGACCGAGAACCCGTCCTGGCTGACCATCAGCAAGGACCAGAAGCACCTGTTTGCGGTGAACGAGAACGGCCCGGATTCCACCCACGACAAAGTGGGCAAGGTCAGCTCCTTCAAGATCGACGCCAAGACCCACGACCTGACCCCTATCAACCAGGTTGAGACCAAGGGTGAGGACCCGACGTTCTCAAGCCTGGCCAAGGGTGAAAAACACCTGTTCGTGGCCAACTACTCGGTGCACCCGGACCCGAACGGCAGCCTGTCGGTATTTGGCGTGGGCGCTGACGGCACCCTGAGCCCGCTGGTGCAGCAAGAGAGCCATGACGCTGCCTCCAAGGTAGTGGCCGGCCGTCAGGACAGCGATCACGTGCACTCGGTGGTTTCCAGCCCCGATGGCCGCTTCGTCTATGTGCAGGACCTGGGCGCCGACAAGGTGTTCGTCTACCACTACGACGCTGCCAACAAGGCCAAGCCGCTGACCGCTGCATCGCCGGCTTCCGTGCAACTGCCACCGGGCAGCGGCCCGCGACACCTGTTGTTCAGCGCTGACGGCAAGCATGCCTACCTGACCACCGAAATGAGCGGCCAGGTATTTGTGTTCGACGTGAAAGCCGGCAACCTGGTGCAAAAGCAGGCCATCAACCTGGCTGCTGCCGACGCCGATGCTGCCCACAAGGCCACGGCTGCGCTGCACTTCTCGGCTGACGGCAAGTACTTCTACGTGACCAACCGTGGCCAGGCCAGCGAGATCCTGCTGTTCAGCATCGACAAGGCCAGCGGTGAGCTCAAGGAAGTACAGCGTCGCTCGGTGGAAGGCGTGGAACCGCGCGAGTTCACTATCGATCCAAGCGGCAAGTTCGTGCTGATCGCCAACCAGAAGAGCAACCAGATCGTCGTGGTCAAGCGTGACCCGGCCACTGGCAAGCTGGGCGACACCGTGCAGAAGTTCGACATCGATTCACCGTCGGATGTGAAGTTCCTGCGTTGATGCAAAGAACCCCCGTGAAAGCGGGGGTTTTTCATTGGTGCGCAGACCAGCGGTAGCTCGCCTTTTCCCGGCACCATCTACCCTCCTTGTTCGGCGTGCGCAGTGTGCGCAGGCTTCTCTGCACAATGGAGGTGGAAGCATGGCTCTGTTTACCCTCAAAGACGGCACCCAGATCTACTACAAGGACTGGGGCACCGGCCAGCCCATCGTGTTTCACCACGGCTGGCCGTTGAGCGCCGATGACTGGGACGCGCAAATGCTGTTCTTCCTGCATCAAGGCTACCGGGTGATCGCCCACGACCGCCGTGGCCACGGCCGTTCCACCCAGACCGCCACCGGCAACGAGATGGACACCTACGCCGACGACGTGGCGCAATTGGCCGCGCACCTGGACCTGAAAAACGCCGTTCACATCGGCCACTCCACCGGTGGCGGCGAAGTGGCGCGCTACGTGGCGCGGCACGGGGCAGGGCGGGTGGCGAAGGCCGCGCTGATTGGCGCAGTGCCGCCGATCATGGTCAAGTCGGCGAGCAACCCCGGCGGCTTGCCTATCGAGGTGTTCGACGGCTTCCGCAGCGCGCTGGCGGCCAACCGGTCGCAGTTCTACAAGGAAGTGCCGCTGCCGTTCTACGGCTACAACCGCGAAGGCGCCGAGGTGTCGGAAGGGGTCAAGGACAACTGGTGGCGCCAGGGCATGATGGGCGGCACCAAGGCCCATTACGACTGCATCAAGGCCTTCTCGGAAACCGACTTCACCGAAGACCTGAAGGCAATCACTGTACCGGTGCTGGTGCTGCATGGCGATGACGACCAGATTGTGCCCATCGCCGACTCGGCCCAGTTGTCGATCAAACTGCTGAACCACGGCACGCTGAAGGTCTACAAGGGCTACCCCCACGGCATGTGCACCACCCACGCCGACGTCATCAACAACGACCTGTTGGCCTTCATCAAAGGCTGACCTACCCCTGCAGGAGCGTACCGTGTCCGCGAAGGCCGCGCCACGTGTCGCCCGGCGTACAGCGGTGCCTGCTTCGCGGGCATGGCCCGTTCCTACAGACCGGTGCAATCTTTTGAGAGCGAAAGGGCCATTTAGCAACCTTCTGTTTTTAAACAAAAATATTTGCATCAGGGCTTCACAGGTACGAACAATGGTGTTAAATTGCGCGCCTACCCAACGAGCACTGTCCAACGTGCTCGTCGCAACACCTACAGGGGCGTCGCCAAGCGGTAAGGCAGCAGGTTTTGATCCTGCCATGCGTTGGTTCGAATCCAGCCGCCCCTGCCATTTCCTTTCTATACCTTCTCCAAATGCTTCCTCGATACTCCAGTATCGCGGGGATTTTGCGTTTTCGATTTTTGTCCGGCTACACAACCGCAGTGTCCTGGTTCACGCCACCTTAGAGCCGATCTTGTTCCAGCGGCTTGAGCAATGCCACGTCATCGTCTGTCCATGGGTCGAACCCAGGCTTGAAATAGGCCAGCCACCCCCTGGAATTACCGAAGAAAAAGCCATGCGGCCCCCACAGGTACTTCGCCAGGCGCCATGCACCGTGTACATGCTCGGTCGAATGCCGGTCTGCCCATATCAGGCGCAGGAAGGATTCGAAGATCATGTACCAGAACGGCACACTGAGCAGCAGGACGGTAGAGGTTCGTAACCCATACCTGACCGGCCCAGGCGCCAAGGTATGGCGCCATAGGTCGAACGACACTGATTTATGTTCGATTTCTTCCAGGGCGTGCCAGTTCCACAGAGCCAGAAAGCGGGGCTCCATGTCCGGCGTGTTCTTCCTCGTGCGTAATTCTTGTCCGGCAATCATGGCTGCGTGGTGTTCAAACATCATCGTTGCGGCCAGGCGCATTCGGTTCGATACCCAGCGTGATTCCAGGGTGTGGTGGAGCAGGGTTTGCCAGCGTCGCGCGATGCGTGTAGCCGGTAGCCCGGCAAGGTCGATCAAGTCGTTGTAGCGGCGATGTTCGCGCGCATGCACGGCCTCTTGGTCAATCAGCGCCTTGACCTGCTGCGATAACAGGGGGACATCTGCAAGGGTCGATTCGTGGGCGCGTATTGCCTGGATGACGAAGCGTTCGAACACCGGAGCCATGATCGACAGGCTATTGCTCCAGTGGCTCATATAACGACAGTGTTGGTACCAATCGCAAATGCGCTCGGCCGGAAGGTCGAAATGCAGGTTTCGTGGAGTAGGGACGAGGTCGTGGCTGCTCATGAGCGTGTCCTGCCAGGCATGGATCTGCGGGTAGGGTATGAGGGTTGGGTGGTGCGCGATACTGTCAAATCCTGCAGTTCATGCCGCAGGCGGTAGCGAAGTGGCCGCTACCACCGGGCCGCGCAGGCGTTTGGGCACTGCCCAGGTGCCGCGCGCAACCGGGTACGGAAATATCAATCCCAGTGATATCCGCTACCACCCCAATGAATTTCAACCCGCAGCACCCCAGGCGTAAGTTTGACCCATGGCCTCACCGGCCCCAGCCAAACCACCGTCTTCGAGGGATACCGACATGAACTTCAATCTCTTCTCCGTGATCGCCGCTTCCGCTGTTTCCGCCAGTGTCGTGCTGCCCGCCCACGCCAGTGTGCAGGTACAGGAACGCAAGGCCGCAGTCAGCAGCTATACCCAGCAGTACCTGCAGAAAAGCGCCAACTTCTATGCCGCCCTGGACCACAAAAACCAGCACTGAAAAGCTTTGAGCACACCCGCCCAATGGTGGGGCGGGTTAAGGTTCATAGCTGAGCTACAATCAAAAAAGTCGATAACCGTCATTGATCTTTGTCACTGGTTTTCGGCCGCGTGATCCCCGATGCTGTCAGCCTGAATTGTTCGCCACGGAGCCTACACACATGGCCAGTGCTATCCTTTCTTCTGCCCGCCAGGGCGCTTACCTGGCCATCGGCCTTTATGTGGCCGTCATGATTGCTGCCACGGTGGCGACCCAATTCGTGGTCGGTCTGTAGCAGCGGCCGCAGGCTTGTACCCCATCCGACGCAAGCGCGCCGAATACTAGGTTGGGGTCATGATGGCGTTGAACAGATCCGATTCGATGATTGCCACTATCCATTCCCGCACGCGCGGGTAGGGCGCCTGCCCGAACCAGTCCGGGTTCACCCCGCGGAACTGGCGGATGAAGGGTGCGATGGCGATATCGGCCAGGCCGATGCCTTCGCCACCCAACCAGGGTCCTCCTTCAAGCCTTGTCTCCAGCACCTGCAAAAATTCGCAGCCTTGTTCCCGGTAAAACACCATGGGGTGTTCGGGGTGGCGGTCGGCGTATTTATAGCAGTTCAGCGCCCGCTTGAACGGGCCGTCGTTGTGCTCGATCAGCGCCTGGCCATCGGCGGCCAACCAGCCGTCCGGGTCGTTGCGGGCCAGCGCCCAGCGCATGATGTCCAGGCTTTCGTCGATCACCGTGCCATCGTCCAGTACCAGCACCGGTACCGTGCCCTTGGGCGATGCCGCCAGCATGTCGGCTGGCTTGGCTTTCAAACTCACTTCGCAGATGTGCACCGGCACGCCGCTGTAGTGCAGCGCCATGCGCGCACGCATGGCGTAGGGGCAGCGGCGGAACGAATACAGGATCACCCCACCACCTCCACGCTGCTCAGGCCGTTGCCCTGGCGCTTAACCTGGATCTGCACCGGGATTCGCTCGTGCATTTCCTGCACGTGGGAAATCACTGCCACCTTGCGGCCTTGGGCTTGCAGGCCGTCGAGGGCGTCCATGGCCAGTTGCAGGGATTCGGGGTCGAGGCTGCCGAAGCCTTCGTCAATGAACAGCGATTCAATGCGCAGGGTGCTCGAGGCCATGGACGCCAGGCCCAGCGCCAGGGCCAGGGACACCAGGAAGGTCTCCCCGCCCGACAGCGAATGCACCGAGCGCAGTTCGTCGCCCATTTCCGTGTCCAGCACCAGCAGGCCCAGCATGCTGCCACCGCGCTTGAGGCGGTAGCGGCGCACCAGTTGACGTAACTGGGCGTTGGCGTGATGCACCAGCAGGTCAAGGTTGTAGGCCTGGGCCAGCTTGCGGAATTTTTCCCCTTCGGCCGAGCCGATCAGGGCGGCTAAACGGCCCCAGCGCTGGAACTCGGCGTAGGCCTGCTCGATGCGCGCCTGAAGCTGCCCGTGGGCAGTCAGGCGGCGCTGGTCTTCGACTTGTTGGGCGCGCAGCTCGGCGCAGGTTTCTTCGCAGGCCGCGCACTGTTGCGCAGTGGCCTGCAGGGTGGCGTCCAGTTCGTCCGGCCCGGGGGCGCCATTGGCCTGGGCCTGATGCACCTGGCAGCGCTGGTCGCGTTCGTGCAGTAGCACATGCGCCTGTTCCACGGCCTTGTCGGCGCTACTCAACTGCTGGCGCAAGGCGGCGATTTGTTGATCGTCGATGGCCAGTAAGGCGGTCAGGCCATCGTTGTCCAGTTGTGGGTGCTGCTGGCGCCACACCTCGAGGCTGGTTTCCAGGCTGGTCAGTGCCTGGCTCAATTGCTCTTGGCGCTGCTGCGCAGCCTTGAGCTCGCTGGCCAGTTGCACGGCTTCGTTGTCGGCGCTTTGCAGCTGCGCGGCGGCGGCGCTTTCGCTGGCGCGCGCCTGATGTACGTCTTGCTCCAGCGCCGCCTGCCACGTGGCGGCATCGGCGTGGGGGCCAAGCGCGCGGGTCAGGCGCTCGCCGACCGCCTGGCGTTGCTGGCTGAACTGCGCCAGGCCTTCGCTTTGGGTCGCGGCGGCGTGTTCGCGGCCTTGTTGCAGCAGGCGCTCCTGGTCCAGGCGGTGCCGGCGTTCTTCGTGTTCCTGCTGTTCCTCGCGTTGCTGGTCAAGTTGCTGCAAGCGCTGGGTGACGGCGCTGTCCAGGGCCATGAAGGTGGCCGAGGGGCTGTGTTGCAAGCCGTCCAGCTCACTGGCTGGCAGCACGCTGGCAAAGGCCTGCAGCTCTTCGTCCAGGCGTTGCTGGTCGTTGTTCAGGTGCTGGCGCTGCTCGGCGAGCAGGCGGCTGGCGTCCTGGCTGGCTTGTTGGGCCTGTTGCAGGTGCTGCTGTTGAGCGCCGGCGTGCTGTTGCAGGGCCAGCAGGGCCGCCTGTTGCTGCTCCTCAGCGTGGATGCGCTGGGTGGCGGCCTGCTGTTGCTGGTCCAGCCAGGGGGCGGGCTGTTCGGCGCCGATCAGCAAGGCATGCAACGGGTGCGCGTGCAGCAAAGGCTGGACCGCGTTCAGCTGCCCTTGCAGCTGTTCTTCCTGCTGCTTGCACAGGGCTTGCTGGTCGCGCAGGGCGGCCACTTCCACGCGCAGTTCGGCCAGGCGCGCGGCAAGTTTCTCCACCACTTGGCGGGCGCTGCGCTCTTCGCTGTCATCGTGGCCGGCCAGTGCTTGCAAGAATGTTTCGGGCTGATGCCAGGGGTGCTCGGCGCTGCCGCACACGGGGCACGGCTGGTCGTCCTGCAACTGGGCTCGCAGTTCTTCGACACTGGCGCTGCGGGCCAGGCGCTGGCGGTTGAGCAAGGCCACGGTCAGGTCCAGTTGCTGCACCGCCGTTTCGTGTTCGCCCTTGAGTTGCAGGCCTTCGCGGGTACGTGCCTCGCGTTGCCCGGTGGCGACGCAGATCTGTTCGCGCAGGGTGTGCTGACGCTCGTGCAGTTCCTGCTGGCGCTGCCAGTGGCGGTGCAGGTCTTCCACACTGCGCAGGTGCTGGCGACTGTCGTGCAACTGATGGGTCAGGTTGGCCAGGCGGTCGGCCAGTTCATGGGGGGCACACTGGGCCTGCTGGTACAGGGCATCCAGCGCCTGTTGGCGCTCGGCCAGTTGTGCCTGGCTGGCAGTGGCGCGTTGCTCCAGTGCCGGCAATGCTTCGCGGCCCTTGAGCAGGCGGGCGCTGAGGGTCAGGGCTTGTTGCAGGCGCGGGCGCCACACCGGCCAGGCGTCGGCCAGGGGCGCCAGGGCGGCGCTGTGTTGCAGTTGCGCGGCGTACTGGGCCAGGCGCGTGGTGCTGGCCTGTTGGCTGTGCGCCAGGCGCTCGATGGCGGCGCGGCCTTGGTCGCGGGCCTGTTCGGCACTGTACAGCGCCTGCTGCAGCGGCGCGGCCTGTTCATCCAGGCGTGTCAGGTGGCTTTGTTCGTCGAAGGCCTGGCGCAGGGCCGGGGCGGCGTCGGCCTGGGCGGCCAGCGCGGTGGCCAGTGCGGCGTGGGCCTGTTCGCGTGCCTGCTTGAGTTGGCCCTGGCGCCTGTGCAGTTGCTCGGCCGCCTGGCGCTGCTGGGTGATGCGGGCCGCCAGCGGCTGCCGTTCAGCGTTCAGTTCGGCCTCGCGGCTGAACAGGTGGCGTTGGGGTGCCAGGGTGTCCAGGCGCACCAGCGTGTCACGGCTCTCGCTCAAGGCCAGGGCCTGTTGCTCGGCCTGTTGCAACTGCTCGCCCGCTGCCTGATGCTCGTCTTGCAGGCGTTGACCTTGCGCGTACCACTGGCGCTGCTGTTCCAGTTGCTTGAGGCGCGCCTGTTCAGCACGCAACGTGGCCAGGGCGCCGGTGTATCGCTGGTCGAGCGCCTCACGCTCCTCGCTGGGCAACGGCGCGATGCCGCCGGCCTGCTCCTGCAACTGCTTGTGGGTATCGCGGGCATCGCGGCTCTTTTCAAAGGCGCGTTTGCCCAGGCGCGTGTACAGCGCGGTGTCGGTGAGCTTTTCCAGCAGTTCGCTGCGCTCGTTGTCGTCGGCCTTGAGAAAGGCGCTGAATTCGCTCTGGGCTAGCAGCACGGCGCGGGTGAACTGTTCGAAGTTCAAGCCCAGGCAGCCTTCCAGCAAGGTCTTGTACTCGCCTTTCTGGCTGGCCAGCAATTGGTCATTGTCCAGGTCGCGCAGGCTTTGGCGGCTGTTCTGCAGCTTGGCGCCAGCTTTGTCGCGGGCGCGGTTGGCTTCCCAGCGAGCGCGGTAGCGGCGGCCGTCGATGCCCACGAAGTCGACTTCGGCAAAGCCTGCGCCTGTGCCACGGCGCAGCAGGGTGCGCGGGTCGCCGGTGTTGATCTCGCCATCGGCGTCGGGCACCTTGGCGTCGCGGCCGGTCTTGCTTAACCGCGGCACGGCGCCAAACAAGGCCAGGCACAGGGCGTCCAGCAGTGTGCTCTTGCCTGCGCCGGTGGGGCCGGTGATGGCGAACAGGCCAGCGCTGGCCAGCGGCTCGGCGGTGAAATCCAGCTCGAACGGGCCGGCCAGCGAGGCGAGGTTTTTCAGGCGGATGGCCAGGATTTTCATGGCTGCTCTCCTTCCAGTTGCACTTCCTGCAACAACAGCGCGAAGTCATCCAGGGTGGCGCTGTCCACCTCGTTGCCGTAGCTGTCCTGCCAGGCGCGGCTGAACAGCTCTTGGGGGCTTAGTTGGTCCAGTGCTTGCAGCGGCGCGTCGTTATCATCGGCGCTACGGCTGCCGGCGTATTCGGCGCCGATGCGCACCAGGCGCACGGCCTTGTTCTGCAGGGCGGTTTCGATTTGCTGGCGCAGGTCGGGCTGCGGTTCATCGAGGATGACCCGCACTTCCAGCCACGGTTGATTGGTGAGCCCGGCAAGCAGGTCCACTTCCGGTTGCTCGCCCAGCGCCGTCAGTACCTCGGCCAAAGGGGCTGGGCCCACGCGAATCAGGTCCACGGCACGCGGTACCAGGTGGGGCTCGACGCTGATGAGCTGTTCGCCCTGGCACTCGATTTCAAGGACCTGATGGGGATAGTCGATTTCCGAGAACGACAGCGGGATAGGCGAGCCGCTGTAGCGGATGCGTGACTCGCCATTGACCTGCTGCGGCTTGTGCAAGTGCCCCAGGGCCACGTAGCTGATGGCCTCGCCGAACAGGCTGGCGGGCAGGGCCTCGGCGCTGCCGATGACCAGGCTGCGCTCGGAGTCCACCGACACCGAGCCGCCGGCCATATGCGCGTGGCTGACAGCGATCAAGGCTTGACCGGGTTGACGCTTTTGCTCGGCAGCGGCGATCAGGCGCTCGTGAACGTGGGCAATGCCCCTGATGTAATTATCGCCCAGGGTGGCACCGGTGACTTCCGCCGGGCGCAGGAAGGGCAGGGCCAGGCACCAGGCGGCCACCGCGCCGCTGGCGTCGGGCAGCGCAATCAACAGGCGCTCGCTGTCCAGTTGGCCATCGTCCAGCCACACCACGCGGCCCAGGGCGTGGGTGCGCAGGCGGCGCATCAGTGGTGCCGGCAGTTCAATGCGCGAGCCGGAATCATGGTTGCCGGCAATCATCACGATGGTCAGCAGCGGCTGTTGTTCGTGGGCGTTGACGATGAAGTCATACAGCCGTTCCTGGGCTTTGACCGGCGGGTTGACGGTGTCGAAGATGTCGCCGGCGATCAGCAGTGCATCGGGCTGGCGCTGGTTCAGAAGCGCCAGCAGCCAGGCCAGGAAACAGGCGTGTTCGAAGTCGCGGTCCTGGCCATGCAGGCTTTGGCCCAGGTGCCAGTCGGAGGTGTGGAACAGGTGCATCGTGAATTCCTTGGCAAAGCCCCACCCGAAAGTGGGCCAGACTATTTTGGATAGAGCGGCGGCAGGGCGCCATTGTCGCCGACCGGGGCGTGCACCGCTTCGCTGGCAGGTATGGTGCCGATGGCGCGCCACAGCTGCTCGCCTTGCCAGTGCTGGCCGGTTTCGCTGTACAGCGCACCGTTGAGGCCGTCCAGGGCATCGGACAGCGGCACGAAGCGGGCGGCCATGTCGGCCAAGGTTTCGGGCTGTTGCCGTGCCCAGGCATCCAGGGCCTGGCGAGTGGCCTGCGGGTCGTTGGCCAGGCAGGCGCGCTTGAGGTCGTCGAGCAGCGTGCGCGGGCTGGGGCCGGTCTGCGCGGCGCGGGCCACCGCCGGTTGCGAGCGGGCTCGCCACCACAACACGAATCCGGTCAGTGTGGTCAGCGCCAGCACCAAGGTGCTCAGTTGCCATGGCCACACCGGCGGCGCGTCGCTGCTGCCGGTGGCTGGAGTATCGACGGTCAGGGTGGGGTTCTGCGCCACTTGCAGGGTACGGGCAGGCAGGCTGGTGTGGTCCAGGTGGTCTTCCTGGGTGTTCCACCAGGTCACGTCGATGCTGGGCACTTCGATGGCGCCCTCGCGGGCCGGCACCAGCGCTTCGCGTTCATCACGGCTGCCCACCAGGCCGCGCTCGTTGACCTGGTTGCTCAACTGCGGCTCGTCGGGGTAGCGACGCAGGGCAATGTTGTCGGTGCCGGGCAATGGTGGCAGTTGCGCGGCGGACAGGCCCTCGGCTTTCACGGTCAAGGTGCGGGTCAGCGAGTCGCCCACCTGCAAGTGGTCGGGCTCGGGGTTCCAGCTTTCGCTCAGGTTTAGGCTGCGTGCCGGCAACCAGGGCGCGTCGGCGGGGTAGGTGGCCGGCTTGGGCTTGACGGTCAGGTCCAGCACGGCGGTGGCCACGTGCACCATCTTGCCCGGGTGCGGGGTGTTGGCGTCCTGGCCGGCCGCAGGTTCCACTTCGGTGGCGCTGAAGGTCAGGGCTGGTACCTGCAGGCTGCCGCTGTGCTGCGGGTAGATGGCGTAGCGGCTTTCGATAACGCCATGGCGGATGCCGTTGATGAGCTTTTCGTAGGTGCGCGTCTCGCCCACCGGCTCGATGCGGGCGTCGGCGATTTGCAGCGGTGTGAGGTTGCTGTCGTCGTACAGCGCCACCGAGTGGTACACGCGCACGGTCAGCAAGGCCTGGGCCTGCACGTAGACGCTGGTGCTGTCGAGGCTGGCCTCGATGGACACCGGCGCTTCGGTGTTGGCGTCGGGTGCCTGGCTGGCCTGCACTTGCAGACTGATGGCGTCGCTGTGCAGGTCACCGATCTGCAGCGCCGGGATGACCACCGTGCCCGCCTGGCGCGGTGCCAGGGTAATCAGCCAGCGGGTGGTGGCCTGGCTGTCGGCACCCAGGGTGCGTAGCTGATTGACCTGGCGCGTGTCGCGCACCTCGAAGGCGGCATCCAGGGCGCTGAGGTCGGGCTTGCCGAACTGCGTCACGTCGCTGGTTTCCAGGGTCAATACCAGGGTTTCGCCCACGGCAAGACGCGCGCGGTCGACGCTGGCGGTGAGAGCGGCGGCGTGGGCCTGAGTGGCCAGCAGGGCCACCAGCAGGGTGAGGGGCAGGACGCTTGCGCGACTCATCGGGTCTTTTCCTGATGCTGTTGCTGTTCATACCAGAATTTGCGCCGCAGCAGTTCCGACGGGTTGTCGGGAATCTGCCGCAGCCATTGTTCCAGGGCCTGGCGCTGCTCGTCGCTGAGGTCGCCGTCGGGGGGCGGTGCTGGCGCGAAAATCGGCGCTTGAGCGTCGGGCGCCTGAGGGGTGGCGCTGGTGCTGTCATTGTCGCCGGTGGCCGGGGTGTTGCTGGCGTTGTTCTGCGCCTCGGGCGGGGTGGCCGGCGGCGGATTGTCGATTTGCTGGGCGTGTTGCGCCACGGCGTCCGACTGGGCGTTCTGCGCAGGCGCGCTGGCGTTGCTGGTGTTGTTCTCGGCGGCCTTGCGCGCCGCCTCGGCGGCGGCATCGGCGGCAGCCTGGGCCTGGCGCCGCTGCTGGTTGAGCCATTGTTCCACCAGCGCCTTGTTGCGCAGCGCCGGGCCCAGGTCGGCCTGGCGTTCCAGTGCCTGGTCGTAGGCGTCCAATGCCGCTTCCAGCTCGCCGCTCATGGCCAGGGCGTTGCCGCGGTTGTAATGATCCTGGGCCTCGTTGCCTTCGGCAAAGTGCTGGGCTGCCCCGGCATAGTCACCGGCCCGGTACAGGGCAATGCCCTGCCATTGCGCGTCCTGGAAATGCTGGGCGGCTTCGGCCGGGCGGTCCTGTTGCAGCAGGCGCTGGCCTTGCTGGTCGGGGCGCAGCCACAGGTCGTCCCAGCCACCGGCGAAGCTGTGCTGGGGCAGGCACAACAGCAACGGCAGGCAGAACAGCCAGCCCCGCCGCCCGGCGCAGGCGGCCAGCAGCAACAGGGGCAACAGCAGCCAGTAACCCTGGTCGGCCCAGCTGTCCAGTTGCACGGTCTGCCCGGTGCTTTGCAGGCTCAGCGGCCCGTCCAGCAGGCCCAGTTCGCCCAGGTCGTCGTCTTCCAGATGGGCCTGGCGGAAAAGGCCGCCCACCTCACCGGCAAAGGTCTTGAGGCCGATACTGTCCAGGCGCGGCAGCAGGATCGCGCCTTGGGCGTCCTTGATGTATTCGCCATGCTCGTCACGCACCGGCGCGCCGTCGCGGGTGCCGATGCCCAGCATCAGCAGGCGCGGGGCGTCGCGGCCCAGGCGTTGAATGATGCCGTCGCGTTCGGCGTCGCTGAGCGAGGAGCCGATCAGCAACAGACGGCCCTGGCCCAGGCCGGCCTGGTGCAGCAGGGTCAGGGCTTTTTCCACCGCCAGGTCGGCACGGTGGCCGCTTTGCGGCATGATCCCGGGTGTCACCGCGTCCAGCAGGTTGCGGCTGGTGGCCAGGTCATCGGACAGCGGCACCAGTACGTGGGCGGAGCCGGCGTAGACGATGATTGCCGTCTGCGCATCGCGGCGCGCCTGTAACAGGTCCAGCAACTTGCGCTTGGCCTGTTCCAGGCGGTTGGGCGCCACGTCCGGGGCGAGCATGTCCGGGGTCAGTTCAAGCATCACCACCAGCGGGTCGGCAGGCTTCTGGCTGGTCTGCTCCACCCGCTGCCAACTAGGGCCCAGCAGGGCCAGGGTTGCCAGCAGCCATGCCAGCCCCAGCGCCAGCCAAGGGGTTTTGTTGCCACGCCGGTGTGCGCCGCTGAGCAAGGTGGCGTGGAACGCGTGGGGCAACAGCAATTGCCAGCGCCCCAGGCGTTTTTCCCGGTGCCAGAGTTTCCACAGCAGCCAGCTCAGCAGCGGCAGCAGCAACAGCCAGGCGGGGCGGAACCAGTGGGGCCACAGTTCGTTCATCGACGCCTCCGCAAGCGCAGGCGCTTGAGCCGTTCACGCCAGTCGCTGGTGGGCGGCAGGAAGTGGCGGCGCTGAAACAGGCGCTGCCAGGCGGCGTCGGGCCATTGTTCGCGCACCACCAGCAACAGGCTCATCAGCACCGCTGCTGCCAGTGGCCAGCTGTACAGCGCCTGGGTAGGTCGGGCCTGGGTAGGCTGCTGGGTCACCGGTTCCAGCCGGTCGAGGGTGGCGCCGATGGTTTTCAGTTCGTCGCCGTCGCGGGCGCGGAAATAGCGGCCGCCGGTCAGGCGGGCGATCTCGGTCAGGCTGGCTTCGTCCAGGTCCATGCTGGCGTTGATCCCCACCATGCCCAGCGCGCCGTCCTCGGACGGGTCGGCGCCGATGCCGATGGTGTAGATTTTCACGTGCTCCTCGGCCGCCAGTTTCGCCGCGGTCAGGGGATGGATCTCGCCGCCGTTGTTGGCGCCGTCGGTCACCAGTATGAGCACCCGGCTTTGTGCCGGGCGCAGACGCAGGCGCTTGAGGCCCAGGCCAATGGCATCGCCGATGGCGGTGTTCTTGCCGGCGATGCCGATGCGCGCCTCGTCCAGCCAGGTGCGCACGGTGTGGCGGTCGAAGGTGAGCGGGGCCTGCAAGTAGGCCTGGCTGCCGAACAGGATCAGGCCCACACGGTCGCCCTTGCGGTTTTCCAGGAAGTCACCCAGCAGCCGCTTGACCAGGGTCAGGCGGCTGACGTCGTCGCCTTCCCAGTGCATGTCGGGGTAGTCCATGGACCCGGACACGTCCACCGCCACCAGCAGGTCGCGGCCGCTGGCGGCGATTGGCAGCGGTTGCCCCAGCCATTGCGGGCGGGCGGCGGCGGCCAGCAGCAGCAACCACAGCAGAATGAACGGGGCCTGTTGCCGCCAGGTGGGCAGGCTCATGCGCGCTCGCCGCCCGGCCAGGCCTTCGAGTTCGTCGAGGAAGGTGACCTTGAGTGCCGGCTCGCCGCTGTCGGCCGCTGGCAGCAGGATGCGCATCAGCCAGGGCAGGGGCGCCAGCAGGAAGACCCACGGCCAGGCGAACTCAAACATGTTTGCGGATCCAGGTCTCGACCGACTGGTTGAGGCCGATGATGGCCTTGTCGTCGAGTTTGCATTCGGGCTTGTAGCCACCTTCCACCAGGATCATCCAGCGGGTCAGGCCGGCGGCCGGGCAGCGGTTGTCGAGGAACGCCAGCCATTGCCGGCCGTTGAGGGTATGGCTGTGGGCGTTGGGGTAATGGTTGCGGCACAGGCGCTTGAGCAACGCGTTGATCTGCTGCAGCCAGGCACCGGCGGGCGCGCCGTCGTAGGGTTTGGGCAGGCGTGCCAGTTCGGCCAGCGCTTCCTGGCGCACCGGGTCCAGCGGTTGCTCCACGGGCGCCATGGCTTTGCGCCGGGGCAGGTAGCGGCGCAGGCGCCACAACCCGAAGGCCAGCACCGGCAGCAGGGCCAGCACCAGCCACCAACCAGGTGCCGGCGGCCACAGGCTCACGGCGGGCGGGGTGATCAGTGGTTGCAGTTCGTCCAGGCCACTCATTGGCTTTTGCCCGGTTTGTGCGGGTTCAGGTAGGCGCGCAATTGTTCAATCATTTCACTCTGGGTGCTGAGTGGCATCATCAGCACCCGCAGCTTCTGTGCCAGGCGCTCCCAGCGGGCAATGCGTGCCTCGGCCTGGGCGCGGTAGGCCTTACGCAGTTCGGGGTTCAGGGTGTCCAGTTCCAGCTGCGCGCCGCGCTGGCCGAAACGCAGCAGGCCCGCCGCTGGCAAGGCGTGGTCCAGCGGGTCGGACAGGGGCAACAGCAACAGGTCGCAGTGCCGCGACAGCAGGCTCAACTGCTGCTCGGCGGCGGTGCTCAAGGCTCGTTCATCGCAAATGATAAAGGCCAGGCTGCCGGGGCGCAGCACTTCGCGGGCGCGGCGCAGGGCCATGCTCAGGGCTTCGTCGTCGTGGGGGGTGTCGGTGTGCAGTGACTGGTTGACCCTTACCAGGCGGTTGAGCAGTTGCAGCAAGCTTTGCTTGCTGCGCCGCGGCTTGACCTCGTAGAACTCGCCACCGCCATACACCAGGCCGCCGATGCGGTCGTTGTGGCCCAGCGCCGCCCAGCCTATCAACGCTGCGGCGTGGGCCGCCAGCACCGACTTGAACATCAGCCCGGAACCGAAAAACAGGCGCTGGCTCTGTTCCACCAGGATGTAAATGGGCCGTTCGCGCTCTTCATGGAACAGCTTGGTGTGTGGTTCCTGGGTGCGCGCCGTTACCCGCCAGTCGATGCTGCGCACGTCGTCGCCGGCCTGGTACACGCGCACTTGGTCGAAGTCCACGCCGCGGCCACGCAGCTTGGAATGGTGCAGGCCGATCAGCGGGCTGCGCTGGCCCGGGGTGGAGAACAGCTGCACTTCGCGCACGCGGTGACGCATCTCGATCATTTCGGCGAGGCTGATGCGAATGCCGGGCGCAGGCTGCACGGGGGTCGACATGAGGGTCAAGCGACGGCGACGACGTCGAGAATGCGCTGGATGACCCGGTCCTGGTCAATGCCGGCGGCCTCTGCCTCGAAGGACAGGATGATGCGGTGGCGCAGCACATCGAACAGCACGGCCTGGATGTCTTCCGGGCTGACGAAATCGCGCCCGGCCAGCCAGGCATGGGCCCGAGCACAGCGGTCCAGGGCAATGGAGCCGCGCGGGCTGGCGCCGTAGGCGATCCACTCGGCCATTTCGGTGTCGAACTTGCTGGGCGTGCGCGTGGCCATTACCAGTTGCACCAGGTATTCCTCCACGGCGTCGGCCATGTACAGGCCGAGGATTTCCTTGCGCGCGGCAAAAATGGCCTGCTGGCTAACCCGGCGTTCGGGCTTGGTCTCGCCATTGAGCGCCTCGCCACGGGCCTGCTGGAGAATGCGGCGCTCTACGGCGGCGTCGGGGAAACCGATCTTCACGTGCATCAGGAAACGGTCGAGCTGGGCTTCGGGCAGCGGGTAGGTGCCTTCCTGCTCGATGGGGTTCTGCGTGGCCATCACCAGAAATAGCGGCGACAGGTCATAAGTGCTGCGGCCCACGCTGACCTGGCGTTCGGCCATGGCTTCCAGCAGTGCCGACTGCACCTTGGCCGGGGCGCGATTGATTTCGTCGGCCAGTACCAGGTTGTGGAAGATCGGCCCCTGTTGGAAGACGAAGCTGCCGGTTTCCGGGCGGTAGATCTCGGTGCCGGTGATGTCGGCAGGCAGTAGGTCTGGGGTGAACTGAATGCGATGGAACTGTGCTTCCACGCCTTCCGCCAGTTCCTTGATGGCCTTGGTCTTGGCCAGCCCCGGCGCCCCTTCGACCAGCATATGGCCGTCGGCGAGCAGCACGATCAGCAGGCGGTCGATCAGTTTTTCCTGGCCGAGGATCTGGGTGGAGAGAAAGGTTCGCAGCGCGATCAGCGCTTCACGATGTTCCATCGATGAAGGTTCCTGGTGAAGGTGACCGGGTACAGTGAAATAACGCCCGGGCCGGGGGCATTACTTTAATCTATCCGGGCCTTGCACCCCTAACGCTGACAGCAAAATCTTTGTCGGCGCTGGCTTGAAACAACAATTGATTGTGGGGCCGGGTCCTACCCAAGACAGTGGCTGCCACTGAGCTTCACGCGCTCAGCGTTTCTCGCGTTCGTAGTTGTCCAGCGTGTCGCGGGCAATCAATCGACCCAATGCAATAAGCTCCGGGGCCTTGTAGAACTCGAAGAAGCGGCACACGCGTTTGGGCACGTTGATGAGGATGTCCGGCGGGTAACCGGCAATCTTGTATTGGGCCAGTGAGGTCTGCATCACCTCGAAACTCTGGTTGATCAGGTCCAGCAGCGACGCCGGCCCCACGTTGTCGATAATCACTGATCCGGTGGCCGAGCTGGGCGCGCCATCCTCTTGCGGGGCGGCGGCCGGTTGCTGCACGCTGGGCGCCGCGGCGTCCGCCAGCCAGGGGTTGGGCAGGATGGCCGCCGTAGGCTTCAGGGTTTCGCGTTCCAGTTGCAGCAAGGCTTCGGCCTGCTTGCGCCGGAATGGCAAGTGCGAGCCCAGGGAGTTGAGCAGCGCATCGAAGCGCATCTTGAACGCTGCCGGACGCTCGATCACGGGCAATTGGTATTGCTTCTGGTTGGTGGAGTTGAGGTTCACCGCGATGATCAGGTCGCAGTGGCTGGACACCACCGGCACAATCGGCAACGGGTTCAGCAGGCCGCCGTCCACCAGCATGCGGTTGCCCTGCACCACCGGCGTGAACAGGCTGGGAATGGCCGCCGAGGCGCGCATGGCCTGGTGCAGGCAGCCTTCCTGGAACCAGATTTCCTGCTGGTTGGTGAGGTCGGTGGCCACTGCCGTGTAGGGAATGCGCAGGTCTTCGATGTTCAGCTCGCCGACGATCTTGCGGATCTGCCCGAACACCTTCTCGCCGCGAATGGCCCCCAGGCGAAAGCTCACGTCCACCAGGCGCAGCACGTCGAGGTAATCCAGGCTTTCGATCCAGTTGCGGTACTCGTCCAACTTGCCCGCGGCATAGATGCCGCCCACCACCGCCCCCATGGAACAGCCGGCCACACAGCCGATTTCATACCCCCGGCGTTCGATTTCCTCGATCACGCCAATGTGCGCATAGCCACGGGCACCGCCGGAGCCCAGAACCAGTGCAACGCGTTTCTTCATGCTTGAGCCCCCAGGGTCGTTGCGATGAATGCTGGGGTCACAATGCGCTATTGGGTGGGGGCGGGACAAGGGTGGGGAGGAGGAGTTTCATCTTTTTGCTGGGGTTGCGTTTCTGTTGCAGGGCACAGGCTGAGGGTGTCCGCTCAATCGTGTGCAGGTACAGGTCCTGTTCATCCCGCGCTCCCCTGCTACCCTTCGTTTGACGGCGATTTGTGGCAGCTCTCATTTCCCCAGCTCGAAGCCCTTGAGCAAGCCGCCTTGGCTAAGCAATGTGCCACCGCCATTCATGAAGAATTGGCCATGGGCGATTTCCCCGATGACCCACGCCTGCGCAGGGCGGCCGTCAGGTTGGGCGAATGGAGTTCGGCGTTGGTTGATGCGTCCATTCAGGGCCTCACTGCGAGCCCTCCCTCTGCGCCCCAAGGCTGATTCACCGCTGCCGCCAGGCTGCGCTGCCCCCTTTAGCAGCAGCGCAGGCCGCCAGTTCCGGAAAAGATCACCGCGCCACACCAACCCGCACTGGCCTCCAAGGCCCTGCTACGCTACTTTCATGGCACTTTTTTCCCTGCTGGCCGTCTGAGCCAGCACTTAACGTTGTTTTTTCCTTGAGGTGTCACCCCATGAAAGCCTGGATCTGCCTGCCGTTGATTGCATTGGTTCTGACAGGTTGTGCCGGTAAGACGGCCTATCGCGAAAGTTGCGGCACGGAGCTCGATGCCGCGTGGCATGAGTTGGACCTGGCCAAGGCCGAGGGCTTTGCCGGTACCGTGAGTTATTCCAAGGCGCTGTCGCTGTTGACCGGGGCCAAGACCCAGCAGCAGTTCGAAGCCTATCAAGGCTGTACCGACAAGGCCGAGAAGGCGCGCTTCTACATCAAGGAATCGCGCGCCGGCCGTTGAGGTGTAGCCTGCGGCAACCGCTACAGCGTTCCACAGGGAGAGTTGCATGATGCATAGCCAGTTGAACGCCTGCCTGGAAGCCGTGAATGAAGTGCTGTTGGGCAAGCAGCATCAGGTACGCCTGGCGCTGACTTGCCTGATTGCCGGGGGGCATTTGCTGATCGAGGACTTGCCCGGCATGGGCAAAACCACCTTGAGCCACACCTTGGCCAAGGTCATGGGCCTGCGTTTCCAGCGCATCCAGTTCACCTCCGACCTGCTGCCCAGCGACATCCTCGGCACCTCGGTGTTCGACAAGGACAGCGGCCAGTTTGTGTTCCACCCCGGGCCGATTTTCGCCGAGCTGGTGCTGGCTGATGAAATCAACCGCGCCACGCCGAAAAGCCAGAGCGCTTTGCTTGAAGCCATGGAAGAAGGGCAGGTGACCATCGAGGGCGCCACGCGGCCGTTGCCGCAGCCGTTCTTCGTGATTGCCACCCAAAACCCTACCAGCCAGGGTGGCACTTTTGCCTTGCCCGAGTCGCAGCTGGACCGGTTCCTGATGCGTTTGTCCCTGGGCTACCCTGCCAAGGCGGCGGAAAAGGCGCTGTTGCTGGGCGAGTCACGGCGCGAACTGTTGCCGCGCATGGCGGCGGTGCTCGACCATGAAGAACTGGCCATGCTGCAACAGCAGGCCCGCGAGGTGCGGGTCAGCGATGCGCTGGTGGACTACGTGCTGCGCCTGGTGGAAGCCACCCGCACTCAACCGCAATTTGCCTGGGGGCTGTCGCCGCGCGCCAGCCTGGCGCTGCTGGCCGCGGCGCGGGCCTGGGCGTTGCTGCTGGGGCGCGAATACGTGATTCCCGAAGACGTGCAGGCGGTATTGCCGTCAGTGGTCAGCCACCGCCTGCGCGAACGCGCCGACCCCACCGGCCAGGGCGGTGGCGCGCTGGTGCAGTGGTTGCTCAAAGAGGTGGCCGCGCTGTGAACGCCAGCCTGCGCCAGGGCTGGCGGCGCTGGCAGGACCGCCGCGCACCGCCGGCGGCGCAGGTGCAGTTGGGCCAGCGGCAGATCTTCATCATGCCCGACCGCAGCGGTGCGGCCTTTGGCGTGGTGCTGCTGTTGATTTTGCTCGCGGCCATCAACTACCAGAACAGCATGGCTTACGCCCTGGTGTTCCTGCTGGGTTCGGTGTTCGTGGTGGCGATCCTGCACACCTTTCGCAACCTCAGCGGCTTGCGCATCAGCGCGGCGGGCACGCCGGCGATATTCGCCGGCGAGCACGCACGTTTCATGGTGCGCCTGGAAAGCCTGGGGCGTGAACACCAGGCCATTGCCGTGGGCTGGTCCGCCACTGACCTGCAAAGCGTGGACGTGGCCGCCGGCACCGCGCTGGAGCTGGAGCTCAACCTGCCCACGGTCACACGCGGCTGGCTGCCAGCGCCGCGCATGCGCTTGCAAAGCACCTTTCCCCTCGGCGTGTTACGCGCCTGGAGCTACTGCAACCTGGGCCAGCGGGTGCTGGTGTACCCACGGCCGCTGGAGGGCGAAATGCCGGTGATGGTCGACGCCAACGACGATGTCGAGGGTGAAGGCTTGCGCGTGGCCGGGCAGGGCGTGGACGACTATCAAGGCCTCAAGGCCTACCAGCCGGGGGATTCCTGGCGGCGTTTGCACTGGAAGGCGTATTCGCGCGGCGCACAATTGCTGGTCAAGGAGTTTGCCGACCTGCGCGGCCGCGACCTTTGCCTGGACTTCATGGCCCTGGGTGGCGACCTGGAACAGCGCCTGTCACGGTTGTGCCATTGGGTGCTGGAGCTGTCCCGCCAGCAACGCCCGTTCGCCTTGCGCCTGCCGGGCGTGTACCTGCCGGTGGACTGCAGCGAGGGCCATCGCGAAGCCTGCCTGCGCGCGCTGGCGCTCTACGGGCAGACGGCATGAGCCAGGCACCGGCCATTCCCCGCATCAGCCTGGCCTGGCTGTTGCTTGCGCAGTGCCTGGTGATTGTGCCGTTCTGGTCCCATGTGCCGTTATGGATGATCGGCCTGTGGCTGGGCTGTACGGTGTGGCGGGTGCAGGTGTTCCGCATGCGCGCAGCCTTTCCCGGCCTGATATTGAAGATCGGCATGGTGGTGGCTACGGCCGCGGCGGTGTTCATGTCCCGCGGCGTGTTGATTGGCCTGGACGCGGCGGCCACGCTACTGGTGGCCACCTTCATGCTCAAGGTGGTGGAAATGCGCACCCTGCGCGACGCCCGCGTGCTGATCTACCTGGGCTTCTTCTGCGTGGTAGTGGCCTACCTGTACGACGCCAGCCTGCCCTGGGCGTTGTACAGCGTGCTACCGGTGAGCGCCTTGCTCACGGCCATGATCGGCCTGCAACAAACCCGGCTGGTGGCGCGCCCGGCGGCCACCCTGCGCCTGGCCCTGAGCATCATTGCCCAGGCGCTGCCGTTGATGGTGCTGTTCTTCGTGTTCTTTCCGCGCATGGAACCGCTGTGGTCGTTGCCTATCCCCAGCAACAAGGCGCAGACCGGGCTGTCGGAAAGCATGACACCCGGTGATGTGGCGGAACTGGGGCGCTCGGCGCAACTGGTGATGCAGGTCACGTTCGACGGGCCGATGCCGCCGCGCCAGTCCCTGTACTGGCGAGCGTTTACCCTGGAGCGTTTCGACGGCGCGCGCTGGAGCCAGTCGGAGCTGGCTCGCGGGCTGCCCGTGGCCAACTGGCAACCAAGCGGCGCGCAGCTGAGCTACCACATCATTCAACAACCTGCCGGGCAGCGCTGGTTGTACGGGCTGGATGTGGCGCGTACCGACCTGCCCGGTGTACGCCAGATGGCTGACTACCGCCTGGTGCGCCCGCAGCCGCTGGACCGAGCGGTGTTGTACGCAGTGACGTCTTCGCCCCAGGCCATCCGCGACCTGCAGTTGAATGACTCGATCCGCCGCCAGGACCTGCGCCTGCCGCCGGGCGGCGACCCCCGCAGCCGGCAGTGGGCCCATGACCTGCAAACGCGCTACCCGCAGCCCGATGCGTTGGTGAAGGCGGTGCTGCAGCATTTTCGCACTGAGGACTATCACTACACCCTCAAGCCGCCGGCATTGGGCGCCGACAGCATCGACAGTTTTCTGTTCGACAGCCGCCGTGGTTTCTGCGCCCACTACGCCGGGGCCATGACCTTCCTGCTACGTGCCGCCGGCATTCCGGCGCGCATGGTGGTGGGCTACCAGGGCGGTGAACTGAACCCGGGCGGCAACTACCTCACCCTGCGCCAGTTCGACGCCCATGCCTGGGTGGAATATTGGCAGGCGGGGCAGGGCTGGCGCAGTGTAGACCCAACGGCCGCAGTATCACCGCTGCGCATCGACGCCGGGCCCGAAGAGGCCCTGGCGGCGGACGAGGAGTTCCTCGGCGATGCACCCTTTTCGCCCTTGCGCCTGCGCCGCTTCAGTTGGCTCAACGACCTGCGCCTGGGGTGGGATAATCTCAACTATGGTTGGCAGCGTTGGGTGCTGGATTACCAGGCGGCGCAGCAGGTGAATATTCTCAACCGCTGGTTCAAAGGCCTGGCCGGGTCCATATTGCCGGTGGGCTTGCTGGTGATATTGCTGGTGTTGGCGATCGTGGTGCTCAAGCCCTGGGCACGTACGGCCGATAGTCAGTTGCAGCTTTACCAGGCGTTCGAGAAACTGTTGGCCCGCCACGGCCTGGAACGCGCCACCGGCGAAGGTGTGCAGGCATTCGCCCAGCGCGCCACGCGCCAACTGGGCAGCCAGGCTGCTGCCATCGAAGCCTTCAGCGCGGCGTTCATCGCCCAGCGCTATGGCGGCCAGCGGGTTGACCTGAAGGGGCTTCGCCAACAATTCAAAGCGGTGCGGGCAAGCCTTGAGGGCGTGCGCCGCGTGGCGGTTCGGGAGTCGTTGTAATGTCGAAAATGCTCGATGAAGTGATTGCCCACTTGCTGGGCATCGAAGTACGGCTGATGGCCTGCCAGGCGCGGCTGCAAGCGCACACCGACCCGGAAGCGCTGCACGATCTGCGCACCACCGTGCGCCGGCTGCGTAGCCTGATCCGGCCACTGCGCGGTTTGCCTGGGGTTGATCAGCTGGAAGACGCAGCGCGCGACGTGGGTCAAATGACCACGCCTTACCGCGACCGCGAAGTATTGGCCGCGCACTTGCTCAAGCGTGGTCACCCGGCGTTGGCCGCACACCGTGAGGCGCAGATGCAAGGCGTTTACCCCAGGGTAGCCGCCAGTGTCGAGTTGCAGCGCCTGTTACGCATCCTGGACGGTTTCCCGCGTTTCGCTCGGGCCGCCCACCGCCAGAAAGTGATCGGCAACCTGCGCGTGCGCATCGAAAAACGCCTGGCCAAGCAGTGGCGGCAACTGGAGCATGCCTTGCGCGAGCCGGGCCATGATCGCCATCGCCTGCGCCTGCTGATCAAGCGCACCCGTTACGGCGCCGAGGCTTACCCGGCGCTGGACAAGGCCGATACGGCGCTGGTCAAGCAGTTGAAGCAGGCCCAGGGCACCCTGGGCGACTGGCATGACAACTGGCAATGGCTGTTGCAGGTGGAAAAGGAACCCGACTTGCTGCCTTGCCTGCATGAGTGGCAGGCAGGCCTGGTCAAGGGCGAGCAGCGCAGTGATCGGGCGCTGGACAAGTTGCTGGATGCGCTGAAGCACTAAGCCGATCAATTGGCCGAAACACGCCCTGATCTGGCCTGCCTGGCTGGTTAAGATGGCTGATTTGAGAACCACCCCGAGGTAGCCATGAATTTTGCCGACCTGCTGAGCGCCGTGCGCACCCATCCACAGGCCGTGACCTTGCCCGGTGAATGGGCCCAGGGCCGCGCCGGCTATGGCGGCCTGATGGCAGCGCTACTGTTCGAAGCCATTCAGGCCAGGGTTGGCAAGGAACGGCCGGCGCGCTCGCTGGCGATTACTTTTGTGGCCCCGGCGCCCCTTGGCGCGCCCATCAGCTTCGAGGTGGAGGTGCTGCGCGAAGGCAAGTCGGTGGTCACGTTGCTGGGCCGGGCGGTTGCCGAAGGCGGCACCGTAACCCTGATGCAGGCCAGCTTTGGCGCCCCGCGCCCCTCCTACATTGACGTACCCGCGTTGCCGGCGGTAGAAACCAAGCCGCTGGCCGACTGCACGCCGTTGCCCTACCTCCAGGGCGTGACGCCGGAATACATTCGCCACCTGGATTTGCGCTGGGGCATCGGCGGCTTGCCGTTCACCGGCAGCCATGGCCGGCAGATGGGCGGCTGGGTGCGGCTGCGCGATGAGCCGAGCGCCGAGCCGGTCAGCGAGGCGCACCTGCTGGCCCTGGTGGATGCCTGGCCACCGGCGGTGCTGCCGCACCTGAGCAAGCCGGCGGCGGGCAGCACGTTGAGCTGGACCATCGAATTTGTCCAGCCGCTGGCCAACCTTACCACCCAGGACTGGTGCCGCTACTGCGCCACCATCGAACATGCCCGGGATGGCTATGGCCACACCTCGGCGATGCTGTATACAGCCGAAGGTAAGTTGATTGCCATCAGCCGCCAGACAGTGACAGTCTTCGGCTGAGGCTGCGCTGGCCCTGCGCCTCGCTGTACTCAAAGGCCAGCGCAGCCTTCGGCAGCGGCACAGGTCCTGTACCAGTTGCCAAAAGCGGCGTCTTGAGATGAGGGTCAGGCCTTGCGCAGGCCCAGCCCGGCGATCACGCCGATGATGCCCACGGCCAACGGCAGGAAGCTGGCGTCCACCGCACCCGAGACAATCAGCATGCCACCCAGCCCGATCAGCGGCAGGCCGATCAGCTCGCCGGTGTGGTCGGCATTGTTCTGCCAGTGAAAACTCGGGATGTGGGGCAGGTACTTGCTCATGGCGCTCTCCTCGATGTAATGCGTTACTGCGTGAGGTAAGCGTAGTGCCGGACGTGCGGCCCGGCGAATGAGTCTTGCCTATGCGCGCGATAGGGCTTTTCTTTACAGCTTCAACTGCCCGATGGCCCTGTTCAACTCGGTGGCCAAGCTGGCAAGGTCGGTGCTGGTGGTGGCCGAGTCCACGGTTTGCTGCACGGTGTTCTCGGTCACGTCGCGGATACTGACCACCGCGCGGTTCATGTCCTCGGCCACTTGGCTTTGCTGTTCGGCGGCCACGGCGATTTGCGTGTTGCTTTCGCGCATCTGCGCCACGGCCCCGGTGATCTGCGCCAGGGCAGCGCCGGCCTCGCGGGCCTGCTGCACGCAATCGTCGGCCTTGAACGAGCTTTCCTGCATGAAATCCACGGCGTCGCGGGTGCCGGCCTGCAAGGCGGTGACCATCACGGTGATCTCATCGGTGGAGGTTTGCACGCGCTTGGCCAGGTTGCGTACCTCATCGGCCACCACGGCGAAGCCGCGGCCCATTTCCCCGGCGCGGGCCGCTTCGATGGCGGCGTTCAGGGCCAGCAGGTTGGTCTGTTCGGCAATGCTGTGGATCACGCCTACCACGCCGTTGATCTTCTGGCTGTCCTCGGCCAGGCGCTGGATCATCTCGGCGGTCTGCTGCACGCCGCTGGACAGGCCGGCGATCGACACCTGCACGCGGTCCACCACCTGCTGGCCGCTACCGGCCAGGGTGTCGGCGGTTTGCGAGAGGTCGCGGGTGGCGCCGGCATGTTGGGCGATGTGGTGCACCGTGGCGGTCATTTCATTGATGGCGGTGGCAGCCTGGTCGGTCTCGCTTTGCTGGCCGAGCATGCCGTGGCGCACCTGCCCCATGCTGCTGGCCAGGCGCGCGGCACCTTCGTCCAGTTGCGCGGCGGTGCGCGCCACGGTGGCCACCACGCGCTGGTAGCCCGCTTGCATGGCGTTGAAGGCCACGGCCATCTGGCCCACCTCGTCGGCGCCGGCTATCGGCACGCGCGCCGACAGGTCGCCGGTTTTTTCCACGTGCAGGATCACGTCCTTGAGGGTATTGAGTTGGCTGAGCAGAAAGCGGATCAGCAATTGCGAAGCACCGAGCATGGCCAGCATCAGTACCAGCACGGCGCCGGCGTACTGCGCGAAGCGCTCGCTGAACACCTGCGTGAAGTCGGGGCCCGCCGCGCCGGGTGACAGCGCCTGCAGGTCGGCCACGCGGCCCTGTTGTTCCAGATGGATGGCGTACATCACCAACAACAGGGTGGTAATAAAGGCGACCGCATTGACGGCCCAGAATTTGTATTTGAGCGAGATGTTGCTAAGCCAGGTACCCATGTAGGAGGTCTTCTCTGAATTCGCGGAGCAGTTAGGGCAAGGTGCCATCATTGTCCCAGAAGACCATTACGCAAATGTTGATATGGGTCAAGCCGGCATCGGCAAAGCAAAGAACGCCCGCGCGCACGCCGTGCTATGGGCCGCCAGGTCCTCGGCGCTTTCGTTGCGGTGTCGGGCCACCTGCGTGAGCACTTCGGGCAGGTAGGCCGGTTCGTTGCGGCCATTCTTCGGCTTGGGCCGCAGGGTACGCGGCAGCAGGTATGGCGCATCGCTTTCCAGCATCAGGCGGCCACGAGGGATATCGCCCACCAGTGGATGCAAGTGCGTGCCGCGGCGCTCGTCACAGATCCAGCCGGTGATGCCGATGTGCAGGTCCAGGTCCAGGTAACTGAACAACGCTTTCTGCTCGCCGGTGAAGCAATGCACCACGGCGGCGGGCAGGTGGTCGCGGAAGTCCTTGAGGATTTCCAGCAGGCGCACGCTGGCGTCGCGCTCGTGCAGGAACACCGGGCGTTGCAGTTCCACGGCCAGAGCCAGGTGCTGTTCCAGCACTTTTTCCTGTTGCGGGCGCGGCGAGAAATCGCGGTTGAAGTCCAGGCCGCATTCGCCCACCGCACGTACCCGTGGCTGCGCCAGCAGATGACGCAACTGACGTTCGGTATCGGCGTTCCAGTCGCTGGCGTGATGGGGGTGGATACCGGCGGTGCTGAACAGCCGCGTGGCGCTCTCATCCCATTGTTCGCAAAGGGCTAATGACTGCTCGCTGCAGGCAATTTCGGTACCGGTGAGCACCAGCTGGCTGACGCCGGCGGCATAGGCGCGCTCCAGCACTTGCTGGTGTTTTGCGTCGAAACTGGGGTTGGTCAGGTTGACGCCAATGTCGATGAGTTGCATGGTGTGCTACCTCGGGCCGCAGGCCGGACAGCATAACAGAGCGTGCAGTAGAACATTAAAGCCAAGAACTTCAAGACGTTATCGTGGTCTCTTGAGGTCGATCCTGAATCAGGCTGGAGACCCGATGACGCGTCCCTCATTGTTGACCGTGTTGTTGCTTGCGCTGCTGGCACCGTTGCCGGCGGTTGCGCGCCTGGCCGGGCCGGTGGAAGTGGTGCAGCCGAGCAAGGTTCGCGATCTGGCCGACATCCGCCACAGCCGGGTGCTTCGCGTGCTGGTAAACCAGAGCCGCAACAGCTCCGGTGAAGTGCAGGGCGAACCCATCGGGGTCGAATATCACCGCTTGCGTGCCTTCGAGCAGTATCTGAACGGCCACGTCGACGACGCCCAGGCCATCCACCTCAAGCTTATCCCCAAGCCCAAGGACCAACTCATCGGTGCGCTGCAGCGTGGCGAAGGCGACCTGGTGGCGCCTGGGGAGCTGGTTGATCTGCCCGACACGCAACAGGTCAGCGCCAGCGACCCGGTGCTCGACGACGTGCCGTTGGTGCTGGTGGGTGCCAAGGGCGAGCGTCGTTACAGCCGGGTAGAGCAACTGGCGGGCAAGACCGTGACCCTGCCGGCAGGCAGCGCCGCCGGTGACGCCCTACACGCCATCAACCAGAAACTGGCGCTGCGCAAGCTGGCGCCGATCCAGGTGGAGTGGGCCGACCCCAGCCTGGCGGTGGAAGACGTGCTGGAAATGGTGCAGGCCGGGATTTTCCCCATGACCATTGTCGAGCGGCCCATTGCCCAACGCTGGGCCAAGGTGATGCCCAAGTTGATGATTCAGCCCGGCGTGCAGGTCAGCGTGCCCGAACAGCAGGCCTGGTATGTGCGCACCGACGCCTCGATGCTGCAAGCCAGCATTGATCGCTTTCTCAAGACCTACCGCGTGCCGTCCGATCAGGACGCAGCGTTCATGCGTGTGTATCGGCGCCTGTATCAGGTGCACAACCCCCTGGCCCACAGTGACCGCCAGCGTCTGGAAAAACTGCGCCCCGTACTGCAGCGCTATGCTCGGGAGCAGGGCATGGACTGGCTGAACCTGGCGGCCCTGGCCTTCAAGGAGTCGCAGTTGGACCCGTCGGTGCGCGGCAGCGGCGGTGCCACCGGGCTGTTGCAGATTACGGCATCGGCTGCGCAACGGGTGGGCGTGGGCAACATTCAGCAGGTGGACAATAACGTCCAGGCGGCCGCCCGTTACCTGGCCATGATCCGCAAGAAATTTTTCGCCAGCCCTCAGCTCAACGACCGTGAGCGCATGGCCTTCGTGCTGGCGGCCTACAACCTGGGCCCCGAGCGGGTTCAGGCCATGCGCGCCGAAGCACGCCGGCGCGGCTTGAACCCCAACCAGTGGTTCTTCCAGGTCGAGCGGGTGGCCATGGAGCAGGTGGGCATGGGGCCGGTGAGCTACGTCAACAGTGTGAACAAGTACTACCTGGCCTACGACCGCGAGCGCGAGAGCCTGGACCCAGGCGCCATGAAAGGCCGGCGCATCGCCTTCAACCGTTGATTTTCCCCGCCCCACCCTTCATCGCGCTCCCCCTCGTAGGCTGCCCTCAGGCTGCGAAGGCGTGCGCAGCGGGCCCGCGTTCGACATGACATCGCTGAAGGTCCTGCGGACCTTTTCGTAGCCTGACGGCAGTTCCGGGGGGGGGTAGGCAATGCCAGTGGAAAATATATCGAAATAATAGATCATTTTTGTCGTTTAATTGCGATTTTATTATTTGATAGATTGATTAATATGGCGTCCATCAACTCCTTACACACCTTCTCAAGGAACACGCCATGAACGCTTCGATCAAACGCCTCTTCACCACCAACGCCGGCCTGGGCTTCACCGTATTGCGCGTTCTGGTCGGTATCATCTTCCTCGCCCACGGCAGCCAGAAGCTCTTCGGCCTGTTCGGTGGCTACGGCCTGGAAGGCACTGGCCAGTGGATGGAAAGCATCGGCATCCACCCTGGCTATTGGATGGCCCTGTTGGCCGGTAGCGGCGAGTTCTTCGGCGGCTTGGCCCTGGTTCTCGGCCTGCTGGTACGCCCCGCCTCGCTGGTGCTGATCGTGACCCTGGTGGTGGCGATCCTCAGCGTGCATATCCACAACGGTCTGTTCATGGCCAACAACGGCTACGAATTCGCCCTGGCCCTGCTGGCCGGCACCATCGCGACCTTGCTGGAAGGCGCGGGCAAACTGTCCTTTGACCGGTTGATCAGCCGCGCTTGATTTCCCCCTTGGCTTTCCAGACGCAGCCTTCGGCATGGCTACACGAAATTCTATAGCCGCTGCCGAAGGCTGCACTGGCCCAGGTGTACTCTGGAGATCTTCAATGTGGGCCGGGCCCAGCGCTGCCTTACGGCAGCGGCTACACGCTTCAGGGCATAGGCGACAATCAATGGCCTGAATACCCTGCTTTATGACCATTCCCCGCATTGCCCCCGCCGCCCAGCTTGCGGACAATCCTCCTCAGGATTCGCCCACGAGCCGCCCTCCATGTCGCAACCGATCTTCTTCGCCCACGCCAACGGTTTTCCGTCCGGCACCTACGGCAAACTATTCGCCCACCTGGCGCCTGATTTCCACGTTACCCATTTGCCATTGCATGCTCATGACCCGCGCTTTCCGGTGTCGGATAATTGGCCGGCGCTGATTGCCGAGTTGGTTCACCACCTTGAGCAGCAAGCCGAGCCCGTGTGGGGCGTTGGCCACTCGTTTGGTGGCCTGCTGCACCTGTACGCGGCCTTGAAGCGGCCCGAGTTGTACCGGGGGGTGGTGATGCTTGATTCGCCCGCGCTTACCCGCACCGATCAATGGATGATTCGCGCAGCCAAGCGTTTCGGCTTCATCGACCGCCTGACACCGGCTGGGCGCACTCTGGGGCGGCGCGAGGTGTTTGCCGATCGGGACGCGGCGCGGTCGTACTTCTCCCGCAAGGCGCTGTTTCGCGATTTCGACCCTGACTGTTTCGAAGCGTACCTGGAGCATGGGCTGTGCGCGGACGCCCAAGGTGTGCGGCTGCGCTTCAATGCGGCCACGGAAATTGGCATCTACCGCAGTGTGCCCCATGTGCGCCCGGCCAGTACCCGCCGCCTGCAAGTGCCGCTGGCGCTGGTGCATGGCGAGCACAGCCGCGTGGTGTTGCCCCACCATGCGCGTAACGTGCGCAGCCTGCGGCACGGCGAAACCCACCGCGTGCCCGGCGGGCATATGTTCCCGCTGGAGCAGCCAACGGCCACGGCGGATTTGCTCAAGAGTATTTTCGCGCGCTGGCAGCATGGGCAGCACGAGGCCTGCGCATGAGCGCCGGTGTTGAAGAAATTCGCCTGAGCTTGCCGCACATCGAGTTGGCGGCCCACGTGTTCGGCCCTGCCGATGGCCGCCCGGTGATTGCCCTGCATGGCTGGCTGGACAACGCCAACAGCTTTGTGCGCCTGGCGCCACGGCTGGAAGGCTTGCGCATCGTGGCGCTGGACATGGCCGGTCATGGCCTGTCCCAGCACCGCCCCATGGGCAGCAACTACGCGCTCTACGACTATGCCCACGACGTGTTGCAAGTGGCGCAGCAGCTGGGCTGGGAGCGCTTTTCGCTGCTGGGGCATTCGTTGGGCGCAATTGTTTCTGTAGTGCTGGCCGGTTCCGTGCCCGAGCGCATCGAGCGCCTGGCGTTGATCGATGCGGTGGTGCCCCCCGGGTCATCGGCGCCAAGCACCGCTGAGCGTTTCGGTCAGGCGCTGCAGGAGCAGTTGGCCCTGCCGAGCAAGCGCAAGTCGGTGTACCCCGATTTCGAGCGCGGCGTGGAGGCGCGGATGAAAGGCATGGTGGCGGTAAGCCGCGAAGCCGCCGAGCTGCTGGCCCAGCGAGGGCTGATGCCGGTGCCCGGTGGCTACAGCTGGCGCAGTGATAGCCGCCTGACTTTGCCCACGCCCCTGCGCATGAGCGAAGAACAGGCGTTTTCCTTTGTCCAGCGCATTGCCTGCCCGGCGCACCTGGTGGTGGCCGAAGAGGGCATGCTGGCCAAGCACACGGGACTGCTTTCCCAGCTACCCTTTAGCCACGAGCGCCTGCCAGGCGGCCATCATCTGCATTTGAATAACGAGGCCGGAGCGGCCCTTGTAGCAAGCTGTTTCAATCGCTTCTTCGCCGCGCCTTGACTTGAGCCGGGCAAGTGTCGAGGCTGGGCGGGCTCAACAGGGAGCCGGGTTGCCAAGGGAGACGACCATGAACCACCTCTACACCATCGCCGCAGCGGCCTTTCGATGAGGGCAGGGCTGCGCGTGCCGCGCCTTTTCATCCTGGTTCTCGCCAGTGTGCTTGGCAGTGCCGCCATGGCCGCCGAGTTTGCCGATATCCCGCGGCCGGCCGATGCCCAGGCCATCGACCCTCGCCCTGCGATGCAGGCCGAACGCACCTACCCATTGGGTGCGGTGCGCAAGATCAGCAACCAGATCCGCATGGACGGCCAGGTCAGTGCGCGCGGCCAGCTCAGTTCCGTCACTTATGAATTGGCCGTGGGCGCCTCGGCCATGGATGCGCTCAACGGTGCTCGCCAGAGCCTGCAGGACAAGGGCGGCCAGGTGCTGTTCTGGTGCCAGGGCCAGGAGTGCGGCGAGTCCAGCCTGTGGGCCAATCAGATTTTCGCCAACGCCAAGCTGGTGGGCGCGGACGAGCAGCAGGGCATGATCCTGCTGCGCCATGCCGACTCCGGGGTGGATACATTGGTGGCCCTGTATGGCATCAACCGTAATGGCCGCAAACCTTATCTGCATGTGGAGCAACTGGTTGCCGAAAGCCCGTTGGGCACGGTATTGCCAACCCCGGCCACGCTGTTGCGCGAGCTGCGCGGCACTGGCCGGCTGGACTACCCTGACCTGGGCGTGACGCCGCCGCCGGCCGACTGGGTGGCGCTGCTGGCTCGCAGCCTGAACCAGGACAGCACCTTGCGCGTGACCCTGGCCGGCCCTGCGGCCGAACCCTGGCGACAGGCGCTGGTGGCCCAGGGCGTGCGCGCTGCCCGGCTGGAACTGGGCAACCCGGCCAAGGCTGGCTTGCACATCGATCTGATTCGCTGAGGAGTAGCACCTGCTGTGATGCTCAATAATGATCGCCTGCTGGTGCAGATCATCCTGCTGGTGTTGCTAAGCGCCTGCCTGTGGGTGCTGGCGCCGTTCATCTCGGCCTTGCTGTGGGGTGCGATCCTGGCCTACGCCAGCTGGCCGCTGATGCGCTTGCTGACCCGTTGGCTTGGCGGGCACGAAACCCTGGCGGCGAGCATTCTCACCTTGGGCTGGATTCTGCTGGTGATCCTGCCGCTGGTGTGGCTGGGCTTCAATTTGGCCGACCACATCCGTGATGCGGTCAATTTCGTCCGGGATGTTCGGGTCGACGGCCTGCCTGCCGCGCCCGACTGGCTGGCCACGTTGCCTCTGGTGGGGCCGCGCCTGGCCACTTGGTGGGACACCCTGGACCAGCAGGGTGCGGCATTGATGGTCAGCATCAAGCCGTACCTGGGGCAGGTGGGCAATTGGCTGTTGGCGCGCAGCGCGCAAATCGGCAGTGGCATCCTGGAACTGACCCTGAGCCTGGTGTTCGTGTTTTTCTTCTACCGCGACGGGCCACGGCTGTCGGCATTTGTGTTGCGGTTACTCGAACGCCTGGTGGGCGAGCGTGGCGAGTATTACCTGGCGCTGGTGGCTGGCACGGTGCAGCGGGTGGTCAATGGCGTGATCGGCACCGCGGCGGCGCAGGCAGTGCTGGCGTTGGTGGGCTTTCTGATTGCCGGCATTCCCGGGGCGCTGGTACTGGGCATCGTCACCTTCCTGCTCAGCCTGATCCCCATGGGGCCGCCGCTGGCCTGGATACCGGCGACGGCCTGGCTGGTATGGAAGGGCGAGTACGGCATGGCGGTGTTTCTGGGCATCTGGGGCACGTTCATCATCAGTGGCGTAGACAACGTGCTCAAGCCTTACCTGATCAGTCGCGGCGGTGATTTGCCGCTGGTGATCGTGTTGCTGGGGGTGTTCGGCGGGCTGCTGGCGTTCGGCTTCATCGGCTTGTTCATCGGCCCGACCTTGCTGGCCATCGGCTACAGCCTGCTGCTGGACTGGACGCGTAGCGCCCACGCGGTGCACAAGCCCTGAGACGGGCAGCCTTGCGGCTGCCCATCGGCGTAAAGGTCAGGCAGCTACGCTGAGCTGACTGCCCACGGTTTGTGCCGTGTCGGTGCTGTACTGCTGGGTCAGGGCGGCGATCATCTTGTTCAACGCCGCGGCGGTATCGCTCTTGGCGTTGTTGGATGTGCTGTCCTGATCACCCGACGACTGCAGGGCGGCGGCCAGCTCTTGCGCACTGACGGTGCCATCCTTGTTGGTGTCCAGGTCGCTGAACACCTGGCTGGCCAGGCTGCTCGACGACGTACTGCTGGACGAATCGGTGCTGGTGGTGCTGGACGAGCTGTCGGAAGACGAGCTGCTGGCGCTCAGGGCGCTGCTCAGTTCAGTCTCGCTGATGCTGCCATCATCGTCGCTGTCCAGGGCGCTGAACAGGTCATCGCTGGACACGCTGGCAGGCGGCGGTGGCGGTGGTGGCTGCATGGCGGCCGCCAGTTCGTCTTTGCTGACGGTACCGTCGCCATCGGTGTCCAGCGCCGAGAACAACTGGCTGCTGTCATCGGTGGTGTCGCCGGCGCTGGTCAGCGCGGAGCTCAGTTCATCACTGCTGATAGAACCGCTGCCGTCGCTGTCGATGGCGCTCATCAGGTCGTCAACGGCGTCGGTGCTCGGCTCACCGCTGTCCTGCACGGGCGGTGCCGGTGGCTGCATGGCCGCCATCTCGTCCAGGGTCAGGCCGTCGTCGGAGTCGCTGTCCAGGCTGCTGAAATTCTTGCTCAGGCTGACCAGGATACCGCCGTCGTTGGTGGTGCCACTGCTCGAACTGTTGGAAATCGCCGTGTTCAGCTCATCGCTGCTGACTTCGCCGTTGCCGTCGGTGTCGAGGCTGGCGAACAGCTCTTCCTGGAACTTCTTCAGCTGTGCGGCGCTGCTTGAACTGCTGGAGCTGGTATAGCTGGAATAACTACTACTGCTTACGCCACTTATAGATGTCATTGGGTGTGCTCCCCTGTTGTATGCCGGTTACAAACCGCCGGCTTGTAAAGAATCTATCGGGGGAATGTCGAGAGTGTGTGGGGTTTGTAAGGGGGGGGACATGCAGGTAGAGGTTTATAGCCAAAGCGTAGATTCGTTAGGTGGGGTTATTGCGATAGCACCGCAGCCTTCGGCAGCGGCTACGTTGGGGGCGTCGCGCGATTAGCGTGGCAGACGAATGACAGCCGTCAACCCACCACCCGGCGTCTCGTCCAGGCTCAACTGCCCGCCCAGGCGCTGGCACGCCTCGCGCGCAATGGTCATGCCCAGGCCAACACCGCCGGAGTTGCGGTTGCGCGAGCCTTCCAGGCGGAAGAACGGCTCGAACACCGCTTCACGCTTGTCGGCGCTGATGCCCGGGCCGTGGTCGATGACGCGGATGGTCACGGCGTCGCGGGTGTCCTGGATGTCCACCAGGGTGGCGCCGCCATAGCGCAAGGCGTTGTCCATCAGGTTGCTGATGCACGAGCGCAGGGCCATGGGTTGCACCTGCAAGGGTGCGCAGGTGCCCTGGGCCTGGATGGCGGCACCGTGGTCCTGGGCATTTTCCACCAGTGATTCCACCAGGGCCTGCAGGTCGTACCATTGCAGCGCTTCGCTGGTGCGTTGCTCGTGCAGGTAGGTGAGGGTGGCGTCGAGCATGCCGATCATGTCGTCCAGGTCCTGGCGCATCTGGCCCTGAAGCTTCTCGTTGTCGATCTGCTCCAGGCGCAACTTGAGCCGCGACAGCGGCGTGCGCAGGTCATGGGACACGGCACCGAGCATGCGCGCCCGTTGCTGCACCTGTTCGCGAATGCGTTGCTGCATGCGGTTGAAGGTGTGCGCCACCTGGCGAGCTTCCAGCGGGCCAGTTTCTTCCAGGGGGGGGGCGTCGAGGTTTTCGCTCAAGCGCTCGGCTGCTTCGCTGAAGCGCCGAATGGGTCGGGACAGGGCCTTGGCGCCGAACCAGGCGGCCACCACAAGGGTGATCAGCTGGAACAGCAACGGCACCACCGGGCCACCGAACAGCGGTGGCGGTGGTGGCAGTTTTTCCTCTTCGCTCAGCTCTTCGGCGCCGAACTGGGCCAGGGCTTGCGTAGAAGGATTGGGGCCCAGTTCCGCGCGCCGCGCTTCCATCATTTCGCGGTGATGGTGGGGCGGCGGTGGAAAGCCGTACTGCTGGAACCACAGGAAGGCCAGCAGGTGAGCGAAGATAATGGCAATCAGTGACACGCCGAACAGGCGGGCGAACAGCGTATCAGGGCTGCGCATTAACCAATGTCTCTCGCATCGAACAGGTAGCCTTCGCCACGCACGGTCTTGATCAGTTGCGGTGCCTTGGGGTCATCGCCCAGCTTCTGGCGCAGGCGCGACACCAGCAGGTCGATGCTGCGATCAAACGCTTCGATGGAGCGGCCGCGGGCGGCGTCCAGTAATTGTTCGCGGCTGAGCACGCGGCGCGGGCGCTCCAGGAATACCCACAGCAGGCGGAATTCAGCGTTGGACAGCGGCACCACCAGGCCATCGGACGAGATCAGCTGGCGCAGCACGCTGTTCAGGCGCCAGTTGTCGAAACGCACATTGGCACGCTGTTCGGTGCGGTCATCGCGCACCCGACGCAGTATGGTCTGGATGCGCGCCACCAGCTCGCGTGGCTCGAATGGCTTGGCCATGTAGTCATCGGCACCCAGTTCCAGGCCGATGATGCGGTCGGTGGGCTCGCAACGCGCGGTCAGCATCAGGATAGGGATGTCGGATTCGGCGCGCAGCCAGCGGCACAGCGACAGGCCGTCTTCACCCGGCAGCATCAGGTCCAGGACCACCACGTCGAAGTTCTCTTCCAGCAGCGCCTGGCGCATGCCTTCCCCGTCGCTGACGCCCAGTGCCAGGATGCCGAAACGGGCCAGGTAGTCGATCAGCAGTTCGCGAATCGGTACGTCGTCATCCACGATCAGGGCACGGGTATTCCAGCGTTTGTCATCGTCGCCGACGAGGTTCTTGCTGGCATCGCTGAGGGGGAGCGGGGTGTTCTGCATGCTTGCGTTCATCTGCCTGGTATTGCTGCCAGCCGCGGCGTCGGGGCCGCGTCGTTACCGTCAAGGGTAAGCGTTCGCCCGGCGGGCTGGTAGTCATGTTCGGATTGGGAGCGGCGAGCGAGGGTCACTCCCAGGCATGTCGCTGGCATGTCGTCTATGTATCAATCTCGATACAATTGGCTACATTTTTCCCGTATCGGTCTGACGATGGCTCTACATCGGCATTCTTTACGAAAACTTTATACCTGTATTCCCCCTTCCGTCTCGTTCCTTTACGCCCTTGTTTCCGACAATACCGACCAGTGGAGTCTGGCTATTGCGATAGCCGCTGCCGCCAGGCTGCGCTGGCCCCTGTGCTCACTATAGATCTTCAGCGAGGCACAGGGCCTGCGCAGCCTGCGGCAGCGGCTACACATCACCGAGGAGAAAGGCATGAACGTTCTGGACGGGGTGGCACTGCTGCTGGCAGCAGGCCTGTTTGTGTATCTCACCGTGGCGCTGTTACGCGCCGATCGCAACTAGGAGCGGCCATGCACAGCTATGACTACGGGGTGATCCTGGCCTTTTTCGCCCTGGTGCTGATCCCGGCACCGATGCTGGGGCGCTTCTACTACAAGGTCATGGAAGGCCAGCGTACCTGGCTCAGCCCGGTACTGGGGCCGGTGGAACGTGGTTGCTACCGCCTGGCCGGCGTGGATGCCACCCAGGAACACAGCTGGCAACGCTACACCCTGGCCTTGCTGGCCTTCAACCTGGCCGGTTTCGTGCTGCTGATGGCGGTGTTGCTGTTCCAGCAATACCTGCCTGCCAACCCGCAGCACCTGCCGGGCCTGGAATGGACCCTGGCGCTCAACACCGCCGTCAGTTTTGTCACCAATACCAACTGGCAAGCTTACAGTGGCGAGGCGTCACTGAGCTACTTCAGCCAGATGGTCGGCCTCACGGTGCAGAACTTCGTCAGCGCCGCCACCGGCCTTGCGGTGCTGGTAGCCCTGTGCCGCGGCATTGGCCGGCGCTCGGCCAAGACCCTGGGCAACTTCTGGGTCGACATGACCCGCGCCACGCTCTACGGGCTGTTGCCCCTATGCCTGGTGCTGGCGCTGGTACTGGTGTGGCAGGGCGTGCCGCAGACCTTCATGCATTACGTAGACGTGGTGACCCTGCAGGGCACCGACCAGGTCATCCCCTTGGGCCCGGCTGCCAGCCAGATTGCCATCAAGCAGTTGGGCACCAATGGCGGTGGCTTCTTCGGCGTGAACTCGGCGCACCCGTTTGAAAACCCCACGGCCTTGAGCAACCTGCTGGAGCTGGTGTCGATCATTCTGATCCCGGTGGCATTGGTGTTTACCTTCGGTCATTACGTGAAGGACATGCGCCAGAGCCGAGCAATCATCGCCTGCATGTTCGCCCTGTTCCTGATCGGCGGCAGCGTGGCCCTGTACAGCGAGTACCAGGCCAACCCAGCACTGCAAAGCCCGCTGGTGGAACAGGCGGCGCCACTGGAAGGCAAGGAAGCGCGCTTCGGCACCACGGCGTCGGTGCTGTGGGCGGTGACCACCACTGCGGCCTCCAACGGCTCGGTGAACGCCATGCACGACAGCCTCAACCCGCTGACCGGGATGATGGCGCTGGTCAACATGATGGTCGGCGAGGTGATCTTCGGCGGCGTGGGCGCCGGTCTCTACGGCATGTTGCTCAACGTGCTGACCGCGGTGTTCCTGGCAGGCTTGATGATTGGTCGCACGCCTGAATACCTGGGCAAGAAAATCCAGGCCCTGGAAGTGAAACTGCTGGTGATCACCCTGATGGTGATGCCCATCGGCACGCTGGTGCTGGGCGCCATCGCCGCCAGCCTGGCGGGGCCGGCTTCGGCGGTCAGCAACCCTGGGCCCCATGGGTTCAGCCAGTTGCTGTACGCCTACACCTCGGCCACGGCCAACAACGGTTCGGCGTTTGGCGGTTTTGGTGCCAACACCGCGTTTCACAACCTGATGCTGAGCCTGAGCATGTTGATTGGCCGCTTCGGGTACATCCTGCCGATCCTGGCGCTGGCGGGCAGCCTGGCGATGAAGAAGAGCGCCCCGGTCGGCAGTAACAGCTTTCCTACCCACGGCCCGCTGTTCGTCACCCTGTTGACCGGGACCATCCTGCTGGTAGGTGGGCTGACGTTCCTGCCCACCCTGGCGCTGGGCCCGATTGCCGAACACTTGAGTCTGGGTTTCTGAGGACACGACCATGAATATGCCCATCCGTGTGGCCAAGCCGGCCACCGCTCACACTGCCAACACCGCTCAGAAAACCGCCTTCGCCGCTTTGTGGCGGCCGGCCCTGGTGCAGGCCTTCGTCAAGCTTGACCCGCGCCAGTTGCAGCGGGCGCCGGTGATGCTGGTGGTGGAACTGACTGCCATCCTCACCACCGTGCTGTGCCTGCTGCCCGAGGCCGGGGTCAACACTGCGGTGGCGGTGCAGATAGCCCTGTGGCTGTGGTTCACCGTGCTGTTCGCCAACTTCGCCGAAGCCCTGGCCGAGGGCCGTGGCAAGGCCCGCGCCGACAGCCTCAAGGCCGGCAGCCAGGGCCTGACGGCCAACCGCCGCGATGCGAACGGACAGTTCCAGCCCGTGGCCGCGAGCAGCCTGCGCAAGGGCGACATAGTGCGTGTGGAAGCAGGGGAAATGATCCCTGGCGACGGCGAAGTCATCGAAGGCATTGCCGCCGTGAACGAGGCGGCGATTACCGGTGAGTCGGCACCCGTGATCCGTGAGTCCGGTGGCGATCGCTCGGCAGTCACCGGTAATACCTGCCTGGTATCGGACTGGTTGCTGGTACGCATTACTGCCAACCCTGGCGAGTCCACCCTGGACCGCATGATTGCGTTGGTGGAGGGCGCCAAGCGGCAGAAGACGCCCAACGAGATTGCCCTGGATATCCTGTTGATCGGCATGACCCTGATCTTCCTGTTGGTGGTGGTCACTCTGCAGCCGTTCGCCCACTTCGCCAATGGCAGCCTGCCGCTGGTGTTTCTGGTGGCGCTGTTGGTGACGTTGATCCCCACCACCATCGGCGGCCTGCTGTCGGCCATCGGGATTGCCGGCATGGACCGCCTGGTGCGCCTGAACGTGATTGCCAAGTCTGGCCGGGCGGTGGAGGCGGCCGGGGACGTGCACGTGCTGTTGCTGGACAAGACCGGCACCATCACCTTTGGCAACCGTCGCTGCACGGCGTTGTACGCAGCGCCAGGCGTGACGGCCAAGGAGTTGGCCGAAGGCGCTTTGCTGGCCTCGCTGGCCGACGACACCGCCGAGGGCAAGTCCATCGTCGAACTCCTGCGCTCGTTGCACAGCTTGCCCGAACCTTCGCTCGCCGAGTTGACGGCCGTGCCGTTCAGTGCCGAAACGCGCTTGAGCGGTGTTGACCATGACGGGCGCATCTATCGCAAGGGTGCAGTGGACTCGCTGCTGGCCTTTATCGGCCTGAACCGCCTGGAAATGCCGGCCAGCCTGGCTCGCGAAGTGGACAAGATTGCCCAGAGCGGCGGCACCCCGCTGCTGGTGTGCCGCGACAAGCGCCTGCTGGGCGCTATCCACCTCAAGGACGTGGTGAAGCCAGGTATTCGCGAGCGCTTCGACGAACTGCGCAAGCTGGGCATCCGTACGGTGATGGTGACCGGCGACAACCCCCTGACCGCCGCAGCCATTGCCGCTGAAGCCGGCGTGGACGATGTGCTGGCCGAGGCTACGCCCGAGAAGAAACTGGCACGCATCCGCCAGGAGCAGGACGACGGTCGCTTGGTGGCCATGTGCGGCGACGGCGCCAACGACGCCCCGGCCCTGGCCCAGGCGGACGTGGGCATGGCCATGAACGACGGCACCCAGGCGGCGCGCGAAGCGGCGAACATGGTCGACCTGGACAGTGACCCCACCAAGCTGCTGGACGTGGTGCAGATCGGCAAGGAGTTGCTGGTGACCCGTGGCGCGCTGACCACCTTTTCCATCGCCAACGACGTGGCCAAGTACTTTGCCATCCTGCCGGCGCTGTTCGCGGCCATCTACCCGCAATTGGGCGTGCTGAACGTGATGCACCTGGCCAGCCCGCAAAGCGCGATCCTGTCGGCGATTGTGTTCAACGCGCTGATCATCGTCGTGCTCATCCCGCTGGCCTTGCGTGGCGTGCGGGTGCAGGCGGCCAGTGCTGCGCACCTGTTGCGCCGCAACCTGCTGATCTACGGCCTGGGCGGGATTGTGGTGCCCTTTGTGGGCATCAAGCTGATTGACCTGTTGCTGACCGCGCTGCACCTGGTGTGAACCTGACGAGGAATTGATGATGTCGACTTATCTGCGTCCGGCCTTGAGCCTGATGGTATTGATGACCCTGATTACCGGCGTGGCCTACCCGCTGGCCGTCACCGCCGTGGCCCAGGTGGCCTTTCCCCAGCAAGCCAACGGCAGCCTGGTGCACGACGAAACCGGCAAGGTTCGCGGTTCGAGCCTGATCGGCCAGAACTTTACCGGTGATGGCTGGTTCCACCCACGACCTTCGGCCGGCGACTTCGCCACCGTATCCAGCAGCGCCAGCAACCTGGCGCCAAGCAACCCGGCGCTGGCCAGCCGCATCAAGGACGATGCCGCCAAGCTGTATGTGCAGGGGCAGGGGCCGGTGCCCCTGGCGCTGCTGACCACCTCGGGCAGTGGCCTGGACCCGCACCTGCCGCCGGCCGCCGCCGATTACCAGGTGGCCCGCGTGGCCCAGGCCCGGCAGTTGCCCGGCAGCACGGTGCAGCAACTGGTGGCCGAGCACACCGAGCGTTCGCTGTTCGGGCCGCCGGTGGTCAACGTACTGGCTTTGAACATGGCGCTGGATCGGCTACCTTCGGTGCATTGATTACGCCCCGTCCCCTGGCCTGACGGCAGTAGCCCACTCCCGCACCATCTATGCAGTGGCTACGGGGGCTTCCTACATCCGGTTTGAGTAACTGTCATGAGTGATGCGCTGCGTGCCGACGCACTGCTGGCCCAATTACCCCGGGACGGTCGCGGCCGCCTTAAGGTGTTCCTCGGCGCCGCCCCCGGCGTGGGCAAGACCTACGCCATGCTGCAAGCCGCCCATGGGCAACTGCGCCAAGGCGTGCGCGTGGTGGCCGGGGTGGTGGAAACCCACGGCCGCGCGGAAACCGAGGCGTTGCTGGGCGGCCTGGCCCAGCAGGCGTTGGTGCGCTCCCTGTACCGTGGCGTGACGCTTGAGGAAATGGACCTGGACGGCCTGTTGCAGGCCGCGCCGCACCTGGTGCTGGTGGACGAACTGGCCCACAGCAATGCGCCGGGTAGCCGCCATGCCAAGCGTTGGCAGGACATTCAGGAACTGCTGGCCGCCGGCATCAACGTCTACACCACCGTCAATGTGCAGCACCTGGAAAGCCTCAACGACCAGGTGCTGGACATCACCGGCGTGCAGGTGCGCGAAACCCTGCCCGACTGGGTATTGCAGGAAGCCGACGAGCTGGTGCTGATTGACCTGCCCCCACGTGAGCTGCTGGAGCGCTTGCGCGATGGCAAGGTCTACGTGCCGGAGCAGGCCCGCGCGGCCATCGAGGCATTCTTCACCCAGACCAACCTCACCGCCCTGCGCGAACTGGCCATGCAGGCTGCCGCAGCCCAGGTCGACGCCGACCTGGCCCAGGGCTACCGGCGCCTGGGGCAATCGGCCCCGGCCTTGCGTGGGCGTTTGCTGGTGGGTATTGACGGCGACGCCCAGGCCGAACGCCTGGTGCGCCATGCCAGCCGGGTAGCCCAGCGCCGCCACCTGCCGTGGACCGTGGTGCACGTGGACACCGGCATGGTCCGCGACGAACATAGTCGCCAGCACCTGCAGAACGCCCAGCAACTGACCGAGCGCCTGGGCGGCGAGGTGGTGGTGTTGCGCGCCGGCGAGGTGGCCAGAACCCTGATCCAGCACGCCGCGGAGCGGCGTGCCAGCCTGGTGCTGGTGGGGCAGTCGCGGCCCTTGTTGCGCCGCCGCTGGCTGGGCGGCGGCCTGGGCGCGCGACTGTTGCGCGATACCCACGGCCTGGAAATCAACGTGCTCGACCGCGACCAGGCAAGGCCGGTGACACGCTCGCGCAGTCACTGGGTGTGGTTCGATTACCTGCTGGCCGTGTTCGCCACCATCGCCGCCAGCGGCCTGGCCTCGGCGGTGGCCAGCGTGCTGGCGCTGCCGAACATATCGCTGGTGTTTCTGGCCGCAGTGCTGCTGGTGGCGGTGCGCAGCAGCCTGGGGCCGGCGCTGGTGTGCGCGGCACTGTCATTTCTGGCCTACGACTTTTTGTTCATCCCGCCTACGTTCTCGCTCACCATCTACCGGGAAGAGGACGTGCTGACCCTGATGTTCTTCCTGCTGATGGCAGCGCTCACCGGCAACCTGGCAGCACGCCAGCGGCGACAGTTGCGGGCCCTGGGCGACACCCAGGAAGAAACCGGCGAACTGCTGGACCTGTCACGCAAACTCACCGCTGCCACCGACCGCCAGGCGGTACTGAGCGCTGCTGCCCAGCACCTGGATGGCTGGCGCGAATTGCAGGTATGGGTGGTGGAGCGCGATGGCACCCTGGGTTGGAAGGATTCCGGCGGTCACGCGGTGGCCCTCAACGACAACGAACGCGCGGCTGCCGATTGGGCCTGGCAGCACGATCAGCCGGCCGGCATGGGCACCGGCACGCTGCCGTCGGGGCGCTGGTGGTGGTCGCCGGTGTCGATGCAGGACGGCCCCCTGGCACTGCTGGGGGTACGTGAGCGTGAAGGGCGGCCGTTGAGCGCCCAGCGTCGCCGTCTGCTGGGCGCCCTCAGTCAGCCGCTGGCCCAGGCCCTGGCCCGGGCGCAACTGGCCCAGGACCTGGAAGCGGCGCGTTTGCATGGCGAGACCGAACAGCTGCGTAGCGCCTTGCTGGCATCGGTGTCTCACGACCTGCGCACGCCGCTGACGGCCATGCGCGGCAGTATCGACAGCCTGTTGGCACTGGGCGAGGCCATTCCCAAAGCCGACCGTCTGGAGTTGCTGGAAGGCACCCGTGACGAGGCCGAGCGCCTGGACCGCTATATTCAGAACCTGCTGGACATGACCCGCCTGGGCCACGGGGCATTGAAGCTGGCGCGTGACTGGGTGGCGCCGGCAGACATCATCGGCAGCGCGCTGAACCGCCTGCGCGCAGTGCTGGCGCCGCTTGAGGTGATGGTCGAGGTGGTGGAGCCGTTGCCGCTGCTCTATGTGCATGCGGCGCTGATCGAGCAGGCGCTGATCAATGTGCTGGAAAACGCCGCGCGCTTTTCCCCGCCTCACGGGCGCCTGCTGATCCGCGCTGGCGCCCTGGGCGAGGAGCTGAGTTTTTCGGTGAGTGACCAGGGCCCCGGTATTCCGGAAGCCGAGCGCGAGCAGATCTTCGACATGTTCTACACCGCCGCCCGTGGCGATCGGGGCAGCCAGGGCACAGGTCTGGGCCTGGCGATTTGCCAGGGCATGATCGGCGCGCACGGTGGCCGCATTCTGGTGGGCGAAGGCATTGATGGCCAGGGCACCTGCATCACTCTATGCTTGCCGGTGCATACGCAACCCGGCCTGGAAAGTGAAGCCTGAACATGAGTCAAACCGCGACCCTGCTGGTGATCGATGACGAACCGCAGATCCGCAAGTTCCTGCGCATCAGCCTGGCCTCACAGGGTTACAAGGTGCTGGAAGCGGGCACTGGCAGCGAGGGCCTGAGCCAAGCCGCATTGGGCCGCCCCGACCTGGTGGTGCTGGACCTGGGCTTGCCGGACATGGACGGCCAGCAGGTGCTGCGCGAGTTGCGCGAGTGGACCCAGGTGCCGGTGCTGGTGCTGTCGGTGCGAGCCAGCGAAGCCCAGAAGGTCGAGGCGCTGGACAACGGTGCCAACGATTATGTGACCAAGCCGTTCGGCATTCAGGAATTCCTGGCGCGGGTGCGCGCGTTGCTGCGCCAGGCTGCGGCCGGGCAAGCGCCGCAAGCTGCGGTGAGTATCGACAACCTGGTGATTGACCTGGGCTTGCGCCGAGTGACCCTGGCCGGCGTCGAAGTGGCGCTGACCCGCAAGGAGTACGCGGTCATCGCCCAATTGGCGCGCTACCCAGGCCGGGTCATTACCCAGCAGCAACTGCTGAAGGATATCTGGGGGCCGACCCATGCCGAAGACAGCCACTACTTGCGCATCGTGGTGGGGCACATTCGCCAAAAGCTCGACGACGACCCCACCGCACCGCGCTACATCATCACCGAACCCGGCGTGGGCTACCGCCTGCAAGCCCCGTGACGCACAGCCTTTGGCAACTGCTACAGGCTGCGCCAGCGGTTTATGCGGCGCTGCGGATGCGCTTGCGCGCGCTGCGCATCAGGCGCACCAGCAGCATCGCCGCTGCGCAGGTCAGGCCCACGATCAGCCCTTGCCACAGGCCGCTGGGGCCGGCGGGGGCGCCCAGCCAGTTGGTCAGCCCCAGCAGGTAGCCCACCGGCAGGCCGATGCCCCAATACGCGAACAGGGTCAGCAGCATGGTCACGCGGGTGTCCTGGTAGCCGCGCAGGGCACCGGCGGCCGTGACCTGTATGGCGTCCGAGAACTGGAACAGCGCCGCATACACAATCAGCATCGAGGCAATGTGCAACACCGCCGGGTCGGCGGTGTAGATCTGCGCGATGTGTTCGCGGCCCAGGAACATCAGGCTGGCCGAGAAACAGGCGTAGGCCAGGGCGCTGGCCATGCCGATGCCTGCGGCGAACCGTGCTTCGCGCGGCAGGCCCCGGCCCAGAGCCTGGCCAACGCGGATGGTCACGGCCATGCCCAGGGAGAACGGGATCATGAACACCATGGAACTGATGCTCAGGGCAATCTGATGGCCGGCCACCACGGTGGAACCCAGGCTGCCGATCAGCAGGGCGATGACGGCGAAGATGCTCGACTCGGCGAACACTGCAATGCCAATGGGCAGGCCGATACCCAGCAGTCGCTTGATCACCGACCATTGCGGCCACTGGAAATGGCCAAACACATTGGCGCTGCGGTACGCCGGCGCCCAGCGCACCCAGCCTGCCATGCCCAGCAGCATCATCCACATCACGCTGGCGGTGGCCCAGCCACAACCGACCCCGCCCATGGCGGGCACGCCCAGGTGGCCGTAGATGAACACGTAATTGAGCGGGATGTTCAGCGCCAGCCCGCACAGGCCCAGCACCATGCTGGGCCGGGTGCGGCCCATGCCGTCGCTGCAGCAGCGCAGCACGTGGTACAGCGCCACCGAGGGCAAGCCGGTGCCGATGCCGCGCAGGTAGCCCATGCACGGCCCGATCAGTTCCGGGTCCACCTTCATCAGGTGCAGCACCGGTTCGGCGTTGAACAGCAGCGCACTGGCGCCCACCCCGGCCGCCAGCGCCAGCCACAACGCCTGGCGCACCAGCGGGCCGATTTCTTCTGGGGTGCCGGCGCCGTGACGCTGGGCAACCTTGGGCGTGGTGGCCAGCAGGATCCCGGTCATCAGCAGGAACACCGGCACCCAGATGGAGTTGCCCAGCGCTACGGCCGCCAAGTCGCGGGGGCCGACGCGGCCAGCCATCACCGCGTCGACGAAGCCCATGGCCGTGTGCGCCAGCTGCGCGATCATGATCGGGCCTGCCAGCGCCAGCAGCGTGCGCAGTTCCAGGCGCACGCGGGCGGGGCGGGTGAGGGGAGGCGTCATGTCGGTTGCGGCTGCGGTCACGGGGCGTAGTCCACTCAAGGGCGCGGAAAACCGCCCATTCTACGCGTTGACGCACAAGTCAGGAAACACTTGCCATATCCTTCGTGACGGCGCGCCTGCCTACGCCTAAACTGCCGCCCATAATGGGGAGCTTGCCATGCTGATTGTCGCTGACGAAAACATTCCACTGCTTGAAGAATTCTTTGCCGGTTTTGGTGAAATTCGCCGTGTTCACGGGCGCAGCGTCGACGCTGAAGCGGTGCGCGATGCCGATGTGCTGCTGGTGCGCTCCATCACCCGGGTTGACCGGGCGTTGCTGGAAGGCAGCAATGTGCGCTTCGTGGGCACCTGCACCATCGGTACCGACCACCTGGACCTGGACTATTTCGCCGAGGCCGGTATCCGCTGGTCCAGCGCGCCGGGCTGCAACGCCCGTGGCGTGGTGGACTACGTGCTGGGCGCGCTGGTGACCCTGGCCGAACTGGACGGTGTGGCGCTGTCGGGCCGTACCTTTGGTGTGGTGGGCGCCGGACAGGTGGGCTCGCGGCTGATACGCGTGCTGCACGGGCTGGGTTGGGACGTGAAGGTCTGCGATCCGGTGCGCCAGGCGGCCGAGGGGGGCGACTACGTCAGCCTCGACACCCTTGTGCAGGAGTGTGACGTGATCAGCCTGCACACCCCGCTGAGCAAGACCGGCCAGCACGCCAGCTGGCACCTGCTGGACGCCGAGCGCCTGGCGCGGCTCAAGCCTGGCGCCTGGCTGATCAACGCCGCGCGCGGGCCGGTGATCGATAACCTGGCCCTGAAAAACCTGCTGATTGAACGCGAAGACGTGCAAGCGGTGCTGGATGTGTGGGAGCACGAACCCAGCGTCGATGGCGAGTTGGCCGACCTGTGCGTGCTGGCTACCCCGCACATCGCCGGCTACAGCCTGGACGGCAAGCAGCGCGGCACGGCACAGATCTACCAGGCCTACTGCGCCTTCCGGGGCGAGCCGCCCACCGTGCAACTGGCCGATCTGCTGCCGCCGCCCTGGCTGCCCGAGGTGGCGCTCAGTGGCCTGGCCGACCCCGCACTGGCCATGGCCGTGCTGTGCCGCGCGGTGTATGACCCGCGTCGTGATGACGCCGATTTTCGCCGCAGCCTGACCGACAACGATGCTCGTCAGCGGCTGGCGTTCGATGCGCTGCGCAAGCAGTACCCCACCTCGCGCCGCGAGATCGAAGGGCAACGCGTGCGCCTGGACGGCTATTCGCCGGACCTGCGCAAGGTGGTGCTGGCGCTGGGCTGCGAGCTGGTCTGAGGCTGCGGCGCTAAAGAAAGAAAAACCCGGCGCATGGCCGGGTTCAGGGCGGGTGTACGGGATCAGTCTTGTTTGGCAGTGGCAGGTTTGACCAGACGTTTTTCCAGTTCCTCACAGGCTTCCTGGATCATGTCTTCGGTGATAGGGATCTCGTGTCCCTTGGCATCGATAATGGAGCCGCCGACCGCTTGGTGCGGCTGGGTGCGGCGTACTTCCACGGTTTGGTTACTGCTGCTGTGCAAGCCCATGGCCCGTCTCCTCATCAGGTTGTGTGCTCAGACTAGAGTCGCCAGATGACTGCGTCGTGACAACTCCCTTTGCCTCCTGGCGACGCTTTCAGTCCACCAGAAAGTGCATGAAATCGCCAGCGTGGCCTTAGACCAAAAGCGTCTAGCGCCTGCTTCGACAACGCCTATTGAGCTGACTGCCCTCTGTGAACAGAGTTCCCCAGGCATAAACCACTCGTCAGGGTGTAGGCTTGCAACACCGTCTGCCTGAGTCTGCCCATGAATTCGCTGCTCTCTTCCCGTCAGCGTCGCGCCCTGCGCCTGGCCTTGCACTTCCTGTACCCTTACCGTTGGCGCGCACTGGGCGCGCTGGTGGCGTTGGTGGTCACCGCCGGCATCACCCTGTCCATGGGCCAGGGCATTCGCCTGCTGGTGGATCAGGGCTTTTTGACCCAGTCGCCCGAACTGCTGAACCGCTCCATCGGCGTGTTCATGTTGCTGGTGATGGCGTTGGCGGTGGGTACGTTTGTGCGCTTCTACCTGGTGTCGTGGATTGGCGAGCGTTGCGTGGCCGATATCCGTCAGCAGGTGTTCGACCACTTGATCTACCTGCACCCCGGCTTCTACGAAAACAACCGCAGTTCCGAGATCCAGTCGCGGCTGACGGCCGACACCACCTTGCTGCAATCGGTGATCGGCTCGTCGCTGTCGCTGTTCCTGCGCAATGCGCTGATGGTGGTGGGCGGCATTGTCCTGCTGTTCATCACCAACCCCAAGCTCACCAGCATCGTGGTGATTGCCTTGCCACTGGTGCTGGCGCCGATCCTGGTGTTCGGCCGACGCGTGCGTGGGTTGTCGCGGCAGAGCCAGGACCGGATTGCCGACGTGGGCAGCTATGTGGCTGAAACCCTCAATCAGATCAAGACCGTGCAGGCCTATAACCACCAGGCCGAAGACCAGCGACGGTTCGGCGTCACGGTAGAGCAGGCTTTCGACACCGCGCGCAAGCGCATCGTGCAACGCTCGTGGTTGATCACGCTGGTGATTGTGCTGGTGCTGGGCGCCGTGGGCGTGATGCTATGGGTGGGTGGCATGGACGTGATTGCCGGGCGCATCTCCGGCGGTGAACTGGCCGCTTTCGTGTTTTACAGCCTGATCGTGGGCAGTGCATTCGGCACCCTCAGCGAAGTGCTCGGCGAATTGCAGCGCGCCGCAGGGGCGGCCGAGCGTATTGGCGAGCTGTTGCAGGCCAGCAGCGAGATTCGCCCGCCGGTCGACGACCTGCAGGTACTGCCGGCGCGGGTCAGTGGCCGCCTGGCGCTGGAACAGGTGTTGTTTGCTTACCCCTCGCGCCCGCAGCAGCCGGCCGTCAATGGCCTGGACCTGGTGGTGGAAGCGGGAGAAACCCTGGCGTTGGTGGGCCCCTCAGGGGCCGGCAAGTCGACGCTGTTTGACCTGTTGCTGCGTTTCTACGACCCGCAACAGGGGCGCATCCTGATCGACGGTGTGGACCTGCGTCACCTGGACCCCAAGGACCTGCGCCGGCATTTCGCCCTGGTATCGCAGAGCCCCGCGCTGTTCTTCGGCACGGTGGAAGACAACCTGCGGTATGGCCAGGCAGATGCGCCATTGGAACAGGTGCAGCAGGCCGCGCGCATCGCCCACGCCCACGACTTCATCGAGCAGTTGCCCCAGGGCTACCAGACGCACCTGGGCGAGGCTGGCCTGGGCCTGTCAGGCGGCCAGCGCCAGCGGCTGGCGATAGCCCGGGCATTGCTGGTGGACGCGCCTATCCTGCTGCTGGACGAAGCCACCAGTGCGCTGGATGCTCAAAGTGAACACTTGATTCAACAGGCCTTGCCAAGCCTGATGCACGGCCGCACCACGCTGGTGATCGCGCATCGCCTGGCAACGGTACAGAATGCCGACCGCATTGCGGTGATCGAACAGGGCAGGGTAGTGGCGGTGGGGACGCACCGGCAGTTGATCGCCGCGAATGCGCTGTATGCGCGGCTGGCGGCGTTGCAGTTTCACACCGCGGATGCGGTGTGACCTGTGGGCGCTGGCACGCCAGCTCCCACATTCAGACTCAGCGGTATTCGCAGAGGTAGGCGGTTTCCACTTCCACTTTCAGCTGGAACTTGCTGTTGGCTGGCACGTTGAAGCGCGTGCCGCCTTCGAAGGTTTCCCATTCGGTGTTGTCAGGCAGCTTGACGATCAGTTTGCCGGTGACCACGTGCATGATTTCTTTCTGCGCGGTGCCGAATTCATATTCGCCTGGGGCCATGACGCCGATGGTGGCAGGGCCTTCTTTCATTTCGAAGGCAATCGACTTGACGGTGCCGTCGAAGTACTCGTTGACTTTAAACATGGGCGAATCCTCAGGATAGGGTCAAAAGGGCGGCCAGTATGCCCAAGCCCGGCAAGCCGTGCACGTGCTTTTAGCCGTCTAGTTGGCCAGGGTCAGGGGCAGCAACCGTGCGGTGTTGCGCGCATCTTCCAGGGCCCGGTGCTGCTGCCCGTTGAAGTTCATCCCGGCCAGTTGCAGGGCGCCGTTTAGGCCCAGCGGCCGCTGTAGCTTGCGAGCCTTGGCGAAACGCTGCTTGAGGTTGGTGTGCGGCACGTCGGCCAGCAGGCTGTGCAATTGGTGTTGTTGCCAACTGAGCAGCAGTTGCTGGCGGTCGTAGTCACCCCAGCTGACCCAGCCCTGAAGGTTGGCATGGTGGTGCCCCAGCCAACGCTCGAACTGTGGCCAGACATCGGTCAGTGGCGCGGCGCTGTCGATGTTGGCCTGGGTGATGTGCGTCAGCTCCCGGCAGAACGGCGTGAGGCATGGCCGCCGGTGCGGTCGCACGAAACGCTGGAAGTGGTCCACTTCGCGTCCATCACGTGTCACCAGGCTGGCGCCGATTTCAATGATTTCCATTTCCGTGACCGGCCAGCCCCCCTCATCCGTGGTGGCTTCCAGATCGATGACCAGCCAATGCGGCATAGCAGGCTCCAGTGCGCTGTGCTCATTCTGGCTAGAGCGTAGCTAAGTGCAAAGAGTTCCGATATACCCGGTATTTGCCCAAGCGCTTGCTTGGGCTGCGACCAGGGCCTAAATTGCCTTGCATAGCCGATTGTAGGTGGTGGGGAGGCAAGCACGTGGACGAACACAAGGCCCGAGAAGTCATGCAGCAACTGGTCGCCAGCGGCCAATTGACCGATCCCGACAGCCCGCGCGGGCTGCTCTTGCAGACGGCGGCCCATCTGTTTCGCAGCAAGGGCTTCGACCGCACCACGGTGCGCGACCTGGCCAGCGCCGTGGGCATTCAGTCGGGCAGCATCTTCCATCACTTCAAGAGCAAGGACGAGATCCTGCGGTCGGTGATGAAGCAAACCATGCTCTACAACACAGCGCTGATGCAGGCCGAACTTGCCGAAGCTGTCACCGTGCGCGAGCGGGTGCTGGCGCTGATCCGCTGCGAATTGCAGTCGATCATGGGCGGTACCGGCGAGGCCATGGCGGTGCTGGTGTATGAGTGGCGTTCGCTGTCGGACGAAGGCCAGGCCCAGGTATTGGCCTTGCGCGAACGTTACGAGCAGGTGTGGCTGCAGGTGTTGGGCGAGGCGCGGGACGCGGGGCTGGTCAATGGTGATGTGTTTATTATCCGCCGCTTCCTGACCGGTGCCCTGTGTTGGACCACCACCTGGTTCAAGCCACAAGGTAGCCTGAGCCTGGAGCAGTTGGCTGAACAGGCGCTGCAGTTGCTGCTCAAGGAGGGGTGAGGCGATCTTTGCAGTTGTCGAAAGGCCAGCAAACGCCTAATTTATGGGGATCCAATGCCCCCTGCCCCGAGGTACACGATCTTGACTGCGACACGCCTGCGCACCCTTGCGCGGTTACTGATGTGGGCGGGCCTGGGCCTGGGGGCGTTGCCGGCCATGGCGGCGCAGGAAGTACGAGTGGGCGCGGCGCATTTCCCGCCCTACACGGTGCGGCCCGAAACCGGTGCCGACACCGGTTTGCTGCCGCAGTTGGTGGAGGACCTCAACGGCGCACAGTCGCAGTTCCACTTCGTGCTGGTGCCCACTTCCATTCCGCGGCGCTTCCGTGACTTCGAAGACGGCCGCATTGATATGGCGATCTTCGAAAACCCCGAATGGGGCTGGGAGAAAATCCCGCACACCAGCGTCGACATGGGGCTTGAGGATGCCGAGATCTTCATCGCCCGGCGTGGCGAGCACCGTGACCAGACGTATTTCGCCGATCTGTCCAGCAAACGCCTGGCGCTGTTCAGTGGCTATCACTACGCGTTCGCGAATTTCAACGCCGATCCGAAATTCCTGGCCGACCATTACAACGCCACGTTGACCTATTCCCACGACAGCAACCTGATGATGGTGCTGCGCGACCGCGCGGACATTGCGCTGGTGACGCGTTCGTACCTGTACGACTACCTGAACCGCAATCCGGGCGTGGCCAAGGAGTTCCTGATCTCCGACCGCATTGACCAGCTGTACCATCACTACGCGCTGTTGCGTCCGCAGGCGCCCATTACCGGCGAGCAGTTTCATCAGCTGCTGCAAACACTGCGTAACAATGGCGAGATGTTCAAAGTGTTCGACCCTTACAAGATCGCTGTGCGGCCGTTGCCCGAGCAGCCGGTGGTGGCGCACGCGGTGCCCTAGCCGGCAGTGGGGTAAATTTCCCACGGTGGCTCACGTCATTCAGGCGTCCCCTGTGTTTTCGTGAGCCATTGCCATGACCGCTACCGATCCTTTGCTGCCCTTGCCTCATTGGTGCGACCTGGTCGCCGATGCCACCGACCGGCACGTGACCCTGTCGCTGAACGGCGAGGTGCTGATTGACCTGCGTATCGAGTGCCTTGAGGTGATTCGTGCTACCCCAGCGGGCCAGGTATCGGCCCAGGGCCTGCGTGCTGGGTGCTATTGGCTGTTGAGCACTTACCCGGCGTATCGCCGCGTGCACTGGCAGTTACCGGTTCCGCCTGAGCAGGCGTTGTTGTCCGGGCTACTGGTGACGGGGGCGACGCCAGGTGAATACCTGTGTGAGCGTGATCTGTTCTGGCAGTTGCCGCAGCCTTGGCTGGCCCAGCCCACGGCGGCGTACCCCGAGCATTTGCAGGTCACCGACGGCAAGCGCCACCCCCGTCGCGCGCCCAAGCCTGCGGGCCAGGTGTACCGGCGTTTCGACCCGCGCATTCAGGCGTGGGTGTCGCTGCGCACGCTGGATATCGAGCAGGACCTGGAACGGTTCAACCGCTGGCAGAACACCCCGCGGGTGTCGAATTTCTGGCAAGAGCAGGGCGACCTGGCTCAGCATCGTGCCTACCTGGAAAAACTGGCTGCCGACCCGCATACCCTTACGCTTATCGGTTGTTTTGACGACCAGCCCTTTGCCTACTTCGAGGCGTACTGGGCGCGTGAGGACCGCATCGCGCCGTTTCTCGACGCCGACCATTACGACCGCGGCATTCACATGCTGGTGGGCGAAGAAAACCATCGTGGCCCGCACAAAGTCGCCAGCTGGCTGTCGGCACTGACCCACTACTTGTTTCTGGATGACGCGCGAACTCAGCGTGTGGTGGCCGAACCGCGGGCCGACAACGGCAAGATGATCGGCTACTTGCAAGGGCAAGGCTTCTACCGCGAAAAGGAATTTGACTTTCCCCATAAGCGGGCGGCCCTGATGGTGGTAGGGCGCGAGGGCTTTTTCAGTCAGAACGGGCTGGTCTGACTGCGAGTTACGCAGGCCCTGGATTACGCCGCAGATATTGAATGGCGGGCTCAGGCCGCCTCACGCTCGCCCGAGGCCTTGCGGCAGTGCACCAGCGCATCGCGGATCATGAAGTTCACCAGGGTGGGCGACACCCCCAGTTCGCGGGCGATGTCCTTTTGCGGCACGCCATGCAGGCGGTACATCTCGAAGGCGTAGCGGGTGCGCTTGGGCAGTTGGCCCAACGCATGCTCCACCACGCTCAAGGTGGCCTGGTGAATGTGCGTGGCCTCCGGCGTGGCGCCGGGTATCACCACATTCAAACCTTCGTCTTCGTGGGTGCAGTAGCGTTGTTCCAAGGCCTGCTTGCGGTAGTGATCGATGGCCAGGTTGCGCACGATCTGGAACAGGTAGCTTAGCTGCGCCTTGAACGAACTGGTGATGGACGGCGCCGAGCGCAGGCGGAAAAAGGCATCCTGAACCACGTCTTCAGCCCGCGAGCGACACCCGGTGATGCGTGCGGCGATCGACACCAGGAGCGTGCGGTTATCGACGAATGCTTGCAGCAGTGGGGTATCACACGTGCTTGTGGACCGTTGTTCCATCATGGAAATCACCTTGTTGCCTGTGGGTTAGCGCAGGGTTCGCGGGGTGGGCAGAGGCTGCGCGACGGGCATCAAGTTAGTCGTAATGATAATCGTTGTCAAATGAGAATAAGGTCTAACTCTGCCTTTTCCCGGTATAAGCCATCATCACTGCCTGGTCAGGGCGCGGTGAACACGTTCAGGGCATCGGCCAGGCTCGCCCCGGACAATTCACCCAGGTGGCTGCCCAGCAGCGTGCCGTCGTGGCTATAGAACAGCGTGGTGGGCAACGCCGCCGAACCCAGTTGCCGGCCCCACTGGCTGTCAGGGTCGTAGGCTATCTGTTGCTGATCCAGGCCGGCCGTGGCGAGGAAGTTACTGACCGCGGCAGGTGCCTCGCCCTGATTGATGAACACAAAACGCAGGTCCGGCCGTTGAGCCTGTGCCTCCAACAACACCGGTACCTCACGGCGGCACGGCGGGCACCAACTGGCCCAGAGGTTGACCACCAACGGGCGCGGGTCGGTGCCCGGCAGGCTCACTGGTGCACCGTGCAGATCATGCAGGGCGGCGGTGGGCATGCCCAGGCGCTGCTGATACTCGCGGGTCAGCATACCGCCTGACCACCAGCACAGCAGGCCGACCGCCAGCGCCGCCGCCAGGGGCATGCGCAGGGCGGGCTGGCGCCAGCCTTTCCAGACGGCGCATGCCAACAGGGTCAGCAGCCCGGCAGCCAATGAAAAGCCGCCGTCGCGCAGGTCAACGATTTGCCAGGGTTTTTCCAGGTAAACCCCGGCGTAGCTGGCCACGAACCCCAGGCGCGCGCCCAGCAGCGCCAGCACCAGCAGGCTGAACAGCGTTGCCTCTGGATTGCGCCCGGTGCGATAACGTGCTGCCCACCAACCCGTCACCAGCGCACCGGCAAATGCTGCCAGCACAATCAGGTGATCGACTGAAAGGGCAAAGGGGCCAACACCTAGACTCAACATGGGCACATCCTGTTCATGGCAGGCGAGCAGTGTGGCGGCCAGCCGTTAAGGGGCGATTAACGGTGCGCCGGGCGCGCGGGAACGGGGCATAATCGCCGGTTAATGATAACCGGCGATACTGCCGGTTTTGCGCAGGATGACTGTTATGCACGTACTGCTTTGCGAGGACGACGACCTGATCGCCTGCGGCATTGTTGCCGGCCTGCAGGCCCAGGGCCTGACGGTCGACCGCGTGGCCACCGCTGGCGCGGCCAGGGCCTTGTTGCAGGCGGCGCACTTTGACGTGATGGTGCTGGACCTGGGCTTGCCTGACGAGGACGGCTTGGCGCTGCTGGGCGCCCTGCGCAAACAGGGCGAGGTGCTGCCGGTGCTGGTGCTGACCGCGCGCGACACCGTGACCGACCGGGTCGCCGGCCTGGAAGCCGGCGCTGATGACTACCTGCTCAAACCATTCGACCTGCGTGAACTCTGTGCCCGTCTGCATACCTTGCTGCGACGGGTGGCCGGGCGTGCGGTGAATGCCATCGAGCATGGCCCGCTGCGCTACGACCCCAGCACCCGCCAGGCCTGGCTGGCGGGCCAGCCCATCGACTTGTCACGCCGTGAGCAGGCGTTGTTGCAGGCCCTGCTGCACAGTCGCGGGCGAGTACTGTCCAGCGATCAACTCAAGGACAGTGTCTACGGCTTCACCGACGAAGTGGAAAGCAATGCCCTGAACGTGCACATCCACCACCTGCGCCGCAAGCTGGGCAATGACATTGTGCAGACCGTCCGCGGCCTGGGTTATCGCCTGGGCCAGGTGCAGCCATGAGCCTGCGTCTGCGCCTGAGCCTGATCCTGGGGCTGGCCTTTCTGCTGATCTGGTCGCTGGCAGCCGCCTGGATGTTCCGCGACCTGCGGCACCAGATGATGTTCTCGCTGGACCAGCGCCTGGTGGCATCGGCGCGCATGGTGGCGGGCCTGGTGGACCAGTTGCCGCCCCTGGCCAGCCCGGGCGAGGGCCGACGCTTCAGCGCCGACCAGTTGAGCATTCCGGACGGCATGGCGTGCCAGGTCAGTTCGCTGCGTGGCGAGATCCTGGCCCGCAGTCATGGCGCCAGCGACCAGTTGGATGACCAGAGCACCGGGTTCCACGACCAGATGATCGATGGCGGCAACTGGCGCAGTTTCACCCTGATGCATGGCGGCGTGCGCATCACCACGGCCGATCGCCATGAGGAGCGCGAGTCGCTCAATTATTCGATCCTGCTGGCCGCGTCAGTGCCCGTGGTGGTGGCGCTGTTCGGCAGCCTGGCGGTGCTGTGGCTGTGCGTGGGGGTAGGCCTGGCGCCCTTGAACCGTATTCGCGATGCACTGACGCGACGCAATGCCGACTCGCTGGAACCCTTGCAGGTGCCCGCCTTGCCACGGGAGTTGCAACCGTTGCTGGAAAGCCAGAACCAGTTGTTTCTGCGCATTGGCCAGACCCTGGAGCGCGAGCGTCGCTTGACCGGCGACGCGGCCCACGAACTGCGCAGCCCATTGACGGCCATCAAGACCCACCTGCAAGTGGCGCGCATGACCGACGGCGGCGCGCGGGAAACCGCGCTGGCGCATGCCGAGGCCGGTGCCGACCGCCTGCACCGCACGCTTGAGCAGTTGCTGCTGCTGGCACGGGTGGAAGGCAGCCTGTCCTTCGACGATGGTTGTGCCTGCACCGCCGGGCAAGTGGCGCGCATGGCGGTGCAGGATGCCAGTGCTGCCGATCGGCACCGTATCGTTCTTGACCTGCCGCCAGCGATGGCCGACGCGCGCCTGCGCATGCCGTCGGCCCTGGCGGTGGCGGCGTTGCGCAACCTGCTCGACAACGCCCTGCGGCATAGCCCGGCCCATGCCCCGGTGGCGTTGAGTGTCAGCGATGGCGGCGCGCAAGCCTGCTTCCTGGTACGCGACCATGGCCCTGGCATTGCCGCCGCGGACTTGCCCAACCTGACCCAGCGTTTCTGGCGCAGTTCGCAAAGCGCAGGCTGTGGCCTGGGGCTGGCGATTGTGCAGGCGATTGTGCAGCGCTGCGGCGGTGGGCTGGCGTTTGACAGCGGCGAGGATGGCTTGCGGGTTCGCCTGCAGGTGCCCCTACACGTGATGTAACCAGGCGGCGGTCGCCAGGCGTGCGGGGCGCGGGTAGGGTAATGAACCCCAACGGACCGGAGAACGAGCATGGACCCGCTCATTGCCATCCAACCCCCTGCGTCGGGTGACGCGGGTATCGTCAGCCGTATTCTGGAGCGCTCCATTCGCGGCGGGTGCGCGCTGGACCATCGCAACAACCCTTGCGTTGTCGAGGCCTGGCTGCGCAACAAACGCTGTGACGACGTAAGCCGCTGGCTCGCCGACGATGCCCTGTACCTGCGCCTGGGCTGGCTTGAAGGCAAGCCGGTGGGCGTGGCCCTGGCCTTGGCCAGCGGTGAGATCTGCCTGTGCTACGTGCAACCCGAGAGTTTCCGCCGCGGGGTGGGGCGTGCCCTGATGGCCGCCATGGAAGCCATTCTGCGCCGCCAGGGGCACCACCGGGCCATGCTCTACAGCACGCGCACCGCCTGCGCTTTCCATGAACACTTGGGGTACCGGCAGACCGGCCGGCCCATGCGCTTGAGCGGCCTGCTGCTGGTGCCTATGGACAAGCTGTTGGGGAAATCGGACGAAGTCTGTGCGGATGGGCTGGTAAAACGTGCTTGAGAATTATTATAATTCGCGACATCGCAATATGCCACTATCTGCTTATCAACCGAAACCAGGGAAGTTCGTGCCCATGACGCGGCCCGGTGCAGTGCTGGAAAACTATTACCGGGAACTGGTCGGGTTCCTGGCTGCACGCCTGGGCAACCGCCAAGTGGCCGAGGATGTGGCCCATGATGCCTATGTACGGGTACTGGAGCGCAGTGGCGACACGGAAATTACTCACCCACGGGCGTTTCTTTATCGCACGGCGTTGAACCTGGTCATCGATGGCCATCGACGCAGTGTGTTGCGCCAGGCAGAGCCGCTGGAAGTGCTGGACGCCGATGAGCGATTCTTCAACCCGGCCCCCCAGCAGGCGTTGGACCAGGGGCAGCGCCTGGACCTGATGCGCCAAGCCCTTGAGGAACTGCCCCAGCCGTGTCGCGACAGTTTCCTGCTGCGCAAGCTGGAAGGTTTGTCCCATCAGGAAATCGCCGAGCGCCTGGCCATCTCCCGTTCGCTGGTGGAAAAGCATATCGTCAATGCCATGAAGCATTGCCGGGTACGCATGCACCAATGGGAAAACCAGTAGTCAGCTTACTAACTTGTCCGATCATCGGTTTGCCCCCGCAATGTCTGCGCCATGCTTGATTTCACCGCTTATCGGGAAGACTATCGAGCCAGACGTTCGAGGATGCCGTCTGTTGTGTGACGGCTCACGGGTCAAGGATGCCCTTGGCGCTGCGGCGCGGGTCACCGAACATGATCAACAAAGCATTGCGAATTCTGATCGCCGACGAGCATCCCAGCCAATTGATGCATGTCGAGCGCATGCTCAACCACATGGGCTACTACCGCATCGCGCCGGTGCAGTCGTTCGAGACGTTGCTGGCCCTGGTGCAAAGTGCCGTGGAACCGTTCGACCTATTGATCGCCAACACCGAGATGGCGGTGCGTGCCGGTGTCGACCTGCCGCGCCTGTGCAAGGGCAGCCCCCAGGTGCATCACGCGTTGCTGTACGAAAACGAATCGGTGCCCGTGCCCACGCTGCTGCCCCAGCAGCGCGAGTCGATCAATGTATGCCTCGCCCGGCTGCCGGACAGCGAAGCGCTGCAGACCCTCATGGACATTGTCGACATCACGCCCGAGTTGATCGAACAGCCGGTGGCTGTGATCACCCAGCGCCGCCATAACCGCAAGCGCCCGGCGCCCGAGCCGGCACTGCTGCGCCATTCCTGAACATCAGCGGCCCGCAGGGCTGCCCAGAATCATGCACGTGGTGCTGGCAGTCGCGTACAGCTTGCCTTGCGCGTCGTAGATGCGCCCTTCGGCCAGCGCCGTCGAGCGGCCCACATGAATGGCCTTGCCCTCGGCTCGTACGGGGCCGGTGGCGGCGTTCAACGCACGCACATAGCTGATGCGCAACTCCAGGGTGGTGTAGCCCTGGCCTTGTTGCAGGCGGGTATGAATCGCACAACCCATGCATGAATCCAGCAAGGTAGCGGCGTAGCCGCCATGCACGCTGCCCAGCGGGTTGTAATGGCGTTCGTCCGGCGTGCCCTGAAAGATGAACAAGCCGGGGCCCCATTCGATAGGCACGAAATCCATCAGCGTGCCGATGGGGGGGGAGGGCAGTTCGCCGTTGCCGATGCCGTCGAAGAACGCACTGGGCGACAGCGCGCTGACTTCGGCCAGGGTCAGGGTGCCGGGGCCAGCCAGGCGAGCGCGCATGGCGGTTTCCTGGGCTTGCCACTGGGCGACCAGGTCGTGGGTATCAACAGGCTGCATGGGGATGTCCTTGGTGGATGACGGTCGCTTGATCATATTATGTATGTAATATAAATCAATGCCGATTGTCCGGGTCGTACCGGTCAAGGGCGCGGGCATTCTTGCCGTTGCGCTCCGCGCAGCGCGGCACAGTTTGCTATCCTCTGCGCCTTTGGCAGGCGCCAGCATAGGCGCCGCTGCCCATAGCGTGGATACCTCATGACTGCCAATTCCCCCCAAGGCCCGCTGCTGCTGTCGCGGGCCGACCACAAGACCCTCGGCCTGGCGGCCTTGGGCGGCGCCCTGGAAATCTACGATTTCATCATCTTCGTGTTTTTCGCGCTGACCCTCAGTCAGCTGTTTTTCCCGCCGCAAATGCCCGAATGGCTGCGCTTGCTGCAAAGCTTTGGCATTTTCGTCACCGGTTACCTGGCGCGCCCGCTGGGCGGCATCTTGATGGCGCATTTTGCTGATCATTTGGGGCGCAAGAAGGTGTTCAGCCTGAGCATCCTGATGATGGCCTTGCCCTGCCTGCTGATAGGTGTGATGCCTACTTATGCCGACATCGGCTATGCCGCACCGCTGATCCTGCTGGCCCTGCGTATTCTGCAAGGCGCCGCGGTGGGGGGCGAGGTGCCCAGTGCCTGGGTGTTCGTGGCCGAGCATACGCCGGTGAATCGGCGTGGCTATGCCTTGGGGTTCCTGCAGGCAGGCCTGACGTTCGGCTACCTGATTGGTGCCCTGACGGCCACGGCCCTGGCGCAATTGTTCACCCCGCAGGAAATCCTCGACTACGCCTGGCGACTGCCGTTCCTGCTGGGCGGTGTGTTCGGCATCATCGGTGTGTGGCTGCGGCGCTGGTTGAGCGAAACACCGGTGTTCCTGGCCTTGCGCGAGCGGCGCGAAGGAGTAGTGGAGTTGCCCCTCAAGGCCGTGCTGCGCGACTACCGGCAGGCGCTGCTGCCCGCTGTGATCCTCACCTGCGTGCTGACGTCGGCCGTGGTGGTGCTGGTGGTGATTACGCCCACGGTGATGCAGAAACTGTTTGGCCTCACCGCCAGCCATACCTTTGCCCTGAGCAGCCTGGGCATTGTCTTTCTGAACATCGGTTGCGTGCTGGCCGGGCTGTTGGTGGACCGTATTGGCGCCTGGCGCGCGCTGATGGTCTACAGCCTGCTGTTGCCACTGGGCATTGGCGCCCTTTACGCCAACCTGGTGGGCGGCTGGGGCTTGCCGGGCCTGGGTTACGCCTTGGCCGGGCTGGCCTGCGGCGTGGTGGGGGTGGTGCCGTCGGTGATGGTGGGGCTGTTCCCGGCGGCTATTCGCGTGTCGGGCATCTCGTTCACCTACAACATTGCCTACGCCTTGTGGGCCAGCGTTACCCCTTTGGCGCTGATTGCCGCCATGCCGTTCAGCCCGTGGGTGTGCGTGGGTTTCTGCGCCATCATGGGCGTGGTGGGGCTGGTGACAGCGCTGGTGTATGCCGGGCGTGGGGTGTTGGTGCAGGAAGCGGCGCAAGCCTGCGGCTGATATCCGTGCGCAGCAAAAAAACCGGCTTAAGCCGGTTTTTTATGGGTGTTATAAAAACTCGATGTAGGTGCTGCGGGGCGGCCATCCGTCGCCAGGCTGCGCAAAGGTCCGCAGGACCTGTGGCGTTGTCATGTCGATCACGGGCCCGTGATGCGGGCCTTCGCAGCCTGCGGCCGGTCGTCAATTGCAACAAACCGTGCGTTATCAATCCCAAAATATGGGACATCAAATTATATATTGAGATTTTATCGATCCGTAGTCTATAGTTCCTCATCAGCTCTACGCCCTCACTGTCAAAAAACAACTCAGGTGAAGCGATGCAGGCGCATTTGATCGCGCTCGATTGGGGGACTACTTCCCTTCGGGCTTATAAACTCGGCCGCGACGGCCAGGTGCTGGACCAGCGCTCGTTGGCTTCGGGCATCATGCAGTTGCCCACCACGGCCCGCGAGGTTGCCGGGCAGTTGTGCAGCAACGGCTTTGAACTGGCCTTCGACGAGGCCTGTGGTGATTGGCTGGATGCCGACCCTCAGGTACCGGTGATTGCCTGTGGCATGGTCGGCAGCGCCCAAGGGTGGCGCGAGGCGGCCTACTGCCCCACCCCGGCGCGGGTCGCAGACCTGGGCGCCAGCCTGCAGGTGGTCGAGACCTTGCGCGGCACGCTGCTGCATATTGTCCCTGGCGTGATCCAGCATTCGCACTTGCCCAATGTGATGCGCGGCGAAGAAACCCAGGTACTGGGCCTGTTGCAGGACCTGCCGCCTCACAGGCGCCAGGATGCCCTGCTGGTGGGCCTGCCCGGCAGCCACAGTAAATGGGTAAGCCTGGTGGATGGCTGCATTCGCCAGTTCGACACCTTCATGACCGGCGAGCTGTACGCCGCCGTCTGCGCCCACACCATCCTCGGCCGCACCCAGCAGCCCGGCGGCCCCTTTGACGAAGCGTCGTTCGTGCGCGGCGTTGAAGTGGCGCTGTCGGCCGATGGCGACATCGGTCTGCTCTCTACGCTGTTCAGCGCCCGTACCCTGGGGTTGACCGGGCAGTTGAGCGGCGCCCGGCAACCCGACTACCTGTCCGGCCTGATGATCGGCCACGAATTGCGAGCCTTGGCCGATGTGTCACGCAGCCGCCGTGCCGAGGCGCCATTGCCCGACGTGACGTTGATTGGCAGCGCGGCCTTGTGCCAGCGCTATCGCCTTGCCCTCGGCCTGTGCGGTTTCGCCCAGGTCAGCGTGGCCGAACAGGCCACCGAACGCGGATTATGGAGCCTGGCCTTAGCGGCCGGGTTGCTCGCCCCACAGCCAGAAGAGGTTTGACATGCTCAAGCAAGCGCTCGCCAGCAACGGTCTGATCGCCATTTTGCGCGGCCTTCGTCCGGAGGAGGCGCAGGCCATCGGCCAGGTGTTGTACGCCGAAGGTTTTCGCGTGATCGAAGTGCCGCTCAACTCCCCAAGCCCCTACGACAGCATCCGCATCCTGCGCGACAGCCTGCCTGCCGATTGCCTGATCGGTGCTGGTACGGTGCTCACGCCCGAGCAGGTGAACCAGGTCAAGGCCGCCGGTGGCCAACTGATCGTGATGCCGCACAGCGATGCCAAGGTGCTGCGCGCGGCCAAGGCGGCCGGCATGTACGTGTCGCCCGGTGTGGTCACGCCCACCGAAGCGTTTGCTGCGCTGGAAGAGGGGGCTGACTCGCTGAAGCTGTTTCCGGCCGAAATGCTCAACCCCGGTGTGGTCAAGGCCCTGTTGGCGGTGTTGCCCAAAGGCACGGCATTGATTCCCGTGGGCGGTATCAGCCCGGACAACATGGCGCCTTTCGTCGAGGCCGGTGTGGCAGGTTTTGGCCTGGGCTCGGGCCTGTTCAAGCCGGGCATGAGTGCTGATGAGGTGGCCGCTCGCGCCAAGGCCTATGTGGCCGCCTGGAAACGCCTGCACTGATTTGCAATTAAAAGACATCGATAAGAGAGACAAGCGATGAAAATCACCAAATTGACCACCTTTATCGTGCCGCCGCGCTGGTGCTTCCTGAAGGTCGAGACCGACGAAGGCGTGACCGGCTGGGGCGAGCCTGTGGTGGAAGGGCGTGCCCACACCGTGGCCGCTGCCGTGGAGGAGTTGTCCGACTACCTGATCGGCAAGGACCCGCGCAATATCGAAGATATCTGGACCGTGCTGTACCGCGGCGGCTTCTACCGTGGCGGCGCTATCCACATGAGTGCCCTGGCGGGTATCGATCAGGCCCTGTGGGACATCAAGGGCAAGGCCCTGGGTGTGTCGGTGAGTGACTTGCTGGGTGGCCAGGTGCGTGACCGCATCCGCGTGTATTCCTGGATCGGCGGTGACCGTCCGGCAGATACCGCCAAGGCTGCCAAGGAAGCGGTGGAGCGTGGTTTCACGGCGGTGAAGATGAACGGCACCGAAGAACTGCAGTTCCTCGACACCTTCGACAAGGTGGACCTGTGCCTGGCCAACGTCGCCGCCGTGCGCGACGCCGTGGGCCCGAACGTGGGCATTGGCGTGGACTTCCATGGCCGGGTGCACAAGCCCATGGCCAAGGTCCTGATGAAAGAACTGGACCCCTACAAACTGATGTTCATCGAGGAGCCAGTGCTCAGCGAGAACTACGAAGCGCTGAAGGAGCTCGCGCCGTTGACCAGCACGCCGATTGCCCTGGGTGAGCGTCTGTTCTCGCGCTGGGATTTCAAGCGCGTGCTCAGCGAAGGCTATGTGGACATCATCCAGCCGGACGCCTCCCATGCCGGCGGCATCACTGAAACCCGCAAAATTGCCAACATGGCCGAGGCCTATGACGTGGCGCTGGCGCTGCATTGCCCGCTGGGCCCGATTGCGCTGGCAGCCTGCCTGCAACTGGACGCCGCCTGCTACAACGCGTTCATCCAGGAGCAAAGCCTGGGCATTCACTACAACGAAAGCAACGACCTGCTCGACTACGTCAAGCACCCCGAGGTGTTCGACTACGACAACGGTTTCGTCAAGATCCCCAATGGCCCGGGCCTGGGCATCGAGATCAACGAAGAGTACGTCAAGGAGCGTGCCGCGGTAGGCCACCGCTGGCGCAACCCAATCTGGCGCCACGCCGATGGCAGCTTCGCCGAGTGGTGATCTGAGGCCCGCTGGATCAAACGTGGGGCCCGGTTCTGTCCGCGAAACGGGCGCCGCAGTGGCTGCTTTGCGGGCAGAGCCCGCTCTCACGATGTTGAGGTGATGGATCACCTGATCGAACCATTACAAGAACGAGGCATGAATGCCATGCACACCCAGACCCTGCACGCGCAGGCGGCCCTGGCCAGGCCCAGCCGCAAGCGCTTCTTTATCATGGTCCTGCTGTTTATCACGGTAGTGATCAACTACCTGGACCGCAGCAACCTGTCTATTGCCGCCCCTGCGCTGACCAGTGACCTGGCCATCGACCCAGTACACGTGGGCCTGGTGTTTTCCGCGTTCGGTTGGACTTACGCCGCCATGCAGATCCCTGGTGGCTGGCTGGTGGACCGCGTGCCCCCGCGCATTCTCTACAGCGTGGCATTGGCCCTGTGGTCGCTGGCCACCGTGATGCTCGGCTTCGCCGGCAGCTTTGTCGCCTTGTTCGTGCTGCGCCTGGCGGTTGGGGCGCTGGAAGCGCCGGCGTACCCGATCAACAGCCGCGTGGTCACCACCTGGTTCCCGGAGCGTGAGCGCGCCACCGCCATCGGTTTCTACACCTCGGGGCAGTTTGTCGGCCTGGCATTCCTGACGCCGGTATTGGCCTGGCTGCAACATGCGTTCGGCTGGCACATGGTGTTTGTCGCCACCGGCGTGCTGGGCATTGCCTGGGCGGCGGTGTGGTACGCGGTGTATCGCGAGCCGCGCGACTTCAAGGGCGCCAACGCCGCCGAAATCGAGCTGATCAGTGAGGGCGGGGGGCTGGTGGACATGCAGTCCAAGGCCCGGGCCGCCAAGCCAGGGTTCAGTTGGATTGACCTGGGCGTCGTGCTCAGCAAGCGCAAGCTGTGGGGCATCTACCTGGGCCAGTACTGCCTTAACTCTACCCTGTGGTTTTTCCTCACCTGGTTCCCCACCTACCTGGTGAAGTACCGCGGCATGGACTTCATCAAGTCCGGCATGCTGGCGTCGCTGCCGTTCCTGGCAGCCTTTGTCGGCGTGCTGTGCTCGGGTTTTTTCTCCGACTGGCTGGTACGTCGCGGGGCCAGCATTGGGCTGGCGCGCAAACTGCCGATCATTGGCGGGCTGCTGATCAGTACCTGCATCATCGGCGCCAATTACGTCGACTCCACGGCGCTGGTGATTGCCTGCCTGGCAGTGGCCTTTTTCGGCAACGGTCTGGCATCGATTACCTGGTCGCTGGTCTCCACCCTGGCGCCTGCGCGTTTGCTGGGGTTGACGGGTGGGGTGTTCAATTTCATCGGCAACCTGTCGGCCATCACCACGCCCATCGCCATTGGCTTCCTGGCCAGCGGCGACTCCTTTGCGCCGGCCATCACCTACATCGCCGTGATGGCACTGCTGGGGGCGCTGTCCTACATCGTGCTGGTGGGCAAGGTCGAACGTATCCAGCTGTGACTGGCACCGACGCGGACAGGCGAACATAATGCGCCTGCCCGTTTCCCTCGCACCCGATACAGGATTGCCCATGCAGGACGAAGTCACCCCGCCGGCCAAGGAGGCCGCTCCCGCCGGCACGCAAACCCTGATGCGCGGCCTGGCCGTGATCCAGGCCGTGGCTGCCGGCGCCCGCGACCTCAAGGAAATCGCCCGCCAGGTCGGCACCACCCGCAGCACCACCCACCGCCTGGCCAGTGCCCTGGTGGATGAACGCTACCTGCGCGTGCTGCCCCAGGTGGGTTACCTGCTGGGCCCCAAGCTCATCGAACTGGGCTTCCAGGCCCGCGACGAGGTGCCGTTGGTGATGCTGGCCACGCCCTACCTGGACGAGCTGTCGCGCCTGACCGGCGACACCATTCACCTGGCCATCCGCGACGGCGACGAAGTGCTCTACCTGCACAAGAACCCCGGCCGCAATGGCCCGGAAATGCGTTCGCGGGTCGGCCACCGCATGCCCCTGGCACGCACCGGCATCGGCAAGGCGCTGTTGCTCGACGCATCGCCTGCCGAATGGCACCGCCTCTACGAAATAAGCCAGCCGGCCGCAGGCCACAACGTTCTGTGGCCCAACCATCCGGAACAGACCTGGGAGCAGGTGCACGCGCGCATGCAGGCCTACGTGAAAGGCGGCTACGCCTTCGACCTGGAAGACAACGAACCCTCGATCCGCTGCGTGGCAGCGCCCATTCGTGACGCCAGCAAGCGCATCATCGCGGCCATCAGCGTGGCCAGCACGGTGCCGTACATGTCGCTGGAGAAAATGGAGTCGCTGGTGGTGGTGGTGCAGCGGGCGGCGGCGCGGATATCAGGGGAGGTAGGGGGCGTTTAAAGGCGGACAAGGCGGCTGCGCAGGGCATCACACGGTTCAAGCCATGTTGCACCGGCCGCCAGGCCGGGTAGCGCCGCACGGGCGGCGCTCGATATGCGCGGCACCGCAACGATATCGTCGTGCTTGTGTACTACTCCATCGGCGGCAACCGCCGCTTCACCGGGCTTTTCTTGATGATCGCGGTATTGGTTTCGGCGTAGGCGTTCAGGTCGTCCAGCACCGTGTCCAGTTCTTCAATGCTGCGCACATGCAGCCGGGCGATGAAGCAGTCGTCCCCGGTAACTTTGTCGCATTCGGTGAACTGCGGTATCTGCTGGATCTGCCGCTCCACCACCTGCAGTTGCCCCGGCAGCGGGCGGATGCGCACGATGGCCTGGAGCTGGTAGCCGAACGCCTTGGGGTCGATGTCTACCGTGTAGCCTTTGAGCACGCCGCGCTCTTCAAGCTTGCGCAGGCGTTCGGCGACGCTGGGGGAGGAGAGGCCGGTGAGCTGCGCCAGGGCCTTGAGCGAGCGACGTGAATCTTCCATCAGGGCGGCGATCAGGCGTTGGTCGATGGAGTCGGTCATCTGCTTTTCCGTAGGCAAAACGTTCTTGTTGGCTTGATAGTAAAGCCTAAATAGATTTTTTGCCTTTCATTTCTCATGGAAAACACCCTCCGGCGCTGAGCATAATAGTGTCCATTGCTCAGGAGGTTTGAAATGGATAAGTCACTGCATCGCGGCTCGCTGGAGATGGTAGCGGCCATGCTGATTTCCGGCACCATCGGCTGGCTGGTGATGCTCTCGGGGCAGCCGGTGCTGGACGTGGTGTTCTGGCGCTGTGTGTTCGGCGCGTTGACGCTGCTGGTCATTTGCGCAGGCATGGGGTTCTTGCGCCCGGGTTTGCTGAACCGCACCACGTTCCTGCTGGCGGTGCTCAGCGGCGTGGCCATCGTGGGTAATTGGCTGTTGCTGTTTGGCTCGTACTCGCGGGCCTCCATCGCCATCGGCACGGCGGTGTATAACGTGCAGCCGTTTATGCTGGTGGGGTTGGGTGCCTTGTTTCTGGGCGAGAAAATTACCTTGCACAAGCTGTCCTGGTTAGCCGTTTCCTTCGCCGGCATGCTGGCCATTGTCAGCGCCCACGGCGGGCAGGGCGGCAACGATTACCTGATGGGCATTGCCATGGCGCTGGGGGCGGCTGCGCTTTATGCCATCGCGGCGCTGATCATCAAGCGCTTGAAAGGCATTGCGCCGCATCTGATTGCGCTGGTGCAAGTCACCACTGGCGTGCTGCTGTTGGCGCCGTTGGCGGATGTTTCCGCATTTCCCCATGAGTTCCGGGGTTGGGGCGCGTTGCTGACCTTGGGCATCGTGCACACTGGCTTGATGTATGTGTTGCTGTACGGTGCTATCCAGAAGCTGCCGACGGCGTTGACCGGGGCGCTGAGCTTTATCTACCCGATCGTGGCGATCTTTGTGGACTGGTTCGCCTTTGGGCATCGGCTGGAGGCGCTGCAGTGGGCGGGGGTGGTGGCGATTCTGCTGGCGGCGGCGGGGATGCAGCAGGGGTGGGGCGTGCACCGTGCTCAGCCGGCCAACGCGAACTGAGCACAGGTTACGTTCCAGCGGATGCGGCCCATTCCCTCAGCGCGTCATTTACCCAATCCTGGGGCAGTCGCTCCTGCTCCAGCCTGCCAATGCCCAGGAGGCCGTTACGCAAGCTGTTGAACGTTTCACGCTCGGCGGCGCGCAGGCCCCAGGCAGGCATCTGCGCCGGGCCGGGCTCTGCGCTGTTGCCAGGTCGCGCACGGCGTCCTGCACGAGACGCAAATGCGATGTGGTGGCGCTGCTGTCGCGGTGTTCAAGGCTTTGCGCGAAGCGCATGGCCAATTCGAAGGCGTCGGTGCGGGTCAGTGGGTCATCGTGTTCGCGCAGCCATCCAGCGTGAATCCAGTGGCGCAGATGTATGCCGGCATTGTCCTGCAGGCCATACAGCTCCTGCCACATGGGCAGCTCTGTTTCCAGCGCCACCCGCGCCTTGTCGAAAGGCACTGTCCGGTCTTCGTGGAACAGGACATTGCAGCCGTAACTATGGACCCGCCTTTGGGCTGACGATGTAGGAGAACGATTTAGGGTTATGGGGACATTTGCGAGAGATGTTATGGCGGCGCTGCTGACGCCGCCTGGCGAAGCTGCTACGGGAGTTGCTTGATCATCAGATCAAGGTTCTGCACCGCCGCCCCTGCCGCGCCTTTGCCCAGGTTATCGAACACCGCCGCCAGCAGCACCTGCTGGCCATGCTCGAACACCATCAGGCGCAGGTCGTCGGTGTCGTTCATTACCTGCGGGTCCAACAGGGTCAGCGCCTTGCTGTCCGCCAGCGGCATCACCTGTACAGGGGGCTGGCCGGCATAGTGCTCGGTCAGGCAGGCATGCAGCGTCTGCCCGGTGACGCCAGCGCCCAGCAGATGCAACTGCAGGGGAATGGTCAGCACGATGCCTTGGCGAAACGCGCCGTACGCCGGCACGAACAGCGGGCGGTGAACCAGGCCGCTGTGCTGGGCGATTTCCGCCACGTGCTTGTGGGTCAGGCCCAGGCCGTATACCTGGAACGCCGGCGCCTGAACGGCATTTTCCCCTTCGTATTCATCAACACCGGCGCGGCCCTTGCCCGAATAGCCGGACACCGCATTGATGCTGACGGGGTAGTCGGCAGGCAGCAATCGCGCTTGCAACAAGGGCCGCAGCAGGCCGATGGCGCCGGTGGGGTAGCAGCCTGGGTTGCTGACGCGCTTGGCGCGGGCGATTGCCTGGGCCTGGCCGGCGCCCATTTCGGCGAAGCCGTAGGTCCAGCCCGGCGTTGTGCGATGGGCGGAGCTGGCGTCGATCACCCGCACGCTGGGGTTGTGAATGCTGGCAACGGCTTCGCGCGCGGCGTCGTCAGGCAGGCACAGGATGGCGATGTCACAGGCGTTGATGGCCTCGGCGCGGTGCTGCGGGTCCTTGCGAAAGCGTGGGTCCAGGCGCAGCAGTTGCAGGTCGGTGCGGTGGCGCAGGCGCTGGTGGATTTGCAGACCGGTGGTGCCTTGGTCGCCATCGATGAAGACAAGTGGGGTGGTCATGCTGGTGTGCTCGCAAGAAGTGACTGCCGCTATCTTCAAGCGCGAGGTAGTATTGGGAAAGTTGAATTTGACAACCGTCATGTTCAGTTTTTCTGAAGGTTACGAGCATGCGTGAAATCAGCCTGGACCGCCTGCGAACCTTGGTGGTTATCGCCGACCTGGGCTCGTTCGCCGAGGCGGCGCGGGCGCTGAACCTGGCGCCGCCCACGGTCAGCCTGCACATTGCCGATCTTGAAGCGCGGGTGGGTGGCGCGCTGTTGTCCCGCGCGCGCGGCCGCGTGCTGCCCACGGCCATTGGCGAGACGCTGGTGGAGCGCGCCAGGCGTCTGCTGCTCGATGCCCAGCAGGCGTTGGAGGATGTGCAGCGCCAGGTGCAGGGGCTGGCAGGCAGGGTCCGGTTGGGCGCGTCCACGGGGGCGATTGCCCAGCTGTTGCCCCAGGCGTTGGAAGCCCTTGGCCAGCGCCATCCCGGTATCGATGTGCAGGTGGCGGTGCTGACGTCCCAGGAAACCTTGCGCCAACTGACGGCCGGCAGCCTGGATATCGGCTTGATCGCCTTGCCTCAGCTGCCGGTCAAGGGGGTGCAGATTCAGCCCTGGCGCCGGGACCCGGTGATGGCGTTCCTGCCTGCGGCGTGGGAGGTGCCTGACGTGGTAACGCCCGCGTGGCTGGCGGCCCGGCCACTGATCCTCAACGACAGCACCACGCGTCTGTCACGGTTGACTGCCGAATGGTTCGCCGGCGACGGCCAGCAGCCGGTGCCGCGTATCCACGTCAATTACAACGACGCGATCAAGAGCCTGGTGGCGGCGGGCTACGGGGCCACGCTGCTGCCCCATGAAGCCGACACGCCGCTGACCGATGCGCGCATGGTGATGCGCTCGCTGCAACCGCCATTGTCCCGTCAGTTGGGCATCGTTCATCGTGCCGGGGAAGTCGAACAGGCGACCTGGCATGTGCTGGAAGTGTTGTGGGCGTTGCGGGTGGAGTAACGGTCAGGCGACTTTGGCAATGTTGCGGGCTACGCCGCGCAGGTCGGTGACGGAAGCGGCGAGGCCGCTGAGGTGGCGTTCGATGAAGTCGATGTCAGCCGAATTGTCCGAATAGGTGGAGTGGCGCAGGAACAGGGCGTGGCCTTGTAGCATGTGCGACAGCGCTTCAAGGTGGGCGGCGGTGTGCTCCAGATCGTTCTGGATAGTGCCTAGGCGCTCGATGTGCATGGTAATGGCTCCGATACTGAGGGCCGTGATGCGCTCACTGACCTGATGCTTTTCTATCGGCCCAGATGCGGCGAACTCCAGTGTTTTCGGGTATCGGAAGCGTTGCGGCGATGTATGGCGCTTGATAACAATGCTGTCACAACGCCATGTTTGTGTCGTTATAGCCGCTGGGGTCGGATGGCCGCCCCCAGCGCTACAGAAGGTTACATGTTCGGGTAGGTCGGGCCGCCCGAGCCTTCAGGGGTTACCCAGGTGATGTTTTGCGACGGGTCCTTGATGTCACAGGTCTTGCAGTGCACGCAGTTCTGGGCGTTGATCTGGAAGCGTTTCTCGCCGTCTTCCTTGGTGATGACTTCATACACGCCGGCCGGGCAGTAGCGTTGCGCCGGTTCATCGTAAAGCGGCAGGTTGGTGCCAATCGGGATGCTCGGGTCAGTCAGCTTCAGGTGGCAGGGTTGTTCCTCTTCGTGGTTGGTGCTGGAGAGGAATACCGAACTCAGTTTGTCGAAGCTCAACTTGCCGTCGGGCTTGGGGTAGTCGATCTTCTTCGAGTCCTTGGCCAGCTTGAGGCAGGCGTAGTCCGGCTTGGTGTCGTGCAGGGTGAAGGGCAGCTTGCCGCCGAAGATGTTCTGGTCGATGTAGTTGAACGCACCGCCCAGCACCGCGCCCCACTTGTGGATGGCTGGACCGAAGTTGCGGCTGGCGAACAGCTCGTCATACAGCCAGCTGGCCTTGAACGCATCGACGTAGCCAGTGAGCAGGTCACCGCCCTCGGCGCCTGCGAACAGTTTGTCCGCCACGGCATCGGCGGCCAGCATGCCGGATTTCATGGCGGTGTGGCTGCCCTTGATCTTGGCGAAGTTCAGGGTGCCCAGGTCGCAGCCGATCAGCGCGCCACCGTTGAAGACCATCTTCGGCAGCGAGTTCAGGCCACCCTTGCAAATGGCGCGGGCGCCGTAGCTGATGCGCTTGCCGCCTTCCAGGTACTGGCTGATGACTGGGTGATGCTTGAGGCGCTGGAACTCATCGAACGGCGACAGGTAGGTGTTGCTGTACGACAGGTCGACGATCAGGCCCACCACCACCTGGTTGTTTTCCAGGTGGTACAGGAACGAGCCGCCGGTGTTCTCGGTGCCCATGATGTCCATCGGCCAGCCGGCGGTGTGCACCACCAGGCCTTGCTCGTGCTTGGCCGGGTCGACTTCCCAGATTTCCTTCAGGCCAATGCCGTAGTGCTGGGCGTCGGCGTCGTTGTCCAGGTTGAAACGCTTGATCAGTTGCTTGCCGATATGGCCACGGCAGCCTTCGGCGAACAGGGTGTACTTGCCGCGCAGCTCCATGCCGGGGGTGTACATGCCTTCCTTTGGGTGGCCTTCACGGTCCACGCCCATGTCGCCGGTGAGGATCCCGCGCACGGCGCCGTTTTCGTCGATCAGGGCTTCCTGGGCGGCGAAACCGGGGTATACCTCGACGCCCAGGTTCTCGGCCTGCTGGGCCAGCCAGCGGCACAGGTTGCCCAGGGAAATGATGTAGTTGCCTTCGTTGTGCATGGTCTTGGGCACGAAGGCGCCGGGGACCTTGCTGGCGGCCTCGGCATTTTTCAGCACGTAGATGTCGTCGCGCTTGACGGGGGTGTTCAGCGGCGCGCCAAGCTCTTTCCAGTTCGGGAAGAGTTCGTTCAACGCGCGAGGTTCGAACACCGCGCCGGAGAGAATGTGGGCGCCCACTTCCGAGCCTTTCTCCACCACGCAGACGCTGATTTCCTTGCCAGCCTCGGCGGCTTTCTGCTTCAGGCGGCAGGCGGCGGACAGGCCAGCGGGGCCGGCCCGACGATGACCACGTCGAATTCCATGTATTCGCGTTCCACAGGTTCTCTCCTACTCAAGGCTCACAGTTTCTTCTATTGGCGTTGCGCTTGTGGGCGCCGGGCGCTGTGTAGCGCGCTCGGGGATGCACTACAGCGCAATCTCTTTGGCCGCGCATTATATCTACACCAGTGGCAGGGTCCAATACAAACGTTTGTTTGAATTTGCCCAAGGCCAGTAAAATCGCAGGGGGGGCGGGTACATGACCGGGCGGTTCCGGTTATTGACCGGTCCGGGCGTAGCGGTCAAGATACGGGCGGTTTCGCATTTGCCGCAGGTTGTCCTTCGGCTACAAGAGCATCTCTAAAAGCCAGGCCAGAGCCGCGCAGGCAAGCCTTTGCCCCTGATGTAGTGGAGTTTACACGTCGCCACCACCGATGACTCCCCCGGTTTTGCCGGTAAGTCGTTGAAATCCGGGGTCAAAGCTGAATAAAGCGCGCTCGCCGTCGTTTTTAAAGGTGCCCTTGTGCCCACTGAGCATCGCCTGGCCTGCCTGGGCGACATTCTTTTCACCGGAGAGTAACGAGGAATCCATGAAGGTTCTTGTAGCTGTCAAACGAGTGGTCGACTATAACGTCAAGGTCCGTGTCAAAGCGGACAACTCCGGCGTCGATCTCGCCAACGTCAAGATGTCCATGAACCCTTTCTGCGAAATTGCCGTGGAAGAGGCCGTGCGCTTGAAGGAAAAGGGCGTTGCCACTGAAATCGTCGTGGTCACCATCGGCCCGAGCACTGCCCAGGAACAACTGCGCACTGCCCTGGCACTGGGCGCCGACCGCGCCATTCTGGTGGAAGCCGCCGACGAACTGAACTCCCTGGCCGTGGCCAAGCTGCTCAAGGCCGTTGTCGACAAGGAACAGCCACAGCTGGTGATCCTGGGCAAGCAGGCCATCGACAGCGACAACAACCAGACCGGCCAGATGCTGGCAGCGCTGACCGGTTTCGGGCAGGGCACCTTCGCGTCCAAAGTGGACGTGGCGGGCGACAAGGTCAGCGTCACCCGTGAAATCGACGGCGGCCTGCAAACTGTTTCGCTGAACCTGCCGGCCATCGTCACCACCGACCTGCGTCTGAACGAGCCTCGTTATGCATCGCTGCCTAACATCATGAAGGCCAAGAAGAAGCCGCTGGAAACCGTTACCCCTGATGCCCTGGGTGTAAGCGTTGCTTCCACCAACAAGACCGTCAAGGTTGAAGCCCCTGCTGCCCGCAGCGCCGGCATCAAGGTCAAGTCGGTTGCAGAACTGGTCGAGAAACTGAAAAACGAAGCGAAGGTAATCTAAATGACTATCCTGGTTATCGCTGAACACGAGAAGGGTGCTGTAGCCCCGGCTACCCTGAACACCGTCGCAGCTGCCGCGAAAATCGGTGGTGATGTGCACGTGCTGGTTGCCGGCCAAGGCGTTGGCGCCGTGGCTGAAGCGGCCGCCAAGATTGCTGGCGTGGCGAAAGTGCTGGTTGCCGACAATGCTGCCTACGCGCACTTCCTGCCGGAAAACGTCGCGCCGCTGGTTGTAGAGTTGGCCTCGGCTTACAGCCATGTTCTGGCACCTGCCACTTCCAACGGCAAGAACGTGCTGCCGCGCGTGGCTGCCCAGCTGGACGTTGACCAGATCTCCGAGATCATCTCGGTGGAATCGGCTGACACCTTCAAGCGTCCGATCTACGCCGGTAACGCCATCGCCACTGTGCAATCGAGCGCTGCCATCAAGGTCATCACCGTACGCGCCACCGGCTTCGACGCTGTTGCCGCCGAAGGTGGCTCGGCTGCCATCGAAGCCGTGGGCGCTGCCCATGACGCTGGCAAGTCGTCCTTTGTCGGCGAAGAGCTGGCGAAGTCCGACCGCCCAGAACTCACCGCTGCCAAGATCGTCGTTTCCGGCGGCCGCGGCATGCAGAACGGTGACAACTTCAAGCACCTGTACGCCCTGGCCGACAAGCTGGGCGCAGCCGTGGGTGCCTCGCGCGCCGCGGTAGACGCAGGTTTCGTGCCCAACGACATGCAGGTCGGCCAGACCGGCAAGATCGTTGCGCCACAGCTGTACATCGCCGTCGGTATCTCCGGCGCGATCCAGCATCTGGCCGGCATGAAAGACTCCAAAGTGATCGTTGCGATCAACAAGGACGAAGAAGCGCCGATCTTCCAGGTGGCTGACTACGGCCTGGTGGCTGACCTGTTCGAAGCAGTGCCCGAGTTGGAAAAGCTGGTCTGATCCAGCGGCTTCACTTATAAAAGAGCCCGGCCATTAGGCCGGGCTTTTTTTTGTGTCAGTTTTTTTGTAGCGGCTGCAAGGATTAAGTATGAAGCGACCCTTTCTGGTGGGCGCCTGCACATTGGCTTTGTTACTGCCCTCGCTGGCCAGCGCCGCCGGCAAATGCGAGCGTCTGATCGCCACCGGTAGCCCGGACGCCCAACCGTTTTCCTGGCGCGACCCGGATGACCCGCAACACCTGATCGGCGCCAACGTCGATCAGCTCAAGCGTATCGGCGACGAGTTGGGTATCAAGGTCGAGGTGCTGTACAGCGGTCAGCGTACGCAAGCCCTGGAAGAGGTGAGCACTGGGCGCATGGACCTGCTGGTGGACGCGCCCATGTCATTCGATGAGCTGGAAGCGCTGGACTATATCCACCCGCGCATGGCACTCAACGATTACCTGGTGTGGACGCGCAACGGCTCCTCCATGGTGTATCACACCGTGGGCGACCTGCATGGGCATGCAGGCGCTGTATCCGCCCGCGCGCGGCTCGGCGCCTCGTTCAAGCGCTTCGCTGACGAGAATCTGAGCCTTGTGCCCGCCGCGTCGCTGACCGCCGCCTTTCAGCAATTGATGCTGGGCAAGGTCGAATACGTGGTGGCCGGGCGTTATGCCGGGCAGGCCGTATCCCAGAGCCTTGGGCTGGGCGATGATGTGACGGCCCACGAGACGCCGCTGGACCGCCCGGGCTTGTACTTGGCGCTCTCGCACAACTCGGCGTGCAATGATCCGTGGCTGCGCGGACAGTTGGCAAAAAAGATGACAGAATTGCCGGCTTCCGGCCAAGCCGAGGCGGTATTGCAGCGCAATGTCGAACGTTGGAAAGCGCGCTTGCAGCAACCGCTCAGTGCCCCAGAACAGTAGGGAACCCGTGTGAGAATTCAAGTTTCAATGGCCGTGGCGGCACTGCTGGCCCTGGCGGGCTGCGCCAGTGACCCGGCCCCCACCGAACAGCTGCGCCTGACCGAACAGGCCGTGGACCAGGCGCGCGCCGTGGGTGCAACCGACGAAGTAGCTGAAATGAAGATGGCCAGCGACAAGCTCGCCAGTGCGCAGGCGGCCAACGGTTTGCAGTCCTATCGCCAGGCCCGGCTGCTGGCCGAGCAGTCCGAACTGGACGCACGCCTGGCCGAGGCGCGGGTGTTGACCGAAAAGAGCCAGGAGCAACTGACCCAGGTCAATATTCGAATCGTGCGTCTGCACAAGCAGTTGGGGGAGGCGCAATGAGTCGGTCTACACGTTTGGGCGCCAGCCTGATTGCCCTGGGCTGCGCCGGGCTGTTGGGCTGTGCCGGCCACCAGGCACCGGCGGTTAGCCTGCAACAGGCTAACGCCAGCTTTCAGAAGGTCAAGGATGATGCCGACGTGCTGCGCAGCGCGCCGCGTGATGTCATCCGTGCGGGCGAGTCGCTGTCGCGCGCCGAGCGCCTGGCCAGCTACTGGGGCACCAGCGATGATGTGGCCCAGTACGCCTACCTGAGCCAGCGCTACAGCGAAATCGCCCGCGAGCACACGCAATTGGCGTTGAACAAGGAAAGGCTGGCCAAGCAGGACCTGGAGCGCCAGCGCCTGCAGTTGGCCCTGCGTGAGTCCAAGCTCAACAGCGTGCAGCAGCAAGGCAAGGCGCTGGAGGAACAGTTTGTCAGCATGGCCACCACCGAGACCGATCGTGGCCTGGTGCTGACCCTGGGTGACGTGCTGTTCGACAGTGGCGAGGCAGAGCTCAAACCGTCGGCCAACCGCATGATCCTCAAACTGGTGCAGTTTCTGCAACTGAACCCCAAGCGCGTTGTGCGCATCGAGGGTTACACCGACAACACCGGCGACGGCGATTTCAACGTGGAACTGTCCAAGGACCGCGCGCAGACCGTGGCCGACACCCTGGTTGACCTGGGTATCGACGAGAAACGCATCCAGGTGCAGGGTTACGGCGATCAGTATCCGGTGGAAGCCAACGCCTCGGAGCGGGGCAGGGCGATGAACCGTCGGGTGGAAATCGTCTTCTCCGATGAAAAAGGCGTGCTTGGCGCCGCCCGCTGACATTTCGCCGCCACGCTGCCCTGGCCCTGTGCCTTGCTGAACATCTTCAGTGAACATAAGGGCCAGCGCAGCGTGGCGGCAGCGGCTGCATCTTGCGGCACAATCCCCTCGCATTCGCGCAACTGTCCCCGTACACTTTTCAACTGTTCCGGTACTGACAATAAAACCGCCTGATCAGTCGAGAAGCTCCACCATGACCAGTCTTCTGCTCTACCAGCGCATCGCCCAGCAACTGGCTGACGATATTCGCCGTGGCGTCTATCAGCCGGGGGAGCGGGTGCCGTCGGTGCGCAAGATGAGCTCGCAGCTCAATGTCAGCCATGCCACGGTGCTGCAGGCCTATGCCAATCTCGAGGATCAGGGGCTGATCCGTGCACGGCCGCAGTCGGGCTACTACGTGCACCAGACCCCCGCCCTGACCGCGCCTACGCCGGATATCGCCCGGGTGGAGCGCCCTGGGTTGGTGACGCGCGCCAGCATCATCCAGCAGGTGCTGGTGGAGTCGCGACGCGAAGGCGTGTTTCCCCTGGGCGCAGCGGTGCCCCATGTGGATTACCTGCCCGTGCGCGCCCTGCATCAGCAGATCGCCAAGGTTACCCGTTTCCATAGCCCGCGGGCGTTCAGCTACATGTTCAGCCCGGGCTTCGAGCCATTGCGTCGGCAGGTGGCTATCCGCATGCGCGATGCCGGCGTGGTGGTGGACCCCTCCGAGGTGGTGATTACCCACGGCTGTGTGGACGCGCTGCAAATGTCGTTGCGCGTGCTGACCCGCCCTGGCGACCTGATCGCCGCCGAGTCGCCTACCTATTATGGCTTGTTGCAACTGGCAGACCTGCTGGGCCTGAAGGTCATCGAGATTCCCAGTGACCCGTCCACGGGCATCAGCCTGGAGGCGTTGCAATTGGCAGCCAACCAATGGTCCATCAAGGCCCTGGTGCTGACGCCGCGCTTGAGCAACCCGTTGGGCGGCACCATGCCCGAGGAGCGCATGAAGCAGTTGCTGCGCCTGGCTTCAGACTTCGATATCCAGATTGTCGAGGACGATATCTACGGCGAGCTGATGTTCGACCAAGGCAAGACCAAGGCGCTCAAGGCCTATGACCGATTGGGGCATGTGGTGTACTGCTCCAGTTTTTCCAAGACCCTGTCGCCGGGCGTGCGCGTGGGCTGGATGATTGCCGGCAAATACCAGGCGGAAATTCAGCGCCTGCAGACGTTCACCACCCATTCGGCGTGCAGTGTCACCCAAATGGGCATCGCCAGTTACTTGGAAAATGGCGGCTACGACCGGCATTTGCGCTACATCCGTCACGAATATCGCAAGAACCTCAGCGCCTATCAGTTGGCGGTGCAGCAGTTCTTTCCCGAGGGTACGCAGATCACCCGGCCGCTGGGTGGGTTTATCCTGTGGGTGAGCTTGCCGGGCCGGGTCAATACCCAGGAATTGCACGTGCGGGCCCTTGAGCAGGGTATCAGCATCGCGCCGGGGCTGATCTTCAGTAATACCGAGCAGTTCAACCACTGCATTCGCCTGAACTGCGGCATTCCGTGGAACAAGGAGGCGGAGCGGGCGCTGATGACCCTGGGCCTGCTGGCCGGGCAGCTCTGCCAGGAAGTGGCCAGCGGCCAGTTTTACTAAGGATTTACCTTTTGTAACCTGTGCGGGGCTTGCCAGCGAGCCCTCTAGCGGGGAGCATATAGGCTTGTGCTGCCATTTCTGCCTGTGTCTATGAATGCCTTGCGTTGTATCGGACTGCTGGTGCTGTGCCTGGGATCCGGGCCGGCTTTTTCGCAACCGTTGCCGTTGACTGCTACACCGCTGCTGGTTGCTCAGGCGGACAGTGCAGCCGTGCCTGCGAAAAAGTCCGTCAAGGCGGCGCCGCCTGCTAAAAAAGCGCCGGCGGCCCCGAAAAAGCCCCCAGCCAAGGTCGCGCCGGTGAAAAAGCCGGTAGCCAGCAAGACCAAGAGCCGCAAGGATGCCGACGCCATTGCGGCCGATCTGCCCAAGCAGAAGATCGACCTTACCCTGCCCAAGTCCATGGTCAACACCCTGGAGCCGCAGAAGAAGATCGATGCGGCGGCGCCCGCCAGGGATAAATCCCTGTTGCCGTCCTATTTCGATGAAAAGAAATCGGAAGACTTCCAGCTTAACGGTCGTCTGCTCAGCAATGAGCTGCAATTGCAGCGACGCAACGACAATAGCCGCGAAGTCGAGGGTGCGGCCCTGGATTTCGAGTTCAAGCAGTAATCGGGCAGGCGGTTGGCAGTATCGGCCTGTCTAATTTACCTTTCGGGCAATTTCAAACGCCTGTTTAAGCGGTTACTATCGTTGTTCATTCAACTCATCGCTCCACGTGAGGCCTGTTGTCATGATGTGCCGTGAAGGCTGTGGCGCTTGCTGCATCGCCCCCTCCATTTCTTCCCCTATCCCTGGCATGCCCAACGGCAAGCCGGCGGGCGAGCGTTGTGTGCAGCTGAGTGCCGATAATCTCTGCCAGATTTTCGGTCGCCCGGAGCGCCCCGCCGTCTGTGGGGGGTTCTCCGCTGACCCGGAGGTGTGCGGGGAAACCTCTGCGCAAGCGATACAGTTGTTGGGTTGGTGGGAACAGATGACATCTGTAGCCTGATCAGGGTGATGAGTTCGGTGTGCCTCTTGGACAATAAGGAAAATAGCTATGGGTTCGCTGCATCGTTTGGCTGTTGTATGTGGTTTGACGGCGCTGGTCGCCACCGCGGTGCATGCCGAGGATTGGCAAACAGCGAAGGATGAAGACGGCATCAAAGTGTCGCTGAGTGCGGTGCCGGGTTCCGATTACAAGGCTTACCGCGGTGTTACCACCATCAAGGCACCCCTGGCCAAGGTCAAGGCGCTGCAGGAGGATGCGGCAGGCGCCTGTGCCTGGATTCACGAGTGCAAGTCGCAGAAATTGCTGAAGACCGAAGGCGACAAGAGCTGGACCTATACCCAGTTCAACACCCCCTGGCCCGTCACCCCGCGTGATTCGGTGCTGGAAGTGACCAGCGTGCAGGCCGCCGATGGCACCCTGACGCGGAACCTGAAGGAGGTGCCTGCCTACCTGCCGGAAGAGAAGGGTTTCGTGCGCGTGGCCCAGGTGGATGGCTTCTGGAAGCTGGTGCCCAAGGGCGCCGACAGCACCGAAGTGACCTACCAGGTGCACACTGAACCGGGCGGCAGCGTGCCGTCGTTCGTGGCCAACAAGTTCGTGGTGGATGCGCCGTTCAACACACTCAAGGCCCTGCGCGCGAAGGCTGAGCAGTAGGCTGGCGGCAACGGGGGGAGCTGCCGCAGGCTGCGAAGTCCCGCACGGCGGGCCCGCGATTGGCATAACGCCGCCGAGGGTCCTGCGGACCTTTCCGCAGCCTGGCGCCAGCTGCTTCCAGGTCTCTGCAGCAGCGGCGCAAGCCGCGTCCAATCACGCATAAAAAAGGCTGCCCCGAGGGCAGCCTTTTTTGCAGCTGGGAAACCTTACTTGCGGTCTTCCAGTTTGCTCACGTCGCGCGAATCGTAGCCGGTGTACAGTTGGCGCGGGCGGCCGATCTTGTACGGGCTGGAGAGCATTTCCTTCCAGTGCGAGATCCAGCCTACTGTGCGAGCCAGGGCGAAGATCACGGTGAACATGCTGGTTGGAATGCCGATCGCCTTGAGGATGATCCCCGAGTAGAAGTCGACGTTCGGGTACAGCGAGCGCTCGATGAAGTACGGATCGGTCAGTGCGATCTCTTCCAGGCGCATGGCCAGTTCCAGTTGCGGGTCGTTCTTGATGCCCAGCTCTTTGAGAACTTCGTCGCAGGTCTGCTTCATCACGGTGGCACGCGGGTCGCGGTTTTTATACACGCGGTGACCGAAGCCCATGAGTTTGAACGGGTCGTTCTTGTCCTTGGCCTTGGCGATGAACGTGTCGATGTTGGATACATCGCCGATTTCATCGAGCATGGTCAGTACCGCTTCGTTCGCACCGCCGTGGGCAGGGCCCCACAGTGCGGCGATGCCGGCGGCGATACAGGCGAACGGGTTGGCACCCGAGGAGCCTGCCAGGCGCACGGTGGACGTCGAGGCGTTCTGTTCGTGGTCGGCGTGCAGGATGAAGATGCGGTCCATGGCCTTGGCCAGGATTGGACTGATCGGTTTGATCTCGCACGGGGTGTTGAACATCATGTGCAGGAAGTTTTCCGCGTACGACAGGTCGTTGCGCGGGTACATCATGGGTTGGCCCATGGAGTACTTGTACACCATGGCGGCCAGGGTAGGCATCTTGGCAACCAGGCGCACGGCGGAAATCTCGCGGTGCTGCGGGTTATTGATGTCCAGGGAGTCGTGGTAGAACGCCGACAGCGCACCCACCACGCCGCACATCACGGCCATCGGGTGAGCATCGCGACGGAAGCCGTTGAAGAACGTCTTCAACTGCTCGTGAACCATGGTGTGGTTCTTCACGTTGCTGACGAACTGGGCCTTCTGCTCGGCTGTCGGCAGTTCGCCGTTGAGCAGCAGGTAGCAGGTTTCCAGGTAGTCGGATTTCTCGGCCAGTTGCTCGATCGGATAGCCGCGATGCAGCAGGATGCCGTTGTCACCATCAATGTAGGTGATCTTCGACTCGCACGAGGCGGTCGACATGAAACCAGGGTCAAAGGTGAAGCGGCCCGTGGAAGTCAGGCTCCTGACGTCGATAACATCGGGACCAACGGTGCCGGTTAAAATCGGCAGCTCGACGGGGGCTGCGCCCTCGATGATCAACTGCGCTTTTTTGTCAGCCATGTGGCCTCCTATTAATGCTTGAAATCATCAGACAGACCCCCCACGCAGGGCCCGCACCACTATAGTGAGATAAATCCGAATGTCAATTTGCTTAAAGTCAGGCTGTACAAGGCTTTTAGCGCAGTTTTTCCTCGCTGTTCCCTGCCATTTACGCCTTTTTTTCCGAGAGCGCAATCAGCTCTTCGGGGTAGGCCGGCGCGTTGTCATTAGTATCCTAACTGTCTATACTCGGCAGCCGACCGTCAGGGGCTTTTCAGCCCGTTTCCGCTGACGTCGTCACTCCCTGGGTGGTGGGTACCTGACCAGTACACTTCCCGACAACTTGCCCTGCTTGCTAGGGGCTCTTCAGTGTGAAAAAAAGCCGTGAATAGCCAACGACCTGTAAACCTAGACCTAAGGACCATCAAACTCCCCATAACCGGCGTAACGTCGTTCCTTCACCGCGTATCGGGCATCATCCTGTTCCTGGGTATCGGCTTCATGCTTTATGCATTGGGCAAATCCCTGGGTTCCGAGGAAGGTTTCGCCTCCGTGAAGGACACCTTGACCAGCCCTCTGGCCAAGTTCGTTGCATGGGGTCTTTTGTCCTCCCTGCTGTATCACCTGGTGGCCGGTGTGCGCCATCTGATCATGGATGCGGGTATCGGTGAAACGCTGGAAGGCGGTCGCCGGGGCTCCAAAATCATCATCGCCGTTTCCGTGGTGCTGATCGTTCTGGCAGGAGTTTGGATATGGTAACCAGCGTTACGAATCTTTCGCGTTCGGGCCTCTACGACTGGATGGCACAACGTGTGTCGGCGGTTGTTCTCGCGGCTTATTTCATTTTCCTGATCGGATACCTCGTCGCGCACCCGGGCATTGGCTACGACCAATGGCATGCGCTGTTCTCCCACAACGCCATGCGCATCTTCAGCCTTCTGGCGCTGGTGGCCCTCAGTGCTCACGCCTGGGTTGGCATGTGGACGATCGCGACCGACTACCTGACGCCGATGGCGCTGGGCAAGGCCGCTACAGCAGTGCGTTTCCTGTTCCAGGCAGTATGCGGCGTAGCAATGTTCGCCTACTTCGTCTGGGGTGTGCAGATTCTTTGGGGTATCTGATTCATGGCTAGCATCAATTCAATGACTTTCGACGCCATCATCATCGGTGGCGGCGGCGCGGGCATGCGTGCCGCACTGCAACTGGCACAGGGCGGTCACAAGACTGCCGTGGTCACCAAGGTGTTCCCGACTCGTTCGCACACTGTATCGGCCCAGGGTGGCATCACCTGCGCCATCGCCTCCGCCGACCCGAACGATGACTGGCGCTGGCACATGTACGATACCGTCAAGGGTTCCGACTACATCGGTGACCAGGACGCTATCGAATACATGTGTTCCGTGGGCCCTGAAGCGGTCTTCGAGCTGGAACACATGGGCCTGCCGTTCTCCCGTACCGAACAGGGCCGCATCTACCAGCGTCCGTTCGGTGGCCAGTCCAAGGACTTCGGCAAGGGTGGCCAGGCTGCCCGTACCTGCGCTGCGGCCGACCGTACCGGTCACGCGCTGCTGCACACCCTGTACCAGGCCAACCTGAAGGCCGGTACCGTATTCCTGAACGAATACTACGCCGTTGACCTGGTGAAGAACTCCGACGGCCAGTTCGTCGGCGTGATCGCCATCTGCATCGAAACCGGCGAAACCTCGTACATCCGCGCTGACGCGACCGTACTGGCCACTGGCGGTGCCGGCCGTATCTACTCGTCCACCACCAACGCCCTGATCAATACCGGCGACGGCGTGGGCATGGCCCTGCGTGCCGGCGTGCCGGTGCAGGACATCGAGATGTGGCAGTTCCACCCGACCGGCATCGCCGGCGCCGGTGTACTGGTTACCGAAGGCTGCCGTGGTGAAGGTGGCTACCTGATCAACAAGCACGGCGAGCGTTTCATGGAGCGTTATGCGCCGAACGCGAAGGACCTGGCCGGTCGCGACGTGGTTGCCCGTTCGATGGTTAAAGAGATCATCGCCGGCAACGGTTGCGGCCCGGACGGCGACCACGTGATGCTCAAGCTCGACCACCTGGGCGAGGAAGTGCTGCACAGCCGCCTGCCAGGCATCTGCGAGCTGTCCAAGACCTTCGCCCACGTGGACCCTGTGGTCGCGCCGGTGCCGGTTGTTCCAACCTGCCACTACATGATGGGCGGCATTGCCACCAACATTCATGGCCAGGCCATTACCCAGAACGCCGAAGGCGTGGACACCATCATCCCTGGCCTGTTCGCAGTGGGTGAAGTGGCGTGCGTATCGGTTCACGGTGCCAACCGCCTGGGCGGCAACTCGCTGCTCGACCTGGTGGTATTCGGTCGCGCCGCCGGTCTGCACCTGGAGCAGGCGCTGAGCGAAGGCGTTGAATACAGCCGTGCCAGCGACACCGATATCGAAGTGGCTCTGGCGCGCCTGAACGGCCTGAACAGCCGTACCACTGGCGAAGACGTGGCTACCCTGCGCAAAGAGCTGCAGCAATGCATGCAGAACTACTTCGGCGTGTTCCGCACCGGCGAATACATGCAGAAAGGCATCGCCCAGCTGGCGAACCTGCGCGAGCGTATCGCCAACGTCAAGATCAACGACAAGAGCCAGGGCTTCAACACGGCTCGCATCGAAGCGCTTGAACTGCAGAACCTGCTGGAAGTGGCCGAAGCCACTGCGATCGCCGCCGAGCATCGCAAAGAGTCCCGCGGCGCCCACGCCCGTGAAGACTTCGAAGACCGCGACGACGAAAACTGGCTGTGCCACACCCTGTACTTCCCGGGTGAGAAACGCGTCGCCAAGCGCGCTGTGAACTTCTCGCCGAAAACCGTTCCGACTTTCGAACCTAAAGTCCGGACTTACTAAGGGTGGCCGCCATGTTGCAAGTCAGTGTTTATCGCTACAACCCGGACGTGGATACCGCGCCGTCCATGCAGACCTTCCAGGTCAATACCGACGGCAAGGACATCATGGTCCTGGACGTCCTGGCATTGATCAAGGAACAGGACGAGGGTTTCTCCTACCGTCGCTCCTGCCGTGAGGGCGTTTGCGGCTCCGACGGCATGAACATCAACGGCAAGAACGGCCTGGCGTGCATCACGCCATTGTCCGCTGTCGTAAAAGGTAACAAACTGGTTATCCGTCCTCTGCCTGGTCTGCCGGTAATACGTGACCTGGTCGTCGATATGAGCATCTTCTACAAGCAGTACGAGAAGGTGAAGCCATTCCTGCAGAACGACACGCCGGCCCCGGCCATCGAGCGTCTGCAGTCGCCTGAAGAGCGTGAGAAGCTGGACGGTCTGTACGAGTGCATCCTGTGCGCTTGCTGCTCGACTTCCTGCCCGTCCTTCTGGTGGAACCCTGACAAGTTCCTGGGCCCTGCTGCACTGCTGCAAGCCTACCGTTTCCTGGCTGACAGCCGTGACACCAAGACCACCGAGCGTCTGGCGTCCCTGGATGACCCGTTCAGCGTGTTCCGCTGCCGGGGCATCATGAACTGCGTAAACGTTTGCCCGAAGGGTCTGAACCCTACCAAGGCAATCGGTCACGTACGTAACATGCTGCTGCAAAGCGGCGTCTGATTTACCTGCTGTAACGTAAACCTCCGGGGTGCGGGTCTTCTTCAACCCGCACCTTGGTGACAACCAAAGCGTGACCCATAAGGTCGTCGCTTTTAATTTTGAAGTAATGAGACCAGCAGGGGCATCCGGGCTGGTACCCGGACTACTTGCGTGATACTCGGTGGCTTGTTGTAGTCGCTGCACTCGGACTTATTCAAGCTTGCTGTGGCGTCAACGCCGGTGGAGTCCCCAAACGAGGGTGACCAAGCATGCAAGAAAGCGTGATGCAGCGCATGTGGAGCAGTGCCTACCTTTCCGGTGGTAACGCTGCCTATGTGGAAGAGCTCTACGAACTCTACCTGCACGACCCTAACGCTGTGCCAGAAGAGTGGCGCACCTACTTCCAGAAGCTGCCTGCCGATGGTGGCGCAGCTACCGATGTTTCGCACTCCACAATTCGCGATCATTTCGTGTTGCTGGCGAAAAACCAGCGCCGCGCCCAACCGGTTTCCGCCGGTAGCGTGAGCAGCGAGCACGAGAAGAAGCAAGTTGAAGTGCTGCGATTGATCCAGGCCTACCGCATGCGCGGCCATCAGGCGGCCCAGCTGGACCCGCTGGGGCTGTGGCAGCGACCTGCACCGGCAGACCTGTCAATCAATCATTACGGCATGACCAATGCCGATCTTGATACGACCTTCCGTGCCGGCGACCTGTTCATCGGCAAGGAGGAAGCGAGCCTACGCGAAATTCTCGAAGCTTTGCAGCAGACATATTGCCGCACCATCGGCTCCGAGTTCACCCACATCGTCGATTCCGAACAGCGCCAGTGGTTCCAGCAGCGTCTGGAAAGCGTACGCAGCCGTCCGGTCTACTCTGCCGACATCAAGGGCCATGTGCTCGAGCGCGTCACCGCGGCAGAAGGCCTGGAGAAGTACCTGGGCACCAAATACCCGGGCACCAAGCGTTTCGGTCTGGAAGGCGGCGAAAGCCTGATTCCGATGCTCGACGAGATGATCCAGCGTTCCGGTTCCTACGGCACCAAGGAAGTCGTGATCGGCATGGCCCACCGTGGCCGCCTGAACGTGCTGGTGAACACCTTCGGCAAGAACCCGCGCGAGCTGTTCGACGAGTTCGAAGGCAAGAAGAAGGTCGAGCTGGGCTCCGGTGACGTGAAGTATCACCAGGGCTTCTCGTCCAACGTGATGACCGCGGGCGGCGAAGTCCACCTGGCCATGGCGTTCAACCCGTCTCACCTGGAAATCGTTTCCCCGGTGGTCGAAGGGTCCGTGCGCGCCCGTCAGGACCGTCGCAACGACGCGGTCGGCGACAAGGTGCTGCCGATCTCGATCCATGGTGACGCGGCGTTCGCAGGCCAGGGTGTGGTGCTGGAAACCTTCCAGATGTCCCAGACCCGCGGTTTCAAGACCGGCGGCACGATTCACATCGTCATCAACAACCAGGTCGGCTTCACCATCAGCAACCCGCTGGACTCGCGGTCCACCGAGTACGCCACCGACGTTGCCAAGATGATCCAGGCGCCGATCCTGCACGTGAACGGTGATGATCCGGAAGCAGTGCTGTTCGTGACCCAGATGGCGATCGACTACCGCATGCAGTTCAAGCGTGACATCGTCATCGACCTGGTCTGCTACCGTCGTCGCGGCCACAACGAGGCCGACGAGCCAAGCGGCACCCAGCCGCTGATGTACCAGCAGATCGCCAAGCAGCGCACCACGCGCGAGCTGTATGCCGAGCGCCTGATCCAGGGTGGCAGCCTCAATGCCGACGCCGTGCAGGCTCAGGTGGACGAGTACCGCAACGCGCTGGACAACGGTCTGCACGTTGTGAAAAGCCTGGTGAAGGAACCGAACAAGGAATTGTTCGTGGACTGGCGTCCGTACCTGGGCCATGCCTGGACCGCGCGTCACGACACCCGCTTCGACCTGAAGACCCTGCAGGAACTGTCCGCCAAGCTGCTGGAAATCCCCGAGGGTTTCGTGGTTCAGCGCCAGGTGGCGAAGATCTACGAAGACCGCCAGAAGATGCAAGCCGGCGGCCTGCCGATCAACTGGGGTTACGCCGAAACCATGGCGTACGCGACCCTGGCGTTCGAAGGTCACCCTGTGCGCATGACCGGCCAGGACATCGGCCGTGGTACGTTCTCGCACCGTCATGCCGTGCTGCACAACCAGAAAGATGCATCGACCTACGTGCCGCTGCAGAACCTCTACGCCGGCCAGCCACGTTTCGACCTGTACGATTCGTTCCTGTCCGAAGAAGCGGTACTGGCGTTCGAATACGGCTACTCCACCACCATGCCGAACGCACTGGTGATCTGGGAAGCCCAGTTCGGCGACTTCGCCAACGGCGCCCAGGTGGTGATCGACCAGTTCATCACCAGTGGCGAGCACAAGTGGGGCCGCCTGTGCGGTCTGACCATGCTGCTGCCGCACGGTTATGAAGGGCAGGGGCCTGAGCACTCCTCGGCGCGTCTGGAGCGTTACCTGCAGCTGTGCGCCGAGCACAACATCCAGGTGTGCGTGCCGACTACCCCGGCTCAGATCTACCACCTGCTGCGTCGTCAGGTCATCCGTCCGCTGCGCAAGCCGCTGATCGTGCTGACGCCCAAGTCGCTGCTGCGTCACAAGCTGGCCATCTCGACCCTGGAAGACCTCGCCGAAGGCTCGTTCCAGACCGTGATCCCGGAAATCGACGCCATCGAGCCGGCCAAGGTCAAGCGCCTGGTGCTGTGCAGCGGCAAGGTCTACTACGACCTGCTGGAAAAACGTCGTGCCGAAGGCCGTGATGACATCGCTATCGTGCGTCTGGAGCAACTGTACCCGTTCCCTGAAGATGACCTGATGGAGACGCTCGCCCCCTACACCAACCTCGAACACGTGGTGTGGTGCCAGGAAGAGCCGATGAACCAGGGCGCCTGGTACAGCAGCCAGCACCATATGCGTCGCAGCTTCAACAACCACAAGAAGGGCCTGGTCCTGGAGTACGCCGGTCGCGATGCTTCGGCCGCGCCAGCCTGTGGTTACGCTTCGATGCACGCCGAGCAGCAGGAAAAACTGCTGAAAGACGCATTCACTGTTTGATGCCATCGCGCACAAGAAACCGAATTTAAGGAACCACTGATAATGGCTATCGAGATCAAAGCCCCTACTTTCCCGGAATCGGTTGCCGATGGCACCGTTGCCACCTGGCACAAGCAACCGGGCGAAGCGGTCAAGCGCGACGAACTGATCGTCGACATCGAAACCGACAAAGTAGTTTTGGAAGTACTGGCCACCGCTGATGGCGTGTTGGGTGCCATCGTCAAGGGCGAAGGCGAAACCGTGCTGTCCGACGAAATCCTGGGCTCCATCGTTGAAGGCGGCGCCGCTGCCGCCGCTCCAGTTGCCGCGCCTGCCGCTGCCGCTGCTGCCCCTGCTGCTGCTGGCGACGAAGACGCCATCGGCGCTCCGGCTGCCCGCAAGCTGGCCGAAGAAAACGGCATTGCCCTGAGCAGCATCAAGGGCACTGGCAAAGACGGCCGCGTGACCAAGGAAGACGTGGTTGCCGCCATCGAAGCCAAGAAGTCCGCACCTGCCGCCGCGCCAGCTGCCAAGCCTGCCGCTGCCGCTGCTGCCCCTGTGCTAGCCGCCGGTGATCGCGTTGAAAAACGCGTGCCGATGACCCGCCTGCGTGCCAAGGTTGCCGAGCGTCTGGTTGAAGCACAGTCGAACATGGCCATGCTGACTACCTTCAACGAAGTCGACATGACCGAAGTCATGGCCCTGCGTTCGAAGTACAAGGACCTGTTCGAGAAGTCCCACAACGGCGTGCGCCTGGGCTTCATGTCGTTCTTCGTCAAGGCTGCCACCGAAGCGCTGAAACGCTTCCCGGCCGTCAACGCCTCGATCGACGGTGCCGACATCGTCTACCACGGCTATGCCGACGTCGGCGTTGCCGTGTCCAGCGACCGTGGTCTGGTGGTACCGGTTCTGCGTAACGCCGAGCTCATGAGCCTGGCCGAAATTGAAGGCGGCATCGCCACCTTCGGCAAGAAGGCCCGCGACGGCAAGCTGTCGATGGAAGAAATGACCGGTGGTACCTTCACCATCACCAACGGCGGTACCTTCGGTTCGATGATGTCGACCCCGATCGTCAACCCGCCACAGGCAGCCATCCTGGGCATGCACAACATCCTCCAGCGTCCGATGGCCGTGAATGGCCAGGTTGTGATTCGCCCGATGATGTACCTGGCACTGTCCTACGATCACCGCCTGATCGACGGCAAGGAAGCGGTAACCTTCCTGGTGACCATCAAGAATCTGCTGGAAGATCCGGCTCGTCTGCTGCTGGACATCTGATGAAGCAGCTGCGAGCTGCAAGCTACAAGCCGCAAGCCGCAAGCCGGTTGCGTTGTGGCCCTTGCTTGGAGCTCGCGGCTTAAAGTCCGAACAGCAGCTGAAAGCTGTAAGCTAACGCCCTCAGGCCGTTCGCGGTGTGGCTCTAGCTTGCAGCTTGCAGCTTGACGCTTGAAGCTAATAGGAACCTATTTATGACTCAGAAATTCGACGTGGTAGTGATTGGTGCGGGCCCTGGCGGCTATGTGGCTGCGATCAAGGCCGCACAACTCGGTCTTTCGACTGCCTGCATCGAGAAGTACACCGACAAGGAAGGCAAACTGGCCTTGGGCGGTACCTGCCTGAACGTCGGCTGCATTCCGTCCAAGGCACTGCTGGACAGCTCCTGGAAGTTCCACGAAGCCCAGGACGGCTTTGCCATCCACGGCATCAGCCACAGCGGCGTGTCCATGGACGTGTCGGCGATGGTCGGCCGCAAGGCCAACATCGTCAAAGGCCTGACCTCCGGCGTTGCCACCCTGTTCAAGGCCAACGGCGTCACTTCGATCCAGGGCCACGGCAAGCTGCTGGCTGGCAAGAAAGTCGAAGTCACCAAGCCTGACGGCACCACCGAAGTCATCGAGGCCGAGAACGTCATCCTGGCGTCGGGTTCGCGTCCTATCGACATTCCGCCGGCTCCGGTCGACAACAATGTCATCGTCGACTCCACCGGCGCCCTGGAATTCCAGGCCGTGCCAAAGCGCCTGGGCGTGATTGGTGCCGGCGTTATCGGCCTGGAGCTGGGTTCGGTATGGTCGCGCCTGGGCGCGCAGGTTACCGTTCTGGAAGCCCTGGACACCTTCCTGATGGCCGCTGATGCCGCCGTCTCGAAAGAAGCCTACAAAACCCTGACCAAGCAAGGTCTGGACATCAAGCTGGGCGCTCGCGTCACTGGTTCCAAGGTCAACGGCGAAGAAGTCGAAGTGACCTACACCGACGCCAACGGCGAACAGAAGATCACCTTCGACAAGCTGATCGTGGCCGTGGGCCGTCGCCCGGTGACCACCGACCTGCTGGCCTCCGACAGCGGCGTGAACATCGACGAGCGCGGCTTCGTTTTTGTCGACGATCACTGCACCACCAGCGTTCCGGGCGTCTACGCCATCGGTGACGTGGTACGTGGCATGATGCTGGCGCACAAGGCCTCGGAAGAGGGCATCATGGTTGTCGAGCGCATCAAGGGCCACAAGACCCAGATGAACTACGACCTGATCCCATCGGTTATCTACACACACCCGGAAATCGCATGGGTAGGTAAAACCGAACAGGCCTTGAAGGCTGAAGGCGTTGAAGTTAACGTGGGCACCTTCCCGTTCGCCGCCAGTGGCCGTGCCATGGCAGCAAACGATACCGGCGGTTTTGTAAAAGTTATCGCTGATGCCAAGACTGACCGCGTACTGGGTGTTCATGTAATCGGCCCAAGCGCAGCAGAACTGGTTCAGCAAGGCGCAATCGGCATGGAATTCGGCACCAGCGCCGAAGACCTCGGGATGATGGTTTTCTCCCACCCGACTCTGTCCGAAGCACTGCACGAAGCAGCGCTGGCCGTGAATGGCGGTGCCATTCACATTGCCAACCGTAAAAAGCGTTAAGTGAAACAATAAGAAACCACGACGGGCCGCCCGTCGTGAGTCTTGCGTGCAACGACTCACCGCGGAAAGTTCGTCGGACTCACCTCGCAGGGCATCCAGGGACCACGCATCCTCGGCTCCCTTCGAGCAGCAGTCACAGGTGGCGCGGCACTCCATGAGAGCGCAGCGCCGAAGCGCAGTACCTAACGAAGACGGTAATTAGCATGAATCTTCACGAGTATCAGGGTAAGCAGCTGTTCGCTGAATACGGCCTGCCAGTATCCAAGGGCTACGCAGTAGACACCCCGGAAGCAGCAGCAGAAGCTTGCGAGAAAATCGGCGGGACCGAATGGGTCGTCAAGGCTCAGGTCCACGCCGGTGGTCGCGGTAAAGCGGGCGGCGTCAAGCTGGTTCGCAGCAAAGAAGACGCCAAGGCATTTGCACAGCAATGGCTGGGCAAGCGCCTGGTGACTTACCAGACTGACGCCAATGGCCAGCCTGTTACCAAGATCCTGGTTGAATCCTGCACCGATATCGCCAAAGAGCTGTATCTGGGCGCAGTCGTTGACCGTTCCAGCCGTCGTATCGTGTTCATGGCTTCCACCGAAGGTGGCGTCGACATCGAGAAGATCGCTCACGACACTCCTGAAAAGATTCTGAAAGCTACCATCGACCCACTGGTTGGCGCACAGCCGTTCCAGGGTCGCGACCTGGCATTCCAGCTGGGTCTGGAAGGCAAGCAGGTTGCCCAGTTCGCCAAGATCTTCGTTGGCCTGGCCAAGCTGTTCCAGGACCACGACCTGGCCCTGCTGGAAGTCAACCCGCTGGTGATCAAGGCCGACGGCGATCTGCACTGCCTCGATGCCAAGATCAACATCGACGCCAACGCCATGTACCGTCAGCCCAAGCTGAAGACTTTCCACGACCCGTCGCAAGACGACGCCCGTGAAGCCCACGCAGCGAAGTTCGAACTGAACTACGTGGCACTGGAAGGCAACATCGGCTGCATGGTCAACGGTGCCGGCCTGGCCATGGGTACCATGGACATCGTCAACCTGCACGGCGGCAAGCCTGCCAACTTCCTGGACGTGGGCGGCGGCGCTACCAAAGAGCGCGTGACCGAAGCGTTCAAGATCATCCTGTCCGACTCCAATGTCGCCGCAGTGCTGGTCAACATCTTCGGCGGCATCGTTCGCTGCGACATGATTGCCGAAGGCATCATTGGCGCCGTGAAAGAAGTCGGCGTGAAAATCCCGGTTGTTGTTCGCCTTGAAGGCAACAACGCTGACCTGGGCGCCAAAGTACTGGCAGAAAGCGGTCTGAACATCATCGCGGCCACCAGCCTGACCGACGCTGCTCAACAAGTCGTTAAAGCTGCGGAGGGCAAGTAATGAGCGTCCTGATCAATAAAGATACCAAAGTCATCTGCCAGGGCTTCACCGGCTCGCAGGGTACTTTCCACTCCGAACAAGCCATCGCCTACGGCACCAAGATGGTTGGCGGCGTGACCCCGGGCAAGGGTGGTACCACTCACCTGAACCTGCCTGTGTTCAACACCGTTGCCGAGGCAGTCAAAGCCACCGGCGCTACCGCCAGCGTGATCTACGTTCCGGCTCCGTTCTGCAAGGACTCCATCCTTGAAGCGGCGTTCGGCGGTATCAAGCTGATCATCTGCATCACCGAAGGCATTCCTACCCTGGACATGCTGGATGCCAAGGTCAAGTGCGACGAGCTGGGTGTTACCCTGATCGGCCCGAACTGCCCAGGCGTCATCACTCCGGGCGAGTGCAAGATCGGCATCATGCCAGGTCACATCCACTTGCCGGGCAAGGTAGGTATCGTGTCGCGTTCCGGCACCCTGACCTACGAAGCCGTGAAGCAGACCACCGACGCCGGTTTCGGCCAGTCGACCTGCGTCGGCATCGGCGGTGACCCGATCCCGGGCTCCAACTTCATCGACATCCTGAAGCTGTTCCAGGAAGACCCGAAGACCGAGGCGATCGTAATGATCGGCGAGATCGGCGGTTCGGCTGAAGAAGAAGCGGCTGCCTACATCAAGGCTCACGTGACCAAGCCGGTTGTTTCCTACATCGCTGGTGTGACTGCCCCTCCAGGCAAGCGCATGGGCCACGCAGGCGCAATCATCTCCGGCGGCAAAGGCACTGCAGACGAGAAATTCGCTGCCCTGCAAGACGCTGGCGTGAAAACCGTGCGTTCGCTGGCCGACATCGGCAAGGCCCTGGCCGAGCTGACCGGTTGGGAAATCAAGAAGGCCTAAGGCTTTCCTGATTCGCTGAACCAGCAAAGGCCACCTTCGGGTGGCCTTTGTCGTTTCTGCGTGCCGCTGTAGCCGTTGTCGCAGGCTGCGCTGACCCCATGCCTCGCTGAAGGTCTACAGCGCACGCAAGGGCCAGCGCAGCCTGGCGGCAGCGGGTGCAACGCGGGGCGTCAGGTAATGTGCGGCGCGTGGTGTGCCAGCCAGGCGGTGCGGCTCAGCTCCCACACCTGCTCGACGGCCGGGCCGCTGACGAACATCGCCGGGCGCTCCAGCACCTTGTGCATGCCTTCGCGTTCCGACAGGCGCCTTGAGGCCAGGCATTCGGCCGATTTGGCCACCCGCAGGCGTTCGCGGCCCAGGGTCTGGAACCAGAAGCGGTTTACCGCGCGGCACGCTTCACTCATCAGCCTCTGGCGCTGCCACGCCTGGCCCAGCCAGAAGCCACGGTTGTCGTCCTCTTCATCCATCAGGCAGATGCCGCCGATCAGTTGTGCCGGGTCACTGCGCAGGCGCAGGCTCCAGTGCCATTCCTGGCCCCTGGCCATGGCGGGCAGCGCATCCTGCACAATGAAGCGCTTCGCCTCGCCGGCAGGGTAGGGCCAGGGTACGTGGTGAGTCAGGTGGCGGACGATGTGCCAATGCGCAAACAGCGCCTGGAATGCATCGGCGTCGTGCTCGCGCAAGGGCGTGAGCAGCAGGCGCGCCGTTTTCAGTCTTGGGGTGGCGGGATTCGGCTCATCGGGGTGCATGGCGCATTCAACCTCAAGGGAAAGCCGGCAAGCCTATCGGCCGATCAAGGGTGTGTCTGTCAGCTGCTTCTGAAGAAACGTTTCACCTTTATAAATCGGCAAAAACGGTCGTTCCTGCGACATTACCGCGCGTTCATCGGACGGTATGTGCAATATCAGTGCGTTTATCGCCCAGATCCGATACGCTATCCGCCATTCTGCGATTCGCCCCCAAAAGGGGTGGTTGCGCGCTGCAAAGGGCCCGGCTTATCCAGCCTGGCCGCATTTCCCTGACCCATGGGGAGATCCCTCTCTAAATTCCGATTCAGTAGTGTGGATTCCTTAATGAAAGTGTTGAAAGGCCAGGACATTCTGGCACTTGGTTTCATGACGTTTGCGTTGTTCGTGGGCGCTGGCAACATCATCTTCCCGCCTATCGTCGGCCTGCAGGCCGGTCCGCATGCGTGGATGGCCGCCTTTGGCTTCCTGATCACCGCCGTGGGTTTGCCGGTGGTGACCGTGGTTGCCCTGGCGAAAGTCGGCGGCGGCATGGACGCGCTCAGCAGCCCGATCGGCAAGGTCGCTGGCGGCCTGCTGGCAGCGGTCAGCTACCTGGCCGTGGGCCCGCTGTTCGCTACCCCGCGTACCGCCACCGTGTCGTTTGAAGTGGGCCTGGCGCCCCTGACCGGCGACAGCCCGACTGCGTTGTTCTGCTACAGCCTGGTGTACTTCGTCGTGGTGCTGGCCGTGTCGATGTACCCGGGCAAGCTGCTCGATACCGTCGGCCGTTTCCTGGCGCCGCTGAAGATCATCGCGCTGGCCGCGCTGGGCATCGCCGCGTTCATGCTGCCGGCAGGCCCGGTGGGTGACGCGCAACCGGCCTACCAGGCGGCACCGTTCTCCAACGGCTTCATCAACGGCTACCTGACCATGGATACCCTGGGCGCCCTGGTGTTCGGTATTGTCATTGTCAATGCCATCCGCTCGCGCGGTGTGGAGTCGCCGAAGCTGATCACCCGCTACGCGATCATCGCCGGCCTGATCGCCGGCGTTGGCCTGGCGCTGGTGTATGTCAGCCTGTTCCGCCTGGGTGAAGGCAGCCATATCATCGCCGCCGATGCCACCAACGGCGCCATGGTGTTGCATGCCTACGTGCAGCACACCTTCGGTTCGCTGGGCAGTGGCTTCCTGGCTGTGCTGATCTCCCTGGCCTGCCTGGTCACTGCGGTAGGCCTGACCTGCGCATGCGCCGAGTACTTCAGCAAGTGCCTGCCTCTGTCCTACAAGGCCCTGGTAGTGCTGCTGGCCGGCTTCTCGCTGTTGGTCTCCAACCTGGGCCTGACCAAGCTGATTGCCTTCTCCATTCCGGTGCTGACGGCCATCTACCCGCCGTGCATCGTGTTGGTGGCGTTGAGTTTCTGCAAGGAGTTCTTCACCTCGCCGACTCGCGTGTTCGCGCCGGTGATGGGTGTTTCGCTGATCTTCGGCCTGGTTGACGCTCTGAAGGGCGCCGGCTTCGCCGACTGGCTGCCAGCGTCGCTGGCTCACCTGCCGTTGAGCGACCAGGGGCTGGCGTGGCTGGTGCCATCGGTGGCTACCTTGGCTGCTGCTGTGGTGGTTGATCGGGTGATGGGCAAGGCGCGCGAAGCGGTTGCCTGATATCTGGTAGCAGACCTTTGCAGGCGGCCACAAGCTGCCAATGCAATATTGAAATGCCCTGCATCGACGGATGCGGGGCATTTTCGTTTTGGCATGCCCCACGCAACCGCCCTAACGCCGCGTACCGGCCAGATCAAAAGCACGGGAGCAAGACCAAAAGCCAAAGCCAAAGCCAGATCAACGTCGTAACCGCGTGCTATACCCCCTGTACCGGTTCGCATCGCGACCCTTAAAAGGAAGCTGCCCCCATGAGTATCCCGTTTTGGTGTGTCTTTATCGCCGCCATCCTGATCTACGTGGCCCGCGTACCCGTGACCAAAGCCATGAAAGAGCAGGGTGGCTACAACAACCATCAGCCCCGCGCGCAGCAGGGGCAGCTCACCGGGCAGGGCGCGCGGGCGGTGGCGGCCCACCAGAACAGCTTCGAGGCCTTCATACTGTTCGCGGTAGGGGTGCTGATGGCCCACACCACCCAGACCCAAGGCTGGGTCATTGATTTGCTGGCAATCATCTTCATCATCTGTCGCCTCATTTACTTGCCGCTGTATTGGTACGACAAACCCTCCCAGCGTTCTTTGGTGTGGATGATCGGACTGGTGTGTTCGCTGTTGTTAATGCTTAGCCCCGTTTATCGGTACTGGGTATTGTCGACCATCCAATAGTTTTTGCAGGCGCCCACAAAAAAGCCCGGCAATTGGCCGGGCTTTGACTGACGCGGTTTACGCGGCTCAGTTTTTCGCAGGTTCGCTCGGTGTGGTTGCCTGAGGTGCTGGAGTCTGCACGTTGGAGGCACCGTCGGAGTTTTCCTTGGCGCGTTCCTGGTTGGCTTCGTCGTTGGATTTGGCAGCTTCAGCGTTTTCTTTAGCGGCGTCGTTCATTTTATCCTGAGCGTCGTCCATCTTCTGTTGTGCTTGTTCGGCGTGTTGCTGCGCATCCTGGGCTTTGTCCTCGGATTTCTTGTCGCAGGCAGCCAGGCCAAGGGAAGCGGCCAGCATCAGGGCATAAGCTAAAGTTTTACGCATGGGGTGTTTCTCCTTATTGAAGATATCTACTTTCCCTTCGAGCGTTGACCGGCAATGTAAGTTCCGTACCGCTCAGCGATATATAAGTGTTGGATCCGTATAGACTTTTTATTCACAGTGTGCTGATTCGAAAAATAATAACCAAGGCCTTGTCATATGACTGAAACGCCGTTGTTACAGCAAGCCCGCCGATTTATCAGCGCGTTGCCGCACTGTCAGATCATTGGCCTGAGTGTCACTGCTATCGACGAAAAGGGCGTGACACTGATGCTGCCGTATTCGCCGGCCATCGTTGGCAACCCGCAGACTGGCGTCATACATGGCGGGGCGGTCACCACCTTGATGGACACCACTTGCGGTATCGCCACGCTGTGCGTGCTACCCAGTTTCGAGGTGTGCCCCACGCTGGACCTGCGCATTGACTACATCCATCCGGCGCAGGCCCACAAGGCGATCCATGGCTACGCTGAATGTTATCGTGTGACGCGTGACGTGATCTTCACGCGCGGCTTTGCCTACCAGGACAGTGCCGAGCAGCCCATCGCCCAGGTGGTGGGCACTTTCATGCGCCTGGGCAAGGGCATCAAGGGTGGCACGGCATTCGCCGGCGCGCTTGGCCAGGGAGCCCGACCATGATTGACCAGGCTTTGCGCGACCAACTGCGGGTGGCCCATGAACGCAACGATTACGCGCCGCTGCTGGCATTGATCCCTTATGCCTCGTTGATCGGCATTGAGTGCCGTCGCGAAGAGCAGGGCGTGCTGTTCTGCCTGCCGGCCAATCGCAACAATATTGGTAACCCTTTGTTGCCGGCCATCCACGGCGGCGTGATTGCCGGGTTCATGGAGCTGGCCGCAGCCCTGCAGTTGATTCTGTTCACGGGCACTGAGCAGGTGCCGAAGATTATCGACTTTTCCGTGGACTACCTGCGCGCCGGGCTCTACCGCGATACGTTTGCCCGCTGCCAGCTATGGCGCCAGGGGCGGCGAGTGACCAATGTGGCGATCACGGCCTGGCAGGCCGATCCGCAAGAGCCCATCGCCACCGCGCGAGCGCATTTCAAGATTGATGAAAGCACGGCCCCTTGAAATCACTGCCGGTGCCCCCATCTCGTTGTCATCCCGCCGCAACTGCGCTTGAGCCCGCGGCCTTTGCCATCTGATTGGAGTTTGATGACCATGAGTGTGGAAACTCAAAAAGAAACCCTGGGCTTCCAGACCGAGGTGAAGCAACTGCTGCACCTCATGATCCATTCGCTGTATTCCAACAAGGAAATTTTCCTTCGCGAATTGATCTCCAACGCATCCGACGCTGTCGACAAACTGCGCTTCGAAGCATTGTCCAAGCCCGAACTGCTTGAAGGCGGCGCCGAGCTGAAGATTCGCGTGAGCTTCGACAAGGACGCCAAGACCGTCACCCTCGAAGACAACGGCATCGGCATGAACCGTGACGACGTGATTACCCACCTGGGTACCATCGCCAAGTCCGGCACCGCCGACTTCATGAAAAACCTGACGGGTGACCAGAAAAAAGACTCGCACCTGATCGGCCAGTTCGGCGTGGGCTTCTATTCCGCGTTCATCGTTGCCGACCAGGTTGACGTGTACAGCCGTCGCGCCGGCAGCGCCGCCAGCGAAGGCGTGCACTGGTCCTCCAAGGGCGAGGGCGACTTCGAAGTGGCCAACGTCGACAAGGCCGACCGCGGTACCCGCATCGTGCTGCACCTGAAGGCCGACGAGTCCGAGTTCGCCGATGGCTGGCGCCTGCGCAACATCATCAAGAAGTACTCCGACCACATTGCCCTGCCCATCGAGTTGCCGAAAGAACAGGAAGCGGCCGAAGGCGAGGAAAAGCCTGCCGTTGAATGGGAAACCGTCAACCGTGCCAGCGCCCTGTGGACCCGTCCGCGCACCGAGGTGAAGGACGAGGAATACCAGGAGTTCTACAAGCACATCGCTCACGACTACGAGAACCCGCTGAGCTGGAGCCACAACAAGGTCGAAGGCAAGCTGGAGTACAGCTCGCTGCTGTACGTGCCGGCCCGTGCGCCCTTCGACCTGTACCAGCGTGAGGCGCCAAAAGGCCTGAAGCTTTACGTGCAGCGCGTGTTCGTGATGGACCAGGCCGAGTCGTTCCTGCCGCTGTACCTGCGCTTCATCAAGGGTGTTGTCGATTCCAACGACCTGTCGCTGAACGTGTCGCGGGAAATCCTGCAGAAAGACCCGATCATCGATTCGATGAAAACCGCCCTCACCAAGCGCGTACTGGACATGCTGGAGAAGCTGGCCAAGAACGAGCCTGAGCAGTACAAGGGCTTCTGGAAGAACTTCGGCCAGGTCATCAAGGAAGGTCCGGCGGAAGACTTCGCCAACAAGGAAAAAATCGCCGGGCTGCTGCGCTTTGCGTCTACCCACGACGACAGCGGCGAGCAGTCCGTGTCCCTGGCCGACTACCTGGCCCGCGCCAAGGAAGGTCAGGACAAGATCTACTTCCTCACCGGTGAGTCCTACGCGCAGGTCAAGAACAGCCCGCACTTGGAAGTCTTCCGCAAGAAAGGCATCGAAGTGCTGCTGCTGACCGACCGTATCGACGAGTGGCTGATGAGCTACCTGACCGACTTCGACGGCAAGGGTTTTGTCGACGTGGCCCGTGGTGACCTGGACCTGGGCAAGCTGGATTCGGAAGAAGACAAGAAAGCCCAGGAAGAAGTGGCCAAGGATAAGGAAGGCCTGATCGAACGCCTGAAAGCCGCGCTGGGCGACAGCGTCAGCGAAGTGCGCGTGTCACATCGCCTGACCGACTCGCCAGCGATCCTGGCTATCGGTGAGCAGGACCTGGGCCTGCAGATGCGTCAGATCCTGGAAGCCAGCGGGCAGAAGGTGCCGGATTCCAAGCCGATCTTCGAGTTCAACCCCTCTCACCCGCTGATCGAGAAACTGGATCACGAGCAGAGCGAAGACCGTTTCGCCGACTTCTCGCACATCCTGTTCGATCAGGCAGCCCTGGCTGCCGGTGACAGCCTGAAGGACCCGGCCGCCTACGTGCGCCGTCTGAACAAGCTGCTGGTTGAATTGTCCGTTTAAACTGTTGCAGCAAAAACCCGCTTCGGCGGGTTTTTGCGTTTAAGTCCTACTCTCTTTGTATTGGGGAAACATCATGACTGTTACCGTTCAATCCGTTGTCTATCAGATCGATGGCAAGCCGTATGAAAGCCGCCTGGTGTATGACGCTGCGGTGGTATCCCCGCGCCCGGGCTTGCTGATGGCCCCTAACTGGGTAGGCGTGAGCGAAGGCGCCGAGCGTATCGCGCAGTCCGTCGCCGCCCAAGGTTATGTGGTGCTGCTGGCCGACCTGTACGGCCAGGCCGTGCGCCCGAAAGGCAACGAGGAATGCCTGGCGGCGATGATGCCGCTCAAGACTGACCGTGCCGAACTGCGCAAGCGCATGCAGGTCGCGTTCGAGCAGTTGCAGGCCCAGACCACTGCTGCGGTGGACAAGGACCAGTTGGCTACTTTCGGTTTCTGCTTCGGCGGTTGCTGCTCCCTGGAGCTGGCCCGTACCGGCGCGCCGCTGAAGGCTGCCGTATCGTTCCACGGTACCCTGGACACCCCGAACCCGGCCGATGGCAAGAACATCAAGGGCAAGGTGCTGGTGCTGCACGGTGCCAGCGACCCATTGGTGCCGAAAGAGCAGCTGCCGGCGTTTGAAGAAGAAATGAATGCTGCCGGTGTGGATTGGCAGTTCACCAGCTACGGCGGTGCGTACCACTCGTTCACCGACGTGGAAGCCAACAACCCGGGCGTGCAGATGTACAACAAGGTAGTGGCAGACCGTGCGTTCACGGCCATGCACAACTTGCTGGAAGAAGTCTTCAAACCAGCGGTGTAACGCGGTAGGCCCTGTGGGAGTGGGCTTTGCCCGCGAATGTCGCGCCGCGTTCCGTCTGACGAAATGTGGCGATTTCTTCGCGGGCAGAGCCCGCTCCCACACTAATTTCTGCGGCTTGAGGGCAATTCGATCCTTTCGGTTTCGCCCGGCACAGTCGGCCAGTCCCTGGCCGCCCATTTCGCCCGCGCCTGATCAATCAAGGCCACGTCGCTGGCGACGAAATTCCAGTTCATTCGTCGCGGGCCATCCAGCGGTGCGCCACCGATCAGCATCAGATGGCAGTCTGACTGCGCCACCAGCGTCGGTTGTTCTCCGGCGTCGAGCACCAGCAGCGTCAATGGCTGCACCGCCTCGTCTTGCAGTTGCATATCACCCTCCAGCACATACAGCGCCCGCTCCAGATGTTCATCAGGAATCAGTAGCGTGCTGCCCGCCACCATGTGGACTTCAGCGTACAGGGTGGGGGAAAGAACCGGCACTGGCGACGTCAGGCAGAAGCCTTCCCCGGCGATCATGCGGATACGAACGCCCAGGCTCTCGCTGACGGGCAGATCGCCTGCCAGGTGATGGCGATAGTGGCTGTCGCCCTGTTCGACGCTCACAGGCGATGCCAACCATATCTGCAGGCCGTGCAGGCGTGAACCGCTGGCGCGCAGATCGTCCGGTGTGCGCTCCACATGGGCAATGGCCTTGCCTGCGGTCATCCAGCTGGCTTCGCCGGGTGCTACGCGCTGGTCCGAACCCAGGCTATCCTTGTGCAGCAGTTCGCCTTCGAACAGGTAGGTGAGGGTGGACAGGCCGATGTGCGGGTGCTGGCGAATGTTCACGCCATGCCCGGGGGCATAGACGGTGGCGAGCATGTGGTCGAAAAACACGAAGGGCCCCACGGCGCGGCATTGCCGCGACGGCAGTGGGCGCAGGATGGGCTGGCCTTCGACGTCTTCGGCGGGTGGGCGGATCACCAAGTGCGGCATGATGGGCTCCGTTACTGGCTGAAGGCGCCTTCGGCCAGCGTGGTGGTGATGGCCACGTCGGTGGTGGTCATCAGTTTGTGTACGGGGCAGCGGTCGGCCACGCGGTGCAGTTCGGCGCGCTGTTCTGCGGTAAGTACGCCCTTGAGGGTCAGTATCACGTTGATCGCGTAGTGGCCCTTTTGCTCCTGGCTGTCGTCGCGCTGCACGTCCACGGATACGCCGGTCAGCGGGATGCCTTTTTTCTGCGCGTAGTACTTGAGGGTCAGGGCCTTGCAGGCGCCCAGGGCGGCATCGAAATAGTCGTGGGGGGAGGGGGCTGAATCGTCGCCGCCCAAGGCCTTGGGCAGGTCGGTGAACAGGGCGTGGTCGTCGATCTGCAGGCTGTGGCGAAAGCTGTCGGCGGATTCGGTGTTGACGGTGATGGTCATCGGGCGGTCCTTGTGCATGATCGCCCTACTGTAGCCCGTGTCGCCAGGCCATGCTGGTACGTTTGTGCTGGGGGCTACGAATTAGGTGGGAGCGGGTTCTACCCGCGAAAAGCGCGCTGCGGTTTTTCAATGACTGCGCGGTGTGGCCTTCGCGGGTAGAACCCGCTCGCACGGGGCGCGATGATGCAGGCCAAAAAAAACGGCACCCGAAGGTGCCGTTCTTTTTCAGTAAGGGGGTAAGCCCTTACTTGCCCTGCCAGCGCTTGAGCACCAGCGTGGCATTGGTGCCACCGAAACCGAAGCTGTTGCTCATGACGGTGTCGATCTTGGCGTTTTCCTGAGTCTCGCGCAGGATCGGCATGTCGGCAACGGCTGGGTCCAGTTCGTCGATGTTGGCGGAGCCGGCAATGAAGTTGCCTTCCATCATCAGCATGCAGTAGATCGCTTCGTGAACGCCGGCGGCGCCCAGGGAGTGACCCGACAGGCTCTTGGTGGAGCTGATGGCCGGAGCCTTGTCGCCGAACACTTCACGCACACCTTTCATTTCCGCGACGTCGCCGACCGGGGTCGAGGTACCGTGGGTGTTCAGGTAGTCGATAGGGGTGTCGACGGTGGACAGCGCCTGCTGCATGCAGCGGATAGCGCCTTCGCCGCTTGGGGCAACCATGTCGTAGCCATCGGAAGTGGCGCCGTAACCGACGATTTCCGCGTAGATCTTGGCGCCACGGGCCAGGGCGTGTTCCAGTTCCTCGACCACCACCATGCCGCCACCGCCAGCGATGACGAAGCCATCACGGTCGTTGTCGTAGGCGCGAGAGGCCTTTTCAGGGGTGTCGTTGCGCTTGCTGGACAGGGCGCCCATGGCGTCGAACAGAAACGACTGGCTCCAGTGCTCTTCTTCACCGCCACCGGCGAAGACGATGTCCTGCTTGCCCATCTGGATCTGTTCCATGGCGGTACCGATGCAGTGAGCACTGGTGGCGCAGGCAGAAGCGATGGAGTAGTTCAGGCCCTTGATCTTGAAGGGCGTGGCCAGGCAGGCGGAGACCGTGCTGCTCATGGTGCGGGTCACGCGGTATGGACCAACGCGCTTCACGCCTTTTTCGCGCAGGATGTCCAGCGCTTCCATCTGGTTGAGCGTGGACGCACCACCCGAGCCGGCGATCAGGCCGGTACGCGGGTTGGAGACCATCTCGTCGGTCAGGCCCGAATCCTTGATGGCGTCGGCCATGGCCAGGTAGGCGTAGGCGGCGGCGTGGCCAACGAAGCGGTAGACCTTGCGGTCAATCAGCTCTTCGAGGTTGAGGTCAATGGAGCCGGAAACCTGGCTGCGCAGACCCATTTCGGCATATTCCGGATTGAAGCGGATGCCAGGGCGGTTTGCACGCAGGTTTGCGGTGACGGTGTCTTTGTCATTGCCCAAGCAGGAAACAATGCCCAGACCAGTGATAACGACGCGGCGCATGCGGATAACCCTTAGAAATTTTCGGTGGATGTGAACACGCCGACCCGGAGGCCTTCGGCGGTGTAGATCTCTTTGCCGTCAACGCTGACAGAACCATCGGCAATGGCCAGGTTCAGCTTGCCGCGCAGGACGCGTTTGATGTGGATGTTGTAGGTGACCTTCTTGGCGGTCGGCAATACCTGACCGAAGAATTTCACCTCGCCCGAACCCAGTGCGCGACCGCGGCCCGGCAGACCCTGCCAGCCCAGGAAGAAACCGACCAGTTGCCACATGGCGTCGAGGCCCAGGCAGCCCGGCATCACCGGATCACCTTCGAAATGGCAGGCGAAGAACCAGAGGTCCGGATTGATATCCAGCTCGGCGACCAATTCACCTTTGCCGTACTTGCCACCTTCGTTGCTGATATGGGCAATGCGATCGACCATCAGCATGTTACCGGCGGGCAGTTGCGCGTTACCTGGGCCGAACATCTCGCCGCGGCTGCAGCTCAGTAGTTCATCCCGAGTAAAGGCGTGTTGTTTGGTCATGCGAGCTCCTCAATAGTCCCGTGTGGCAGTGGGGCAAATTCTCCCGGCCGTGCCAAAGCGATTGCGCCTTTGACCCGGCAGCCTACACATAGACTATTGCGTTGTAGTGAAAGTCACAGCGCCAGGGTCAAAGAAGTACACCTGTGCACTGAAATTTTTTACCCAGGCAGTTCATTTTGCCTGATGTAACGTCTAAGACTGCCGCACTTTAGCATTTATCGCCAGCCCCGGCTGCCTTGGCGGCGCATTTAAGGTGTAAGCCAACGCTGCAGGATCTGCTGCAGATCCGTACGTTTGAACGGCTTTGCCAGGTAATCGTTCATGCCGGCGCTCAGGCATGCCTCGCGATCGCCCAGCAAGGCGTTGGCGGTAAGGGCGATGATGGGAAGGTCGGCATGCTCGGGCAACTGGCGGATGCGCCGCGTGGCCTCGTAGCCGTCGACGATGGGCAGGCGGCAATCCATCAGCACCAGGTCAAAGGGCTGGCGGGTCACTTCATGGATCGCCTGGGCACCATCGCCCACCACGCACACCACAAAGCCAAGGCTGCGCAGCATGGCATCGATCACGGTCTGGTTGACCGGGTTGTCTTCCACCAGCAGCACGTGTTTGCCCGCGCCCTGACCATCGCTGCCCGGGCGTGCTTCGCGCAGCGGCGCCGTGGCACGCTGGCTCAGGGCCAGCGGTATTTCCAGGGTGAACAGCGAGCCGCAGCCTTCCTCGCTTTCGGCCAGCAGCGTGCCGCCCATGCGTTCGGCCAGGGTGCGCGCGATAGGCAGGCCCAGGCCGGTACCGCCGTAGCGGCGGGAAATGCTGCTGTCGGCCTGCTGGAAGGCCACGAACATATTTTCCAGGCGCTCGGCGCTGATGCCGATGCCGGTGTCGCGCACCGTGCAGCTCAGCCAGATCAACTGATGGTCGAGGATCTGCCATTGGGCATCGATCTGCACGCTGCCGGCCTCGGTGAACTTGATGGCGTTGCCGATCAGGTTCACCAGAATCTGGCGAATGCGCGTGGGGTCACCTTCCACCTGCAACTGGTCGAACCCCTGGGGCAGGTTGAGGGCCAATGCCAGGCCGCGTTTCTGCGCGTTGTGGTGGAAGGTCTGCGCACAGCTGGCCACCAGTTCGCCCAGGTTGAACGGGATGTGCTCCAGCTCCAGGGCTGCGCGCTCGATGCGCGAGAAGTCGAGAATGTCGTTGATCACCTTCAGCAGGTGTTCGGTGGACTGGGTGGCCAGCGCCGCGTACTCAACCTGCTCCTCGGTCATGGTGGTGGTTTCCAACAGTTGCAGCATGCCCAGCACGCCGTTCATGGGCGTGCGCAATTCATGGCTCATCATGGCCAGGAAATCAGACTTGGCGCTGTTGGCGCGCTCGGCCTGTTCGCGGGTGCTGATCAGTTGTTCCATGGCCAAGTGCTGTTCGCGCCCGGCCTTGTCCAGGCCCTTGGCCAGGTTGTTGATGTGCCGGGCCAGGCTGCCCAGTTCGGCGTCGTCGACAACCGGCAGCGGCGCCTTGAAGTCACCTTCCTGGATGGCCTTCACCGCCAGGCTCATGTCGCTGATGGGGCGCGCCAGGCTCAAGGCCAGGCGGCGGGCCAGCAGGAAGCTGAACAGCAGGGCGAACAGGGCCAGCACCGTGGCCTTGAGCAGTATTTCCTGCTGGCGCTGGTTGAAAGCGTCGTTGGACATGCCGACGATCACCCGCCCCACGCAGTCGGGCTGGCCCACGCGCAGGAAGTTGTCATGGGTCAGGTCGCCAGCCAGGGCGGCACGTTGCAGGCGGATGCTGGCCTGGAACACCTGGACCTTGGCGCTGCGGTCAAGGTCGGCAGCCGGTTGTTCGACGTACAGCAGCACGTGGTCATTGCTGTCCTGTACTTCCAGGAAGCGCACGTGAGGGATTTCCAGGGTGGCGCGCAGCAGGCTGTCGAGCACCGTGGTGTTGTGGCTGATCACGCCAAACTCGGCCGCCGGCGCCAACTGGTTGGCTATCAATTGGCCGGTGTGGGTCATTTCTTCGCGCAGGTCATGGATGCGCACGAAGGTAAAGAAACCGGTCAGCAGCAGTGTCAGCAACAAGGCCGGGCCCAGGCAGATCAATTGGGTGCGGCTATGAATATCCCAGCTCGGGCGCCATTTCATCGGGTGCAATCTCGCACGGTGCGGCCTTGGGGAGTGGAAAGCGGCCGAGCATTTTAACCGTCCCGTGCGACATTTCCAGTCATGTATACGGCTTCCTCACCTCCCGCTACGCTTTCACGGCATGGCTTTGCCCTGCGGGACTGGCCGCGGCGCGTGTGCTCCGTATAATGCAGCCATTGCCACTTTTTTTGGTTTTGATGGATTGGATATGACTGAACAGCAGCCTGTTGCAGTGCTGGGTGGCGGAAGCTTCGGCACCGCCGTGGCCAACCTGCTGGCCGAGAATGGCCACGCGGTACGCCAATGGATGCGCGACCCTGACCAGGCCGAGGCCATCCGTACCCAGCGCGAGAATCCGCGCTACCTCAAGGGCATCAAGATCCATGGCAACGTCGAGCCGGTCACCGACCTGCTGGCCACGCTGACCGGCAGCGAGCTGATCTTCGTGGCGCTGCCGTCCAGCGCCCTGCGCAGCGTGCTGGCGCCCCATGCCGGGCTGTTGGCCGGGCGCATGCTGGTCAGCCTGACCAAGGGTATCGAGGCCCAGACGTTCAAGCTGATGAGCGAGATCCTCGGCGACATCGCCCCCGATGCGCGCATCGGTGTATTGTCGGGCCCCAACCTGGCTCGCGAAGTGGCCGAGCACGCCTTGACAGCCACCGTGGTGGCCAGCGAGGACGAGGCCTTGTGCGAGCGTGTGCAGGCCGCCCTGCACGGGCCGACTTTCCGTGTCTACGCCAGCAGCGACCGCTTCGGCGTGGAGCTGGGCGGTGCGCTGAAAAATGTCTACGCCATCATTGCCGGCATGGCCGTGGCGCTGGGCATGGGTGAGAACACCAAGAGCATGCTGATTACCCGGGCGCTGGCGGAAATGACCCGCTTCGCCGTCAGCCAGGGTGCCAACCCCATGACCTTCCTGGGCCTGGCTGGCGTGGGCGACCTGATCGTCACCTGCTCCTCGCCCAAGAGCCGCAACTATCAGGTAGGGTACGCCCTGGGTCAGGGTTTGAGCCTGGAAGAGGCGGTCACGCGCCTGGGCGAAGTGGCCGAAGGCGTGAACACCCTCAAGGTGCTCAAGGCCAAGGCCCAGGAAGTGAAGGTGTACATGCCGCTGGTGGCCGGCCTGCATGCCATCCTGTTCGAAGGCCGCACCCTGGCCCAGGTGATCGAATTGCTGATGCGTGCCGAGCCCAAGACTGACGTCGACTTCATTTCAACCAGCGGTTTCAATTGATCAACGGAGTGAGCCATGAGTGATTCGCCTCTCAAGCCTGCGCAGGAATCGATCCTGTTACGGGTGCTGTGGATGCTGCTGTACGTGCTGGTCTGGCAAGTAGGGCAGTTGTTGTTGGGCGCGGTGGTGGTGATTCAGCTGATCTATCGCCTGGTCTATGGCTCGCCCAACCTGAGCCTGATGAACTTCGGTGACAGCCTGAGCCAGTTCATGGCGCAAATCGGTCGCTTCGGCAGCTTCCACACCGAGCAGAAACCGTGGCCGTTCGCCGACTGGCCGGCGGCCCGCGCGCCCGAGGGCGAGGCGCCACACAGCGTGCCACCGGCACCGCATCCGGCCCGGGACGAGGAGCCAAAGGTGTGAAGTTATGGATTCTGCGTCACGGCGAGGCCCAGGGTCATGCGGCCCGCGACAGCCTGCGCGAACTGACCGACCACGGCCGCGAGGAAGTGCTGCGCAGCGCGGCGCACCTGTTGGGTGAGCCGGTCAGCGCCGTGTACGCCAGCCCCTATGTGCGCGCCCAGCAGACCGCGGGCATCGTCCATGAGGCCCTGGCGCTGCAACAGCCTGTCGTCACCGTGCCGTGGCTCACGCCCGAAAGCGACCCCCAGGCGGTCATCGGCCACCTGGATGCGCTGGGGCAGGACAACGTGCTGTTGGTCAGCCACCAGCCGTTGGTGGGTGCCTTGGTGGGGCTGTTGGAGCAGGGTCACCTGCAAAGCCCGCGTGGCATGAACACCGCCAGCCTGGCCGTGCTTGAGGGCGACTGGCCGCTGGCCGGGCTGATGAGTGTGCAGGCCGTGCATCACCCCTGACGCGGGACGGAACGGCCAAATGCCAGCCTGTGACGGTCGTCATGCTTGCAACCATTGCCGAGGCTAAAAGATAGTGGGGCGGTCATAGCGATCGCCTCGCTGCCTTTTGCCGTGCGGGGCGGGCCCTGAATATTCTGGAAAAAGGACACATCCCATGAGCCTGTGGCACATCCAACCCAACCTCGACGATTTCAACGCGGCACAGAAAAACACCATTGGCGAGGTGCTCGATATTCGCTTCGAGGCCGTCGACGATGAATCCCTCACGGCCAGCATGGCCGTTGACCATCGCACCCATCAGCCCTATGGCCTGCTGCACGGCGGCGCATCGGTGGTGCTGGCCGAGACCCTGGGCTCCATGGCCAGCTACCTGTGCATCGACTCCAGCAAGTATTACTGCGTGGGCCTGGAGGTGAACGCCAACCACGTGCGCGGCGTGCGCAGCGGCCGCGTGACCGGGGTGGCGCGCGCGGTGCACATCGGGCGCACTACTCATGTATGGGACATTCGCTTGAGCGATGAGCGAGGCAAGCTCAACTGCATCTCGCGCCTGACCGTGGCCGTGGTCCCCCTGGGCGAGAACCCGCCTGGCCGTTGATTGCCTTGCAATAGCAGGGAACTGCCTTCGTCTCGTTGACACAAATGCCATCGTTTTACTACGATGGCTCCAGCGCCGATTTAAGACAGCTACTTGCGGGGCGCGGGAACATTCCTCACGGAAGTTCCGAAATACCGCTAAAACGCTGGTTCGGTGTGCCTCCCACCGCAGCCCAGCGGGACTTGCGAGGCTTGGAAAACACCACCATGAGTTGCCCCCGTCCTATCGTCTGCCTGGCGCCACTGCCTGCCAGTAGCGCGCCGCGCAATCCACGCATTCTGCTGGTCGGCCAGCACCAGCCGACCTTGCTGCGCTACCTTGACGGCTGGCCGCGCCGGCAAGGCCAGTGCCTTCCTGATCCAGTTCATCGACCCCAGCCAGTCACTGGCACACCTGGCCAACGACCGTTTCGACCTGGCCGTGGTGCAGTCGCCGTCTGCCGAGCAGGCGGCCGAGGTGCTCGGCCACCTGACGCGCGTCGCTCGCCAGGGGTTGGTGGCGCTGCGCTGATGGCCCGTTGATTCAGGGGTAATCGATCTCGACGATGTACACCGTCTGTTCACCGGTGGGGGTGTGTACCCGCACCTCGGCGTCCAGGGCCTTGCCCAGCAGCGCGCGGGCCAGCGGCGAATCGATGCTGATCAGATTGAGCTTCAGGTCCAGTTCGTCCGGGCCCACGATGCGGTAGCGCGACCTGGCACCATCGTCGTCTTCAATGGTCACCCAGGCGCCGAAATAGACCTTGTTCGGGTCGCTGGGGCGCTCGCTTACCACTTTCAGGTTTTCCAGGCGCTTGGTCAGGAACCGCACGCGGCTGTCGATCTCGCGCAGCATTTTCTTGCCGTAGGTGTACTCGGCATTTTCCGAGCGATCACCTTGGGCCGCCGCTTCACTCACCGACTGCGTGACCTGAGGGCGGCGCACGTGCCACAGCTCGTGCAATTCAGCGCGCATGCGCGCTTCGCCCTCGGGAGTGATGAGGGCGGTGCCATGGCTGCGGGGTGGGCGATAACGACTCATGAAAGGCTCCGTGACTGAACAACGCGCAGTCTATCAGTGCGCTGCCTTGCCGGGTTGGCGCGGTGCCTGTGACGCGGCTGGTGCCGCTGCTACATAAAGGGATAGGTGAAGCCGCAGCCTTTGGCAGCGGCTACACCCCGTAACAGCAACTGTCTTGTCAGAAGCCGGAGCTGCCGCCAGGCTGCGAAGGCCCGCACCGCGGGCCCGCGATCGGCATGACACCGCCGAAGGTCCTGCGGACCTTTGCGCAGCCTGGCGGCCGCTACGGGGGGAGGTGCCATCGCTGACACCCGTAGCAGCACCGTGCCAGGCACTGCGACGCTGCTGCAGACGTTCCTGTGGGCGTCACGGTGAGCTTGCTGCCTCAAGCGTCGCGCAGCACCGCCAGGGGGCTGGTGTTCAGGGCGCGGCGGGTGCCGAATACGCCGGCGCCGCCGATCAACAGCGCGCCCACCAGTGGCAACACCAGCAGCCATGGGTGAGGGTGCCACTGCAAGCCGAAGGCCAGGCGGTACAACGCCAGGCTGATCAGCTCCGTGCCCAGCGCGGCGAGCACACCGCTGGCGGCGCCCAGCAGGCCGAACTCGATGCGCCTCGCCTTGACCAGCAGGCGCCGTTCGGCCCCCAGTGCGCGCAGCAGGGCGCCTTGGCGGATGCGTTCATCCAGGGTGGCCTGAAGTCCGGAGAACAGCACGGCCATGCCGGCTGCCAGCACGAACAGCAACACGTACTCCACTGCCAGGGTGACCTGCGCAAGAATGCTGCGCAGTTGCTCCAGCAAGGCTTCCACCTGCAGCAGGGTAACCGCCGGGAATGCCCTGGCCAGTTCCACCACTTGCTGGTCGTGGCCCGGCGCCAGGTAGAAGCTGGTGAGGTAGGTGGTGGGCAGGTCCGTGAGCGTGCCTGGCTGGAAGATCATGTAGAAGTTGGGCTGGAAACTGTCCCAGCTCACCTGGCGCAGGCTGGTGACGTTGGCCTGACGCTCGCTGCCGCCGATGTTGAAGGTCAGCGTGTCCCCCAACTTCAATGCCAGGCTTTCGGCCAGCTTGGCCTCCACGGAAACACCCGGCAGGCCGCTGGTGGGCAGGGCGGCCCACCACTGGCCTGCGGTGAGGGTATTGCCTTTGGGCAGGTCTGCCGACCAGGTCAGGCTCAGGTCGCGCTCGGTTGCCTGCTCGCCGCGTGAGTCGCGCGTCACCCACTCACGCACCGCCTCGCCGTTGACCTGGGTCAGGCGCCCCGGGATCACCGGGTACAGCGGCGCCGATTGCGCCGAGAAGGCGCTCAGGTGCTGGGCGAAGCTGTCCTTGTCGGCGGGCAGGATATTGAGGGCGAAATAGTTGGGGGCGTTCTTCGGCAACTGGTTCTGCCAGGTGTCTAGTAGCTCGCCGCGCAGCAGGGCAATCAGGGCCATCGACAGCAAGATCAGGCCGAACGCCAAGGATTGTCCCGCCGCCGCCAGCGGATGCCGCAGCAACTGGCCCAGGCCCAGGCGCCAGGGCAGGGGCGCCGCGGCCAATAGTCGCCGCAGGCTTTGCAGGCCCAGCAGCAACACGCCACCCAGCACCAGCGCAGCCAACAGGCCGCCGGCCAGCAGGGCAAAGGTCAGCAGCAGGTCCAGGCTCAGTCGCCACATGATCAGCCCCAGCGCCAAGATCGCCAGGCCATACACCAGCCAGGTGCTGGCCGGGATTGGCAGCAGGTCGCGGCGCAATACGCGCAGCGGCGGTACGCGGCCCAGGGCCGCGAGGGGCGGCAAGGCGAAACCGGCCAGGGCCACCAGCCCCGTTCCTACTCCGGCCAAGGCCGGCAGCACACCGCCAGCAGGCACCTGGCTAGGCAGCAGGCCTTCGAGCAGTTTGAACAGGCCGAGCTGGGCCAGCCAGCCCAGCACGGCACCGCTGACACAGGCCAGCACGCCAAGCACGATCAGTTGAATGCAGAACGACAGCAGCACTTCGCGACGCGACAGGCCCAGGCAGCGCAGCAGGGCACTGGCATCGAAGCGGCGGTTGGCGAAGCGGCTGGCTGACAGCGCCACGGCCACTCCCGACAGCAGCACTGCCACCAGGCTGGCCATATTCAGGTAGCGTTCGGCTTTGCTCAATGCACCACCGATCTGCCGGTTGCCGTCACGGGCGTCCTGCAGTCGCTGGTTGGGCGCAAGCCCCGCCTGCACGGTTTGCGCATAGGCGGCGAGGGCGGTGGGCTTGCCGCTCCACAGTTCGCGAAAGGTCACGCGGCTGCCGGGCTGGATCACGCCTGTGGCGGCCAGGTCCGCTTCGTTGATCATCACCCGCGGGGTGAGGCTGTAGAAGTTGCCAGCGCGGTCGGGCTCGTAGGTCAGCACCCGGGTCAGGCGCAGGGACTTGTTGCCCACGTCGATGCTGTCGCCGATCTTCAGGTTCAAGGCCGCCAGCAGGCGTGATTCCACCCAGGCTTCGCCTGGGCCTGGACGCCCGCCGGCGGTCTCTTCGCCGTAGGGCTGCGCGGCGCTTTTGAGCTGGCCGCGCAGCGGGTAGGCGTCGTCGACGGCCTTGATGCTCGACAGCTGTATGCCGCTGTCGGTGGCCACCACGCTGGCGAACTCCACCACCCGGGCGTGCGCCAGGCCTTGTTCGCGGCCACTGCGCAATTGCTCGGGGCGTGCGGGCGTGGTGCCTTGCAGCACCAGGTCGGCGCCGAGAAATTCAGTGGCGCGCAGCAGCATGGCGCCATTCAGGCGCGCGCCGAAATAGCCGATGGCGGTGCTGGCGGCCACCGCCACCAACAGGGCGAAAAACAGCACGCGCAGTTCACCGGCACGGGCGTCGCGCAGCAATTGGCGCACGGCAAGGGTGCACAGGCGCGTCAGTGGCAATCCGGCCATCAGGGCTCCAGGGGGCCGACCAGGCGGCCGGCGTCAAGGCGAATCAGGCGCCGGCAGCGATGCGCCAGGCGTTCGTCATGGGTCACCAGCACCAGGGTGGTACCGCGTTCCTTGTTCAATTCGAACAGCAGGTCACTGATGCGCTCGCCGGTGTGGCTGTCCAGGTTGCCGGTAGGCTCGTCGGCGAACAGCACGTCCGGTTCGGCGGCAAAGGCCCGGGCAATGGCCACGCGCTGTTGTTCGCCGCCCGACAGCTGGCGCGGCGAATGGCTCAGGCGCTGGCCCAGGCCAACCCGTTCGAGCAGGCTGCGCGCGGTTTCCCGGGCGTCCTGGCGGCCGTCCAATTCCAGCGGCAGCATCACGTTTTCCAGGGCGTTGAGGCTGTCGAGCAGTTGGAACGACTGGAACACGAAGCCCACATGCTCGGCCCTCACGCGTGCGCGCTGGTCTTCGTCCAACTGGCTGAGGTCGCGGCCGGCCAGGGTCACTGCGCCACTGCTGGGCAGGTCCAGGCCGGCCAGCAGGCCGAGCAAAGTGGACTTGCCCGAGCCTGAGGCACCGACGATGGCCAGGCTGTCGCCCTTGTGCAGGTCCAGCGACAATTCATGAAGGATGGTGAGTTCACCTTCCGCGCTGGGAACCACTTTGCTAAGGTTCTGAGCTTTGAGAATGCTTGGGCCCATGGAGAATCCGATGCGAGTGTGGTGGTTGAGTGCTGGCCTGGCGCTGATGGTGCTGGCGCAAAACGCAGCGGCGGGTACCGTGCTGGTGGTGGGCGATAGTATCAGCGCCGGTTTGGGCCTGGATACCAGCAAGGGCTGGGTGTCTTTGTTGCGACAACGGCTTGAGCACGAGGGTTTCAAGGACGAGGTGATCAATGCCTCGATCTCCGGGGACACCTCGGCAGGCGGTCAGGCACGGCTGCCGGCGCTGCTTTCGGCGCACAAGCCGCAGGTGGTGATCCTGGAGTTGGGCGGGAATGATGGCCTGCAGGGGCACCCTCCGGCGCAATTGCAACAAAACCTTTCGGCGATGATTGATGGCGCCCGTGCGGCCGGTGCCAAGGTGTTGCTGCTGGGCATGAAGCTGCCACCCAATTACGGCGTGCGCTATACCACGGCATTCGCCCAGGTGTACGGCGACCTGGCCACGCAGAAAAAGGTGGCGCTGGTGCCGTTTTTCCTGGAAGGGGTGGGCGGTGTGCCCGAGCTGATGCAGGCTGATGGCATTCACCCTGCGGTGAATGCCCAGGGCAAGTTGCTGGAAAATGTCTGGCCGCAGCTAAAACCGCTGCTTTGACGCTTTTCTAGCGACCGCCTTTCGGCTAATGTGGCGCCCCCGCTCTGGAGCCCCCAATGCCGCGTCCTGCCTGGTCCCTGTTTGCCTACCAACTGATCGAGCCCGATGAGCAGCTCGACCTGTTCGCGTGCCAGGAAATTCGTGTCCACCTGATCGCCCGTCAACTGGAGCTGGGCGGCTCGGCCGACCGCACGCTGTGCGGCACGCTTCTGCCCGCCCAGCCGCGTTGGTCCGGGGTGGCCAAGTCGATCTTCCGCGACCGGCGCCTGTGCCCATTGTGCAAGGCTATCCTCCAGGCGCAGAAAAAAGGCACGCGGCCGATCTGGCCGGAGCTTGCCAACTAGGGTCTGTATGAAATGCTTTACGTGTTGTAAACGAGCATTCCGAGCCTGCTTTCAACGCAGCATGGCCGAGCTGGGATGCATTTCTAACAGAGCCTAGTCCCAAGGTTATTGACTTTCTGTTCATCCGGCAGTCGCCTCGATACCTCCCGATTGGCGGGGCGCCAGTGTACAATCGACCGATTACCCCTCTCGATTTGCAAAGGATCCTCGGATGTTGCCGCGCTTTTCCGTCGTCACCCGTTGCCTGGCCCTGACCGCCGCGATCGCTGCCGGTCCCGCCGTGGCACTGGAATACCCCCTTCCGCCGCCCGGCGAAGATATCGTCGGTCAGGTCCAGGTGATCAAGGCCAAGTACGAAGACACCTTTGCCGACCTTGGAGAGGCGAACGACCTGGGTTACCTGGAGATGATTGCCGCCAACCCGGGCGTGGACGCCTGGTTGCCGGGCGCCGGTACCGAGATCGTGCTGCCGACACGCTTCATCCTGCCGCCGGGCCCGCGTGAAGGCATCGTTATCAACCTGCCTGAATACCGGTTGTACTACTTCCCCAAGGGCGAGAACGTGGTCTACACCTACCCGATCGGCATTGGTCGTGAAGGCTGGGGTTCGCCGATCTCGCAGACCAAGATCACCGGCAAGATCCCCAACCCCACCTGGACCCCGCCAGCCTCCATCAAGGCCGAGCACGCTGCTGACGGCGACCCGTTGCCCAATGTGGTACCGGCCGGCCCCGACAACCCGCTGGGCCCGTTCAAGTTCACCCTGGGTATTCCGGGTTACCTGATTCACGGTTCGAACAAGAAGTTCGGCATCGGCATGCGCACCAGCCATGGTTGCTTCCGCCTGTATAACTTCAACGTGCTGGAATTGTCGAAGATGGTGCCGGTAGGCACCCCGGTGCGCATCATCAACGAGCCCTACAAGTTCGGTGTGAGCAGCGGCAAGGTGTATATCGAGGCGCATACCCCGCTGGACGCCAAGGGCGACCCATCGGCCGTGGATAAGCACACCTCGGTGATCAACGCGATGCTCAAGCGTCCGGAGCTCAACGGCACCAACATGCAGATGAACTGGGATACCGTGCGTGACGTGGTAGCCGCCGAAGACGGCATGCCGGTGGAAATCGCCGCGCCGGGCGTAGCAGGGTCTGCCAATGACTCGGTCATCTCCAATGCGCCGGTAACGCCACCGCCGCAGGTGCCGGTTCAGAAGATGGACTGATTGCCATCAGCCATTGAAAAAGGGGAAACCGCCATGCGGTTTCCCCTTTTTTATAGGTGTTCAGGCGTTCCACGCCACCCTACCAGGCCACGCTGCGTTTCAGCAGTATCCGGTATTTCACAGGCGTGCCTTGAACGCCTTCGCAGCCTGATGGCAGCGGCTGCAGCGGGCCATTGAATCGGGCATAAAAAAGCCAGCCCACCAAAGGTGGGCTGGCTTTTCAATAACCCCGAAGGATTATTACTTGCGGCTTGCCTTGTCCAGCATGCGCAGAGCGCGCTCGTTGGCTTCGTCAGCAGTCTGTTGAGCTTTCTGGGCAGCAGCCAGAGCTTCGTCAGCTTTGCGATAAGCTTCGTCAGCACGAGCTTGAGCACGAGCCGAAGCATCTTCGGTAGCGGTCAGGCGAGCTTCGGTTTCTTTGGAGGCGCTGCTGCAACCGGTAGCCAGAACGGCGGCCAGAGCCAGAGCAGAGAATTTCAGAACGTTGTTCATCGTGATCCCCTTCAAGGACTTTCTATTTAAAGCCATCTCTCGTGAGTGAGAAAATAGCCGGCGTACATAGTACCCATTACTTGTAGTAAGTAAAATGACCTAACGCAAGAAGCAAAAAAAATCTCGTCACTGCATCAACTGTAGCGGCGATGCCATCCCGCAGCCTGCGTCCAGCCTCTCTGGACTAGGCTGAACAAAGTGACCATAGACGTCATTCTGTGAACGGCGTCATGCTCGAGTGCATCAATAATAAAGCATTGCAAAGACACCCGTGCCAGTTCCACAAACCCTGCTAAAGTATTTTTAACTGAACTACTAGTGACTTGAAGTGTCCGCGCTCGTCAAAGCTTAAACATTCGGCAATGTTCAGTCGCGGCTGCCTTCAGATGTTCGGTCACGCTATTTCAGCGTGGAGCGGGACGAGTGTCTTGAGTGTCGGTGGCATCGGCGCCTACTATTGAATACGTGCTCATTTGAAAAGAGAACGACAAAGCTCGTCTCGGTGTCGAAACAGGCACGGGGTGGCGTAGAGGTTCCTTCGCCGGAAAAACATCGGTAAGGTAAGGGTCATATTCCAAGACCCGCGAGGAGTTGTGATGAGCGAGGCGTTGTCCATCCACCATGACCAGGCCGGTCATCAGTTCGAGACCAATGTGGACGGTCATCGTGCTTACCTGACCTACATGGACCTGGGTAAGCAGACACTGGATATCTACCGTACCTTCGTGCCCAACGCGTTGCGCGGTCGCGGCATTGCTGCGGCCCTTACCGAACAGGCACTGGCCTATGCCGAACGCATGGGCTACACCGTGATCCCGTCGTGCTCCTATGTAGAGCGCTACATGGAGCGTCATCAGCGGACGTTGAGGCAGCTTTAAGCGGTAAGCCTCAAGCTGCAAGGGCGAAGCCGCGCATAGCTTGCCACTTGAAGCTTGCAGCTAAAAAAAAACGCGGGGAATGACCCCGGCGTTTT
>NZ_AJWX01000020.1 GCF_000263855.1 Pseudomonas sp. M47T1
AGCCGGCCTTGGCCGCGATGCAGGCGACACCGTCCCGTAGCAGCAACTGTCTTTGTGGGAGCGGGTTCTACCCGCGAAAAGGGCGCCACAGGGTGCCAGGTATTACGCGGTGTCCTTTTCGCGGGTAGAACCCGCTCCCACAGAGGGGTGTAGCTGCCGAAGGCTGCGTCTGGCGCGCGCGGTGTATCAGATACTCCGCAGCGCCTGTGACGCGGCCTGGCGGCCGCTGCTACAGGGAACCGCGTCGTCTGCATCGCGACTAAAGTCGGCTCCTACGCCGGCCGTGGTAGGAGCCGGCCTTGGCCGCGATGCAGGCGACACCGTCCTGTAGCAGCTGCCGAAGGCTGCGTCAAAGGCGCCGCGGTGAGTCAGCCACTACGCGGCGACCGGGACGCCGCCTTCGGCAGCTGCTACAGGTGGCGGTGCTTTCAGCGCAACCCGCCGAAGCGCCGGTAGAAGCTTTCCCCCGCCTCCGGCAACGGCCCATCCGCGGTCTCCATCACCGTGTTCAACCACGCCTCGGCCTGGGCGTAGATCAACCGGTAGATATTGCGCGCCAACTGCCGCGCTGCACGCCCTTCCCAATCCCCCGGCAGCAACTCGTCCGGCAATTGCGGGTCACGCAGCAGCAACTTGCGGTACTCGTGTATCAACAGGGTACGCGCCAGGAAGCACTCTTCGGGGTCCAGGCTGTCCTGCTCGCGCAGCGCCTGCCACAAAGGCCGGAACAACTGGATGAACTCACTGTAATGCGCCGCCAGTTCCTCGATGTTCCAGCTTTCCTTGACCTGCAGGCGCAGGGCCTTGGAGGCCATCACGTCCTGCGCCGTGGTCTCGAACACGATGGTGTCTTCCAGCGCGCCCAGGTCGGCCAGGGTGGTGTTGAGGTCGGTGCGCTCGATGCGCGGGCTGGCCAGCACGGTCGGCGCCACGGCGCCAAAGCCCTGCCATTCCAGTTCTTCGCGTACTTCCTTGCGCAAGGCGGCAGGCAACTGGGTCAGCATCACCAGGCACCAGGCGCCGTCCCAAGCCGGCTGCGTGGCGCTGTACACGCGCTTGAAGGCCTTGTCGAAACGACGCCGGCCGGTGCCGGTCAGACTGTAGTAGCTGCGTCGGCCGACCTTTTCGGCGGTCAGCCAGTTTTCCTTGGTCAGGCGGAAAATCGAGGTGCGGATCAGCCGTTCGTTGATGCCCATCGGCTCCAGCAGCCGGATCAGGCTACCCAGCCATACCGTGCCGCCATGGGGTTCGATGGCATCGCCGTACAGGGTGACGATCAGCGAGCTGGCGCGAATCGGGACTTGTTGCTGGAACCGCGCGATCAGTTGATTGAGTGGCGTAAGCGACGACATGGGCAGCCCGTGCAAGACAAAAGAATAAATATACCGACAGCGGCCCCCTGGGGGCCACTCTCAGTATCACTTCTATACGTTTTTGGGCTGGTGCTGGCTGACGTGCAGACGCGGGCGATCATCTTCCACCTGGGCCAGCGGCGTGCATTCGCGCAAGCCGGCCAGGCAGCGGCGGGTCAGTTGCTGGTATTCGCGGGTGCCGGCCTGCTTCCATGCCACTTCCTGGTCGCTGAGGGTACGCTTGACGCTGGCCGGGGTGCCCACCACCAGCGATTGCTCCGGGCACTCGAAGCCGGCCTTGACGAAGGCGGTCGCGGAAACAAAGCTGCGCGCACCGATGCGCGCGTTATCCATGACCACCGCATTCATGCCCACCAGCGCGTCGGCGCCGATGTGGCAGCCGTGCAGCACCGCGCCATGGCCGATGTGGCCGTTGCGCGCCACCACCGTGTCGCTGTCGGGAAAGCCGTGCATCACGCAGGTGTCCTGCAGGTTGGCGCCCTCCTCCAGCACAATCCGCCCGAAATCCCCGCGCAGGCTGGCCAGCGGCCCCACGTAGCAATGGGGGCCGATGATCACGTCGCCAATCAACACCGCCGTGGGGTGCACGTAGGCGCTGGGGTCGACGACGGGGGTCAAGCCATCAAGGCTGTAGCAGGCCATGGAATCCTCACTGAACCTATAAATACACAAAACGCATTTATTATTGTTTTTATGTATCACATAAATCAACCAGACGCGACCTCAATAAATGTAAGCCAGACGGAACTGGATCGAATGCTCGGTCATCGGCCCCGAGCGCACCGTCACGTCACGCCAGTATTGACCCATCAATTGCCACTGCTTGCCCAGCATGGTGGTGGCGCTCAAGCCCACGGTGCCGTTGTTGTGGCTGCTGTCCAGCACTTCGCCGTCCAGGGTTTCGCGCGAGCCCCAATTGTGCCGGTACGACAGCGCCACCGAGGTTTGCGGGGTGAAGTTGTAGCGCAGGTGGTTGTGCAACTGCACCAGCGGGTCGCGATGGGCGCCGGTGTCGCGCTGCTCGCCGTAGAACTCGGTTTCACCGACCACATCCCAGGTCCAGTGGCTGTCGAAGCCATGCACGTAGCCCACTTGCAGGTCGGCCGCCCAGCGGCTGTTGCTCAGGGCAAAGCCCTGGTTCTTGTCGGCCCCGGTGGGCGCGGTGATGAACAGCGACCAGCCCAGATGGCGGTTGCGTTCCATATCGGCCAGGGTCCACACGGTGGCGCCGAAGGTGACATCGCCGATGCCGGTGTTTTTCTGGCCGCTGGCGCCGATGTCCTGATGGCCGTAGGGCACGATGATCTGCGGGTCCCAGATCAGGCCGGTGTTGAAGAACTCGCTGAAGTGCACCAGGCGCAGCACCTCCACCGTCAGGTCCAGGTCCAGGTTGTCGGCCACCTTGTGGCCGCCCAGGTAAGACTTGTCGATGCGCGGGTTCTGCTGGTACAACAGCGCCAGGTCAGTGCCTGGCGGCAAGGCGGCGTAGTCGCCGGAGTCGGGCTTGATGTCGGCCTGGGCGGTGCCGGCCAGCAGCATCAGCATGGCGAGGGGGATGGAGCGTTGTGTGGTCATCACATTACCCTGATTGTCGTTGTTATGGGCTGGATCGATGTGATACCCAATCTAAACAAAACCAGGCACTGGACTTACCCTCTGCGTGCCAGGCGTTTTCGACTCCCTGCCGTTCTTTCATCTGAAAAGCGATACAGAACTGGATTAACGCGCGGTATCAATGTTTACTTTCATCAGGCGCTGCTGCGCCGCACACAGATAACGACAACAACGGTGTGAGGCATGATCATGAACCCATCCCCTGCCGCCTCGTTCGAAGGCTGGCTGAACTCCATCAACCGCATCTGCGACCGGTTCGGCGGCCAGGCCACGGGCGCGGCGTTCCAGGGCGATATCGTCGAGCATCGCCAGGGGGCGCTGAAGATGAGCGTGGTGCAGGCGGCCCAGGCGCGGCTGGTGCGCCAGCGTGGCGAGGTGGACCAGAGCTCGGCGCATCATTTCTTCGCAGTGTTCCAACTCGAAGGCGCCACCCACATGCGCCAGGGTGATGTGCGTGAAACCCTGCGGGCCGGGGACATCATGTTCATCGACAACCACTGCCCCAGCGACTTCACCTATGAAGGGCGCGCACGGCAACTGTCGTTGATTGTGCCTTACGAGCGGGTTGAGGGGATGTTCAAGCACGGCGGCGTTGGTGCCGGGCAGAAGGTCTCGGCGCAGGTGGCGGTGGCGGGCCTGGCCACGCAACTGCTGATGAGCACGCGGGTGCGCGATGACCTGTCCTATGGCGAAAGCGAAGCGGTGCTGGATGCGATCATCGGCCTGTTGCGCCCGGCGCTGCTGCGCAATGACGAGCCGCCGGATGGGCAGGAAAAGGCCTACCGGCGCTGCGTGGAATGGATCGACCGGCACCTGTGCGACACCGAGCTGACGCCCGAGCAAGTGGCGCAGCACTGCGGCATTTCCATGCGCGGGCTGTACCGGGTGTTTGGCCGCCATGGCCACAGCGTGGCCCAGTACATCCGCAACCAGCGCCTGGACCTGTGTGCGCAGAGCCTGCGTGACGGCAGCGCACGGGACAAGATGGCGGTGGTGGCGTACCAGTGGGGGTTTGTGAACAGCAGCTACTTCACCACGGCGTTCAAGGCGCGCTTTGGCGTGGCGCCGAGTGAGTACCGCAAGCGGTATCATTGATACGGTGTTGTCTGCTTCCCGCGCTTCGCCCGGTCCCACAACACTGAGACACCTGTGGGACCGGGCGAAGCTCGGGAAGCAGGCGACACCGTTTACCTGCCGGCCTCCTCAGGGCCATGTGGCTGAATGGAAAACGACCACTGGCTGCCATACGGCTGCGGCCGCACGGTCTGCCAACCGATGTCTGCCCGATCCTTGCCCAATGCCTCCACCTGCGGCGCACGCGCCTGCGCCACTGCCTGGGCAGTGAGCTGCGCCTTGGCCTCATTGCCCCATGCCTGGCGCACGTAGTTGCCGATGGCCGCCACCTGCTGGTCCGACAACACGCTGGCATACCCCGGCATGTGCACCGTGGACGGCGCCCAATGGCTGGGCGGCAGGCTGGCGCCTTCCAGGATGATCTTGAGCAGCGACTGCGGCTGGTCATTGATCACCAGGTTGTTGCCCGCCAACGCCGGGAACATCCGTGCCACGCCCTGCCCGCCTGCGCCATGGCACAGCGCGCAATGGTCCAGGTAGCCCTGCTCGCCGGGACTGCCCGCCAACACCCCGACCGGTGCCTGACGTGCAGGTTGCGGGCCGTCGGCAGGCAGGGTCTTGAGGTACTTGGCCACGGCCTGCAGGTCGTCGTCGGTCAGGTACTGGGTGCTCCAGGCAATCACGTCGACCATGCCGCCGAAGGCGGCGGTGTGGTCGGTGCGTCCGGTCTTGAGAAAACGTACCAGGTCTTCTTCGCTCCAGGCACCCAGCCCGCCGCGGGCGTTACCACGCAGGTTGGGCGTGGACCAGCCATCGATGATCGATCCGCCCGCCAGGTAGGCCGCACCGTCACGGTCATCCAACGCCTTTTCCTGCAAGGCCAGGCCACGGTCGGTATGGCACGAGCCGCAGTGCCCAGGCCCTTGCACGATGTAGGCACCGCGGGCGACCTGGGCGTCGGCATAACGGCCGCCATCAAAGGGCACCGGCGTAGGCGCGTACATCGCCCGCCACACCCGCAACGGCCAGCGCATGGACAACGGCCAAGGGATATCCACCGCGTGGTTGGCGGCCGCAACGGCGGGCACCTCGTGCATGAAATACTCATACAGCGCGGCGATGTCCGCCTCGCTCATGCGCGCATAGGACGGATACGGCATGGCCGGGTACAGGCTGGTGCCGTTCTTGCGCACGCCCTCGGTGACGGCGCGGCGGAAATCATCCAGCGAGTACTCGCCGATGCCGTTTTGCCGGTCGGGGGTGATGTTGGTGGAGTACAGCCGCCCCAGCGGCGACTCGATCGCCAGCCCGCCGGCAAACAACGGCCCCTGCACCGCCGTGTGGCACGCGGCGCAATCTCCGAGGCGCGCCAGGTACTGCCCGCGACTGACGATGGGCGCCTCATCGGCCAGCGCCGTGGCCGCAAGGCTTGCGCCCAGCAACAGTGTGAAGGTCTTCATGGCTACCCCGCTCATTTGAACACCGGCCCGATGTTGTCCGGCGTGCCGCTGGGGTTCTGCCGGGCCTGCACTTCACGCTCATAGGTGGCGTTGGCGCGTTTGAGCAGGAACTGGCGCACGGCTTCGATCTGTTCGCCATTCATGGAGGCGTCGAATCGGTCCATGCCATAGGCGGTCAGCGCACCCTGCCCAACCACACGGTAGAAGGCATCGCGGGCACGGATGGCGCCCGACCAGCGCAGGTCCGGCAGCACGCCGCCCGACTCGCCGTTGTCGCCATGGCAGGCGGCGCAGAAAGTCATGTAGTCGCCGTAGCCACTGTCGGCCTTGGCGCTGTCGAACTGCGCGGGCGGCTTGACCGGCAAAAAGCCTTTGTCATTGAGCGGCGGCAGGGTTTTGTCGCCGTCCAGGGCGAACACCACCACCCGCGATTTGTTCACCGTCCAGCCAGAGGTGCGGGCAATGCCGCCCATCAACAGCGGATAGATGCCGCCCCAGCCCACTTCCACGGCGATGTACTGTTTGCCGTTGACCGCATAGCTGATCGGCGGGGCCATGACCGCGCTCTGCAGCGAGGCGCGGAACAGGTCCTTGCCAGTACGCGCGTCATAGGCATGAAAATCGCCAGTGGCCAGCCCTTGGAACACCAGGCCGCCGCCGGTGGCCAGCACGCCGCCGTTCCACGGGCCCTTGTGGTCGACGCGGAACACTTCCTTCTGGGTGACCGGGTCCCAGGCCGCCAGCCAACCCTGCAGGGCCTTGGCCACTTCGGTCTTGACCTTGGGGTCATCCGGCAGGCCGATCTTGGCCATGTCCAGGCCCAGGTTGAGGCCCACCGGGTGCAGTTGCGGGTTGTCGCTGGCCACGTAGCCGAATGGAATCTGCTGGGCCGGGATATAGACCAGGCCGGTCTGCGGGCTGTAGGCCATGGGCTGCCAGTTGTGGCCACCCAGATCGCCCGGCAGGCCCAGCCATGGTTTGCCGGTCAGGGAATACAGCGCATCAGGCACGGTGTGGGGGCGGCCGGTCTTGGGGTCCAGGCCGGTGGCCCAGTTGACCGGCACGTAGGGTTTGCCGGACAGGAATTCACCGGTGGCCGCGTCCAGCACGTAGAAAAAACCGTTCTTGGGTGCATGCAGGATCACGTGGCGCTGCTTGCCCGCCACCGGAATGTCGGCGGTGATGATGTGCTGGGTGGAGGTGAAGTCCCACTGGTCCTGCGGGGTTTCCTGGAAGTGCCACACGTACTCGCCGGTCTCCGGGCGCACGGCGACGATGCTGCCCAGAAACAGGTTGTCGCCCACCCCTTCGGAACGCAGCTTGTAGTTCCACGGCGAGCCGTTGCCGACGCCGATGTACAGCAGGTCGGTGACCGGGTCATAGGTCATGGAGTCCCACACCGTGCCCCCGCCGCCGGACTGCTTCCAGGTACCGTTGGGGCCCCAGGTCTTGTAGGCCAACTCGCTCAGGGGCTTGTCGGAGATGGCGGCGTCGGGCTTGTTGTCCGGCGCCGGCACCGTGTAGAAGCGCCATTTGAACGCCCCCGTCTCGGCGTCGAAGCCAGAGACAAAACCACGGGCGCCCATTTCCGCGCCGCCGTTGCCGATCACCACCACGCCCTTGGCCACCCGGGGCGCGGCATCGATGGTGTAGCTTTTGACATTGCCCAGGTGCGCATCGCGGGGGATGGTGTCGACGCTCCAGGCCAGCTTGCCGGTCTTGGCGTCCAGGGCGATCAGGCGGGCGTCGAAGGTGCCGAAGATGATCTTGCCGTTCCAGTAGGCGGCGCCACGGTTGACCGTGTCGCAGCAGCCGCGGGCGGCCACATCACCCGGCACCTTGGGGTCATAGCCCCACAGCAGCTTGCCGGTGGCGGCGTCGAAAGCCTTGACCTTGCTCCAGTTGGTGGTGGCGTACATCACGCCATCCACTACCAGCGGCGTGCCCTCCTGGCCACGGTTGGTGTCCAGGTCGTAGTACCAGGCGATCTTCAGGTCTTTGGCGTTGGTGGTGTTGATCTGGTCCAGCGGGCTGAAACGTTGTTCGGAATAGGTACGGCCGTAGCTCAACCAGTTCTCGGGGTGCTGGTCGGCGTCGATGATGGCCTGGCCGGTGTCGGCGTGGGCAGTGCTGGCGAGCAACATCAGAGTTAGCAGGCGATGACCGACTTTGAGAGTCATGTTGTTATTTCCTTGGCTAAGCCCTGTGGGGGCTGACAAGCCCCCACAGGCAACAGATCAGTGGCGTATGCACACCGACTTGGTTTCAGTGAACGCATCCAGCCAATCGGCACCAAAATCACGCCCGGTGCCGGACTGTTTGAAGCCACCAAACGGCATGTTGGCATCGATTAGCGTATGGCTGTTGACCCATACCGTGCCCGCTTCGATACGCGGGGTCAGGTTCATCGCCGCATTCAGGTCGCGGGTCCACAGGCTGGCGGTCAGGCCATAATCCGAGTCGTTGGCCAGCGCCAGCGCCTGCTCCACATCATCCACGCGGCTCAGGCACAGTACCGGGCCGAACACTTCTTCGCGGGTCAGCTTGAGCCGGTTGTCGGGGTTGATCACCAGCGTCGGCGACACGTAGAAGCCATTGGCGTCCGGCCCCTTGGCGCCGGTGATCAGTTCGGCATCCTGACGCCGCGCATCCTCAAGGTAGGCCAGCACCTTGGCCTGATGCGGCTGGGAAGCCAGCGGGTTGATCTGGAACCCGGGGTTCATGCCCGGCCCCACGGTCAGCCCCTTGACCGCCCCTTCAAAGGCCGCCGCCAGCTGATCGAAGATCGGCGCCTCTACGTAGATGCGCGAACTGGCCGCGCACACCTGGCCCTGGTTGAGGAAGCTGCCCATCATCAGGCCTTCCACCACCTGCTGGATATCGGCGTCCTTGAGCACGATGGCGGGGTTCTTGCCGCCCAGCTCCAATGTGATACGCGTCAGGCGATCAACAGCGCTTCTCGCGATACCCTTTCCGGTCGCGGTGGAGCCGGTGAAACTGATTTTGCTGATCAGTGGGTGGCTGGTCAGTACTCGGCCGCAGACGCCGCCGCTGCCAGTGACCAGGTTGAACACGCCCGGGGGCACCCCGGCTTCGGTGGCCAGTTCGGCCATGCGCATCAGGGTCAGCGGGGTGATTTCCGACGGCTTGATGACGATGGAGCAGCCGGCCGCCAGGGCCGGCATCACCTTCCACATGCCGATCATCAGCGGGAAGTTCCACGGCACGATCCCGGCCACCACGCCGACTGGCTCCTTGCGGGTGAAGGCGGTGTAGCGCGCGCCCTCCGGCACCGGGATCGACAGGTCCAGGGTGCGCCCGGACAGCTTGGTGGCCAGGCCTGCGGTGTAGCGCATCCAGTTCAGGGTGCTGCCCACTTCAAAGGCGCGGGCGATGGCGATGGACTTGCCCTGCTCCAGGGTTTCCAGCTGTGCCAGCTCTTCGGCGTGTTGCTCCAGCAGGTCGGCGAAGCGCAGCAGGATGCGCTCGCGCTCGGCCGGCAGGCGGCGTGACCAGACGCCGGAGGTGAAGGCTTTGTGGGCAGATTGGACCGCCCGGTCTACATCGCTTTCATCGGCATCGGCGGTGGCCGCGATCTGCTGGCCGCTGGCCGGGTTGAATACCGGCAGGTTGCCCTGGCCGCGTGCGGCCACCCAGCCGCCGTCGATGTACAGGCCGTGCTGGCGCTTGAGGAAGGCTTCGACACTGGGCAGTGGGCTGACGTTGTGGTTGCTCATGGGGGTTCCTTGCAGAGGGCTTTGGCCGAAGGTTAATCAAAGCGGCGGGTGCAGTTTTTTGCCTGCGTGCCAGGTGTGTTGCGCTGCCTGCCAGATGTCGATGTCAATGACCAACCGCTGCCTGATGATCGGGATGCAGAGGGTGTGGGAGCGGGCTCTGCCCGCGAAAAGGACGCCGCCCGTGCATCTGATGCCGCGCGGCGCCTGCTTCGCGGGTAGAACCCGCTCCCACAAAGCAGACAGTGGCATCACCATTAAAGACACATAAATTATTTTCTGTATTGTTTTTCCGTATCACATTGTGATTATACTCATCCCATCGGCCACCCCAGCCGCTCCAATAATCAGCCCGGCCACGTACGCCGGGCACACCCGTGAGGCACCCGACATGCCCGTGCTGCTGACTGTCGAACGGCTGGACTCGGTCCGCCTGATCACCCTCCACCGCCCCGAGGCGCTCAACGCCCTCAACACCCCCTTGCTGGCCGAGCTGACCGACGCGCTGAGCGACGCCGAGCAGTGTCCGCACACCCGCGCCGTGGTGTTGACCGGCAGCCGCAAGGCCTTCGCCGCCGGGGCCGACATCCAGGAGATGGCCGAGCGCGACCTGGTCGGCATCCTCAATGACCCGCGCGTGGCCTCGTGGCAGCGCATCACCGCGTTCAGCAAACCGCTGATCGCCGCGGTAAACGGCTACGCCCTGGGCGGCGGCTGCGAGTTGGCCATGCACGCCGACATCCTGATCGCCGGCCGCGACGCACTGTTCGGCCAGCCGGAAATCAACCTGGGGATCATGCCCGGCGCCGGCGGCACCCAGCGCTTGTTGCGGGCGGTGGGCAAGTCGCTGGCCATGCAGATGGTGCTCACCGGCGAGCCCATCGGCGCGCGCCAGGCCCTGCAGGCCGGGCTGATCAGCGAAATCACCGAGCCGGAATTCACCGTGGAACGCGCCCTGGCCATCGCCCGGCGCATTGCCGAAAAGGCGCCGCTGGCCGTGCGCCTGGCCAAGGAGGCGCTGCTCAAGGCCCAGGACACCGACCTTGCCAGCGGCCTGCGCTTCGAGCGCCACGCCTTCACGCTGCTGGCCGGCACCCAGGACCGCGACGAAGGCATCCGCGCCTTCCAAGACAAACGCCGCGCGCAATTCCGTGGCCAGTAACCCGACCCGTTCACCTTCCAGGGGCACCCCACCCATGACCTTCGACACCCTTCTGTTCAGCATCGATGACGGCGTAGCCCTGCTCAGCCTCAACCGTCCCCAGCAACTCAACAGTTTCAACGCACAGATGCACGGCGAGGTGCGCGAAGCCCTCAAGCGCGTGCGCCAGGACGCCAGCGTCCGCGTGCTGTTGCTGACCGGCGAAGGCCGCGGCTTCTGCGCCGGCCAAGACCTGGCCGACCGCAACGTCGCCCCCGGCGCCGAAGCCCCGGACCTGGGCCAGTCGATCGAGCAGTTCTACAACCCGCTGATCCGCGCCCTGCGCGAACTGCCGATGCCGGTGATCTGCGCGGTGAACGGCGTGGCCGCCGGCGCCGGGGCCAATATCCCGCTGGCCTGCGACCTGGTGCTGGCGGCGCGTTCGGCCAGCTTTATCCAGGCCTTCTGCAAGATCGGCCTGATCCCCGATTCGGGCGGCACCTGGGCCTTGCCACGGCTGGTGGGCATGGCCCGGGCCAAGGCGCTGACCCTGCTGGGCGAGCGCCTGAGCGCCGAACAGGCCGAGCAGTGGGGCCTGATCTACCGCTGCGTGGACGACGCCGAGCTGCGCGACGAAGCGCTGAAACTGGCCCGCCACCTGGCCACCCAGCCCACCTACGGCCTGGCGCTGATCAAGCGCAGCCTCAACGCCAGCTTCGACAACAGCCTGGACCAGCAACTGGAGATGGAGCGCGACCTGCAGCGCCTGGCCGGGCGCAGCCACGACTACCGCGAAGGCGTGGCCGCCTTCATGGACAAACGCCCTGCCGTGTTCAAGGGGAACTGAGCCATGCCTGCATTGCCTCTGTCCGCCCAGGTGGCGGTGATCGGCGCCGGTGCCATGGGCGCCGGCATCGCCCAGGTGGCCGCCCAGGCCGGGCACCCGGTCAAGCTCTACGACAACCGCCCCGGCGCCGCCGCCCAGGCCATCGCCGGCATCGACCAGCGCCTGGGCCAGCGGGTCAAGGCCGGCAAGCTCGCCGACAGCGCACGCCTGGCCTGCCTCGCCAACCTGCAGGCCTGCGATGCCCTGCCCCAGCTGGCCGATGCGCGCCTGGTGATCGAGGCCATCGTCGAGCAACTGGCAGTCAAGCGTCAGTTGTTCGCCGAGCTGGAAAGCCTGTGCGCCCCCGACTGCCTGCTGGCCAGCAACACCTCGTCGCTGTCCATCACCACCCTAGCCGCCGAGCTTGCACACCCCGAGCGCTTTGCCGGCCTGCACTTCTTCAACCCGGCACCGGTGATGGCCCTGGTGGAAGTGGTCAGCGGCCTGGCCACGGCCAGCGCAGCGGCGCACACGCTGTACGACACCGCCCGCGCCTGGGGCAAGCAGCCGGTGCACACCCGCTCAACACCGGGCTTTATCGTCAACCGCGTGGCCCGGCCGTTCTATGCCGAAAGCCTGCGCCTGTTGCAGGAAGGCGCCGCCGACAGCGCCACCCTCGATGCCCTGCTGCGTGAGGCCGGTGGCTTTGCCATGGGCGCCTTCGAGCTGACCGACCTGATTGGCCACGACGTCAATTACGCGGTGACCTGCTCGGTGTTCGACGCCTATTACCAGGACATGCGCTTCCAGCCCTCGCTGATCCAGAAGGAGCTGGTGGACGCCGGCCGCCTGGGGCGCAAGAGCGGCCAGGGTTTCTATGACTACCGCGAGGGTGCCCAACGCCCCCTGCCCCGCAGCCTGAGCAGCAACGCCATCGTCGAGCACTGCGTGGCCGAAGGCCTGCCGGCATTGTTCGACGGCCTGCTGGCCCGCCTGGAAAGCCAGGGGGTGGCCGTCACCCGCCGTCCCGGCAATGGCCTGCTGCGCTGCGGCGAAGCGGTATTGGCCTTGTCCGACGGGCGCATGGCCAGCCAGCGCGCCCGCGACCAGGGCCTGCAGAACCTGGTGCTGCTGGACCTGACGCTGGATTTTGCCAGCGCGCGCCGTGTCGGCATCGCCTGGGCCAGCGACACCGCACCGGCTGCCGTCGACCAGGCCGTGGCCCTGCTGACCCGCGCCGGCCTGGCCGTCAGCGCCCTCAGCGACACCCCCGGCCTGTGCGTGCTGCGCACCGTGGCGATGCTGGCCAACGAAGGCGCCGACGCCGCCCTGCAAGGGGTGGCCTCGGTGGCCGACATCGACCTGGCCATGCGCGCCGGGGTCAATTACCCCCGTGGCCCGCTGGCCTGGGCCGACACCTTGGGCCTGGACAGCGTGCTGACCGTGCTGCAACACCTGCAAGCGGCCTATGGCGAAGAACGCTACCGGCCCTCATTGCTGCTGCGCCGCTGCCTGGCCGAAGGGAGACACCTGCATGACTGACGCCACCGCCCGCGACCTGGCGCAGCAATGCGCCCAGGCCCTGCTGGCCCGCGACGCCGCCAGCCAGGCCCTGGGCCTGCACCTGCTGGACGCCGACGCCGGTTACGCGCAACTGAGCATGAGCGTGCGCCCGGACATGCTGCAGGGCCATCGCACCTGCCACGGCGGGTTCATCTTCGCCCTGGCCGACTCGGCCTTCGCCATGGCCTGCAACAGCTACGACCTGGCCACCGTGGCCCAGGGCTGCAGCATCGAGTACATCGGCGCGGTGCCGGTGGGCGACGTGCTCACCGCCACCTGCCAGGAGCAAAGCCGCCGCGGCCGCACCGGCACCTACGACGTGCGCATCGAAAACCAGAACGGCCAACTGATCGCCCTGTTCCGGGGCAAGTCCTACCAAGTGCGCGGCAGCGTGCTGACGCCGGAGAACCCTCATGACTGACGCCCTTATCATCGACGCAGTACGCACCCCCATCGGCCGTTATGGCGGCGCCCTGAGCGGCGTGCGCGCCGACGACCTGGGCGCCATCCCCCTGCGCGCGCTGCTGGAGCGCCACCCGCAGGTGGACTGGAGCCAGGTCGACGACGTGATTTACGGCTGCGCCAACCAGGCCGGCGAAGACAACCGCAATGTGGCGCGCATGGCGGCGCTGCTGGCGGGTGTGCCGGTGAGCGTGCCGGGCACCACCCTCAATCGCCTGTGCGGCTCGGGACTGGACGCGGTGGGCAGCGCGGCGCGGGCCATCCGCAGCGGCGAGACCGGGCTGATGCTGGTCGGCGGCGTGGAGTCCATGTCGCGCGCGCCGCTGGTGATGGGCAAGGCCGAAACGGCGTTTTCGCGCCAGGCCGAGCTGTACGACACCACCATTGGCTGGCGCTTCGTCAACCCGCTGATGCAGGCCCAGTACGGCATCGACTCGATGCCCGAGACCGCCGAAAACGTCGCCGCCCAGTTCAACATCTCCCGCGCCGACCAGGACGCCTTCGCCCTGCGCAGCCAGCAGCGCGCTGCAGCCGCCCAGGCCAACGGCCGCCTGGCGCAGGAAATCGTCGCGGTCAGCATCCCCCAGCGCAAGGGCCCGGCCAAGGTCGTAGAGCACGACGAGCACCCGCGCGGCGATACTACCCTTGAACAGATGCAGAAACTGGGCACGCCGTTCCGCGCCAACGGCAGCGTCACCGCCGGCAACGCCTCGGGGGTCAACGACGGCGCCTGCGCGCTGCTGCTGGCCAGCCCGGAAATGGCCGACCGCTACCGCCTGAAGGCGCGCGGCCGGGTGGTGGCCATGGCCACCGCCGGCGTCGAGCCACGCATCATGGGCATCGGCCCGGTGCCGGCCACGCGCAAGGTGCTGGAACGCGCCCACCTGGCGCTGGCCGACATGGACGTGATCGAACTGAACGAGCCTTCGCCGCCCAGGGCCTGGCCGTGCTGCGCGAGCTGGGCCTGGCCGACGACGACCCACGGGTGAACCCAAACGGCGGCGCCATCGCCCTGGGCCACCCGCTGGGCATGAGCGGCGCGCGCCTGGTGACCACCGCCCTGCACCAGCTGGAACAGATAAACGGCCGCTACGCCCTGTGCACCATGTGCATCGGCGTGCGCCAGGGCATTGCCTTGATCATCGAACGCCTGTAAGCCTATGGGCAGGCGCCACGACGCCCGCCGGACACTCACACAAGAACAATTCGAGTGAAGCCATGAACATGCACCTCAACCCTGAAGCCTTGCTGGACCCGTTTGAAACCGCCAGTGTTGACCAACTGCGCGACCACCAACTGCAACGCCTGCGCTGGAGCCTCAACCACGCCTACCAGAACGTACCGCTGTACCGGCAGCGCTTCGACGCCCTGGGCCTGCACCCGGACGACCTGAAATCGCTGGAAGACCTGGGCAAGTTCCCTTTCACCGGCAAGAACGATCTGCGTGACAACTACCCCTATGGCATGTTCGCCGTGCCCCAGCAGGACGTGGTGCGCCTGCACGCCTCCAGCGGCACCACCGGCAAGCCCACCGTGGTGGGCTACACCCAGAACGACATCGACACCTGGGCCAATATCGTCGCCCGCTCGATCCGCGCCGCCGGCGGCAAGCGCGGCGACAAGGTGCACATCTCCTACGGCTACGGCCTGTTCACCGGCGGCCTGGGCGCCCACTACGGCGCCGAACGCCTGGGCTGCACGGTAATCCCCATGTCGGGTGGGCAGACCGAGAAGCAGGTGCAGCTTATCCGCGACTTCAACCCCGACATCATCATGGTCACGCCGTCGTACATGCTCAACATCGCCGACGAGATCGAGCGCCAGGGCATCGACCCGCAAAAACTTGCCCTGCGCCTGGGCATCTTCGGCGCCGAACCCTGGACCGACGAACTGCGCGGCGCCATCGAGCGCCGGCTGGGCATCACTGCCCAGGACATCTACGGCCTGTCGGAAATCATGGGCCCGGGTGTGGCCATGGAATGCGCCGACAGCCGCGGCCACCCGACCATCTGGGAAGACCACTTCTACCCGGAAATCATCGACCCGGTCACCGGCCAGGTGCTGCCGGACGGCCAGTTCGGCGAACTGGTGTTCACCTCCCTGAGCAAGGAGGCGCTGCCGATGATCCGCTACCGCACCCGCGACCTCACCCGCCTGCTGCCCGGCAGCGGCCGGCCGATGCGGCGCATGGACAAGATCACCGGGCGCAGTGACGACATGCTGATCATCCGCGGGGTCAACGTGTTCCCCACCCAGGTGGAGGAACAGGTGCTGAAAATCAAACAGCTTTGCGAGTGCTATGAAATGCACCTGTATCGCAACGGCAACCTGGATTCAGTGGACGTCCATGTCGAATTGCGGCCGGAACACCAACACCTGGACGCGGCCCAGCAGCAAGCCGTGTGCGGCGAGCTGAGCAAGCAGATCAAGACCTACATCGGCATCACCACCCGGGTGCTGCTGCAACCGCTGCACTCCCTCAAACGTTCGGAAGGCAAGGCGGCGCACGTCTTCGACAAGCGCAGCTGACACTCCATGGTGTTGAGCAACCTGTAGCAGCGGCCGCCAGGCCGCGTCACGGACGCCGCGCACTGCCTGGCACACCGCGCCGCCTGGGACGCAGCATGCGGCAGCTGCTACAGGCCGGCGTCGTCTGTATCGCGGCGTAGGAGCGCATCTGATACCCCCTGTAGCCGCTGCCGCAGGCTGCGCTGGCACTTACCCACACTGAAGATATTCAGCGAGGCAAAGGGCCAGCGCAGCCTGGCGGCAGCGGCTACATCGGTGCACCCGCAGAAAGCGATACGGAAATTTATTTGATACGCATATTTTGTGTTTGATATTTAATTCCGTATCACTTATAAAATAGCCATGCCCCCCCTCATGGCGGAGACCCCTCATGTATGCACAGCTAGTGGAAACCGGCGTCAAGCGCCTCAAGACCCTCGACGAGATGGACGCCCAGGAGCGCGCCTTCCAAGAAAAGATCGACGCCGAGATCAAGATCGAAGCCAAGAACTGGATGCCCGACGCCTACCGGCAAACCCTGATTCGCCAGATCTCCCAGCATGCCCACTCGGAAATCGTCGGCATGCTGCCCGAAGGCAACTGGCTGACCCGCGCCCCTACCCTCAAGCGCAAGCTGCAGCTGCTGGCCAAGATCCAGGACGAAGCCGGCCACGGCCTGTACCTGTACAGCGCCATGGAAACCCTGGGCGCCGATCGCGATACGGAAATTGCCAAGATGCACGCCGGCAAGGCCAAGTATTCGAGCATCTTCAATTACCCCACCCTGAGCTGGGCCGACATGGGCGCGGTGGGCTGGCTGGTAGACGGCGCGGCCATCGTCAACCAGGTGGTGCTGCAACGCACATCCTACGGCCCCTATGCCCGGGCCATGGTGCGCATCTGCAAGGAAGAGAGCTTCCATCAGCGCCAGGGCTACGAAATGCTGTTGACCATGATGCGTCACGGCACCCAAGCCCAGAAGGACATGGTGCAGGACGCCATCAACCGCCTGTGGTGGCCGGCGCTGATGATGTTCGGCCCCAGCGATGAGCACTCGCCCAACAGCGCCCAGTCCATGGCCTGGAAAATCAAACGCCAGGGCAACGACGAACTGCGCCAGCGCTTCGTCGACCAGACCATTCCGCAACTCGAACTGCTGGGCTGCACCTGCCCCGACCCGGACCTGAAGTGGAACGCCGAGACCGGCCACTACGATTTCGGCGCCATCCAGTGGGATGAGTTCTACGAAGTGCTCAAGGGCAACGGCCCCTGCAACGCCGAGCGCGTGGCCACCCGCAAGCAGGCCATCGAGGATGGCGCCTGGGTGCGCGAAGCCGCCGTGGCCCATGCCCGCAAACACCACAACAAGAACGCCGCCTGAGCTGGAGAAACCCCATGTCCGACTGGACCCTGTTCGAAGTCTTCGTGCGCAGCAAGCACGGCCTCAACCACAAGCACGTGGGCAGCGTGCACGCCGCCGATGCGGCCATGGCCATCGAGAATGCCCGCGAGCTTTACACCCGCCGCAGCGAGGGCGTCAGCCTGTGGGTGGTGCCTTCGGCGCTGATCACCGCTTCCTCGCCCGATGACAAGGACCCGCTGTTCGACCCGGCCGACGACAAGGTCTACCGCCACGCCAGCTTCTACGAATTGCCGCCTGAAGTCGGGCACATGTGAGGCCGACCATGACCATCGAACACGACCTGAGCCACTACCTGCTGCACCTGGGTGACAACGCCCTGATCCAGGGCCAGCGCCTGAGCCAGTGGATCGGCCATGCGCCAGCGCTGGAAGAAGAACTGGCCCTGGCCAACGTCGGCCTGGACCTGATCGGCCAGGCGCGCCACTGGCTGGAGTATGCCGCCGAGCGCCTGGACGACGGCCGCGACGCCGACGCCCTGGCCTTCCTGCGCAACGAGCGCGAACTGCGCAATCTGCTGCTGGTGGAACAGCCCAACGGCGATTACGCGGTGACCATCCTCAAGCAGTTTTTCTACGACGCCTGGCACTTTCAGGTGCTGCACGGCCTGAGCACGTCCAGCGACGCGCGCATCGCCGGCATCGCCGCCAAGGGCCTGAAGGAAGTCACCTACCACCTGCGCCGCTCCGCCGAATGGGTGGAGCGCCTCGGTGACGGCACCGAGGAAAGCCACGCGCGCATGCTCGCGGCATTGCCCAAGGTTTGGCGTTTCACTGTGGAACTGGTGAACGCCAGCGACGCCGAGCAGCGCCTGGCCGCTGCCGGGTTGATCGCCGACCCGCTGGAAGTCGCGGCCGCCTGGCGCGCCAAGGTCGCCGATGTGTTTTCCCGCGCCACCCTGCCGCTGCCCGAGCCCGCCAGCCCGTTCTACCTCGACGGCCGCCAGGGCCTGCACAGCGAGCACCTGGGCCTGCTGTTGGCCGACATGCAGTACCTGCCACGAGCCTACCCCGATGCGACCTGGTGAGCTGATCGTCAGCGACCGGGGCGCGCGGCCGCAGCAGGCCGGCGACCTGGCCCAGGCCTGGCACGTGCTGGACCAGGTCATGGACCCGGAAGTGCCGGTGGTCAGCGTGGTAGCGCTGGGCATCGTCCGCGACCTGGGCTGGGACGCCGGACACCTGCAGGTGGTAGTCACCCCTACCTACTCCGGCTGCCCGGCCACCGAGGTGATCGAAAGCGACATCCGCGAGGCCCTTGAACAGGCCGGTTTCGATGCGCCACGGCTGCAACGGCAACTGACCCCCGCCTGGACCACCGACTGGATCACCCCCTACGGCCGCGAGCAACTGCGCGAATACGGCATCGCCCCGCCCGAGGGCAGCACCAGCAAACGCACGCTGCTGGGCCAGGCCCCCCAGGTGCTGTGCCCGCAGTGCGGCAGCGCGCACACCGAGCTGCTCAGCCAGTTCGGCTCCACGGCCTGCAAGGCCCTGTACCGCTGCGTCGAGTGCCGCGAGCCGTTCGATTATTTCAAGTGCATCTGATGGGAAACGGAGAATAATAATGAGCCAGTTCCACAGCCTGTCCATCAAGCAGGTCCGCGCCGAAACCCGCGACGCCGTGTCGATCGTCTTCGACGTACCGGCGCACCTGCAGGACCAATTTCGCTACACCCAGGGGCAGCACCTGGTGATGCGCACCCAGCTGGACGGCGAAGAAGTGCGGCGCTCCTACTCCATTTGCAGCGCGGTCAACGACAACGAGCTGCGGGTGGCGATCAAAAAAGTCGCCGGCGGGCGCTTTTCCGCCTACGCCAACGAACAGTTGCAGCCTGGCCACCAGTTGGAGGTGATGCCGCCGGCCGGCGAGTTCAGCGTGGCGCTGGACCCGGCGCGTCATGGCAGCTACCTGGCGGTGGCGGCCGGTAGCGGTATCACGCCGATCCTGTCGATCATCAAGACCACCCTGGAACACGAGCCGCACAGCCACGTGACCTTGCTGTACGGCAACCGCTCAAGCTCCGGCGCGCTGTTCCGCGAGCAGCTGGAAGACCTGAAGAACCGCTACCTGCAACGCCTGAACCTGGTGTTCGTGTTCAGCCGCGAGCAGCAGGACGTGGACCTGTACAACGGCCGCATCGACGCCGACAAGTGCCAGCGCCTGTTCAGCCGCTGGGTAGACGTGAAAACCCTGGACGCCGCCTTCATCTGCGGCCCCCAGGCCATGACCGAGACCGTGCGCGACCAGCTCAAGGCCCACGGCATGGACGCCCGGCGCATCCACTTCGAACTGTTTGGCGCCGCCGACGACGGCCACAAGCGCCAGGCCCGCGAAGCGGCGCGCCAGGTGGATTCGGCGGTCAGCCAGATCACCGTGATCAGCGACGGCCGCGCCCTGGCCTTCGACCTGCCGCGCAACACCGTCAGCGTGCTGGACGCCGGCAATGCCATCGGCGCCGAGCTGCCCTATTCGTGCAAGGCCGGGGTGTGCTCGACCTGCAAATGCAAGGTGATCGAAGGCGAGGTAGAGATGGACGCCAACCATGCACTGGAGGATTACGAGGTGGCGGCCGGCTATGTGCTGTCGTGCCAGACCTTCCCGGTCAGCCAGAAAGTAGTGCTGGATTTCGATCAGATCTGACACCCCCTCCAATCGACCTGTTGGAGCTGGCTTGCCAGCGAGCTTTTCAGCGGCCTCAAAAGCTCGCTGGCAAGCCAGCTCCAACAAAGGCCCTGAACCCCAACAACAATTTCAATGCCTGCGGAGCCTTTCCCATGACCCCCACCCTGCAATCCTTCATCGCCGGCCGCTGGGTCGGCCAGCACGGCGCGCAAACCCTGCGCAGCGCCCTCAATGGCCAGCCCCTGGCCCGGACCCATGAAGAAGCCCCGGACTTTGCCGAAGCCGTGGACCACGGCCGCCGCATCGGCAACCAGAGCCTTGCCGCCCTCGACTTCCAGCAACGTGCCCAGCGCCTCAAGGCCCTGGCCCTGTACCTGGCCGAGCGCAAGGAGCAGCTGTACGCCCTGTCCCACCACAGCGGCGCCACCCGCGCCGACAGCTGGATCGACATCGAAGGCGGCAACGCCACGCTGTTCAGCTACGCCGGCATCGGCAGCCGTGAATTGCCGTCGGGCAATGTGGTGCATGAAGGTCCCGCCTTCCCCCTGGGCAAGCTCGGCCAGTTTGCCGGCAGCCATATCCTGGTGCCACGCGGCGGCCTGGCGGTGCACATCAACGCCTTCAACTTCCCCATCTGGGGCATGCTGGAAAAATTCGCGCCGTGCTTCCTGGCGGGCATGCCCTGCGTGGTCAAGCCGGCCACGGCCACCAGCTACCTGACCGAAGCCGTGGTGCGCCTGATGGATGAATCCGGCCTGTTGCCCGCCGGCAGCCTGCAACTGGTGATCGGCAGCACCGGCGACTTGCTCGATCGCCTGCAAGGCCAGGACCTGGTGACCTTCACCGGCTCGGCCGACACCGCCGCCAGGCTGCGCGTCACGCCCAACCTGATCCGCCATTCGGTGCCCTTCACCGCCGAGGCCGACTCACTGAACTGCGCCATCCTGGCCCCGGACGTGACCCCGGATGACGAAGAGTTCGAGCTGTACGTGAAGGAAGTGGTGCGCGAAATGACCACCAAGGCCGGGCAGAAATGCACCGCCATCCGCCGCGCCATCGTCCCGCGTCAGCACCTGGACGCGGTGGCCACGCGCATCCGCGAGCGCCTGGCCAAAGTGGTGGTCGGCGATCCGTCCGTGGAAGGCGTGCGCATGGGCGCCCTGGCCTCCCACGCCCAGCAACGTGACGTGGGCGAGCGCCTGGCACTGCTGCAGCACAGCTGCGACACCCTGTTCGGCGCTGCCGACGGGTTCAACCCGCGTGGCGAGGGCGTGGCCGAGGGCGCGTTCTTCGCCCCCACCCTGCTGCACGCCCGCGACGCCCACGCCGAAGGCGGCGCCCACGACATCGAAGCCTTCGGCCCGGTGAGCACGCTGATGGCCTACGACGACCTGGATGAAGCCCTGCTGCTGGCCGCCCGCGGCAAAGGCAGCCTGGTCGCCAGCCTGGTCACCAGGAGCCCGCAGATTGCTGCCAAGGCCATCCCGGCCGCCGCCGCCTGGCACGGCCGCCTGCTGGTGCTGGACCGCCACGCCGCCGCCGAATCCACCGGCCACGGCTCACCGCTGCCGCAACTCAAGCACGGCGGCCCCGGCCGTGCCGGTGGCGGTGAGGAACTGGGCGGCCTGCGCGCCGTGAAGCACTACCTGCAACGCGCGGCCATCCAAGGCTCGCCGACCATGCTGGCGGCCATCACCGGCGAATACGTGCGCGGCGCCGACGTCATCGAAACCGAGGTGCACCCGTTCCGTCGTCACTTCCAGGACCTGCAGATCGGCGAGTCGCTACTCACCCACCGCCGCACCGTCACCGAGGCCGACCTGGTGAACTTCGGCTGCCTGTCGGGTGACCACTTCTACATGCACTTCGATGAGATCGCTGCCCGCCGCTCGCAGTTCGGTCAGCGCATCGCCCATGGCTATTTCGTGCTGTCGGCAGCGGCCGGGTTGTTCGTCTCCCCTGGCGAAGGCCCGGTGCTGGCCAACTATGGCCTGGACACCCTGCGCTTCATCAACCCGGTGGCCATCGGCGACACCATCCGGGCGCGGCTGACCTGCAAGCGCAAGATCGACCAGGGCAAGCAGAGCCCCCAAGGCATCCCGCAAGGCGTGGTGGCGTGGGACGTGGAAGTGACCAACCAGCACGATGAAGTGGTGGCCAGCTACGACATTCTGACCCTAGTGGTGAAGCGCGAAGCGTAAGGCCAGCGCCCCAATTGTTACCGTCACGGCCGCTGCGGGGGCCGTGATGGTGCATACGGAAACATCTTGCAACATTCTCACGGACGAGGGGTTTTCCAAGCCTATTGAAACCGCTCTAGTTCAGGGCTTTCAACAGGTTACAACGCCTGCCGGCAACCGGCATGGCAATTGCAATTTCAGTCCAACCCCTTCAAGCAGGTTGTCTGATGCAGCAGTTTTTTCAGTCCGCCGACATGGCCGAACATGCCAGCCACCTCAGTGGCTGGGACCAGCGCTACGACCAGTTGAGCAACGGCCCCCTCGACGCCGCCCTGTGGGTGCGCGACGTGGGCAGCGTGCGGCTGTTTCGCGAGCGCCTGAGCCAGGCTGCCATCCAGCACATGCAATTGCCGCGCGACCACCTCAACCTGATCGTGCCGCTGGTGTGGCCGCAGCGGTGCAGCCAGCAGCCCTGGGTGCTGGACGGCGTCAACCTGCTGCCCAACCAGCATGAATTTCGCACCGTCACCGGCGCCGGCATGGACGTGCTGGGCCTGTCCATCCCCTACGCCGAACTGACCGACCTGCTCAGCGACAGCACCCTCGCCCGCTGCCGCGCCAACCACGCCGTGCAAGGCGTGGCGCTGGCCTCGGCGGCCCATGAGGGCGCGTGCCGGGAACTGGTGGAATTACTGATGGCGCCGGCGCACGACGCGATCAAACCTCGCCTGCTGGACCTTACGGCGCGCCTGTTGTCCGAACTGGACGAGGTGCCCGCGCGCCCGATCAGCTTTACTACCCGCCAATACATCGTGCAGCGTTGCCACGAACTGGTCATGGACGCCCCGCAACACGCCGGCAACCTGGTGGACCTGTGCAAACGCCTGAAGATCTCCCGACGCACCTTGCAATACAGTTTCCAAAGCGTGGCTGACGTCAGCCCGATCCAGTACCTGCGCTCCATCCGACTCAACGAAGCACGCCGCGCCCTGACCCGCCATCCCCAGGCGCGCATCAGCGATATCGCTGCGCAATGGGGGTTTGAGCACACGAGTTATTTCTGCGCACAGTATCAGAAGTTGTTTGGGGAAAAGCCATCGACCTGTCGGGTTGGGAAAAGGGACGCTTGAAAGAGCCGCACGCATGAATTCATGACGAATGTCAGCTTATTTCAGCGGTGATCTCGTTTTGGAAACCTAGGCGCCAAACCGATAGTAAATGTCGGCCCACTTCAGAGCATCGTGCTCGATGCCAACAAAATTTTGGACAGATGCGCACATTTGCTGATTGCGCTCATTAAGCAACATCTGGCTCCCCTGCTGCACGATACGTGCGCTGGCTGGGGCGTATGAAATGCGTCCCTGTCCACCAATGCTGCGTTGATACCTCCCTCGTCGCTGCCGAGCATCACCCTATAGTGGTCAGACTGCTTCGACTGTCGGTGCTGTATAAGCCTTTTACGAAGATTAACGCTGATGCCCACCTTCAGAAGCTCGCCCTGATCAGTGACGATCTCATAAAGACCAGGGGCCGTAGGCACGGCCGCTTCGATCTCAGAGAAACGAATCACAGGACACTGTTCGACCATTCGTTCAGTTTTTCCCTGCAATGACGGCGACACCAATCCGATCTGCTAGATCGAGCACCGCGTCGTAGACAATCGGATCGTCTACCAGGCTGCGCGAAACACCTTGTGGACGAAGCGAACCTCCGGGAATACGGTCACCAAAAAGAACTACAGCTCGTGCAGAATCGTCTTGCCTGGATACCCAATACAAGCCTTGCACATCCGGGCTTTGGCGATGGATCGCTTCGGCCCATTTGCGCGTCGCCGGGTACTGATCCTTCTCGGTGTCGATCAACTGCTTACGGGTGATGCCCAATTTGCGCAGGGGAACGCTGGACAGATCGACCAATTGCAGCGGTTGATCGATCTGGACAGCGGAGTGCACCTGTCCAGCTAGCTTTATTTTATCGAAACTCTTGAAGCCTGGCGTATGGGGAACATCGTGAAAGACGGTCTCCATCAAGGCGCACTCTATTGTCGTACCACCATATAACGTTGGAATCGCCTGCCCCTGTTCATTCTGGATTGGGCTGAAACGTGCGTTGCCCCGCACGCCTGGGTTGAATTGATCGGGCTGGTATTTGTCGTGGTGCACGCGATGGAGCATCACGCCTTTAGCCATTTCAGTGAACGTGACGTGCAACGTAGCCTCAGGCGCCGGAGTCACGGATGCCGCCGAATCATCCGACGGCGGAGCCCCACGTTCACTGCCCTTAGCACTGCGCTTAGCCATGGGCGATGCCTTGAGTCTCGTCCAGTGCCGCGTCTATCACTCGGTCAGGTACCGATGCCAATAGGTCTTGGGGCTTTTTGCCGCCCAAAAAACTGTTGTCTGAACGGAACCAGTAAGCCATACCCCAGCTGTCCTTGTGCCCCTCGAAAATCTCAATGACTTTGGCCAGCGCCTTCAACGGTCGGTAGCTTGTATCCGGGTCCAGACCGTAACCGGGGAAATAGTCGACCCCACCATGATTGATAGCGAAGATCTGACCTTGCTTTTTCCACTTGTTGGGCTGGGCGCTGGGGTTTCGGGTACTTAACTGCGCCACTTGTGCAATGTCGGCGGCGGTTAGCCAGTCGCCACTCTCTAAGACCGCCTTGCGAGCTTGGACCAGCATCGCCGCCTCCTTGAGCAAACGGGGCGAAGGCGGCTTACGCGTAACAAAGACTTCGGCCAATCGTTCCAGGGAATTCAAGTCTTGGCGCTCCTGGAAAACCTCGTACATCGAGGACGCCACATTTGCGAAATTCTCAGCCAATGCTTCGAAGACGTTGGGTTTGATGTGATCGAAAGACACGACCAGCACTCGATCCGCATGCGAGCGGCTCAAGCTAGCCCGAGCCTCCTTAGGTGTACCTACCAAGGTGGAGACGCCCGATTGCTCTGTAACGCTCATGGAAAATCTCCTAACCAGTTATCTACGCTATCAAATCCTAGCATATCTTTGATAACCCTAGCTCTGACCTTAACCTCCATTCATCCGGATGCATAGATAGAGTTGGCGAACCACACGCCCCGGTCGAAGGGGCTTGGGCAATCGACTTGAACTAAAGCCCTCGCGAGGCTCTCCATCAATACATTCAACGCTTGCTTACCGTCAGCACAGGATGAATCTGATGAACCTCAAACACAGCGCGGGACAAGAGATAATCGCTGTCGACAAACAGGGCCAGCAGGTCCTGTTCCTGGACCCCGAGAATCTTTCAGTGCTCGCTGCCATCACCGAGCTGCCATCACGGCCCCATGAATTGCTTGTGCTTGAGCACCTACGTAAGGCCTACGTGCCGATCTACGGTGACGGCATACACGGCGACAACCCCCACCCGAACCACCAGGTAGCGGTAATCGACCTTGATAGCCGCCGCCTGAGCGGACTCATTGAAACCCTACCCTATGTGTCACCCCACACGGGGCGCCTGGGCCGTGATGGCCTGGTGTACTTGTGCTGTGAAAACAGCGCGACGATCCTCGCCATAGACCCTGCCCAGGACAAGATCGTGGGCCATATCCACGTCCCCTCGAAGAATGTGCACCGCCTCACGCCGCTGCGACACGCAGACCAGCTATGGGCGGAAAGCGAAGAGGATGGCCAACTCTATGCCGTTGACCTGCGCGGGCCCGGCCAGGCTCCCGAAACCCTGGCAATGCCAGGCCCCTTGAATGGCATCGACGCATCCCCCCTGCATCCCTGGGTGGTGGCCACCGCGCAGGATCGGCCGGTGCTGTACGTCGTGGACACCGAGCAGCACCGCCTGCTGCGCACCCTCGAACTTCCCGGGCACAAGCGCCCCGGGCAGGTGGTGCGTTTCAGTCCCGATGGCCGATTACTGGCGGTCATGGGTGACTTTGAACCGGTGGTGAGCTTTTTCGATGAAAACCTGCAATGGCTGTTCAATGCTGAGTTAGGTGACAAGCCATTGGACGGCTGTTTTAGTCCTGCGCAGGATTATTTGCTTGTGGCCAATGAAAACGACGCCACTGTGAGTGTGGTGGACATTGGCAAGCGGAGCACTATGGGGCATGTGCCGGTGGGAAATGGGTGCGAAATTCTCGCTTACTTCCAGCGCTAGGATCGCGGACGAGGGGGCGCTTGCGCCCGCTCCTCAGTGTTAAGAGTGCAACTCACCCATACCCTTCAGCTGTTTTCGAGCCATCCACAGATTCGACAGGGCGAACAGCGCTATCCGCTAAGCTGCGTTGTTCATCAGCCCACGAAAGCGCCTTTTCACGTAGCCAACTGACGCTTGATTACCCGAAAAGGGAGATCACCACCCTGACCACCTCCCGCTGCGGTCCGGGATGAACGGATGATGCAAGAAGCGACTCAAGGCAAGCAGTTCGGTCCAAGCACCCTTCCTGTCAAACCGTCGGTAACGGCGTTGGAACTTACAGCCGCATCGTTCCCTCATCTATCTATCCCAACAAAAGGACGATCGCATCATGAGAGCACTCACTTACCACGGCGCCCACGACGTCAAAGTCGATACCGTTCCGGATCCGGTGTTGATCGACTCGGACGACATCATCCTGCGGGTTACCGCCACCGCTATCTGCGGATCGGATTTGCACTTGTACCGCGGCAAGATACCCCAGACCGAACATGGCGATATCTTCGGCCATGAGTTCATGGGCATTGTCGAGGAAGTGGGCAGTGGGGTCACCGCCCTCCAGCGTGGCGACCGGGTGGTCGTACCGTTCGTGATTGCCTGCGGCAGTTGCTTCTTCTGCCAGCATGATCTGTTTGCCGCCTGCGAAACCACCAACACCGGACGTGGCTCCATTATCAACAAGAAGAGCATCCCGCCTGGCGCGGCACTCTTCGGTTTCAGTCACTTATATGGCGGCATCCCCGGCGGCCAGGCCGAATACGTGCGCGTACCCAAGGCCAATACCGGCCCCTTCAAAGTACCTGGTACCCTGGCGGACGAGAAGGTGCTGTTCCTCTCCGATATTCTTCCCACGGCGTTCCAGGCCGTGAAAAATACCGAGATTGGCGCCGGCTCCAGCATTGCCATCTATGGCGGCGGACCGGTTGGCCTATTGTGCGCAGCGGTGGCCCGCATGCTCGGCGCAGAACGCATCTTCATGGTCGACCACCACCCCTACCGCCTTGCGTATGCCCAGCAGACTTACGGGGTCATCCCGATCAATTTCGACGAGGACGACGACCCGGCGGACACCATCATTCGCCAGACGCCTGGGTCGCGAGGCGTGGACGGGGTGGTCGACGCCGTGGGCTTCGAAGCCAAGGGCAGCACCACCGAAACCGTGCTAGCCACGCTCAAGCTCGAAGGCAGCAGCGGCAAGGCCCTGCGCCAGTGCATCGCCGCGGTGCGTCGCGGCGGCGTGGTCAGCGTGCCCGGCGTGTATGCCGGGTTCATCCACGGTTTCATGTTCGGTGACGCCTTCGACAAGGGCCTCACCTTCCGCATGGGCCAGACCCACGTGCAGCGCTACCTGCCTGAACTATTGGGGCATATCGAGACAGGAGCACTGGCTCCGGAAGCCATCATCACCCATCGTTTATCGCTGGAGCAGGCGGCCGAAGGCTACAAGCTGTTTGACAAGAAAGAACAAGATTGTCGAAAGGTCATCCTGACCCCGGGCCAGGGCACCATCCCCTACCCCGTTTCTGACGTGCCGGACGCTACGCTCGCTGTCTGAGACCGGCGCGCAGAAGGAAGGCCGATCAAGAGAAACGGACTGCTACGGCGTTTCATCCTCTGGATCACCTTCGGGCTCATCATCGGATTGATGAGCCGCCGTCTTCCCCGGCTCGTTGACGTACGGAACCCGTTGGGACCTTGTTCTTGCGCGTCGGCGCCAACACATCAGCCCAAGCAGTTTAATCGGTTGCATGAGGCGCCCTCCCGAGCTGTGTTTACAAAAGCGAGTAAAGGACGCACGGGAAAGTTCAGTGCAATTGGCCCGCGCCATTCGTCGAGCCAGCCGGTAGCCCGACTCAACCTTTGGCGCGCGAATGCCTCTGAATCACATGAGTCATCAATCCAGAGGAGAAGCGATCATGCGCGAATACCCACGACCACCCTTCCCCAGCCAACCGCAAAGCGTCCCAGGCTCGCAACGCAAGATGGACCCGGCCCCCGACTGCGGCGAACAGAGCTACCAAGGCAGCGGCCGGCTGGCTGGCAAGGTCGCGCTGATCACCGGTGCCGACAGCGGCATCGGTCGCGCTGTAGCCATCGCCTTTGCCCGTGAAGGGGCAGACGTGGCCGTGGCCTATCTGGACGAGCATGAAGACGCCCGCGAAACCGCCCGCTGGGTTGAGGCCGCAGGCCGCCAGTGCCTGCTGCTACCGGGTGACCTGGCGCAGAAGTCGGTGTGCCAGCAACTGGTCGATGACACGGTCAAAGAGTTCGGCCGCATCGACGTACTGGTCAACAATGCCGCGTTCCAGATGACCCACGAGCGCTTCGAAGACATCAAGGACGAAGAGTGGGTGCGCACCTTCGATATCAACATCACCGCCATGTTCCGCCTGTGCCAGGCCGCCCTGCCCTTTATGGCGGCAGGCAGTTCGATCATCAACACCAGCTCGGTGAACTCCGACACGCCCAAGCCGACCCTGTTGGCCTATGCCGCCACCAAGGGCGCAATCGCCAACTTCAGCGCCGGGCTGGCGCAAGTGCTGGGCGAGCGCAATATCCGGGTCAACAGTGTGGCGCCGGGGCCCATTTGGACCCCGCTGATCGTGTCGACCATGCCCGATGAGGAAGTGACCCATTTCGGTGAACAGACGCCCCTGGGCCGACCCGGTCAGCCGGTGGAGGTCGCCCCGATCTACGTGCTGTTGGCCTCGGACGAAGGTAGCTACATTTCCGGCACTCGCTACGGTGTGACCGGCGGCAAGCCGATCCTGTGATCGACTGGGTGCAATGGCCGGCAATGGCCGTCACCTTGCTCGCCGCCTGGTTCACCGGGTCCACTCAGGCCCGGCGGCGGATCATCGGCTTCTGGTGTTTTATCCTGAGCAACGCTTTGTGGGTTATATGGGGCTGGCATGACCATGCCTGGGCCCTGATCATCCTTGAAGCGGCCCTGGCACTGATGAATCTGCGCGGTTTCCGGAAAAACCTGGGCATGCGCCGGGCCCAGCGTGGCAACACTGAACGGCAGTGACCGACGGGACCCGCCCTGGCTCATCTGCAGCCCCTCCCCACACCGGTTCCATCAAGACAGGCGTGTGGCCTGTTCGGTGAGCATGAACGCCGCCATTACCAACAGCCAACCCAGGTACACCACCCCGAACACTCGTACCCAACCCCGTGCCTTGCCCACCTCCAGCCAACACACCAACAGCAAGCCGAACTGGGCACCGGCAGCCGCCATGACCAGGCTGGCGCTGTGGCCCGCCACCCGCACCTCGACCAGCAACAGCAATAGCAGTATCCAATACACCGCCCAAGGCCGTGGCATGTCAGCCCCCCACCAGGTACAGAACGGGAAACAGCAGCACCCAGATACCGTCCACCAGGTGCCAGTAGAGCCCAGTCATTTCCAGGCGCAGGGCATTCGCCGGCAGGCACAACCAGCCCCGACCCAAAGCGATGCGCAGGTACAGCACCAGGCCGACACCGATCAGCAGGTGCAGGCTGTGCAGCAGCGTGCTGCAAAAGTACAGGTTCATGAACAGCCGCGCCGACGGCTCTGAGACCGGGCTGGGCAGGCCGAAACCAGGCAGCACGCCTTCGCGGTACTCAAGGGTGTATTCCAGCACCTTGCCGGCGAGGAAGCCCAGCCCCAGCAGCACCGTCATGTTCAACCCGCGCAGCAAGGGCTGCATGCGTCCGGCGCGGCAGGCCTCCAGCGCCAGGGTCATGCACAGGCCGCTGGTGATCAGCACCAGGGTGTTCCACGCCGCCAGCCAACGATGCAGGCCGGCCACCGCCTCACCCACACCTGCCGGGTGCTGAAGACGGTAATACCAGGCGATCAGCATCAGACTGCCGAACATCATGGCTTCGCTGGCCAGGAACAGCCACATGCCCAGCCGCACGGCCTCGCGCTGCTGGGCCATGGCCACGAAGGCGCCGCTGGGGCGGGCCTCACAGCGGTCCACGGTCGGCTCCCGGTGCATAGTCGTAGGCCTCGAAGTCCACGGTCACGGGGCCGGCGAAGTTGTGCTCGGGCGGCGGCGAAGGAATGCGCCACTCAAGCCCCGCCGCTTCCCAGGGGTTCATGGGGGCGCGAGCACCGTAGCGCAGCGAGCCCAGCAGGTAGAAAAACGGCAACAGGTAGGCCAAGGCCAGTATCGAGGCACCGGCCGAGGACAGCACGTTGAGGAACTGGAAGTCCGGCGAATAGAGATGGGAGCGCCGGGGCATGCCCAGGTAGCCCAGCAGGAACTGCGGAAAGAACGTCAGGTTGAAGCCGCAGAACACCAGCACCGCGGTGATCTTGCCCCACAGCGCGGAGTAGAGCCGGCCGGTCATTTTCGGCCACCAGAAATGCAACGCGCCGAAGTAGCCCGCCACCGCCGCACCGACCATGATGTAGTGGAAGTGTGCCACCACGAAGTAGGTATCGTGGGCGTGCAGATCGGCGGCCAGCAACGCCAGAAACAGCCCCGTGGTACCCCCGACCAGGAACAGCCCGATGAAGGTCAGGGCAAACAAGAATGGCGCGTTGATCACCAGATCGCTTTTGTACAGGGTGGCAGTCCAGTTATAGGCCTTGATCGCCGACGGTATCGACACCAGGAAGCTGAGCAGCGAGAAGAACAGGCTGGCGTACATGGACTGCCCCGCCACGAACATGTGGTGCCCCCACACCAGGAAGCCGATCAGGGCGATGGCCACGCTGGACCAAGCCACGAAGGTATAGCCGAAGATACGTTTGTGTGCCGCCGCCGTGACCAGCTCGCTCATCACCCCCATGGCCGGCAGGATCATGATGTACACCGCAGGGTGGCTGTAAAACCAGAACAGGTGCTGGAACAGCAGCGGATCACCGCCCAGGGCCGGGTCGAACACGCCGATATGAAACAGGTGCTCGGCCGCCACCAGCAGCAGGGTCACCGCCAGCACCGGCGTGGCCAGCACCAGGATGATGGAGGTGGCGTACATGGCCCAGATGAACAGCGGCAGGCGCATCCAGGTCATGCCCGGCGCCCGCAGGGTGTGCACGGTGGCGATGATATTGATGCCGGTGAAAATCGACGAGAAGCCAGTGATGAACACCCCGCAGATCACCGCCACCACGTGGCCGTTGCTGAACATCGTCGACAGCGGCGTGTAGAAGGTCCAGCCGGTGTCCACCCCGCCCAGCAACAACGCCAGCAGGGTGAACAGGCCGCCGCCCACCAGCAGGTACCAACTGAACAGGTTCAGGCGCGGGAAGGCCATGTCGCGGGCGCCAATCATGATCGGCACCAGGAAATTGCCGAACACGCTGGGGATCGACGGAATCAGGAAGAACCACACCATGATCACCCCGTGCAGGGTGAAGGCGCGGTTATAACCGTCGGCGGTCAGCAGCTCGCCATTGGGGGTAATCAGCTCGATGCGGATCAGGCTCGCCGCAAGGCCGCCAACGAAGAAAAAGAAGGTCACGGCAATCATGTACAACACGGCGATGCGCTTGTGGTCACGGGTGGACAGCCAGCTCCACAGCCCCTGCCGCTCATTGAGGTAATTGATCATCGGGCCTCCGGAGCAGACGTGGGGGTGAGGGAGCGGATATAGGCCAGCAGGCGCTGGATGGTTTCTTCGTCGAGCAGCCCGGTGTAGGTAGGCATGATCGGGCCGTAGCCGGCCACGATCTGTTTTTGCGGCAATAGCATGCTGTCGCGCAGGTACGCGGCGTCGGCCAACACCTGACTGCCGTCGTTCAAGGCTACCCGCCGGCCGTACAGCCCGGTCAGCGGCGGTGCCAGGCCGCTGTCGCCGTCATGACAACCGCTGCAGCCATATTGACGGAACAGCACCTTGCCCTGGGCGGCCAGGTCGTCCAGGCCACCGGCGTTCTGTAGCCAGGCCTGGTAGTCGCCGGGGTCCAGCACCACCAGGCGCGCCAGCATGGCGGCGTGATCAGTGCCGCAGAACTGCGAACAATACACCTCATAGGTGCCGCTGTGCGCGGCCTCGAACCAGAGCATGGTGTAGCGCCCCGGCAGCACGTCCTGCTTGATGCGCAAGGCGGGGAAAAACAGGCCGTGGATGACATCCTCGGAAATCATCGTCAGCTTCACCGGCCTGTGCGCCGGCACGTGCAGGGTATTGATCTCGCGCTGCCCGCCGTCGTGCTGGAACTTCCACATCCACTGGCGGGCCGTGACCTGTATTTCCAGGGCATCATCGGGTGGCGTGCGGGCCTGGAAGAACAGCCGCGCCGACAGCCCGAAGATCACCAGCGAAGCCAGGAACGGCAGCACGATCCAGGTCAGTTCGATGCGCAGGTCACTGCTGGGCCGGTGGTCACGGTCCGCCGGCCGGCCGCGCCGATAGCGCCAGATAAACACCGCCAGGGCCACCAGCACGGGCAGCACGAACAGCGCCATCATGGCCGTGAAGCCGATCACCAGATGGTCCACCCGCACCGCGTAGTCAGACGCCTGGGCCGGCCACAGGCGCATAAAGCTCATGACCGCCGCTCCTGGCGCAGACGGCCGCCGATAAAACCGGCGAGGATCAGCACGGTGAGGCAGCCCGCCACTTGCAGAGCCACAATGATGCGGCTGCTGTACAGGCCCGTGTGCGGATCGTAGTGGTAGCACAGCAACAGCAACTGATCGCCCAGGCTGCCGAGCCTGCCCTGCCCGGCTTCGGTCAGGGCCAGGCGCAGGTCATCGGCCTGGTACCCCAGGCCGTACAGCCAACGCGACAGGCGACCGTGCGGGGTGACCACGGCCACGGCCGAACTGTGGGCGTACTGCCCGATCGCCGGGTCGTACCGGTAGCCAAAGCCCAGCGCCTGCATCAACGCTGTGCTGTTGGCCGCGCTGCCGGTCAGCAAGTACAACTCTGGGCTGTTGGCCATGGCCGGCCAGCGCGGTTGCAGCTTGGCCTGTTCCTCGCGGGCGGCTTGAAGGTGTTCGCGCGGGTCAAAGCTGACCGCAATCAGCCGGTAGTCACGGCCCAACTGGTAGCGCAGGGGTTGCAACTGGCTGAACAGGGTCGACAGCGCCGCGCCGCACACGTTGGGGCAGCGAAAGTACAACGGGATCAGCAACGTGGGGCGCTGGCCGAGCACATCGCCCAGGCGCACCGTCTGGCCACGCTGGTCGGTGAACGTCAGGTCGGCAGGCAGCGCCTGACCGATGCGTGACGTATCGATGCCGGCGGCGGCAAAGGGGTCAAACGGCGCATCGGCGCGAGCCCAGGGCAGCACGGCCATGCAGATCACCAGCAGCCCCCCCTTAATGCGCATCGGGCCACCCCCGCTCAATCAACAGCCGCTGGGCCTCGGCCAGGGGCACGCGTACGATACCCTGGTCGCGGTCGACCCACCCGTAGCTGTCCCGTTGCTGCAGGGCCCTGGCGCGGAAGGCTTCGCCGTCAGCAAAGGGCGTGGCCTGCAAGCGCGGCTCTGGGGGCAACAGGCGTTCACGTTCCAGGCTACCGAGCACGGGTTGCTGGCGGGCCGCCTCATCGCGCAGATAGCCGAGCAGCAGGGCAACGGCGCCACCGCAGAGCAGCACGGCCAGCAACAATACCAGCGCGGCCAGCCATACCCGTGCTTCCCGGACCGGGTTGGCTTGGTAGCGCTTACTCATGGTCAGCCCTCCTGCGCACCAGCCAGGTGCCGGCCACGGCCGCATACGCCCAGACGCCCAATAACCCGAGGCCCAAGGCATCCAGGCCGCCGAGGCCGGGCAGCACCAACCACAGCGCCTCCACGGCGCCCAGCAACAGAATCAACCAACAAGCGCCGTTGAGCACGGGCGGGCGCAAGCCCAAGGGCGAGGCCAGGACTACCAGGCAAGCCAAGTGCAGGCCAAACAGCAGCGCTGTGACCGGTGCCCAAACGCCCGTGCCGCGCAGGCGGTACCACAGGGTTTCGGCGGGCAGGCGAGTCCAGTCGGTGATCAGGTACTGCATGAAATGCAGGTACAGCCACAATGCCAGCGCCGCCACCAGCAGGCCACGCAGCACCGCCGCAGGCGTTCCGGGCGCGCGCACCAGACCGGCCAGGGCCAGGGCGCCGAGCAACTGACGGCCCACCACCAGCAGACCGAAAATGCTCGAGTCCAGGCCGGTTTGCAGGGACATCAACCAATCAATCGCTGCCAGACTGGCCAGCAACACCAGCGCGATCACGCCCGGCGCGGGACGCCGGGCCAGCCGCAGCAGCCCCCACCACGCCACCCCGTACAGCAACGTGCGCAACACGAAAAACCAGGGCGACAGCCACAGGCCGCGAAAACCGCTGCCCGGCATCTGCGCCCAGGGGTACAGCCAGTGCACGCCGAGCACCATAGGCAACAACAAAGGCACGATCCACGGCACCCAACCGCTGCCCATTGCGATGCCTGGCGCCAGCATGGGCTGCCAGGCGCCGCTGATCAGCGGGCAGACGTAAGCCAGCAGCAAGCAACCCAGTGCCAGATTGACCCACACCAGGGCGCCGGCCAAGGTTGCGCCCAACGCCGCCTGGGGGTGCCACAGCCCCGCCACCAGCAACAACAGCGCCGCCAGCATTCCGCTCACTGCGCGCCAGCGCTTCATCGCAACTGCCCCTGCACGGCCTGCCGCTCGCGAGCAGGCAGGCTCGACAGCGACAGGTGCTGGCCCAGTTGCAGCGCGCGGATGTGAGCGACAATGGCCCAACGATCAGCGGGGGCGACCCGGGCGGCATAGCCGAACATCTGTCCGTGGCCCTGGGCGATCACCTGCAACAAGTAAGCATCGGGGGCTGCGATCAAGCGCGCCTGGGTGAACGCTGGCGGCGTCGGAAAGCCACGGCTTACCACGATGCCATCACCCTGCCCGCTCAGGCCATGACACGGGGCACAGTAGATCTCGAAGCGCTGCTGGCCGCGTTCCAGCAAGGCGGCGTCCAGTGGCGGACGCTGCGCCAATCGTGCCTGCTGCGCAAGTTGGCCGCGGTCCACGCTGCCCACCGGCGGGTCGCGCTGCACGTTGCCAATCAGCGGCCCGGGACGGTATTCGCGGGTCTTGGCCTGCCGCGACATGTCATCACAGGCGCTGACCAACAGTGCCATCAGCACCAGCAGCGGCCAAGACTTCATGACAGCACCTCGGTCACCGACAGCGCGCGGATAGCCAGCCAGTCGCCCGTGCGCTGGCGCTGGAACAGCGGGTCGTCGGCCAGGATACACAGCAGGAAGCGATCATCACTGGCGCGCACAAACACAGGCGCCTCGAACAGCGGATGATGCAGGCGCGGCAAACGCGCCTGCCACAGCAGGCCAATCACGCTGGCGACCGCCGCGCCCAGCACGCTGAGCAAAAAGGTCACAATCAGCAGCGACGGCCAGTGCACCAGCGGCCGCCCGCCTACATTGGTAGGCCAGGCCAGGGCCGTAGCCACTTGCAGCACTACCCCGGTGGCCGCACCTGCCAGTGCCCCGCCGGCGCCCAGCCAACCGACTCGCGGAGCCGGCGGCGCCAAGGCCTCCACGGCAAAGGGCGCAAAGGCTTCAAAGCGTCGGTAACCCAGCGCCCGGGCCTCACTCACCGCCACCACCAGCTGGCCCGGCTGGTCAAATTCAGCCAGCAGGCCCCAAGGTTCAGACATAGCCGTCGCGCTCCTGATGCAAGGCCTGCTTGACCTCGAACGCCGAGACCATGGGCACGGTGCGCAGGAACAGGCTGAACGGCACCAGAAACACACCAAAACTGCCGACGAACAGCATCCAGTCCCAACGGGTTGGCGCGTAACCGCCCCAGGCCGACACCAACCCGTCGCGCGTCTGGGGCGGTATCAGCAGCATGTAGCGCTCGGCCCACATGCCGATCAGCACCAGCAAGGCGACGCTGCCCAGGCCCCAGGGGCTTTGCCGCACCCGCCGCACCCACAGCGCCTGCAACACCACCACGTTGCAGACGATCGCCAGCCAATAGCTCCAGGCCGCCGGCCCAGCCAGGCGTGCCATCAGCACTTCCACCTCATGGGGCTGGCCCGAGTAGAACGGCATGAACAGGTCGGTGAGGTAGCCGTAGGCGGTCAGCCAACCGGTGGCCAGCACCAGGCGTCCGAGCATGTCCAGGTGCCGGGGCGTGATCAGCACCTCGATGCACAGCAGCCAGCGCAGGCCGATGGCGATCAGCGTCACCATGGCGAACCCCGAGAACACCGCGCCAGCCACGAAATACGGCGGGAACACCGTGGAGTGCCAGCCGGCCTGGCTGCCCATGGTCAGCAGGAACGAATAACCACTGGACACCGCGAACACCAGCGGCACCGCCAGAATCGCCAGGGTGCGCGTGGCCCGCCGCCACAACGCCCAGTGCCCCTGGGAGCCGCGCCAGCCCAGGGCCAGCAGGCCGTAGGCAACCTGGCCCATGCGTGAGTGGGCGCGGTCTCGGGCAGTGGCGAAATCAGGCACCGCACCGATGAACAGGAACAGCACCGATACCAATAGATAGGTGAGAATGGCGAACAGGTCCCAGGCCGTGGGGCTTTTGAACTGTGGCCACAGCCCCATTTCATTCGGGTATGGCAAGGTCCAGTAGAACAGCCAGGGGCGGCCAAGGTGCAGGATGGGGTACAGGCCGGCGCACACCACCGCCATCAGCGTCATCAGCTCGGCCAGCCGGTTGAGGGTGTGGCGCCAGGGCCGTTCGATCAACAGCAGCAACGCCGAAATGAAGGTGCCGGCATGGCCGATCCCCAGCCACCAGATGTAGTTGAGAATACCCAGGCCCCAGTGCACCGGCTGGTTGTTGCCCCAGATGCCCACGCCCTGGCTGAACAACGCCGCCACCGTCGTCAGGTACAGCGCCAGCAATACCAGGCCAATGCCGAACAGGCCGCGCCAGGCATTCAGGCGCACAAAGTGCTGCAGCGGCCCGAACACGCGCCGCGACACCTCCTGGTCGCTCAAGTCCTGGGGCAGAAAATGCCCGGTCATGGCTGGCGTTCCTCGTCGATGCGCGCCAGGTAAGTGGTACGCGGGCGGGTATCCAGCTCCTCCAGCAAGCGGTAATGACGGCCCGATTGGCGAGCGCGCGCCACTTCACTGTCGGCACGGCGGATGTCACCAAAACTGATGGCCTGGCAGGGGCAGCTCTGCTGGCAGGCGGTGGTCACCTCGATAGCATCAGTGCCGGCGATCTTGCTGTCGATGCGCGCGGCGCTGATGCGTTGCACGCAGTAGGTGCATTTCTCCATCACGCCACGGCTGCGCACCGTGACCTGGGGGTTGCGCTGGGCCTGGATCGTGGGGGCGGCGTCGGCACTGTAGTCCAGCCAGTTGAAGCGGCGCACCTTGTAGGGGCAGTACGAGGCGCAGGTACGAGTGCCGATGCAGCGGTTATAGACCATCTGGTTTACACCGTCCTGACCGTGCTGCGTGGCATTCACCGGGCAGCCCACTTCGCAGGGCGCCTGCTCGCAGTGCATGCAGGGCAAGGGCTGGAAATGCGAGCGCGGGGCGTCCAGCGAGCCCTGGTAGTAATGGTCGATGCGCAGCCAGTGCATGGCCCGGCCCTGGGCCACCTGTTCGGGGCCGACCACGGCAATGTTGTTCTCGGCCTGGCAGGCCACCACGCAGGCATTGCAGCCGGTGCACAGGTCCAGGTCAATCACCATGCCCCACTGGGGACCCACGGCCGTGGCGTCGTGGAACAGCAACTCGGGCGCCCCCAAGGATTGGCCCGGCGCTACGCTGCGAATCGGCGATTCATGGCCAGGGGGCAGTTGGTGATGCAACTGGGTGCTGGCCAGTGCCAACGATCCATCCAGACGCTCCAGCGTCGCTACCTGGTTCACTGCGCCCAGCGCTTGCGCCGGGTAACCGAGGCCATTCCCCACCCGTCCGGCGCGCTGCCGGCCGTAGCCGGCATACAACGCCACCACGGAGTCGGCCTGCCCCGGCTCGACCCACGCCGGGCCTTCGATGATTTGGCCCGGTAGCGGCACCCGTACACGATCGCCGTTGGCCAGGCCCAGGCGCTCGGCCAAGGCCGGTGACACGCCGATGACGTTGCCCCAGGTCAATTTGCTGATGGGTTTGGGCAGCTCCTGCAGCCAGCCGAGGTTGGCCAGACGGCCATCCCACACACACGGGTCGGGCAGCACCCGGACTTCCAGGCCGTTGACCGGAGCGCTTTCGGTCAGAAGTGGTGCACTGTTGGCCGTGACGCTCACCGCAACCGGTGCTGGGTCGGCCCAGCCTCGGGACAAGGCCTGCTGCCAGGCGTTGTCGTCCAGCGCCGCCCAGGTTTGCCGGACGATGGCGTGGGCGTCCGCATCCCGCCCTTGCAGCAACTCCACCACCTGGGCCAGGGTGCGCGTGGGGTACAGCGGGGCCATCAAGGGCTGCACGATCACGCTGCTGCCATCGGCGGCGCGGGCATCGGCCCAGCCGTCCAGGGCGTGGCTGAGGGGCAGGTGCCAATGGCAGTCACGGGCGCTTTCGTCGTGATACAGCCCGGCGTGGATACGCAGGGGCACATGCTGCACCGCGTCACTCAGATGCCAGTGGGCGGGAGCGGTGTTCACGGGGTTGCAGTCGAGCATCACCAGCACCTGTACCTGATTGGCCGCCAAGGGTTCAAGCAGGTCGTGCAATGCCGCACCCTGGTACTGCGGCGCTATGTAGTCCACCGTCACGCCTTGGTTGCACAGATGCTCATTAAGGCGCAACACCAGCGCCTGCTGGTCCACCGGTGCCTGGCTGTCGAGGCTGACCAGGCAACGCGGCGCCCGCGCCTTGAGGGCGTTGCCGGCGTGCCTGACCCAGGCCTGCTCGGTGTCGCTCAGGGCAGCCAGCCCTGGCTCACCCGCGCCTAACTCGGCGGCCAGGGCGCGCAGCAACATTGGCCGACGCGACGGCGCCAGGCGCAGGCGTTCGCTGGCAGCGGCCGAAGTCAGGGTCGGCACGCTGTCGGCCACCAGCACCTGAGCGCGCCCTTGGCCCTGCCCTGCGGCCCGGCGCCGCGCCGCCCAGCCGCGCTGGTTGACGGTTTGCCAAGGCCCGGCGCCCAGCCAGTCATCATCGAAACTGACCACGGCCTCGGCATTGGCGCGCTGCCAGCGCGGCTGCAAGGGCTGGCCAAACACCTGGCGGCAGGCGTCCTGCACTGCTGTGGCTGCGAAGGGTTCGGCCAGATAGAGCCGGGCCTTGGGCCAACGCTGCATCAGTTGCTGCAATTGGCGTTGCAGCGTGGGTGAGCCGTTGGCACCCAACACCACGTGCAGGCCATCGCCCGCCGTGCGGTCTAGCTGCCCGGCGCAGGCCAGCAAGGCCCCTTGTACTTGCCCCCAAGCGGTTTCGCGGCCCTTGTAGCGCGGCGACTGGGAACGGTCTGGGTCGTACAGCTGCAAAATCGCCGCTTGGGTGAACGCGTCGCAGGTGCCACCCGAGGCCGGATGGTCAGGGTTGCCCTCCAGCTTGATCGGCCGCCCCGCCGTGGTGACGCCGAGCACCGGTTGCGCTACCCCGGCAAAGGGCACCGCCGTGGCGTACACCAGGGTTTTGCCGGGCACCTGGCTCTCGGCTTGCACCACCCTGGGCACGGATTCGTCCGGCGTCTGGCCGCAGGCCGCCAGCCCAGCCAGGGCTAGGGAAGCGGCCATCAGTTGCAGAAAGCGGCGTCGGTCCAGGGTGGGCGCCAGGCCGGGAAACTCCGCCGCCACCCAGGCCTGGGCCTGCGCGCTGTCGGCCAATGCCTCAAGGCCGCGCCACCAGTGCTCGCCACTCAGGCGCGCGTCGGCAAGCTGCTGGCGCAGCGCGCCCAAGTCCGGTTCGCGGTTCATCGGTGGCATACCGCGCAGTCGGTAAGGCCGCGGGTATCAATATGGTAGGCCTGCATCAACTGTTCGCCCAGCTGGCGCCGGTCAGCGGGTGGGGTCCAGCTCATGCTGGTGACTTGGTCGCGGGGCCGCAGGTTGGGTGCCGGGTCACGATGACAGTCCAGGCACTGGCCCATGTTCAAGGGTTCGGCCTTGGCAATCAGTGGCATGCGGTCCACCCTCCCATGGCAGCTGACACAGGCCACCCCGGCCTGTACGTGCACGGCATGGTGGAAATACACATAATCGGGTAGTTTCACCACCCGTTGCCAGTGCAGCGGGGTGTTATTGGCCAGGCTGCGGCGCAAGGGCGCCAGCACGTCGGCATCGGTGAACAGCTGCGAATGGCAGCTCATGCAGGTATGGGTAGGCGGCAGCCCGGCCTCGGAGGAGGTCTCCACGCTGGCATGGCAATAACGGCAGTCGATGCCCAGGTCGCCCGCATGGTGGGCATGGCTAAAGGGCACAGGCTGATCCACCACCCAGCCACGCTGGGTCCGATAATCGGAACGGTCGAACATCAACACCACCATCAGGCTACCGGACAAGGCCAGGAAGACGCCAGCCAGCGTCAACCGCAACCAGGTATCAGCTGAGCGGCTGAAGATCTGCGCCATGGCCAGGGTCCGTTTGTTGTTGATTATTCGGCCTGTGGAGGTGCCAAAGAGTTCAGTGGCCAAATACTAAAAGCTGTCCTTTTCCTGATGACAACCTTGGAATGCCCGCCTCGTTCGGGTCAGGCCGATGCAACGATGTTGCAAATGGCCTGTCATGAGTGAACCTGCGTTGAAAAAGCTGGAGGGGTGATGGACAGCGTTGAAGATACCCTGATTGCAGATCTTTTTGTCGCACTGCACTTACTGCGCCAGCGGGTTGAAACCTTCGAACGTTACCTGGAGGGCCATTCACCGGCTTTGCGCGGCCATCAGACCCCGGATTCGCATGAATCGCTGCTGCAATCCCACGCCCAGCTCACGGCGCAACTGAGCGCGATGGAACAGACCCTTGCGGCGCTAGCGGAAGCCATCGGCCAGCGGATTGAAATTGATCGTGGTCGATGATCCTGTGTGCGGTAGATTGCCATTGGTCACGCCGCGGGAATTGGGCGAACCTTTGAACCGCTCCCTACGCAGAAGTCTTACGCGTGTAGACCCCCTGATCACCTCGACTGAACGTTATTTCTTCCTCATGCCTCTACTGTTTCCACGTACACGGAGGCGACCGAAATGATTAATTCGGCAACAGGAATGAAACCGGGCGAACGTTACGGCATTAACAGCGGACAGCAGCCCCCTCGATTCCCAGGCTTTTTCCTCGACGGCAAATACTTCCTGGCTCCCGAATTGCTGACCGCAGTGGGTTGGCTGGAAGGGCAGACGTTTCTCTACGATCACCTCGATGGCACGGGCGCCCCGCTGTTTGCCGATCGAATCGCCGGCACTATTGAAAACCTTACCCTGACGTTGGCGGACGGTGCGCAGTTGCCAATAGAGGCGCTGGAAAACCAGCCCCTGGGAGAACAACAGGCAAACGAGGTTGAGGACGACGTGCAGCAAGCGCCGCGCAAAGCGCCCGCCTTGTTGATCATCGTTGGCGGCGTGACCCTGGGCCTTTTATGTTGTGTGCTGTATCGCCGGGCAAGTATCCATCGCGCCTGAGCGTCATCGAAGCCCTGCCCGATCGACACCCGGTTTGAACCTTTATCGCCGGCTGGCCTTCGTACGGTATAGACACCCTGTCTATTGGTCACCGCGCCGAGGCCCACCATGCACCTTCTTCACCCGCAAGCCCGTTACCGGCCCTATACCCATGCGTCGGGCGGATGGGGCTCGGCGCAGTCAGTGATGACCATCCTGTGGCGCGAGCAGGCGCTGCAGCGTGCCCCACTGGCACTGCTGCGGCAAAACAAGCCCAACGGCTTTGCCTGCGTGAGCTGTGCCTGGGCCAAACCGGGCAACCCACATGCTCTGGAGTTCTGCGAAAACGGCGCGAAGGCCACCGCCTGGGAGTTAACCACCTACCGGACCGGGCCCGATTTCTTCGAACAGCACACCTTGACCGAGCTGCGCGACTGGAGCGACTACGCTCTGGAACAGCATGGGCGCCTCACCCATCCCCTGCGATACGACCCCGCGTCCGACCGCTACCTACCCACCCGTTGGGCACAGGCCTATCACGACATCGGTGCGCAACTACGCCAGCTGAGCCCCAACGAGGTGGTGTTCTACGCCTCCGGCCGCGCCTCACTGGAAGCCTCGTTCATGTACCAACTACTGGCGCGTGCCTACGGCACCAACAACCTGCCGGACAGTTCCAACATGTGCCACGAAAGTACTTCGGTTGGCCTGCAGGAGAGCATTGGCGTACCCGTGGGGACGGTCACGCTGGCCGATTTCGAGCTTACCGACTGCCTGTTCTTCTTCGGCCAGAACGTGGGCAGCAACAGCCCCAGAATGCTCCATCCGCTGCAAGCGGCACGCAAGCGCGGGGTACCGGTCATCACCTTCAATCCGATTCGCGAACGTGGCCTGGAGCGCTTCGTCAACCCGCAATCACCTGGCGAAATGCTCGGCCCGCAGTCCACGGTGATCAGCACGCAATACCATCAAGTGGCGATCGGCGGTGACACCGCTGCAGTCATCGGCATGGCCAAGCACCTGCTGGCGATGGACCAGCTGGCGCGTGCCGACGGACAGCCTGCGGTGCTCGACCACGACTTCATCGCCGAACACACCCAGGGCTTCGAAGCGTTTGTCGCCGAGGTGCAACGCCACCCCTGGGCCGAACTTGAACGGTGCTCTGGCTTGAGCCGCAGCGCGCTGGAAGCGGCAGCCACGGTGTACGCACGCAGCCAGCGAGTGATGGTGGTCTACGGCATGGGCATGACCCAGCATCGGCATGGCGTGGAGAACGTGCAGATGCTGGTCAACCTGCTCCTGATGCGCGGCAACATCGGCAAACCAGGCGCCGGCATCTGCCCGGTGCGGGGCCACTCCAACGTGCAAGGCCAGCGCACCGTGGGCATCACCGAAGACCCGGCCAAAGTGCCAGGCGACAAGATTGAGCAGCTGTTCGGTTTCAAGGTGCCGCCACTCAAGGGCACCAGCACCGTCGATGCCTGCGCGGGGGTGATCGAGGGTAGCATCAAGGGGTTTATTGGCCTCGGCGGTAACTTTCTGCGCGCGGTGCCCGACACTCATCGTATGGAGCCGGCATGGTCCAACCTTGAGCTGCACGTAGAGGTGGCCACCAAACTCAACCGCACCCACCTGGTACCCGGCAAGCGGGCATGGCTGCTGCCCTGCCTGGGGCGCATCGAAATGGACCGTCAGGACGAGGTCGAACAGGTTTACAGCACCGAAGACAGCACCGGCTGCGTCCACGGCTGGAAAGGCACCAGCGAACCGGCTGGCGAGCACCTGCGATCCGAGGTAGCGATTATCGCCGGGCTGGCCGAAGCCACCCTTGGCGACCGCGTGCGCATCCCATGGGCCGCGTGGCGCCGGGACTATGCCTTGATTCGCGCGGCAATCGGCGAGGTCTACCCGCAGATTTTCCACGACATGGAAAGCCGCATGTGGGAACCGGGTGGTTTCCACCGCCCACTGCCCGCCAGCCAGCGCCAGTGGAAGACCGACTCGGGCAAGGCGCAGTTCATTGCCCCGCGCAGCCTGAACGAGGACAGTGACGTTGAGATAGACCCTACCCGGCGCGACGTGCTGCAACTGATGACGATTCGCAGCAACGACCAGTTCAACACCACGGTGTACGGCTACGACGATCGCTTTCGTGGGGTGAAAGGCACCCGCAGCGTGATCTTCCTCAACCACAGTGACGTCATCCGCCTGGGCCTGGCGCCCGGTGACTGGGTAACGCTGCGCACGGCCATCGAGCCTGAGGTCAGGCGCCAGGTAGGCCCGTTCCAGATCATCGCGTACGACATCCCAGCGGGCTGCGCGGCCGCCTACTACCCGGAATGCAATGCATTGGTGCCGCTGTGGCATCACGCCGAACGCAGCAAAGTGCCGGCGGCCAAGTCAGTGCCCATCACCCTGCACGCCGCCCTGCCTTCGGCTGCCGACCGGGCCCACGAACTTGCCCGGAGTGACCAGGTTGTTTGACCTGGCCAATGGGGCCACGGCGCTATTGGCCGTCCGTGTTCAGTTCGCCACCACCATCAGCTTTCACATCGTGCTGGCTGCCTTCAGCGACCGCTTGTTAAAAGTGGTAGGGTCGGTGGCACAATAATCGTGAAAAAGAGGTTGCAGCACAATGAAGATCCACCAGCTTCGTTCATTGCTGGCCATTTTCGAGAACGGCAGTATCCAGGAGGCATCCCGCGTCCTGCATATTTCCCAGCCGTCGCTGTCGCGCGGTATCAAGGAGCTCGAAACCGAGCTTGGCGTACACCTGCTGGTGCGCTCTAACCGCGGTATCACGTTGACCGAGTACGGTGAGCACTTGGTGTCCAGGGCAAGGCTGATCGTGGAGGAGGTACGGCGAGCCAAGGACGAAATCGAAACGCTCAAGGGCAGCATGGACGGGCGCGTGGCCATCGGTGTGTCACCGGTGACGCCCAGCGCCCGATTTGTCGATTGCCTGACACGCTTTCGCCGGCGTTACCCCAACGTCAGCCTCGAAATCGAGGAAATGCGGCCGAACAAGCTGATCGAGGCGTTACGCGAGGGCCGATTAGACCTCGTGCTGACGTCCCACGGAAACCGCAACCTGGACGGTTTCAACTGCGTGGATCTGTATTACCAGCCCGGTGCGCTGGCGGTAAGGCATGATCACCCCTTGCGCGAATGCAGTTCATTGCCCCAATTGCGCGAACTGCCCTGGATCATGCCGGACCCACTTGCCGAATCGCCGTTGGTCAACTTCTTCAGGGACAACGGCCTGGCGCCCCCCAGGAACCTGTCAGCGTGCAACTCGCTTGTCATGTACCTAGAGCTTGCCACCTCAAATGACGCAGTCAGCTACTGGTCCTTGCGCCACTTGGCGCTAGGCAGCCTACGCAGCAGCCTGAAGGTGTTGCACATCCACGAAACCATTCCTGGCTTCAATATGGTAATGATCAGCCGCAGTGCCGATTACCTGACCCGGAAGCGGCTGCGCTGTCTGAAGAAATCGTCTATGAGTTTTTCGGCAACAAGAACATCCCTGCCCAGTGTATCGACCAGCACTTCCACGCGGCCGATGCATTGTCACCAGGGTACTGAGTAGCCTTCAAAAAATGAATGGGTATACGAACACTCGATTACGGGTTTGCGATGTGCTTTGGCATGCTTTGGACAGCGCCAGAACTCGTCCAAGGAGCAAACCCCATGATCGTGCAAGCTTTCAACCTGATTCCCGAAATTGAAGCATCCCTCGCCGACTTTACCGCTATCCGCCAACACATCCACCAGTACCCCGTTGTCTGAAGGAATAAGGGCATTATCGACCATTGACGGTGTGTTCCTGAAGTTTTTAAGCAAGGGTGGCGCTGATACCTTATAAAATAGCAAAGAAACAGATCATCTAGCGATTTTCTCAAGGCGAACTGATTTGAAAGCGAGGGGGAAATGAGAACGGCTCTGGCAACAGCTCCGGCTGGCGTACCTTGGACGTGCGCCTGACTCGCCGCCATCGCGGCCATTGATAAGGCGGATGCCAGGCTTGGCGTCCCCGCCCCCGGGGCAGGCGTAGGAAGCAACCCGCCAAAGTCATGCGTGTACCTATTGCTTAACTCGGCGTAAAAATAGCGCAGCGTCCAGGTGGGCGACCACCGATAATCAGCGCTCACAAAATCGAGCCGGGTCGCAAAGCCGCAGTGAAGGCCATGCCCCCTACTGTGAGGCCGTCCAGTCTATTGACCAGACAACACAGCCAATGGCAGCCCTGGCCCCCTCGCTATGCACTCAACGGCTGGCGTGACGCAACCGCTCGATCATCTTGCGCGCTCGATTGGCGCCTACATCCACATGAATATCGATCATCGGGCGCGTGCCGAAGCGGCACATGTTCTGGTATTGGGCCTCGATCACCACCTTGTCTTCGTCAAAGGTGAGCGCGGTCTGCTCAATGACCTTGGCCTTGATGGCTTCGTGGTCGGTTTTTGGATTGGTGGCCATGGTCCAGAAGTAGTGGCTGGTGGTATCGGTTTCCGGAGTGACGCCATGAAAGCCGCGCATGTGGAAGCCGCCCCGTTGCGGATCATCCAGATCGTCAGTGTTGGCGTCTACCGCGCCCGTCCAAATGCGCAGGTGACTGACGTGAAACTCGATCTGCTGCCAGCGGTCGACGCGATCCTTGAAGGGGTAGGCGGCGACGTAGGTGGGGGGCGGAACCGAGTCCGGCATATGCCGGGTGACCGTCACCGACATGTCGTCACTTTCGACCTTCATTTTGGCGTTCATGTGGACGCTTGCGTTACCGCCGATGGTGCGTAGATGCACGTAGCCCAGATGGCTGAGGTCCATCAGGTTGTCATGGATAAGCTGGTACGGCGCATCGTAGTGGTACACGTCACCGTCGTACAGGTATTGGCCACTGCTGTGCACGTCGTAAGCGGGTGGCTCGCAGGTCGGTTCGGGGTGTTGGCTGCTACCGAACCATATCCACACGATCTGATCACGCTCCTGCACATGAAAGGCTGGGACCTGGGCCTTGCCGGGAATCTTGTCCTGCCCGGGAATTTCGATGCACTTGCCTTCGCCATTGAAGAGCAATCCGTGATAACCGCAGCGAAGGCCCCGCGCTTCCAGGGTGCCATTGGACAACGGCAATGCACGGTGACAGCAACGGTCTTCGAGCGCGGCCGCCTGGCCATCTGACGTGCGAAACAGCACCACGGGCGTGTTCAACAAGGTGCGCGCGACGGGTTTGTCGGTGAGCTGCCAGCCCAATGCGGCCACGTACCACTGATCGAGGGGAAAGCTGGGCAAAGACGGTATCGCCGGTACTTCGTCACCAAGGGCTTGGCTGCCAGGGGCGTTCATGGTGTTCTCCCGTGAATTAATAGGTGTCAGGGTTCAGTTCAAAGGTCCAGCACCAGGCAAGGCGTCTTGGCCCGCGAACAGCACGGTGTGAATTGATCGTTGCTGGCATGCTCGGCGTCGGTCATGAACTGATCGCGATGATCGGGGGTGCCCTGCAACACCCGGGTGATACAGGCGCCGCACACGCCTTGCTCACAGGAGGTCTCGATGTGGATGCCGGCTTCGTCCAGCACCTCGAACACCGAGCGATCAGCCGGAATCCGGAAGACCTTGCCTGACCGCGCGAGCTGGACATCGAAGGCTTGATCGGCGCCAGGGTCAACCGGCGCCGCAGTAAAGAACTCACGATGCACCTGGGCCTGCGGCCAACCCGCTGCTGCGGCGCAACCGAGGATGTAATCCATGAAGCCACCCGGACCGCACACATAAATGTGCCCCCCCGGATCGGGGGTTTGCAGTAACGCGCGAGCATCCAGTGTCGATGGCTCCGTGCTGCTGTCGTCGTGCAGCACGACCCGGCCGGCAAACGCCGCGCGGGCGAGCTCATCGAGAAACGCCGCGTGATCCGGGGAACGGAAGCAGTAATGCAGCTCGAAATCCGCACCCTGGCGCGCTAGCTCATGGGCCATGGCCAGCAGGGGCGTGATACCGATTCCGCCGGCAATCAGCAGATGCCTGGCCCCATCGCCCACCAGTGGGAAGAGGTTGCGCGGCTCGCTGATGTGCAAGGTATGGCCCTGCTGCACCCACTCATGCATCGCTTGCGAACCGCCGCGCGACGAAGGATCCTTGAGCACACCGATCAGATAGCGGTGACGCTCCTGCGGTGCATTGCATAGCGAATACTGGCGAACGACACCGCTGGGCAAATGCACATCGACATGGGCGCCCGCAGTGAAAGCAGGCAACAGCTCACCATTGGCAAGGCACAGTTCGAAACTGCAGATCCCGTCCGCGACGGTGGATTTACGATTGACTAAAACCTGAAGCATGAGACAGCCCTCCACACTCAACAGTGGCTGCAAGAAGCGAACGAAGATTGAGCTAGCGCGTTGGCGTTATGGCGGGCTGGCGGCTGCTGGAAGACGGCGCAGAACCTGGGAATTGGCAATACGGCTCATTGAGGACTACCTGATAGTTATTTTTGTAGAGGCGGCTGTCGCTTATGATGCGAGCAGCCCACGCACTGTGCGTGGCTGGAAGTAGAATCCAATTATCTGGTTGCGGTGTCAACTAGTTTTTCAGGCCATTCATCATCCTTCAAGGCATCTCCCCATGGTGGAAACCAACACGCTGGATCTCAATCGTTACGTTCCAGCCATGCTCACCTTCTTGGCAAACAAGCTGGCCACGGGCGCTTCCCTCAGTTACCGCAAGCATTTCGGTATTGGCGTCGTCGAATGGCGCTTGATTGCCCTACTGGCGGTGGAAGACAAGATCACCGCCAATCGCATCTGTCAGGTCATTGGTCTGGATAAAAGCGCGGTCAGCCGATCGCTGCAGGTCCTGGAGGCGGCGGGGCGAATTTCGGGCCAGGTTGACAGCAAGGATGCACGCCGCTACGCCGTCAGCCTCACGGCCGAGGGCAAAGCGCTGCATGACCGAGTGCTTGAGGTTGCGCTGGAGCGAGAGCGGCGCCTGCTCAGTGATCTATCGCCAGCAGAGGTCGATACCTTGGTCGACCTGCTGGGACGCCTGCAAACAAAGGTGTCCTATGTTAACGACTATGACCCGCCCGCAGACTGTTGATTCACCCAATCGTCGCCGATGCCCAGGCACTGGCTGAGGCACAAACCCCAACCGCTCCATACCGACCACCCGCGAAATCCGATGCACGCGGGCTGCATAATATCGGGAATGGATTTTGCTTGGTCCAAACGCCTGCCGCACAATACAGCAACTTATTTGTGCGGCTAACCGCTCAACACTCAGGCTTGCCTTTGCTTCCCCATCGGGTGGCAACGTAGCCGCTGGTGCGATCCACCGGCGCTGCGCCAAACGGGCGGCCCTCCCACAAGGAAAAGCAATGCATCACGTCGAACAGCGAAAAGATGAGAGAGCCCCACCACCCTTTTCAGAAGATCTGACCGAGGCCGTGAAACCCTATCCCCAACATAGTGCACTGGATGATGCATACGGCATGTTCATCGGGATTGCCCTGGCCGCAACCGGCATCGCCATTCTGGGTAAAAGCGGGCTGATCACGGGCGGCATCGCGGGGATGGCCCTGCTCGTTTCTTTCATCACCCAGTACACGCCCTCGGTGCTGGTGCCCGTCATCAACATTCCCTTTCTGCTGTTTGCCCTGGTCAGCATGGGCCGCTCATTCACCCTGAAGAGCGTTATCGTCAGCCTTGCCTTGGGATTAGGCATCAGCCTGGTCAGTCCAGTGCTCAACCTCTCCGGCATACACGCTGGTATAGGTTCCATACTAGGGGGCACCTTCCTGGGCATGGGCATCCTTTGCCTGGCTCGCCATAACGCATCGGTGGGGGGCACTGGCGCCGTCGTGCTGTGGGTTCAACGGCGCTTCTCCATCAACGCCGGCGTCTCGCAGTTGGCATGCGACTGTGCGCTGTTTCTGGTGGCAGCCATTTATCTACCGCTCGAGAAGCTGGCCTGGTCGTTCGTGGGCACATTGGCGATGAATTTCATTCTGATCAGTTGGCACAAACCGGGGCGGTACCGAGGTTAGGAGGGCTGGCTTCAGGCCAGCTTACGTCACGTGGGCACCTCATCGAAGGGTCTGCGACCAAGCCGGCCCGGCACCAGTTGAATGATGCCGTCCCACCCTAAGAGCCATGCCCACCAGCAATGCCTCTCACGCTTCACCTTCCACCCGAAATGGACACAGTGCCTGCGCAACCTGCCGGTGGCCTTGGGGGAATCCATGTACCCGCGCCCGAAACGCGATGGCCAGGCTGATCAACAGCAACACCAGCACTACCCCTGGAAACGTACTCACTCCCCATCGGCCTAATATCACACCCCCCAGCAGCCCACCGACAGCGATCGCGCTGTTCCAGACCACAACGTTCATGGAGAGGGCTACGTCGACGCCCTCCCCTGCAGCGTCGGCCAGTGCTGTTTGCAGCAAGGTTGCTGCACCGCCAAAGGTCAGCCCCCAGATGAAGACACCGGCAAACATCACCTCGGCCGAGCCTGAAAACAACCCAAAGACAAGCGATACCGCGGCGAACATCGCAAGGCTGGCCAACACTGCGGTTCGCATATGACGATCGATCAGCCGGCCCGTGAGCGCGATTCCCACCAGCGCCGCGATACCAAACACGAGCAGCACCACATCAACCTGGCTGCCGAGCCCGGCGCTGGAAACAAAGGGCGCCACGTAGGTATAAAGAATGTTGTGGGCCAACATCCAGGTGAAGACCACGCCCAATACCGAGCGCACACCTGGCGTGGACACTACCTGACGCAACGCCATGCGCTGTGAGGATGATTGGCCGGGGTAGTCAGGCACTTTGATCAGTACCCAGGCGATCAATATCAGGGTTAAACCGGACATCACGGTGAATGCCAGGCGCCAACCTAGCCAGCCGCCCAGCCAGGTGCCCAGCGGCACGCCCAGGGACAGCGCGACGGGTGTGCCTACCATGGCTACGGCCAATGCACGCCCCTGCAGCACGGGGGCAACCATGCGCCGCGCATACCCCGCGATCAGGCTCCAGGCCAAGCCCGCCGATACCCCGGCGAAGAACCGTGCCATCAGCGTCACCCAGTAATCGGAGGACAGTGCCGTGATGGTATTGAACACCAGGAAGCCGATAACCGTCATCAGCAACACCGTCCTGCGCCGCCAGCTTCGCGTGGCAATGGTCAAGGGTATGGCTGCCAGCAACGACCCCACCGCATACGCGGTGACCAGTTGCCCCGCCAGCGACGCGGAGATCCCCAAGCCATGGGCAATTTCAGGCAACAACCCCGCCGGTAACGTCTCGGTCACGATGCAAATGAAGCCAGCCATGGCCAGCGCAAGCAACGCCCCCAGAGGAAGCCCCCCGCCCTCTTGCTGTTCTTCAACCATTTTTTCCCTCTCCCTACTAATAGATCGATCGGTACAAATATAGGGACAGGCGAAGCACTGGTCAACGATTTATGTATCGATTAGTATTTATCTCATTCCATAAGGGGGTTTACATGGCACAGATGGGACGCCCACGCACCTTTGACCGTGACGTGGCAATCACTCAGGCCTTGCACCTGTTCTGGGAGCACGGCTTTGACGCCACATCGCTCAGCCAGCTCAAGGCCACCATCGGTGGCGGTATTACCGCGCCCAGCTTCTACGCGGCGTTCGGCTCTAAGCAGGCGCTGTTCGAAGAGGTCATGGAGCGTTATCTGACCACCCATGGCAAAGTCACCGATCACCTGTTCGACACGGCCCTGCCGCCCAGGGAAGCGATCGAAACAACCTTGCGGCAATCGGCGAAAATGCAGTGCGAGCCCGGTCATCCCAAGGGTTGCCTAGTCTCACTGGGTTTGCTAAGTGCCTGCTCGGAAGAAAGCAAAGCCATCAGTGGGCCGCTGGCTCGGGCGCGAACGTCCAACCGCGCCGGCATCCTGGCCTGTGTCGAGCGCGCCATTGCATCGGGGGAGCTGAGCGCAACGGTGGTGCCCGAGGCACTGGCCACGGCGTTTGACAGTTTCCTGCTGGGGATTTCAGTGTTGGCTCGCGACGGCATACCCTTCAAGACAATCGACGCGGCGGTGACGCAAGTCATGGCGTTATGGGATGCGTCGCGTAACAGCAGGGTTGAACACGCGGGCTGAGTATCCGGACCGCCGGCCAGTGCCATTCCCTTCATGGCAAGCCAGGCCACGTCACACACGCCGCGCGGCATCAGTGACACCGCGTTGGTCGTGACCCAGCCCGCGGCAGCGGGGCCTTGGCAGCACGGGCGGGCGGCGAAGGCCGCCCGCCTCTCCCCCTAATGACCGGAAGGCAACGCGTAGGCAATCAGGTAATCGCCCATCTTGGTCCCAAACGACCCGTGCCCACCTGCCATGATCACCACATACTGCTTGCCATTGGCTTCATACGTCATCGGTGTGGCCTGGCCGCCGGCAGGCAAGCGCGCTTGCCAGACCAGGTCGCCATTGGTGACGTTGTAGGCGCGCAGGTAGTTATCCTGGGTGCCGGCGATGAACATCAGATTACCCGCAGTCGAGATAGGGCCGCCCAGCATCGGCACGCCGATCTTGAACGGCGGCAATTGAATCCCTGGCAAGCTGTCGCGCACCGTGCCGATCCGTTTGCGCCAGGCCACTTGGTGGGTTTTCATGTCCACGCCGGCGACATAGCCCCAGGCGGGAGCCTTGCAAGGCAAGCCCAGGGGTGACAGGAACGCGTTGATTTCCACGCCGTAGGGCACGCCATATTGCGGCTGGATGCCCATCTCGGTGCCCGAACTGCCACCGGCGCCCTCTTTTGGCCACAGCGGGTTGTTGGGCCCGCGCGGAATCAGCTTGGACACGAACGGCAAGGCCATGGGGTTCATCAGCGCCACCTGACGGTCGGGGTTGACCGAAATGCCGCCCCATTCGAACACGCCCAGGTTGCCCGGGAACACCAAGGTGCCCTGCTCCGACGGCGGCGTGTACTGGCCCGCGTAGGACAGGCGCTTGAAGATCACCCGGCACATCAATTGGTCGAACATGGTGGCGCCCCACATGTTCTTGTCCGTCAGGGTCTGCACCGACGTCAGGTTCAGCGCCGAGCGTGGCTGGGTGGGGCTGGCACGATCACCAGGCGCCGCCTCGGTCGATGGCACCGGCACTTCGGAGACAGGCACGATGGGCTTGCCATCGCGACGGTCGAGCACGAACAGGTTGCCGGCCTTGGTCGGCACGTAAACGGCCGGTACGGCTTCGCCTGAGGCGACCTTCACGTCGGCCAAGGTTGGCTGGGAGGGCACGTCCATGTCCCAGAGGTCATGGTGGGTCGTCTGGTAGCTCCACACGAGCTTGCCCGTCGTGGCGTTCAAGGCAAGGATGGAACTGGAGTAGCGTTCCATGACCGGGGTGCGGTTGCCCCCCCAGATGTCCGGCGTCGGGTTACCCGTGGGGATGTAGACCACGTCGGTCTTGGCGTCGTAGGCCAGAGGCGCCCAGGCGTTGGGTGAGTTATTGACCAGGGTGTGGCCGTCGCCCGGCACGGCATTGGGGTTTTCCGCGCCCGTATCGAAAATCCAGCGCAGCGCCCCCGTATTGACGTCGTAGCCGCGCAAGGCACCCGAAGGCTCATGAATCGACAGGTTGTCCGTCACGGAGCCGCCGATCACCACCGTGGTTCCCGTGACCACTGGCGGCGAGGTAGGTTCGAGTCCGCCCGGGTAGGCGTAGGGTTGCATTTGCTTGAGGTCCAGTTCGCCCTTGTTCGCGAAGTCGCTGCAAGCCTGGCCATTGTCGGCGTTGATGGCGAACAGACGGCCATCGTTCACGGGCAGGAACACTTTGCGCGGGCAGGCACTTTGCGCCGGCGCAGCGCTGGCAAGGCTGGTCGCGAATTCGGCGGTGTTGGCACTGTCGTAATACGCCACCCCGCGGCAGGTCAGGTGCTGGAACGAAGGGTCAGCCTTGAGCTTGGGATCGAACCGCCACTTCTCCTTGCCTGTCGCAGGGTCCAGCGCGACCAGGATCTGGTGGGTGGTGCAGATGAACATGTTGTCGCCGATCTTGATCGGCGTGAGTTCGTTGGTGGTCTCGCCAGAGTCATTCGCGGTCTTGCTTTCGCCGCTGCGGAATGTCCACGCCACTTGCAGATCCGCCACGTTCTTGTCATTGATCTGGCTCAGCGGAGAATACCGGGTGCCGGCCTGGGTCCGGCCGTACGCCGGCCAGTCGCCTGGCGCCACACCGTCGATGGCCTGGGCCTCGGCCGGCTGGGCTGCGGCGAGGGTGCCGTTGATTTCCTGCGGGTCGTTAAAGATTGAATAGATGAGTACGGCAATGGCAAAGGCCAGTGTTACCACGAGGAATGATCGGCTGGCCTTCAGGTCGACAACGAACCCCCGGGTAACGGCAGGCACCAGCAGCCAGATACCCAGCACACCGAGGATATCCAGGCGCGGTACCAGTGCCCAGAAGTCCGACCCGGCTTCCCAGAGCCCCCACAGCGTGGTCACCAGCATCAGCGCGCCGTACAGCCACAGCGCGGCGTCGGAGCCCCGAGACAGCAGCCGCGCGAACACCAGCAGCGCCAACCCCGCGATCACATAGTAGAAGGAGCCACCCAGCACTGTCAGCCATACCCCGCCGACCAGCAGGATCAACCCGATCAGGGCGGCGACAATGACGGTAAACGTTCTCAGACCTGATGGTGTAGCGGGCGTGTTCATGGTTGTGTTCTCTTTATGTCGGCTGCCAAGGGTCGCAGACGTGATCACCGGTTATAACTATGTGATCGTAGTCGAACAGACCCTTCTGTCCAGCAAGGACCTGAGATGTCATCAAACCGACTTGGTGGCCAAGGTGGTCGCACCCGGCAAGCGTTCAGCGCAAGCGACGTGCCGGAGAGTGCGCGGCGCCTCCAACGCTGCCTTATCATTGAGCAAGCGAGTACGCAATCACGTAATCACCCTTGTGTGCGGGCGACGTGGTCTGGACGCCGCCTGAGCGCGCCTGCTGCGCCAATGGCAGAAACGCACCGGTCGATGGCGGTTCAGTGCAAGCTGTGCAACAGTAATCGCCCGCCTGCCCGGCAGGCCATGGGCGCACTGAAACTACCAGGGACAGGAATCCGTGATGAATGAATCGACCTTGGCGGCGAGCGGCCTGCTCACCACCGCAGAACGCGCGGCGATCGCGGAGATCGAAGCCACCACCAGCATCCTCAGCCTGGTCACCCGGCTGACCAGCCTGCGTTTTGCCGGCATTGCTAAGTTTACCGACAGTGAATGGATTGTCTGTTCAGTCTACGACCCCACCCAGTTTGGCATCGAGGTGGGCGACACCGTCGACATCGAAACCACCCTGTGCAGCGAATTCAGACGCGACCCGCAGGCACTGTTCCTGTCGCGCATCAGCGACAACCAGCGCTTCTGCGACCGCCCGATCGTGAAACGACACGCCATCGAGAGTTATGCCGGCGCACCGATCTTCCTGCCCGACGGCACCCTGTTCGGCGCGCTGTGTGCGCTGGACTCGCGGGCCGTGCTGTTTGAAGACCCGGATTTGGAAGAAACATTGATGCTGTTTGCGCGGCTGATAGGCTGCATCTTCTTCGCCAATCCGGACCCGCATCAGGCCGCCTGCTAGTCACAGGACTCGCTGGGCGGCGGCCCTCATTCTCCGGCTCGTTGACGGATGGAACGCCCGTCCAGCTTGTATGACAGGCTTATGTCTTCGCACGCATCAACGCACTGCTCCGCCTGCCAAGCCAAACGGAAAAACACCTTAAAACAACAAAACCTTCTGAGACTGCGATTTTTTGCCAGCATAAATCGGATTTAGTCCGAAAACGCATACCCCCCCTTCCTTCAACACGTATTGCCTGCAACCCAATACAGCTTGTATGATGTCTGTTAACAAGGCGATACTCCCTTCAGCTCAATCAGCATCCAACACGCAGGGCCGGCGGCACCCCCGCCGGCATCAATATCTGACCCGCATAAAAACAATCCGTGGGAGATTTGAATTGTGAACAATTCAAGCAACGCGTCTGCTGCCGCCGGCGGTGAGCCAACCCTGGCTCGCGCCGTGGCCAAAGTGAAGAGCCACGTGCTCCCACTGTTCGTCATCATGTTCATCGTCAACTACATCGACCGCGTCAACATTGGTTTCGTGCGCACGCACCTGGAACATGACCTGGGCATTGGTGCCGCCGCCTACGGGCTGGGCGCCGGGCTGTTCTTCATCGGCTATGCGCTGTTTGAAGTACCGTCCAACATGCTGCTGCAGAAAATGGGCGCCCGAATCTGGCTGACCCGCATCATGCTGACGTGGGGCCTGGTGGCCACGCTAATGGCGTTCATCCAGAATGAAACCCAGTTTTACATCCTGCGCGTGTTGCTGGGCGTGGCCGAGGCGGGCTTCTTTCCGGGCGTGATCTATTACTTCACCCGTTGGCTGCCCGGCGCCGAGCGTGGCAAGGCCATTGCCATTTTCCTCAGTGGTTCGGCCGTCGCCTCGCTGATCTCGGGCCCATTGTCGGGCGTGCTGCTGCAAATCGAAGGGTTTGGCTTGCATGGCTGGCAGTGGATGTTCGCCATCGAAGGGCTGGTGTCGGTGGTGCTGGGCTTGGTGGTGTGGTTCTGGCTGGACTCCAACCCCCACGACGCCCGCTGGCTTAGCCGAGAAGAACAGGATGCACTGGTGGGCGCCATCGATCAGGAGCAGCGGGACCGCGATGCGCTGCAAACCATCAAGCCCACCTTGGGCAAGCTGCTCAAGGACGGTCAGATCCTGATGTTCTGCGTCCTGTACTTCTGCATACAGCTAACCATCTACGCCGCTACGTTCTGGCTGCCCAGCATCATCAAGAAAATGGGCGACCTGAGCGACATCCAGGTGGGCTTCTTCAACTCCATCCCCTGGCTGATCTCGATCATCGCCATGTACGCCTTTGCCGCGCTGTCAGGCAAGTTCAAGTTTCAGCAAGCCTGGGTCGCCGCCGCCCTGCTGATTGCCGGCGCCGGCATGTTGCTGTCCACCGTCGGCGGGCCGATCTTTGCCTTTGTCGCTGTGTGTTTTGCCGCGATAGGCTTCAAGTCGGCGTCGTCGCTGTTCTGGCCTATTCCCCAAGGCTACCTGGACGTGCGCATCGCTGCGGCAGTCATTGCCCTGATCAACTCCATCGGCAACCTGGGCGGTTTCGTGGCACCGGCCACCTTCGGCATTCTGGAGCAAAGCACCGGCTCCATTCAGGGCGGCCTTTATGGTCTGGCCGGCACGTCGATCTTCGCCGCCATCCTGGTGTTCTTCGCCAAGACCCAGCCCAAGGCCGGCAGGCCCATCATGTCCCAAGCCAGCGCACCGCACCCGGTGGTGCTGGGCAAAACACACTGATCCCTTGACAGCTGACCTACCTTAATTCGCAGGAACCGCATATGACTACCGCACCCACCAACAACGCCCCCGTCGTCACCCAACTGCAAGTGATCCCCGTGGCCGGCCACGACAGCATGCTGATGAACCTCAGCGGCGCCCACGGCCCGTACTTCACGCGCAACATCGTCATTCTCACCGACAGCGCCGGGAACACCGGCGTGGGTGAAGTACCTGGCGGCGAGCGCATTCGCGAAACCCTGGAAGACGCTCGCAGCCTGGTGGTGGGCCAGCCCATCGGCCAGTACCAGCGCATCCTCAACCAGATGCGCACCACCTTCGCCGCCCGCGACGCCGCCGGCCGCGGCCTGCAAACCTTCGACCTGCGCATCACCATCCACGCCGTCACTGCCATGGAAGCCGCCCTGCTTGACCTGCTGGGCCAGTTCCTGGAAGTGCCCGTGGCCGCCCTGCTCGGCGAAGGTCAGCAGCGCGATGCGGTGAAAATGCTCGGTTACCTGTTCTACATCGGCGACCGCAGCGCCACCGACCTGGCCTACCGCAGCGAACCCGACGCCAGCGACGACTGGAGCCGCCTGCGTCACGAAAAAGCCATGACCCCGGAAGCGGTAGTGCGCCTGGCCGAAGCCGCCAAGGCGAAATACGGCTTCAACGACTTCAAACTCAAGGGCGGCGTGCTGCGCGGCGAAGAAGAAATCGAAGCGGTCACCGCCCTGGCCGAACGCTTTCCGGACGCACGCATCACCCTGGACCCCAACGGCGCCTGGTCACTGAAACAGGCCATTGCCCTGTGCCGCGACCAGCACAAAGTGCTGGCCTACGCCGAAGACCCTTGCGGTGCCGAAAACGGTTACTCGGGCCGCGAAGTGATGGCCGAGTTCCGTCGCGCCACCGGCCTGCCTACTGCCACCAACATGATCGCCACCGACTGGCGTGAAATGGGCCACGCCATCCAACTGCAATCGGTGGACATTCCCCTGGCCGACCCGCACTTCTGGACCCTGCAGGGCTCGGTGCGCGTGGCGCAGATGTGCCACGAATGGGGCCTGACCTGGGGTTCGCACTCCAACAATCACTTCGACATTTCCCTGGCCATGTTCACCCAGGTGGCCGCCGCCGCCCCGGGCGACATCACCGCCATCGACACCCACTGGATCTGGCAGGACGGCCAGCGCCTGACCAAGGCTCCGCTGAAAATCGAAGACGGCTTCGTCAAGGTGCCGGCCAAGCCGGGTCTGGGCGTGGACATCGACATGGACGCCGTGGCCAAGGCCCACGAGCTGTACAAAGGCATGGGCCTGGGCGCCCGTGACGACAGCGTGGCCATGCAGTTCCTGATTCCTGGCTGGACCTTCGACAACAAGAAGCCCTGCCTGGTGCGCTGAACCCCGACGTCGACTGTGTCGCGGCCGCACTCGTCGCCACTGCCAGCGGCTGCGGCGACGAAACCGCGTCACGGCTGGCTGGCGCCTTGGGGGGCAACCGGTGGCGCGGGTTTTTCCGCGCCGCCGTACTCTGGCTTGAGCCTGCCATCGCTGTCGAGCATCCAGCTGTCCAGCACCTGACGCACCACGGGGCCTGCGACTTTACCGCCGGCCTCGCCGTTTTCAATGGCCACCGCGACAACGATCGCCGGGCTCTGTGCCGGGGCGAATCCTACGAAAAAGGCATTGTCACGGTGCCGCTCCAGGGTTTTCAGTCGGTTGTAGCGCTCCCCCTGCTTGATCGCCACCACTTGCGCGGTACCACTCTTGGCCGCGATGCGGTATTGCACGCCCTTGGCCAGGTCATGGGCGGTGCCACGTGGATCGTTCATCACCAATTGCATGGCCGCGCTCACCTCACCCCAGGCTTTCGGGTCGTGCAGCACGATGTTGGGTATCGGGTGCTGATCCACCGGTGCCACGCCGCCCACTTGCATGGCCAGATGGGGACGGTACCAGACGCCTTTGCTGGCAATCAGTGCCGTGGCCTGAGTCAGTTGCAGTGGCGTCACCTGCATATAGCCCTGGCCAATGCCCAGGATAACCGTCTCCCCCGGGAACCATGGCTGGCGACGAGTGGCCTGTTTCCATTGAGCGGAAGGCATCAACCCGGGCGCTTCCTCGGCCATGTCCATTGACACCTTCTGCCCCAACCCGAAACGGCTGAGGTACTCATGCAGGGTGTCGATACCCAGTTTGTGCGCCAGGTCGTAGAAGTAGGTGTCATTGGAGCGTTTGATGGCGGTGTTCAGGTCTACCCAGCCCTCGCCACTGTGGTTCCAGTTACGGTACTTGTGGTCGAAATTGGGCAACTGGAAGAACCCGGGGTCGAAGACCCGGCTGGCTGGCGTGATGGTACCTGTGTCCAAACCGGTGATCGCCACTTCCGGCTTGATGGTCGAGCCGGGCGAATACAGGCCGCGCAACACCCGGTTGAACAGTGGCCGGTCGGGGGAATCGCGCAACTGGGCATACTGCGGGCCGCTGATGCCGGTCACGAACAGGTTGGGGTCGAAACTGGGGTTGCTGACCATGGCCAGCACCTCGCCAGTCCTGGGGTCCAGGGCCACCACCGCACCACGCCGATCGCCCAGGGCCTTTTCGGCCGCCTCCTGCAAATGCACATCCAGGCTCAGCACAATGTTCTGGCCAGCCACCGGGTCGGTCTTGTTCAGCACCCGCATCACCCGACCCTGGGCATTGGTCTCGACCTCTTCATAGCCCACATGGCCGTGCAACTGCGGTTCGTAGAACTGCTCGACCCCGGTCTTGCCAATGGCCAGTGAGCCACGGTATTCGACCGGGTCAATGCGCTTGCTTTCGCTTTCGTTGATACGCCCCACAAACCCCACCGAGTGGGCGAAGCGAGCGCCGAAGGGATAATGGCGGACAAATTGCGGCTGCACTTCGATACCGGGCAGCCAGTATTCATTGACGGACACCAGGGCGATTTGCGCCTCGGTCAACTGGTAGAGGATGGTGACCGGTTCAAATGGATGACGAGACTGCTTAAGCGCCTTGTCGAACTGCGCTCGGGTCTCGGGGGGCAGTTGCAGGATATTGACCAGACGGTCTAAAACCGCCTTCCAGTCCCCTGCCCGCTCGCGGGTCAGGGTCAGGTTGAAGCTGGGCAGGTTCTCGGCCAGCACCACGCCGTTGCGGTCATAGATCAGCCCGCGCTCCGGCGGGATGGGCAGCACGTGCACCCGGTTGTTTTCCGATACCGTGGAGTTGTAGGCGAATTGGGTCACCTGCAGAAAATACATCCTGGCAACCAGGGTGACGCCCAATACCACCACCAGCACCGCGCAGGCCAGCAACCGCTTGTTGACCAGGCGCTGCTCTTTGTCATGGTCTTTCAATGCGATCGGATCGAGCACACGCGCCCCTTGGCGTTGATTGATACCCCTTGCAGAGTGATTTCCAGACCCATTGAAAAACCGCGACACGCGCGGTTGTCGGGCACCCGTGAGGGTGCAGTACACAAGTCAGGCACAGGCGCTGATCGTACAACTTCCGGCCTGTGCGCTGCTAACAAAACCTGATGAACAGGGTTTCATTGCTGCCAGAGGAACTTTTTATTTGGCGTGCAATGCCTCTGCCGTAACGGCCGGGACAATCTCCACCCGCTCAAAGCGCCCGGCCAACACCACGTAGGCGAAGATGCCCAATACCCCGTGCGCGGCAACGAACCACAAAGCCATGTCGAAGGAGCCCGTGGACGCCACAAAGAAACCGATGACCACCGGGGTGACGATGCCGGCGATATTGCCGATGCCGTTGAACACTCCGCCACTCAAGCCCACCATGCCCTTGGGGGCGGTATCCGACAGCACCGCCCAGCCCACTGCGGCCAGGCCCTTGCCGAAGAAGGCCAGGGCCATCAGTGCAATCACCATCCCGTTGGCATCCACGTAATTGGCCGACACCAGGCTCGCTGCCAGGAGCATGCCGATCACAAACGGCGTCTTGCGCGCCCGGGACGGGTGCATGCCCTTGCGAATCAGGTAATCGGACACCACCCCACCCAATACCCCGCCCGAGAAGCCGCAGATCGCAGGCAACGCGGCCACCCAACCGGCCTCCATGATGGTCAGGCCACGCCCCTTGATCAGGTAGATCGGGAACCAAGTGATGAAGAAGTACGTCAACGCGGTGATGCAGTACTGGCCCAAGTAGATCGCCCACAAGGTGCGGTTGGTGAACAACTGTGACACCTCGGCGAACGTGAGTGTGGGCTTGGTCTTTTTGCGCGTCGCCTCCAGGTCAACCAACGCACCGCCTTCGCGCATGTACGCCAACTCGTCCTCGCGCAGCCGCGGGTCGCTGAGCGGCTCGCGGTACAACAGGAACCAGAACACCGTGGCCACCAGCCCCAGGGCGCCCATCCACAGGAACACATGTGCCCAGCCCAAGGCATGGGTCAACCAGGCCATCAGCGGCGCGAACACCACCACCGCCATGTATTGCGCCGAATTGAACAACGCCGACGCCGTGCCCCGCTCGCTGGTGGGGAACCAGCAAGAGACGATGCGATTATTGGCGGGGAACGCCGGCGATTCCACCAGCCCCAGCATGAAACGCATGCCAAACAGCGTGATCGCCGCGCTGGAGCCCACCAGGCCGAACCAGCCCACCGTGCCTTGCATCATGGTGAATAGCGACCACAGCAGCAGGCTGCAACCGTACACCCGACGGGCACCGAACTTGTCCAGCAGCCACCCGCCGGGGATCTGCCCCAATGCATAGGCCCAGGCAAAGGCTGAGAAAATCATGCCCAGCATGATCGGGTCGAGCCCCAGGTCCTTGACCACGCCGGTACCGGCGATCGACATGGTGGCCCGATCGGCATAGTTGAGCACGGTGACGGTGAATATAAGCATGAGAATGACGAAGCGGCGACGGCCCACCCTAGCCTCGGCAATCGGCGTTGCCAGCGAAGCGATCTTTGCGTTCATGGGAGTCTCCGGCCTCCTCCATGGAAGGCTTTATTGTTGGAATAGAGCAAGTAGAACGGGGCAAACAGCAGGCGACGGCCGCGGGTAGCAGCTGGCCGTCAAAGGTGGGCCTGCACGACTTCGCCCATGGCCTGGGCTTGGCCATGCCCGATGGGTTCAAGAGTAGGAAATTCAACGATGCAGGTCTAACATAGATACTGAATCGAACCATACAAGAATTGAATCATGGAGCTTTACCAACTGCGCTGTTTCGTCATGGTGGCCGAGGAACTTCACTTCGGCCGGGCCGCGCAACGCCTGTTCATGACGCAACCGCCACTGAGCCGGCAGATCCAGCTGCTGGAGCGCTCACTGGGCGTGACCCTGATCGACCGCGGCAACCGACGGATCAAGCTCACCAGCGCCGGCCAGCACTTTCTTCGCGATGCACGCCACGTGCTGGCCTATACCGAACAAGCCGCCGACAGTGCCCGTCGCCTTGAGCATGGCGAATTAGGCCAACTGGTACTGGGGTTCACCGCAGTCAGTGGCTACCGGCTGATTCCCGGCTTGCTGGAGCACGCCGCGAACAGGCTGCCAAATGTCAGCGTCGATTTGCGGGAAATGGTCTCAGGCGCGCAAATGCAGGCACTGGAAGCCGGCATGATCGACGTCGGCTTTGTACGCCGAGCCAGCACGCGCCAATACTTTGATTACCAGCTCATCAGCAGGGAGCCCCTGATGGTGGTGATGCCGAACCAGCATGCCCTTGCCACTCACACTGAGATCGCGATCACCGATCTAGATCAGCAGCCCTTCGTGATGTACTCGCAAGACGAAGGCGGTTATTTCTATGACTGCATCGCCGGCCTGTTTACCCTGGCAGGCGTGTGCCCTCACTACCGCTATTTCATGGGCCAGACCCACTCGATTCTTGGCCTGGTGAAAGCCGGGCTCGGCGTGGCCATCGTGCCGGCGGCGGCCCGCGACCTGTACGTGGGGCAACTGCAGTTCAGGCCCTTGAAGAACGCCGAGGCGCATGCCGAGGTGTACAGGGTGGTAAGGCGCGACAATGACAACCCCGCTGTCGGCCCGTTCGTGCGGATGGCGCAGGCTTATTTCGAGACGCTGGGCACCGACGTCAGTAAGAAAAATCAGGCGGACTTGGACTGAGGTATGGTTTCAAACCTTCATTGCCGCACTGCGATCACCCACTGACGCGCTGGGCCGGCGCCGTACAGAAATGCCTTCGCCCCCAGTACCACAAGGGAGAGCACAGCGAATATCAGCCCACACCAGATCGCTCCGGGCAGGTCATAAGCGTCGATAAACACGTCACCGGCCCAGGCGCCGATAGCGATGCCGCCGTTTGCGGCGCAGACATAGAGGCTGGAAAATAAGCCTGCCGCTGGTGAGCGATCCGTTCATTACGGCCTTGGCTGGGTTTCGAAAAGCCTACCCGTTGATCGAACTGGAGCTGACGTTCGACGATCGCCGCGTGGATGTCATCGAGCAGGGTTACGACGCCGTGTTGCGCAGTGGGGGGGTTCCGAGCCGGGTACATTCAAGATCATGTGGCCATCGGGCAAGCATCCATCGCCGAAGCTGGGAGCATTCATTGACTTCCGCAAAGCCCATCTCTTCTCCCCCCCTTGCCCCGTGGTTGCTGTGGTCAGTCCCAGGTTGAGTCCTGGAGGTTCCACTTACCGGGGGTTGCCCCGGCGGTGAACCGCAGGCAACCGCCCTCTACGGTCAGCGGCCGACCTGACTCCCGGTCCTTCTGCCAGATCTCGTAGTAGTTGCCCATGTCGTAGAACGTGACCTTATCCTGCCTGGAGGAAACCGGCGTGACCCACCCGTTGCTGGAGTCGATGTACTTGCCCTTCTGAGTGCGACAGCTGATCTGGAGGTAGCCGCCCCAATCGCCGTCCTTTGCCCAACCCTCGACGACTTTGACCCACAGGCTCGTCTGCGTGGAGCCGTCCGCCACGAACTGCCCCTGTTCGCTGTCAAACCGAGTGCCGGCGAGCGCTACGTTGACGCCCAGGTAACCGTCGGACCGGAACCGCACGGTGCTCTCGGAGGTGCGCCAGGGCACGTACTGGTTGTTTGGAAGCGTGGCCTTGGAGATCACGACCTCGTGCACCGCCCAGGCAAAGTCACGCCAGGGCTTCTCGCTGGTGGATCGGAATGTGGTGCGAATGTATTCCTTGAGGGCATTCTCATCCGTACCGGCCTCTTGAACATTTTGTGCAATCTCGCGCAAGCGTTCCTCGTCCGCCTGCCCCCGTGCTTTGATCAGGTCTTCGACACGCTGGACCTTGGCCTGATTGTGCTGGGATTCGATCTCTGCGATCTCATCCAGGCTGGTGGTCTGAAGCTCTGTGGGCGCATCCGAATCCAAGAAGATCAAAAAGCTGTTTTTACGCAGGTATCCCATAGGTCTTCCTTTCGTTCCGTCAATGGAAAATGGCCTATTCGCCGCTCAGTGACTGCGTGGACACACGCCGGTGTGTACGTCGTCGTTGAGTGCTTATGGCAATGAAGGCGACGCTTCGTGGCGCTCGCCCCTGTTGCAGACGAAACGTTAGCATCAGGATCGGAATTTTCTTTCGATTTGGGTGATTTTCAGAAAAGTCCTACAACGATTTGCGCATTTCGGAACATGCCTGCGTTTACGGATGCTCGGCCGCCTCACTCGCCGTATCAAATGGTTCAGCAACCGCGCTATCGAGCTGCCCAGGCTGCGAAAAGGTCCGCAGGACCGTCGGCGCTGGTACCGTGGCGGCTACTGCGCCGCGCACACCTCACGCACACATCGATGATGCCGCTGCTGCGCCGCATAGGCCACCTGCGGCCACAGGCGCACGGTCTCGCCCGGCAGGCACTGCGCCAGGCGCGCCACCGCCAGCGGGCTCAAAGCGCCCAACCGCGGGTAGCCGCCGATGGTCTGCCGGTCGTTGAGCAACACAATCGGCTGCCCGTCCGGCGGCACTTGCACAGCCCCCAGCGGAATACCTTCGGAAACCAGGCCAGGGCCGTTGTAGTGCAATGGCGTGCCAGTCAGGCGCAGCCCCATGCGGTCGCTGCGGGTGTCCACAGTCCAGGACTGGTTGAAGGCATCGAACAGGCTCTGGCCACTGAAGGCGCTGGCCTGGGCGCCCAGGATCAGCTCCAGTTGCGCTGGCGCCCGCAGGTCCGGGATCAACGCTGGCGGCACGGCGCGCACCGCGCCAGGTTCGCCCTGCCAGGCCAGGCGATCACCCATCGCCAGGGCAGCGCCTTGGCCATCAAGGCCGCCGACGCCCTCACGGGCAACGGTGGCACAACTGCCTGCCAGCAAGGGCGCCTGTACTCCACCCGGCACCGCCAGGTAAGCCCGCGCACCCAGGCGCGGGCTGGCAAAGCGCAAACGCTGCCCGGCCACGACTTTGAAGGGTCGCCAAACATCCACGGCCTGATCGTCCAGGGTGGCAGCCAGGTCCGCACCGGCCAGCGCCAGCCAGCCCTCCCCCTCACACGTGAGGTGCAGCCCGCCCAAGGTAATTTCCACCACGGCGGCGTCGAGGGCATTGCCCAACATCCAATTGGCCCAGTGCTGCGCCAGCCAGTCCAGGGCGCCGCCCTGGGTCAGGCCCAAATGGCGAACACCGAACCGGCCACCGTCCTGCACGCTGGCCTGTGGCCCGGCTTTTTCCACGATCAATGCGCTCATGCCTGTGCCTCCATGGGCGTTTCATCGCCGCCCAGGCGAACGAACTCGTCACGTTGCACTGGCACGAAGCGCACCCGGTCGCCGGGCCGCAGCAGGCTGAAGCCCTCCAGCGACGGATCGAACAGACGCGCCGGGCTGCGCCCCACCAGGTTCCAACCACCCGGCGAGACGGCGGGGTAGATCGCCGTCTGCCGCTCGGCGATGCCGACGCTGCCGGCTGCCACCCTCTGCCTGGGTGTGGCCAACCGTGGGCTGGCCAGGCGTGGATCGACCAGGCCCATAAAACCGAAGCCAGGCGCAAAGCCCAAGGCAAACACCGAGTAGGCGCGGCCGCTGTGCAGGGCAATCACTTCATCCACGCTCAACCCACGCTGGCGGGCCAAGGGCTCAAGATCAGGGCCCACGCTTGGGTGGTACCACACCGGCAAGGCCAGCTCCCGGCCGCTGTCGGCCGTGGCAGGCTCAAGGCCGGTCAGGGCTTCATGACACAGCGCACGGGCCTGAGCATCGTCCAACTGGGCCAGGTTGTATTGCAGCATCAGCGTGGTGTAGGACGGCACCAATTCCACCAGCGCTGCGCCAAACGTGGCACGCAGCCGCTGGGCCGCAGCCAGCAACCAGGGAACGTTGGCCTCGTCGATCACGTCGAACAGCCGCAGCGTCAGGCAGTCGATGCCGGCGACTTCGACGCCGACCTTCATGCTGACAGCCCGTCAAGGGCCTGGCGAATCTGCCGCACGGCCGCCACCGAGGCCGGGTTATCGCCGTGCACGCACAGGGTATCGACGTGCAGGTGCAAGGCGCTGCCGTCACGGGTAATCAGCGGTTCACCGCGGGCCAGGCCCAACGCCTGGGCCACCACCTGAGCGGGCTCATGGTGAACCGCGCCGGGCAAGCGTCGGCTCACCAGTTGGCCGTCGGGCTCATAGGCGCGGTCCGCGAAGGCTTCGAACCACAAGGTCAGCCCACACTCGGCGGCCAGGCTGCGGCTGGCACTGGTGTCGGCGGTGGCCATCAGCATCAGCGGCAATTGCGGGTCATAGGCATGCACCGCACGCATCACGGCGCGCAAGCGTACCGGGTCAGCCATCATGTCGTTGTACAGCGCGCCATGGGGCTTGACGTACTGCACGCGGCTGCCTTCGGCACGGCACATGGCGTCCAGGGCGCCGATCTGGTAGAGCACCAGGTCTTCGATTTCTTGCGCCGAGCAGCCCATGCTGCGGCGACCGAAGCCCACCAGGTCGGGGTAGGCCGGGTGCGCGCCGATACGCACCTGGTGGCTGACCGCCAAGGCAACGGTGCGACGCATGGTGCCAGGGTCGCCCGCATGGAACCCGCAGGCGATGTTGGCGCAGTCGATCAGGGGCATCACCTCCTCGTCCAGCCCCATGGACCAGGCGCCGAAGCTTTCTCCGATATCGCAGTTGAGCAAGGGACGTTTCATGAAGGGCTCCGCAGATGGCTGATGGACAAATGTTCACGCCCACGTTGCGCAGGCGTCCAACGGGTTATTCGGGGTACGGGTGATAAGTAAAGTCGATCACCGCTATCATGGGCCTCTCGTCTGCCGGAAGCTGCCGCCATGAACATCAAGTTCCTCGAAACCTTCATCTGGGTCGCGCGCCTGGGCAGTTTCCGGCTGGCCGCGCAGAAGCTGTTCAGCACCCAGGCCGCGGTGTCCAACCGCATTGCCGCGCTGGAAGACGAACTGGGCGTGCGCCTGTTCGAGCGCGACGCCAGGGGCGCCACCATCACCCCGCGCGGCCAGGCCCTGATCAGTTATGCCGAGCAAGTGCTGGACAGCACCCAGGCGCTGCGCCAAGCCGTCGATGCCGGCCATCCGGGGCGCGTGCGCGTGGGTGTCATGGAAAGCGTGATCCATACCTGGCTGGCCCCGTTCATCCAGCGCATCGGCGCGTCGCTGCCGACCCTTGAGCTGGACCTGCAGGCCGACACCGCACGCCATCTGGCCGAGCAACTGCGCCGCGGTCAACTGGACCTGATTCTGCAAACCGATCCGCTGCCCGATGAAGGCCTGCGCAACGCCCACCTGGCCAGCTACCCCATGGCCTGGCTGGCACGCCCGGACAGTGCCTACGCCGCTGATAGCCTGGCCATGCTGGCCAACCAACGGCTGATCACCTTTTCCCGTCACTCCCGCCCCCACCAGGACCTGCTTGGCCTGCTGCACGCCCAAGGCCTGCGTGCGCCACGGCTGTGCTGCATCAATTCGGTGGCGGCCATGGAGCGGCTGCTGGCCGAAGACTTCGGCGTTGCCGCCCTGCCCCCGGCGCTGGTCAGCGCGGCGCTGGGCGCCGGCAGCCTGTGCCGCCTGGACGTGCAACCCGTCCCGGCGGACCTGGAGATGTTTGCCAGCTGGCGCGCAGGTGTCGGCCTGGAAACCGTGGAACGCCTGGTGGGATTGGCACGCGAAGCCGCAGCCGAACATGCCAATGGCTTGCCCCAAGGTCACGTGCACTTGCGCTGAAGGCGCACCATCAGGTTCCACACCTCACAACAACGCCCCATAACCGCGCACAATCAATAAGTCTTGTGAGCGCTGGCAAGCCAGCTCCCACAACAGCCCCTTTTTCTTACCGCCCCAAAGCGCCACCCGCTCATGGATTTTTCATGATTGGCACAACAATTGATTACTTCATCTTTATCGATTGTTGAACAATCCTTCTCCAGCGGAGCCTCATGATGTCTCGACGTGCACGCCTTACTCGTTCGCTTCTCGCCCTGTCCCTCACCGCTTGCGCTTGCGCCCATGCGGACGAAGCCACCCTGCAACCCCAGCGCCTGAGCATCGGCTCAGACCTCACCTACCCGCCCTACACCTACCTGGACCAAGGCAAGCCAGCCGGTTTCGACCCCGCGTTCATGACCCTGCTGGGCAGCCACCTGAAGCTTGCGCCCCAGTTCGTCGACACCCGCTTCGCCAACCTGGTGATGGGCGTCAACGCCCGCCGCTTCGACCTGATCGCCTCGGCGCTGTACGTGACGCCTGAGCGCGCAACTCAGGTGGATTTCCTGCCTTACCTCAAAAGCGGTGCGTCGTTGATGGTCCGCAGCGACGACACCTTCCGCCCGCAACAACCCCAGGACCTGTGCGGCAAGCGTGTCGCCTCAATCAAGGGTGGCTCGTGGATTCCCAAGTTGGCCGCCCTGTCGAAAGACTACTGCCAGGCCAACGGCAAGGCGCCCATCGACTCGCGCGAGTTCCCCACCTCGCCGGAAGCTGCCCAGGCGCTGCTGGCCAAGGCCGTTGACGTGCAGTTCGAGGACGCCGCCGTGGCGCGCATTACCACCGATAAACTCAAAGGGCGCATCACCATCAGCTCCAGCGAAATGATCTACCCCGTGGTCATCGGCCTGGCCGTGCGCAAAGGCAATGACGCGTTGCTGACCGAGCTGCGCCAAGGCTTCTCGGCCATGAAGGACAGCGGCGAATACCAGACGCTGTTGAGCCGCTACAACCTGGCTGAACCCAGCGCCGCCGAAATCGCCCAGGCCACCGGCCAGAACCCGCAAGCCGCGCAGTAAACGGAGCTCCCCATGCAATTCGATTGGCATTACACCGCCGGCCTGTTGGTCAACGGCGACTTCTGGAAAGCCGTCGGCACCGTGGTTCAACTGAGCCTGGAAACCTGGGTACTGGGCATTGTGCTGGGCTTTGTCCTGGCGCTGGCCCGGCAGTCGCCACGGCGCGGCCTCAACCGCGCCGCCGCCCTGTACATCTGGTTCTTCCGCAGCCTGCCGTTGCTGGTGCTGCTGATCTTTGTCTACAACCTGCCCCAAGTGTTTCCCGCCACCAGCGTACTGCTGTCCAACCCCTACGCCGCCGGTCTTATCGCGCTGGTGTTGAGCGAGGCGGCCTACATCGCCGAGATCCATCGCGGCGGCCTGGTAGCCGTGGCCAAGGGTCAGATGGAAGCCGGCAAGGCCCTGGGCATCCGCTACAGTGGCGTACAGCGCCTGATTGTGATCCCCCAGGCGCTGCGGGTAGCCTTGCCCACCCTGGCCAACGAGTACATCACCATCGTCAAGCTGACCTCGCTGGTGTCGGTGATATCGCTGTCGGAAATCCTGTTGGTGGGCCAACAACTCTACACGCAGAACTTCCTGGTGATGGAAACCATGCTGGCGGTGGCGTTCTACTATGTGCTGATCGTCACGGTGTTCAGCTTCCTGTTGCAGCGTCTGGAACGCTATCTGGATGTCAGCCAGCGCAAGCCGTGGGTGATTGCCGAGAGCCCCGCCAACACCGTTGTGGCTGAACCGGCACCGGTTGCGCGCCAGGGTGTACATGCACTGCGGGTGCACAACGCACGCAAGCACTATGGCCCGCTGGAGGTACTCAAAGGGATCGACCTGGAAGTTAAATTCGGCGAAGTGGTGTCCATCATCGGCCCCTCGGGGTCCGGCAAGACCACGCTGATCCGCACCCTCAATGGCCTCGAAGGTCTGGACGCGGGCACCGTGGAATTGTGTGGTGCACCGTTCCTGCGTGGCAGCGGCGAGGCCGGCGGCACGCTGGGCAACCGTGTCCATATGAACGGCATCGTCCAGGTGGGCATGGTGTTCCAGGGCTTCAACCTGTTCCCGCACAAAACCGTGCTGGACAACGTGCTGCTTGCTCCACGTCACCATGGCCACGGCAGCCATGCCCAACTGCGCGCCCTGGGCCTGACCCTGCTGGCCAAGGTCGGCCTGCGCGAGCACGCCGGCAAGTACCCCCACCAACTCTCCGGTGGCCAGCAGCAACGGGTGGCCATTGCTCGAGCCTTGGCCATGCGCCCGCAGGTCATGCTGTTCGACGAACCCACCTCGGCCCTGGACCCGGAGCTGGTGGGTGATGTGCTGAAAGTCATCGAAGACCTGGCCCGGGAAGGCATGACCATGATCATCGTCACCCACGAAATGAAATTTGCCTTCCAGGTGTCCGACCGCGTGATATTCATGGAAAGCGGGCAGATCGTTCAGGCCGGCTCGCCGCGCCAGTTGCTGGACAACCGCAGCGAGCGCATGGGCCGTTTTCTCAAGGATGCACAGCTGGCATGAAGACCTCACCCCCCGAACACGCGGCCGAAGGCCTGTCCCTGGCCGATCAGGTGGCCTGCGAACTGCGCGAAGACATCATCGGCGGCCGGCTGCTGTCCGGCATGGCGCTGGTGGAAGCCGACTTGGTGAACCGCTACAACGCCTCGCGCAACACTGTGCGTGAAGCCCTGCACCAACTGGGGCGCGAAGGCCTGGCCACCTATGTGCGCAACAAAGGCGTGATGGTGCGCCGCCTGGGCGTGGCCGAGGTGCGCGACCTGTTCCTGGTGCGTCGCACCCTCGAAATCCAGGCCATCCTGGGCAGCCAGCCGCTGCGTGAATACCAGTCCGACCGCATGCTCGACGCCATCGAGGCGGCCGAACTGGCCCGCGACCGCGAGGACTGGCAAGCCTTCGGCACCCAGAGCCTGCGCTTCCACCAGCACATCGTGGGCCTGCTGCGCAGCCCCCTGCTGGACGCCTTCTTTACCAACATCGCGGCGCAGATGCGCCTGGTGTTCGCCGTGGCGCCCGACGAGGAGAACTTTCAGCGCCCGTGGCTGGAGCGCGACCATGAGATCCACGACCTGCTCGCTGCCGGTAACCGCCCGGCGGCAGCCGACGCCATGAACCGTTACCTCGACGATTCCGAGCATGCCCTGCTTGATCTGTTGAGCCACCCTACCCGTGCATAGCCCCACCGACCTGATCGCGTGCAACCTACGGAGCATTACATGAAGCCTACCCCAATTACCCAGGCCCCCACTGACGCCGAACAACGCAAGGCCATCAAGCCGGTGCTCTGCTACCCGGTAGAGACCCTGCCACGGCCGGACATTGGCACTTACCGCGCGGTTCGAGAAGGGCTCAAGCACGTCAGAACCGTGGTGGTTCCCGCCCGCGACGCGGCCACCTTCACCGTTCCGGCCGGCGGCTTTTTTCGCATCGTCTCGACCGAGGGCCCTCAGGTGGGCGACCTGAACCTGTTCAACCAGCACGACCTGACCGAGCGTTTCTACACCGGCAAGACCCGCGCGCTGAACGGCACGCACCTGGGCGTGGGCGATCAGTTGTTCTCAAGCTTTCCCACCCTGCGCCCCATGGCCACCATCACCCATGACACCCTCGACTGGTACGGTTTCGATGCGTTTGGCGGTTCGGTCCACGACGTCATCGGGACGCGTTGCGACCCCTATACCCATAACCTGCTCAGCGGCGGCGGCCAGTATCACCATTGCTGCCACTCCAACCTGACCCGTGCGTTGTCGACCTCCACCGGGCTGACACTGGGTGACGCCGAACCCCATGTGCATGACGTGTTGAACGTGTTCATGTGCACCGGTTTTACCCGTGATACCGGCCAGTACTTCATGAAAGCCAGCCCGGTGCAGCCTGGGGATTACCTGGAGTTTTTCGCGGAAATCGACCTGCTGGGCTGCCTGTCCGCCTGCCCCGGGGGTGACTGCTCGGCCGAACACTCCTCCGACACCGCCAAGTGCTACCCCCTGCTGGTGGAAATCTACGAAGCGGCGCAACAACCCGAAGGGTGGAGCGCACCGGGCATCAATGGCTACAACCGCACCCACGGTGTCGATGCGTCACAGACGCCGCGCAGCGCCTGACACACCACGTCGCAAGACGCCTGGCAACAGCGGCGCAGGCCGCTGTAGCAGCAGCCGTGGCGGGTCAATTCACCCGCACCGCCCCCGTAGGCCGAAGTACCTCTGCGCTTACATTCGGCCACTTAATCCGCTTGACGCTTCAGGCCTGATCTTGAACCAGATGGCATACAGCGCCGGCAGAAACACCAGCGTCATGATCGTGCCGCCAAACGTGCCGCCGATCAGGGTGTAGGCCAGAGTGCCCCAGAACACCGACTGCGTGAGCGGAATAAAGGCCAGCACCGCCGCCATGGCGGTCAATAGCACGGGGCGTGATCGCTGGATCGTGGCCTCTACCACCGCGTCGTAGGGTCCCAGCCCCTGCGCCTCGTTGGTGTGGATCTGCCCGATCAGAATCAGCGTATTGCGCATCAGGATGCCGGCCAGGCCAATCAGGCCGATCAACGCGTTGAAGCCGAAGGGCTGATGGAACAGCATCAACGTCGGCACCACCCCGATCAGCCCCAAGGGCGCGGTGGCCAGCACCATCGCCATGGCCGCCAGCGACCTTACCTGGAAGATGATGACCACCATCGTCAACAACAGCATGATCGGAAACAAAGGGGCAAGCGCAGCGTTGGCTTTGCCGGCCTCTTCGATCGCACCGGCCATTTCGACCCGATACCCGGACGGCAGCGTTGCAATCAACGGCTGAAGCTCGTTCCACACCATCATGGAAACGTCCGGGGGCTGTGTGCCGTCGGCGATATCGCCCCTGACGGTGATGGTGGGCGTGCGATCTCGGCGCCGCAGGATCGGGTCTTGCGGCCGAACCTGGATGTTTGCCACCTGGGAAAGCGGCACCCGCTTGCCGCCCTTGGCAACAAGCGTGAAGTCCTCGATTTTCCCTGGGTCCAAGCGGGTATTGCCGGAAGACCGGGCCATCACATCGACGGTTCGAATGTCCTCGCGCACCTGGGTGACCGCGGTGCCCTTGAGCAGGAACTGCAACTGTTCGCCCGCCTCTTGGGAACTGAGCCCGAACGCCTGCAGACGATCCTGGTCCAGCACCAGGTGCACCGTCGGCACGCGCTCGGTCCAATCCGTATTGACGGTCCGCATGTTGGGGTCGGCCTGCATAACCGCGCGCACGCGTTCGGCAATGCCGCGTACCTTGTCGGCATCGGGGCCCATCACCCTGAACGCGACCGGGTACGGCGAGTAAGGGCCAAACACCAACTGGGTCATCCGCACCCGCGCTTGCGGTGCCAGGCCATTGGTGACAGCGTCGCGCAATTTGACCTTGAGCGCCTCGCGCGCCGCTTCGTTCTCGGTCAACACCACGATTTTCGCGAACGAGGGGTCCGGCAATTCCGGGGCCATGGCCAGGTAAAACCGGGGCGCGCCCTGACCAATGTAGGAGGTGACGATCCTGGCTTCCGGCTGTGTCTTCAGCCAGTTTTCCACCTCGCCAGTGGCCGCGTCCGTCTGGTTGATTGAAGTGCCCTGCGGCATCTGCACTTCGATCAGCACTTCGGGGCGGTCGGAGGACGGGAAAAACTGCTTGCGCACGGCGCCCATCCCCATGATCGCCAGGGCGAAGAACGCGATCACGATCGCCGCCACGATCCATTTTCGGCGGATGACGAAACCCAGAAGCCTGCGAAAGCGGTTGTAGTGGCGGGTGTCATAGATCGCGGTGTGACCGCCCTCGACTTTCTTGATGTGCGGGAGGATCTTGACGCCAATGTAGGGCGTGAAGAACACCGCAACCAGCCAGGAGGTGATCAGCGCAAAGCCCACGATCCAGAAGATATTCCCTGCGTACTCGCCCGCCGTGCTGCGGGCAAAGCCCACAGGCAAGAAACCAATGATGGTCACCAGGGTACCGGACAGCATAGGCGCGGCCGTGTGGCTCCAGGCGTAAGCGGACGCCTGGATGCGGTCATAGCCCTCCTCCATTCTGACCACCATGGTTTCAATGGCGATGATCGCATCGTCCACCAACAGCCCCAGCGCCAGAATGAGCGAACCCAGGGTGATGCGGTCGAAATCACGCCCGGTGGCGAGCATGATCACAAACACCGCCGCCAGCGTCAGCGGCACGGCGGCTGCCACCACCAAGCCCACTCGCCAGCCCAGGCTGGCAAGGCTCACCATCATCACCACGGTCAGCGCCACGAAGAACTTGAGCATGAACTCGCCAACGGCTTCATCAATGTTCACCGACTGGTCGGTGATTTTGCTCAGGCTCATGCCCACCGGCAGTTCCTGGTTGATGGCGCCGGCCTCCTGCTCCAATGCCTTGCCCAGGCTCAAGCCGTTCCAGCCATCACGCATCACCACCCCCAGCACCAAGGCATCCTCGCCATTGTTGCGAATGAGGAAGGTAGACGGGTCTTCATAACCGCGCTTCACGTCCGCCACGTCCGAAAGTTTGAGCGTGTTGCCGTTCACCAGAACCGGCGTGTTGCGGATCTTTTCCAGGTCATTGAGCGCCCCGTCCAGGCGTACCTGTATCTGCGGGCCCTTGGCCTCGATGGAACCCGCCGGTGTCACGGCGTTCTGGCCATGAAGCGCAATGAAGATGTCGTTGGGCGACAGGCCGAGGGTCGCCAACCTGTCGTAGGACAGGTCCACGAAGATGCGCTCGGGTTGCTCGCCGATGATATTGACCTTCTTCACGCCCGCCACGTGCAACAGGCGCTGGCGCAGGGTTTCCGCCTCGCGCGCCAGGTTTCGCTGGGGCTCGCCAGGGGCTTTCAATGCATAAAGGGCAAAGGTGACGTCCGAATATTCGTCGTTCACCAGGGTTGGAGAAACGCCGTCAGGCCGACTGGACTCGGTATCAAGAATTTTCTTGCGGGCCTGATAGAACTCCTCCGGCACCTCGTGGGGCGGCGTACTGTCCAGCAGGTACAGCGTGGTGAACGCAAGGCCCGGACGGGTGAACGTCTCGGTGCGGTCGTACCAACGCAATTCCTGCATGCGTTTTTCAAGCGGCTCGGCCACCAGGTCCTGCATCTCCTGGGCCGTGGCGCCCGGCCAGGCCGTGACCATGGTCATCTGCTTCACGGTGAACGCCGGGTCTTCAGCCCTGCCCAGCTTGAGGAAGGCCAGTGCGCCCGCGGTAAAAATGGCGACCAGCAGAAACAGCGTGATCGCTCGCTCCCGGACGGCAAACTCGGAAAGGTTAAAGCCTTTCATGGCGTCTCCCCTTCGGCAATCCGTACGGCTTGGCCTTCATGCAGTTGGTGTACACCCAATGCCACGACACGCTGCCCATCCGTCAAACCCGGGCCGACAACTGCCGTTTCCTCGGTGACGCGAATGAGCTTCACAGGGGTGTAATGGAGTTTCTTGTCGTCCCCCACTACCCAGACACCTGGGCCTTGGCCCTGGTCATAGATCGCGCCGAGCGGCAGTTCCCGCTCATCGCTCAGGCCGGGTTTTTCAAGGGATATGACCACCGTTGAACCCAGGGGAATATCCCCTGAACTGCCCTCCAGCACGTAACGGGCCCGGAATGTCCGGGTGACCGGGTCGGCGGAACCGGAAAGCTCCCTCAATCGGGCGCCAAACGTCTGCCTGTCATTGCCGTAGAGCCGCGCGGTGGCCTGGGAGCCCACTGCCGGACGGACCGTCTCGGGCAGGTCTATTCGAGCCTCGCGCGCGCCCTCTTGCGCCACGACCACCACAGGCTGACCGGCGGAAACCACCTGGCCGGTGTCGGCAAAGCGATCCACCACCACCCCATCCATATCCGCCCGCAGGATGGCGTAGCCGTAAGCATTGTGCGAAAGGTCCAGCTTGGCCTTGGCCGCCTCCAGGCCGGCATGGGCTGAGTTCTTGACCTGCTGGGCCTCGTCAAACGCCTTGGCGGACACGGCCCCCATGGAGACCAGGCCTTGCAAGCGAGCAAAGTCGGCATCGGCTTTCACCGTGGCGGCTTGCGCTGCGGCCACGCCCGCTTCCTGGTTTTTCACATCCAGCCCGAAGTCGGTGATGTCGAGCTTCATCAGCGGATCGCCGCGCTTGACGCGCTGGCCGACATCCACCATTCGCTGGGAGATTTTGCCCGACACACGAAAGCCTATCGAGCTTTCGACCCTGGCGGCAATGACGCCCGTGAATCGGCGCTCTCGCAACAGTGGGGCCGCCTTGACGGCCGCGGTACTCACCAACGGCGGGCGGTCGATCCTGGGGTCAGGTGTAGCGTGCTCACCACACGCCGACAACAGCGCGCAGAAAGCGAGGGGGGTAAGGGTAAGGCGCGAGCGAGCGTGTGTGAACATAGAAGCCTCCGTGAGCCGAAGGCATTCTGTTTACAGGTTACGAATCTGTCAATATGAAAACAGTACTAAGGTGCAAGGCTCCTCAAGATCATGCTGGTGGTCGCCAGCATCCCGGCATCGAGCTCAGCCATTTGCCGGCGATCCATCGCAGAAGGACGGGTGTAGGGAATGAGCGCCTCCTGGATGCCCAGAACCACCTCATCCAGCGGGGTCTTGCGCTCGAACTCACCTTCGTTGCGGCCCATTTCGATGATGGAACGGATGATGTCATTGAGTGCCTCCTGGTGGCCTGCCGCCGTGCACCAGCTCTCTTCTTCGGAAACCCGAACCAGTTCGAACAGCTTGCTCTCATTCATGAACAGCGCATGGCTGAGGCGCAGGGCGTGGCGGGTAAAGGCCCTGAGCTTGCGGGTGGCCGTGGGTTCCAGGTCACTCAGGCGGCGCAGTTCGGTGTCGAGGTTGCCCAGCACCATGGCGCAGATCGACTCGCCAATGGCCTGTTTGGATTCGAAAAACCGGTAAATGTAGGCGGTGGTGATGCCGATGGCCTTGGACAGGTCAGCCACCGTGGTCTTGCGGTAGCCGTAGAGCCGGAAGTGATTGTTGGCCACCTCCAGAATCTGCAGCCTGCGGTCGTGCTCAGCGGGGCCACGCTGGCCAGACGCAGGCAATTCGATGCTGTCTTGCGTGGGGAGTTGTTTCATAACGATCTGAACATCCGTTGACAATTGGGTAACGACTTTAGAATACTGTAAACAATTATAGGTGTTAGGGGTAAAGGCAAATGAATCGACATCTGGTCACGAGTGCGCAAAGTGTACTCGTATTGGCACTGCTGGGTGGCATCGATGGCTGCAGGGTGGGGCCCGACTACCACCGCCCCGAAACCTACGTTGCGACGCAGTTCAATGGCGCCCAGCAGCTGTCAGAAAGGACCGCACAGCCTTCATCGGCAGCAATGGACGCCTGGTGGCAGGGCTTCAGAGACCCCGTGCTGAACCGCGTCGTGAACACTGCGCTGGCGCAGAACCTGACGCTGGCACAGGCCTTGGCCCGCACCTCGCAGGCGGCCGCGTACGCAGAGGGTGCCCATGCGCAACTGTTGCCTACTGGGCAGGCTGCGGCGAGTGCCAGTCGAGCCAGGCAATCCCTGGAAGACCCTGTTGTTGCGGCTGAAAATGCCTCGCTTCCCGGCTTTGACCGCACCGGCAATCTGTATGGCGCAGGCGTTTCAAGCGCCTGGGAGATCGACCTGTCCGGGGGGTTGAGAAGAAGCTCCCACGCCGCCATTGCCGAGTACCAGGCGGCCCAGGCGGATGAGGCTGCGGCCAGGTTGCAGGTCACTGCCGCTGTCGCCGATGACTATTTGTTGGTTAGGTTGCTGCAAGCTCGCCTGGGCGTCGCCAGGGACCAGGTCAGCACCCAGGGCGATATCAAGCGCCTGGTGGACGTACTGCGCTCGCGCGGCCTGGCCCCTGATCAGGACGCTGAACAGGCGAGCGCCGAGCTGTCCGTGGTGCGTGCAAGCGTTCCCTTGCTTGAGGCACGCTTGACGGCGGCGCGTAATGGGCTGGATGTTTTGTTGGGCCGAACACCGGGCACCGCTGACACTGACCTGGACAACAGTGCACCGATACCCAGCGCGCCGTCGATCGAGGCGGCAGGTGGCAGTGCTGCCCTGCTGCGCAGGCGGCCTGACCTGATCGTGGCCGAGCGTCGGCTGGCAGCCTCCAACGAGCGCATTGGCCAGGCCATCGCCGAGTACTACCCCAAGGTTTCCTTGTCGGCCCTGGTCGGCAGCACCACCACTCAAGGCGGCAATCTGTTCGACGGCGCCTCCAACGAAGCCTTGGGCGCCGTTGGCATTCGTTGGCGGCTGTTTGATTTCGGCCGTGTGGATGCCCAAGTCAAGTCCGCCAAAGGCGACTACGCCGTGAAGCTCGCGGGCTATCGCGAAAGTGTCCTGGAAGCCACGGCCGAGGTCGAAAATTCCATTTCTGGATTGATCACGAGTGATGCCAGGACGCAGTTGCTGACCGATGGCGAACGAACCCGCACCCAGGCCCGAGACCTGGTGCTGGCCAGCTATCAAAAAGGCAACAGCAGCTACATCGACGTGCTGGAAACCCAGTCCAGGCTGGAAGCTATTCAGGCACAGCGGCTGGAGGCGTGCTATGCGTCCTCGTCCTCTGCCGTCGCGCTGTACAAGGCGCTGGGTGGCGGCTGGAACGAGAACGCCATCAAGTAAGACCGCCTCACTGACACCGCATGATGCCTGACACACCGCGTCGCAAGGCGCCGCCCGGGGCAGCTGCTGCAGGGGGCGGGAGAACCATCAAAAAGCCCCGCACGCCATCAAGCCAACGCCTCATACACCTCATGGGTCGTCGCCAGCAACGCGTCGGAAAGCACTGGCCCCAGGGCTTTTCGGGTTTCAGCCTGGGCGCTCAACCAGGCCTCACGCGAGGCCTGGTATTTCTCGATGCCGGCCGGCGTCAGTTGCAGCCCGAAGGAGCGCTTGTCGATGACCGTGCCTTCCGGCATGTCCACGGTCTCGATCCAGTGAACCGCGATCAAGGGTTTCAACCCACGGCTCAAGGTGGTTCGATCCATGCCCATGTGGGCAGCAAACTCAAGATTGGCGACAGGGGCCAGTTGATGCAGCCGCTGAAGAATTGAAAATTGAGGTGCACTGAGACCGTGAGGCGCCAGGTGCGTCTCGTAAATGGACGTCATGCGGCGCGCCAGCTGACGAACGCTGGTGCATAGACACTGCACAGCCATGGGACCTCCTTTGGCCATCAAGATTAGGGTCTGTATGAAATGTACAAGCGCGCATCACGGCGCTGCGCCCTGCCCGCGCCTGTGCTACTCATCCGCGACGAATAATGCCTCTGCGGGCTCAGATCCCGAGGTGGCAGGCGCCCCCTCTGCCATCAGGGTTCGTGTCACCACCAGAGCAATGATCGCAACCGCAACCGCAGCCCACGCGGCGCTCGCAAAGCCAGACTCGAAGGCTGAGCGAAGCAAACCCATGACAGTTGTTTCAATCGACGCGGCATCGCCTGCGCAAAACCGTTTGGCGGTGCTGACAGCCTGCCCTATCGACCATCCCAACGAGCCGGCATGAGGGACAAATGCCTTCAGCGTTGAGGACAACAGAATCGCACCCAGGGCGGCGATGCCAAACAGCAATGTAGTAAAGCGGATGGTAGCGGCTATCCCGGAAGCCACACCGGACCGGTTGGCGGGCAAGGCGCCCTGCACCGCTTTTGCGGTTTCACCATTGAGGATACCGGCCCCGGTACCGGTGATGACCATCGCGACCGCACACAACGGATACGAAGCACCCGCATTGCACAGCAAGGCCATCATCATGTCGCCAGCGGCGGTAACACCCAGCCCAAGCGACAGCAGGGCCCGTGAGGAAAGCGTGATGTTGGCGCTCAACCGCGGTACCAGAAACATGGGCAGCGCAAACGGAAGCATCGCAAACCCAGCGGTCATCGGCGCAAACCCAAAGGCGTTCTGCAGGTAAAGGGGCAGATAAAAAATCATCACCTGGGCCGCCACTGCGTAGCCCATCATCGAGGCCACCGTGCCGCAGAAATAGCGCGACCCGAAGATCTTGAAATCAAGCATCGGGTTGCTCTGGCGCTTTTCCACCATCACGAACGCCGCGAGCAACAGCAGCCCTCCCACTGCACGCCACATCACCGCTGGCGCCAGCCAACCTGAAGCGTTGCCATCGATCACCGCCCACGTGAGCAGAAACAGGCCCGAGCTGAACGTCAGTATGCCCCCATAATCGAGGCTGTCCGCACCTGGATCGCGCGATTCAGGGACGACCTTCAAGGTGGCAACGATCAACACCGAGCAAAGCGGCACGTTGATCAGAAATGCCCATTGCCAGCCAAACAGGCTTGATATAACGCCCCCCAGGATAGGCCCGCAGGTGATGGCGACGCCCAGGCTCGCCCCCCAGAACGCATAGGCCTTGGCGCGTTCGGGCCCCACGAAGGTATGGTTGATGATGGCCAGGGTCGCGGTCAGGAGCAGACTGGCCCCTACCCCTTGAACGGCCCTGGAAATGTCCAGCATCAAGGGCGACACGGACAACCCGCAGGCCAGGGACGCAAGCCCGAACAACACCAGTCCAATGAGCGCGGCACGCCGACGCCCCACCCGGTCGCCAAACGAGCCGGCCGCCAACAGCAAAGCGGCAAAAGGCAGAACGTAGGCCGTGATCACCCACTGCAGGTCGGCGAAATCCGCGTTCAATGAGCTGGCGATGGTCGGCAGCGCCACCGCCACCAGGTTTGTGTCCAGCATGACGAGGGACGAGACGATGCCGATGACTATCAGAATCATGCGCTGATTTGCCGGTGAATCAATGGGTGCGCTCAAGGAGGTTCTCCCGGTAGGTGATGGACACCAATGACTGAGCGCAAGCATATCAGTGCATATGCACTGATATGCAAGTTTTTTCGAAAGCGACGTCCCGAAGCGTCTTACACCCCCGGAACAAACCTCACGCCCGCGTTCGCGCTCAACCGCGCAATCAAGGCGCTATTCAACGCCGCCGCCGGCGTCCAGCAACCACCCGGCGTTTGCTCGCGATTGACATCGAAGGCCAACGCCAGGGCCGACTCCGAGAGCATCTTCGAGGTGGACAGGTAGCCCGGGTCTTCATCACAGCTGACCGAGGCCATCACCACCCTGCCCTCGCCCAGTTCGGCATAGAACACCACGTCGTAGAAGCCGGCGTCGATTTCTGCCTGGGTTGGCCCTTGGCCTGGCTGCGGATGGCCGCCTTCGTTATAGGAAAAACCGGCCAGGCTGGGTGCGTCGTCGCTGGACGGCGCCGCCGGCAGCATCAGCATCTCGTCATACTGAAAGCCTTCGCCCCAGGGGTGCCCCTGCAGGTAGTTGGTGCGGTGCACGGCTTTGGTGTTGATGGTCGACATGATGAACGGCCCTACCCAACTGCCCGTCAGCTCATCCACATGCGGCGTCTGGCCGTCAGGTTGCTCGACACCCTTGAAGCCAGGGGTGTAGGCAAACGGATTGCTCAATACCTCAGCCAAAGCCGGATCCGTCGCGGCAGCCGCCTCCACAGCGCCGACACTGGCGAAGGTGCCGCCCGACAACACGCCCTGCATGTTGCGCATGCGTGCTCGCACGCGTGGCGCGTACTGGCCGAACTGCTGCAAGGCCAATTGCTGGGTGAACCACACCCCCAGGTCGAAGGGGACCGAGTCGAAACCGCAGGAGAACACCAGCCGCGCGCCGGACGCGTGGGCAGTGGCCTGGTGGCGATCGATCATCTGCGCGATCCACGGGATTTCGCCGCACAGGTCAACGTAGTCGGTGCCCAGTTCGGCGCAGGCGGCCACCAGGTCAGAGCCGTACAGCGAGAATGGGCCCGCCGTGCTGATCATCACCCGGGTGGCGGCGGCCATGTCACGCAAGCTGGCCGGCTGCTCGGCATCGGCCATGACCAGCGGCAAGGCCGCCGCGTTGGCCCAGCTGTCGCGGATGGCTTCGAGCTTGCCCAGGTTGCGCCCCGCCAGGGCCCACTTGACCGGACCGTCGACCCCGTGGGTGGCGTAGAAGTATTCGGCGACCAGCCGACCGGTATAGCCGGTGGCGCCAAAAATGATCACATCAATAGGCCGGTTGCTCATGTGCTCGTGTTTCCCTGCAAGTGGTTGAAAACAAGCGCGCCACTCTAGCAACGCACCCCAATGATGATTAGCCGGTATGATAGGAATGCACCTATAACCTGAAGGCATCAATCATGCGGGACACGGTAACGGACCTGGCGGCCTTCCTGCGCGTGGCGCGCGAAGGCAGCTTCACCAAGGCCGCCGCGCAACTGGGCGTATCGCAACCGGCCCTGAGCCGCACCATCCGCAAACTCGAGGCACGCCTGGGGGTGCAATTGCTGACGCGCAGTACCCGCAGCGTCGCCCCCACCGAAGCGGGGGTGCGGCTGATGGACACCATCGGCCCACACTTCGACGGCATCGAAGCGGGGCTGGGCGAACTCAGCGAACTGAGTGGCAAGCCGGCGGGCACCCTGCGCATCACATCCCTGGAGCATGCCAGCCCCTGGGCGCTGGCACCGGCGGTCAGCGAGTTGATTAGCGCCTACCCGGATATCACGGTGGAAATCAGCGACAGCTATGCACTGGTGGACATCGTGGCCGAACGCTTCGACGCCGGGGTGCGCATGGGTGAGCAATTGGCCAAAGACATGATCAGCCTGCGCATCGGGCCGCAGTTTCGCATGGCGCTGGTGGGCGCCCCGGCGTATCTCGGGCGCAGGCCAACGCCCCTCACCCCGCAAGACCTGACCGAGCATGCCTGCATTGACTTGCGTCTGCCCACCTCGGGTGGGTTGTGGTCCTGGCCGTTCAGCAAGGATGGCCGGCACATCAAGGTGCGCGGCGACGGCCGCCTGGTGTGCAGCAGCCTGGCCCTGATGCTGGATTTCGCTCGCGCCGGCAGCGGGCTGGTGTACGTGCCCGAACACGTGGTGGCGCAGGACCTGGCCCACGGTCGGCTAGTGAAGGTGATGGACGACTGGTGCCGCACGCCCTTGGGTTATCATCTGTATTACCCTGGCCGACGACAGCACAAGCCGGCCTTCAGGCTGTTGCTGGACGTCCTGCGTCGCCAGGCTCACGCGGGAACAGTGGCGCCCCAGTAGCCGCTGCAGCCAGGCTGCGCTGTGCCTGGCACGCACCCGGCGAATTGAAGCACGCCAGCGCCAGGGTCATCAGTTGATGAATGCGCCCCAGCGACAGCCCCAGCCGCTGGCCGATCTGCGCATAAGTCATGCCGTCCAACTGGCTGTACATGAACACTGCCTTGGCCTGGCCAGACAAGCCATCGAGCTGGCGATCGATGGCCGACAAGCGCTCCATCAACAGCAATTGCTCATGGGGCGAGGCATGCAGCGGCTCCGTCAGTTCGGTCATTTCGTCCAGGCACGCTTTCTCCCGGTCACGGCGGCGCCAGCGCTCGTACATCAGGCGCTGGGCGATGGTGGTCAGCAAGGCGCGGGGTTCACGAATGGCACCGGGGTCGGGCAGCGTCCAGACCTTGAGAAAAGTCTCGGCCGCCAGGTCTTCGGCGCTGTGGCTGCAACCCGTCCAGTAGGTCAGCCGGGCGCGCAGCCAGGCATGGTGCTGCTGGAAAATCTGCCCGATCAGTCGGGTCTTGAGTGGTGCATTGGAATCCATAGGTCCATCGTCTTCATGAAAACTGCACACGCCAACGGACGAGAAGGTGGTGGGCCTGCCGGGTTGAGGTTGACCTGCGTCCTGCAGGTAGGGTCAGTCTGCCCCAACCGTGGGCGCGGACGAAAAGAACAAAAAACCTGATAATGCCGACCTTTGATTATAAAAAAATACTCAGGTTCTAAGGGGTGAACCAAACGGTCTAGAGCCGCACTGAAAAATTCCCCCCTTCGTTGCTCAAGGTGCTCGAGGACATCGCTCCCCGAGGCCACGCGTGGCCTTGTCCCTATTATTATTGCCAAGGACAGCCAATGACACTTGCGTCTCGAACCCTCCTGCCGTGGCCTGCCAGCCAGGCCCCTCGCCTGCTTGGCGGCCTGTTGCTGGGCAGCCTGTTTGCCGACCCTGCCTGGGCCGCTGACGACACCGCCACCGAACCGCGCCTGGACAAGGTGGAAGTGGTGGGCGCGCGCGTTACCGAGGCCAGCGCGGCCATCGGTGAAGACAAGATCAGCAACACCCTGGCCATCTCCCACCAGGCCCTGCTGTCCGCGCCCGCCGGCACCTCGGGGCTGAAAATGCTGGAGAACCTGCCGGGCTTCAACGTGCAGGTCAACGATGCCTTGGGCCTGTACGAATTCGGCAACTCGGTGTTCGTGCGCGCCTTCAACCTGCAGCAGATCGGCTTCTCCATCGACGGCGTACCCCTGGGCCGCACCGATCAGTTCGGCGGCAGCCCCATCTATCGCTATGTCGATAACGAAAACACCGAACGCGTCACCGCCTCCACCGGTGCCGGCGACGTGTCACAGGCCGGCTATGCCTCCCTGGGCCCCTACGTGGACTACCAGACCAGCAACCCCAGCCCCATACCGGGGGCCAACGTCTCCTATACCCTGGGCAGCGACAGCCTGCGGCGCAGCTTCGTCAAGCTGCAGAGCGGCGAGTACCAGGGCCTGTCGGCGTACGTCAGCCGCTCGAAAATCGACGGCGACCTGTGGCGCGGCCCGGGCACCATCGACCGCGAACACATCGAGGCCAAGGTGCGCTACCGCTTCGGCGACCACAACGAGGTGTGGCTGCGCTCGGTGTACAACTCGTTCTACGACTACGACTCGCCGTCCATCAGCCTGGCCCAGTACCACGGCACCGCCAATGACCCGTTCGGCCGCTCGGGGCGCGACTTTGCCTACCTGGGCACCCTGCCAACCCTGGCCGAAACTGTGCCGGGGGTGCGCTATAGCAACCCCAACTACAACCAGTATTACAAGCAGGCGGTGAACCAGCGGCGCGACACCCTGACCAGCCTGGGCGGCACCTTCGAGATCAACCCGGACCTGATCAACTACACCACGCTGTACTACGAGGCCAAGAAAGGCTTCGGCGTGTCGCCCGAGTCTTATGCCACCTCGCTGGCCCTGCACAACGCCGAAAGCAACGTGGCCGGCCTGTATGAGCCCAAGGGCGTGCAGTACGGCCTGTCGTCCCTGAGCGGTCACCGCTTCGGTGGCCTCACCGGGCTGCGCTGGGACGTCGGCCAGCACGAGATCGATACCGGCGTGTGGGCCGAAACCGACGTGTTCAACCGCCAGCAGGCGCGTTACAACCTCAGCGACGGCAGCCCCGACGGCGAGCCGCTGCTGGACGAACCGGTGCACTTGCAAGGCGACTTCACCTCAACGCGCAATTCGCTGCAATTTCACCTGAAGGACACCTGGTCGTTGTTGGACGAGCGCCTGCGCCTGCAATACGGCTTCAAGAGCCTGAACCTGGATTACCGCATCGAGGGCTACCGCAACGCCGGCGACTACATCAACGAACGCCAGCCGCGCCTGAGCACCGAATGGAACGACGCGTTCCTGCCCCAAGTGGGCCTGGTGTACAACCTGACCGGCAACAGCCAGGTGTTCGCCTCCTACTCGGAGAACATGGCCCTGCCCCGCGGCGCCGACGACATCTACCGCGCCGGCAGCCCGTCGGTGCCCGCGCCCGAGGCCGAACGCTCGAAGAACTACGAGGTGGGCTACCGCCTCAACCAACCCACCTTCAACGCCGCCTGGGCGCTGTACCGCACCGACTTCGACAACCGCCTGCAATCCTTTGCCTCGGCGGTGCCGGGCAGCAGCCAGGTGGAAACCTACTACCAGAACGTCGGCAAGGTGGTGGCCTATGGCAGCGAGCTGAGCGGCCAGTGGAAACCGCCGGTCCTGGCCAACAAGGTGGTGGTCAACGGCAGCGCCACCTACAACAAGTCCACGTTCAAGAACGACGCCGCGGGCCTGTCCCTGCGCGGCAATGACCTGCCCGACAGCCCGCGCTGGATGGCCCAGGCCGGGGTCACCTACGAACTGGCGCCCTGGGCGCTGTTGAACGTTACCGGGCGTTTCACCGGCGAGCGCTACAGCAACTTCACCAACACCGAGTCGGTGCCCGGTTACACCGTGTACAGCGCCTACCTGGACCTGGGTGGCCAGCAGGTGCACTACGGCCCGCTGAAGAACGTGAAGCTGCGCTTCAACATCGACAACCTCTTCGACAAGGACTACCTGGGCTACCTCTACACCACCAGCGACGGCCCGGCGGTGTTCCGTCCCGGTTCGCCGCGCACCTTCCAGACCACCCTGAGCATGGAGTTCTGATATGCGCCCGCGCCTTTGCGCCCTGACCCTGGCCTTGCTGCCCCTCTTCGCCCAGGCCGATGACACGGGCGTCAGCCCGGCCACCCTTGCCCTGCACCAGCGCCTGCTGGTGCTGGACAGTCACCTGGACACGCCCCTGGACCTGACCCGCCCCGGCTGGGACATCACCCAGCGCCATGACTACCGCCAGGACGGCAGCCAGGTGGACGTGCCGCGCATGATCGAGGGCGGCCTGGACGGTGGGTTCTTCGCCGTGTACACGCCCCAGCAGCCGCTGACCGATGAAGGCCGCGCCTACGCCAGCGCGTACGGCCTGGCGACCCTGACGCGCATCCGCGACATGATCGACCGCAACCCTGGTACCTTCGCCCTTGCGCTGACCCCTGACGATGCCCGGCGCATTGCCGGCCAGGGCAAGCGCGTGGTGTTCATCAGCATGGAGAACGCCGAGCCGCTGGCCGCCGACCCGGCGCTGCTGCACACCTACTACCGGCAGGGCCTGCGCATGCTCGGCCTGGTGCATTTCAGCAACAATGAGCTGGCTGACTCAGCCACCGCCCTGCCGCAATGGAAAGGCTTGAGCCCCGAAGGGCGGCAATTGGTGACCGAGGCCAACCGGCTGGGCATTCTGCTGGACGTGTCCCACGCCAGCGACGCGGTGTTCGATCAGATCCTGGCGCAGTCCACCGCGCCGATCATTGCCTCGCACTCCAGCAGCCGCGCGGTCAACCCGCACCCGCGCAACCTCGACGACGCGCGCCTGCGGCAACTGGCGGCCAAGGGCGGCGTGGTGCAGGTCAATACCTACAGCGACTACCTGATACCACTCAAGCCCAACCCCGAGCGCAACAAAGCCATGGCGGTCCTGGGCGCGCGCTTCCACAACCTGGCGGCGCTGAGCCCGGAACAAAGCCACACGCTTTACCAGGACTACCACGCCATTGATGCCCAGTATCCACAGCCCAAGGCCGACCTGGATGTGTTCATGAAGCACTTGCTCCACATTCTGCAGGTGGTGGGGCCCGAGCATGTGGGCATAGGTGCCGACTGGGACGGCGGTGGCGGCGTGACTGGGCTGGAAGACGTGAGCCAGCTGCCGAAGATCAGCCAGCGCCTGCTGGACGCAGGCTATAGCGAGAAGGACCTGGCCAACATCTGGGGCGGCAACCTGCTGCGGGTGCTGCAGGCCGCGCAGGACGGCGCCGCCAAAGGCTGACGCCTCCCGCTGCTTTAGGGATTGATGTAGCAGCATTTGTGGGAGCGGGCTCTGCCCGCGAAGAGGGCTGCGCGGTATCTCAGGCACTGCGCGGCGCCTGTGACGCGGCCTGCGGCCGCTGCTACACAGGGTGGGTTCAACCCTGCGGGGGGCGAGCGGTTCAGGCTGCGGCAACAGGCGCCTTCTGCGCGCCTGCCCGCAACAACCAGCGCTGCACGCCCCACGACACCAGCATGGCCGCCGCCAAGGCGACCATCACCGCCTGGTAGCCCAACAGCAACGCCTGCGGTTCAGCCACTTGGGCGGGCCCGGTAAAGTGGTGCAGCAGGCTTACGCCCAACGCCAGCCCCAGGCCGCCACCCACGTTGTGCAAGGTCATCAGCGAGCCCACCGCCACCGAGCCGAACTGCTCGGGCACCGAACTCACCCCCAGCACGGTCGACGGCCCCAGCAGGCACGCCCAGCCCAGCCCCATGACCGCGAACGCCGCCAGCACATAGGCCAGCGAGGTGTCGGCGCTGAACGCGATCTGCAACAGCGCAGAACCCGCGAACAGCAACAGCCCGGTCTGGATCAACAGCGCAGGCCCCTTGCGGTCTACCAGGCGCCCCACCCAGGGCGACAGCAGCGCCACCCCCAGCGTGGTGGGCAACAGCAACAGCCCGCTGGCCTGGGTGTCGGCGCCGCGCACGTGGGTGAGGTACAGCGGCATGACGAAAAACGCCACGCAGTAGAACACCGCCAGCGTAAAGCTCGCTGCCACCGCCGCCACAAAGCGGCGGTTGGCGAACAGGTGCAGGTTGATCACCGGCGACGCCACGCGCAGCTCTACCCACACAAACAGGCCGAGCACCACCACCGCCACGGCCAGCAACCCCAGGCTCAGCGGTGAACCCCAGCCCCAGTTGCCGCCCTGCACAATCAGCAGCACCAGACTGGGCAGGCCAATCAGCAGCAAGGCGGCACCGGCCCAGTCCAACCCGGCGTCCTGCCCCTCGGCACGCGATTCGTCGACGTTGAAGGCGATCACCAGCAGGCTGAGCAACACGAACGGCACGTTGATCAAAAAAATCCACGGCCAACCGAACGCCTGGGTCAGCACCCCGCCCAGCACCGGCCCCACCGCCAGGCCCACGCCATTGAAGCCAAACAGCACGCCAAAGGCCTTGCCCTGCTCCTGAGGCGCGAAGGCCTGGGCGACGATGGCCCCCGAGGCGGTGTACAGCACCGCGCAGGCCAGGCCCTGGGCCACCCGCGCGGCAATCAGCAGCCACGCCCCCGAGGCCAAACCCGCCACCAGCGAAGCCAGGCCAAACACCACCAACCCCAAGGACAGCACTCGCTTGCGCCCATGCAGGTCTGCCAGGCGGCCCACCAGCACCATGAAGCTGGACATGGCCAACAGGAAAGCGTTGATCACCCATTGCAGGGTATCGACCGATACGTCCAAATGCGCTTGCAACGCCGGCAAGGCGGTGTTCACGATGGTGAAATCCACGCACCCCAGGAAGCTGGCGATGCTCACCCCCGCCAGCGCCCACCACTTGCGATGCTCGTGTACTGAATGACTCATGCTCGACTCCAGGCAAGGTCGGGGCGGCCCGCCGCCCCGACAGGGTTCAAATGGCAAACGCGGCAGTGGCCCAGATCGGCCGGCCCAGCGCAGGCACCGGCTGGTCAACCACGGCGGCGCGTTTCTTGAACTTCAACGACAGCCAATGGCCCTGCGCGGGGTGATGCGGCTCGACGAACAACTGCCGCGTGGCCGCCATGGCGCGGGTCATGGGCTGCGGGTAGACCACGAAGTCAATGCCCTGGGAGGCCCACAGCGGCATGATGATCGGGCATTCCTCGATCAGATAGTTCAGGCAGCGAAAGCGTGCCTCCTCAAGGTCGGCGTCAGGGTCGCGTTTGTGCAGGCGGTCCAGAAACAGCCCGATAGTGCCGTTGACCTCGGCGCGGTAATCGCGGTTGTTCTCGTACTCGAACTGCACCCGGTCCAGCAGCGGCCGGTAACCGGGGTCCAGCAGGCAAGCTTCCCAGCGCAGGATTCGCGTCACGGTGGCCAGGCGGTTGATGGCGCCCTGGTTGCGCGCCAGCCATTGCTCGCCCGAGGCGGCACTGACCTTGTACACCTCCTCGTAGCTGTAGTTGCTGAGGTTATGCCGTTGCAGTATGTCGGCCACGGCAATGGTGCACGAGGCAAAGCCCTGGCGGTTGACCAGGTCGATGGTGGCGTCGAACTTGCCGCCCTCGTGGTAGTCCTGGCCGACGCTGATCAGCAGCAGGGCGTGCTTGCCGCGGTAGTCATGGGAAAGGTCCGTCTCGAAGGCCGCTTTATAGGTAGCGCTCATGGTCTAGCTCCAGAAGATCAGGGGGGATTGCTCGCCGAAATAACCGATGAAGCTGGACAGGGTTATGCGCGGCGATGCGTGCACAGGGCGTACAGCGTGAATGAAGCGTGGGTTGATGATGATCAGGTCGCCGTCTTCGGGCCGGGTGGTGAAGTCAGCGGGGCGCAGGCGGTCACGGTCGATGCCGTAGTGGCGATCACTTTTGAGCCACTGGTACTCGGCGGCCGTGGGGCGGATGTCCCATACCTCCAGCTCGCCGCCCTGTGGCGGCACCTGCAGGTAGATGTTCACCGACAGTTGCGCCTGCAGATTCACCTGCAAATGCGCGGGCAGGTTCCACTCCAGCTTGTCGATGTGCGGGCACAGGTCGATGTCCGGCGCCTGGTAACGGCACACCCCGGTGAAACATTTCTGCCCATCCACATCCAGCAGGTGAGCGCCGCGCGGCCAGGCCTCGTCGAGGCACAGGCGAAACTCATCAATGGGCGACACGTAGGGTTTGAACGCAGTGCGCACCCGCTGGATATTAGCCCGCGCGGCTTCGTGGTAAGCCTGGCGCACCTCATCGGTCTTGACCTCGGCATAGGCGATGCCCAACCGGGTGAACTCCCGGGCATGGCCCAGGGCGCCGCGCTCGGGGTGGTCGAACAGCTGCGCGCGGGCCGCCTCAAGGCTCGGCTGGCTGACGAAGCCCGGTATGCGAATGCCATAGACGCGGTGCGCCAGCAGGTCCTGGATCAGTTGGGGTGTCAGCGCATCGGCGCCGATGGTTGCGAGCATTTACCTTCCTCCTTGGCAGTCAAACAGAGCCCCAGTGCCGGGCTCACGGGTCGAAACGGGTGTCGAAATACGCCGGTGCGTCAATGCGCCGCTTGATGATGCCCTCGTCCAGGTACAGGTCGGCGGCCGCCTGCAACTGGCTGATCACCGTGGCGTCGATGTTGATGCGGTGCGGTGTCGACTCCAGGGTCGACAGCCGGTGGAACTCGGCGGGCAGACCGGTGTGCGCGGCCTGCTGCGCGGCATAGGTGTCGACATTGCGGTTGGCCCACTGGTAGGCGCGGTCGATACGCTTGATCAGGTCGGCAATCAGCGGCTGCTTGGTGGCGATGGCCTTGTCGCTGGCCACGATCAGCACATTGCCGGCGAACAGGTGCTCGCCACTGGCCAGCACGCGGGTGTGGTCCTGCAACTGCACCATGCTGGTGTAAGGGTCCCAGGTGGCCCAGGCATCGGCACGACCGTTGTCCAGCAGCAGGCGGGATTCGCCGGGCGGCAGGAAAATGAAGTGTGCGTCGCGGCTGTGCAGGCCGGCCTGGCGCATGGCCGCCAGCACCAGGAAATGGCCGATCGAACCGCGGGTGGTGACGATGCGCTTGCCGGCCAGGTCCGCGACCTGGTGCAACGGCGAGTCCTGCTTCACCACCACCGCCACCATCGTCGGCGTGACCTGCAGCTTGATCACCGCCACGGTATGGATCGGCGCCTGGGCGGCTGCGGCGAAGATGAACGGGGCATCGCCCAGCGCACCGATGTCGGCGGCATCGGCACCCAGCGCCTCCGCTATCGGCGGCGCCGACGGGAACGAGGAGAATTCGACGCGGTAGGGCAAGTGGTCGAGCTCGCCCGCGGCCTGCAGCAGGATCTTCAGCGAATCCTTCTGACTGCACACCCGCACCACGTCCTGGCCCTGCACCGAGCAGGCCAGCGCCAGCCACGCCAGCAGCGTCCAACGCCAACGCCGGCTCAAAACGCCACGCTCACGCGGCCGTAGTAGAAGCCGCCACCAAAGCCATAGGGGGAAAACATGCCGTACTCATAGGTGCCCGCCCAGGTGCGAATGCCCTTTTTGTCCGGGTACACGTCGAACAGGTTGTTGGCCCCCAGCGCCACCGTGACGTGGTCGGTCAGGTCGTAGGCCACGTCCAGGTCAGTGATCCATTTGGCACTGTAGGTGCGGTCGTTCTCCGGCAGGTTCGAACCTTCGGTGTACTCGCCATAGCGGGTCAGGGTCAGGTTGACGTTCCAGGCAGCGACCCGGTAGCGGGTGTTGGCAATCCACTTGTCCTTGGGCGTGGCCTGGGTCAGGTCCATCTGTTGCTGACGGTCGAACAGCACATAACCGGCGCCCAGGCTGGACAGCTGCGAGGGGTTGGCGGCCAGGCTGCGAATGCTGTTCTTATTGTGGTTGTAGGCCAGGCTGAATTTCGCCTCGCCATAGGCTTGCAGCGGTTGGCTGTACTCGGCCACCAGGTCGACGCCCTGGGTGCGGGTGTCGGCGGCGTTGGCGTAGTACTGGCCGGCGAGGTTCGCCGGCAGGCCGTTGGCAACCAGAATGTTGGACACGGCCGAGCCACTGAGCACGCCGGTTTGCAGGATGCGGTCGTCGATGTCGATCAGGTACCAATCGGCGGTCATGCGTAGGCGCGGCATGGGTTCGGCGGTCAGCCCCAGGCTGTAGCTCATGGAGGTTTCCGGTTTCAGCGCCGTGGCCCCCAAGGCAATGGCCTCGGCTGAGTCGGGGCGCATCTGCTTGGTACGCACCACGCTGGTGGCGCCGCCCACGCCGAACTGGGTGATGCTGCTGGTGGTGGAGAACGCTTCCTGGGCCAGGGAAGGCGCCCGAAAGCCCTTGCTCACGGCGGCGCGCACGGCATAGCCGGGCAGGAATTCGTAGCGCGTGGTGAATTTGCCGCTGGTGGTTTCACCAATGCCCTGGTTATAGCTTTCGTGGCGCACGGCGGTGCCCACGTACCAGTTCGGCGTCAGGTTCAGGCCCAGGTCCAGGTAGCCCGCGGTGCTGTGGCGGTCGGCGCGCCCGGCGTCCTCGGGGCTGGTGCCCGCCACGGAAAACAGCCCGGGGTCGGGCACGCGCCCGGCAAAGGGGCCGGTGGGAATCACGTAGCTGCCCTGGTTATAGGAATTGGGCTCGCCCTCCTCCAGGGTGAACTGCTCCCAGCGGTATTCAACGCCAAACGAGGACTGCAGCGGGCTGCTCCAGCCGATGTCCAGGGCGCGGGTGAAGTCCAGGTTGTTGGTCCACTGGTCAAAGATCTCGTTGCCCAGGTGAAAGCGGTGCTGGCTGAAATCCGGACCGTTGGAAATGTTCAGGTTGTTGTCGGTGTACAGCTGCGCGCGGTCACGGCCGTAGCTGCTGGACAGGTCCCAGTCCCAGCCGCTGAGCAGCCCCTTGAGGCCGGCGGTGGCCTGGTAGTCGACCTCCTCGATTTCGCGGCGGGCCTGCCCGCCGTTGCCGTAGGGCGCGCCGTCCACGCCGGCCAGGCTGGTGATATCGGTGGGTTTGCGGTGGCCCAGGTCCTTGTTGCTGTTGCGGTAGCTGAGGGTGGAAAACGAGTACAGCTTGAGGTCGTCCTGCAGCGCCAGCTCCAGGTTGTAGGCCGTGCTGGCGGTGCGGTCGCGGCCCAGGCCGTATTCGTTGCCCCAGCCATGGCGATTGCTTTCGCGCGGGTCGGGGCTGCCGTCCGCCTGGTTGAAATACAGCTGCCCCGTGGCGCTGGCATCGCGGATATAGGGTTCCTGCACCTTGCCGTCCAGCGACAGGTTGAAGAAACCACCGTCGCCCAGCGGGGCACCGAAGTTGGCCGTCTGATGGCCCGTGGTGCCGTCGCCATCGTAGTACTGCCCCAGCGAGCTCTCGGCGCTGGCGCCCTGGGCATCACGTTTGAGAATGATGTTGATCACCCCGGCGATGGCGTCCGAGCCGTACTGGGCGGCAGCCCCGTCACGCAGCACCTCGATGCGCTCGATGGCGGCGGTGGGTATCAGGTCCAGGTCTACCGGCGCCGAAGCGTTGCCAACCCGGGCATTGTTGTTGATCATCGCCGTGTTGTGGCGGCGCTTGCCGTTGACCAGGATCAGCACCTGATCACCGCCCAGGCCGCGCATGCTGATCCCGCGCACCAGGAAACCGGTGCCCCCACCGTTGAAGGTGGGCACGTTCATGGAAGGAATCAGGCGCGCGAGGATCTCCTTCAAGCCACTCTTGCCGGTGGCCGTCAGTTGTTCACTGGTGTAGACATCGATGGGCACGGGGCTGTCGGTGACGGTGCGCTGCTGGGTACCACGCACACCGGTAACCACGACTGTTTCAAGGGCATCATCAGCCTTGAGCGGGGCGCTGAAGGCACTGGCCGCCAGTAACAGGCCAGCGGTGGGCAGGGGGCGAAAAAAGGCACGGGCAGTTTGGCTCATCAGTGGCAATCCGTTTGATCATTCTTTTTGTCCTTGACGCCGTGTGGCGCTCGGCTGTGATCCCGTGGTTGGGTGAAATGATCTTAGGATCCAAGTCTTGATGAGAGAAATACATAAACTTCATAAGCTAATATTAATTTTTTGATACCTCATTTCATTTGACATCAATGAACTGTCAAATTGCCAGCTGGGATGCATTTCATACAGAGCCTAGGCGAGCTCTGTTCTACCCTGGAGGTACCGTACCGCCGCACGCAGCTCACCTGCCGCAACCCGCCAGTATCCGACTCACACATCGAGTGACTGAAAAGTCCGGGGCGATTCAACCATGACAACCCATGCACTCACCGTCAAAGGCTTGCAGCTGAACGTTTCCATTCGCGGCCAAGGCTCACCTTTGCTCTTGATCAACGGCCTGGGTGGGCTGGCCCCCGCCTTTGATCCTCTGCGCGACGAACTGCTGGACTACACCACCATCACGCTGGACGTGCCCGGGATCGGTAAGTCGCACACGCCCCGCTGGCCGATGCGCCTGCCGAGCCATGCCGACCTGATCGCCGAGATGCTCACGCAGCTGGGCATCGACCGGATCGATGTGTTTGGCGTGAGTTGGGGCGGCGCATTGGCGCAGGAATTCGCCCTGCGCCACCCCGGCAGGGTTCGCTGCCTGATCCTGGCGGCGACCTCGGCCGGGCCAGCGATGCTGGTGAAGCCGGCCGACATACTGGCGTTCTTTCGTGGCAACAAAAACGCCAAGCCCCCCTCACCTGAAGCTTCACCCCATTCGATACAGGCGGTGATGCACTACGGTGTGGTGCACGGCATGCTCACCGCCAACCCGCTTGCCTATCTGCATCAACTCGCGGCCCTGGCGGGCTGGACCAGCCTGCTGCGGTTGTCCCGGCTGCGCCAGCCCACGTTGATCCTCACCGGCGAGCGCGACACCCTGGTGCGGCTGTATAACGCGAACATCCTGCGTCGCGGCATTCGCGGGGCGCAACTGCGGGTGCTAGAGGGTGAGGGGCATCTTTTCATCGTCACCAGCGCCAGGCAAACGGCCGATGCCATGCGCGAATTTCTCGACCAGCAGCACGCAGCGCAGACTGGCTAAATCACATCCGGCCTTACCCCGTACCACCGTTTCGATCGGGACAACTCTACAAACCGTTGTTTATCCTTGATGAGTGCTTGCAGGGCTTCACAGCCTTCTGGCGAGCCCCGTGCGGCCAGTGAGGCTCGTGCCCAGAAGCTGCCGCCAGGCTGCGAAAAGGGCCGCAGAACCTTCGGCGGTGTCAGGGGTAAAGCGGGAGAGCGGGCGCCGGGGAAGGGACTTTAGTGAAGGGTGATCTTCTGATCCAGGTCCGAGGCGCAGCGTTTAAGCAACGACCGGATCGGGCCGCGCACGTTACGCTTCCACAGCTGTTTCATGGAAACCCAGCGGCACGCATCGATCTCGTTGCGCGGGCGAGGCTTTCGCGTCAGCGTCCGGCGCGCCTCGAACAGGAAGTGCACCACCTGGTTTTGCTGGTATTTGGAGACGAACGACAGGGTGTTGAACGCCAGCCCCGTTTCTTCTTCCATCTCCCGCAACGCCGCCTGCATCGGCGACTCACCCCGCTCCACTCGCCCGCCGGGCAAATTCCATTTCGACTTGCGTTTGCGCACGAAAAGAATTTCGTCGTCACGGCGGTAAATCACCGTGGCGCGCATTTTGACATTGCCGGCTTTTCCTGATGAACCTGCTGCGGTGCCCATGAATATTCCCTGAATGCGTCCCTTCGATGGGTATGAGATGAGCAAAGAGTGTCGACTCTTCAGCCACAGTGGCGCGTTTGGGTGACGGTATGATGACCGTCGAGGGCGCGGTGTGGTTCGTTCCTTCACTGAGCATGGGAATACCTCATCAGGTTGATGCGTGGGGTGATGGTGCGTCGGTTCAGCCCAGCGCCACGTTCCAGGCGTCGTAGCCATACACCCAGTCGGCGTTGCCGCCAGCCTTGAGCCACTGATTGCCGCGCGAGCCGACCTGGATCTGGCTGGCGCGTTCCAGGCGTGCGGCTTGGTAGGTGTGCAGCGCAACGGCCAAGTCGGTGTCAGGCAGGTTCAAGGCACGGGCCAACACCACGGCGTCCTCGATGGCCTGGCCGGCACCCTGGGCCATGAACGGCATCATCGGGTGAGCGGCATCGCCCAGCAGCGTCAGGCGGCCGGCGGTCCAGCGCGGCAGCGGGTCGCGCTCGTAAAGGGCGGTCTTGAGCACTTCGTCGCAGGCGTGCAGCAGCGCCACCGCGTCGGGGTGGAAGGCGGCGTAGGCGCTCTGCAGCTCACTGACGCTGCCGCGCGTGGTCCAGCTTTCCAGGTGCCAGCTGGCCTGGGCGGTGGTGGCGAAGATGAAGATGTCCCGGCCCCGGTTGAGCGGGAAGGTGACGATCTGGCTTTCGGGGTTGGGGCCCCACCATTTGGTAAAGGCTTGCAGGTCGGGTACATGGGCCACCTTGCTGGCCGGCACCACGGCGCGGTAGGCCACCACGCCGGTGAAGCGCGGCTGCTCGGCGCCGAACATCGCGGCGCGCACCGCCGAATGGATGCCGTCGGCGCCGATCACCAGGTCGGCCTGGGCGTGCGTGCCGTCGACGAAGGTCAGCGTCACCCCGGCGTCGTCCTGCTGGATGGTTTCGCAGCGCTTGGCAAACTGCACCTGTTCGAGCGCGAAGGCGCTGGCCAGTGCGGCCAGCAGGTCGGCGCGGTGGAGGGTCAACTGCGGTGCGCCGTATTGCTGCTCGGCGCTGTCGCCCATGGCCAGCCGCGAGGTTTCCTCGCCGCTGTCCCATAGGCGGCTGATGCGGTGGGTAGGCCGGGCGGCAGGTTCGCGCACGGCGGCGCCCACGCCCAGGCCGTCGAGGCCGCGCACGGCGTTGGGCGTCAGGTTGATGTCAGCGCCGACGCGCATGAAAGCCTGGGCCTGCTCGAACACGGTGACCTGGTGGCCGGCGTCGCGCAGGGCGATGGCGGCGCACAGGCCGCCAATGCCGGCGCCGATAATGGCAATGTTCATGGTGATGCTCTCCTCTGGTGAATGCAGAGCACTCTTGCAGGTTGAATGCCATTATTTCCTTTTTTAAGGAATTAATTAAAAAACGATTATTTTCAATGAGTTGATGCGTTCCACCTAGGAAACAAGCACCGGTGAAACACGGGGTGCACCCGCAGGCTGCGATTTGTCACCCAGCTACCCAAAATGGTGTTCGCGCACGGTATGATTGCGCGCCATGGATACTTCAACCGGAAAGAAAAAGCGCGGCCGCCCCGCGAACACCGCCGCCATTGGCCGCGACGGCTTGATCGAGGCCACCCTGGGCCTGTTGCGCGGCATCGCGCCCACCGACCTGACCCTGCAGGACATCGCCCGCCAGGTGAATGTCGACCCGGCCTTGATCCGCTATTACTTCGGCAGCAAGGACGGCCTGCTGCGCGCCGCCACCCTGCACCTGTTGGACGTCACCCAACTGGGCGCCCAGGCCCTGGCCGAAGGCCAGGGCGTGGAAGCGATGTTGTATGGGCGCATTCGCCTGATCATCGATATAGGCCGCCAGAACCCGCACTTCCTGCAACTGGTGCTGCGCGAGATCTACCAGGGCAATGATCCGCAGCCCGGCGAAGTGCTGGACCTGATTGCCCAGCGCGGCGTGGCGCTGGCCGATACCCTCCTGCAAGCCCGTCCCGCCGCACCGGGGTTGCCGCACATTGATGCACGCATGCTGCACGTGGCGCTGGTGGGCGCGTGCACCTTCTTCGCCACGGCCCAGCCGTTGTTCGGGGTGTTGTTCGCGGGCAGCAGCGATGACGTGCTGGCCGAGCAGTACTCGCGCTTTCTGACCGGGTTATTGCTGCGCGGGGTGGGCGTACAACCTGCCTGAGAAAACCGAGTTCAATCTGTAGCCGCAAGCCGCGTCATGGGCGCCGCGCACTGCCTGACCGACATCGGCGCCGCCGACCACGTGACCGCCCACAGCGGAAGCCGCTGGCTCATATGGCCTTATCCCCCGTGTTGCGGTGGCGGCGGCAGTGCTCGGAGCAGTAGCGCACCTCATCCCAACACCGCGCCCAGCGCTTGCGCCAGTTGAACGGCAGGCCGCAGACCACGCAAGTCTTGCTGGGCAGCTGCGCCTTTTTCATAGCCGCTGCCCGACGTCCAGCTTCGCCAACAACTGCTCGCCGCGCTGCCACAGGGCATCACGTCGCTCTTCAGGCAGGCCATTGAGGTTGAGGTACACCGGCGCCAGCCGTGGGTTGTTGCCAAGGGCCTGGCGATGGCGCATCAAAAAGTGCCAATACAGGGCATTGAACGGGCAGGCATCCTCTTCCACCGCCAGGTCCACCCGATAACGGCATGCGCCACAGTGGTCGGACATGCGCTGAATGTAGCGGCCACTGGCGCAATAGGGTTTGGAACCCAGGAAGCCACCGTCGGCGTGCATGACCATGCCCAGGGTATTGGGCAGTTCCACCCAGTCGAACGCGTCCAGGTAAACCGCCAGGTACCATTCGCAGATGTGTGGCGGTGCGATGCCCGACAGCAGGGCGAAGTTGCCGGTCACCATCAGCCGCTGGATATGGTGGGCATACCCCAGCGCCAGGGTCTGGCCGATGACTTGGGCCATGCAGCGCATGTCGGTGTCGCCGGTCCAGTAGAATGCCGGCAACGCGCGCTGGTTGTCCAAGCCATTGAGCTCGGCGTATTCGGGCATGCGCAGCCAGTAAATGCCACGCACGTATTCGCGCCAGCCGATCAATTGGCGGATGAAACCTTCGGCGGCATTGAGCGGCACGCTGCCCTGCCGGTAGGCACGTTCGACATCGGCGCACAGTTGCCGCACATCCAGCAGGCCGATATTCAAGGCGGCGCTGACGCGGGCATGGAACAGGAACGGCTCGTTTTCGGCCATGGCATCCTGGAAGTCACCGAACGCCGCCAGGCCGAAGTCGAGAAAGTGCTGCCACAGCGACTGGGCCTCGGCGTGAGTGACGGGGTAGTCGAAGCCATCAACGGCGCCGTAGTGTCCGCTGAAGCGCGAGCGCACCAACGCCACCACTTCCAGCGTGATCGCATCCTGAGTGAAGTGCGCAGGAAACGGCCCGTGCAACCGTCGTGGCAGAGCCTTGCGGTTCTCGCGGTCGAAATTCCACGCCCCGCCCACCGGCCGCCCATCGGGCTCCAGCAGCAGGCCGCAGCGCTTGCGCATGCCCCGGTAGAAGTCTTCCATGCGCAGCTGCGGGCGGCCCCCTGCCCAGCGCGCAAAGGCCTGGCGCGAACACAGAAAACGCCGATCCGCGTGCCACACCAACGGTAGCCCGCACTCGGTCATGGCCTGTTCCAGGCGCCATTCGCCGCACTCGGTAACGTGCACCTCACAGGCGTCCAGCGCAGCCTGCCAGCGGCGCAACTCACCGGCGATGCTGCCACTGTTGCCCGGGGCATCAAGGGTGACGTAGTGCACGCGCCAGCCCTGTTCACGCAGGGCCTCGGCAAAATGGCGCATGGCGGAGAATATCAGCATGATCTTCTGCGGATGATGGGGCACGTAGCGGGCCTCCTCTTCCACCTCCGCCATCAGCAGCGCATCGCGGGCAGGGTCCAGGGCCTGAAGCAGATCGAGGTTGAAGGACAGTTGGTCGCCCAGCACCAGGCCCAGTCGCAACGGGCGGCTCATGGCGACTGGCGACGGAAGAACAGCGTGACCTGGCCTACGTCCACGCCCAGCTTGCTCATGCGGGTGCGGTTGATCAGGGTGTCGTCGTCCATCTGGTACATCCAGTCGTCCATGTCCATCACCCAGTGCTTGCCCTCCACCGGCAGGTCCAGGCGGTAGCGCCAGTGCAGCGCATTGCCCGCTACTTCACCCTGCGCCTCGCCCACCACATCGCCCGCGCGGCCCCGCCAACGGCCGGGGCCGTCGGGCACCAGGGTCCATATACGCTGCTGGCGGGTACCGTCGCTGTAAACGAAACGCTCATCCAGAATCAGCTGCTGGCCCTCCCGGTGGCTGGCGACGGTGACGTGGAAGCGCTTGGCGACTTCGCCCGAGCGCTTCTGGAACATACCCCAGGCCTGCACGGGCCTGGAGAAAAACGCCACCAGGTCCAGGGACGGACGTTCGTTGGCGTACTGGTTAACGTCGACGCTGCTGCAACTGACCAGCAGCAGGCAGGCCATCAAAGCCAGCGCGCCCTGGCGCAGGGGTTGCAGCGTGAAGGAGTCGCTCATGGAAGGGGCCTGAGTCAGTGGGCGAAAGTACCGGCACTCTTTACTCTAGACAGGCCCCGGCCGCCACTGACGAATATTTGCTCCACCTCGCATTTCACACCGCGCCCTGAAACGCCGTGGAGGCTGCCAGGGTGGCGTGGCCGATGGCCCACTCGGCGCTTGCGGTCGTAGTTGCCCGCGACAATGATCGGGCGGCTGAAGCGCACGCTGCCCAACCACATACTGACTACCCACAGCGGTGGGCGCGCGATGCTCAACGCTGTAAGAGGCAAGGCACAGGGCGTGTTGGAAAGTACACACATTGCCCAACGGGCTCGGTACGACTGATGTCGGGAAAGTACAGGCCGAGCACGGCGTCTATTTCTTCTACACCCACCAACTCTGGCGGATATCGCTTCAACAGCATCTCGCGCGTGCGGGCAACCTTTGCCTTGGCCCTGGCAACATGTATCAACTTTGAAACACTTACGGATTCGCAAGGCTTAACTAACGGACCATATTCAGCCCTGATATGCTTGATAACAGGCATACTCTTTCTCTCCATAAGTCAACGTTGCATCATGAACGTTACAATCTTGCTAAACGCCAGGGCGTTGTTTGCCACCACCCTATGTCGCGGAACACCGTAAGCCCCCGAAATCACTGGGTAAAGCTTCATCAAACAGCGATTGACGGGCCCCTCGTAACGTGCTGCCAGAATCAAACCCGCTGGGTGTTGGACCGGCACTCAGGCTATCGGCCGGGCATACATTCGCTTAAATAATTTATCCTGTTTTGTTGTAACGCCAATGCTACGAAATACTTTATACAGCGGACGGCACCTTCATCCGACGATATCGAACTTCGCGACGTGGAATTCAATCGACTGTTTTAAGAGAAACAACCATCGGGCTTAAATCATGTGGCCGGACCCGATAAGGGTTCACGCAGGCCAGCGCTCCATAGGTTGGCCCTTTGGCGCCTGCAACCCGGCTTGCACCGCTGCTACAGGAATCGCATTCGCGCGGTAGCAGCCACAGCCCTTCGTGGGAGCGGGCTCTACCCGCGAAAAGGGCACCGCAGAGTATCTGATACACCGCGGTGCCTTATTCGCGCAGAGCCCGCTCCCCACGCGGTGTGTCAGGCAATGCTGCGCATGGCCGCCAGCAGGTCGTCACGGCAGGTAATGAGCGCCGCCTTGATGGTGTCGATGGCCTGCTCCATGCGCCACACCGGCCCCACCACGTCGATGGCGTAATGCCCCTGGGGCGTCTGCAAGCCAATGGCCAAGGCGCCGACACCCAGGGTGTGCTCGTCAAAGTCAGAGGCAAAGCCGCCTTGGCGAATGTCATCCAGTTGCGCGAGCAACCGCTCGATGGTCGGCGTCTTGGGGGTCAGGACCGACAGTTCGGTCCCCAGCATGCGGGTCACCGCGCTGTCGGTCATCGCCGCCAGCAATACCTTGCCGCCCGCCGTGGCGTGGATGTTCAGGAAGTTGCCGGCCACCGGCGACACCCGCAGCGCATGGGGCGACACCACCGAGTGCAGGATCATCAACTCGGCACCGCTGGCGCCCATCAGCACCGCCGTTTCCCCCGTCACCCGCGATAACTCTTCCAGGTAAGGCCGGGCCTTCTGGGTGATGTCCACGTGGCTGTGGGACGCCAGGCGCATGAACGCCGGGCCCAGGCAAACGCCGCCGCGGCCGTGCACCTCCAGCAGTTCCTCTTGCGCCAGCGCATCCACCATGCGCTGGACGGTGGAGCGCGGCAGGCCGCTTTTCTTGGCGATGGCCCCCAGGCTCAGGCCAGCGGGCTCATTTTCCAGGCTACGCAGGATGGCCGCCGCCCGGGCGATGACCTGTACGCCGCCACCACGATCAGATTCAGAATTCGTCATTGACTTGCCTTATGTATCACTAATTAGTACAGTGTACCGCATATCAGGTTTAATCGTTGTTTGCCGCAGCAGGAACACCCTTGTCAGCCCCTATCTCTCCCCCCGCGCCCGCCCCCTTCGGCTGGCGCCTCGCCCTTGGCCTAGTCGGCGTATTGCTCGCCGCCCTCACGTCGGGCATCAATGATCGCGTCACCGACACGGTGCTGGTCGATATCCTCGGTATTTTTGGCCTGGGCCATGACGAGGGTACCTGGATCAGTTCGGCGTACGCCGCTGCGGAGGTGTGCGCCATGCTGCTGTCGCCGTGGCTGGCGATGACGTTTTCCATCCGCCGCTACGCCGTGGTGGTCACGTGCGCCTTTACTGCGTTCGGCATCATGATACCGTTCGCGCCCAACTTCGAAAGCCTGGTCACGCTCAGGGTATTGCAGGGCCTGGCCGGCGGGGCCTTGCCACCGCTGCTGATGACCGCCGCGCTGCGTTTCCTGCCCTGGCACATCAAGCTCTACGGGCTGTCGGCCTACGCGCTGACCGCCACCTTCGGCCCCAACCTGGCCACGCCCCTGGCCGCCCTGTGGACCGAAGGCGGTGATTGGCGCATGGTGTTCTGGCAGATTGTGCCCAGCTGCCTGATCGGCGCCGGCCTGATTGCCTACGGCCTGCCGCAGGACCCGATCCGCCTGGAACGCTTCAAGCAGGCGGACTGGCGCGGGGCCCTGCTGGGCGTGGGCGGCATTGCGATGCTGGTCATTGCCTTGACCCAGGGCGAACGCCTCGACTGGCTGAACTCTGCGCTGATTGCCCTGCTGTTGCTGGGCGCCGGGGTGTGCCTGCCGCTTTTCCTGGTGAATGAATGGTTTCACCCACTGCCGTTGTTCAAACTTCAGCTGCTGGAGCGACGCAACTTCGCGTTCGGCATCATCACCCTGTGCCTGTTCTTGTTCCTGTCCATGGCCGGCGGCGCCATTCCCTCGGCCTACCTGACCGAAATAAAAGGCTATCGCTACCTGCAAACCATGCCCACCGCCCTGCTGATCGCCCTGCCGCAACTGCTGCTGGCGCCCCTGGTGGCCTTTGTCATCAACCGCAACTGGGTGGACTCGCGTTACGTGATGGGCAGCGGCCTGTTGATGATGGCCGGGGCCTGCGTGGGTGGCTCGCTGCTGACCACCGACTGGATTCGCGACGACTTCTACCTGATGCAGATCATCCATGCCTTCGCCCAGCCGATGGTTGTGGTGCCGCTGCTGATGAATGCCACCGGCGTGATCGCGCCTATGGAAGGGCCGTTCGCGTCCTCCATGGTGAATACCATGCGGGGCCTGTTCTCGGTCGTGGCCGCTTCGGCCCTCGAGCATTTTGTCACCCACCGCGAGCACCTGCACTCCAATACGCTGCTCGACAGTCTAGGCGCTCGTTACCCGTCACTGACTCCAGTGTTTGCTGATAAGAACCTTGCGTCGCTAGCACAGCGTGTGCGCGAACAAGCATACGTACTGAGCTTCAGCGATGCCTTCCTCGCACTGCTCGCCGTCGTCGCCATCCTGCTTGTATTGCTCCTGACCCTGCCCAAACGTGCCTATCCACCGCAACCCCCGGTATCGCCATGAAACAACATAGAACCGCCATCAGCCTCATCTGCACCGCCGTCGTCATCGTCGCCGGTTACACCGGCTATCGAGTGTTGAGTGACAGTGCCATCCAACACACCGACGACGCCTACGTGCGCGCCGACTCAGTACTGATTTCCCCACGCGTGGCCGGCCAGATCACCAAAGTGCTGGTGGAAGACAACCAGGCGGTGAAGGCCGGTGACCTGCTGGCGCAACTGGATGATCGCGATTTTGTGGTCGCCCAGGCAGCGGCGGCGGCCAACGTCATGGCCGCCAAGGCACAGTTGCAAAACCTGCAGGCCGGCATCGAGCGCCAGGCGGCGGTCATCGACCAGGCGGCCGCTACCACCCGCGCCACGGCCGCGTCGCTGAAGTTTGCCCAGGCCAACGCCCAGCGTTACCTGAACCTGTCCAATGCCGGCGCCGGCACCCAGCAGGAACGTCAGAAGGCCGATGCCGACCTGCAAGGCTGGCAGGCCTCACGCGACCGCGATGAAGCCTCGCGCGTGGCCGCCACCAAAACCCTGGATGTGCTCAAGGCCCAACTGGAAGTGGCCAAGGCGCAACTGGCCAAGGACCAGGCGGCCAAAGATCAGGCCGACCTGAACCTGTCCTACACCCGCATCACCGCCCCCCAGGACGGCATGGTCGGCCAGCGCTCGGTGCGTGTGGGCGCCTATGTGGCCCAGGGGCAACCGTTAATGGCCGTGGTGCCGCTGCACGAAGCCTTCGTGGTGGCCAACTTCCGTGAAACCCAGCTGGCGCACATGACCGCCCACCAGCCGGTTGACCTGCGCGTGGACAGCGTTCCCAACCACAGCTTCAAGGGCCATATCGACAGCGTCGCACCCGCCACCGGCGTGTCGTTCTCGGAAATCGCCCCGGACAACGCCACCGGCAACTTCACCAAGGTGGTGCAGCGTATCCCGGTGAAGATCGTCTTTGATCAGAACCAGCCTGACCTGGACCGCCTGCGCATCGGCATGTCCGTGGTCGCCAGCGTCGATACCACCAAGGGGCATTGATGATGAAGCGTTCTCTTCTTTTCCTCGCCCTGGCCAGCCTGGGCGCCTGCTCCGTGGGCCCGGACTTCCAAGCCCCGCACGCGCCATTGCCGGCCACCTGGCAGGACAGCGTGCAACACGGCTCGACCCTGAACGGCGCGGCCGACCACCAATGGTGGCAACAACTGGGTGACCCGCAATTGACCGCCCTGGTTGAGCAGGCCACCCGCAACAACTTCGACGTGCGCACCGCCAGCAACCGCCTGGAGCAGAGCCGGCTGATGCGCCAGGTAACCGGCCGCGAACAACTGCCAGGCATCAGTGCGTCCGGCGCCTACAAGCGCGCCCGCAACAGCTCAGTTGGCGTGCTGGACGAGTCCAACCTCGACGGCAAGGCGCCGTTCGAGCTGTGGAGCAGCGCCATCGACGCCAGCTGGGAAGTCGACCTGTGGGGCCACGTGCGCCGCAACGTCGAAGCCGCCGATGCCGAGGTCCTGCTTACCCAGGCCCAGCGTGATGGCGTGTTGCTGAGCATCGCTGCCGAAACCGCCACCGACTATATCCAGCTGCGTGGTGTGCAGGCCAAATTGGCCGTGGCCCGGCAAAACCTGGAAATCGCGCAGCAAAGCAACCACCTGACCCAAACCCGCTTTGAAAACGGCGTGACCACCAACCTGGACACGGCCAACTCCGCGGCCCAGGTGGCCACCATTGAAGCGGTGCTGCCGGTGTTGAGCGCTCAACAGGACCGTTTGATCAACGCCTTGAGCCTTCTGCTGGGCCAGGCACCCCGTGCGTTGCACGCGCAGCTGATCGAGCCCAAGCCCATTCCCGACCCCGCTCCGGATGTACCGGTGGGCCTGCCGTCGGAACTGGCCCAGCGCCGCCCTGATATCCAGGAAAGCGAAGCCGCCCTGCACCGTGCCACAGCCGCCATCGGCGTGGCCAAGGCCGACTTCTACCCGCGCATCAGCTTGGGCGCCAGCATCGGTTCGCAAGCGCTGGATGGGTCCAATTTCGGTCAGTGGAATTCCAGAACCTGGTCCTACGGCCCCAGCCTGTACCTGCCCATTTTCCAGGGCGGCCGCCTGACCGGCACCCTGGAACTGCGCAAACGCCAAGCGCAGGAAGCGGCCATCCATTACCAGCGAGTGGTACTGGGCGCCTGGCATGAAGTGGACAATGCCATGACCGACTATTCGGCGGAAAAACAGCACTACACCTCCCTGGCCGAAGCCGTTCACCAGAACACCATTGCCCTGAGCACAGCCCGGGATCGCTACACCCAGGGCGCGGTGGACTTCATCAACGTGCTGGGGGTGCAGCGCGCCCTGCTGGCCACCCAGAGCGATCTGGTGGACAGCGCCACCCAGGCGGCGCTCGATCGCGTGGGGTTGTACCGTGCGTTGGGCGGTGGCTGGCCCAAGGGTTGAGGCAGGCGGCATGAACATCAATGTGCTTGTCGCGATCGTGGTGTCCCTGTGCTTTGCGCTGGCGTTGGTTGCGCATTAATTGTCCACCCCACTGCGGCCAACCCGCCGTGGGCAGTGAACATAGATTCGGAGCTGGCGCGGCATTCCATGGCTTATGAGGGGGGGCGGTAACACGGCGGGGGCATTCAGCGCCTGTCCAATACCCTCGCCAACACAAACGTCGTCACCACCGCCAGCACCACCGCCGCGCCAATGGCCGGCAGCCCGCCCCATGGCACCATCGCCCACTCCAGCACCAGGTAGAACCCCAGCACCCCTACGCCACCAATGGCATTGCCCCGAACGATCTTGCCCATCTCCAGCCGCCCGCCCTGCACGTGCGCGAACACCGCCAACGGCCAGGCAATGACCGGAATCGGCGCCAGCATGCCGCTGGCCACGGGGCCCAGCCACGTGGCACTGGCGGTGATCGCCAGCAACAACAATGTCGCCGTCAGCATACGCATGGGGATCACCCAGCGCGGCACCGCCACCAGGCGCGCAGCGCTGGCCGGTGCCTGATGGGCGGTGACGACGATGATCGAGACCATCAGCATCAGCGTCACACTCACCGACACGGCCACGCTGCCCGCCTGACTCGTCAACGCCGCCATGGCAGCGTACGTTGCCATGGCGGCCACGCAAGCGACGGGCACACCCACCCGCTGCGCGGCCAACACGTAGCTCAGGTAGGTTGCCTGCACCGCTGCCAACCCGGCCAATGCCCCAGGAATGGCCCTGAGCGCGAATCCGCTGCCCTGCTCCAGGGTGAGGAACAGCATGATCAGCGCTGAAGTCACCGGCAAACCGGAGAGCAGCCCTGCGAGGCGCGTGCCCCAGCGGTTGCCGGCAAGGGAAATGGCAAGCATCAGCGAGGGGGTAATGAACAGTTTGAGGTAGAAGGCAGTCATGGAGAGGTAGGGGCAGGTTCATTGTTTTGGAGGGGCCATAGGCATGAGGTGCGCGTGGCTTGGCGTAACCATGCTAATGGAACGCAGGGGGCTGCGGGCGGATTTATTGCGCTTCCCACGTAGCACACAGCCTGGGTGGTTGAGCGGTAGCGGTAGCCGCTGCCGCCAGACGTTTGAGTTCTGGTCCAGGCTTTATGAGCAGCCTTTTGCGCAGCACCAGAACCGCTCTAGCCAGCGTGGTTTATCAATGCCAATGATGTTGACTATCAAGCGGCATGCCTGAACGCTTGGCAAAATTGATACTTATAATCCCCCTCACTTTTCCCCGCTCCTCTCGCCTGCCCGCAGGCGACCTTCCCCCTTGGAACTCAGCATCATGCCAAGCGCTAGCCAGGCCCCTCGCGGCCTACCTGAACATAGTCAACAGAGCGTCAAACAGCAGTGGCTGGCGATTCTGTCGGTGGCCGTGGGCGCCTTCGCCCTGGTGACCAGTGAATTTCTGCCGGTGGGCGTGCTCAACGACGTCGCCAGCGACCTTGGCATCAGCGCCGGCCACGCCGGCCTGATGGTGACCCTGCCGGGCATCATGGCCGCCCTCGCCGCCCCCTTGCTGTCGGTGGGCATTGGCGCCATGGACCGCCGCTACCTGCTGATCGGCCTGACGCTGATCATGATCATTGCCAACTCGGTGGTGGCCTACGCCAGCGATTTCAGCCTGCTGCTGTTCGGCCGCATACTGCTGGGCATCAGCATCGGTGGCTTCTGGGCCACGGCCATCGCCCTCAGCGGCCGCCTGGCGCCCAAGGGAGTGGGCGTGGCGCAGGCCACTTCGATCATCATGGTGGGCGTGACCCTGGCCACCGTACTGGGCGTGCCCGTGGGCACCTGGCTCAGTGGCCTGATGGGCTGGCGCATGACCTTCCTGGTAACCGCGCTGGTGGGCGTGCCGGTGCTGTTGGCGCAGGTCTTCCTGCTGCCGCGCCTCAACCCCGACAAGGCCATCGAGATCCGTGACCTGCCGGCCTTGTTCATCAACCCGCAGGCGCGGGTTGGCCTGATTGCGGTGTTGCTGATTGGCCTGGCGCACTTTGCCGCGTACACCTATGTCGCCCCGTTCTTCAAGCAAAGCGCCGGCTTCGATGGCCCGACCATTGGCTCGTTGCTGTTGCTGTATGGCGTGGCCGGGGTCATGGGTAATATCTTCGCCGGCTTCGCCGCCAACCGCAGCGTGCGCCACACCCTGTTGCTGGTGGCCCTGATGATCGGCGCCAGCACCCTGCTGTTTCCCTACTTCGCCACCGGCATGACCGGCGCCGCGATGCTGATCGCCCTGTGGGGCTTCGCCTTCGGCGCTTTCCCGGCCTGCGCCAGCATCTGGATGTTCGTGGTAGCGCCCAAGGACGTGGAACGCGGCATGCCGCTGTTCGTCGCCTTGTTCCAGGTGATCATCGCGGTGGGGTCGTTCTTCGGCGGGCAGATCGTCGACCGCATGGGCACATCGGTGCTCATGAGCCTGGCCACGGCCCTGGTCGGGTGTGGGTTTGTGACCGTGCTGGTGTTGGGTCGTAACGTGAGCAACAGTCTGGCAGCGCAGCCAGGCTGACCCGGAGCTGCCGAAGGCTGCGGCGTGCGATGCGTTACGCCAGACATTGCGCGGCACCCGTCACGCCCTCCTCCGTAGCGATGTCCGGCCACCCGCCTAGGTCTTGGAAGCACTGTCGATGGCTTCGGCCAGGTCCTGATACTCCTCGCAGGTGGTGCTGCAAAGGGACTTGATGGTCGCCAATTGTTCCTTGGCCAAATCCAGCCGCCCCTTGATCACGTAAGCCTCACCCAGGTACTCGCGCACTTGCGCATAGCGTGGGTCCAGCTTCACGGATTGCAGGTAATAGCCAATGCCTTCATCGGTACGCCCCAGCTTGCGAGTGGCATAGCCCCGATAATTGAGGGCCTTGGCGGTATTGGGCTGTTTGAGGGTGTCCAGCAGCGCGATGGCTTCCTCGTAACGCCCATCCTTGGCCAGGCGGTAGGCGTAGTCGGTGCGGTCTTCATCACTGGCCGCGCTGCTTTGCTGCATCACGCAGCGCTTGCTGCGGCTGTCCCACACCTTGCCCTTGGGGCAGTTGGGTTTGGGCGGGGAATCATCGCCGCCGCTGGCCCACACGGGCGTTGCGGCCAGGGCGGCGCTGAGCAGGGCAATGGGCAACAGAACTCGACGAATCATGGCGTGGCTCCTGACCGGAACACGGGGCTTTGCAGTATAGATGGCAAAAACAGGGAACGCCGCTGGCAAGATCCGGTCTCGATGCTAATGCTTTTATCTTTGCCCCTGCTTTTCCTTCGCCCCTTCGCACGGAGATTCGCCATGAACATCGATTTGACCGGCAAGACCGCCCTCGTCACCGGCTCCACCCAGGGCATCGGCTTTGCCATTGCCCTGGGCCTGGCTGAAGCCGGTGCCCATGTAGTGGTCAACGGCCGCAAACGCGAAGCGGTGGATGCCGCCGTGGCCAAGTTGCAGCAAGCGGTGACCGGCGCCAGCGTCCAGGGCCTGTCCGCCGACCTGGGCACCGCCGAAGGCTGCAAGCAGGCTGTGGCCGAACTGCCGGCGGTCGATATTCTGGTCAACAACGTGGGCGTGTATGGCCTGCAGGACTTCTTCGACACCCCCGACGAGGAATGGCAACGCTTCTTCGAGGTCAACGTCATGTCCGGCGTGCGCCTGTCCCGCGCCTACCTCCCGGGCATGGCCGACAAGGGCTGGGGCCGCGTGCTGTTCATCTCCTCGGAGTCGGGGCTGAATATCCCGGCTGACATGATTCACTACGGCTTCAGCAAAACCTCCAACCTGTCGGTATCGCGTGGCTTGGCCAAGCGCATGGCCGGCACCGGGGTCACGGTGAATGCCATCCTGCCGGGGCCCACCCTGTCCGAAGGCCTGCAGGACATGCTCAAGGACCAGCAGGCCGCCAGCGGCGAGTCGATGGAAAAGACTGCGGCGGCCTTCGTGATGAAACACCGCCCCACGTCCATCATCCAGCGGGCTGCCAGCATGGAAGAAGTGGCCAACATGGCCGTGTACATTGCCTCGCCCCAGGCCAGCGCCACCACCGGCGCGGCCCTGCGCGTGGACGGCGGCGTGGTGGACACCATCGCCTGAGCATCTGATCCGGTTTTTTTCGTTGTTTCTGCATCTGGTGCCCTGTTGGACCGACGGCGCATGATTGCGCCATCGACACAGCCATTCAGGAGTCAGGGCAATGGAAGAGTTCGGCGTAAAAGAGCTGATCCGGTTTTCACTTTACGTGGTGGTGGCCTGCGGCGTGTTCTTCGCCGTGGCCATGTCCTTCTGACGCCACTGCCTTGGGGCGCGCCAGGGCGGTGACCACCGCCCCCAGCGCCATCAACGCGCACGTCACCCAGAACACCACACGCATCCCCACGTGCCCGCCCAGGTAACCACCGGCCAGCGGCCCCAACACCTGCCCCACGTACTGGCTGGAGGTGGAATAGCCCAGCATGCGCCCGGCAATGCCTTCCGGTACCGAATGGCGAATGATGCTGGCGATGCACGGCAGCAAGCCGCCCAACGCCAACCCCATCAACAAACGCAGCACCACCAGTTGCCATGGCTCGGTCACCAGCGCCTGGGGAATGAGCAACAGCGCCGCGGCCATCAAGCAGCCGATCACCACCTTCCAGTGCCCTACCCGGTCGGCCAGCTTGCCCAACCGCGAAGCCGAGATAATACTGCCCAACGCCGCGGCCGCCATCACCAGCCCCGCCGTCAGGGTCACGTTGGCGGCGCCCAGTTGCATCAGGTAGACGGTAATGATCGGTTCGATCGACATGTTGGAGAACGTCACCAGGCTGGCCACGGTGAACATTGCCAGTACCGGCGCCATGTTCACCGCCACATCCCTACGCGGTGCGTCCTTGGCCACCGGCGCACGTTTGGGCCGTGGTACCTCCTTGAGCAACAATGCCGTGGCCAGGAACGCCACGAAAATAAACGCCCCCGACAAAAAGAACGTGTTGCGGATACCCACCAGCGGCGGCAACGCCCCGCCGATCAAAGGCCCCGCCAAGCTGCCGGCCATGATGCCCGACGACAAAATCCCCAACGCCCACCCCGAGCGTGCCTTGGGGGTTTGCGTGGCCACCAGGATGGTCGCGCCCGAGGCATAACCGCCCAGCAACCCCGCCAACAGGCGCAACAGCACCAGTTGCCAGATGTTCTCGGCCAGGCCGATCAGCGACATGGCAATGGCCATGCCCAGGCTGGCACGAATCAGCATCAGCTTACGCCCGTAGCGGTCGCCCAGGCGGCCCCACAGCGGCGCGGTCAGTGCCGCCGACAGGAAGGTGGCGCCAAACGCCACGCCAGACCATTGCACGATGGCGGCTGGGTCAGTCACCCCCAGGTGCTCCACATACAGCGGCAAAAAAGGCAGCAGCAGGGTCATGGCGATAATGGTGGTGAAGGCACCGAACACGCACACCGCCAGGTTGCGTTGCCAATGCTGCTCGTTGTTGTGGGCGTCCATTTACAGGTCTCCTATCAGGTGGATATACGCTAGCGCCTGATGACCCATAAATAAAATTCATGTTTTTTATGCGGTGCATTCCTATCAGGAATTACACAGCCTGACGGTCAGTACAACCTGCCCAAAGGCCATGTGCGGCTACCGCTGTGCACTTTCCTTGCCGGCGCGATGCACTCGCAGCATTTCGTGCTGGATCACCTGCTCCAGCTGCAAGAAGCTGATCAGGTACAACAGGCTCGAATGGGCCGCCCGGTGGCGAATGGAAATGCCCAGGCTGTACATCGGCAGGTCGCCGTGCCGAATGGCGTCGAAGGCGTACACCAGGTAGTCCTGCCACACAAAGTTGGCGCCACCGACAATGGCCAGCCTCTTGTTCGCCGAGTACACCAGGCTGCGCCGTGACTGGCGCGATGCCTTGATCAAACCGTCATCCACGTGCACTGCGGCCACCTCCATTTCGGTATGGCCGTGCACCACGTACGGTTTGTAGGTCATGTCGGCAGCCTCCAAGCGACGAAAATGCACGCGTACTTCTTCCAGGCTGCCTTGGGTGCATTGGTCGAACAGGTGTTCCTTCAGGTGCCCGGCGACGGCCATCAGGTATGCCGCAAAGTCCCGCTCGGGGGCCTGCCGCACTGCTCGCTCGGTTTCCTGCAGCAAGGCGTGATGAAAGCGGCACACCTTGAGCACCTGGCGTGGCAGCAACTCGAAGAACTCCGGCTTGATCAGGTGTTTGTGCTGCAACGGCAGCGGCATGGCCACATGGCCCTTCACCAGCGCATCACGGGCCTGCAGCAGCGCCTCGGCCTCTTCGCGCTCGGCGGCCAGCAGCCGGGCCTGCACATCCAGCTCCAACTGACGACGGTCCAACGCTTCGCGCTCGCGGCTCAGGGCGTCGATGTTCAGCTCACGGTCCAGCAGCGAATCCAGTTCCCGGCGCTTGGCGTCATGGTAGGCATCCAGCGCCTTGTTGTTGCCAAACACCACATCAATCAAGGTAATGCGGTAGCTGGAATCCTGCTTGAGCAGCAACTGGGTCAGCAGCCCCAGGGTGGCAAAAAAACCCACCACGTAGGCGCCGCTCAAGGTCAGCACCAGGTCGCCCGGCTCGTGGCCATAACCCATGAAGCCCTTGAGCGCCGAATCGGTTTCCAGCGCCATGGCGCTCAGGCTGGCGGAGCTTGCGATCATTTTGCCGGTCTTGGTGCCGAAGGCAAACGCGGCCCAGCCACCCAGGGTGCCGGTGAACAGGCCAACAAGCGTAAAGGTAAGGAAGTCCATGCCCACGTGTTCCGGAATGCGGTAGAAGGCCGCCATTGAACGCCGGAACGCGATTAACCGTTACTGGTAGAAAGCGCAACACTAGCCAGGCAGGTCCGGTTTGTCGCCACCGCCAGAGCCAGGGCACTGCGGCCCGGGTTGGCGGTCAAACACTGCATCGTTGCTGGCCGGCCGTTGCGCCGAGCCCGCCCGCCGAGTGAGGCGCGCCTGGCTCATCATACCTTGCAGCAACCTCGGCTCATTGGGAGCATCAATGTACATGGCGCACTCTCCATTGGGATCCAACCTATATTGAACCTGAAATAATATAGGCTGCCTACTGGTAGTTCTGACAGGTGACAGCAACGTATAAAAGGAGTAGAGACCTCCTTCTTTTTTCTTTCTCAACAAGGACACCCATGGCCCTGCCCAGCCTGCCCCGTACCCATCCGCGCCTTTCATTCTCTGCCGTGGTGGGCGTTGCCGCAGGCCTGCTGGCCCCGGCCGACCCGGTGATGCGCGTCATCATTGGTTGGAATAGCGGCGTATGGTGCTACGTGACGCTGATGAGCTGGCTGGCCCTGCATGCCAACCCCAGCAAAGTGCAGCAAACCGCCCAGCAGGAAGACGAAAACGCCGGCCTGGTGCTGGTGACCGTGTGCGTGGCTGCCATCGCCAGCCTGGCGGCCATCGGTTTTCTACTGGCCGGTGGCAAGCAACTGACCACCGGCGTGCGCGGCCTGCATTACGCCCTCACGGCCACCACGGTCATCGGTTCCTGGCTGATGATTGGCGTGGTGTTTGCGCTGCACTACGCGCGGCTGTTCTACCTGCGCCAGGGCAAGGACGCGCCACTGCGCTTTGCCGACGGCGAAACCGCGCCCGATTATTGGGATTTTCTGTATTTCTCGTTCACCATCAGCGTGGCGGTGCAGACCTCGGATGTGGGGGTGGCCACCCGCGCGCTGCGGCGGGTGGTGTTGGGGCATTCGTTGATTGGGTTTTTGTTTAATACGGCGATATTGGGGTTTTCGATCAATATTGCGGCGGGGTTGATTAACTGAGTGGGCAGAAAAGAAAGGGGCGTAAAATTACGCCCTCCCCTCAGTGCAAGCGTCGCTACCAATTTTATTGTTCGCGAACCATCAGCTTCCTGCTATAAACGTCACCGCTTTCGTGAGTGAAAACTGATAACCGACCATTCTATTTGCGCCAATGTAGAACGTGACAACCGGCCCAGCAGGAATGGTGCCCGTTTCAACAGGACCAACTTTTACAAATTCGATCCACGACGGGTATGGATCCCAACTCCCCGCAGCCCCGTGAAGGTCTGCTACGAAATACTTCTCCGGGCTTGGACTGTTAACCGGAAAATAAAGCCTCATGGCAATACCTTTTATACCGGTCGAGGCTATCGTTGCATCAGTCACAGGTTGGCTACCAATGTGATTGATTTTGAAGCGGGTGGCATGATTAGCCAATACGCTGTAGCCTCCAGTACCCGAGCGACTGCTGGACACAATTGTTGAGCCATTCGCTAGATTTGACGGCACCGTTACTGTGTCAGAAGCAACAGTGCATGCCATATAAAATGGACCGCCTTGTGTGATGTGACACTCACCCGCTATATTAAAGTAGTAAACGTAAAGCCTGTGAACACTGGACGTTTGGCTCGCCCCCGACGGTTTTGTCACAGTAAACGAGAGACTTACATTTCGATTATAATTGAGGCTTAAAGCGCTGTAGGGCACGCGAAAACTCATCTCTGCAAGCCGTTCCACTGTCTGTTCCAGGCTGACGGTTCCCGCGCCAGCCGTGCCTTGCCAAAAAAAAGAAACTCTGTCGCCGATCTGCATGCCCCCATAGAGCGGAATCTGAACGGTTGCACCACTTACATCTTTCATTGTATTCAAGGTTGAGGTGGTCAATGTCGCCGACAGCGGATCCGCCTCAACAACATACGGAACCGTCAGCGTCAACGGCAGCTCGACGCGCACAACATAATGGCGCAATGGGAAAGTGACCGTAGCACCCGCATCCCCTGCAAACGCCACGCTCATCTCCACCATCAACGCACTGCCATCGCGTAACGCCTGCAACCGCGCCAACGGAATCGAGCGCGTAACGCCACTCAGCGATGTAACGGGCTGGGCACTCGCCAAAGGAATCACGGTGGCACTGCCATCGGCCAGCGTACCGCGCGCTTCCAACCAGTAAAGCTGGCCTGTGGTCATAAACGGCCACGCGGCCACCGTCGCGGTAGCGTCTACCAGCAGGCGCTGCACATCCAGTTCGTCATTCACCGCTTCATTAATGGCGGGCGTTGGCAGCACCGAGCTGGGCAGGGCCAGTACCGTCAAGCTCAACTCCAGCGATGTACCCACCACATCATCACCGCGAAACACCACATAATCCACGCGTATGGTCTGGCCCAAGCTCTGGGCGAGGAATTCCCGTGCAATGGGGATGCGCGCCTGCCCCGCCGTACTCACGGTAAACCAGAGAATAGCAAGGTAAGTGCCGTCCGGCAGGAACCACACCACGCCCACCACGTCGCCCGGTGCCAGGCGCGCGTCGTTGACGGCCACGGTGGCGGTGTTCTCTTCGCTGTTGGTGCCAGGTTTTATCGGGCTCCAGGGGTTGGCGTTCCCTCCTGTGCCGTCCATCACCGAGGGTGCCGGCCAAGGCTGCTGGCTGGCTTCGCCAATGTTCAAGGTCAGCTTGCGCGAACTACCAAAAATAACGCCGTTACGTCGCACGGCGTACCACACCTCCACGAGGTTGTTGACGTTACCCAGCACAAAGGGGTCCTTGGCAATCGGCACGACCAGGTTGCCTGCGGCCGGAAAATCCACTTCCACGTTGTAGCTTTGATTGGGCAGGCCATGCCAGTGCACGCTGATCTCGTCGCCCGGCTGCAGCACGCCGTTGGGCTTGATCACTACGTCGAGGGAATTGCCGATCAGGTTCGGGTCGACAAAACCGTTGGCGAACACTGGGTCGGTTTCCGGCGCCGGCAGCGTATTCACTTGCCCAACAACATTCAACTCAAGCTCAAGCGAGGCATATTCCTGCCCGCCAACCGCCACTTTGTAGCTGACCTTCAGCGACCCGCCGGCCAACGCCGCGGCCAGGTTTTTGTCGACCTGGAAGCTGATATCGCGCCCCACCTGCGATTGCGATTGAATGTCCCGTTCGAAGGTGTCATACACATTGCCGCCGCTGGCGCTGGTGCCGTCCCACACCAGCGTCACGCGTTGCCCCACCGCCATGAAGGCATACGCCGGCACGATCACTTCCTGGGTGCTGCCAGGGATCAGGTCGGGGTTGTAGTCCGGTGGTGTCACGTTGGTGAGGTGCGGCAACGCCAGGGTGACGGGTTGGCCAATGAGGCTGACCGAAGCACGTGAGGAGCGGCGGCCATTGACGTCGTAATACACCGAGGCTGTGCTGCCCACCAAGGCAGCGGCCTGACCGTTGGGCACGTACAGGGTCAGGCGGGTGGCGGCCTGGGCAATCACAAACGGCTGGGTGTAGGTCACCTGCGAGCCCAGCACTGGCTGGCCCACCCAGGTCAGCACGCCTTGGTCGCCCACGGCGAGGTTGCCGTTCACCGGCACCCAGATGGCCACGTCGCCGCCTCCCAGCCCGTCCACATCCAGCACGTCGGCATCATCGGCATCCCTCACTGCAGGGGCAAGCAAGCCGCCGGGGGCCTCGACGTCGGTGTGAGTGGAAAGGCTGAACAATGACCAGTTTTTCACCACATCGCGAATGTCGTAATTCACCACCAGGGCAAGCCCCGGGTTGGCACGAATGATGTCGGCGCTCACCACGATGTTCAGCGGTAAGGTTGGCGTGCTGGCCTCGGCGGCGGTAACGGTATGGGTCACGGAAATGCCGGTCCAATACAGCGTGATGACATCCCCCGCGTGGAGGTTTTCATAGCGCGGAATGCCGAGCGTCAGGTCCACGGCACTCGCCGCATCGATGACGGCGGGAATGCCGGTGGGTGGCAACAGGTCTTCATTGATGTAGGGCGTGGAAGGGTCCGGGTCGGGGTTGCCTGGCACGCTCACCTTGACC
>NZ_AJWX01000021.1 GCF_000263855.1 Pseudomonas sp. M47T1
GCTGTCTCGCGACAGCGGGGCTTTTTGTTGAAGCTCAGGGCAATCAGGCGTTTTCGCCGGCCTTGGCTTTTTCAGCTGCGGCCTTGATCAGCGTCTGCAGTTCACCCTGCTCGAACATCTCGCTGATGATGTCGCTGCCGCCGACCAGTTCACCGCCCACCCACAGTTGCGGGAAAGTCGGCCAGTTGGCGTATTTTGGCAGGTTGGCGCGGATTTCCGGGTTCTGCAGGATATCCACATACGCAAATTTTTCACCGCACTGCATCACGCACTGCGACGCTTTCGACGAGAAGCCGCACTGCGGGGCGTTCGGCGAACCTTTCATGTAAAGCAGAATGGTGTTTTTTGCAATCTGCTCTTTAATCGTTTCGATGATATCCATGGAGCACCTCGGCTTAGCTTTCCGACTCATAGGTCGACACGGTGACGCATTGTAACGGAAACCCGAGCGGCACGCTCGGCCATCTCCAGAGGGCCAGCGCAGCCTGGCGGCAGCGGCTACACGGTAGCAGCCACTTGGACGGGCACACCATTGAGCGCCGCATTGCCCGACACGCAGTCCAGCACACGCTCATCGGTCAGGTCATTGGCGCTGGCACCCGGTTGCGCGCGGGCAATTTCCAGGTGCACACCATGGCGGGCGTGGCCGAAGCCATGGGGCAGGCTGACCACCCCCGGCATCATCTCGACACTGCCCAGCACCTCCACCTCGATACTGCCCACCCTGGAAGTGACGCGCACCCGCTGGCCGTCCTCCAGCCCGCGACCCGCGAGGTCGTCAGGGTGCATCAGCAATTGGTGGCGGGGCTTGCCCTTCACCAACCGATGGTAGTTATGCATCCATGAATTGTTGCTGCGCACGTGGCGGCGCCCCACCATCAGCAACTCGCCCGCCTCCGCCGGCGGCTGCGCGGCAAAGCGTTGCAGGTCGTCCAGCAGCACCGCAGGCGCCGCCTGAATGCGCTGGCCAGGGGTTTTCAGCCGCGACGCCAGGTTGGGCTGCAAAGGGCCCAGATCGATGCCGTGGGGGTGCTCGGCCAAGGTGGCGAGTGACAGCCCCACCGCATTCTTATCGCCCCAGGGGCCCGCGCGCAAGCCGCGCTCGATGATATGGGCCGGCGGCACCGTGGCTTTCAGCTCCTTGCCGGATCGGGCGGCAAACGCCTGGGCCAGGCCGACGAAAATCTCCCAGTCGTGCAGCGCGCCCTCGGGCTTGGGCAGGATAGCGCGGTTGAACCGGCTGACATTGCGCACCGCGAACAGATTGAAGGTGGTGTCGTAGTGGTCGTTTTCCAGCGCCGAGGTGGACGGCAGAATCAGGTCGGCATAACGGGTGGTTTCGTTGATGTACAGGTCGATGCTGAGCATGAACTCCAGGCCATCGAGCGCCTGCTCCAACTGTCGGCCATTAGGGGTGGACAGCACCGGGTTGCCGGCCACGGTGATCAGCGCACGCACCTGGCCCTGGCCTTCGGTGAGCATTTCCTCGGCCAGCGCCGACACCGGCAGCTCACCGCCATACTCCGGCAAGCCGGACACGCGGCTTTGCCAGGCATTGAAATGGCCGCCGCCCGTGCTGGCCACCAGGTCCACCGCAGGCGTGGTGCACAAGGCGCCGCCCACGCGGTCGAGGTTGCCGGTCACCAGGTTGATCAACTGCACCAGCCAATGGCACAGCGTGCCGAATGCCTGGGTGGAGACACCCATACGCCCGTAGCACACCGCCTTGTCGGCCGCAGCCAAATCACGCGCCAGCTGGCGGATATCCGCTGCCGGCACGCCGCAGCGCGCGCTCATGGCCTGGGCAGTAAACCCGGCGATGGCCGCCCGCACTTGCTCCAGGCCATCCACCGGCAGGTGGGTGGCGCGGCCCAGGCCTTCGCTGAACAGCGTATTGAGCATGCCCAGCAGCAGCGCGGCGTCGCCGCCGGGACGAATGAACAGGTGCTGGTCGGCCATGGCCGCGGTCTCGGTGCGGCGCGGGTCGACCACTACCACGCGGCCGCCGCGCCGCTGGATGGCCTTCAGCCGCTTTTCAACGTCCGGCACGGTCATGATGCTGCCGTTGGACGCCAGCGGGTTGCCGCCCAGGATGAGCATGAAGTCGGTGTGATCGATGTCGGGGATCGGCAGCAATAGCCCATGCCCGTACATCAGGAAACTGGAAAGGTGATGGGGCAACTGGTCCACCGAGGTGGCCGAGTAGCGATTGCGGGTCTTGAGCAGGCCCAGGAAATAACCGCCATGGGTCATCAGCCCGTAATTGTGCACGCTGGGGTTGCCCTGGTAGATCGCCACCGCATCCTGGCCATGACGCTGCTGGATATCCCACAGCCGCGCGGCCACGGTATCGAAGGCTTCCTGCCAACTGATCGGGTGCCATTCGCTGCCGCTGCGCAGCATGGGCTGGCGCAGGCGGTCGGGGTCGTTCTGGATGTCTTGCAGGGCCACTGCCTTGGGGCAAATGTGGCCGCGACTGAAGGTGTCCAGGGGGTCACCCTTGATCGAAATGATACCCACGTGCCCCTTCTCGTCGGCCTGGGTCTCGATAGTCAGGCCACAAATGGCCTCGCACAGGTGGCACGCGCGGTGGTGCTGCGTCTTGGTCATGGCCTGTCTCGTCCGGGCATCGAAAGATGACTATGGAACGATAGTGCCGACTGCACCAGCTGGCATGGTGCCCTGAATCAGCGGCCATCAGGGCCGGCGATAGTGCTCAGGCCAGGGGGATGACGGAGGGCGCGGCCTGCAACTGGATTTCCAGCACGGTTTCCACCTCTTCCTGGGCAATGGGCACACCTGTCAGCTCGCCGATCAGCTTCCAGTGCTCGTCCAGGCCGCCACTGATGGTGGCCATGCGGTCGATCATGCGCCTGGCGGCCGAGGCGGTCACCTCATCTTCGCTGCGCAGCAACTCGAACGACATCGAGGTCATCGACGCCGTCAGGTGCGTGAGCGTTCGCGCCGTGAGGCCCAACAGCTCAAGCAATTGTTGTTCTCTGGAATCCATTCACCCTCTCCGCGTATCTTGCACGATACAGTCTAGTACCCAAGTGTTGCAGTGTACGTAAAGGCCGGGATGGCCACCACCCGCATCGCGTCTGACGGCAACAACCTGAGACAAGCTTAACGCTAGACAATTCCCGCCTTGATTGCCAAGCCAAGCGACGTCGGTGTACAAAGCAGGACAGGGTTCGGATGAACGGCCCTGAGCCGACCCGCGCGAGACATTCACTGAAACACTCCCGTGATCGGAATATGAAACACATATTGGTAATACGCGACATTTAATTATAAGATCGCGCCTTTCCCTAATTTCGTCGCCGTGTGCGGCTTTCGCCGCAGGCCTCACTCGTTTTTTTCGAAAGCCGGTCATGAGCGCTGCGGTACGTTGCAAAAAGGTAGTCAATGATGAGCGCAAGGCACTTTCTCTCCCTGATGGATTGCACGCCCGAAGAGCTTCTCAGCGTCATCCGTCGAGGCACCGAGCTCAAGGACCTGCGTAACCGCGGCGTACTGTTCGAGCCGCTGAAGAACCGGGTACTGGGCATGATTTTCGAGAAATCCTCGACCCGTACCCGCCTGTCTTTCGAGGCCGGCATGATCCAGCTGGGCGGCCAGGCAATCTTCCTGTCGCCGCGCGACACCCAACTGGGCCGCGGCGAGCCGATCGGCGACTGCGCCATCGTGATGTCGAGCATGCTCGATGCGGTGATGATCCGTACCTACGCCCACAGCACACTGACCGAATTTGCCGCCAACTCGCGCGTGCCCGTCATCAACGGCCTGTCCGATGACCTGCACCCCTGCCAGTTGCTGGCCGACATGCAAACCTTCCTTGAGCACCGCGGCAACATCCAGGGCAAGACCGTGGCCTGGATCGGCGACGGCAACAACATGTGCAACAGCTATATAGAAGCGGCTATCCAGTTCGACTTCCAGCTGCGCGTGGCCTGCCCCGAGGGCTTTGAACCCAACCCGCGCTTCCTGGCCCAGGCCGGTGACCGCGTGACCGTGGTGCGTGACCCGAAAGAAGCCGTGGCCGGCGCTCACCTGGTGAGCACCGACGTATGGACCTCCATGGGCCAGGAAGAAGAAACCGCGCGCCGCCTGAAGCTGTTCACACCCTACCAGGTCAACCGCGCATTGCTGGACTTGGCGGCCGACGACGTGCTGTTCATGCACTGCCTGCCTGCCCACCGTGGCGAGGAAATCAGCATGGACCTGTTGGACGACCCGCGTGCCGTGGCCTGGGACCAGGCCGAGAACCGCCTGCATGCGCAAAAGGCGCTGCTGGAGTTCCTGGTGGCACCGGCCTACCGCCCGGCATGAGCCTGGCGCCCCTGCTGACGTTGAACCATCTGGCCTGCGGTTACCAGGGCCAGGCGGTGGTACGCGACCTGGACCTGCAACTGCACGCTGGCGAAATCGGTTGCCTGCTGGGCGCCTCGGGGTGCGGCAAAACCACCACCTTGCGGGCCATTGCCGGTTTCGAAGGCGTGCACGAAGGCGAGATTCGCCTGGCGGGAGAAATTATCTCCCGCCCCGGCCATACCCTGGCACCGGAGAAACGTCGCATCGGCATGGTGTTCCAGGACTACGCGCTGTTCCCGCACCTGACGGTGGCCGAGAATGTCGCGTTCGGCATTCGCCAGCATCCGCAGCAGGCACAGGTGGTCGGGGAAATGCTGGCCCTGGTCAACCTCACCGGCCTGGGCGCCCGCTACCCGCACGAACTGTCCGGAGGCCAACAGCAACGCGTGGCCCTGGCTCGCGCGCTGGCGCCACAACCGCAATTGCTGTTGCTGGACGAGCCCTTTTCCAACCTTGACGTGGAACTGCGCCGACGCTTGAGCCAGGAAGTGCGCGAGATTCTGAAAAGCCGCGGTACCAGCGCCATCCTGGTTACCCACGATCAGGAAGAAGCCTTTTCGGTCAGCGACAAGGTGGGTGTATTCCAGCAAGGTCGGCTGGAGCAATGGGACACGCCCTACAACCTCTACCATCAGCCACACACCGCCTTCGTCGCCAGCTTCATCGGCCAGGGCTACTTTGTGCGCGGCACCTTGAACGATGCCCGCTCGGTGCTCACTGAACTGGGTGAGCTGCGCGGCAGCCACAGCTACCCCTGGCCCCAGGGCAGCGTCGTGGATGTACTGTTGCGTCCGGACAACATTGTCCACGCGCCCGACAGTCCATTGCAGGCACGGGTCACCGGCAAACGCTTCCAGGGCGCGGCTACCTTGTACCAACTGCAACTGGGCAGCGGCCGCCAGGTGGAAGCGCTACTGCCCAGCCACCTTGCGTGCGAGCCCGACCAGCACATCGGCATCCGCGTGCACACCGAGCACCTGGTGCTGTTCGCCGCCGCCTGACCTCAGGGGCGGCCGATATCGGCGAAGGTGCCGCAGGTGTGCTCGGCCAGCACCGCTGGCGCCAACTCCACTTCCAGCCCTCGCCGCCCGGCACTCACGTGCAGGGTCGGCAGAGGCTGGGCTGACTGGTCGATAAAGGTACGCAGGCGCTTCTTCTGCCCCAGCGGGCTGATCCCGCCCAGCAGGTAGCCGGTGGACCGCTGCGCAGCAACCGGGTCGGCCATTTCGCACTTCTTCACCCCCGCCGCATGGGCCAGGCCCTTGAGGTCGAGGGTGCCGGCCACCGGCACGACCGCCACCAGCAATTCCCCCTTCTCGCTGCTGGCCAGCAGCGTCTTGAACACCTGCGCCGGGTCCAACCCCAGCTTTTGCGCAGCCTCCAGGCCGTAGGAGAGTGCCTTGGGGTCGTGTTCGTAACTGTGCACACGGTGTTCGGCCCGTGCCTTCTTCAACAAATCCAACGCCGGGGTCATGTTCACTCCTGTGGCGGGGCGGCAAATAACTGCACCAACTCTACCACCAACGTGCAGCCGCTGCCGAAGGCTGCGCTGGCCCTGTACCGCAGTGTGGTTACCAAGCGTATGCCGATGATTGGTCTGTGCTCTTTAGATCGCGCGCCGCCCACGCGGCGCTTCCCGGCCACAGGTCGATCCTGCATTTTTTTCGAGCGTGCATCGTCAGCGGCATCCTGGTCCGCCTTGTTTGCACCCCTGCGGATCGGTGTCGCCAGCACTGCCTGCGCGCCACCAGTCAGTTTCTGAATGACAGTTCATTTTCGACCTTTGACATAATCGTTTCTTGTCTATATTTTTTCGTTTCTGAATATCGCAAACCCTAGACCAGTTTGCGAACGCAATACACCCACCGGTATGGGGTTTTACCGGCGGGTGCTTTACTCGAGCGCCCGAACGGCGCCGTACAACAACAAAAAAGGTGTCAATGATGACGACTGCTCAGCAACAACCTGCGTTGTCCGGCCAGTGCATGGCCGAATTCCTCGGAACCGCCCTCCTGATCTTCTTTGGCACCGGCTGTGTGGCGGCGCTCAAGGTAGCGGGCGCCAGCTTCGGGCTGTGGGAAATCAGCATCATCTGGGGGGTGGGCGTCAGCATGGCGATCTACCTGACCGCCGGGGTTTCCGGTGCCCATCTGAGCCCGGCCGTGAGCATCGCCCTGTGCGTGTTCGCCGGCTTTGAAAAACGCAAACTGCCGTTCTACATCCTCGCCCAGGTGGCCGGTGCCTTCTGCGGCGCGGCGCTGGTGTACACGCTGTACAGCAACCTGTTCTTCGATTACGAACAAGCCCACCACATGATCCGCGGCAGCCAGGAGAGCCTGGAACTGGCCTCGGTGTTCTCCACCTACCCGCACCCATCCCTGTCCACCGCCCAGGCCTTCCTGGTTGAAATGGTGATCACTGCCATTCTGATGGGCGTGATCATGGCCCTGGGCGACGACCAGAACGGCCTGCCGCGCGGCCCGTTGGCGCCGCTGCTGATCGGCCTGCTGATTGCCGTGATCGGCAGTTCCATGGGCCCGCTGACCGGGTTTGCGATGAACCCTGCGCGCGATTTCGGGCCAAAGCTGATGACCTACTTTGCCGGCTGGGGCGAAATTGCCTTTACCGGTGGGCGTGACATCCCGTACTTCCTTGTGCCTATCTTCGCGCCGATTCTGGGCGCCTGCGTGGGCGCGGCCGTTTATCGCGGCCTGCTGGCCCGCCACCTGCCGGCCGCCGCCCCCGCCCTGGAAGCTGCCAGCGACAACAACGCGAGCAAGGTACAGGCGTCCTAGACCAGCGCCTTCCTGACCTTGACCACAGCCTTGAGCCGTACTCCCGACTTTTATTTTTCTTGAAAGGCCACCGCCATGACAGACCTTCAGAACAAGAACTACATCATCGCCCTGGACCAGGGCACCACCAGCTCGCGCGCCATCATTTTTGACCGCGACGCAAACGTTGTCTGCTCCTCGCAAAGCGAATTCACCCAGCACTACCCGCAGCCGGGTTGGGTGGAACACGATCCCATGGACATCTTCGCCACCCAGAGCGCAGTGATGGTGCAGGCCCTGGCCAAGGCCGGCCTGCACCACGATCAGGTGGCCGCCATCGGTATCACCAACCAGCGTGAAACCACCGTGGTGTGGGACAAGAACACCGGCGCACCGATCTACAACGCCATTGTCTGGCAATGCCGCCGCAGCACCGAGATCTGCGAGCAGCTCAAGCGCGACGGCCACGCCGAGTACATCCACGAAACCACCGGCCTGGTCACCGACCCGTACTTCTCGGGCACCAAGCTCAAGTGGATCCTGGACAACGTCGAAGGCGCGCGCGACCGCGCGCGCAACGGCGAGCTGCTGTTCGGCACCGTGGATACCTGGCTGATCTGGAAATTCAGCGGCGGCAAGGTGCACGTCACTGACTACACCAACGCCTCGCGCACCATGCTGTTCAACATCCATACCCTGCAATGGGATGACAAGATGCTGGACGTGCTGAACATTCCGCGCCAGATGCTGCCGGAGGTGAAAGGCTCCTCCGAAGTCTACGGCCGAACCAAAAGCGGCATCGCCATCGCCGGTATCGCTGGCGACCAGCAAGCCGCGCTGTTCGGCCAGATGTGCGTGGAGCCCGGCCAGGCCAAGAACACCTACGGCACCGGTTGCTTCCTGCTGATGAACACCGGCGACAAGGCCGTGACTTCCCAGCACGGCATGCTCACCACCATCGCCTGCGGCCCGCGCGGCGAAGTGGCCTACGCCCTGGAAGGCGCAGTATTCAACGGCGGCTCCACGGTGCAGTGGCTGCGTGACGAGCTGAAGATCGTCAACGACGCCTACGACACCGAATACTTCGCCAACAAGGTCAAGGACAGCAACGGCGTGTACCTGGTGCCGGCCTTCACGGGCCTGGGCGCCCCCTACTGGGACCCCTATGCCCGTGGCGCACTGTTCGGCCTGACCCGCGGGGTCAAGGTGGACCACATCATCCGCGCCGCGCTGGAGTCCATTGCCTATCAGACCCGCGACGTGCTCGACGCCATGCAGCAGGACGCCGGCGAACGCCTCAAGTCCCTGCGCGTGGATGGCGGCGCGGTGGCCAACAACTTCCTGATGCAGTTCCAGGCCGACATCCTCGGCACCCAGGTGGAACGTCCGCAAATGCGCGAAACCACCGCCCTGGGCGCCGCCTACCTGGCAGGCCTGGCGGTCGGTTTCTGGGGCAGCCTGGACGAGCTGCGCGGCAAGGCCGTGATCGAGCGCGAGTTCGAGCCACAGCTGGACGAAGCCGCCAAGGAAAAACTGTACGCCGGCTGGCGCAAGGCGGTTGAGCGCACACGCGACTGGGAACCTCACGAGGAGCAGCTGTAAACTGCAACCTGCAAGCTGCAAGCTGCAAGCCCCCGCTCATCTGCCTTAGCGTGTAGCGTGTAACTTGCAGCTGCATCTCCCCGGGTGCTAGCACCCGGGGCCTTCCTGCGGCATGATGGGCGAATTTGCTCCGGCAGCCGAAGGAAGCCCAATGAACCTGCCTCCACGCCAACAACAAATCCTCGAACTGGTGCGTGAACGCGGCTACGTCAGTATCGAAGAGATGGCCCAGCTGTTCATCGTTACCCCGCAGACCATTCGCCGCGACATCAATCAGCTGGCCGAACTCAATTTGCTGCGACGCTACCATGGCGGCGCGGCCTACGACTCCAGTATCGAAAACACCGCCTACGCCATGCGCGCCGACCAGATGCGCGATGAGAAGCAGCGCATCGCCGAAGCGATCGCCGCGCAGATCCCCGACCACGCGTCGCTGTTCATCAACATCGGCACCACCACCGAATCCATCGCCCGCGCGTTGCTCAATCACAACCACCTGAAGATCATCACCAACAACCTGCACGTGGCCTCGATCCTCAGCGCCAAGGATGATTTCGAAGTGCAGCTGGCCGGCGGCAACGTGCGCCGTGACGGCGGCGTAGTAGGCCAGGCCAGCGTCGACTTCATCAACCAGTTCAAGGTGGACTTTGCCCTGGTGGGCATCAGCGGTATTGATGAAGACGGCAGCCTGCTGGACTTCGACTACCAGGAAGTGCGCGTATCCCAGGCGATCATCGCCAATGCGCGGCAGGTGATCCTGGCGGCAGACTCGAGCAAGTTCGGCCGCAACGCCATGGTACGCCTGGGTTCGATCACCCTGATCGACTGCCTGGTGACCGACAAGGTACCCGTGCCGGCGCTGTTGCAGTTGCTGAATCAGCACAAGGTGCGCCTGGAAGTCGTATAACCCGTCCCGCTGTAGCCGCCTGCGCTGGCGCCCTGGCTCACGGAATATTTCCAGTGCACGCAAGGGCCACGGCAGCCTGGCGGCAGCCGCTACATGTTCGCTTATTTTCATTTCGCCACCATTCGATCAGTATTTTCAATCGATAACGACTGGCCTGCACCCTCCTCTTGCGCTAATATTTTCGGAAATGAACATTAATGTTCGATTTCAACTTCAAATAACAGCAGGAGGCCGTCATGCCCCACTCCACCTTGCCCACCCCTCCCTTGGCCGAAGTCTATGATGTAGCCGTGATTGGCGGCGGCATCAATGGTGTTGGCATCGCAGCGGACGCGGCAGGTCGCGGGCTTTCGGTGTTCCTTTGCGAAAAGGATGACCTGGCCAGCCATACGTCCTCGGCCAGCAGCAAACTGATCCATGGCGGCCTGCGCTATCTGGAACATTATGAATTCCGCTTGGTGCGCGAAGCACTGGCAGAACGCGAAGTATTGCTGGCCAAGGCACCGCACATCGTCAAGCCCATGCGCTTCGTGCTGCCTCACCGCCCTCATCTGCGCCCGGCATGGATGATCCGCGCTGGCCTGTTCCTGTACGACCACCTGGGCAAGCGCGAGAAGCTTGCAGCCTCGCGCACGCTGAAATTCGGCGCAGACAGTGCACTGAAGAGCGAAATAGCCCGCGGTTTCGAATACTCCGACTGCTGGGTTGACGATGCCCGCCTGGTGGTACTCAACGCCATGGCCGCCCGCGAGCACGGTGCGCACCTGCATACCCGCACGCGCTGCCTGAACGCGCGGCGCATCAAGGGCCTGTGGCACGTTCACCTGGAACGCGCCGACGGCAGCCTGTTCTCCATTCACGCCAAGGCGCTGGTCAATGCGGCAGGCCCCTGGGTAGCGAAATTCATTCGCGATGACCTGAAGCTGGATTCGCCCTACGGTATCCGCCTTATCCAGGGCAGCCACCTGATCGTGCCCAAGCTGTACGAGGGCGAACAGGCGCACATTCTGCAGAACGAAGACCAGCGCATTGTCTTCACCATTCCATACCTGGAACGCTTCACCATCATTGGCACCACCGACCGCGAGTACACCGGCGACCCGGCCAAGGTCAGCATTACCGAGGCCGAGACCGATTACCTGTTGAAAGTAGTCAATGCGCACTTCAAGAAGCAGGTGCAGCGCGACGACATCGTGCGCACCTATTCCGGTGTGCGCCCGCTGTGCAACGACGAATCCGACAACCCTTCGGCCGTGACCCGCGACTACACCCTGTCGCTGTCGGGCGGCGCCGATGAACCGCCGCTGCTGTCGGTGTTCGGCGGTAAGCTGACCACCTACCGCAAGCTGGCCGAATCGGCCATGGCGCAGTTGGCGCCGTTCTTCAAGCACATGAAGGGCAGTTGGACCGCCACCGCGCCGTTGCCGGGCGGCGAACAGATGACCACCCCGCAGGCGCTGGCCCAGGCACTGGTGGCCAAACACGCCTGGCTACCCACCGAGCTGGCCCGCCGCTGGGCCATCACCTATGGCAACCGTAGCTGGGCGCTGCTGGACAATGCCCAGGGGCTGAGCGACCTGGGCGAACTGATCGGCGCCAACCTGTACAGCCGGGAGGTGGATTATCTCCGCCGTGAGGAATGGGCCGTGGACGTCGCCGATATCCTGTGGCGCCGTACCAAACTGGGGCTGTTCACCAGCGCGGCTGAGCAGCAGAAGCTGGCGGATTACTTGCTCAAGACCCTACACACCCAAGCCGCCTGACCTCGTGGGAGCGGGCTCTGCCCGCGAAGAGACCGTCGCTGTCGCCCCGTTGATACGCAGTGTTCTCTTCGCGGGCAGAGCTGCTCCCACAAAAGCCTGTGCCCATGATCGGGTTTCCGAATGCCTGCAATGCTAGCATTCGGCCACCCGACCCATCATTCCCGCCATATCCCCTTCATCAAAGATTAATCCCCTTGCCGATCAAGACTTTAGGCTAAACAGCGCAGCCTGGCACGACTCATGCTCTACACTCTCCAGCGAATCCGCAGCACAGACTGCTGAACGAATGAGCCCCAAGACGGCTCCATAAAAAAAACAAAGGTCGAGGAGACATAGATGCGCATCATTCACACCCTGTTGGGTGCAGCCATTGCTGCAGCACTGATCAGCAGCCCCGCCATGGGCGCCGAGCTGACCGGTACCCTGAAGAAGATCAAGGATTCGGGCACCATCACTCTGGGCCACCGCGACTCCTCCATCCCGTTCTCCTACATCGCTGACGCTTCGGGCAAACCGGTCGGCTATTCCCATGACATCCAGTTGAAAATCGTCGAAGCCCTCAAGAAAGACCTCGACATGCCCAACCTGAACGTCAAGTACAACCTGGTCACCTCGCAAACGCGCATCCCGCTGGTACAGAACGGCACCGTCGACATCGAGTGCGGTTCCACCACCAACAACGCCGAGCGCCAGCAACAGGTGGACTTTTCGGTGGGCATTTTCGAGATCGGCACCCGCCTGCTGTCCAAGAAAGACTCGCCCTACAAAGACTTCGCCGACCTGAAAGGCAAGAACGTGGTGACCACCGCCGGCACTACCTCCGAGCGCCTGCTCAAGGCCATGAACGCCGACAAGCAGATGGGCATGAACGTCATTTCCGCCAAGGACCATGGCGAGTCCTTCCAGATGCTGGAATCGGGCCGCGCCGTGGCCTTCATGATGGACGATGCGCTGCTGGCCGGCGAAATGGCCAAGTCCAAAAAGCCCGATGACTGGGCCGTGACCGGCACCGCACAATCCCACGAGATCTACGGTTGCATGGTGCGCAAGGACGACCCGGCGTTCAAGAAGGCTGTGGATGACGCCATCGTCGCCGTGTACAAGTCCGGCGAGATCAATGACATCTACAACAAATGGTTTACCCAGCCTATCCCGCCAAAAGGCCTGAACCTGATGTTCCCGATGAGCGACGAGCTCAAGGCGCTCATCGCCAACCCCACCGACCAGCCCGCCAAGGACTGATCCGCCCGCAACGTCTACCCTTCAACTATCCACTGGTGTGAAAACACCGGTGGCTGGTTGCAGGTGCCCGTGAATCACCAATCCAAGGGGAGACCCTGATGAATTACAACTGGGACTGGGGCGTGTTCTTCAAGTCCACCGGTATCGGCAACGAGATCTACCTGGACTGGTACCTTACCGGCCTGGGCTGGACCATCGGCATTGCCGTTGTCGCCTGGATCATTGCCTTGCTGCTGGGCTCCGTGCTCGGTGTGATGCGAACCGTGCCCAACCGCTGGGTATCGGCCGTTGGCACCACCTACGTCGAAATCTTCCGCAACGTGCCTTTGCTGGTGCAGCTGTTCATCTGGTATTTCGTGGTACCGGACCTGATGCCCCAGGGCTTCCAGGACTGGTTCAAGCAGGACCTCAACCCCACCACCTCGGCGTTCCTGAGCGTAGTGGTGTGCCTGGGCCTGTTCACTGCCGCCCGTGTCTGTGAGCAGGTGCGCACCGGTATCCAGGCGCTGCCCAAGGGCCAGGAATCGGCGGCCCGGGCCATGGGCTTCAAGCTGCCACAGATCTACTGGAACGTGCTGCTGCCCCAGGCGTACCGCATCATTATTCCGCCGCTCACGTCGGAATTTCTCAACGTATTCAAGAACTCCTCGGTGGCCTCGCTGATCGGCCTGATGGAATTGCTGGCGCAAACCAAGCAGACCGCCGAGTTCTCGGCCAACCTGTTCGAGGCCTTCACCCTGGCCACGCTGATCTACTTCACCCTGAACATGAGCCTGATGCTGCTGATGCGCCTGATCGAGAAGAAAGTCGCGGTGCCCGGGCTGATTTCCGTGGGAGGTAAATAATGGACTTCAGTGGAATCATCCCTGCCCTGCCGGGCCTGTGGAACGGCATGCTGATGACCCTGCAACTGATGGTCATGGGCGTGATCGGCGGTATTGTGCTGGGCACCCTGCTGGCGCTGATGCGCCTGTCGTCGAGCAAACTGCTGTCGCGACTGGCCGGGGCGTACGTCAACTACTTCCGCTCCATCCCGTTGCTGCTGGTGATCACCTGGTTCTACCTGGCGGTGCCTTTCGTACTGCGCTGGATCACAGGCCAGGACACGCCCGTGGGCGCGTTCACCTCCTGCGTCGTGGCCTTCATGATGTTCGAGGCTGCGTACTTCTGCGAGATCGTGCGCGCCGGCGTACAGTCCATTTCCAAGGGCCAGATGGGCGCGGCGCAGGCGCTGGGCATGACCTACGGCCAGATGATGCGCCTGATCATCCTGCCCCAGGCATTTCGCAAGATGACCCCGCTGCTGCTGCAGCAAAGCATCATCCTGTTCCAGGACACCTCGCTGGTGTACACCGTGGGCCTGGTGGACTTCCTCAACGCGGCACGGGCCAACGGCGACATCATCGGCCAGTCCAACGAGTTCCTGATCTTCGCCGGGCTCGTCTACTTCGTCATCAGCTTCTCCGCCTCGCTGCTGGTCAAGCGTCTGCATAAAAGGTTAGCCGTATGATTTCCATCAAGAACGTCAACAAGTGGTACGGGGACTTCCAGGTGCTGACCGATTGCAGCACCGAGGTCAAGAAAGGGGAAGTGGTGGTGGTGTGCGGCCCGTCGGGTTCGGGCAAGTCCACGCTGATCAAGTGCGTGAACGCACTGGAGCCGTTCCAGAAGGGCGACATCAACGTCGACGGCACCTCGATTGCCGACCCCAAGACCAACCTGCCCAAGCTGCGCTCGCGGGTGGGCATGGTGTTCCAGCATTTCGAGCTGTTCCCACACCTGACCATCACCGAGAACCTGACCATCGCGCAGATCAAAGTGCTGGGCCGCAGCAAGGAAGAAGCCACCGCCAAGGGCCTGAAGCTGCTTGAACGCGTGGGCCTTTCAGCCCATGCGCACAAGCACCCGGGGCAGTTGTCCGGTGGCCAGCAGCAACGGGTGGCGATTGCCCGCGCCCTGGCCATGGACCCCATTGTCATGCTGTTCGACGAACCCACTTCGGCGCTGGACCCGGAAATGGTCAACGAGGTACTCGACGTGATGGTGCAACTGGCCCACGAAGGCATGACCATGATGTGCGTCACCCACGAGATGGGTTTTGCCCGCAAGGTCGCCAACCGGGTGATCTTCATGGACAAGGGTCAGATCGTCGAAGACTGCCCCAAGGAAGAGTTCTTCGGTGACGTGAGCGCACGTTCCGAACGTGCGCAGCACTTCCTCGCCAAGATCCTGCAACACTAAAGCCCCCGGCGGGTACCTGTTTCGGGTACCCGCCGCTGGCAGGCCCCAAGGCACTGTGATGAAATGCGACCCTGATCACTCCCGTGCGACCTCGCCTGCCCTTGCCGTGAAACCCCGTCTGATTCGCCAACTGTTCCTGCCCCCTTTGATCCTCCTGCTGACCGTGGGCCTGGGTTATGCCGGCTATCGCGTCAGCCTGTACAACGGCATTCGCACCCTGGGCGAAAGTGGCGAGCGGCAGTTGGAACTCAACGGCCGCGCCGTGGAAAGCGAGATCAACAAATACACCTTCCTGCCCAGCCTGCTGGAGCTGGAAGACAGCGTCTCGACGCTGCTGGCCGACCCCGACGGCGAAGGCCACCGCCAGGCCGTCAACGACTACCTGGAAGGCCTCAACCGTCGTAGCCACAGCAGCGCCGTGTACGTGCTGGACACCACCGGCCGCGTGCAGGCCACCAGCAACTGGCGTGATGCCAACAGCTACCTGGGCGAAGACCTGTCCTTTCGCGCCTACTTCCAGGACGCCATTCGCGGCCAGGACGGTCGCTTCTACGGCATCGGCACCACCACTGGCGAACCTGGCTATTACCTGGCCCATGGCCTGGAGGAGCACGGCAAGATCGTCGGCGTGGCGGTGGTCAAGGTGCGCATGGAGTCCTTGGAGGAGCGCTGGCAGAAGGCGCGCCTGGAAGCCTTCGTCAGTGACGAGAACGGCATCATCATTCTCTCCAGCGACCCGGCACGGCGGCTGAAGTCGGTACGGCCGCTGACCCCGGAGATCAAGGAGCGCCTGGCGCGCAGCCTGCAGTATTACTGGTTCTCGCTGACCGAACTGCAACCGCTGGAGCGCGAAACCCTGGCCGATGGCGTGGAGCGCCTGAGCTTCCCCGCCGCTGGCCCGCGCCCCGGCAGCCAGCGCGAGGTCAGCTACCTGGCGCAGACGCGCGAGCTCAAAGACACCCCCTGGCACTTCACTCTGCTGACCCCGCTGCAGGACCTGCGCCGCGAGGCCATCATCCAGGGCGTGCTGGTGGCCGTGGCCTTCGCCTTGCTGGCCTTCCTGCTCATTGCCTGGAATGAGCGGCGCAAGGTCATCGCCACGCGCCTGGCCGCCCGCGAAGCGCTGCAAGAGGCCAACAACCTGCTGGAACGGCGCATTGCCGAACGCACCGAGAACCTGCGGGCCAGCAACGAGCGCCTCAAGAGCCAGATCCGCGAACGGCGCCAAGCCGAAGAAACCTTGCGCAAGGCCCAGGACGAACTGGTGCAAGCGGGCAAACTGGCGGCCATCGGTCAGATGTCTACCAGCATTGCCCATGAACTCAACCAGCCACTGGCGGCCCTGCGCACCCTGTCGGGCAACACGGTGAGGTTCCTGCAACGCGGCGCCCTGGACACCGCCAGCACCAACCTGGCCACCATGAACCAACTGATCGACCGCATGGGCCGCATCACCGCCAGCCTGCGTTCGTTCGCCCGCCGCGGCGAGGACCGCGGCCGCGCGTCACTGGCCCAGGCCGTGGACGCCACTGTGCAAGTGCTGGCAGCACGCATCGAGGAACAGGGCGTGCAGGTAAACCGGCAGTACAGCGACGCCACCCTGCCCATGAGCCAGACACGCCTGGAGCAGATTCTCGGCAACCTGGCCGGCAACGCCCTGGATGCCATGCAAGGCGTGGCCACCCCGGTGCTATGGCTGGAAGGTGAAAGCCTTGAAGATGGTCGCTACCGCCTGCGGGTGCGCGACAATGGCCACGGTGTTGACCCGCAGACCCGCCAGCACCTGTTCGAACCGTTTTTCACCACCAAACCCGGCGAGCAGGGGCTCGGCCTGGGCCTGACCCTGTCGGCCAGCCTGGCCTCGGCAGCGGGCGGCAGCCTGGCTGCCGAACACCCGGACGAAGGCGGCACCGCCTTCGTGCTGACCCTGCCGCCGCTGGTTCCCCCACCGCCCTCTTCATCAGCCGAGCCGTCATGAACACCTCGCTTACCGTACTGATCGTCGAGGACGATCCCCATGTGCTGCTTGGGTGCCAGCAGGCCCTGAGCCTGGAAGACATTCCCTGCCAGGGCGTAGGCAGCGCCGAAGAAGCCCTGGCACTGATCGGCGACGACTTTGCCGGCATTGTCGTCAGTGACATTCGCCTGCCGGGCATCGACGGCCTGGAACTGCTCAACCGCCTCAAGGCCCGTGACCCGAGCCTGCCGGTAGTGTTGATTACCGGCCATGGCGACATTTCCATGGCCGTGGGCGCCATGCGCGGTGGCGCCTACGACTTCATGGAAAAGCCCTTCTCTCCCGAGCGTCTGGTGGACGTGGTGCGTCGCGCCCTGGAGCAGCGCGGCCTGGCCCGCGAAGTAACCTCACTGCGCCGCCAGTTGGCGGGCCGCAGTACCCTGGAGGGGCGCATCATCGGTCGTTCGCCGGCCATGCAGAACCTGCGTGAACTGATTGCCAACGTCGCCGACACCTCGGCCAACGTGCTGATCGAGGGTGAGACCGGCACCGGCAAGGAACTGGTTGCGCGCTGCCTGCACGACTTCAGCCGCCGCCAGCCACAGCCATTCGTGGCGCTGAACTGCGGCGGCCTGCCGGAGAACCTGTTCGAAAGCGAAATCTTCGGCCACGAGGCCAACGCCTTCACGGGTGCCGGCAAGCGCCGCATCGGCAAGATCGAACACGCCAATGGCGGCACGCTGTTCCTCGACGAGGTCGAGAGCATGCCGTTGAACTTGCAGATCAAGTTGCTGCGGGTATTGCAGGAACGCACCCTGGAGCGGTTGGGGTCCAACCAGAGCATCGAGGTGGACTGCCGGGTGATTGCCGCCACCAAGGCAGACCTGGATGAGCTGAGCCGCAACAACGGCTTCCGCAGTGACCTGTATTACCGCCTCAACGTGGTCACCCTGGAACTGCCGCCGCTGCGCGAGCGCCGTGAGGACATCCTGCAGTTGTTCGAATACTTCCTGGAACAATCGGCGCTGCGCTTCGACCGCGAGATACCGGTGCTCGACAACCAGACCCTGTCACGGCTGATGAGCCACGACTGGCCGGGCAACGTGCGCGAACTGCGCAACGTCGCCGAGCGCTACGCCCTGGGCCTGCCGGCGTTCAAGAAAAGCGGCACGCAAAGCGCATCGGGCGTCGGCTTTGCCGAGGCGGTGGAAGCGTTCGAACGCAACCTGCTCAGCGACGCCCTGGCGCGCAACAACGGCAACCTCAGCCAGGCCAGCATCGACCTGGGCATGGCCAAGACCACACTGTTCGACAAGGTCAAGAAATACGGCCTGTCATGACCATCAGCCCGAAGCTGCAGCCCTGAGGCAGCAGCGTCGGATAAACGATGAGTCGCGAAGCAAAGAGGCTGTATATACCTAATATATCCTGCATACTATAAAATATCTAAGGCATGATATTAACGGATAAACGATGTCGCCATCACGCCCACTGTTCAAGCGTTCGCTGCTCGCGCAAGCCCTGGCCCGTGATGTGGCCGGTGAGTCGTTTGTCGATTACAGCTCCGGCCTGTTCCTGGCTGCTCCCCGTCGCACCGGCAAAAGCACGTTTCTGAACAACGACTTCATCCCAGAGTGCGAAAACCGCGGGTGGCTCGCCGTTTATGTCGACTTGTGGGCAGCCCGTGATAGTGATCCGGCCCAACTCATCTCAGGGGCAATTGGCGCCGCCCTCGCCCGCTTCGAAAACCCGGTGAGCAAGGCGGCAAAAAAAGCTGGGGTCGAGAAAATCAGCCTGCTGCGTACGCTTAGCTGGGACTTCAGCAAGCCACAATTACCCTCCGGCACCACCCTGGCAAAGGCGTTGGAGGTGTTGCACAGCATCTCCGGCAAGATGATCGTGCTAATCGTCGACGAAGCGCAGCATGCGCTCAATAGCGAAAGCGGCCTCAATGCCATGTTTGCCTTGAAGGCAGCCAGGGATCACTTGAACCGTGGCCTGCAACCAGATGGCATACGCCTGGTCTTCACAGGCTCCAGCCGGGACAAACTCGCCAACCTGGTACTCAAGAGCAAACAACCCTTTTTTGGCGCGAACATCACCTCATTTCCCCTGCTGGGGCATGATTTCGTCGAGTTTGCCACCCATCTGTGGAACAAGCGGCTCGCCGACAGCAATCAGTTCAGCGCCGACGATATGGAATACGCCTTCGAGCGAGTCGGCCGGCGTCCGGAAATGCTCAATCAACTGCTGACTGAAGTCAGCGTTGGGCGAGGCGAGGCGAGCAATCTGGGTGAACTACTGCGCACGGGGGCACTTAACCACCAGGCCGGTATCTGGAGCGACTACGAAAGCGCCTGCAATGACCTGTCTGCATTGCAACTGGCAGTGCTCAATGTCATGGCTGAACGGACGATAGGAAAACAAGCATTTGCGCCCTTTGCGGAGCAGACATTCGAGGACGTGAACCGCAAGTTGGAACAGGCCCACGCAGAGCCAAACGCTTCCACGCCCAATGTGCAAAAGGCCCTCGACGCCCTGCGAGACAAAGAGTTGGTGTGGAAGGCGAACCGCGGCGAGTACGCCCTCGAAGACTGCGCCATGGCCCAATGGCTGACGCGGGTCAACAAGGCCGACTGAGCCTGCGCGCAATACGAGCATTCAGAACTTGTAGGCCACCGCCGTCTGCACTTCGCCCTGGTTTACGTGCCCGCGCTGGCTGACGATGGTGCTGTCGGCCGCCGAGTTTTCCAGGTGTATCCAATTGACGTTGGCCAGCAGCGACCAGTGCGGCGCCAGGGGGAATTGCGCGCCTTGGCTCAGGGTCCAGTTCTGCAGGCCGCCGCTGGCGCGGTAGGTGCCAATACCACTGGCCTGGGCTTCGTTGGCGTCGACGCCGAAGTAGGTCTGGTTCATGCGCTGGTCGGCGAAATGCGCCACCAGTTCCGTGGCGCCGAACACCCCGCCACCCAGCGGGTAATCGAGCTCGGTACCCACGCGCCCCAGCGCGCCGCCCTGGCCATGACCGCCGCCTTCGGCACGCCCAGCCTGGGCATACACGCGCCAGAAGTCCACGGGGCTGTACTGCACGAAACCGCCCAGCTCGACCATGTCCGGCACGTCACGCAGGCCGCGCAGACGGTCGTTGCCGTTGCGCCCTTCCACCAGGTTGGTCATGGGGCCCGCGCTCCAGCCGTTGCCGGTCTTGAGCGCCGCCCAGGTCAGGCCTTCATCGGAATCGAGGCCGAAGTTGCCCCAGGTCAGGTCCAGGTAAGGCATGGGCTTGGTTTCGTAATGGCTGCCGGTGGGGTCGCTGGGCTGGTAGGACAGGCCCACGCCGGCATCGCCGGTCAACGGGGTGGCCCAGGCGCCGGTGGACAGGCTGGCCAGCAACAGCGCCAACAGCCGGTTGATTCGTGACATTGAAGTTCTCGCGACGTTTTTCGTACGCGCATGAACGCGCACGCGGAGGTGGGCGCGCAAGCACTCATGTTGTTTGTAGCAACCTACAAAAATTGTAGCCTGGGCCATGCAGCCATGCTCTAGAGCCCGCCAAACATGGACCTGCGCATGTTGGCACGGTCCCTGCTCTTACCCCTGGCAAGCGCAAAGTGCGCTGCTGACCATAGGTAACTGCAGATGATGCACTGGCATATCGTGTGTGACTTCGACGGGACCATCACCCCGAGCGACGTCATCGACAACATCCTGGATCGCTTCGCCGATCCGCGCTGGGAAGCCATCGAAGCGCAATGGCTGGCCGGTGAGATCGGCTCGCGTGAATGCCTGAGCCAACAGTTGGCCCTGGTCAAGGCCCAGCCGGCACAGCTGCTGGAATACTTTGACAGCGTCACCATCGACCCCGACTTCGCCCCCTTCGTGGAGCTGGTGCTGGAACGTGGCGCCACCCTGGCCGTGGTCAGTGACGGCCTGGAACAGGCCATCGCCCGCATCCTGGCGCGCAACGGCGCGCCGCTGCTGCCGATCATCGCCAACCAACTGCGCCAGGTCGACGCCGACAGCTGGCGCATCGTGTTCCCCCACGCCAGCGACGCCTGCCGCGCCGCCTCGGGCAACTGCAAATGCAAGTCCTCGCCCGCCAGCAAACGCATCCTGGTGATTGGCGACGGCAAATCCGACATGTGCGTGGCCGGCACCGCCGACTTCGTCTTTGCCAAAGGCAGCCTGGCCGACCACTGCGAACGCAATGGCATCGCCCACGCCCGCTTCGATTCCTTCGCCGAGCTGCCAGCGCTGCTGGCCGCCCTGCCGCAAGACACCCGCAACACCGTTCCACACCTTAATTCAGAACAGCAGGAACTCTTCCACCATGTCTAACATCCCGCGTATCACCAGCGAAGAAGACCAGATCCTTCTGGACAAAGAATCGCGCTACTGCTCGTTCGGTGACACCGTTCACTACATCGAGCCACCGCGCATTTTCAGCCGCTGCGAAGGTTCCTACGTTTACGACACCAACGACCAAGCCTACCTCGACCTGCAAATGTGGTACTCGGCGGTCAACTTCGGCTACGCCAACCCGCGCCTGAACAACGCGCTGAAGCAGCAGATCGATACCCTGCCGCAAATCGCCAGCCAGTACCTGCACAAAGGCAAAATCGAGCTGTCGGAAATGATCGCGGTCGATGCCAAGAAGAAATTCGGCATGGACGGTCGCGTTCACTTCAACGTGGGCGGTTCGCAGTCCATCGAAGACTCGCTGAAAGTGGTGCGTAACGCTTCCAACGGCAAGAGCCTGATGTTCGCCTTCGAAGGCGGCTACCACGGCCGTACCCTGGGTGCTTCGTCGATCACCTCGAGCTACCGCTACCGTCGGCGCTATGGCCACTTCGGCGAGCGCGCACAGTTCATCCCGTTCCCGTACCACTTCCGCGGCCCTAAAGGCATGACCAAGGAAGAGTACGGCAGCTACTGCGTGAAGCAGTTCGCCCGCCTGTTCGAAACCGAATACAACGGTGTATGGGACCCGAAAACCCAGCAGTGCGAATACGCAGCCTTCTACGTCGAGCCTATCCAGGGCACCGGCGGCTACGTGATCCCGCCGATGAACTTCTACAGCGAGCTGAAGCAGGTCCTGGACCAGCACGGCATCCTGATGGTCGTCGACGAAATCCAGATGGGCTTCTACCGTACCGGCAAGCTGTGGTCGATCGAGCATTTCGACGTAAAACCCGACGTACTGGTATTCGGCAAGGCACTGACCAACGGCCTGAACCCGCTGGGCGGTATCTGGGCTCGTGAAGAGCTGATCAACCCGGGCATCTTCCCACCAGGTTCGACTCACTCCACCTTCGCCTCCAACCCACTGGGCACTGCCGTGGGCCTGGAAATGTTCAAGATGACCAGCGAAGTCGACTACGGCGCCATGGTCATGGCCAAGGGCAAGTACTTCCTGGCTGGCCTGGAAGACCTGAAGAAGCGCTACAAGATCGTCGGCGACGTCGACGGCCTGGGCCTGGCACTGCGCATGGAAATCTGTGGCGAAGACGGTTTCACCCCGGACAAGGCCAAGCTCGACGAAATGGTCGAGGAAGGCATGAAGGGCGACATCGAAATCGACGGCAAGCGTCTGGGCCTGATCCTCGACGTGGGCGGCTACTACAAGAACGTGATTACCCTGGCTCCGTCGCTGGAAATCAGCTACCCGGAAATCGACCTGGCCATCGCCCTGCTCGACCGCCTGCTGCACCGGGTAACCAAGAAGTGAGTGCCGCGCAGATCGATATGGGTGTTGGCGACGCCAGCTTCGTGCTCGGCAACGGCCCTGTGGCTGTGCTGCTGATCCACGGGCTGACCGGCACCCCCACCGAGCTGCGCAAGGTTGCCCAGGGGCTGGCCAAGAGTGGGTACACGGTGTACGTGCCCACCCTGGCTGGCCACTGCGGGGACAACGCCGATCTGCAAGCCACTACATGGCGCGACTGGTACAACAGTGCGCTGAAGACCTTCGAAGGCATCCGCAAGGTGCACGAGCAGGTGTTCGTCGGTGGCCTGTCGATGGGCGCGGTCCTGTCGATGCACCTGGCCGCCCAGCGGCCAGGCGAGGTGGCCGGGTTGCTGCTGTACTCGACCACCTTGCGCTATGACGGCTGGAACATGCCCTGGGTGGCGCGACTGACGCCCTTGTTCATGGCCTTCCCGTTCGGCGTGCACATCTGCCGTTTCAACGAAAAACCGCCCTACGGGATCAAAAACCCGCGGTTGCGCGCCATCGTCGAAAAACAGATGAAAGCCGGAGAAAGTGCCAATGCCGGGCTGTTGACCATGTCGGGCATCAGCGTGCGCGAGTTGCATCGCCTGGTGGCCGAGGTCAAGCGCGGCATGCCGTCGATCAAGGCGCCGGCGCTGGTGCTGCACTCCAGCGAAGACGACATCACCAGCCGCTGGAACGCCGACTACATCGAAGCGCACATCGGCGGCCCGGTGACCAAGATCCTGCTCGACGACTGCTACCACATGATCACCGTGGACCTGCAATACCCGAAAGTGATCAGCCTCAGCGCGGAGTTCATTCAGCTTCACGCACCGGGCCTTGCCCAGGCATCCTGATACACCCGACGCTTCGCGTCGGACCACATGCTAATCTGCGCTTTGCGTGGGAGCGAGTTCTACCCGCGAAGCAGGCGCTGCGGTGCCCCAAACACGACGTGGAGCCTTCTTCGCGGGTAGAATCCGCTCCCACGGACCCGCGCAGTTGCCAGATAAGCGAGTATCGATGACACCGCCTGAACCCAAACCGTCCACCTTTCGACTGTCGCGCTGGAACCTGCAACGCAAGTTGATCCTGGCGTTCTGGTTGGTCAGCGTGGTGCCGACGATGATCGCCGCCGAGCTGGCCGCCACTACCCTGGCACAGATTTTCGACAGCAACGTGCGCGTATGGCTGCAGGAATCGACCAAGATCGTCGAAGACGAAATCAGCGAGATACTGCGCGACAACGCCCGCGTGGCCCAACTGTTCCTGCGTTATGCCCGGGCCGACGAACCCACCGAGAAAAAAGCCGAGCACCAGGACAAACTCATCAGCGACATTGCCGATGCCATGGGCATCGACGTGGTGGCCCTGATCCGTACCCGCGACCACAAGGTGGTGTTCTCAACCGCCACGGCCGATGTGGTACAGCAGATCAGCCTGGCCCCCGACGCAGTGCTGCAAACCATTCACAACGGTGGCACCACCATCGGCACCGTGGTGTCGACCTTCCCTACCCAGCAGGACGGCGAAGACTACCAACTGCTGGTGGCGACCTTTCTGGACAACAGCTTCCTGACCAGCGTGGCCGACGTGCACACCCTGGACCTGCGCCTGTACCTGTCCAGCGATCATGGCTTCGCCGAGGTGTTTTCCAGCCAGCGCTTCGAAGACCACCCCGCGCTGCTACCACGCCGCATCGAGCAAGTGCTGCGCGACACCAAAGACCCCACCGAGCAGTTTACCAGCCAGTACAGCGGCCTCTACCGGCCGTTGCTCAACGACAAGGGTAACCTCCAGGGCGTGGTGTTCAGCGGCCTGCTGCGCCACAGTAGCCTGCTGGGCCTGGTCAACCAGAGCAACCTGTTTGCCTTGATATTCCTGCTCAGTTCGGCCTTGTCGCTGGGCGTCGGCACCCTGGTCACCCGGCGCCTGACACGGCCCATGCGCGCCCTGTCCGAAGGCGTGCGCGCGGTGACCGCCGGCGACTACAGCCAACACGTGGAAGTGCTGGGCAACGATGAACTGGCCGAATTGGGCGTGACCTTCAACCACATGACCGAAGGCCTGCAGGCCCTGCAACACCTGGAAGCGCAGATGCGCCGGCGCGACCGCCTGCACACCATGGGTGAGGTGGCCATGGGCCTGGCCCACGAAATCCGCAACCCGTTGGGCATCATTAAGACGGCCACGCAGTTGCTGCACCGCCGCGCGGCCTTGCCGGAGACGGACATGCGCCACCTGGAGTACGTGATTTCCGAGGTCACGCGCATCAACGAACTGATCACCGAGTTCCTCGACTTCGCCAAACCCAGCCCGCCCATCCGCACGGTGATGCCGGCGCGGCCGTTGCTCGAAGAAATTCTGGGCTTCTGCGCCCCGGAGCTGGCCACCCATAACATTCACGCACGCATCGATGACCTGGCCGCCGGCGCCACCCTGTATGCCGACAGCCGCCAGCTCAAGCAGGCCTGCCTGAACCTGGTGCTCAACGCCATCGACGCCATGCCCGACGGCGGTCACCTGACGCTGGGCATCGCCAGCCAGGGCGCCGATACGCGCCTGAGCATCGAAGACGATGGCCAAGGTATCTCCAGCGAACTGCAGGAACGGATCTTCAACCCGTTCGTCACCACCAAGGCCTCCGGCACCGGCCTTGGGCTTGCAAAAGTGTTCTCGATCATGGAAAACCATGACGGTCGTGTCGAGTGCATCAGCACCCCGGGGCAAGGCGCCACGTTCAACCTGTACATCCCGGCCCGCGAAGGAGAGCCGTCTTGAGCCATAACGTTTTGGTAGTCGATGACGAACCGAAACTCTGCGATTTGCTGGTGTCGGCACTGAGCCAGGGCGAGGTGCAGGTGTTCACCGCAGGCAACGGCCTGCTGGCACTGGAAGTCATGGAGCAGGAAAGCATTGACCTGGTGATCAGCGACTGGCGCATGCCGGGCATGGACGGCCCGCAACTGCTGGCCGAGATCAAGCAGCGCTTTCCCCAGGTGCCGGTGATCGTCATGACCGCCTACTCCACGGTGAAGAATGCCGTGCAGTCCATGCGCAATGGCGCCTTCGACTACATTGCCAAGCCGTTCGACATCGACGAGCTGGACATCACCGTGCACAAGGCCCTGCAGTTTCGCGATATTCTGCGCGACAACGCACGCATGCGCGCCGAGCTTAATCAGCACCAGCAATTCGACAGCCTGGTGGGTGAAAGCCCGGCCTTTCGCCGCGTGCTGCAGGCCATTGATTCGGTGCGCGAGAGCAGCGCCACCATCCTGTTGACCGGCGAGAGCGGTACCGGCAAGGAGATGGTCGCGCGTGCCATTCACCAGCACGGCAATCGCGCCGACCAGCCGTTCGTGGCGGTCAACTGCGCGGCCATTCCCGAGGGGTTGCTGGAAAGCGAAATGTTCGGCCACCGCAAGGGGGCCTTTACCGGCGCGGTCAGCGACCGTATCGGGCGTTTCCAGCAGGCGGACAAGGGCACGCTGTTCCTCGACGAAGTGGGCGACATGCCCCTGGCCCTGCAAGCCAAGATTCTGCGTGCCTTGCAGGAGCGCCTGATCGAACCGGTGGGCGACACCCGCGAGCGCAAGGTGGATGTGCGCGTGATCGCCGCCACCCACAAGAACCTGGTGGAAGCCGTGGCGCGCAAGGAGTTTCGCGAAGACCTGTACTACCGCCTCAACGTATTCCCCATCCCGCTGCCTGCCTTGCGCGAGCGCTGCGAGGACATCCCCGGCCTGGCCCACCACTTCGCCGGCCTGCTGGGTGCCGAAGCCGGCAAGCGCATCACCGGCTTCAGCCCCCAGGCCATGCAGTCGATGCTCAACTACCCCTGGCCGGGCAACATACGTGAACTGCAGAACTGCGTGGAACGGGCCACCATTGTTGCCCAGGGCGCGACCATCGAGCAGCAAGACCTGCCAGCGTACCTGTTCGATGCCACCGGGAGCCCCAGCGAAGAAAGCACCCCTGGCGGCGTGCCTGCCGACCTGGACGGCAAGCTGGCGGAAGTGGAGAAAGCCTGGATTCTCGCGGCCCTGCAACAAACCAACGGTGTGCAGGCGGCTGCCGCGCAACTGATGGGCATCAGCGAGCGCAGCCTGTGGTACCGGCTGAAAAAGCTCGCCATCCAAGTCAGCAAGTTTGCAAGATAGCACCGCTAGCTACGAAGGGTTTACAGGCCGGCCACTGGCGCATCGCGCAGCTTCTGCGCATCCAGGTACGGCAGCACCGCCGCCAGCAACGGCGCCTTGAACGCTTCCTGGAAGCGATGGGCCAACCCCGGAATCAGCCGCAACTCACTGCCGCGAATATGCGCCGCCAGGTGCACGCCGTGCATCACCGGCAACAACGGGTCGGCCGTGCCATGCACCACCAGGGTCGGCACCCGCAGCCGGTCGAGCAACGCCACGCGGCTGGGCTCGGCAAGGATCGCCAGGATCTGGCGCTTCACACCCTCGGGGTTGAACGCCCGGTCGTAGGACACCGCCGCCTGCTGCAACAGCATCCTGCGATCGTCCACCACGTCGGGGCTGCCCAGGGCTGCCAGCAGGTCGGCCTGCTGTTCGATGGCCACCTCGCGATTCGGCGCGCTGCGCCGCGCCAGCAGTTGCAGCAAGGCCGGGCTGGGCATGGGCAGCCCCGGGTCACCCGAACTGCTCATGATCAACGTCAGGCTTTCGACCCGCTGGGGCGCCATGGCCGCCATGTGCTGGGCAATCATGCCGCCCATGCTCGCGCCCAGCAGGTGGAAGCGCGCCACGTGCAGGCTGTCCATCAGGCCAAGACCATCGGCGGCCATGTCGGTGAGGCTGTAGGGAGCCGAGACAGGCAAACCCAGTTTGTAGCGCAGCACTTCGAACGTCAGGTTGGCGCTGTCGGGCGCCTGCACCCAGCTGGACAGGCCGACGTCACGGTTGTCGTAGCGAACCACTCGAAAACCCTGCTGGCATAGGGCAATCACCACTTCGTCAGGCCAGTGGATCAGTTGCCCGCCCAGGCCCATGACCAGCAGCAACGCCGGGTCCGAATCACGGCCAATGCTTTGATACGCCAGGTTGACGTCCTTGAGCGGTGCGTGCTGCACCGGGACGTTGACGTCGCACGTTGAAGATGCAAAGGATGAAAGGCTGCACAACAGTGCCGCCAGAAACAGAATTGCCCGCATGAAAAACACCAAAAACGCAGATCCCCAGTAGAGCGCGAGTTTGATGAACTTCAGGCGAGCGCGCTGCCACAGTTCAGTGACAGTTTGATGAACGGCGCCAGGCGGTCATCACGTGGTGATGGGGCACGCCCCCGATGCCGGACGAAAATCGGGCAGCAGCCCGCCCAGGTCGGCCAGCCAGCGCGCGCCCACCAGCCACAGGTTGTCGCCAAAGCGGCGGCGCGCTGGCTGCAGTTGTGCCTGCACGGTTTCCAGCTCGCAGCACCACAGGTCGGCGCCATCGGTAGCCACCCCAAGGGACAGCACTTTATAGCTGGGCACGCGGTCCAGCACGGCGGTCAACTGCTCCGGCGCACCGGCCAGGTCCACGTGCAAGCCATCCACCGGCAGGTGCGCGGCCAGGCCCAGGTTGTCCTGGAGCGGGCCGCCGTAGACCGCCAGCAGCTTTTTCAGCGGCGAGTACTGGAGGATGTGATACGCACGCTCGAACGCGCTTTTCCAGGCCTGGGGCAAATCGTGGGTGAGGATGGGTTCGTCAATCTGCACCCACTCCACGCCCAGGCGCGCCAGGCGCTGGAGGATTTCACCGTACACCGGCAACAGCCCTTCAAGCCGGGTCAAGGCACGTACGTCGCTGCCGTTGGCGCGGTGCAGCCACAGGTAGCTCAACGGCCCCATCAGCACTGGCCTCGGCATTTCGCCACGCGCCCGGGCCTGTTCGACCTCGTCCAGCAGGCGTTGGGTGTAGAACGAAAGGTCGTGGGGGGTGGTGACTGCCATGGGTGTGACTCCGTAATCGATGGCTCATTATCGACATCCCGCCCAACATGAGACAAACTCAATATATTCGTGTTGATCACAAGATTTATTCATAGAGGCCGTCATGCTCGAGATTCGTCACTTGAAAACCCTGCACGCCTTGCGCGAGGCGGACAGCCTGGTGGAGGCCGCCGAGCGCCTGCATTTGACCCAGTCGGCCCTGTCCCACCAATTCAAGGAACTGGAAGAGCGCCTGGGCCTACCGTTGTTCATGCGCAAGACCAAGCCTATCCGGTTCACCAGCGCCGGCCTGCGCCTGCTGCAACTGGCCGATGCCACCCTGCCGCTGCTGCGCGGCGCCGAGCGTGACATCGCGCGCCTGGCGGGCGGTACCGCCGGGCGTCTGCACATGGCTATCGAATGTCATAGCTGCTTTCAGTGGCTGATGCCCACCATTGACCAGTTCCGTGACGCCTGGCCGGAAGTGGAGCTGGACCTGGCCTCGGGCTTCGCCTTCGCGCCCTTGCCGGCACTGGCGCGCGGCGACCTGGACCTGGTGGTGACCAGCGACCCGCTGGAACTGACCGGCATTACCTACGTGCCACTGTTCACGTACGAAGCCATGCTGGCGGTAGCCAACCAGCATGCGCTGGCCAGCAAGCCCTATATCGTGCCGGAGGACTTGGCCAGCGAAACCCTGATCACCTACCCGGTGGAGCGCGACCGCCTGGACATCTTCACCCGCTTCCTGGAACCGGCCGACGTTGAGCCTGCGCACGTGCGCACCTCGGAGCTGACGGTGATGATGATGCAACTGGTGGCCAGTGGCCGCGGCGTATGCGGCATGCCGCATTGGGCGCTGCATGAATACAGCTCGCGCGGCTACGTGAAGGGCAAGCGGCTGGGCGAGAAAGGCCTGTTTGCCACGCTGTACGCCGCCGTGCGCGCCGACATGCTCGATGCACCGTACATGCGCGACTTCCTGCTGACAGCCAAGGACACCTCGTTTTCGACGCTGGAAGGTGTGAGCGCGGTGCGCTGATATTTCCGTTTGCAGCCGTCGCGTTTGGCCGCGGCTACAAGGCGGCGAAGATGGGCAGGATGTGATCCCGGGTCAGCGCTGCCAACGCCAGCTGTGCATGGCTCTCACGGTCCACCCACACGGCCTCTTCGATCTCGGCGGCGATGGTCACTGGCCCGGCTACGTCTACGCGAAACAGCTCGCAGCGCACCTCGAAACCCGGCTCGTTGGCCGCTGGCGCGCTGAAGGCACCCAGGTACTGCGCTTGCGCGGGGTCGATCCGTACGCCCAGTTCCTCGTCCAGCTCACGGGCCAGGGCATGCACCGGCTGCTCGCCGGGCTCGATCTTGCCGCCCGGCTGCATGAACGCCAGGGTATGGCGTTTGCGCACCAGCAAGGTCTTGCCGTCCGGGCCCATCAGCAAGGCGGCGGCGATGTGAATGGTTCGACTCATGGCAGGCCCCAAAAAGCGCGCAGTATACCGTAGCAGCCTGGCGGCAGCCGCTACACGGGTTGAAACTTGCGCGCGGGTGGCGCATCAATAGTGCATGACCCTGCCCGCCTTCGACGACCCGGCGCTCGACGGCTTCCACCCCGCCGTGCGCGCCTGGTTCCAGCACAGTTTCCCGGCCACCACCCCGGCCCAGGCCGCCGCGTGGCCGCGGATCAAGGCCGGCGAATCGCTACTGGTGGCGGCGCCCACCGGCTCGGGCAAGACCCTCACTGCCTTCCTGGCAGTGATTGACGACCTGGTGCACCTGGGCAGCGAACTGCCGCAGCAAACGCTGGTGGTTTACGTGTCGCCCCTCAAGGCGCTGTCCAACGATATCCAAATCAACCTGCAACGCCCCCTGGCCGGCATTGCCGAGCAGCTTGAGGCCAGGGGCCTGCCCCCGGTGCCGATCCGCACTGCGGTGCGCACCGGCGACACCCCACAGAAAGAGCGGGCAGCCATGCGCAAACTGGCGCCGCACATTCTGGTCAGCACCCCGGAATCGCTGTACGTGTTGCTGGGGTCGGCGTCGGGCCGCACGATGCTCGGCAGCGTCACCACGGTGATTGTCGACGAGATTCACGCGGTGGCTGCCAGCAAGCGCGGCAGCCACCTGGCGCTGAGCCTGGAGCGGCTACAGGCTTTGTGCAGCGTACCGTTGCGGCGCATCGGCCTGTCCGCCACCCAGCAACCCATCGAGCGCGTGGCGCGCTTTCTAGTGGGCCATGAACGGCCCTGCGCCGTGATCGACATCGGCCACGCACGCCCACGCGACCTGGCCATCGAGGTGCCGCCCGTACCGCTGGGCGCGGTGATGGCCAATGACGTCTGGATGCTGGTGTACGACCGCCTCGCTGAACTGGTGCGCGAGCACCGCACCACCCTGGTGTTCGTCAACACCCGGCGCCTGGCCGAGCGCGTGGCCCGCCACCTCAGCGACCGCCTGGGCCGTGATGGCGTGGCCGCCCACCATGGCAGCCTGGCCAAGGAGCGGCGCCTGGACGCCGAGCAGCGGCTCAAGCGCGGCGACCTGCGCGTGCTGGTAGCCACCGCATCGCTGGAGCTGGGCCTGGACATTGGTGACGTCGAACTGGTGTGCCAGATCGCCTCGCCGCGGTCGATCTCGGCGTTCCTGCAACGGGTGGGCCGCTCCGGCCACCAGGTTGGCGGCACCCCCAAGGGGCGGTTGTTCGCCACTTCGCTGGACGACCTGATCGAATGCACGGCGCTGCTGGACTGCGTGCGCCGGGGCGAGCTGGACACCTTGCACATTCCTGTGGCGCCACTGGACGTGCTGGCCCAGCAGATCATCGCCGAGGTCAGCTGCCAGGAATGGCACGAGGACGCCCTGCTGGCTCTGATACGCCGGGCCATGCCCTACCAGCACCTGGACAACGCCCACTACCAGGCGCTGCTGCGCATGCTGGCCGAGGGTTACAGCGGCCGCCAGGGCGTGCGCGCCGCCTACCTGCACCGCGACGCCGTCAGCGCTACTTTGCGCGGCCGCCGCGGCGCACAACTGACGGCGATGACCAGCGGCGGCACCATCCCCGACAATGCCGACTACAGCGTGGTGCTCGAACCCCAGGGGCTCAACGTAGGCAGCGTCAACGAAGACTTCGCCGTGGAAAGCATTGCCGGCGACATCTTTCAGCTGGGCAACACCTCCTACCGTATCCTGCGCATCGAGACTGGCCGGGTACGGGTGGAGGATGCTCAGGGCCAGCCGCCCAATATCCCGTTCTGGCTGGGCGAGGCGCCGGGGCGCAGTGACGAGCTGTCATTCGCCGTGGCCCGCCTGCAAGCGCACATCGATGCCCAGCTTGCCGTGCAGGCCGGGCATGTGCCCGCCGTGGTCACGGCGCTGCAATCCACCCTGGGTATGGGCGCCGACAGCGCCGAGCAACTGGTCGATTACCTGGCCCGTACCCGCAATGCCCTGGGCGCGCTGCCGTCCCGGGACACGTTGATCATGGAGCGCTTTTTTGACGAGTCCGGCGGTACGCAACTGATCATCCACACGCCGTTCGGCAGCCGCGTCAATCGTGCCTGGGGCCTGGCCTTGCGCAAGCGCTTGTGCCGCACCTTCAACTTCGAATTGCAGGCGGCGGCCAGCGAGGACGCCATCGTGCTGTCACTGTCCACCAGCCACAGTTTCGAGCTGGATGAGGTGTGGCGCTACCTCAACAGCAACAGCGCCGAGCACTTGCTGATCCAGGCCGTGCTCGACGCCCCGCTGTTCGGCGTGCGCTGGCGCTGGGCTACCGGCGTCGCCCTGGCGTTGCCACGCTTTGCCGGTGGGCGCAAGGTGGCCCCGCACGTGCAGCGCATGAAGAGTGAAGACCTGATTGCCACGGTGTTTCCCGACCAGATCGCCTGCCTGGAAAACATCGTTGGCGAGCGCGATATTCCCGATCATCCGCTGGTGGAACAGACGCTCGACGACTGCCTGCACGAAGCCATGGACAGCGAAGCCTGGCTGGCCTTACTGCGGCGCATGGAACAAGGCCAGGTGCGCCTGATAAGCCGCGACCTGCCCGCGCCGTCGCCATTGGCGGCGGCGATTCTCAACGCCCGCCCCTACGCCTTTCTGGACGACGCCCCGCTGGAGGAACGGCGCACCCAGGCCGTGCTCAACCGGCGCTGGAGCGAGCCCCAGGCCGCCGATGACCTGGGTGCCCTGGACGCGGAAGCCATCAGTGCGGTGGCGCTGGAAGCCTGGCCCGCGCCCCAGGGCCTGGACGAAATGCACGAAGCCCTGATGCAACTGGCCGCGATCAATAGCCGTGAAGTTGGCCACCACCCCCAATGGCAGGGCTGGCTGCAGGCGCTGGCCGCCGGCGGGCGGGCGACCTTGATGGACGTGGGCAACGACCAATTGCTGTGGTTGAGCGTGGAGCGCCTGACGCTGATGCAGGCCATCTACCCCCAGGCCACCTGCGTCCCACCCCTGACACCGTTGACCGGTTTCGATGACGCCTGGGACCCGGACAGCGCCTGTCAGGAACTGCTGCGGGCGCGCCTGAGCGGCTTCGCGCCGCTGCGCCTGGGGGAAATCGCCGGCCCGTTGAACCAGCCTTTGGCGGCGATAGAACACGCCCTGGCCCGCCTCGAAGGCCAGGGCTATCTGCTGCGCGGCCAGTTCCGCCCCGGCATGCGGGACAGCCAGTGGTGCGAGCGCCATCTGCTGGCGCGCATTCACCGTTACACCATCAAGCGCCTGCGCCGGGAAATCGAACCGGTGAGCCTGCAGGACTTCATGCGTTTCCTGTTGCAGTGGCAACACCTGGACCGCGCTACCCGCTTGCAAGGGCCGGGCGCACTGGCCCAGGTGCTCGACCAACTGGAAGGTTACTGCGCACCGGCCGGGGCCTGGGAAAGCGACCTGTTGCCCAGCCGCCTGCGCGACTACAACGGCCAGTGGCTGGACGATGCCTGCCGCACCGGCAAGACCCTGTGGACGCGCCTGGCTGCCAGCGGCAAACCGCTGACCGCCACCTTGCGCGCAACGCCCATTGTGCTGTTGCCCCGGGCGCGGGCCAATCTGTGGCGAGGCTTGTCGGCGGCCGTGACCCTTGATGAACTGTCGCCTCGGGCACGCAAGGTGCATGACGTGCTGAGCCAGCAGGGCGCGTTGTTTTTCGATGAGCTGGGCACCGATGCGCACCTGTTGCGCAGCGAACTGGAAACCACGTTGCAGGAGCTGGTGGCCGCCGGGCTGGTCAGCGCCGACAGTTTTGCCGGCCTGCGCGCACTGATCACCCCGGCCAGCAAACGCCAGGGCCGCAGCCCCCGCCGGGGGCGCGGCGCCTTCATCGGCGGCATGGACGACGCTGGGCGCTGGGCGTTGCTGCGCCCGGTGCAGCAGCGTGACGAGGAGCCGCTGGAGGCGGTGGCCATGACCTTGCTGCGCCGCTATGGCGTGGTGTTCTGGCGGCTATTGGAGCGTGAGGCGGACTGGCTGCCCAGTTGGCGCGAACTGTTGCGTACCTATCATCGCCTGGAAGCTCGCGGCGAGGTGCGTGGCGGCCGCTTTGTCGGCGGCCTGGCCGGCGAGCAGTTTGCCCTGCCGGAGGCCATCCCGGTGCTGCGCGAGGTGCGCAAACGCGCGCTGGATGACAGCCTGGTGGCCATCAGCGCCAGCGACCCGCTGAACGTAGCGGGCACCTTGCTGCCGGGGGTCAAGGTGCCGGCCGTCAGCGGCAACCGCCTGGTGCTGCGCGATGGCTTGCCGGTGGCCGCCATCATCGCTGGCAAGCCGGTGTACTGGGAAGCGCAAACCCCCGAGTTGCGTCAGGCTTTAATCCAGCAGCGCGCCTGACGCGGCCCTACGGCATTGCGCTTGCGGAGGTGCCGAAAGCTGCGCAACGGTCCGCAGGACCTTCAGCGTTGTCATACCGATCGCGGGTCGCGCAGCGCGCCAGCATCCGTGCGGCGCGCGTCAGGCGGCTTCCTGGAAATCCATTTCCGGCGGCTGGCGGCGCAGGCCGCCGGTGAGCACCAGCAGGTACACGCAACCCACCGCCAGCCAGCTCACGCCCAGGACAATCGCCAGGTGATCAAGGCTGACCATCAACCACAGGTCCGCCAACAGGCCGATCAAGGGGCACAACAGAAACAGCAGGAACTCCTGCGGCCCGCGTTTTTCACCGTTGATCCAGTAGTGAAAAATCACCGACAGGTTCACCAGGCTGAAGGCCAGGAACGCACCGAAGTTGATGAACGAGGTGGAGGTGGTGACGTCCATCTTCAGGGCCAGCAGGGCCACCACGCCGCACAGCAGGATGCTGTTGATGGGTGTGCCGAATCGCTGGTTGAGTGCGGCGAAAAAGCTTTTTGGCAGCACGCCATCGCGGCCCATGGCGAACAGCAGGCGCGAACCGCTGGCCTGGGCCGACAGGCCCGAAGCGAACTGGCCAACGATCAAGCCGATCAGGAAGATCGACACGAACAGGTCACCGCCAATGTTGCGGGCAATCTCGTAGGCGGCCGAATCGACGTTGTCGAACACAAAGGCCGGATGCGCCACTTGCACGAAGTACGACACCGCCACGAAGACCAGCCCGCCAATCAGCGTGATGAGCATGATCGCCCTCGGAATGGTGCGGCGCGGGTCGCGGGTTTCCTCGGTGAGGGTGCTGACCGCGTCAAAGCCCAGGAACGAGTAACAGGCAATGGCCGCGCCGCTCATGATCATTGGCACGTGCATGTCGGCGTTGAAGAATGGGGCTATCGACCACATCGACTGGCTGGCGTCGCCACCGATGTAGTGAATGGCCAGCACCACGAAGGCTACCAGCACCAAACCCTGCACCAGCATCAACAGCGAATTGACCGTGTTGGCCAGCTTCAGGCCCACGCAGTTGATCAAGCTGGTAATGCCAATGAACAGGAGCACCCACACCCATTGCGGCACGGCAGGGAACGCCGAGCCCAGGTAGGCCGCGCCGATCAGCCAGATGGCCATGGGCAGGAACAGGTAATCCAGCAGCACCGCCCAGCCGGCCAGGAAGCCCAGCTTGGGGCTGATGGCCTTGCGTACGTAGCTGTAGGCCGAGCCGGCCACCGGGAAGGCGGCCGCCATGCGCCCATAGCTCATGGCGGTGAAGAACATGGCCACCAGCGCCGCCAGGTAGGCGGCCGGCACCATGCCGGCGGTGGATTGAGCGAGGATCCCAAAGGTTCCCAGAACGATGATCGGCGTCATGTAGGCGATGCCGAACAGCACCACCGACCCCAGGGAAAGGGTGCGTTGCAAACGAGCCATATGCGACTACTCCGCGATTATTAGATTTTATGGCAGAACCGAGGTCGGCAAAAAACAGGGTGGCGGCGGGCCTCTGCGGGCTCGCGCGCCAAATGAAAATCAGCGAGGGATGATCAGCTCCCGCAGGCCGCTGGCGTGTTCAATCACCTCGCCCGGCAGGCGCAGACGCTGGTCGTCCAGGTAGCGATAGTCCTTGCGGGCGGCCTGCAGCTGCTCAAGGTCCAGTTCCACACTGAACTGGCACTCATCGCGACCGGCCTCCTGCAGCAGGGAGCCGAACGGGTCCACCAGGGCGCTGCCACCGGCGAACACCAGGCCGCCGTCGCCGGCGCCCACGCGGTTGACCATTAACGCAAAGGCCTGGTTTTCCTGGGCGCGGGCCATGATGGCGGTGCGGTGGGTGGGGCCGTAGGGGTCCATGTTGCCGTTGGTGACGATGAGCAATTCGGCACCCAGTTGCGCCAGGGCGCGGGCACTCTCGGGGAATTCGATGTCATAGCAAATCAGCAGGCCCACGCGCACGCCCTGCCACAGGGCGGTGGCGTAGCGGTCACCGGCGCTGAACACGCCACGGTCCGAGGCCCACAGGTGGGTCTTGCGATACTTCAAGGCAATGCCTTCGGGGGTAATCAGCAACGTGGTGTTGTAGAAGTGCCCCAGGTGGTTCTCTGCCACGCCGATGACCACGGCAATATCGCGCTCGCGGGCCGCCTGCTCGATGGCGCGCACGGTGGCACCGTCCAGGGGTTCGGCCACGGACGCCACGGTCTGTGCGGACGGGAAGCCCATCAAGTGGGTTTCCGGAAACACCAGCAGGCGCGTATCCTCGGCGCACGCGGCAATGGCCGCCAGGGCGCGTTCAAGGTTATACGCGGTGGCGTTGTCCTTTCCCGCCAGTTGGGCAAGTTCGACCTTCATGGGTTCTCCTTGTTAATAGACTGACTGTGGGAGCTGGCTTGCCAGCTCCCACAAGAAACGAGTATGCGCAGCACACCCCCGTCAGGGGAATTACGCAGCCGGGGTAACCCGATAGGGGTAGTTGCATGAGTCTTTCGTTGGACGACGTGGCCTGGCACCGGGCCGTGGGGCAATTGATCGAGGGCCTTGACCAGGCCAATTTCTGGACGCGCCTGGTGCGCCTGCTGGACCAATACGTTCCGTTCGACAGCTGGGTGGCCCTGCTCTTCAGCAGCAACCAGCGGCCGCTGGTGTTCGCCGAGTGCCCCGGCGAGGACGGCAGCCCCGACCAGTTGTTTCAGGACTACCTCAAGGGCCTGTACCTGCTGGACCCGTTCTACATCGCCAGCCGCGAGCCCATGCCGGACGGCTTGTATCGCCTGGCCGAAGTGGCGCCGGAACACTTCGAGCTGACCGAATACTACCAGCGCTACTTCCGCCTGAACGTGGTGGCGGACGAAATCCAGTTCAATTGCCGCGTCGACGCCGACCGCACCCTGTGCCTGTCTTTGGGCAGCACCCAACGTTTCTCGGCCCGGCAGATCGCCCTGCTGTCACTGATTCAACCTTGGGTGCTGGCCCTGTTGCGCCAGCGCCTGACGTTCGAGGACAGCAGCGCGCCCGTGGTCGCCACGGGCAACACCAGCAGTGACTGGCGCAGCCAGTTGGAGGCCTCGGTGCAACAGCTCAAGGGCGCACAATTGACCGCCCGCGAACTGGACGTGGGGCGCCTGATGCTCAGCGGCTGTTCGAGCAAGGAGATCGCGCGCAAGCTGGATATTTCGGTGGAAACCGTCAAGGTTCACAAAAAACACATGTACAGCAAGCTAGGCATCAAGTCGCAATCCGAGCTATTTTCCATATTCCTGCAGGCCCAGAACGCCTGAGCCTGACTTGTTGCTGGTCACCCGGGGATATTGCATGAGCCTGTCGCTGCTGAGCCGTTACGCGTTCTTTGCCGCCTGTGTACTGTTCACCCTCGCCTGCATGCCGTTCATGCACCATGACTGGTTGTGGCCCTTCGCGTTCACCGGTGCCGTGCTGAGCCTGATCGGCATCTTCGACCTGCTTCAGACACCCCACGCAGTGCGGCGCAACTACCCCATCCTGGGTAACATTCGCTATCTGGTGGAGGGCATACGCCCGGAGATTCGCCAATACCTGCTGGAATCCGACAGCGACGCCCTGCCCTTCTCGCGCGCCCAGCGCTCGCTGGTGTACTCGCGGGCCAAGAACGAAAGCGCCGACAAGCCCTTCGGCACCTTGATCGACGTGTACGAGCCAGGGTTCGAATTCATCGGCCACTCCATGCGCCCGGCACCCCTCAGTGACCCGGCCAGTTTCCGGGTGATCATTGGTGGCCCGCAATGCACCCAGCCCTACTCGGCGTCGCTGTTCAACATCTCGGCCATGAGCTTCGGCGCCCTGAGCGCCAACGCCATCCGCGCGCTGAACCAGGGCGCCAAGCTCGGCAATTTCGCCCATGACACCGGCGAGGGCAGCATCAGCCCCTACCACCGCGAACATGGCGGCGACCTGACCTGGGAGCTGGGCAGCGGCTACTTCGGCTGCCGTACCAGCAGCGGCCTGTTCGACCCGGAAAAATTCGCCACCCAGGCCCGCGAGCCGCAAGTGCGCATGATCGAAATCAAGATGAGCCAGGGCGCCAAGCCCGGCCATGGCGGCATCCTGCCCAAGCACAAGGTCACCCGTGAAATCGCTGACACCCGGGGCGTGATGATGGGCGAGGACTGCGTGTCGCCGTCACGGCATTCGGCGTTTGCCACGCCGCTGGAGATGATGCATTTCATTCAACAACTGCGTGAACTGTCCGGCGGCAAGCCGGTGGGGTTCAAGTTCTGCATGGGCCACCCATGGGAGTTCATGGGCATCGCCAAGGCCATGCTGGAAACCGGCATCCTGCCGGATTTCATTGTGGTCGACGGCAAGGAGGGCGGCACGGGCGCCGCGCCCGTGGAATTCACCGACCACATGGGCACGCCCATGCGCGAAGGCCTGCTGTTTGTGCACAACACCTTGGTGGGGGTGAACCTGCGGGACAAGATCAAGCTGGGCGCCAGCGGCAAGATTGTCAGCGCCTTCGACATCGCCAGCGTGCTGGCTATCGGCGCCGACTGGGCCAACTCGGCGCGCGGCTTCATGTTTGCCATCGGCTGCATTCAGTCCCAGAGCTGCCATACCAACAAATGCCCCACCGGCGTGGCCACCCAGGACCTACTGCGCCAACGCGCCCTGGTGGTGCCGGATAAGGCCAACCGGGTGTTCAACTTCCACCACAACACCCTCAAGGCCCTGGCCGAGATGCTGGCGGCAGCGGGGCTGGACCACCCCTCGCAGCTACAGGCCAAGCACTTGGTGCGACGTATGTCGGCCACCGAAGTAAAGCTGTTTTCGCAATTGCACGTGTTTCTCAAGCCCGGTGAACTGTTGAGCGGGGAAGTGAGTGGCGAGTTCTACCAGCGCATGTGGGCCATGGCCCGGGCTGACAGTTTCGAGCCCAATGCAATCTGACGGCGCCTGGCGGCAGCAGTTACAATGCGGGACTTATTGCGAGAACGTCCATGCTGATTCCCCACGACCAATTGTCGCCAGAAACCCTGACATTGCTGATTGAAGATTTTGTCACCCGCGACGGTACCGATAACGGCGACGAAACGCCGCTAACCACGCGTGTGGAGCGGGTACGCCATGCGCTGGCCAAGGCCCAGGCCTTCATTGTCTTCGACCCCGAGAGCCAGCAGTGCACGCTGATGCTCAAGCATGACATCCCTCGGGAACTGTTCGATTGACATCAGGCCGCTGCCTCGCGGCAGCGGCTGCGATCAGCGGCGCGGCTGGCGACGGCGGTCGTTGTCTTCGGTGGGAATCGGGATCGGCTGCAATGGCGGCGGGATCAGGCCCAGGGCAACGCCAAGGTCATGGAGCCAGTTGTACAGAGTGCGGTTCATAGAGCCCCCCTTAGGGTAAACCTGAGCGACAGGTCAATGTTTTCGTCGTCTCAAGCAGATCATAGTCCTGATTGCCATCACGCGCACCGGCTAAAGTGCGGCAAAAGGTCTCAGACGGGTCGAATTTCATCCACTGCCCGACGAATGCCCGATAACCGCACGTCTCACACCGAGCCACCGGCAATCTGAGCCTTGCCGGCCACCTCGTCGAAGGTTTCCGGCAACAGCCCGTCTTCCTGATCGTCCAGCACCTGGCGGGGGTGGTCATGGCCAGGGATGCTGCTGTCGATCAGGCTCAGCAGGCTGGAACCCCGGGGCGTCAGCACGAAGTTTTCGCCATTGCCGCCCTCGTCTTCCGGCCGGGGGGCGATATAGCCGCGTTGCAGCAGCAATTGCTCATACTCCCCGGCCACCGCCTTCAAATGGTCCAGGTCACCGGCCGCCTCGCCTTCGCTGGCCTTCTGCGCCGCGAGCTGCTCGGCGTAGGGCCGCGGGGTAAAGCTGTGCCCGGCGCCGTTCTGCACCTCGTGGAGCAAGCGTTCGATCAAATCCCAGTTATACGTTGTCATCCTGAGCAACCTCCAACCAAGTGAAAGGGCTTACACAGGTTGTGACCCGCCAGCCGCGCAGCCGTTCACGCTGAACTTTCACGGCGCGCGCAGGCTCCACCGAAAACCCATGGGAGGCTTGAGCATGAAGACCTTATTGAGCGTAACGGGCGTGCTGGCGGTACTGCTCAGCGTGAACGCCCTGGCCTGCACGCCGGAAGAAGCCACGGCCAAGCGTGAGCAACTGGCCCGGGAAGTGGCGAAAATCACTCAGCAGAACCCGCAGAAGGCCAAGGAAATCAACGATGAGTTGCAGGGCATGCAGCTGGACACCGCCAGCAAGGACTTGCCGGACAAATGCCAGCTGATAGACAAGCGCTTGCAGGAGCTGGATGAAGCCGGCAAGAAAGCCGGCTCCTGAATCCGTATCTGTGCGACCCGGTCCGCTCCTACAGGGCGCGTTATTCTGCGTCAGCGGCCGGCTTGCGACGCTTGAGCGGCGCCATGCCGTCAGCGCTCACCAGTTGGTCGGCCTTGGGCTTGTTGACCGTCTTGCGCTTGGTCGGGCCCTTGGCGGCGGTTTTCTTGTCGCCCTTCTTGGGGTCGGTCTTTTTCTTCTTCACGCCCACGGCCTTGCCCGAAGCCTTGACCTTCTTGGGGCCACCGTAGGTGCCTTTGACTTCCTTGATCACCCGGCGCTCGAACTTCTGCTTCAGGTAGCGCTCGATGCTCGACATCAGGTTCCAGTCGCCGTGGCAGATCAGCGACACCGCCAGGCCCTCGTTACCGGCGCGGCCCGTGCGGCCGATACGGTGTACGTAGTCATCGCCGCTGCGTGGCATGTCAAAGTTGATCACCAGGTCCAGGCCATCCACGTCCAGGCCGCGGGCGGCGACATCGGTGGCCACCAGAATCTTCACGCCACCCTGCTTCAGGCGGTCGATGGCCAGCTTGCGGTCCTTCTGGTCCTTGTCGCCGTGCAGCACGAACGCCTTGTATTCCTGAGCCACCAGGCGGCCGTAGATACGGTCGGCCATGGCGCGGGTGTTGGTGAAGATGATCGCCTTCTGGTAAGTCTCGTTGGCCAGCAGCCAGTTGAGGATCTGTTCCTTGTGCACGTTATGGTCAGCGGTAACGATCTGCTGACGGGTGCCCTCGGCCAATTGGCTGACGTTGTTGATCAGCAGGTGCTCAGGGTCTTTCAGCACTTTGCTCATCATGTCGCGCAGGCCGGCGCCGCCGGTGGTGGCGGAGAACAGCAGGGTCTGGGCGCGGTCCTTGCACTCCTCGCTCAGGCGCGTGACGTCCTCGGAGAAGCCCATGTCCAGCATGCGGTCGGCTTCGTCCAGCACCAGCACTTCGACCTTGCTCAGGTCCAGGTTGCCGGCATTGAGGTGTTCCAGCAGACGGCCCGGGGTACCGATGAGGATGTCCGGCACCTTGCGCAGCATGGCGGCCTGCACCTTGAAGTCTTCACCGCCGGTGATCAGGCCGGACTTGATGAAGGTGAACTGCGAGAAGCGCTCCACTTCCTTCAGGGTCTGCTGGGCCAGCTCGCGGGTTGGCAGCAGGATCACCGCGCGAATTTCCACGCGCACCTTGGCCGGGCCGATCAGGCGGTTGAGGATCGGCAGCACGAAGGCTGCGGTCTTGCCGCTGCCGGTCTGCGCCGTCACTCGCAGGTCACGCCCTTGCACTGCCAGCGGGATAGCCGCTACCTGCACCGGGGTAGGCTCGACAAAATTCAGCTCGGCCACGGCTTTGAGCAGGCGTTCATGCAAGGGGAATTGGGAAAACACGGGTGTTACCTCGGCGAAGTACATAAATTCAACTGCATAGCGTAACGGTTTGCGCGCAAATTAGCCGACTTTCTTTACGTGCGGTTACGTACTTATTGCGATTTTTTCGTGCCAATGGGCTCTAATGGTCAGTCCATCCGCTATTGGACACTGGCCGCAACCCATGGACATTCACAACATTTGGCTTCAGGCCCAGGCCCTATGGGGGTCGCTGGATCAACACCCGCAGCTGAACGCCAGCCTCGGCCTGGTGCTGTTGCTGGGCATCGCCGTGGTGCTGGGGCGCGTGGCGCGCCAGGTACTGCTGTACGCCGTGCGCCTGCTGGGCCGCCAGCCGGCCTTGCACTGGCTGGAAGACTTCCTGCACAACAAGGTGTTTCACCGCCTGGCGCAAATGGTGCCCTCGTTGGTGATCCAGTTCGGCCTGGCGCTGGTGCCTGCCCTGGGCGACAAGGTCGCGCATTTCATCGGCAACCTGGCCCTGGCGGTGAGCATCCTGTTTCTGGTGCTGGCCCTGGGCGCGCTGCTCAACGCCCTGCTGGACATCTACGCGCGTACCGAACACGCCCGCACCCGCTCCATCAAGGGTTACGTGCAACTGGCGAAGATGATCCTGTACATCTTCGCCGCCATCATCATTGTCGCCACCCTGATCGACCGCTCGCCACTGTTGCTGCTGTCGGGGCTGGGCGCCATGTCGGCGGTCATTTTGCTGGTGTACAAGGACACCCTGCTGTCGTTCGTGGCCAGCGTGCAGTTGACCAGCAACGACATGCTGCGCGTGGGCGACTGGATCGAAATGCCCCAGGTAGGCGCCGATGGCGACGTGGTGGACATCACCCTGCACACGGTGAAAGTACAGAATTTCGACAAGACCATCGTCAGCATCCCCACCTGGCGGCTGATGTCCGAGTCGTTTAAGAACTGGCGTGGCATGCAGCAGTCGGGTGGCCGACGCATCAAGCGCAGCCTGCACATCGACGCCAGCGGCGTGCGTTTCCTCAGCGATGACGAACAGCGACACCTGGCCCAGGTCCACCTGCTCACCGCCTACGTGGGCCGCAAGCAGGCCGAAGTGGCCAGTTGGAACCAGGCCCAGGGCGACGTGGCTGACCTCGCGGCCAACCACCGGCGCCTGACCAACCTGGGCACCTTCCGCGCCTTCGCCCTGGCTTACCTGAAAAGCCACCCCGACATCCAGCCGAACATGACCTGAATGGTCCGCCAGATGGAAACCGACGGCCAGGGCGTGCCACTGGAAATCTACTGTTTCACCCGCACCACGGTGTGGGCGGAGTACGAGCGAATTCAGGGGGATGTGTTCGATTATCTGCTGGCGGTGCTGCCGGAGTTTGGCCTGGGGTTGTACCAACAACCCAGTGGCGCGGACATGCGGGTGGGGCTGGCAGGAAAGCGAGGCATCGCCACCGAGCACAGCCGCCCCGCGCTTTAGTAATTTTCACTAGCCGAAGGTTTTTTTTGCAACTGCCCAGGGCCCCGTCCCTGCTAATAGCATTCATGCCCATCGTTCTCCGAACCATAGGCGCCAATGATGTTAGGGACAACCCAATCCTCCAGCCAGATTGTCGACACGCTGCGCGACGATGAAATCCAGGCGCTGCTGCAATTCAGCAGCGCTCCGGCCTTCGGCCAACCGCGCTCGTTCTACACCACCCACCCCTACCAGCGGCCGTCGCGGCCGCAGGATATCGATCCGGCGCAGTTGGCCACGCCGCTGGCCAGCGATGGCCTGGCCAGCCCCGAGCACCTGCTGGCCCAGCGGCTGTTGCTGAACATCTACGAGCAGGACCTGGTGTTCCTGCCCAAGCCACCCCAGCGCCTGGACATGAAGGCGTTCAAGGGCTTTTACGACCCAGCCAACATGGCCCTTGGCAAGCAGGTGCGGCCGCTGCTGGAACATTACACCTACGGCTGGCTGAAGAATGAAGTGCACATCAACGGCCCCTGGTGCGAGGAGTCGTTCATCGCCCACACCGACAAGGTGCTTGAGGACGTGGGCCAGGGGCCGTCCCGGCTGCACGAGGTACTGACCGGCAGCCGCGACCCGCAGCGCGCCGCGCGATTCTTCCTGATCCAGTGCGCCGGCGACTTCCTCAGCGAAGCCTCGGCCATGGCCCGCAACGTGCTGGGCAACGCCGGCCCGCACACCAGCGAACTGTTCAAGATACTCATCGACGAATACGGCTACGGCATCGACAAGAAGAAGCACAGCAGCATTTTCGAGACGTTGCTGGACCAGGCCGGGCTGAGCAGCCAGGTACACCACTACTGGCAGTTCTACACCGCAAGCTCGCTGTCGCTGACCAACTATTTTCACTACGTGTCGGCCAACCACGGCGAATTCTTCCGCTACATCGGTGCCATGTATTACACCGAGGCGTCGCTGGCGCTGACCACCGGTCACCAGTCGCGGGCATTGAAGGACATTTTCGGCGACTCGGTATCCACCGAATACTTCGACGAACACCAGCACATCGATGTGCACCACGGGCGCATGGCCCTGGAACGCCTGATCATTCCCCTGATCCGCCAGTACGGCCCGCAGGTGATTCCCGACCTGATTCGCGGTTTCGAGGAGTTCCGGCTATTGCAGGACCTGGCCGACGAAGAACTCTACGCCCACATCAAATGGCACGACGAGTTGGATGCCTGCCGCGCGCGCGCCTCCATGCTGCATGGCAGCAAGCCCGCCGACGCACGTTTTACCGAACCCCTGGGTGAAGTCTCGGTACTGCACTGCCACGCCAATACCGAGTTGTTCTGGGTGGAAAGCGGTGAGCTGGACTTCGTGGTCAGCCCCCAACTGGCGCTCAAGCTGGGGGCCGGGGAAGGCGTCATCATTCCCAAGGGCATGCTCCACGGCACACACGTCACCAGCCCGTCCTGCACCTACACCGTTACCGCGCTCTGAGAGGCCTGCCCGTGAAATCAGTCACTCTGGACGCCGACCATACGCCATACCTGGCCGTGGGCGGCAAGACCTACTTCCTCAACCGCCAGGCCCAGTCAACCTACCTGCTGCCCACCCTGTGCCCCCACCGGGGCGGCCCGCTGCACATGGGCCAGGCCGCGGAAGACGGGCAGCGGGTGATCTGCCCCTGGCATGACAACGGCTACCCCCTGTGCAACCTGGAAAAAAGAGGACTGCCCACGGTTCGCGTGGGCAAGCGCTTGAGCACCGTCATACCGACGGCCGAGCACTGCACGCCCCTGCTGCGCATCATTCGTCACGGTGAAACCCATGAATCACGCTAAAACCACGCTACCGGCGTTCTACAGCATCGTCACCCTGTTCACCGGCCTGGACATGGCCATCGTCATCGCCATGGTGTGGTTTGGGCTGCAGACCACCGGCTCTACCTTCCTGGTGGGCGCCACGCTGTGTATCGCCACAGTAGTGCCTTACGCTTTGGAGCAATACCTGGGCCGTTATTTCGTGGTCGAAATGAGCATGAAACGGCTGCTGTACATTCGCCTCGCGGTGTTCATCGCCATCCTGGGCCTGTCGTTTACCCAGGTTTCACTGATGCCGATCGGCTTCCTGGGCATCGCGTTCCTGGTGGGCGTTACCGACTACTTCACCATCAGCACCCTGGAGTCGAAGAACACCAAGCTGGTGCTTGCCGGGCACACCAACAGCGACACCTCGGCGCGCCTGATGCAAACCTCCATCCAGATTGGCGCCTTTGGCGGCGCGCTGCTGGGCGGCTTGATCGTCGACCGGTTTGCGGTCAATCACACCCTGCAGATCATCGCCATCGCCGCCATCGTCTCGCTGGGCGCCATTGCCCTGTTGGCCAGCACGCCCGCCGAGGTCAGCGAAACGCCCCACCCCGCTGCTGCCCAGGCAGACGCGCCCACCCTTGGCAGCCAGCTGTACCTGCTGATCGTGGTGCTGAGCATGATCGGGTTCCATATCGGCGCCTTCAATAGCCTGGTGCCCGTCGTCTTTCAGAAACTCAATGGCTGGAACGCCACACTGTTTGGCACCGCCAGCGGCCTGGCCGGGCTGGGTGCCTTTTGCGCAGCGGTATTGCCACGGGTGCGGTTGGGCAGTTATGCCGCCGTGGCGCTGATCGTCGTGGCCGATGTGGCCATCGTCTATTTCGCCAATGAGTGGCTGATGATCGCCGCGGCCTTCGTGCTGGGCTTCTGCATCAACAGCCTGCGTATCCAGTTGCGCCGCCAGTTGATCGACGCCGCGCCGGACGCACGCACGGCCGATGTCATCGCGGCGAAAAGCTCGCTGTACTACCTGCTGGTCAGTGGTGCCGCGCCCATGCTGCTGACCCTGTTCACCACCAACGCCCTGCTGGGTTTCGAAGGTGCGCGCGCCCTGATGGTCGCCTCCGCCCTTCTGCTTGGCGGCGCCGTACTGCTGCGCACGCTCTGGCCTGACCAGCGCACCGTTGTAACGGCCAAGTAGGAAACCGAGCCCATGAACCATATCGTCATCGTCGACCCGTTCTCCACCGGCAAGCTTTACGCGCCGCTGCTCCATGCCCGTGGCCTGAACTGCATCGCCATCATTTCCCGGCCCGACCTGCCCCTGCATTTCACCCAGGACCTGGTGCCCGAGCATTTCACCCAGGTGCTGGCCTGGAGCCCCGAGGTGGTGGAGACCCTGGACGCCCTGGGGGTGCTGGCGGTCATCGCTGGCTGCGAAACCGCCATTCACCTCACCGACCGCCTGACCGACCACCTGGGGTTGCGCGGCAACAGCCCGGCCACCAGTGATGCGCGGCGCAACAAATACACCATGCAACAGGCACTGGAGCGGCGCGCTCTACCCCATATCAATACGCGTCAGGTCACCCAGCCAGAGCAGATCCTGACCGTGCTGGAGGCCGTGAATGACACGGGCCAGTACGTGGTCAAGCCAATCAATTCCGCCGCCACCCAGGGCGTGGTATTTGCCACCGGTCGCTCGGGCGTGGCCCAGGCCCTGGACAGTGCGCGATGGCAGCAGAAAAACGACTTGGGCGAAACCAACCTTGGTTTTGTGTTGCAGCCGTTCATCAGCGGCCCGGAATACGTGGTCGACCTGGTGGCCTTCAACGGCACTTATCATGTGGCGTCGGTGTGCAGGTACACCAAGATCAAGCGCAACGGCAGCCCCTTTGTGTACGACAGCCTCGACACCCTGGACCCGGCCGCCACGGATCTGGCACCGCTGCTGGACTATGCCCGGAAGGCCGCTGCCGCCTTGGACGTCAATGTGGGGCCACTGCACATGGAGATCATCTGGTCGGCCGACGGGCCGGTGATGATCGAGGCCGGCGCACGCCTGCACGGCGGCATCGCGCCGCGGCTGTTCCAACAGGTGTACCAGCCCGACTTGCTGTCGCTGGCCATTGACAGCTACCTGGGCCGCCCCGCTCCTTCGGGCCCAGGCTACTCGCGCCAGACCCATCACGGCCGCATCGGCTTCTTCTGGGCCACCCGCCAGGCCACCTTCGACGGCCCCGGCTACGAGCGCATGGTGTCTGCCGGCAAGGTGCCCGGCTATGGCGGCCACCGTTATTTCGTCAGCCCAGGCAGCGAGGTACCCGCCACCATCGACTTCGCCACCTGCCCGGGACTGTTCTGGCTTAGCCACGACGACGCACACCAGCTTGACCGCAACGCCGAACAGATCCGCACCTTGCTATGGAACCAGTGAGAATCCCATGACTGCCCGCCTCGTCATCAACCCATGCGCCGCCGCCGTCGGTGCAGGCAATGCCTGCGCCGTGGTGATTGACGGCATCGAGATCAACAACGACAGCAGCTTCGTGCCCTTGCTGACCCGCAACCTCAACCAGGTAGCCTCGCACCTGGGCGACCTGGCGCAGAACCCGGTCTACCAGGGCTTTGCCCGCCAGATGGAGGAAATGGGTTACCCGAACACCGTCGCCGCCAACGAGAAACTGCTCAAGGCCTTCGTCTCCAAGGGCATACGGTCCATCAACAACGTGGTGGATGCCTACAACGCCATCGCCATCCGCCATGGCGTCAGCATCGGTGTGCACACCTATGAACAGGTAGAAGACATCCACGTATTCCGCGCCCATGAACCCATGAAGTTTCGCCCGTTGTTTGCCAAGAAGGACGCGGCGGTGCCGGCTGGCGACCTGGTATACACCTGCGCCGATTCACTGCTGGCGTGCATCGGCAAGACCGACGCCGACGCGCATGACTTCCGCCTGACCGACGCTTCATCGCGCCTGGTGGCGGTAGTGCTCGGGCATCACGACACGCCCCTGGATTTCAACCGGCAGGTGCTGGAAGAGCTGGTGGGGGCGCTGCGAGAGACCATGCCCGGGCTGCGTCACCACTTCCTGGAACGGGCCGCCGCCTGACCTCAGCGCCAGGCGGTGAGCACGGGGTTGATGATCACTTCGCGAACATGCTCAAGGGCCAGAATGCGGTCCTTGAGCGCCATCAACTCTTCAAAGGTGTGATAACTCACTTGTAGCAGCATGTCGGTGTCGCCGAACAGCGAATAAGCATGCACGATTTCGGCGTGGCCCTGGATCTGCGGAAACACCAGGTGGCAGTTATTGCCCACCAGTTGCAGCATCAGGAAGGCACTCTGATGGCCCCGGTCCTCCTCGGCCACGTTGATGGTGAAGCCAAGGATGACGCCGCTGTCGACCAGTTTCTGCACGCGCGCCTCCACAGCCGTGCGTGACTTGTGCACCTGGCGCGACAACTGCGCCAGGCTCAGCCTGGCGTCTTCTTTCAATGCCGCGATGATCTGCTTGTCGACCTTGTCCATTCTCACGCCCCCGCAGACACACGCCACGTTGCGGGCCTTGCTGGCCCGGCTCGGCGATTCTGCCACAACTAGCGAACGGCAACCGCGCCGCGGCGGCTGATCCACAGCGACGCCAGGATCACCAGCGCCCCCAGGGCCAGACGCCCCAGCGGTTCACTCTGGTTCCAGATCAGCAGGTTCATCAGCAACCCGGTGGGGATATGCAGGTTATTCATCACCGCCAGCGTACCGCCGCTGACCTGGCTGGCACCCTTGTTCCAGGCATACATGCCCAATGCCGTGGCCACCAGGCCAAGGAACACCAGCACGCCCCACTGAACCGGCGTTTGCGGCAGGTGCTGCGGGTTGCCGAACGCCAGGAAGGCCGGCAACGCCACCAGCAGCGCACCCACGAAGAAGTAACCGAAGCGACGGTATTGCGGCTCGTCGCTGGGGTATCGAGCCACCAGGCGCTTGTACAGCACCTGCCCGGCGGCGTAGGTGAAGTTGGCCAGTTGCAACAGCACGAAGCCCATGAAGAAATCCGGGTTCACCCGGTCGAAACGAATGATCGCAGCCCCCGCCACGGCCACCAGCGCGGCCAGCAGCGCCCAGGCGTTGAATCGCCGGTTGAGGGCGTCCTCGATCAAGGTCACGTGCAAGGGCGTGAGGATGGTAAACAACAGCACCTCCGGCACCGTCAGCACGCGGAAGCTCAGGTACAGGCACACGTAAGTGACGCCGAACTGCAGCGCGCCGATCAGCAGCATGGATCGAATAAAACCTGGCGCCACGCCACGCCAGCGGGTCAACGGAATGAACACCAGCCCGGCGATGATCACCCGCGCCACCACGGCGAAATAACTGTCCACGTGGCCGGCCAGGTAAACGCCGATAAGGTTGAAGGAGAATGCTTGAATCAGTGTGACGAGAAGTAGATAGCCCATGGGTGCCCCTTGCGTAAGGCCGCGACCTTAATCAATCAGCTCCCTTGGAGCAACCTATAGCTCCCACCAACGCGGTGAGACCACATGGGTTGTTTGCGCATAAAAAAACCCGGCACGCGCGGAGCACGGCCGGGTTGAAGCACCAAGGAGCGGGAAGTGCATAAAAAGGAGCGATCAATTCGATAGGTCAGGCCACCTGGCTGAGCAACGCCTTGGCCTGGTTCAGGCCTTTCTCGCTGAAGTCACCGCCCAGATTCATGCCCTCGGCATGAATGAACTGCACGTCGTGAATGCCGATGAATGCCAGCACCTGACGCAGGTAGGGTTCCTGATGGTCAGCGCTGCTGCCGGCGTAGATACCGCCACGGGCGGTGAGCACGATGGCGCGCTTGCCGGTCAGCAGGCCCTGGGGGCCGGTATCGGTGTACTTGAAGGTCAACCCGGCGCGCAGCACGTGGTCGAGCCAGGCCTTGAGGGTACTGGGAATGGCAAAGTTGTACATGGGCGCGGCCAACACCATTACGTCGGCGGCCAGCACTTCGTCGGTCAAGGCGTTGGAGCGGGCCAGGGCCTGCACTTCTTCGGCGTTGCGCTGGGCATAAGGCTTCATCCAGCCGCCCAGCAGGTCTGCATCCAGGTGCGGCACCGGCTCAAGGGCCAGATCACGCACGCTGATATCGTCGGCCGGGTGCGCCGCCTGCCACTGGGCAATGAACTGCGCGGTCAGCAGACGCGAGATGGAACCGTCTTTGCGGGCGCTGCTTTCAATGATCTGTACGCGGGACATGGGCATGGCCTCCATCAAGGCGCGGTGATTCGATGGAGGCCATGGTAGGCAATGGATAGTTGATAAAAAAGCGTAAAAAACAGCTACAACCCATCAATTAAGTTGATTTATAAAGCCATTCCTCTACTCTTCAACAGGTGCTTACACCGGTGTGCAGGTCAGTTTCAACCGCAGCGTGAGAATGTCGCGATTGAAGCGTTGCAGGGTACTGACGGACTTTCCGGGTTCGACCGTGACCCTGCGCGTGCGCGGCGACTCCGGGCCATTGCGGAACACCACCGTGCACTCGGCGGCCTGCGGGCCGTCGTTGCTCAGGGTAATGGAACCCATGTCACCGGCGGTGTCATCGGTGGTGTAGGAGATATCAGTGCCCGCCACATGCTTTTCCACGGCTATGGGGTAGGCAAAGGCACACAACGGCAACAGCGTCAGCAAGAGCGCACAGCAACTTTTCATTCGGCAGTCTCCAAGAGGGAACTGTCAGCTTAGGACATCAGGAGTCGATGATGAAAGCGCCCCGCGTTACCCTGGATCAGTGGCGAACCCTGCAGGCCGTCGTCGACCATGGCGGTTTCGCCCAGGCCGCCGAAGCCCTGCACCGTTCCCAGTCGTCGGTCAGCTACACCGTGGCGCGCATGCAGGACCAACTGGGCGTGCCGTTGCTGCGCATCGACGGCCGCAAAGCGGTGCTCACCGAAGCCGGTGGCGTGCTGTTGCGCCGTTCGCGGCAGTTGGTGAAAAACGCCAGCCAACTGGAAGACCTGGCCCACCACATGGAGCAAGGCTGGGAAGCCGAAGTGCGCCTGGTAGTAGACGCCGCCTACCCCAACGCCCGCCTGGTGCGCGCGCTGACCGCATTCATGCCGCAAAGCCGCGGTTGCCGGGTGCGCTTGCGTGAAGAGGTATTGTCGGGGGTGGATGAAGTATTGACTGAAGGTGTGGCCGACCTGGCCATCAGCAGCTATAGCATTCCCGGCTACCTGGGCACCGAGATGAGCCCGGTGGAATTCGTCGCCGTGGCCCACCCGGACCACGCCCTGCACCGCCTCAACCGTGAGCTGAGCTTCCAGGACCTGGAAAGCCAACTGCAGGTGGTGATCCGCGACAGCGGCCGTCATCAGCCCCGCGACGTGGGCTGGCTGGGCGCCGAACAACGCTGGACGGTCGGCAGCCTGGCCACCGCCGCCACCTTCGTCGGCTCCGGCCTGGGCTTCGCCTGGCTGCCACGCCACCTGATCGAACGCGAACTGGGCGAAGGTGTGCTCAAGCCGCTGGTGCTGGAACAGGGCGGCAGCCGCCACCCGGTGTTCTACCTTTACTCCAACAAGGACAAACCCCTGGGGCCGGCCACGCAGATTCTCGTCGAGTTGCTGCGCCAGTTCGACACCGCGCCCCTGGATGCGCCCTTCGCCGCCCCTCAACAAGCCTGACAGGACAGTCGCCCATGGCCTTTTTCGAACATGACGGATGCGCGTTGCACTACGAAGAGTACGGCCAGGGCGAACCCCTGCTACTGGTCCACGGCCTGGGTTCCAGCGCCCAGGACTGGGAATACCAGATACCGGCGCTGGCGCCTCATTACCGCCTGATCGTGGTTGACCTGCGTGGCCATGGCCGCTCCGAAAAGCCTCGCGAGCGCTACAGTATCGAAGGCTTCGCCGCCGACCTGGCAGCCCTGCTCGAACGCCTTGGCACCGGCCGTGTGCATTACGTGGGCCTGTCCATGGGCGGCATGACCGGCTTCCAGCTGGCCGTGGACCACCCTACCCTGCTCAAGAGCCTGACCATCGTCAACAGCACCCCCGAGGTCAAGGTGCGCAAACCCGACGACTACTGGCAATGGTTCAAGCGCTGGAGCCTGATGCACCTGGTGAGTATGGGCGCCATCGGCAAGGGCCTGGGCAAGTCGCTGTTCCCGCTGCCCGAACAGGCCGAACTGCGGCGCAAGATCAGCGAGCGCTGGGCGCGAAACGACAAACGCGCCTACATCGCCAGCTTCAACGCCATTGTCGGCTGGGGCGTGCAGGAACGCATCGGGCAGATTCGCTGTCCCACACTGATCATCAGCGCCGATCACGACTACACCCCCGTGTCACTCAAGGAGCAGTACGTAAAACTGATTCCGCAGGCAAAACTGGCGGTAATCACCAATTCGCGGCACGCTACGCCGCTAGACCAACCCGAACACTTCAACCGGACACTCCAGGACTTCCTCGCCAGCGTGTCCGCAACCCCCAAGGATCCAAGAGTCCCATGCTGAAAAAAATCGCCCTCGCCGCCTGCTCCCTGATGTTCGCCAGCCACTTGATGGCCGCCGACGCCCAGCACCCGCACGTGCTGATGGATACCAGCTTTGGCAAAGTCGAAATCGAACTGGACATGGTCAAGGCCCCGATCAGCAGCAAGAACTTCCTGGCCTACGTGGACAGCGGTTTCTACAACAACACCATTTTCCACCGTGTGATTCCTGGCTTCATGGTCCAGGGCGGTGGCTTCACCCAGCAGATGCAGGAAAAATCGACTCGCGACCCGATCAAGAACGAAGCTGAAAACGGCCTGAAGAACGTGCGCGGCACCCTGTCGATGGCGCGCACCAGCGACATCAACTCGGCCACCAGCCAGTTCTTCATCAACGTCAACGACAACGCCATGCTCGACCACGGCAACCGCGACTTCGGCTACGCCGTGTTCGGCAAGGTGGTCAGCGGCATGGACGTGGTAGACCAGATCGTTCACGTGCAGACCACCAGCAAAGGCGGCATGCAGGACGTGCCTGCCGACCCGATTCTGATCAAGTCGGCCAAACGCATCGACTGATGCCTGGAAGGCCAGGCCCTACGCAGGAGTTTTCGTCCCATGCTTTACCGTCGTTTCGAAAAATGGATCGATATCTTCCGTGACGCGCCCACCGAGGCGCCGCCCACTCGGGTGCTGGCCTTCTATGTGTATTACCTGCGCCAGGTCTGGCCCAGCTTCGCCGCGCTGTTGGTGGTGGGGTTGGTCGGGGCGCTGATCGAGGTGGCGCTGTTCAGCTACCTCAGCCGCATCATCGACCTGGCCCAGGGCACGCCCAACGTGCACTTCTTCAGCGAACATGCCGGTGAACTGGCATGGATGGCTGTGGTGGCCCTGGTGTTGCGACCGATTTTCGTCGGCCTGCACGACCTGCTGGTGCACCAGACCATCAGCCCCGGCATGACCAGCATGATCCGCTGGCAGAACCACAACTACGTGCTCAAACAGAGCCTGAATTTCTTCCAGAGCGACTTTGCCGGGCGCATCGCCCAACGCATCATGCAGACCGGCAACGCCCTGCGCGACTCGGCCGTGCAGGCGGTGGACGCGCTCTGGCACGTACTGATCTACGCGGTCAGTTCCCTGATCCTGTTTGCCGAAGCCGACTGGCGGCTGATGATCCCGCTGATCAGCTGGATCGTCGCCTACATCATTGCCCTGTACTACTTCGTGCCTCGGGTGAAGGAGCGCTCGGTGATCTCCTCCGACGCCGGCTCCAAGCTCATGGGCCGCATCGTCGATGGCTACACCAACATCGCCACCTTGAAGCTGTTCGCCCACACTAATATGGAACAGCGTTACGCCCGCGAAGCCATTACCGAGCAAACCGAGAAATCCCAGCTCGCCAGCCGCGTCATCACCAGCATGGACGTCGCCATCACCACCCTCAACGGCTTGCTGATTGTCGGCACCACGGGCCTGGCGCTGTGGCTGTGGACCCAGTCATTGATTTCGGTGGGCGCCATCGCCCTGGCCACGGGGCTGGTGATCCGCATCGTCAACATGTCCGGCTGGATCATGTGGGTGGTGAACGGTATCTTCGAGAACATCGGCATGGTCCAGGACGGCCTGCAAACCATTGCCCAGCCGGTCAGCGTCACCGACGTGAAAAGCGCGCCGACACTCAAGGTGGACCGTGGTGCGGTGCGTTTCGACAATGTCGACTTCCACTACGGCAAGGGCAGCAAGATCATCGAAAGCCTGACACTGGACATCCGCCCCGGCGAGAAAATCGGCCTCATCGGCCCGTCCGGTGCCGGCAAATCGACCTTGGTGAACCTGCTGCTGCGCCTGTATGACCTGCCCGGCGGGCGCATCCTCATCGACGGCCAGGACATTGCCCACGTCAGCCAGGAAAGCCTGCGCGCGCAGATCGGCATGATCACTCAGGACACCTCGCTGCTGCACCGCTCCATCCGTGAAAACCTGCTGTACGGGCGCCCCGGCGCCAGCGAAGCGCAGCTCTGGGATGCAGTGGTCAAGGCCCGCGCCGACGAGTTCATCCCGCACCTGTCCGACGCCCAAGGCCGCATGGGCCTGGACGCCCACGTGGGTGAGCGCGGGGTGAAGCTGTCCGGCGGCCAGCGCCAGCGCATCGCCATCGCCCGGGTGCTGCTCAAGAACGCGCCTATCCTGATCATGGACGAAGCCACCTCGGCGCTGGACTCCGAGGTGGAGGCGGCGATTCAGGAAAGCCTGGAAACCCTGATGCAGGGCAAGACCGTGATCGCCATCGCCCACCGCCTGTCCACCATCGCCAAGATGGACCGGCTGGTAGTGCTGGAAAAAGGCCGCATCGTAGAGCTGGGCAACCACAGGGAGCTGCTGGCGCATCAGGGATTGTATGCCCGCCTGTGGCATCACCAGACGGGTGGATTCGTGGGTATCGATTGAGCTGCACCTGGCCCCGTAGCACCTGCCGCCAGGCTGCGATGGCGCGCACAGCGTGCCCGCGATCGATATGGCACCGCCGAACGTCCTGCGAACCTTTTCGCAGCCTGCCACCGGATGGCCGCCCCGCAGCGCCTACAGGGTGGGGTTCACGCCATCGGACTGGCGATAGGGCAGTGCAGCCTTCGCCTCTTCGGCATACGCCCGCACACCGGCCCGCTCTTCGTGCAGAAATTCCGCCACCGCGTTCTTAAGCCCAGGGTGGCTCAGGTAATGCCACGACCGGGTAATCACCGGCTCGAAACCGCGAATCAATTTGTGCTCACCCTGGGCACCGGCGTCAAAGCGCTGGATGCCATTGGCAATGGCGTAATCCATGCCCTGATAGAAACAGGTCTCGAAGTGCAGTCGGTCGAACTCCGCCAGGCAGCCCCAATAGCGGCCATAGAAACTGTCGCCGCCCACCAGGCTGAACGCCATGGCCACCGCCCGGCCGCCTTGGCGTGCAAACACCACGCGAATGGCCTCGGGCATGCGCTCGGCCAGCAGGCTGAAGAATTCCCGCGTCAGGTACGGTGACTGGCGGCGCACCGCGTAGGTGTTGGCGTAGCAGGCGTAGACAAAATCCCACTCGGCATCGGTCAGGGTGCGGCCCTCGCGCCAGTCAAACTCGAAGCCCTGGGCCGCGACTTGCTCGCGTTCCTTGCGCATCTGCTTGCGCTTGCGTGACGCCAGGCTGTCGAGGAAGTCCTGGAAATCACGGTAGCCGCGGTTATGCCAATGATACTGGCAACCCAAACGCTCCAGCCAACCGGGCTCTTGTGCCACCAGGGCGTCCAGGTCCGGTTCGGTGAAGTTGATGTGTGCCCCGGACAACTGCTCCGCCTCCACATAACCCGGCAACGCCTGCAACAACGCCAGTCCATCGCCCAGCAAACGCGGGCCGCTGACCGGGCTGAACGGCACGGCGCACAGCAGTTTGGGGTAATAGTCGATACCCGCGCGACGACAGGCGTCGGCCCAGCCGTGGTCGAACACGTATTCGCCGTAGGAGTGCCATTTGCGGTACGCCGGCATCGCGGCAATCAGCTGGCCGTCTTCGATGTGCAGCAGGTGTTCGGGGCGCCAGCCGGAGTGCTTGCCCAGGCTGCCGCTGTCTTCCAAGGCGCTGAGGAAGGCATGGCGCAGGAAAGGTTGGTCGACGGGCAACAACGCGTCCCAGTCAGCCGCCGACACCTCACCCAGGCTGTGCGCTACGTGCAATGGCATGGCAATTTCCCCCTTTGAATAGGGCAAGGATGCCACATCCACCGCTGCGCCTGTAGCCACTGCCGTCAACTTGAAAACCGGCAGTCCCGGCATCAGGGTGGCGATCAGCCCAGCAAGCGAACAACCACCGGCGCGATGAACTCGTCAAACCCTGCCAGTAGCAGCCGCCCCTTATCGTCACTGGCAATCGTCGCCCCCGCCATGCAATCCCTCATGTCCCGGGGCTCAATCAGCGCCCGCCCCTGTACCCCAAAACCGGCATCCAACGTGCCATTGGCATGGTAACGCTCTACCAACGCCTGACTCTCCACCCCCCACCGATTACCCACCCAATAGCGCCCCTCCTTGCTGAGCCCCACGCGCCCATACACCGACGTGCCTTGATAACTCACTTCCAATGGCTGACCGCCGTTGAATGTGGCGTCGTTGAGCCCGTCCATCTGGCCCAGACTGAACTGTACCCCGGAGCCACCGCCGTAGCCGACCACCATCACGTTCTGGTGATCACCCGCAAACATACCCAGCGGGTAAGCGTTACGTTCGAGTAGCTGTATGCCTTGCACGCCAAAACCCTCATCAAACGTGCCTTGGTGAGTCAGTTTCAAAACAGCGCAATCAATGAATTCACTTGGCTCTACCTCCAGCCTTGACCCCAGGTAGATACCCGTATCATCAATGTGCGATGACCAGGTAAATACGCTGAACGCAACCGGCTTGACGACAGCGATTCCAGCCTCGCCAAAATCGCCATCAAGCCCACCCTCCATATTGAACGCCAGAACCGCAGATGCCTTGAAGTTCTCGCTGCCCCATGGCACTGAACCATTGACGATGACGTACAGCCTTTTTAAGCGCGTGTCGTAGCCCCCTGCTACATTGCCCGCCTGATAGACAAACCTGCTATCGACTTCCGCTTTGCAGACCTTATGGCCGCCGTCAGCGAATGTTCGGTCGAGCGCGCCAGCCAACGTGAAACGAGCCATTGCGGGGTAGTAGTAGGCTTCGGTGATACTGAAGGAGTAATAAAGTTCACCTACCACCATCACGTAGCCATCCTGGACAATGATTCCAAAGACGGTTGAGCTCTGGGAATTGGGAGGTTCCTTATCGATGTAAAAGCTGTCATCGATGTAGCCATTTTCCCCGAAGGTGGGATCGAGCTGCCCATCGGCAGTCAGACGCGCCAGGCGATATCGCCCTGCGCAGTGATAGCCCACGTACAGCCCTCCCCCCGCAATCAAGGCGATGCACGTCGCATAGTCACTGCCACCTGCGCTAGGAAGCCGAGCGACCCCCTGGCTGCCAAATTCAGGGTCTAGATCACCGCTTGCCCGTTCGATGTTCATTTCAACCTCCAGTCATGGATGGTGCCGCGAGCGCCCATTAAGAGCGCGCTGAAGTACCTGCACAACTGTAAGAACTGACAGTGGCAACACTCAAAATCCGGGCCCGCGCGCCCTCTCACCCCCGACGGTTCATGGCTCACCAAGCCTGGCACACCCAAAAAAAACCCCGCACTAGGCGGGGCAAGAGAGCTTTAACGGATGAGGAAAAAGCGGTGTCACATCAACAGGATTACAGCAGGGGCAAGGTGTAGCTCAGGATCACGCGGTTTTCGTCCTGGTCACGCTGGCCAGCAATGTCGTTGCGCCACATGGCGTTTTTCCAAGTGAAGCCCAGGCCCTTGAAGGTGCCTTCCGGTACCACGTAGGCCAGGGTCAGGTCGCGCTCCCATTCCGACTGGTTGTCACCGCTGCTACGGCCGTTGCTGCCCACGGTGTCGATGTTGTCGCCACGCAGGTAGACCAGGCCGGCGGTGGCGCCTGGGAAGCCCAGCGCCGCGAAGTCGTAGGAGTAGCGAGCTTGCCAGGTACGTTCGCCAGCACGGCCGAATTTCTGGATTTGCATGTCGGTGATGGTGCCGTTGGAGGAGCCATCACCCTGGTTCAGCCACGGGAAGTCCGAGCTGCCGTTGCTGACCTGGTAACCACCACCAAAGGTGTGACCAGCCACGGTGTACAGGAACAGGCCGCTGTACAGGTTGTTGTCCACGGCGCCCTTGCCACTGGCCACACCGCTGTAGTTACCGGTGGTGTAGAAGGCCGAATCGTTGCCGTTGGCACCGTCGTCGGTGCTGTGAAACGCGCGCAGGTCAGACTTCAGCACGCCCGGGCCAATGGCCCAGTTGTGGGTCAGCCCCACGAAGTGTTGTTTGTAGAAATCGTTCAGTTCGCCATAGTAGTACTGCAGCAGCAGGTCCTTGGTGACCTTGTAGTCGACGCCGCCGTAGTAAAACTTGTTGCTGCGCTCGCCGATGTCGCTGTTGCCGCTGCCGTTGGCGCCGCTGATCGACAGGTTTTCGTAGTTGCTGGAGTTACGGCCCTTGGCCTGGTCAATCTGACCGGCGATCAAGGTCACGTCCTTGATGTCGTTGGAGGTGATCTGGCCACCTTCGAAGGTCTGCGGCAGCAGGCGACCGTCGTTGTACTGGATGACCGGCAGTTTCGGCATCAGGGTACCGATTTTCAGTTCGGTCTTGGAGATCTTGGCCTTGGCAGTCAGGCCTACGTTGCCGAAGCTGTCAGCCGGCTGGCCGTCATGAGTCGGGAACACGGTACCGCCGTCCAGCGAACCAGTCGGGTTACCCGACTTGGCCTGGGTGGAGTCCAGTTTCACGCCCAGCATGGCCAGGGCGTCGACGCCAAAGCCCACGGTGCCAGCGGTGTAGCCCGACTGGAAGTCCACGACGAAAGCCTGGCCCCATTCGGCCTGGTAGTTGTTGTTCTTTGGCGTAGCCGAGTCACGGTTATCGGTGTTGATGTAGTAGTTGCGCAGCTTGAGCGTCGCCTTGCTGTCGTCGATGAAGCCTTCGGCTGCAGCCTGCTGCGCCAAGACGCCCAGGGCCAGGGTCAAGGCCACGGTGGACTTGTTCATTGATTTACTCCTTTGAGTACTGCTTTTTTAAGTTTTTTCAGCGGCGCCGCCTGGTATGCAAACGCAAGTCCGGCAAGCTTTATGGGAGGGCATCTTGAACAGCAGATATTTCAGCGAGGTGGCTCGTTTATTAAGATTTGATGACAGCGGAACTTTTTGAAATGAAGATTAGTTAATCTTCCTGCGGCAAACAGGCCGCTCTGGCGCGCCGTTGCGGGGCCAAAGATGAAGATGGGTTCATGTGATTTCATCGCAAACAAAAACGCCACCCAGAGGTGGCGTTTTGATAGCTGTGTGTTTTACAGCTTGCGCAGGATGACACTGCCGATGGAGTAACCGGCGCCAAACGAGCTCAGCACCGCCAGCGAGCCCTTGCCCAGGTCGTCCTGGTAGGTGTGGAAGGCAATCACCGAACCTGCCGAGCTGGTGTTCGCGTAGGTGTCCAGGATAACTGGCGCTTCTTCCACCGACGCCTCGCGCCCCAGCAGTTTCTTGACGATCAGGTGGTTCATGCTCAGGTTGGCCTGGTGCAGCCAGAAGCGTTTGATGTCATTCACCTCGATACGGTTTTCACCCAGGTGCTGGCTGATCAGCTCGGCCACCATCGGGCACACCTCGCGGAACACCTTGCGGCCTTCCTGTACGAACAGCTTGTCGGGCGCGTCCACGCCCTCCTCCGCCGCACGGTTGAGAAAGCCAAAGTTATTGCGGATGTTATTGGAGAATTGGGTCAGCAGCTTGGTGCTGACAATCTCGAACTGATAGGGCGACGTTGCCAGGTCGGCACGCTCCACCACCACCGCAGTGGCCGCGTCACCAAAGATGAAGTGGCTGTCACGGTCACGGAAATTCAAGTGCCCGGTGCAGATCTCCGGGCTGACCACCAGCACGGCACGGGCCTGGCCCAGGGCAACACTGTTGTAGGCGGTCTGAATGCCGAACGTGGCGGACGAGCAGGCCACGTTCATGTCGAAGCCAAAGCCCTGGATGCCCAGTGCCTGCTGCACCTCGATAGCCACCGCCGGGTACGGCCGCTGCAGGTTGGAACAGGCGACGATCACGGCATCGATGTCGGCAGCAGTCTTGCCGGCACGCTGCAAAGCTTGCTCGGCAGCGGCCACGGCCATCTGGCAGAGGATTGACTGTTCGTCGTTGGTGCGTTCCGGCAGGCGTGGCTTCATGCGCTGCGGGTCGAGGATGCCGGCCTTGTCCATGACAAAGCGGCTCTTGATGCCCGAAGCCTTCTCGATGAAGGCCGCGCTGGACTCGGTCTGGGCCGCCACTTCGCCGCGTTCGATGGCCGCGGCGTTGTCGGCATTGAACTGCTGGGCCCAGGCATTGAAGGACTGCACCAGCTCTTCGTTGGAGATGCTGTCGGCCGGGGTGTACAGGCCGGTGCCGCTGATGACGACGTTATGCACGCTCGTTCCTCTATTATTGGTGGCCGTTGCCAGGCAGCGGCAGAGTGAGTCGCAGCAAGGTGGCACGACCGTACCAACTTGCAAAAAGCACTGTCACGCCCGCGAAGGGCCAGGCAACCAAGGCTTCGCGAGTGAATAGGTGGCCAATTGTGCCAGATTTGCTGGAAAAGTGCCCTTTTCACGATAAAGGGCACCTCGGGGCGCATGAACAACAAGGGTGTGGGAGCGGGCTTGCCCGCGAGTCTTTCGGGCCTCAAACGCTTCCTGGCAAGCCAGCCCCCACTGTTGCAGATTTCGCGCTGTCAGGCCTCCACCTGGCTCCATTGCTTGCTCAGGCGCTTGTCGGAGATCGGCACTTTGGTGCCCAGTTGCTGGGCGAACAGCGACACGCGGTATTCCTCGATCAGCCAGCGGTACAGCTCGAGCTCCGCATCGTGCTTGCCTTCCTGGGCGTGCTTGGCCTGACGCGCCTGGAATTGCGCCCAGACATTGCCCAGCTCGATGCTCCATACCCGGTCTTTCTGCACCTGGCTGCCCAGCTTCTCCAGGCGCATCTCGATAGCCTTGAAGTAGCGCGGCAGTTCCTTGAGCCAGACTGCGGGAGTCTGGCGCACGAAACCGGGGTACACCAGTTGGCTCATTTGCGCCTTGATGTCGTTGAGCGCCACCGCCTGGGCCAGGTCGATCTTGCCCTTGAAGCGCTTCTGCAGGCCGTGCCACAGCTTGAGGATGTCCAGCGTCTGGCGCGCCAGCCGATCGGCATGCTCGCCCCAGGCACCGCGCTTGCGCTCGGCCAAGGCCGCCAGGCCGACGCCATCGCGGGGCAGGCTGGCTTCACCGTCGAGGATGCAGGTGTCCAGGCTGGCCAGCAGAATGTCTTCCACCAGCGCCTCGACACGCCCCAGGTCGCGGTACAACAGACCCAACTCGGTCTGCCCAGGCAGCTTGCCGCGCAGGAACTTGGCCGGCTCTGCCAGCTGTTGCAACAACAGGCGCTGCAAGGCACGACGGTGCTGGAACTCGGCCTCGGCGGCAGTGGAGAAGCGGCCTTCCTTGACGGCGCCGTTTTCTTCCACCAGCGCCGGGTAGACCGTCATCGACAGCCCGGCGATCTTCTGCTGGGTGGTTTGCGCCACGGCGGCGAAGGCCTTGGCCTCCACCGGCTGCTGGCTCTTGGCCGACTGCGGGGCGGCCAGGGCCGCCTGGCTAGCCTGCACGAAGCGCGCGGTCAGCTCGGCCAGATCGCGGCCTTCACCGAGGAACTTGCCCTCGCCGTCCAACACTTCGATGTTCATGCGCAGGTGGCTGTCCACCTGCTGTTCGGACTCGGCCCAGGCCTCGTCGCTGACCCGTGCGCCGGTCATGCGCAACAACTCACGGCCCAGGGCCAGGGGCAACGAGCCGTCGGCAAAGGTGATGCGCGCAAGCGCCGCACGAACAAAATCCGGCACCGGCACGAAGTTCTTGCGCAGGGCCTTGGGCAGGTTGCGCACCAGGGCAATGCACTTGGCCTCCAGCAGCCCCGGCACCAGCCACTCCAGGCGCTCGTTGGGCAAGGCCGGCAGCAATGGCGCCGGCACGCTGACGGTGACGCCGTCACGGGGGTGGTTGGGCTCGAAATGGTAGCTCAGGGCCAGGGTCAGGTCGCCCAGGCGCAAGGTGTCCGGGTACTGGCCGGCGGTAACTTCACTGGCCTCGCGGGCCAGCACATCTTCTTCGCGCATGATCAGCAGCGCAGGGTTCTTCTGGCTTTGGGTCTTGTACCACTGGTCAAAGGTGGCGGTCTGGTGGATCTCGGCTGGCACCCGGGCATCGTAGAACGCGTATAGGGTTTCCTCGTCGGCCAGGATATCCCGGCGCCGCGCCTTGGCTTCCAGCGCGTCGAGTTGCTCCAACAGTTCGCGGTTGGCCACCAGGCACTTGGCCCGCGACTGGATCTCGCCCCGCACCAGGCCTTCGCGGATGAATAGTTCGCGTGATACCAACGGGTCCACCGGGCCGTAGTGCACGGGCCGGCGGCCGACTACGATCAGGCCGAACAAGGTGATCTGCTCATAAGCCACCACCTGGCCACGCTTCTTCTCCCAATGGGGTTCGAAATGGTTTTTCTTGATCAGGTGGCCAGCCAGCGGCTCGATCCAGTCGGCGTCGATCTTGGCCACCATGCGCGCGTACAACTTGGTGGTTTCCATCAGCTCGGCGGTCATCAGCCACTGCGGGCGCTTTTTGCCGATACCGGACGAGGGGTGAATCCAGAAGCGTCGCTGACGCGCGCCCAGGTAGTCGCCTTCCTCGGTTTTCTGGCCAACCTGGCTCAGCAGGCCGGAAAGAATGGCCTTGTGGAATTTCGGGAAGTCGGCCGGCTCTTTATTGACTGTCAACTGCAGGTCACGGCAGATCAGGCTCAACTGCCGGTGGGCATCACGCCACTCGCGCAGGCGCAGGTAGTTGAGGAAGTTCTTGCGGCACCAGTTGCGCAGCGGGCTGGCGGTGAGCGCCTGGCGCTGTTCCTCGAAGCCGCGCCACAGGTTGACCAGGGCGGCGAAGTCGGAGTCGGCGTCTTTCCACTGGGCGTGGGCCTGGTCGGCCGCTTGCTGGCGCTCGGGCGGGCGTTCGCGCACGTCCTGCACCGACAACGCACTGGCAACGATCAGCACTTCCTGCAGGCTGCCCTGCTTCGCCGCTTCCAGCAGCATGCGGCCCATGCGCGGGTCCACCGGCAGGCGCGCCAATTGGCGGCCGATGGGCGTGAGCTGGTTTTCGCGGTCGACCGCCGACAGCTCTTGCAACAGGTTGAAACCGTCGGTGATGGCCTTGCCATCCGGCGGTTCAATGAACGGAAACTGGTCTATCTCGCCCAGGCGCAGGTGCAGCATCTGCAGGATAACGGCGGCCAGGTTGGTGCGCAGGATCTCGGGGTCGGTAAATTCCGGCCGGCCCAGGAAATCCTCTTCACTGTACAAGCGAATGCAGATACCCGGCTCTACCCGCCCGCAGCGGCCCTTGCGCTGGTTGGCGCTGGCCTGGGACACCGCCTCGATGGGCAGGCGCTGCACCTTGGCACGGTAGCTGTAGCGGCTGATGCGCGCGGTGCCGCTGTCGATCACGTAGCGGATGCCTGGCACGGTCAGCGAGGTTTCGGCGACGTTGGTGGCCAGTACCACGCGACGGCCCGGGTGGCTCTGGAAAATCTTCTGCTGCTCGGCCGGCGACAGGCGCGCGTACAGCGGCAGAATCTCAGTGTGCCTGAGTTGGGCCTTACGCAGCATTTCTGCCGCGTCGCGGATCTCTCGCTCGCCGGGCAGGAACACCAGCACGTCGCCCGGGCGCTTGCCTTCGCTGCGCTCGAACGAGGCGATTTCATCCAGGGTGGCGATGATGGCCTGGTCGACGGTGAGGTCGTCCTCAACGCTGTTGCCCTCCTCGTCCTGCTCGCTGGTGAGCGGCCGGTACCAGGTGTCCACCGGGTAGGTACGGCCCGAGACTTCGATGATGGGCGCGTCGTCGAAGTGCTTGGAGAAGCGCTCCAGGTCGATGGTGGCCGAGGTGATGATCACCTTCAGGTCCGGGCGGCGCGGCAGCAGGGTCTTCAGGTAGCCCAGCAGGAAGTCGATGTTGAGACTGCGTTCGTGGGCCTCGTCGACGATGATGGTGTCGTAGCGCTCCAGGAAGCGATCGTGCTGGGTTTCGGCCAGCAGGATGCCGTCGGTCATCAGCTTGACCAGGGTGTTGGCCTCGCTCTGGTCTTCAAAGCGCACCTGGTAACCCACAAGGGCGCCCAATGGCGTGGCCAGTTCTTCGGCCACCCGCGTGGCGACGCTGCGCGCAGCGATGCGGCGCGGCTGGGTGTGGGCGATCAGGCCGTGCTGGCCGCGGCCCAGTTCCAGGCAGATCTTCGGCAACTGGGTGGTTTTACCCGAGCCGGTCTCACCGGCAATGATCAGCACCTGGTGCTCGGCGAGGATCTTCTTGATCTCGTCGCGCTTGGCGGCGATGGGCAGACTGTCGTCGTAGCGAATGGTGGGCACGCTGTTTTTGCGCGCCACGACTTGGGCCATGGACGCCTGCGCCCGCTCGACCCACTGCCCCAGCTTGGCCTCGTCGGGCTTCTTGCGCAGCTCGTGCAATTGCCGCCGCAGGCGATGGCGGTCGCTGATCATGGCCTGGTCGAGGTTCTTGAACAGTGTGTCGATAACGAGGTTGTGGTCAGTCATCAGGTACGCAAATGGCTACGCGGCAAAAAGAATGGTCGCGATTGTCGCAGATTTGGGCTGCCAAGGGATATTGCATGGATGTGGTAGCTGGCTTGCCAGCGAGCTTCTCGCCCTCCCCAAACACTGGCTGGCAAGCCAGCTCTCACAATCGATGAATGTTTAGCGTAGCGCTTACCAAAGGTACGACAATCCTGATTTAACCGCCCCACGGCGCCATGCAACTATCCATGGCCATGATCCCTGTGACGCAACGTCCCGCCAGCATCGAACCCCGAGCCCCACGCCGGGCCGTGTGCCAGCGTCCGGGGGAAAACCCGCTGTTCAACATCATCCTGGCCTTCTGGGCCCTGTGGCACTGCCGCCACGCGCGCCCGCCAGACACCGCCCTCGCTGCCTGACCCAACCTTGTTCGCCGTCGTGAAGACGGACCGACCCCGTGTGCGCAAGCGAGAGCCCCCATGCATTTTGCCCCCCTGCAACAGGCCCAGGCCTTCCTGGACCAACACCCTCACATCGACATGTTCGAGCTGTTCATCCTCGACGCCAATGGCGTACCGCGCGGCAAACTGCTGCACCGCGATGAGCTGCTGGCCGTGTACCAAAGCGGCCGGCCGCTGCCCAGCACCATCCTGGGCCTGACCCTGAATGGCGATGACGTGGAAAACTCCGGCCTGGTGTGGGACGTGGGCGACATTGATTGCCGCGCCTACCCCCTGGAAGGCAGCCTGGTGCCCCTGCCCTGGCGCAAGATTCCCACTGCGGCGGTGCAGGTCAGCATGCACCCCAGCGAAGGTCTGCCCGCTACCGTCGCCGACCCGCGCCATGTGCTGGCACAGGTGATCGACGGGCTCAAGGCCGACGGTTTTCACCCGGTGATGGCCTGCGAACTGGAGTTCTACCTGCTGGACGCCAGGCTTGATGCCAACGGCCACCCGCAACCGGCGCTGGACGCCGATGGCCGCCGCCCCCGCGCCACCCAGGTGTACGGTTTGCGCGAATTGGAGCAGATCGAGCCGTTTCTTGCCGACCTGTATGCCGCCTGCAAAGCACAACGCATCCCGGCGCGCACGGCGATTTCCGAATACGCCCCCGGCCAGGTGGAAATCACCCTGGAACACGGTGAGGCCCTGCTGGCCATGGACCAGGCGGTGCGCTACAAACGCATCGTCAAGGGTGTGGCGCACCAGCACGGCATGCAGGCCTGCTTCATGGCCAAGCCCTTCGACCACCTGGCCGGCACTGGCATGCACATGCACGTCAGCCTGGCCGATGACCAGGGCCGCAACCTCTATGCCAGCGAGGACAAGGCTGGCACCGCGCTGCTGCGCCACTCGGTGGGCGGCATGCTGGAGCACTTGCTGGACAGCCTGTTGCTGTTCTGCCCCAACGCCAACTCTTATCGACGCTTCCAGGCCAACAGTTATGCGCCACTGGCACCGACTTGGGGGGTCGACAACCGTACGGTCAGCCTGCGGGTACCGGGCGGCCCGGCCAATACCCGGCATATCGAGCATCGCATCTGTGGCGCCGACGCCAACCCTTACCTGGCGGCCGCGGCCATCCTTGCGGCAATTCATGACGGCATTCGCCAGCAGCGCGACCCGGGAGAGCCGGTGCAAGGCAACGGCTACGCCCAGGCCACAACCTTGCTGCCCACCGATTGGCTGACCTCGCTCACCGCGCTGGAGCGCTCCGACTGGGCCCGGGAAGCGCTGGGCCAGGGCTTCCTCAACGTGTACCTGGCCGTCAAGCGCGCCGAGTACCGGCAGTTCATGGCCCACGTGGGAGAGCAGGATTGGCGCTGGTACCTCACCAACGCCTGAATTCCACACACCGACCTGTAGGAGCGGGCTGCGCACGCGAAGGCAACACCGCGCTGGCCGGTTCGCGGACACAGTCGCGCCTACAAGGACACTGCAGCGCTCAAAGGTTTTATCCCATGAATCAACGCATCAATTCGTACTACACCGCCACCCTCAATCAGGACACTGACTTCCCGGTGCTGCAAGGCACCCACAGCGTCGACGTGGCCATCATCGGCGGCGGTTTCACCGGCGTCGCCACGGCCGTGGAACTGGCCGAGAAAGGCCTGAAAGTGGCGATACTGGATGCCCACAAGATCGGCTGGGGCGCCAGCGGGCGCAACGGCGGCCAGGTCACCGGCAGCCTGTCGGGCGATGCCGCCATGCGCAAGCAGATGCGCCGCACCCTGGGCGACGAGGTGGACGATTTCATCTGGCACCTGCGCTGGCGCGGCCACGACATCATCAAGCAGCGCGTGGAGAAATACGCCATCGACTGCGACCTCAAGCACGGCCACCTGCACGCGGCCATGAAGCCGGTGCACATGAACGAACTGCGCGCCTCGCTGGAGCAAGCCCAGGCCCGCGGCATGGGCGAACACGTGACCCTGCTGGACCGGGCCGGCGTGCACCAGCACCTGGACAGCCCGCTGTACCTCGGCGCCCTGAAAAACACCCGCAACCTGCACCTGCACCCGCTCAACCTGTGCCTGGGCGAAGCCCGCGCGGCGCAATCACTGGGGGCTTTGATGTTCGAGAACAGCGAGGTGCGGGAGATTATCCATGGCCCGCGTCCTGCCGTAATCACGGCTCAGGGGCGAATCGAGGCCAAGCAGGTGCTGCTGGCCGGCGACGTTTACCACACGCTGGAACCCGGCCAGCTCAAGGGCAAGATTTTCCCGGCCATGGGCGGCATCGTCACCACCCGGCCGCTGGGCGAACTGGCGCACCAACTCAACCCTCAAGACCTGGCCGTGTACGACTGCCGTTTCGTGCTGGACTACTACCGCATGACCGCCGACGGCCGCCTGCTGTTTGGCGGCGGCGCCAATTACTCCGGCAAGGATTCACGGGACATTGCCGCCGAGCTGCGGCCGTGCATCGAGCGCACCTTTCCGCGCCTGAAGGGCGTGGACATCGAGTTCCAGTGGAGCTGCGCCATGGGCATCGTGGTCAACCGCATTCCGCAACTGGGCAAGCTGTCGGACAACGTCTGGTACTGCCAGGGCTATTCGGGGCATGGCATCGCCACCAGCCACATCATGGGGGAAATCATGGCCAATGCCATGACCGGCAGCCTGGGGCACTACGATACCTTTGCCGGCTGCAGCCACATCAAGGTGCCCATGGGCGATGTGCTGGGCAACCCGCTGTTGGCAGTGGGGATGTGGTACTACGGGATGCTGGAGAAGCTGCGCTAGCTGCAAGCTGCAAGCTGCAAGCTGCAAGCTGCAAGCTGCAAGCTGCAAGCTGCAAGGGGAGTATGGCTCTTGCAGCTTATAGCTTGAAACTTGCAGCTGCCGTCAGGCGATCTTCTTGAGGCCGAGCTTTTTCAGTTCTTCGTCGCGCAGCTCGCGGCGCAGGATCTTGCCGACGTTGGTGGTCGGCAGGCCATCGCGGAACTCCACCGAGCGCGGCACCTTGTAGCCGGTGACGTTGGCGCGCATGTGTTCCATCACCTGGTCCTTGGTCAGGGTCACGCCTGGCCGGGCCACGATGAACACCTTGATGGCCTCACCGGATTTTTCATCCGGTACGCCGATGGCCGCGCATTGCAGCACGCCCGGCAAAGTCACCAACACGTCTTCCAGTTCGTTGGGGTACACGTTGAAACCCGACACCAGGATCATGTCCTTCTTGCGATCGACGATGCGCATGTAGCCGTCATCCTGGATCACGGCGATGTCACCGGTCTTCAGCCAGCCTTCGGCATCAAGTATCTCGTCGGTGGCTTCCTGGCGCTGCCAGTACCCCTTCATCACCTGCGGGCCCTTGACGCACAGCTCGCCCACTTCGCCCAGGCCCAGTTCGCGGCCTTCGTCATCGGTGACCTTGCAACGGGTGGACGGTACCGGAATACCAATGGTGCCCACCTGGATGTTCTGGATCGGGTTGACCGTGGCCACCGGGCTGGTCTCGGTCATGCCGTAACCTTCGCAGATGGCGCAACCGGTCACGCTCTTCCAGCGATCGGCAGCAGCCAATTGCAGCGCCATGCCGCCGGACAGCGTGACCTTGAGCGCCGAGAAGTCCAGGTTGCGGAAGTCGGCGCTGTTGCACAGGGCCACGAACAGGGTATTCAGACCCACGAAGGCACTGAACTTCCACTTCGACAGTTCCTTGACCATGGCCGGCAGGTCGCGCGGGTTGCTGATCAGGATGTTGTGGTTACCGATCAGCATCATCGCCATGCAATGAAAGGTGAAGGCGTAGATGTGGTACAGCGGCAACGGGGTGATGAGGATCTCGCAGCCTTCGTTGAGGTTGGAGCCCATCAGCGCCTTGCATTGCAGCATGTTGGCAATCAGGTTGCGGTGGGTGAGCATGGCGCCCTTGGCCACGCCGGTGGTACCGCCGGTGTATTGCAGCACGGCCACATCGTTGGCGTCGGGGTTGGCCTCGCGTACCGGCTGGCCATGGCCCTTGCTCAACACGTCGTTGAACTTCACCGCGCTGGGCAGGTGGTATGGCGGCACCATTTTCTTCACGTACTTGATCACGCTGTTGACCAGCACGCGCTTGAGCGGTGGCAACAGGTCGGCGACCTGGGTGACGATGACGTGCTTGACAGCAGTCTTGGGCACCACGTGCTGCGCCAGATGGGCCATGTTGGCCAGGCACACTAAGGCCTTGGCACCGGAGTCATTGAACTGGTGCTCCATTTCCCGGGCGGTGTAGAGCGGGTTGGTATTGACCACGATCAGGCCGGCGCGAATCGCGCCGAACACCACCACCGGGTACTGCAAAACGTTTGGCAGTTGCACGGCGATTCGATCACCGGGCTGCAAATCGGTATGCTGTTGCAGGTACGCCGCGAAGGCGCCCGACAATTCGTACAGCTGGCCGTAGGTGAGCGTCTTGCCCAGGTTGCTGAACGCCGGCTTGTCGGCGAAACGCTGGCAGGACTGCTTCAACACAGCCTGGATATTCCGATACTCGTCAGGATTGATATCCGCGGAAATTCCCGCTGGGTACTTATCCTTCCAGAAATTTTCGACCATGGAAGCCCACTCCTCCAGCACAGCGAATTCGTCACCGCTTCGTATGCGATTATTATTGATAGGTGATCAAGGTGCGACAAGCACGATCGATCGAAAGCGCGCCGAGAGTAGCAGCTTTGGAATAGGTCGCATAGAGGCCGAATTGGCCTGATCGGTCACGTAAATGACTCTATGAATAGTGGCAGTCATTTTTAGAGTAAAAATACTATAAACCGACAACACTCATTGTGGGAGCGGGCTCTGCCCGCGAAAAGAACAGCGCGATGTGTCAGATATTTCGCGTTGTTGCTTTCGCGGGCAGAGCCCGCTTCCTCAGCGATCAGGCGGTGTCGCGCAACTCGCGGCGCAGGATCTTGCCCACGGCGGTCATTGGCAGCGACTCGCGCAGCACAATGTGCTTGGGCACCTTGTAGCCGGTGAAGTTTTCCTTGCAGTAGGCCTTGAGCTCTTCAAGGCTTACGCCGTTTTCACGCGGTACCACGAACAACTTCACCGCCTCGCCCGAGCGCTCGTCGGGAATGCCGATGCAGGCGCAGTTAGCCACCTTGGGATGGGCCATCATCACGTCCTCGATCTCGTTGGGGTACACGTTGAAACCCGAGACGATGATCATGTCCTTCTTGCGGTCCACGATGCGCACGAAACCGTCGGGGTCGATCACCCCAATGTCGCCGGTGCGCAGCCAGCCCTCGGCGTCCAACGCCTCGGCCGTGGCGTCGGGCCGCTGCCAGTAGCCCTTCATCACCTGCGGACCTTTCACGCACAACTCGCCGCGCTCGCCCAAGGGCCTCTCGTTGCCCTGGTCATCGACTATCTTGAGCTGCGTGCCCACCACCGGCAGGCCCACGGTGCCCAGGCGCGAGGCATCGCCATACGGGTTGGCGCTGACCACCGGCGAGGTTTCCGTCAGGCCGTAACCTTCGACAATGCAGCAGCCGGTGACTTTTTCCCAACGCTCGGCCGTGGCTTTCACCAGGGCGGTACCGCCCGAGTTGGTGACCTTGAGGTGCGAGAAGTCCAGGTCCTTGAACTCGGGGTGCTCCATTAGCGCCACGAATAGCGTGTTGAGCCCCAACAGCCCGGTGAACTGCCACTGCTTGAGTTCCTTGATGAACGCCGGAATGTCGCGGGGGTTGCTGATCAGCACGTTGTGGTTGCCAGTGACCATCATGCCCATGCAGTTCGCCGTGAACGCATAAATGTGGTAAAGCGGCAATGGCGCAATCATCACCTCCTGGCCCTCGCGCAGGATCTTCACGCCGTGCGCGTCGGTCTGCTCGAAGCAGCACAGCACCTGCAGCATGTTGGCCACCAGGTTGCCATGGGTGAGCATCGCGCCCTTGGACAAGCCGGTGGTGCCGCCGGTGTACTGCAGCACGGCGATGTGTTCCTGGGTCAGCGGCACCGGCGTCAGCGTCTGGCCACGGCCAAGGCCCAGCGCGCGCTTGAAGGGGATGGCCTGGGGCAGGTCGAAGGCTGGCACCTTCTTCTTCACCTTGTCCACCAGGGTGTTGACCAGCCAGCCCTTGGCCGCCGGCATCAGGTCGCCCATGCGCGCCTCGATCAGGTAGCTGATCTGGGTGTCGAGCAGCACTTCCTGCACCAGCTTGCCGAACATGTTCAGGTACACCAGCGCGCGGGCGCCGGAATCCTTGAACTGATGACGCATTTCCCGCGCGGTGTACAGGGGGTTGGTGTTGACCACGATGAGCCCTGCGCGCAAGGCGCCAAACACCACGATGGGGTATTGCAGCACGTTGGGCAACTGCACGGCGATACGGTCGCCGGGCGCAAGGTCGGTCTCGTTCTGCAGGTAGGCCGCGAAATCGGCGCTGTAGCGGTCCAGTTCCGCGTAGGTCAGGGTCACGCCCAGGTTGCTGAAGGCGGGGCGGTCGGCGAACTTCTTGCAGGAACGCTCGAACACCTCGACCACCGACCGGTAAGCCCCCAGATCCAGCGTGGTGGGCACCCCGGCCGGGCGTTTATCGTTCCAGAATTCAGCATGCATTATTATTGTCCTCTTGCCTGAGCCGTTTCGAGCCGCCAGCTCCATGGGTAATGGCGGTGCCTTGCCGACGTTAGCAGTTAAGCAAGGCCTGGCAAACACGCCAGGTGCCGTCATTAACATCATGAATCTAAATGCTGCGCCGCGCTGGATACGGCCATGGGCTATACAATGAGGCGTCCCCTCCCCCGCGCAAGGAATCGCCATGCTCGCCCAGGCATTCTGGCTTGAGGCCAGTGATCATTGTCAGCTGTATGTGCACGCCTGGCTGCCGGAGGGGCCGCCACGCGCCGCGCTGCTGCTGGCCCACGGCATGGCCGAGCACGGCGGCCGCTATGCACGCCTGGGCCAGGCGCTGACGGCCGCGGGCCTGGCCTTGTACGTGCCGGACCTGCGCGGCCATGGGCGCACCGCCGAAAGTGGCATGCTGGGCCACTATGCCGACCGCAACGGCTGGAACCAGGTACTGGATGACTTGGCGCTGCTCAGCCGGCATGTCCACCTGGCCCATCCGGCCACGCCACTGTTCCTGATGGGCCACAGCATGGGCAGTTACCTGGCGCAAGGTTACCTGCTGCACCATAGCGCCAGCCTGCAGGGCGCGGTTTTGTGTGGTTCCAACTACCAGCCCGCCGCGCTGTACCGCGCAGCACGGCTCATTGCCCGCCTGGAAAGCTGGCGCCAGGGCCCGCGTGGCCGCAGTGCGCTCATCGAGATGCTATCGTTCGGCTCGTTCAACAACGCCTTCAAGCCCAACCGCACGGCGTTTGACTGGCTGAACCGCGACCCGGCCGAGGTTGACGGCTATATCAATGACCCGTTGTGCGGCTTTCGCTGCACAAACCAATTGTGGCTCGACCTGCTGGCTGGCCTGGCGCAGATCAGCCAACCGGGGCACCTGGCACAGATCGATCGCAGCTTGCCGATGCTGGTAATGGGAGGTTCATGTGATCCGGTGAGCCAGGGCAAGCGTCTCACTGATCTGGCCCAGGCATTGGGGCGCAACGGCAATCAGCGGATTGCCCTGACAATCTACCCCCAGGCCCGCCACGAGGTACTCAACGAAATCAACCGCGAGCAGGTGACCACCGACCTGCTCGCCTGGCTGCAGCAGGCCCTGGCGATCCAGCGCCCGGCGCGCAGCGAATAGCGTTTTCACTGATGAATACAAGGAACCGTCACCCATGACCCAGGTTACCAACACGCCCTACGAAGCCCTTGAAGTCGGCCAGAAAGCCACGTTCAGCAAGACCGTGGAAGAGCGCGACATCCAGCTGTTCGCCGCCATGTCGGGCGACCACAACCCGGTGCACCTGGACGCCGAATTCGCCGCCTCCACCATGTTCAAGGAGCGTATCGCCCACGGCATGTTCAGCGGCGCACTGATCAGCGCCGCCGTGGCCTGCGAGCTGCCTGGGCCGGGCACCATTTACCTGGGGCAGAAAATGAGCTTCCAGAAGCCGGTGAAAATCGGCGACACGCTGACCGTGCGCCTGGAAATCCTGGAAAAGCTGCCAAAATTCCGCGTGCGCATCGCCACCCAGGTGTTCAACCAGCGTGACGAGATGGTGGTGGATGGCGAAGCCGAGATCCTGGCGCCGCGCAAAGAGCAGACCGTGAACCTGGTCAGCCCGCCGCCCATCACCATCGGCTGATATCCCATTTCTGGGGCAGCAGTCTGTGGGGGAGTGGGCTCTGCCCACGAAAAGGGCACCGCGTACCGTCAGAAAAAATCGCCGTGTTCTCTTCGCGGGCAGACCCCGCTCCCCTCGCGGGCGAAAAAAGGTTCTGAACCGATTGACGGGAATACCCTGCGATATTCATAAAAAAATGGGCGACCGAAGTCGCCCTAAATGCCTTGCGTGCTCTGTTGAAGCGCAAGCCTTGCTTGCGTTCGATGGAGCAAAGATAACGAAGGGCGCCCAAGGGAAAACTGACTCAGGTCAAGGTTTCAACGCTTCTTGGGTTTCTTCTTCGGTTTTTTCTTCACCGCAGCCAGCGGCATGGCCTGCTCGAACTGCTGGCGCATGTCGTTCAGGCGCTTGTCGTTGAGGTCATGGACGCGCTTGGCGCGTTCAGCGGAGAAATCGATCAGCTTATCGTCCTGGCTCATGGTCACTACGTCAGGTGGGGCAAGGGTCAGCCTGCATAATGGCGGCAGACGCGCGCCGGATCAAACCTCAATGTCTACCCACAGGCCCTGACGCGGCTCGTCGTCGATCAACGGCGCCACCGGCACGGTGTTGTCGGCGTTCAACTCATGGCCCGGCACCGGCAGGTGCGCCTCGGGGTCGTTCTCGGCCTCTTCACGCTGGCGCTGTCGACGCCGCTGGCGCTCCTCCTCCTCGCGCAACAGCAAGGCCGCGGTTTCCCGGTCGCGCTGGCGCAGGTCGATCTCGCTCTCGTCCGAGGTCGGCTGGGTCGGGGTAACCGGCGCAATCACCGTGGGCGCGGGTCGGACCGGGTCCAGCTGCGACGTCACGGGGACTACGCTGAGGGGAAGGATGGGTGGCAACATGGTGGTAGGCTCTCCTGTTGCCGGGGTAACGGCGGCAGGTGGGGCGGCTTGAAGTTTTTCTCCTTGAAGTATCGACTCCGTCACACTAAGTATAGTTGCGAGCACGCGCTGCAAGCTGCAAGAAAGCCGGGCGGTGCTGTTGCTCGCAGCTTTCTGCTTGAAGCTTGCAGGTGCATTTACCCGACGAGACTCTTTGGCCCTCAAGCCCATCATCCGGTACCATAGTCGGCTTTTTCATGGCGGGAGTCAGGCAGCATGGCGCAGCAGTATCAACCGGGGCAACGCTGGATTAGCGACAGCGAAGCAGAGCTGGGTCTTGGCACCGTTCTGGCACAGGACGGTCGCTTGTTGACCGTGCTCTACCCGGCCACTGGCGACACTCGCCAATATGCCCTGCGCAACGCGCCGCTGACCCGGGTGCGGTTCTCTCCAGGTGACCAGATCACCCATTTCGAAGGCTGGAAGCTGACGGTGCAGGAAGTCGAGGACGTCGACGGCCTGCTGGTCTACCACGGTCTCGACGCACAGAACCAACCGTGCAGCCTGCCGGAAACGCAACTGTCGAACTTCATCCAGTTCCGCCTGGCCAGTGACCGCCTGTTCGCCGGCCAGATCGACCCGCTGGCCTGGTTCTCGCTGCGCTACAACACCCTGGAGCACACCAGCAAGCAATTGCAGTCCTCGCTGTGGGGCCTGGGTGGCGTACGTGCGCAACCCATCGCGCACCAACTGCACATTGCCCGCGAAGTGGCCGACCGCATTGCGCCGCGGGTTCTGCTGGCAGACGAAGTGGGCCTGGGCAAAACCATCGAAGCCGGCCTGGTCATCCACCGCCAACTGCTGTCGGGCCGCGCCAGCCGCGTGCTGATCCTGGTGCCGGAGAACCTGCAGCACCAGTGGCTGGTGGAAATGCGTCGCCGCTTCAACCTGCAGGTCGCCCTGTTCGACGCCGAACGCTTCATTGAAAGCGACGCCGGCAACCCCTTCGAGGACGCGCAACTGGCGCTGGTCTCGCTGGAGTGGCTGACCGAAGACGAAAAGGCCCAGGACGCACTGTTCGCCGCCGGTTGGGACCTGCTGGTGGTCGACGAGGCTCACCACCTGGTATGGCACGAAACCAAGCCAAGCCCGCAGTATTCGCTGGTGGAGCAACTGGCCGAGGTCATCCCCGGCGTACTGCTGCTCACCGCCACCCCGGAACAGCTGGGCCAGGACAGCCACTTCGCGCGCCTGCGTCTGCTGGACCCCAACCGTTTCCACGACCTGGCCGCTTTCCGTGCCGAGAGCGAACATTATCGCCCGGTGGCCGAAGCCGTTCAGGAACTGCTGGACCAGGGCCGTTTGTCGCCCAAGGCCCACGCCACCATTCATGACTTCCTTGGCGCCGAGGGCGAAGCCCTGCTGACCGCGGTCAACGATGGCGACACCGAAGCCGCTGCCCGCCTGATCCGCGAACTGCTGGACCGCCACGGCACCGGCCGCGTGCTGTTCCGCAATACCCGCGCCGCCGTGCAGGGTTTCCCTGAGCGCAAGCTGCACCCCTACCCGCTGGCCAACCCGGACGAGTACATGGAGTTGCCGCTGGGCGAACACGCCGAGCTGTACCCGGAAGTGGCGTTCCAGGCCCAGGCCGAGACCGACGAGGAAAACCGCTGGTGGCGTTTCGACCCGCGCGTGGAATGGCTGATCGACCAGCTGAAGATGCTCAAGCGCACCAAGGTGTTGGTCATCTGCGCCCACGCCGAAACCGCCATGGACCTGGAAGACGCTCTGCGCGTGCGTTCCGGCATTCCGGCCACGGTGTTCCACGAGGGCATGAACATCCTCGAGCGTGACCGCGCCGCCGCCTACTTTGCTGATGAAGAGTTCGGCGCCCAAGTGCTGATCTGCTCGGAAATCGGCAGCGAAGGCCGCAACTTCCAGTTCGCCCATCACCTGGTGATGTTCGACCTGCCGGCCCACCCGGACCTGCTGGAGCAGCGTATCGGCCGTCTGGACCGTATCGGCCAGAAGCACATCATCGAACTGCACGTGCCGTACCTGCAGGACAGCCCGCAAGAGCGCCTGTTCCAGTGGTACCACGAAGCGCTGAACGCCTTCCTCAACACCTGCCCGACCGGCAACGCCCTGCAGCATCAGTTCGGCCCGCGCCTGCTGCCACTGCTGGAAGGTGGCGATGACGATAACTGGGAAGCCCTGGTGACCGAGGCCCGCACCGAACGCGAGCGCCTGGAAACCGAGCTGCACACCGGTCGCGACCGCCTGCTGGAACTCAACTCTGGCGGTGGCGGCGAAGGCAAGGCGCTGGTGGAAGCCATCGAGGAGCAGGATGACCAGTTCGCCCTGCCGATCTACATGGAAACCTTGTTCGACGCCTTCGGCATCGACAGCGAAGACCACTCCGACAACGCGCTGATTCTCAAGCCAAGCGAAAAAATGCTCGACGCCAGCTTCCCGCTGGGCGACGACGAAGGCGTGACCATCACCTACGACCGCCACCAGGCGCTGTCACGCGAAGACATGCAGTTCATCACTTGGGAACACCCCATGGTGCAGGGCGGCATGGACCTGGTGCTGTCCGGCTCCATGGGCAATACCGCCGTGGCGCTGATCAAGAACAAGGCGCTCAAGCCAGGTACCGTGCTGCTGGAACTGCTGTACGTGAGTGAAGTGGTTGCCCCGCGCGCCCTGCAGCTGGGTCGCTACCTGCCTCCGCAAGCGCTGCGCTGCCTGCTGGACACCAACGGCAATGACCTGTCTTCGCGCGTCTCGTTCGAGACCCTCAACGACCAGCTGGAAAGCGTGCCCAAGGCCAGCGCCAACAAGTTCATACAGGCCCAACGCGACGTACTCACCCCGCGTATCAACGCCGGCGAGACCAAAGTGTTGCCGCGCCACGAAGAACGCGTGGCCGAAGCCAAGCGCCGCCTGGCCGCCGAGACCGAAGAAGAGTTGGCTCGCCTGACCGCCCTGCAGGCCGTCAACCCTACCGTACGCGACAGCGAACTGGACGCCCTGCGCAAGCAGCGTGAACAAGGGCTGGCGATGTTCGAAAAGGCGGCGTTGCGCCTGGAAGCGATTCGGGTGCTGGTGGCGGGTTAACCCCGTCGCTTGAGTTGAAAAGAGGGCCCGCGCATTGCGGGCCTTTTTTTATTGGCAAACGCCAATAATTATCTGGCCCCACCCCGGTCCCCGCAGCCTTACCTTGCAAGCCTGCCACCCACTTTGGCCACGGGGCAGGAAAGCATGAAGGTCTGTCATAGCGTGTGCAAACTGCCGGCGCAGTGAGTGCCTGACGATGATGACGAGGGTCAACTGCCCTGCGCCAGCCCCCAGCTGACCACCCAAAGGATAGCCAAGCCAGACTTGCGCCGGGAGATGGTAAAGCTCAGCAGTCAAACCCTTCATGACGCCCGAGAGGTTATCGCCAAGGTTCCCGCCAGCGCCTATCGCGAGCTGTGCCTGTACATCCTGAAATACAAAAAACCCATGATGTGAACGGCTAAGCGCCGACCGCCAGCCCGGCGGTCGGTTGGGCGGCTACTGTCATCCCCTCGCGCATCCGCGCCGCATCACGCTTGAAGCTGCGCGCCGCCAGCGCCAGAAACACCAGGGTCAGCACCAACGCCACCGGAATCGAAAACATCGCGTCGTGCAGGCCCACGGCCTTGAACGGTTCACTCATTTGCGTGGCCCCGGCCGCTGCCATGGCCTGATGGGCGAAGCGATCGCTCAGCAACCCCGCCACTACTGGCCCCAGCGACCCACCCAGCAAGTACAGCCCGGCAAAAAACAACGCCATGGCCGTGGCGCGCATGCGCGGGTGCACCACTTCCAGAATGGCCGTGTAGGCACAGGTATAGAACGCGTAACTGAAGAACCAGCCAAAGCCGAACACCGCCACGAACAGGCCGATCTCAATTTGCCCCGCCGCCAGCGCCCACGTAGTGGCACAGGCCGCCACCATCATGCAGCTGGCTGCCAGCACCAGGCGGCCATTAGCTATGCGTTGTTGCACCTTGTCCGCCACCCAGCCTCCCAGTGTCAGGCCCACAAGGCCGGTGACGCCAACGATAAGCCCGGTGGCCACCGCAGCCTGATGCAGCGGCAAGTGAAAGTAGCGTTGCAGCAACGGCACCATAAAGCTGTTGCAGGCATAGGTGGCGAAGTTGAACGCCAGGCCCGCCAGCACCAACCAGCAAAACGTGGGGATGGCCAGCAAACGCCGCAACGGCTTGTCCAACGGCAACTGCGACACCGGCTCGGCTTCTGCAGCACCGCGGGCCGGCTCGCGAATGGTGAACATGAACAACGCCAGCAACAATCCTGGCACCGCCGCCACAAAGAACGGCGCACGCCAGTTGCCAAAGAATTCGACCATGGCACCAATGGTGAAGAACGCCAGCAGCAAGCCCAGGGGCAGGCCCAGCATGAAGACACCCATGGCGCGACCACGCCGCTGGGGCGGGAACAGGTCGCCGATCAGCGAGTTGGCCGCCGGGGCGTAGCTGGCCTCGCCAATGCCGATGCCCATGCGCACCAGCAGAAAGGTCCAAAACCCTGCGACAAAGCCGTTTACCGCGGTCAGCGCACTCCACACTGCCAGGCCCCAGCCCATCATCTTGCGCCGCGAACCGCGGTCGGCCATGCGCCCCAGCGGAATGCCCGCTACTGCATAGATCAAGGTAAACGCCGTACCGGCGATACCCAGTTCAAAATCGCTCAGATGCCACTCCATGCGCAGCGGCTCGATGATGATGGCCGGAATGGTGCGATCGAAGAAATTAAACAAGTTGGCCAGGAACAGCAGGAACAAAATACGCCACGCATGGGGCGCCTGGGCGGATAAGGGCATGGAAGGCACTCGCTGTTATTGTTGTAGAGGCCAGATGAAATCTAGAAGGTGAATGGGCAAATGTCCGCTGGATCAGCTAGCGTGATGGTAGGCCATAGGCAGTAGCAGCCGATGACACTGTGAGCGCTAGCTTGCCAGTGCCCAACAAGAGACCGTTGTGGCGACGCGGTGATCGATTCGACCGCGCGCTCAAGTGGATGTCGACGGCTTAGTGCATTTTGCTATTGTATTGATTACGAAATGATTGGCATCACTTTGCCAGCAGCAAAACGTCACCTTCTACACTGATGGTAACTCGCCGCCTCCGGGTGGCATGGGAGCGTTCGTTCAGAGGCACGCTATGGATTGGCTAGGTTTACACTTCATCGGCGACCTGCCGGACAGCGGGCAGATCCTGCTCAACTGCAGCCACAATCCGTTTCTGGTTCTGCTGGCCTACCTGGTGGCCTGTTCGGGCAGCTTTGCCACCCTGGACATGGCCGAGCGTATCAGCCACGTGGAGCGGCCCGGCGCCCGCCATCAATGGCGCTGGATTGGCGCGCTGTGCCTGGCCGGCGGCATCTGGGCCATGCACTTCATCAGCATGCTGGCGTTCGAAACGCCCATCGAGATGCACTTCGACTTGCCCATCACCGTGGTGTCGCTGCTGATTGCCCTGATAGCCGGCCTATTGGCCATGACTACCCTGAGCCGGGAAACCATTACCCTGCTCGACTACGTCAAGAGTTCAATCGGCATCGGCCTGAGCATTGCCGGCATGCACTACGTCGGCATGATCGCCATGCGCTCCAACGCCACCCAGTATTTCAAACCCGGGCTGTTCAGCCTGTCCATTGTAGTCGCCATTGTCGCCAGTTTCGCCGCCTTGATGCTGGCTCGGCACTTCCGCACCGGCAGCGGTACGTTCCACCAACTGCTCAAGTACAGCGCCAGCCTGTTGATGGGTGCCGGCATCGTGGCCACCCATTTCCTGGGCATGTGGTCGCTGGTGATGGCCGTACCGCAAGGCAGCGCACTCCACGCGCCCATGGTGGATAACAGCCTGGAACTGGGCCTGACCGTGGCGTTCATCACCTTGCTGATCATTGCCAGCAGCCTCAGCGCAGCCCTGGCCGACAAGAAACTGCAAAGCAAGGAGCACGACCTGCGCCGGGTCAATGCGCTGCTCAGCCAGCTGGACCAGGCCCGGGTGTCGTTGCAGCAGGTGGCGCATTACGACGCCCTGACCAACCTCATCAACCGGCGCGGCTTCAACCAGCTGTTTGGCGAGAAACTCATCGAACAAAAGCTCAACGGCGGCATGCTGGCGGTGATGTTCCTGGACATCGACCACTTCAAACGCATCAATGACAGCCTGGGCCATGATGCTGGCGACGACCTGCTGAAAGTCATCGCCGGGCACATCAAGAGCGCCACCCGCAGCCATGCCGATGTGGTGGCGCGCTTTGGCGGCGACGAATTCTGCATCCTGATTGGCATGAACAACCGTGACGAGGCGCGGCACATGGCCCAGCGCATCATGCAGAAAATGAAGGAGCCCATCGACCTGGCCGGTCGCCGCATGGTGATGACCACGAGCATCGGCATCAGCGTATTCCCCGACGATGGCGACACCTGCGAAGAACTGCTGAAGCACGCCGACCTGGCGCTGTATCAATCCAAGGGCGCCGGGCGCAATGCCCTGCATTTCTTCAGCGCCAACCTGCGCACCAAGGCCACCCTGGAGTTGCAGCTAGAAGAAGAACTGCGCAACGCCCTGCGCTCGGGCAGCGAGCTGGAGTTGTTCTACCAGCCTATCTTCGACCTGCACAGCGGCCAGGTAGCCAAGCTCGAAGCACTGATTCGCTGGCGCCACCCTCAACACGGCCTGCTCACCCCCGACCGGTTCATCCCCATCGCCGAAGCGAACGGACTGATCGCCGAGCTGGACCACTGGGTGCTCAAGCGCGCCTGCTGCGACCTGGCCCACCTGGGCCACAATGGCTGCGAGCAATTGAAGATCACCGTCAACTGCTCAGCCTTGAACCTGGCCCGCGAGGAACTGGTGGACGAAATTCGTGACGCCTTGGCCAGCGCCGGCGTGGCACCGCAACGCCTGGAACTGGAAGTGACCGAAAACGCGCTGATGGGCAATATTGCCGCCACCATCAGCCTGCTCTCGCAAATCCGCGCCCTGGGCGTGTCGTTGTCAATCGATGACTTCGGCACCGGCTATTCCTCGCTGGCCTACCTCAAGCGCCTGCCGCTGGACACCTTGAAGATCGATCGTTCGTTCATCCAGGACATTCCGCGCTCGGCCGCAGACATGGAAATTGTCCAGGCGATCATCGTCATGGCCCACACCCTGCACCTGCAGGTGGTAACCGAAGGCGTCGAGACCGTGCAGCAGTACGAATTTCTCAACAGCTATGGCTGCGACTACGTGCAGGGTTACCTGCTCAGCAGGCCGGTGGCCCTGGCCGAACTGCGACCGATACTCGACCAATTGAACGAACACCTCAGCGCAACAGGCAGCGAATTCACCTACCCGGTGCCTGCACGCGCCAGCGATGAACGCGTGGTACGCGACCTGTTCGCCGACGCCCCCACGCTTCACCCCCTGGCCCGGCCCGCAAGGTAACCCCTTAGCGTGGGTAGGGAGAACCCCTATCGCTGAGACAGATGACGCACTGTACAGTCGCCGCTCCTCATTCCGTGATGGCGCGTTGATATTGATTGTACGCGCCTCCTGTCCAGGCCAGACACGCACCATGAATTCCAAGAATAACGCTGCCACAGCGACCGCCGAGCCGATGATTGCCGCCCCTGTCGATACACCCCAGGGCAGTTACCTGCCGCGGCCCAGCACCCCGCAGCAGTACCTGTACTACACCGAGACCGACACCCAGCGCATCCTCGACAACCTCGATGGCCTGCGCGAAATGGTGTTCCCCCATGCGGTGCTGCAGGAAGACGACGGCCAGCCACGCCGCGACCAGGAATTTCCGTCGGTGTGCCTCATAGGCCTGGGCCGCTGCGGTTCGAACATTGCCCTGGACGTGGCGGAACTGGTGTACAACGCGCGCAAGTTCTACCTCAACGAGTTCAACAACCAGGACCGCGACGTGGAAAAGACCTACAGCCCCGCGCGGTGGCTTCAGAACAACCTGCGCCTGGGTGGCGGCAAGGCCACCAAGCCGGTGTTCCTGGTAGAACCCCTGGTGATGCTGGGCGACCTGGACAAGGACATTGCCGGGCGCATCCGCTTCTCGCGCAAGGGCGAGAAAAGCGGCTTCATCCGTGACTACAGCAAGATGAAGATCATGGACCTGTCGGAAGTGCATGCCGGCGGCGCTGGCAACGCACCGATCCTGGGCCAGTACCTGGCCAAGATCATCCTCAACAAGGAAACCCAGCGTTTTTCCAGCGCCGACTGGAAGCTTATTCATTCCTACTTGATCGATTCCTGCGGCATCAAGGCCAACCAGTCACGCCTGTATTTCTATATTTTCAGCGCCGGCGGCGGCACCGGCTCGGGCATGGCCTCAGAATTCGGCCTGGCCCAGCAATACTCGTACATGAACAAGACGTTCGACACCAAGCCGGCCGACGAGCACGACAGCAAGAGTGGCCACTCCTTCGTGTTCGAGCCGATCTTCACCAGCGGCATCTGCGTGCTGCCCAACATTTCCGATCACCGCAGCGAAATGTCCGAAGCCCTGCACATCAATGCCGGGCGGCTGTTGTGTAAATACCTGTCAGAGGAATGGGACTTCTCCTACAACTTCGACAATGAAGACAGCAGCGAAGCCAGCGTGATGGGCCGCATTCGCCCCTGGAACGCGATGATGCTGATTTCCAACGACATCATGCGCTACGCCGAAGAAAGCGATGACGGCAACATTCAGAACATCGACGTCAACGCCATGGAGAAGCACGCCAACCAGTACATCTCCCAGCAGATCTTCAACATCCTCACCGCCCAGGCGGTGACCACCGATTATGACCAGAACTACTTCCGACGCGCCGGTATCGACATTGGCGAGACCATCCGCCTGGACGCCAACGACTTGTTCATGAGCCTGGCCGGCCCGGTGGCCATTGCCTACGCAGAATCGGTAGTACCGGAAACACCGGCACCCACCGGCGACAAGTTCAAGGTGTTCGAGAAGGAACAGCCGCGCCTGGACATCGATGACCTGTTTTTCCGCTCCATCGACCTGCCGCACTTCAACAAGGTCACCCAGGCCATCGAAGGCATCAGCCTGCTGCCCATCGAGTCACGCCGCTACCGCGCCGCGCTGGAGCAATACCAGGCCTCGGGCTACGACGCCGCGGCGCTGCATGACCTGCACTTTTTCAAGAACTGCTCGTCGGTAGTGTCGATCGTGTCGTTGCCCAAGGACTACAAGCTGTCCTATATGGACCTGAACCGGCTCAAGACCCACCTCAACAGCCTGTTTCCCAACACCACGCTCAAGCGCTACGCGCTGGTGATCGGCGCTTCGGCCAACCTGTCGCTGACCACCCTGATAGCCAAGAGCCCGTGCCTGTCCGACGATTTCCTGACCCTGATCGTGGCGTTCATCAAGCGTTGCTTCGCGCGCAATTCCTATCGCTTCGACGACACCCTGGACAACGCCATTCTCGACTACATCGTCAGCGACGAGTTTGACGAGGCGCTTATCGACGAGTTGCTCAACGAGTTCGAAAACCCGGCCAAGATTCTTGATACCAACTGGTACGCGATCAAACCGATGTACGAAAAAAAGTACCGGGAGTTGATCAACGACAAGAGCAAGTTCGTGTCGATCAATGACATTCGACTGTCGCGCGAATGTGTGAAGAAAGCGGTGAAATACTTGCGGGAAATATACCGCCACCGTATTGGCAAGACCCGTGTCATTTCCCTGAACAACCACACCGGCAAGACCGACTACGTGGATTGACCTGATCATCTGTGGGCGCTGGCTCGCCAGCGCCCACAACGCACCATCATGGTGCCATTATTTTTCCGCTGCCCTTTCCTGGATCAGCACCCACGGCGACACCACCACCGCCCACAACGTCGGGTCGCGCTCGATACAGTCCAGCGCCTGCGACTCAGAGACCTTGCCGAGTAATCCCTGGTCCATCCAATGCTTCACATTGGCACCATTATCCGTGGCCACGGCCTCGGCGGCAGCGACCAAATCCAGCGCAGGCTCGACCCACAACAGGGCACCGCGGGCAAAAAACGGTTGCAGCTCCTGCCATCCGATAACGGCGGTCTCGCCGAGCAGCTTGGCATAGAGGGTGCTAGGTTGTTGAGTCATGGGTTTCACCAAAAAAGAAAATCGGGGCAATGATAACGCTCGGATTGCCTTGGAAAAACCCGGTTTCAATTATGTGATTGATTGGCGAGTTCGGAAAAGCCAAGGATGACGACCTGCTGCACAGGTTTCGCCGCCGTTATTCTGTAACTTCCTGTCGATAAAGCGACATCCTGGCCATTTGCCCCCAGGCGCCAGCTTTTCAATGGAACAAGCGGCGCTCTACACTGTACCGGTACAGTTACCGGGGGCTGATCGGGGTGTTTGCCGTTCGCTCGGGCAGTCGTGGAAACACACGACACCCGCATCGACACGACCCGGTCCTGCAGCTTTCGCCGCAAGACTATAAAAAATACAACAGTTAGAGTGGAGCATTATGACTAAGCAGATTTCCAAGCTGTTCGCCGCACTGGTTCTGGCGGGGGTTGCCAGCCATTCGTTTGCTGCCGACACCATCAAGATCGGCATCGCCGGCCCTAAAACCGGCCCTGTTACCCAGTATGGCGACATGCAGTTCATGGGCGCGAAAATGGCCATCGAGCAAATCAACGCCAAAGGCGGCGTGGATGGCAAGAAACTCGAAGCGGTCGAATACGACGACGCCTGTGACCCAAAACAAGCGGTAGCGGTCGCCAACAAAGTGGTCAACGACGGCGTCAAGTTCGTGGTCGGCCACCTGTGCTCCAGCTCCACGCAGCCGGCGTCGGACATTTACGAAGACGAAGGCATCATCATGATCACCCCGGCTGCCACCAGCCCGGAGATCACCGCGCGTGGCTACAAGATGGTGTTCCGCACCATTGGCCTGGACAGCGCCCAGGGCCCGGCTGCCGGCAACTACATTGCCAAGTTCGTGAAGCCTAAACTGGTTGCCGTGATCCACGACAAGCAGCAATACGGCGAAGGCATCGCCACTGCGGTGAAAGCCACCCTGGAAAAAGACGGCATCAAGGTACCGGTGTTCGAAGGTATCAATGCCGGCGACAAGGACTTCTCGTCGCTGATCGCCAAGCTGAAACAGGCCAACGTCGATTTCGTCTACTACGGTGGCTACCACCCAGAGCTGGGCCTGATCCTGCGCCAGGCCAAGGAAAAAGGCCTGAACGCCAAGTTCATGGGCCCTGAAGGCGTTGGCAACGACTCCATCTCGCAGATCGCCCAGGACGCCTCCGAAGGCCTACTGGTAACCCTGCCGAAATCCTTCGACCAGGACCCGGCCAACGTCGCCCTGGCTGATGCCTTCAAGGCCAAGAAGCAGGACCCGAGCGGCCCGTTCGTATTCCCGGCTTACTCGGCCGTTGAAGTGATTGCCGACGCCATCAAGACCGCCGGCAGCGAAGACACCACCAAGGTGGCTGCGGCCATCCACGCCGGTACCTTCAAGACCCCTACCGGTGACCTGAGCTTCGACGCCAAGGGCGACCTCAAGGACTTCAAGTTCGTGGTCTACCAGTGGCACTTCGGCAAACCGAAGACCGAAGTCAGCCCTCAGTAATCGCTGTCTGACCCCCACAAAGCCCACTGCGCGAGCAGTGGGCTTTGTTTTACGAGGTAATGGGCCGGTTTTCCGCGATCCGGAAGGCGGCCCACCTGAAAATCTTAAAACCGTCACCAGCGGTTCGCTGGCAACAAGCTTTGCACCCGTGGCCATGGCCAGGCGTGCAGGCAGGAAAATGACTCCACCAGTGAAATGCGTATCAGGTTTTTAGGAGCGCGCTGTAATGCCTGACATTTATCACTTCTTCCAACAGCTGGTTAACGGCCTGACCGTTGGCAGCACGTATGCCCTGATCGCCATTGGCTACACAATGGTTTACGGCATCATTGGAATGATCAACTTCGCCCACGGCGAGGTCTACATGATCGGTTCGTACGTGGCGTTCATTGCCATCGCCGGCCTGGCCATGCTGGGCCTGGACAACGTGCCATTGCTGATGACCGCGGCGTTCTGCGCCAGCATCGTCGTCACCAGTGCCTATGGCTACAGCATCGAACGCATTGCCTACCGCCCCCTGCGCGGCAGCAACCGTCTGATCCCGCTGATCTCGGCCATCGGCATGTCGATCTTCCTGCAGAACACGGTTCTGCTTGCGCAAGACTCCAAGGACAAATCAATACCCAACCTGATCCCGGGCAACATCAGCTTCGGGCCAGGGGGGGCACAGGAAGTGCTGATCTCTTACATGCAGATCGTGGTGTTCGTGGTGACGCTTATCGCCATGCTCGGCCTGACCATGTTCATCTCCCGTTCCCGCCTGGGCCGCGCTTGCCGCGCCTGCGCCGAGGACATGAAGATGGCCAACCTGCTGGGCATCAACACCAACAACATTATCGCCCTGACCTTCGTCATCGGCGCGGCCCTGGCTGCGATCGCCGCGGTGCTGTTGAGCATGCAATACGGCGTCATCAACCCCAACGCCGGTTTCCTGGTGGGCTTGAAGGCCTTCACCGCAGCGGTGCTGGGTGGTATCGGCAGCATTCCGGGCGCCATGCTCGGCGGCCTGGTACTGGGCGTGGCCGAAGCGTTTGGCGCCGACGTGTTTGGCGACCAGTACAAGGATGTGGTGGCGTTCGGTCTTTTGGTATTGGTCCTTCTGTTCCGGCCGACTGGCATCCTGGGCCGTCCGGAGGTTGAAAAAGTATGACTCGGAATCTCAAATCGGCGCTGTTCAGCGCCCTGCTGGTATGGGCCGTGGCCTACCCGGTGATCGGCCTGAAGCTGACCATCGACGGCATTCACCTGATTGTCCAGGGGGCCACGCCCACGACCATGCTGATCATTGCCCTGTGCTCGGTGCTGATGTTCCTGCGCGTGCTGTTCAACACGCAAATCAGCTCGGCCTGGAAAGCGGCGCCCAAGCTGCCGGGCATGCCAGCCAATACCGGGGACTTCCTCACCCGGCCCAAGACCCAGCGCTGGATCATGCTGGGCCTGATCGTGGTCGCGTTCATCTGGCCGTTCTACGGCTCTCGGGGCGCGGTCGACCTGGCGACGCTGGTGCTGATCTACGTGATGCTGGGCCTGGGCCTGAATATCGTCGTGGGCCTGGCCGGGCTGCTGGACCTGGGTTACGTGGGCTTCTACGCGGTGGGCGCCTACACCTATGCCCTGCTGTCGCATTACTACGGCTTCAGCTTCTGGGTATGCCTGCCGCTGGCGGGCCTGGCGGCTGCCACGTTCGGCTTCCTGCTGGGCTTCCCGGTACTGCGTTTGCGCGGCGACTACCTGGCCATCGTGACCCTGGGTTTCGGTGAAATCATCCGCCTGTTCCTGCGCAACCTCACCGACATCACCGGTGGCCCCAACGGCATCAGCAACATCCCCAAGCCCACCCTGTTCGGCCTGTCTTTCGACCGCTCCGCCGCTGATGGCGCGCAGACGTTCTACGAGTACTTCGGCCTGCCCTACAACCCGGTGGGCAAGGTAATCTTCCTTTACCTGGTGGCGTTGCTGCTGGCCCTGCTGGCGCTGTTCATCATCAACCGCCTGCTGCGCATGCCCATCGGCCGTGCCTGGGAAGCGTTGCGTGAAGATGAGATCGCCTGCCGCGCGCTGGGCCTGAACCCTACCCTCATCAAGCTTTCGGCGTTTACCCTGGGTGCCTGTTTCGCCGGTTTTGCCGGCAGCTTCTTCGCTGCTCGCCAAGGCCTGGTAACCCCCGAATCGTTCACCTTCATCGAGTCGGCCATGATCTTGGCCATCGTAGTGCTGGGTGGCATGGGTTCGCAGCTGGGCGTGATCCTGGCAGCGATCGTGGTCATTCTGCTACCGGAAATGACCCGTGAATTCGCTGATTACCGCATGTTGATGTTCGGCGCCATGATGGTGCTGATGATGATCTGGCGTCCTCAAGGATTGTTGCCGATGCAGCGCCCCCACATGGAGCTGCGAAAATGACGCAGAACATTCTTGAAGTATCCGGCCTGAGCATGCGTTTTGGCGGCCTGCTGGCCGTCAATGGCGTGGGCATCAGCGTCAAGGAAAAGCAGGTAGTGGCGCTGATCGGCCCCAACGGTGCCGGCAAGACCACGGTGTTCAACTGCCTGACCGGCTTCTACAAGCCCACCGGCGGCACCATCCTGCTGGACGGTCAGCCCATCCAGGGCATGCCCGGCCATCAAATCGCCCGCAAGGGCGTGGTGCGCACCTTCCAGAACGTACGGCTGTTCAAGGACATGACTGCCGTGGAAAACCTGCTGATTGCCCAGCATCGCCACCTGAATACCAACTTCCTCTCGGGCCTGTTCAAGACCCCCGCGTTCCGCCGCAGCGAGCGCGAGGCCATGGAATATGCCGAATTCTGGCTGGACAAGGTCAACCTCAAGGAATTCGCCAACCGCCCGGCCGGTACCCTGGCCTACGGTCAGCAGCGCCGCCTGGAGATCGCCCGGTGCATGATGACGCGCCCGCGCATCCTCATGCTCGACGAGCCGGCGGCCGGCCTCAACCCGCGCGAGACCGACGACCTCAAGGCGCTGATCGCCACCCTGCGCGAAGAGCACAACGCCACGGTGCTGCTCATTGAGCATGACATGAAACTGGTGATGAGCATTTCCGACCACATCGTGGTCATCAACCAGGGCACGCCGCTGGCCGATGGCACGCCGGAACAGATCCGCGACAATCCTGAAGTGATCAAAGCCTACCTGGGGGAAGCGTAAATGCTGCAGTTCGAAAACGTTTCCACCTTCTACGGCAAGATCCAGGCGCTGCACAGCGTCAACGTGGAAGTGAAACAGGGCGAAATCGTGACCCTGATCGGCGCCAACGGCGCCGGCAAGTCGACCCTGCTGATGACCCTGTGCGGCTCGCCGCGCGCTCACTGCGGCAGCATCCGCTACCTGGGTGAGGAACTGGTGGGCCAGGACTCTTCGCAGATCATGCGCAAGAGCATCGCCGTGGTGCCCGAAGGTCGCCGGGTATTTGCCCGCTTGACCGTTGAGGAGAACCTGGCCATGGGCGGATTCTTCACTGACAAGGACGATTACCAGGCGCAAATGGACAAGGTGCTGGGACTGTTCCCACGCCTCAAGGAGCGTTTCAACCAGCGCGGCGGCACCATGTCGGGCGGTGAACAGCAGATGCTTGCCATTGGCCGAGCGCTGATGAGCAAGCCCAAGCTGTTGCTTTTGGACGAGCCGTCTCTGGGCCTGGCGCCGATCATCATTCAGCAGATCTTCGAGATCATCGAACAGCTGCGCAAGGATGGCGTGACGGTCTTCCTGGTAGAACAGAACGCCAACCAGGCGCTGAAAATCGCCGACCGCGCCTACGTGCTGGAAAACGGCCGGGTGGTGATGCAAGGCACCGGTGAAGCCCTGCTGACCGACCCGAAGGTGCGCGAAGCCTACCTGGGCGGGTGACCCAAGCCTCTGGAGCTGCCGCCAGGCTGCGAAGGCTCGCACAGCGGGCCTGCGATCAGCATGACTGCGCCGAAGGTCCTGCGGGCCTTTTCGCAGCCTGGCGGCCGCTACCGGTTTGCCCAGCCGATCAAATACTGCGCCAGCACCTCTACCCGCCGGGGCAACCCGCGCTGGTAGGGATGCACCAGGAACAACGGTGCGGTGGCCGTCTGGTAACCCTTCAGCAGCGCCACCAACCGCCCCGCCCCCAACTCCGCATGCAACATGTACGAAGGCAGCCTCGCCACCCCCGCCCCCGCCAACGCCGCCTTTTTCAGCAAGCTGTAGTGATTGCTGGCGAACCGTCCGGCCACGGCCACCCGAATCAGCTCGTGATGCTGGTGATACCGCCACTCCTCCCGCCCCCGATAGTGGCTGTTGAGCAGGCACGCATGCTCGCGTAAATCCTGAGGCGTCACTGGCGCCGGGTGTGCCGCCAGGTACGCCGGGCTGGCACAGGTGATTTCCTGCATCGTCAGCAGCGGCCGCGCCACCAGGCGTTCATCGTTGGCCACGGTTTCGCGGATGGCCAGGTCAAAACCCTCGCGCGCCAGGTCGCGATAGCTGTTGCTCAGGTCCAGCTCCAGGCTGATCTGAGGGTAGTCACGGGCGAACTCCAGCAGCAGCCCTTCAAAAAAGGTCTCCCCCAATGACACGGGAACGGTCAGCCGCACCGGCCCGGCCAGTTCGTCCTTGAGCAGCGCCAGCGCCTGATGCGCCCGCTCCATTTGTGCCACCAGCGCCCGAGCTTCGGGCAGCAACGCTGAACCGGCGGCCGTCAGGCTCAGGCGTCGAGTGCTGCGGTGCAGCAGTTGCACACCGTGGCTGCTTTCCAGGCCACTGATGCGCTTGGACAACTGCCCCTTGCTCCAGCCCAACTGCTGCGCCGCCCGGGTAAAACTGCCCGCCTCGATCAGCACGGCAAAGGCCGCCAGGTCATCGAGCTCGCTCATGGATTGTTTCCATATGAAAACCAAAGGTTGCCTATTAGAGGGATTATCAGAAAAAAGCAAATCCCTACACTGGTGGCCTACCCCCTTAGCAGGAAACCACCATGAAAATCCTCTTGATCGGCGCCAGCGGCACGGTCGGTTCCGCCGTCGCCAGCGAACTCGCCCAACGCCACGAAGTGGTTCACATCGGCCGCCACAGCGGTGAGTATCAGGTGGACATTGCCGACACGGCGTCCATCCGCGATCTGTTCGCCAAGACCGGCCGCTTCGATGCGCTGGTCAGCGCCGTGGGCAGCGTGACCTTCAAGGCGCTGGGTGAAATGAGCGACGATGATTTCAGCCTTGGCCTGCAGAACAAATTAATGGGCCAGGTGAACCTGCTGCTGATCGGTCGCGAGTTCGCCAACGACGGTGCCTCGTTCACGCTGACGTCGGGCATCCTCAACCGCGACCCGATCCGCACCGGTGCATCGGCGGCCATGGTCAACGGCGCGCTGGACGCCTTCGTACGCGCTGCCGCCATCGAGCTGCCGCGCGGCCTGCGGGTGAACGCGGTCAGCCCCACGGTGCTGGTGGAAGCCATGGGCAGCTACGCACCCTATTTCCGAGGCTACAAGCCGGTGCCGGCAGCAGACGTGGCGCTGGCCTACGCCAAAAGCGTGGAAGGCCTGCAGACCGGCCAGGTGTTCATCGTCGGCTAGCGCGCACAATTTTCACGTCTGCTGTGCTACGGTGCCGCCCACTTACCAGGAGGCCCTCGATGCGCGTTGCCCGTACCTTGATGTGTTTTGCCCTGCTGCCACTGTTCGCCGGCTGCCAACTGTTTTCCTCGGCCCCGAGCCAGCCGTCCACCGCCGGGCTCACCCGCATGCAAGGCGTGTTGATGGGCCATGACGGCCAGTTGCTGTTCCAGCCTTGCGGCGAGCAGCGTCACTACACGGTTACCGACATCGGCCATACCGGCGTGCTGCAGGAAGCCGCCGGCATCGTCGGCAAGTCCGGGCAAGTCTATGGCGACGTTCGCGGGCGCTTCGAAGCCAGCAAGACCGGCGGCATGGATGGCACCATCGACCTGCAGCAGTTCTACCGCCTGGAACGCTCCGCCGCAGCCTGCAATGACCCCAACTTCAAGCTGCTGACCCTGCGTGCGGGTGGCAGCGACCCGGCCAAATGGGAGCTGCGCGCCAGCGGCAAGGGCCTGGAACTGAGCCGCGCCGACCAGCCGCCCCTGGCGGTGCCCTTTGTCGAAGAACAGATGCCTGACGGCCGCCTGAGCCTGAGCACCGAAGCCAACGGCCTTAAGGTGGAATTGTGGGTAGCGCCCCAGCGGTGCGTGGACCCGACCACCGGCAGCGTGCAGCAGATGACCGCCGAATTGCGCGTCAATGACCAGCCGTACCGGGGCTGCGCCTACTTTGGCGGCGCTCGCAACGACTGATGTTGCGCCGTCAGGCGGTTAAAACCTGACGGCAATCCCTTGCAAACGCTTATAATGGCCGGTTAGTGCAAAGCTGCCGGGTCAACCCTGTGGCCCGGATATTGGACCCTGTCATGTTACGAATCACCGAACTCAAACTGCCCCTGGACCACACCGACGAGGCCCTGCGCCCCGCTATAGTACAGCGCCTGGGGATCGCCGACGCCGACCTGCTGGACTTCACCCTGTTCAAGCGCAGCTATGACGCGCGCAAGAAGAACAGCGAGTTGCAGTTCATCTACACCATCGACCTTGACGTGCACGATGAAGCCAGCGTGTTGGCCAAATTCGCCGACGACCGCAACGTCGGCCCGGCGCCGGACGTCAGCTACAAGGTCGTGGGCCACGCCCCGGAGGGCCTGACCGAGCGCCCCCTGGTGGTCGGCTTCGGCCCATGCGGCATCTTCGCCGCCCTGCTGCTGGCGCAGATGGGCTTCAAGCCCATCGTTCTGGAACGCGGCAAGGAAGTGCGCCAGCGCACCAAGGACACCTGGGGCCTGTGGCGCAAAAGCGTGCTCAACCCCGAGTCCAACGTGCAGTTCGGCGAAGGCGGCGCAGGCACCTTTTCCGACGGCAAGCTCTACAGCCAGATCAAGGACCCGCTGCACCACGGTCGCAAGGTGCTGCACGAGTTCGTCAAATCCGGCGCGCCGGAAGAAATCCTTTACGTCAGCAAGCCGCACATCGGTACCTTCCGCCTGACAGGCATGGTTGAAACCATGCGCAAGGAAATCGAAGCCCTGGGCGGCGAGATCCGTTTCGAGCACAAGGTCACCGACCTGCTGATCGACAGTGACCAGCTGCAAGGCGTGGTCCTGGAAAACGGCGAGCAGATCATGTCCCGCCACGTGGTCATGGCCCTGGGCCACAGCGCCCGTGACACCTTCCGCATGCTGCACGCCCGTGGCGTGTTCATGGAAGCCAAGCCGTTCTCCATCGGCTTCCGTATCGAGCACCCGCAAGGCCTGATCGACCAGGCGCGCCTGGGCAAGTACGCCGGCCACCCGAAACTGGGTGCTGCCGACTACAAGTTGGTGCACCACGCCAAGAACGGCCGTTCGGTGTACAGCTTCTGCATGTGCCCGGGCGGTACCGTGGTAGCCGCCACTTCCGAGCCAGGACGCGTGGTCACCAACGGCATGAGTCAGTATTCGCGCAACGAACGCAACGCCAACTCGGGCATCGTGGTGGGCATCACCCCGGAAGTGGACTACCCGGGCGGCCCGCTGGCGGGTATCGAACTGCAGGAAAAGCTGGAATCCACGGCTTACCTGCTGGGCGGCAGCAACTACCAGGCACCGGCACAGCTGGTGGGCGACTTCATTGCCAACACGCCGTCCACCGCGCTGGGCGACGTAGAGCCTTCCTACAAGCCGGGCGTGTCCCTGGGTGACCTGGCCCTGTCGCTGCCGGACTTTGCCATCGAGGCCATCCGCGAAGCATTGCCGGCCTTCGACAAGCAGATCCGTGGTTTCGCCCGCCCCGACGCCATTCTCACTGGCATCGAGACCCGCACCTCGTCGCCGCTGCGCATCACCCGCGGCGCCGACTACCAGAGCCTGAACATCAAGGGCCTGTTCCCGGCCGGTGAAGGCGCCGGTTACGCGGGTGGCATCCTGTCGGCCGGTGTCGATGGTATTCGCATCGCCGAAGGCGTGGCACGCAGCATGCTGGGCCTCGACGCCTAGAGTGCCCATGACGTGGCCTCCCGGCCGCTGCTACACACCCTGTAGCGGCCGAAGGCTGCGTCTGGCGACACGGCATGGTCAGGCAATATGCTGCGCCCTGTCGGAAACGCCCTACACTCAAATCAGACACGTCCTATCCACGTATCCCATTCGTCCTGCTAGTGTCCTCGCCCCTGCCAAGCCTGCCCGATCACTTATAACAAAAACGAATATAACTTTTGTTTTAACAACCGGCAGTACAGGTTAGGGTGTGCCCCTCGAACACCAGGATGGAGAGCGACCGTGCCCCTGCGTAGTACTCTGACACGATTTTTTCAGCTCGAAGCGGCCAGCGGCCTGCTGCTGATCGCGGCCGCCGTGCTGGCGCTGATCATCAACAATTCACCCCTGTCCGGGCTGTACAACAGCTTCCTTGACACCCCCGTGGTTGCCCAGGTGGGTGCGCTGAGCATCGCCAAGCCGCTGTTGCTGTGGATCAACGACGGCCTGATGGCCCTGTTTTTCCTGATCATTGGCCTGGAGGTCAAGCGCGAAGTACTTGAGGGCCAACTGTCTAGCGTGTCGCAGATCGCCCTGCCCGGGGCGGCGGCGATTGGTGGCATGGTAGTGCCGGCGCTGATCTTCTGGGCCTTGAACAAGGACAACCCGGCAGCGCTGAGCGGCTGGGCAATCCCCATGGCCACCGACATCGCCTTCGCCCTCGGCGTGCTGGCATTGCTGGGCAAACGTGTACCGGTGTCACTGAAACTGTTCCTGATGACCCTGGCCATCATCGACGACCTGGGCGCCATCGTCGTCATTGCGCTGTTCTATTCGGGCACCATTTCCACCCTGGCCCTGGCGCTGGCGGCGGCCTGCCTGGTAACGCTGATAGCCATGAACCGGCTGGGCGTGATCAAGCTGGCGCCCTATCTGATCGTGGGCGCCATCCTGTGGGTGTGCGTGCTCAAAAGCGGCGTGCATGCCACCCTGGCGGGGGTTACCCTGGCCTTCTGCATTCCCTTGCGCACCCGCCACGCTGAAGCGTCGCCGTCGCGCACCTTGGAACATGCCCTGCACCCGTGGGTGGCCTACGCCATCCTGCCGCTGTTCGCCTTCGCCAATGCCGGCGTGCCGCTGGCCGGCGTAACCCTGGACAGCTTCACCCACCACGTGCCATTGGGCATTGCCAGCGGCCTGCTGATAGGCAAGACCGTGGGGGTGTTCGGCCTGACCTGGCTGGCTATCAAGGTCGGCCTGGCAAGCCTGCCAAGCGGCGCCAACTGGAAGCAATTGATGGGGGTGTCGATACTGTGCGGCATCGGTTTCACCATGAGCCTGTTCGTGGGGTCACTGGCCTATGTGCCGGGTGAAAGCCCCTTTGCCGGAGAGGACCGCATGGGCATCCTGACCGGGTCGATACTGGCGGCGTTCATTGGCTATGCGGTGACCGCCATGGCAAGCCGCAAGGCGCAGCCGTAGCGGATGTAGCGCCCATGAAAAAACCCGGCCTCGGCCGGGTTTTTTCATGCAGTGGCTATCAGTGCGAAACGCGGCTGGTGCCATCCACTGTCATGATGCGAACACGTTCGCCGACGCGGAAAATCTCGTTTTCCTGCACCTGCTGCACGTAGGCGCGCATGCTGCCGTCGTCTTCACGCACGGTGATTTCCACGCCCTGGGCACGGGTCAGGCCTTCTTCGGCGGCCGAACCCACCAGGCCACCGGCCACCGCACCGATCACAGCGGTGATGATGCTGCCACGGCCACCACCAATGGCACTACCGGCGACGCCGCCGACCACTGCACCGGCGCCAGCGCCGATTGGGGTCTTGGTACCCTCGATCTTGACTGGGCGCAGGGACTCGATGGTGCCCATGCGCACGGTCTGCACACGGCGTGCTTCATCACGCGAATAGGTATCACCGGACAGATTGGAGACACAGCCGCCCAGGAACAGGGTCGAGGTCGTGAAGCAGGCAAGGAGCAGTGCAGATTTACGCATGAAAATTCTCCGTGGGGCGTATTTGCCCATTAGACGCTGGCTATCGACGGCTGTCACGACACCAGCTGTAATAAATTGCGTCCATTCAGCTCTAGTACAGTCGCTTGAACAGGCCGAGTGCGACTGACGACATGGCACGCTTACGAAAGTAATGATGCCACATCGTCTGGACAACAGAGCAGAGCAAAAGGTCGAATGCGCTGATCAGGGGGCCAGGCGTTCGCATTGCCAGGCCTGATCTACCTGGCGGAAATTGAGGCGGTCGTGCAGGCGGCTGGAGCGTCCCTGCCAGAACTCGATGCGCTCGGGCACCAACCGGTAGCCGCCCCAGTGCTCGGGGCAGTCGGGCTGGGTATCGCTGAAACGCTGCTCGGTGGCCTTGAGCAGGCCCTCCAGTTCAGCGCGATCAGCGATCACCCGGCTTTGCGGCGAAGCCCAGGCACCCAGGCGGCTGCCCAGCGGGCGCACCTGGAAATAGGCGTCCGACTCGGCATGGCTGACCTTGCTGACCCGCCCCTCGATACGCACCTGGCGCTCCAGGGTCGGCCAAAAGAACGTCATGGCTGCGAACGGGTTGGCGTCCAGCTGCCGCCCCTTGTCGCTTTCGTAGTTGGTGAAAAAGGTAAAGCCCTGGGCATCCAGGGCCTTGAGCAGCAGCACCCGGCAATGGGGGCGGCCCTCGCCGTCGACGGTGGCCAGCATCATCGCGTTGGCCTCCACCGGCGGCTGCTCGGTCTTGATCGCTTCCTCGAACCAGCGAGTGAACAACTCGAACGGCTCAACCGGGGCATTCGCCTCGGTCAGGCCGTCACGGGTGTAGTCGCGGCGCATATCGGCCAGGGCCTGGGTCATTGCGCGTTTCCTTGACGATCAGTTCTGTACTTGCGCGACGGCGTCAGGCTTTTTCTTGGCCGGCGCTGCTGCCTTGGCTGGGGTGACCTTCTTCTTCGCGGCGGGCTTGGCCGGGGCTTTTTTCGCGGCGGTTTTCTTGCCCGCCGCTTTCTTGGCCGGGGTGGCCGCCGGAACGGGCTTGACGTCCTGCACCGCAACCATTTCGGCAACCGGTGGGGTTGGCGAACTGTACTTGGCAACCAGGGCCACCATGGTTTCCTGCGGGGTCAGCACGATTTCGATGCGGCGGTTCAGGGCGCGGCCCTGCACGCTGTCGTTGGCAGCACGTGGCATCAGCGAGCCCATGCCGCGAGCGGCCAAGTGCTGACGGTCAAGGCCGCTGAGGTGGAAAATGGCGCTGATAGACTGGGCGCGCTGCAGGCTGATTTTCTGCACGTCAGGCGCACCGCTGGCATCGGCGTGGCCGACGATCAACACGGCGGTCTTGGGGTCGGTTTCAACCGCCTTGGCAATGTTGGTGATCGGGCTCAGGGTAATGGGCAGCAGCAGTTCCGGACGCTTGGGGTTGAAGCTGCTGTCCACAGGGGCAATCACCACGAGCACGTCTGCACGACGCTCGACCTGGAAGCTGGAACCCTTGACGGCTTCGCGTACTTTTGGCTCGTAGCTGTCGAGCCAGGCCTGGGTCATCTTGGCATCAATTTTTGGCACCACGGCCACTGCCGGCTTGGCGGCAGCTGGAGTAGCGGCGGACGGCGGGAACGGCCACCACCAGTGCGTACCGCTGTCTGCCGGGGCAGTGGCCGGGACGGCGGCGGCTGCAACCGACGGCGGCGCTCCAACCGGTGCCGGCTTGACTTCATCCTTGGCCACCTTGTCGGTGATCGCGCCTGCCACATCCTTGTCTACCGCATGATCGGTAGCGCCGAACGGCCACCAGTGGAAGCCACCGTTGTCAGCCGTATTGTTTTGTGGAGTCTGGGCGCAGCCGGTCACAGCCAGGCACAGGGCAAACGCGATGGATTTATTGGAGTACATAAGCTTTCCACAGGATGAGGTTGATACAAATCGGGTTAGAAAACCCGTTTAAACCGTTGATTGGATAGTAGTTGAATCGTCAAGTTCCAGCACGCCGCCGGTCGATTCGATCATTTTATAGACAAGTGGCAAGCACCCGCACGAGCTTTTGTGCGCGGGGGTCCATCAATACGTACGGCCCCAGGGTATTGGTGACAAAACCGAACGCCACGTCGTGTTCCGGGTCGGCGAAACCGACCGAACCGCCTGCGCCAGGATGCCCGAACGCCTTGGCACCAAGGCCGAACGTGGCGTTGGCCAGGGCCGGTTGATCGAGCATGCAGCCCAGGCCGAAACGCGTAGGCGTCAGCAAGGTCTTGTCCGGCCCGACACTGTGTTCGCGCGTCAGTTCGTCCAGCAGTTGCGACTCCAGCAGGCTGCCATCCAGCAGGCCGGCGTAGAAACCCGCCAGGCTGCGCGCATTGCCATGACCATTGGCGGCCGGCTGCTGCATGCGGCGCCATTGCGGCTTATTGGTGCTGGTAAGCACCGAAGGCGGGTTGGTGAAGGCGCGGGTGCTCATGGCCGTCGGTTCGCGCAGGGTCACTTGCAGCAGGCGCTGAGCGGCCTCGTCACCCATGTTACCCTTGCCACGGGCAATGTGCGCCACGCGATAAAACTCTTCATCGGCCAGGCCGACGTGGAAATCCAACCCTAGTGGCTTGGCCACCCGAGCGACGATGGATTCACCCGGGCCACGGCCGTCGGCGCGGCGCAGCAGTTCGCCCACAAGCCAGCCGTAGGTAATGGCCGCGTAGCCGTGGCCAGTGCCCGGCGTCCACCAGGGTGCCTCGGCGGCCAGGGCATCGACCATCACCTGCCAGTCGTACAACGCTTCGGCGGGCAGTACGTCGCGCAGCGCCGGCAAGCCGGCCTGGTGACAGAGCAGTTGGCGCAGGGTAATGCGCTCCTTCCCGGCCGCGGCGAATTCGGGCCAGTAGCGGGCCACAGGGGCATCGAGGTCCAGCTTGCCCTCGCCCACCAGTTGCAGGGCGGTGACCGCCGTGAAGGTCTTGGTGCAGGAAAACAGGTTGGCAATGGTGTCGCTGTGCCAGGCCTGCTGGCTGTCCTTGTCGGCAGTGCCGGCCCACAGGTCGATGACCGTGTTGCCACCCACCTGGATGCACAACGCGGCGCCGCGTTCCTGGGGATCGTCGAACAGGGCCGCGAAGGCCTCGCGCACCGCTTCGAATTGAAGCTCGTAATGACCCTGAATCTGCACCCAGCGACTCCCTGCACAGCATTGAACAAAGTGGGGGGCATTGTTCCAGTAGTTGCACCATTTGTGAACAGATGCATGCCGGGCGGTAGGTATCTTTCTGCTTACAGCGTGTGACAGCTGCACCGTCGATCACGGGCGCGCTGCTACACGATCGCATGCGGCGGATGTCGCGGGAGCTGCCGCCAGGCTGCTGCAATATGCGCCTTACTTATGCGCCCCACCCTTGCCATGATTCGCGCCCTTGTCGCCCGACTCGGCCGGCGCTACTGCCGGCAGGGTCTTGGCCAACTGGTCAAGGCTGTCCTGGTTGCTCTTGCGCACGGCCGCCACGAAGCCCTGATAGGGCACGTCGGTGATGCCCACCAGGCCGAAGTGGCCGTTTTCGCCGTCCAGCAGGCGCCCGGTGACGGGCTGGTCCAGGTATTGGAACCAGTGCACGCCGACAATCGTCGGTTCCTGCATCGCCGCCTTGAGGAAGGTGGCGTAGGCGGTGCCGCGGTCTTCTTCCTTCGCCACTTCCATCGGCCCCGGCCAGAACGGCCCGCGGTCACGTGAGCCGAAGGTGAACTCGGACACCAGCACCGGCTTGTCCAATTGCCGCAGGCGCGCAAAGTCATAGCCGTCCTGGGGCTTGGGCGTATAGAAGTTGAAACTCAGCACGTCGCAATACTGCGCACAGGAATCCACCGCTTCCGGGCTGGAGACGGCATAGCGCCCGCCCAGCAGCAAGTGGTTGGGGGCGTGCCACTTGAGGGCGTCGGCGATGGTCTTGAAATACGTGTCGGCGAACGTGCGCTGGAAGAACTTGAGGTCGGCCTCGATTTCCGGGTGCTCAGGGTTGGGCGGCGGCGCCTCGAAGCCCGGGTCTTCCATCAGCTCCCAGGCGGGCAGGTTGATGCCCCAGGCCTTGGACAGGCCTTCCTGGTTACGGTACTTGTCCCGCAACTGCTTGAGGAACGCGCGCTTGGCCGGCACGTCGGTGGTTTGCCGAAGGGTGCCATAGGCCAGCGCGTAACGTGCCTTGGGGTCGTTGCCGGGGCCGGCCCAGGCCAGCTCGTTGTCGGCAAAGTAACCGATCAGGTAAGGGTCGTCGCGGTGGTCGCGGGCGGCAATGGCCACGGCACGTTCGGTGGCCATGGCGAAGCGCGGGTCAAACGGGTCGGGCATGCGCCCCCACCAGTCCATGCCGGTGCTGATGCTGGCGTAATCACCGACGATGGACAGCGGCAGCACATAAGGCACCCGTTGATTGCCTTCCAGCGAGGTCGCGCTCCAGTTGCCAAGGGTGTTGAAACCCCAGGCCTGCAGGCGGTCCAGGGTGTGTTTCTGCCAGCGAATGGCATCGAACGGTTTAGCCGCACAAGGCGCCTGCGGCGTTGGTGAGCAAGGCGTGGCGTAGGTGCGCTGCAGGTTGGCGCCATAGAAATCGAACCAGCGTCCACTGCCAAAACCACGCCCTACCGAGGAACCGTTGCCGTCCTGGTTGTTGCTCTGGCCATAGTAATGCGCTGCCGGCTCATCGGCCTTGGGCAGCTTGGCGAACATCCATTCACGGCCCTGCACGTAGGTGCGGTCGTTGTCGGCGGCCACGGCGTTCACGCCCAGGGAGTAGAACGGATGGCCCTCGGGCGTCACCAGGTACCAGCGCCCGTCACGCTTTTCGGTATGGAAGAAGCCGCTGGCATTGAATGCCGCACCTTGAATCAGGCCACCGAACTTGTCCATGGGGGCCTTGGCTCGCTCGGCCAGCCAGCCCTTGAGCTGTTGCTGTTCGCGGGCCGCGGCAGCCTTGAGCTGATCATCACTGCTGATTTTCTCCGGCCAGCGGCCCCGGCTGAACTGCCCGTATTCATCGACGATGTCGGCATACGCAGACTTCTGCAGGGCATCGCCATCGACCACGCCAAAGCGTTCCAGCAGGATGTTCTGGGCCACTGCGGGCTTGTCCATGGACAGGGTCACCGACACCACCTGGCTGGCGGTGACCTCACCCTCGCTACTGGCCAGCAACGTACGTTGGCCGTCGGCCATCCACGGCATCGGCGGGCCGGCACGCATGCCCTGGCTGAGCGGCGAACTGGCCTTGAGCGGGATCACCAATGTCTGCGCCGGCCCAGCGGGCAAATCGATGCGGCTGGTGAGGGTCTTGCCATCGTTGCTCTGGACTTTCACATACAGGGTCACGGCCCAGTCCATGGCGCTTTGCGCGCGCAAGGTAATGGCGCTGTCGGTGGACCAGTCCCAGGCCCCGGTCTGGGGTTTGAGCGTCAGGCTGGGGGCCGCCACCGGGTTGAACGTCACCCGGCGCAGCACCTCCCCTTCTGCCGTCTGTTCGGCGTTGTACTGCGGCAGGCTGGCATCGACGGTCGTCACCTGCACCACGTCGGCGGGACGAACGAAGTTGAACAGCGTCTGCTGGGTGCCAGCCGCCAACAGCGGGGTGGCGAACAGCAGTGCGAATACAGCGGGCAGCGAACGGCGAATCATGGGGTTCCAGCTCTCCTTGATGGCCGATGTCGGCCTCGATCAGGTGTATAGACAGCGAAAACAGGGCAAAAAGCCCTGCCCTTGTCAGGAAATTTCGCGACGAAACGGTGGCAAGGCGTTGAGGATTGCCTTGCCGTAGCGCTGGGTCACCACACGGCGATCCAGCAGGGTGATGGTGCCGCGGTCCTGCTCGGTGCGCAGCAGGCGGCCGCAGGCCTGGATCAGTTTCAGCGACGCGTCGGGCACGGCGATTTCCATGAACGGATTGCCACCGCGCGCTTCGATCCATTCCGCCAGTGCCGCTTCCACCGGGTCATCCGGCACCGCGAAGGGAATTTTGGCGATAACCACGTGTTCACAGTAGGCGCCTGGCAAGTCGACGCCCTCGGCGAAGCTGGCCAGGCCGAACAGCACGCTGGAGTCGCCGCCGTCGACGCGCGCCTTGTGCTTGTTCAGGGTTTCCTGCTTGGACAGGTTGCCCTGGATAAACACCTGCTTGCGCCAGTCGCGGTCCAGGCCGTCGAACACGTCCTGCATCTGCCTGCGCGAGGAGAACAGCACCAACGTGCCGCGCGAGCCTTCAACCAGGCCGGGCAGGTCACGAATGATGGCCGCGGTGTGCGCCACCGCATCACGCGGGTCGGCGCGCAGGTCTGGCACCCGCAACACACCGGCATCGGCGTGGTGGAACGGGCTGGGCACCACCGCGGTCACGGCAGCCTTGGGCAGGCCGGCACGCATGCGGAAACGGTCGAACTTGCCCAGCGCGGTCAGCGTGGCCGAGGTCACCAGTGCGCCGTAGGCCACGTTCCACAAGGTACGGCGCAGCATCTCGGCGGCCAGGATAGGGCTGGCGTTGACCTCGATGTCGAACATGGCGCCGCTTTCAGCCAGGGTCAGCCAGCGCGCCATGGGCGGGCTGTCTTCCGGGTCTTCAGCGGTGAAGGCGGTCCACAGTTCCCAGTTGCCCTGGGCACGGGACAGCAGGCTGCCGAACAGCGGGTACCACTCCTCGGCCTGGTGGCTGGCGATACCGATGCTGGTCTCGCCGTCCATGCCTTCCTTGAGCAGTTCGGTCAGGCGCGTGAACAGGTCGTTGAGGCGGGCAAAGCCCTTTTTCAGCTCGATGCCCATCTCGCGCATGTGCTCGGGCACCACACCGGCTTCGAAGCGGTGGCGAGGCCGTTCGCGGCCTTCCATGTCCTCACCGGCGCGGAAGTCTGCCAGTTGCTCGCAGGCGGTGAACATGAACTGCTGTTGGGTCTTGATCTCGCGGGCCAGTTCCGGCACCTGCTCGATCAGCTTGCCCAAGTCACCTGGCAGCGGGTGCTGGGCCAGCAGCTTGGTAAGGTTCTTGGCGGTGCTTTCCAGCCAGTCGGCGGTGGATCGCAGACGCGTGTAATGGGCGAAGTGGCCGATGGCCTTGTCCGGCAGGTGGTGACCTTCGTCGAACACGTACAGGGTGTCACGTGGGTCGGGCAGCACCGCACCGCCGCCCAGGGCCAGGTCGGCCAGGACCATGTCGTGGTTGGTGACAATCACGTCGACCTTGCCCATGCCCTCGCGGGCCTTGTAGAAGGCGCACTGCTGAAAGTTGGGGCAATGGCGGTTGGTGCACTGGCTGTGGTCGGTGGTCACCCGCGCCCAGTCCTTGTCTTCCAGGGCGGTGGCCCAGCTGTCACGGTCACCGTCCCATTTGTTGCCGGCCAGCTTCTCGATCATGCTGGTGAACAGCTTTTGGCTGGCTTCGTCCACCTCAATGCGAAAGCCCTCCTCCTCGAACAACTGGGCAGTGGCCGTTTGCGCGTGGCCCTCCTGCAATAGCACGTCGAGCTTGGACAGGCACAGGTAGCGCCCGCGCCCCTTGGCCAAGGAGAACGTGAAGCTCAGACCACTGTTCTTCATCAGGTCAGGCAGGTCTTTGTAGACGATCTGCTCCTGCAGCGCGACGGTAGCGGTGGCAATCACCAGGCGCTTGCCCGCAGCCTTGGCGGCCGGGATCGCGGCCAGGCTGTAGGCCACGGTCTTGCCGGTACCGGTGCCGGCCTCGACAGCCACCACCGCACAGTCACCCGAGCGGCGCCCTTCGTCGTCACACGCGATGTCGCCCAATACCTTGGCGACTTCGGCGATCATCAAGCGCTGGCCGTAGCGAGGCTTGAGGCTCTTGGCCTCGAGGAAACGCGAATAGGCGCCCTGGATCTGGGATTTGAGTTCGTTACTGATCATGGTTCTGGGGCATGGAAGCCTGGATAAATTTTCAGTGTTTCGTTTAGGGCCGCTATCATACCCCGCTAAACCCTCTCGCGCTGAACGGAGATCCACATGGCTGCATTCGCCCCCCTCTACACCTTGCATGTCTGGGCCGCATTCGTCTGGGTAGGCGGCATGTTCTTCGCCTGGCTGGTGCTGCGGCCGGCGGCGGCTACAGCCCTGGACGCGCCTGCCCGGCTGAAGTTGTGGGCGGAAGTTTTCCGACGCTTTTTCATCTGGGTCTGGGTGGCGGTGCTGATTCTTCCGATAAGTGGCGTCGGCATGATCCAGATCAGCTTCAGCGGGTTCGAGACCGCGCCGCGTTATGTGCAGGTGATGATGGGGCTCTACGTGGTGATGGTGGCGCTGTTCCTGCGCATTACCACGCTGCAGTTGCCCGCCTTCACCCAGGCCGTTAAAGCAGAAGACTGGGCAGCCGCCGCCCCCAGCCTGGCGCAGATACGCCGGCTGGTGGGCATCAACCTGATCATCGGTTTTCTGCTGGTGGCGGTGGCTGCGGCGCGACCACCTTTGTGACGCGCGCTACAGGCGCTGAACGGTCAGCGCCCCTGGGCGCCCCGCCACACCAGGCTCGCCTGGCTGGCCTGGATGCCCGGCCTTGGCGCCCGCAGTGCTATAGATGAAGCACCCCTTGGCCTTGCCGCCGGCACCGGCCTTGCCCGCAGTGCCCGCCAGGCCACCGGCGCCACCGTCCAATTGCACCTGAATGGCGGCCTGCGGGTAGTCGCGCGGCACTTGCAGGTGCACCTGGGCGCCGGCCGCGCCATCGTGACCGTTGCCACCGTTCAAGCCATCGGCACCACGCCCGGCGTCGCCCCACAGGCAACCCGGGGCCTGGCCACTGCCGCCATCCAGGCCGAAATAGCCGGGTGCACCCGCGCCGCCGCGGGCATCCACCGACAATAGCGGCCCGGTCAGCGACTGCATTTGCAGCACCAGGTCGCGACCTGGCAATGCCTCTTTCTCATAGGTACCCGGGGCACCGCGTGCAAGAATCTGGCTGCCCTGGCCCAGGTCCGCGTGGCGGGCCTCGATGCGCAGCTGCTGGCCGCCGGGCACAATGGCGATGCGCGCCTCGTGACCCAGGCGCAGCTCGCCCACGTTCAATTCCACCAGGTTGTCCGGCACCAGCAAGGTGGCGTAGTCCTGCACTACCAGGCGGTCCAGCGTCAGCACGCCGTCCCTGCCGGGCAGACGCATCAACGAATGGGGTTCGACACTCAGGCTTTCGGCCATTGCCAAAGGCGTGAACAACGCCGCTACCAGACACAGCCTACGCATTGTTGCTCTCCTGCACCGACCGGGTCGGAATTGAACGCACATGAAAAATACCCACCAGCAGGATCTGCAAGCGGTCAAACCAGGGATGGGTGCGGCCACGCAAGCTTACGTGGAACAGCAGGAGTTCGAGCACGTGCAACACCATCAGTGCTGCACCGGCCCCATTGATCAGCACACGAAACGGATGCGTCATGGGCATGAAAAGATTCATCAGCACCACCCACCAGAACACCACCGTCAAGGCTTTGCCCAGGCTCCACAACCACGTCATGCCCGCCCCCATACATTATTCTTTGCCAGCACAGTAACGCTGGGCTGGTGTTTGTGCCATATCTGCATGAACAAAAAATGACAGTTCTTGTCATCGCCGCAAAAACGTAGCCGCTGCCACCAGGCTGCGCCGGCCCTCATCCACACTGGAGAACTCCAGCGAGGTACAGGGCCAGCGCACCCTGGCGGTAGCGGCTACGCGGTCGGGCTGGGGTGGGCTCAAGTCCCCTGGTGATTGATGTGCAGTTCCACGCGACGGTTCTTGGCGCGGCCTTCGTCGGTGCTGTTGTCAGCCACCGGCTTGCGCTCGCCGTCACCTTCGCTGGTTACCTTGCTGGCTGCCAGGCCCTGGCTGATCAGGAACTTGGCGACGCTGTCGGCCCGGCGCTCGGACAACTTCTGGTTGTAGGCATCACTGCCCTTGCTGTCGGTGTTGCCCACCACCTTGACGCTGACCACGTCAGCGGCCTTGAGCTTGCCCATCAACGCCATCAACTGGTTGCGTGCCTCTTGGGTCAGCGCCGACGAGTCGAAGGCAAACAGCACATTGCCCGCATCGCTCAGGGTAATGACTTCTTCAGGCGGCGCCGGTGCGGGCTCGGGGGCTTTTGCCGGGTATTGCGGCAACGGGCAACCCATGTGGTCCACGGGGGTATTGGGGGGCGTGCCGGGGCAATGGTCACGACGGTCGAATACGCCATCACCGTCCTCGTCGCCATCTTGCGCGTAGCAGATCAAGCCACCGGTGATAGCGCCCAATAAGCCCAGGCCACCGGCCCAGGACGAGCTCTTGATGGCGCCGAGGCCGCCACCTACTACACCACCGATGAGGCTGCAGATAGGCCAGTTCCTTTGATTGAGCGGGGCACTTCCATCGCTGGTAGTGGCGCAACCGGAGAGAACACTGCTGACCAGAAGAACGGGGAGTACCGCCCGCCAGATTAATCTCATATGGAATGCTCCTGTGTCACCGGCCAGTGCCGGTAACACAGGAGTAAAGACCGGCCTGTGGAACTTCACAAGCCGCGCATTGCAAGGTTTTCAGCGGTCGATGCGGATTTCCACGCGACGGTTCTGGGCACGCCCGTCAGCCGTCTTGTTGTCGGCAACCGGCTGGCTCTCGCCTGCACCACTGACCGACACGAAGCTGGCGCGAGGAATACCGACGCTGATGAGGTAGTCCACCACCGAGTGCGCACGGCGCTCGGACAGCTTCTTGTTGTAGCCCGGCTTGCCGACGCTGTCGGTGTGCCCGGTCACGGTCAACTGAGTCGTGGAGGCTTCAGGCTTGAGCTTGGTGGCCACCTTGTCCAGTTGCGCCTTGTCGGCCGTGGTCAGCTTGGCGGAGTCAAACTCGAAATGCACATCGCGAATCACGATGACTTCCTGCTTGGGCAGCGGCGCCTGCTCCACCATCGGCGCTGGTGGCGGTGGCAATGGGCAACCGGTGGCATCGACCGGGGTGCCATGCGGTGTGTGCGGGCACTTGTCGACGCTGTCCATCACGCCATCGCCATCTTCGTCGCCGTCGCCATGCACCCAGCAATAGGCCGCCGCGACCCCGCCACCTACCAGCACGCCCCAACCGGCCCAGGTCGAGTTCTTGATCGAACCCAGCGCCGCACCCGTGACACCCCCGACCGCCGCGCACTTGGGCCAGTCGGTTTTCTGCAACCCTGCGCAACCAGTCAACACACTGGTTAGCAGTACCAAAGGTAATGCCTTACTCACTATGCTCATCAGGTCTCTCTCCTTAGGGGGGAATCGGCGGACAACCGATGCATTGGGAGTAAAGACGGCACTTTGCAGATGCGCCAGCAATAAGCCATGCAGGCTAGGTTTCGACCTCGAACAAGGCTAGTCTTGGCAGTTCTGATGAGGACGTTCAATGACTGCAAGCTTTTCTTCGCGCACGCCACAACAGGCCCTAGCGGCCCTGCTGGATCGCTATGCGCCACAACAATTGCTGGTGGTGGGCGCTGACGATTTCCCCGCCCTGACCGCTTTCAAACAAGCGCACCCGGACAGCACTGTGGCCCAGGCCGCGCCCGGCACCCTGCCGCCAGCGCTGGCCAGCCAGCGGTTTGACCTGGCCGTGGTGGTGGACTGCCTGGAGCACCTGCCCAAGCGCACCGCACTGGAACTGCTGGGCGGCATCCGCAACCTCAATGCCAGCCGCATCGCCGTCCTGGTAGACCTGGCGGCCAGCGGCTGGAGCGAAACCGACTTCTATGCCCTGGCGCTGCAGGCCAGCGAGCGCTTCCAGCGCGACGAGCAGGTATTGACCCTGTTCACCTACGATCTGCGTGAATACAAGCAGGTGCCCGACTGGCTGAATGCGCGGTTCTGGGCCAACCCGGAAAACTTCGGCAAGTACTGGTGGTGATCCGATGAGTACAAGCATATGCCCATGCGGCAGCGGCAACCTGCTGGACGCCTGCTGCGGCCATTACCACGCAGGCCACCCGGCGCCCGACGCCCAGGCACTGATGCGCTCGCGCTACAGCGCGTATGTACTGGGCCTGATCGACTACCTGCTGGCCACCACCCTGCCCGCCCAGCAAGCCGGGCTGGACCGCCAGGCCATCAGTGACTGGAGCTCGCAAAGCACCTGGCTGGGCCTGACGGTGGAAAGCGCCGAGGTATTTGGCGGCCAGCCAGAACACGCCTTTGTGACCTTCGTGGCTCGCTGGCACGATGCGAGCGGCGAACACGGCCACCGCGAGCGTTCCTCGTTCGTGCAGAACCAGGGGCGCTGGTACTTCATAGACCCTACCGTGGCGCTCAAGGCCGGTCGCAATGACGCCTGCCCTTGCGCCAGTGGCCAGAAGTTCAAGAAGTGCTGCGCCAACTACATCACGGCGTGATTTTCAAATGGCTGGTGTCTGGTGCGGCGGGGCCGGCAGCCCGTGGCGCCTGGCCCATGTCACTGCCCGCCGGCGCCAGGCTGAATTGCCCCAGGTCAAGGCGCGGGGCCTGGGCAACAGGTTTCTGCGGTTGCAGGTCACTGCCTGCCTCGGCCACCTCAAAGGCCGGAGCCTGCACCTCCACAAACGCCGCCATATAGCAGTCGCGCGGCACCCAGGGCTCTGCCATCTTGTTGGGCCGCCGCACAAAGCCGGGCGCATCGGGCGGCGGCGCCATCTCGATTTCCTCCACATGCACCGGCACCGGCTCGATGCTGACGACAATGCCAGCGCGTTCCAGGGTGGCGCGATACTTTTCCGCCGCCTGGGGATCCAGGTCGCTTTTGAGCACCAGCCTGCGCCCGCTGAACAGCGCGTCGATACGCGCGCCGTCGGCCTGGAACAGTTTTGCCAGGTTGGCCTTCACCAGCGCCGGCTGCGCCCCGGCCACCAGTTCACCCCGGAAGACAATTTCGAAAAGCCCCATAGTGTGCCTCCTGCCTATCGGGCACTGGCCCATCGAGAGTAATGGCCATCAGTATGGCTCATGTATGTTTTTGCCAACAAGCCAGGCGTGGGGTTGGTAGACTCAGGCTATAGCGAGGGACCAGCCATGCACTCACGGATACTGCGCCTGTTCACCGTCTGCCTGTTCCTGGGGCTGAGCGGCTGCGCCAGCTGGTTCGCCGACGACCTCAAAGACCCTGAAGTCCACCTGCTCGACGTACAAGTAGTCAAGGCCAAGCTGCTGCAGCAGAAATTCGTGCTGCACTTTCGCATCGACAACCCCAACGACACCAGCCTCACCGTCAGCGGCCTGCATTATCGGGTGCACCTGGCCGATATCCTGCTGGCAGAAGGCGAATATGATGAATGGTTAAGCGTAGACGCCCATTCAAGCGCGCGCTTCAACGTGCCGATCCGCACCAACCTGTGGGAACACCTGCGCGACGTGGTCAAACTGCTGCGCCACCCCGACCGCCCCATCCCCTACCGCCTGGAAGGCGAGCTGAAGACCGGGCTGGTGTTTGGGCACGACGTGGTGCTGCGGCGCAGTGGCGAGGTGATGCCAGCGGCGTTGATGCGCAGATGAGGCCAATCAACGACGCAAAGCCGCCAGTACGCGTTCGGGATCATTGAGAATGGCGCGTAACAACGCGCGTGCAGGGCCTTCTGAAATCCTTTGACGTCAAGCTGCTATCGACCATCAGAGCATTCGGATCTTCATGCGGGAGATTTCTTTGAATCTCGCCAGCCATTACTCCATCAGCAATGAGATAATTCCCGCCGATCTATTTCGGAGACACCCAAATGACCCAGCAACCCCATGTCCATGGCCCTGACTGCAACCACGATCACGACCATGATCACCACCACGACCACGACCACGGCCATGTTCACGGCCCGCATTGCAACCACGAACCCCAGGAGCCGGTGCGCAACGCCCTCAAGGACGTAGGCCGCAACGATCCGTGCCCGTGCGGCAACGGCAAGAAATTCAAGAAGTGCCACGGCGCCTGATTGAATGACCCACCGCCGGGCCCAAGGGTGCCGGCGGCGGGAATTTGAAATGCTTTGAAACAAAACCCCAGGGGAGTACAACAGTCGATCCGGGCAGCGCCTTGATAGCCGCCCCTGATACCTGGAGCGTTTCATGATCGACCTGTATTACTGGACTACCCCAAACGGCCACAAGATCACCCTGTTTCTGGAGGAAGCCGGGCTTGAGTACAAGGTCCACCCGGTCAACATCGGCAAGCACGAACAGTTCGCCCCGGCCTTCTTGAGCCTATCCCCCAACAACCGCATCCCGGCGATTGTCGACAGCCAGCCTGCCGACGGCGGCGAAGCCATTTCGCTGTTCGAATCCGGCGCCATCCTGCTGTACCTGGCGCAAAAGACCGGCCAGTTCCTGCCCACCGACTTGCGCGGTCGCGAACAGGTACTGCAATGGCTGTTCTGGCAAATGGGCGGCCTGGGCCCCATGGCAGGGCAGAACCATCACTTCAATGCGTTTGCCCCGGAAAAGATCCCCTACGCCATGAAGCGCTACATTGACGAGACCGCCCGCCTCTACGGCGTGCTGGACAAGCGCCTGGCCGACCGCGCTTTCGTGGCCGGCGACGACTACAGCATCGCCGACATGGCCATCTACCCCTGGATCGTGCCCTACGAGCGGCAAAGCCAGAACCTCGACGATTTCCCGCACCTCAAGCGCTGGTTCAACGCCATCAAGACGCGCCCGGCCACGGAACGGGCCTACGCCTGGGTGGACCGCATCAACCCGCCGCAGGCCTGATTTTCCAGACGCCGCAGGCACTTGCACGCAAGGCCTGCGACGCCGGCCGACCTGCGGTGTAAATAAAGGTCGTGGCCCGCTTGCGTGGCGTGTGCGCGCTCACTAACGTAGCGCCTTTTATACGCCAGCCCCGCAGGAGCCTCAGCCATGGCCTCGCCAGCCTTTACTCAATTTCTTCCACGGTTCGGCGCCGCCGCAACCATGGCCGGGCTGCTCAGCCTGACCGGTTGCCAGTCCTGGCTTGACAGCCGTTACGCCGACAGTTTGCCACCGGATGCCGGCGTGCAGCCGCTCAAGGGGCTGGCCCAGAACGTGTCGGTGCGTCGCAACGCCAATGGCATGCCGCTGATCGAGAGCAGCAGCTTCCACGACGCGCTGTTTGCCCAGGGTTATATCGCCGCCAGCGATCGCATCAGCCAGATGGTCGGCATGCGCCTGCTGGCCCAGGGCCGCCTGGCCGAAATGGACGGCCCGGCGATGCTGGACGTCGATCGTTTCATGCGCGCCGTCAACCTGAAGAAAAACGCCGATCAGCTGTACGCAGCTGCGTCGCCGCGCCTCAAGCGCTTCTTCGAGGTATACGCCCGCGGCGTCAACGCCTACCTGTTCCGCTATCGCGACAAGCTGCCGATGGACCTGGCCGAATCGGGTTACAAGCCTGAGTACTGGAAGCCGGAAGACTCGGCGCTGATCTTCGCCTTGTTCAACTTCAGCCAGTCGGTGAACCTGAAGGAAGAGCTGGCCTCGCTGACCCTGGCGCAGAAAGTGGGCGTGGACAAGCTGGCCTGGCTGATTCCCACCTACCCGGACGAACCGCTGCCGTTCGATGAAACCGACAAGCTCAAGGGCGTCAGCCTGGGGCAGATCCCCGGCCTGGGCGACGTGGACAAGGCCGTCAGCGACCTGGCCGGCCTGAACCTGCCGGGCATTGCCAGCGCCGACAACTGGGCCATCAGCCCGGCCCGCGCGCGCAGTGGCCGCAGCCTGCTCGCCAATGACACGCACCAGCCACTGGCCAGCCCATCGCTGTGGAACTACGTGCAAATCCGTGCCCCCAAGTACCAGGCCGCAGGCGTGTCCCTGGCCGGTATCCCCGGGGTAATGGCCGGCTTCAACGGCAAAGTGGCCTGGGGCATGGCCCCGGCCATGGGCGACAACCAGGACCTGTATCTGGAAAAACTGCAGCGTCAGGGCAATCAGTTGCAATACCTGGCCGACGGCAAGTGGCGCCCGGTGGGCGTGCGCCAGGAAACCTTCTTCATCAAGGGCCGCAGCCCGCTGCGCGAAGCCGTGTATGACACCCGCCACGGCGCCTTGCTCAACAGCACGCTGGGCGGCGGCGCTGCCAACGGCGGCCTGGGCCTGGCCCTGCAAGCCCCGGACTTCAAGGACGACAAGAGCCTGGACGCGCTGTTCGACCTGTCGCGGGCACAATCGCTGGAGGCCGCATCCGATGCCAGCCGCGAAATCCGCGCCATTGCTGTCAATATGATCTTCGCCGACGCCCAGCACATCGGCTGGCAAGTGACCGGCCGCCTGCCCAACCGCCGTGAAGGCCGAGGGCTGGTGCCGTCGCCGGGCTGGGACGGCCGTTATGACTGGGACGGCTTTGCCGACGCCATGCTGCACCCCTATGACCAGGACCCACCGCAAGGCTGGCTGGGCACCGCCAACCAGCGCACCGTGCCCCACGGCTACGGCATGCAACTGTCCAATTCCTGGTACTACCCGGAGCGCAGCGAACGCCTGGCCGAGCTGGCCGGTGCGGGCAAGCAAGACACGCGCAGCATGATCGCCATGCAATATGACCAGACCACCACCTTCGCCACCAAGCTGAAGGCCATGTTTCAGGCCCCAGGCATGGCGATGCCGCTCAAGCAGGCCATCGACGCCCTGCCCGCCGCCGACCGCGCCAAGGCCCAGCAAGCCCTGACCCGCCTGCTGGCGTTCAATGGCAACCTGGCCGCACAGTCGGCCGATGCCGCACTGTACGAACTGTTCCTGCAGGAAAGCAGCAAGCAGATCTTCCTCGATGAACTGGGCCCGCAAGACAGCCCGGCCTGGAAGGCCTTCGTGGCAGCGGGCAACCTGTCGTACTCGGCTCAGGCCGACCACCTGCTGGCCCGCGAGGACAGCCCGTTCTGGGACGACGTGCACACCGCGCAGAAAGAAGACAAACCAACCATCCTGGCCCGCAGCCTGGCAGCGGCGGTCAACGAAGGCGAGCGGCAACTGGGCCCCGACCACACGGCCTGGCAATGGGGCAACCTGCACCGTTACCAGTGGGCCACTCAAGGCACGCAACTGCCTGCGCGCCAGGCCGGGGGCGATCACACCACGCTCAATGCCGCCGCTTATGCCTGGGGCCAGAGCTTTGACGTGACCCAGGCTTCGTCCATGCGCTTTATAGTCGACTTTGCGCAAAACGAACCGATGATCGCGCAGAACAGCCCAGGCCAGTCCGGTAACCCGGCCAGCCCGCACTATGCCGATGGCATTGACGGCTGGACGAAGGGGCAATACGTGAGCATCCCGCTGCAGCCACAGAACTTCGACAGGGCATACGGCACCAAGCGCCTGACGCTGACGCCCGGGAAATAACGCCCCTACCACCGCCATCGTAGCCGCTGTCGCAGGCTGCGGCGGCGGCTACATCGTTTGGTGGTGCTGATAAAAACAGCAGACGAAAAAAAGCCTGCACTAGGCAGGCTTCTTTTTGGTACCAGGCGTTCAGTATTCCTGATTCCG
>NZ_AJWX01000022.1 GCF_000263855.1 Pseudomonas sp. M47T1
GCCGGCCAGTTCATTTTTTTCCAGCAGGCGGCGGAAGTTGAGGATGGTGGTTTCGTCGGGAATGCGCTGCAGATTCAAACCCGAAAAATGGCGAAGAATCGTGGTCTCGTACAAAGCCTCTTCCATCGCCGGGTCGCTGTAGCCAAACCCGTTTTGCATCAAGTGAACCCGCAGCATCGACATCAACGGGTAGGACGGATGACCGCCTTCGCCCTTTGGATAATGGGGCTCGATCAATGCAATGAGGCCAGCCCACGGAACCACCCGATCCATCTCGATCAGGAACAACTCCTTGCGGGTCTGCTTGCGTTTACCGGCGTACTCGGCGTCGGCGAAGGTCATTTGCTTCATCGGAAAAGCTCAGCGGTTGGCATGACGGTATTTTGCCAAATCAGCGAGGCTTTTTCAGGGTTTCCCTAGATGAGCTGGAGGGTGTGAGTGCAACAGACAAAGGCTACATTAGCGGTGGTAAAATTCAGGAGAGTTCATACGCGATCACGGATCTCGACGCCACAGAAGTAGCGCTTGCACAGCAGATTACTGGCGGTTTGGATAAGAAGGGAGTTCTGACAGAGTCGCTGGTTGATTCCGTTGCGCAGCGTCAGGGACTGACGGAGATCGTAGGTGGTAAATATGGGAATAACAATGGGTTTGATCATGTTTATGAAACCAGTGACGGCAAAGTCTACCTGCTAGAGTCAAAGCAGATAAATGGCGGGATTTCACTTGGGTCGACCGTAAATAATGTGCAAATGAGCAGCGATTGGGTAAGCGCAGTCTTGAGCAAGCTGGATAGTTCCTCTCCAGCCTACGCAGCAGTGAAGAATGCTGTAGATGATGGTACTCTTGTTAAAGGTGTGATCGGGGTTGATCGGAGCACTGGCAAGCTTGTTATGGTTAAATTGAAGTGAGGAAAGTATCGTGCTGAGTGGAAAGGGTGTGGATAGGCTGTTGCACATAAAGTCCCATTTGGAAACCGGTTTCAATGTTGAAGTCTGCGTGAGGAATATTTTGACAGGGGAAGGTAGTCCTGCTGGTAGTTGTCGTTCCATGCAGTCATTTTGTTTGGCTAAAGCTATGCAGGAGTGGTTTGAATTTAATAGTCTGGCTGGGGCGAAGCATTGGTTTTATTTGTCGGGGGAGTTTCAGAGGAAGTTGTTTTCGATTGATAGTGATAGGTCTAATCTTTTGGCGAAGATTATCGGGTTTGGTTTTATTTTGCTGTCGGATTGTGAAAATATTATAGACTGGTTTTGTGATGTTGATGGTATCTATAATCCCGCATATATTTCAAAGGTTAATATGGTGGAATTCCATGCTTTTAATATAGTTCTGGCCGCGAGAGGAGACATGATTTCACTCGCCGCACGCTGTGACGAGTTCACTGCGCTCCCCGCTAAAGGTAATATGGCAAAATACGCGTTAGATAATGATTTTCTCGCTGCGCTTGCAAAAGGGGACCAACAACGGATGGAAACCGCTATGAGCGGGTTGCTGGCACCAAAAATAGTTAGGTCCCGGGGTGCACTCGAGAGCGGATATACGCTGGACTTGATATCTTCCTTGCCTGTGATCTATGCGAAGCTGGCATGGCGGCACGGTTTTATGTTGCACGTGGATAGTGCTCTGGTACCAAAAGCATGGTTGCCGGTAGCACCTTTGAATGTTTATGAAAAAACTTTTAATTGTTTGTATGTGTGACTCTTTGTTGGGGCTTATATGTGTCGATAACAGATAGTCATTGATTGGGTGCCAAAGCTTGGCTGCGGTTGAGAGGGTTGTGTTCATGGATAATAGGAGCCACCAGGCAAGCTTGAGGGGGCAGTTGTTTACATCGTTAGTAGCTAAGCGTGGCGCGAAGCTGTTACCTGGGTATTATGGAGGGGATTTTAATGGCGATCAGCTAGCCATTGTTGAACATGGTGACGTGTTGATATTGTTTCTTGGTTTGAAGATGATTGAGCCAGATGGTGGCGTCCAGTTGGATAATGCTTCGCTTGGGGCTCACACACAATTGTCGGCTTCATGGTTTAAAATATTGGTTGCCAGTCTTGGACTAAATGGTGAGACGGCGGTCCTGGGTGAGAAGATTGTTGCAGCAATAAATTCAAAGAAGCTCGTAGCTATCGTAGTGTCGATGAATGCCGAGACACAAGAGGTTCGGATGTTTAAGGTTGATGTTTGAGACGCAGGTTTGGATATGATATGATTTCATGTGATGGAATGAATGTATGTTGTCAAGGTGCGAGTTTGACCTGTGATGTGCTGTTGTGTTACATCTCGTTGCGGTCAGCGGGCCAGCCCTCGTTGCTGCTTCAATGTGATCCAGCGACGACCAAGTCATGCCCTTTTGGTCTCGCCTGAATTTTTTGGTGGCAAGTTCATACCATTGAGTCCGGAAACCGATAAAATACATTCTTGTGGCAGGGCTCGTTTGTACTGAGTAAAGGTTGGTGGCTTGAATGCTATTGCCACGGGCTAGGCCGTGGCAAAAAATTCGCGAACCAACTTTCGATGGCGTTCAGTCAGGAAGTGCTGGTGGACGTTAAGATATAAACGCTGGTGATGGTTGTACAAGTGTATTTGGATTGGCAAACAGGTGTTGTGAGAAATCTTTATCCATAATGGGTTGGAACATGGTAGGGCTGTTTTATCAACCGTATAATGTGCAGGACGCTGAATGGGTCGTTAAGGCGTATTTTGATAGGATGTATGATGACGGTAGATTTTTTGAGGCTGTAAGCTATATAATGCGGAGATATGGTTTTTGTGTTGACGGGGCGTACTGCAATTTTCCTGTTCTGGAGAGTCTGGATGTTGAAGATCATTTTGAAGGCGTTGAGTTTTCATACGGTTACCCTTCACGCGATGATGAAATAGTCGTGGTTAGCGAGGCTGTGTGTGCTAACTTTCTGCGGCTCTCGTGTTGCGCATATGTCAAGCGACATCCAGAGGATGATCTGACGGTAAATAGTCTTTTAGCAAATTTGATGTTTTGAAGAATCCAGAGTTGCTCTCGACATGGCGTTAAGATGGACAGGTATTAAAAATACGCAAAGCCTGGATCCGTTGAGCTTTGAGCAACCTGTCCTTTATTCAGAAATTAATTCTTCAAAATCAACGCATCGACCAACCCTTTAGCCCCTTCAATATGATGCAGCGCCGACCAGGCCAAGCGCTTCTCGACGCCGTCCCCATCAGCCAGTTCGTACGTCGACTCATAAGCGCATCCCAGCAAATGCGACAAATGACACAGCGCATCCTCCAGGCTGATCCCTGCATTCACGCTGAAAAAAGGCTGCTGCCGTGAATCTCGCATGCCAAAGGGCAGTGCGGTAGTTTCCAAATAGTCTGTCATGATCAAAATCCTTATGAATTCGACAGCGAGGTTTTTCACCTGCGCTGGGGGAGCCAATAACATTCAACCCTGGACGCTAAGTCCCGGCACGACGTTGCCAGAACTTCCACCATGTTGGCGGAGCTGGCGGTGATGTGTGGACGTTCCGTCCGGCAGCCTTGTTGAGTGCTCGTTGGCCGGTGACCAGTTCGGTCAGGTTGTCGCTTTCCGAGTACGGGGACGGCGCCCGAAGCAGTGGGTGATCCTGAGGGGGATCGCCAAAGGGCGGATCGGGTGTCGGTTTGACCATGATGACGCTCCTGGTGGTGAACGGAGCTGCCAGTCGATGTGACCAAACAAAGAGGTGGCAGCTATGCGAGGGTTGGTCAACCGGGGCACCAGGATCCCGGCGCATCCGAAGATGCCCCGCGCACAGCTGCCATAAAGCGTCATGCCAGCCAACAGGCGAGCATGAATGGCGACGCTGATGCGCCTGGTTGCATCGGGTGACCAAACCCGGCCGCTGATGTGTGCAGCGGCTAACGGAGGGTAGGTTTCCGTGGCAACAGGCGCAAGCGTTGAAATGTAAGCTAATTATTCGATTATCACTGAACTTGTAGGAACTTTCCTAGGAAATTTCCGAAAGATATATTTCCACATTTGTAGCGTATCGCGGGTGTCCGGTACGTTCCGGAAGTAGCGAAAAACGCCTGGGCGACGGCCTCTACGAACAAACCCTGGTCGACCAGGCCATCGTCGCCAGAACCGGTGCCCGCTACATCGACGGCCAGACCAGCGACGCCGGCCAGTTCCAGTACCTGATGGACAACGGCATTGCCGCCCAGCAGTCACTGAACCTGACCGTAGGCACCGCCCTGACCAGCGAACAAGTCGCCGCCCTGACCCATGACATCGTCTGGATGCAAAGCGAAGTCGTCGACGGCCAGACCGTGCTGGTACCCGTGCTGTACATGGCCAACGCCGACAATCGCCTGGCCCCCGACGGCGCGTTGGTGCAAGGCACCGACGTCAACGTCATTGCCGGCAGCGACCTGAGCAACGCCGGCACCCTCAAGGCCACCGGCAGCCTGTCGGCCATCGCCGGCAACAACCTGACCAACAGCGCCGGCGGCATCATCCCCGGGCGCGACGTAAGCCTGACCGCGTCAGCGGCGACGTGACCAACGAGCGCACCGTCACCAGCCACCAAAGCGCCCTGGGCTCGGCCACCGAACGCACCGACTTCGTCGACAGCGCCGCGCGCGTGGAGGCGGCGGGCAGCTTGACCATCAATGCCGGGCAGGACGTCAACAACACCGGCGGCGTGCTGAGCAGCGGTACCACCACCAGCATCACGGCGACGCGCGACGTCAACATCACGGCTGCGCAGGCCGTGGACAGCAGCACGCGGACCAGTAAACACACACGCTCCACCACCACCCAGAACAGCGCCACCGCGACGGCGGGGACGGACCTGAGCATCAGCGCCGGGCAGGACCTGACGGCTACGGCCAGTCAGTTGACGGCGGGTGGGAGTGTGGCGCTTTCGGCTACGGATAACCTGAGCTTGAGCTCGGCGGCGGATGAGACGCATAGCTATAGCAAGACGCATAAGGTGACGTCGCAGCAGGATCATGTGGCGCAGGTGGCGACGACGGTTACGGCCGGTGGCAGCACCACGTTGCAGGCTGGGCAGGATGTAACGCTGACCTCCAGCAACGTGACGGCCGGTACCGATGCGTACGTGTATGCCGGGGACAAGCTGCAATTGCTGGCTGCCCAGAACAGCGATTACTCGCTGTATGACATGAAGAAGAAGGGCAGCTTTGGGTCGAAGAAAACCCAGCATGACGAGACGACCCAGGTCACCAATGTGGGCAGTGCCGTTACCAGTGGGGGTGATCTGACGCTGGCCAGTAATGGCGATCAGTTGTATCAGGCGGCGAAGCTCAATAGTGGGAATGACCTGACCATCAGTAGTGGTGGGGCGGTGACGTTTGAAGCCGTCAAAGACCTCGACCAGGAGACGCACACCAAGAGCAGTTCCAACCTGGCCTGGACCAGCGCCAAGGGTAAAGGCAACACCGACGAAACCTTGCAGCAGACAGAGATGGTCGCCAAGGGCAAGACCGTGATCAACGCGGTCAATGGGCTGAACATCGATGTGAAGCAGATCAACCAGGAAACCGTCAGCCAGGTGATCGACACCATGGTGAAGGCGGATCCGTCGTTGAGTTGGATCAAGGACGCCGAGGCCCGGGGAGATATTAATTGGCAGCAAGTGAAGGAGGTTCATGACTCCTTCAAATACAGCACGCGAGGTCGCTAACAAGGCGACGGAGTATAATTTCCTTGGTCCGATATCTGATGCCAAGCGTGAAACAGCCCGTCTAGCAATGGAGACTGGTGTAGCTACGTCAGCACAGGAGGCGTATTTCAAAGCGTCATCAGAACAGGACCAGCAGAGCGACTTTCTCAGCTGGAAAGTGGCAGTAGGGCTTCCCCTAACGGATGAAGAAAGGACCCAATTGCTTGGCTTTGAGCAGCAGTATACTGATGAAATGACGCAGAAGTACGGAGCTGCTCAGGCGGCAACTTCACTGGCTGATTTGCTGCAAAATGGAACACTTAGAAATTACGATTATCCATTTGCGGGTACCGATGAACAGAAGGCCGATTGGGTAAAGGCTAACTCGCAAACATTCACGGAGCTAGTCGCGACACAGTTTCGAAGTAAAAGCGAAGATGAGACACTCTACGACAGCATTGGGCAGAGGGCGCAGATTGCCAAGGGGCAGGAGGACGACGTTCAGATTGGGCAGTTGGCACTCTTACCTGAAGAGGACACGATCACGGGCGTACTGGCTATCGGTGCGACCATTTTTGGTGATGTTGCGAAAGGCGAGTCTGCGTTAGGTGCAGAAATCTCTAAGCCTATCTCCAGTAGCAGTGGGGGTGGAGAGTTTTTTGATATACTTTCAGATAGTGAAAAACAGCATATTCTTTACGGGGACGGGCCGGGTAGCGGCGGTCACTTGTGGCCAGCGCAAGAAGGAAAAACACCCTTCCCAGAGAATTGGAGCGCCGAGAAAATTGTCCACGAACTTGGAGATATTGTTACCTCGCCGGACACTCAGTGGTATGCCCAGACCGGGACCGGAGGTGTTTACAACAAGGCGGGTAATCCTGCTAAATGGGTATCATATGAGGAGCGAGACGGTGTGCGTATAAGGCTCGTGTACATGCCAGCTACCGGAAAAGTAATCACAGCGTTCCCTGATCTAGAACCTATTCCAACAGCTTATAAGGCGGTGAGGTGATTGACCGTGTACGATAAAATAGTGTTGACATTTGGCAGGAAATTTGAGGGGCGTCTGTTGCCTGAGATACTTGAGGGGGCGATGAATTATGTTGGGCATGGTGAGGCCAGGCTAGCGTTTGAGATTTTATGCGATCATATTGCTGAGCATGATGTTGTAATCACTTTGGCGGAATATAATGAAGCGATAATTTTGGCGGAAGAGATGGGGTCGAATTTTGAAGAGCTACCGTTTGTCTATATACGAAAGAATTTAGTCGTAGATTGAGCAGGAGCCGTCATGCAGCAAGACTGAGAGTCTACGCAGATTGGGAACGGCAATACTGCTTTGAGGGCGCCGTAGATGGGGCAATTCAGTTTCATCAGTTATCGCTTGCAACGCATCTAAACGGCCAGCGGTTGGAAGGGGCCGGGCGGCGTTCGATCTTGGACATATTCGGCAAGCAGGCATTGCGGTTGACGCCAAGTAAGCATTCGCTGAACTGGTGCTGGGTCTCCATGAGTGCGTTGGGCGCGGTTGGCGGCGAATGTGGCTTGGGTGCCCGCGACGTGGGGTTCTACGCCGGCCAACGTTATATCGTGGATTTCTCCACCCAAGAATAAAGCGTTAAGTTAAGCGAGTAATATTGTCGTCAATTTGGCGGATTCTCCTCTGGGGTTTGATGAGATTGAAAATGCCTTGAAGTCGAATCCTGTACAAGGGCTGAATACGCTCTACCTCATGAAAGATGGTCAGTTTCGAGTCATAAGGAGTGCGGAATGAGTATTGCCATGAATTTGGAGATAGAGTCTGGTGTTTCGATCGAGAAACTGGCATCAATTTTTAGACAGATTGGTCAGGACGGCACGATAGAAGGTGGCCTGCTAACAGGAAATTTCAGCGACTCAAATGCGTTCTTTACTTTTTTTTGCCCTCCTGCTGCTGTAGATGTATCTGCTGAAGGTCTGGATGTTTGTTGGCAGGCGGGCTTGGTCGGTGCTATTCACTGCCCGGTAAGTTTTTTGGTGGAGGCGCAAGCGGATATTGCTGCGTTGCTAGTGGCGCTTGAAAAAGAAACGGCGGCTCGCTTTGTTCTTTCGTTTCAGTATGAAACTATCTATGCCGTTCGTGATGAGGTAGGGCTTGTATTTCATAAAAGTATGCTGGAAGCATAATGCCGCTGCTTCATTCTGTGTCCGCACCTTTGCTCGAGCTATTTGATCTTGGTAAAACACATGAGGGCGCGAGTCAGGCGCTAATGATGTTGATACCCATGAGGTGATCTATCCCATGAAGACAGTGTGCCGTCTGAGGGTAAAAAACAAATGAGGGGGCGGGATGCGAGGGTTGCCTGAGTTAGTGAGAGTGGCATGTCGGAGAGCACATGTGCCTTAGGGAATCTCCGAACAAGTCCCCAAATGTGATGAAATACGCCTGACCACCTGATCCGAGCCGCCCATGAGCCAGATGAGCTTTTCCGATTTCGAATATGCCGGCAAGCGCAAGCAGACACGCCGCGAACGCTTCCTCGCCGAGATGGATCAGGTCGTACCTTGGACAGGTCTGCTGGGCCTGATCGAGCCGTTCTACCCCAAGGCCGGCGGCGGCAGAAAACCCTATCCTCTGGAAACCATGCATTCATCTGCTGCAAAACGGGTTCTCCCTGAGCGATCCGGCCATGGAAGAAGCGCTCTGCGAAATCACGCCCATACGCCAATTTGCACGCCTGACTTTAAGCGCTCCGATACCCGAAGACACCACGATCATGAACTTCCGGCACCTGCTGGAAAGGCATCAACTGGCCCCTGCAATCCTCGCGGTCATCAACGGTTATCTGCAAGAAAAAGGCCTGTCGCTGCGCCAAGGCACCATCGTCGATGCCACCATCATTCATGCTCCCAGTTCGACCAAGAACGAGGAAGGCAAGCGCGATCCCGAGATGCATCAAACCAAGAAAGGCAACCCATATTTCTTCGGGATGAAAGCTCATATCGGCACTGACGTTGAGTCCGGGCTGGTTCATCACGTCCATGGCACCGCCGCTAATGTAGCCGATGTCACGCAGGTCGCCGCACTGCTCCACGGCAAAGAAAACGCGGTATATGCAGACGCTGGATACACTGGTGTCGAGAAGCGTGAAGAGCATGAAAATCGTGAGGTCATCTGGCAAATCGCAGCGCGGCGCAGCACGTATTCCAGGCTCAATAAACGCAGCGTGCTCTACAAGGTCAAGCGCAAGATCGAGTACTGCAAAGCTCAGACACGGGCCAAGGTCGAGCATCCGTTTCGGGTAATCAAGCGTCAGTTTGGCTACGTGAAAGTGCGCTTTCGTGGGCTGATGAAAAACACAGCTCAGCTGACCACGCTGTTCGCCCTGTCGAATCTGTGGATGGCTCGAAAACAGCTGATGGGTATGGGTGAGTTGCGCTCTTGATACTGAGGAGCGGGCCGAAACGCCCTCCTTGTAAGAGGCATCGTTCGATTTTCAGCGAATAACGCTGTTTGCCGGGTTGATTTTCGACTTGCCGCTGACGCGCGGCAAGTTGATCGGAGCATCCCAAGGGTTCGTTGACCCAGAGTGCCAAAGATGCCGCTTATGTGCTGGGTGGCTATGACGCTTACCGGGAAACGCTGGGCGCGCTGAAGGCGCATGTGAACGGGTTCATCCGGGGCAAGGATGTAGCCTTGGCCTTTATGGAACGTAATGTGTCTGCGACGGTGGTGAAATGCCTGAAGAATAACGTTCGATTGCCGGACCATTTCTTCAGGTTGACCCGTGCTGACGCCAGTGAATGCGGCGCAGCAGTCCATGGTCGTATCCCGGTGCTGCTGCCTGAGCTGTTTTTCTTCTTCAAAAAAGTTCGTTTTAGCGTGCGGATGTTTTTTCGCGGCCTTCGCAAGGCTTGATGGTGGTGTTTGGTGGTGGTCAATACTGTGCATGAAGTGGTGAGGCGCAAGTGTCGCTGATAAGTTGGTTGAAAAGGGCGGTAGGGTTGAATAATGGACGGAGTCCAGAGCAGGTCACTGTCACTGTGCCGCGTTCTCGTCCGCAGCGCGTAGCGGTTTTTTCGGAGTCCAGCGTTGATGCCTGGGAAGATTCCCCGCGAATGTCCGTGGAAGGTATTTGGGCTGGTATCGAGGCTGCCGTGCCCGTTGCCGTATTCGAGCGGTCCGGAACACTCAAGGCCGATGCGTTGCTGATGAGGGCCGGCTGGCCAGAGAAGACCTACCGGTTTTTGTGTGAGGCTGAGTCTGCAGGGCTGGTCAGCGAGGGCGCTATGAATGATCTGGAGGCGATGCTGCTGGAGTGGGCTTGAGGGCTCGGGCCTGCTCGGTAATACCCCTGGCGCGGCGCATTACGTGCAGCGCCTTGGCTAAATAGGTCGCGTCGCCGGTCGCCCGTGCGTTGATCAGCAGTTGCGCAACTGCCTCGGGCTGGTGAGGTAGTTAGCGGGATCGAATTCAATGAAGCTGTCAGTCATTTCGCAGGCTCCTGTTTGCGGTGTGTGATCTGGGCTTATCCAAAGGCCAGCGCAGCCTGGCGGCAGCTGCGTCTGCGGGAGCGGGTTCTACCCGCGAAAAAGACACCGCGCACTACCGCATAGCCTGCCGTGCTCGCTTCGCGGGCAGAGCCCGCTCCCACAACGACAGTGCACGCCTTCGCAGCCTGGCGGCAGCTGCGTCTGTGGGTAAGGGGGCGGGGCTACACGCCCTCAAAAAACTGCTGCACCTGCTCGCGATCCAGCAACTCCAGCGTCGCCGGCCGCCATTTCGGTTGGCGGTCTTTGTCGATCAACAGCGCACGCACGCCTTCCAGCAGGTCGCCGTGGGCGAACCACTGCCGGTCCAGGTGCATTTCCATGGCGAAGCAGTCCTCCAGGCTGAGGTGGCGGCCGCGGCGCAGCATTTCCAGGGTGACGGACATGGCCAGCGGCGAGCGCTGTTTCATCAGTTGCGCGGTGGCCTCGGCCCATTGGTGGCTGTCGGCCACGGTGACCTGGTGCAGTTGCTCGATCATGCTGGCGATGTCGGGCAGGGCGAAGAAGTGGTCGATGGCCGGGCGCAGGCGGTCCAGCGGGGCGTTGGGCAGGGTTTGCAGGCCCAGTTTGGCCAGCGCGCCCTGCAGGTCTTTGAGGGGGTTGTCGGACCAGGTCAGGCGGTCCAGGCGTTCGTCCAGGGTGGGCAGTTTGCCGCTGTCCACGTACCAGTCGGCCAGGCCGCAGTACAAGACGTCGGCCGCCTGGATCTGGGTGCCGGTTACACCCAGGTAGATGCCCAGCTCGCCAGGGATGCGCGGCAGGAAGTAGCTGCCGCCCACGTCGGGAAAGTACCCGATGGCCACTTCCGGCATGCCGATGCGGCTGCGCTCGGTGACGATGCGCAGGTCGGCGCCCTGGGCCAGGCCCATGCCGCCGCCCAGGGTGTAGCCGTCCATCAGCGCCACCACCGGTTTGCGGTAGTGGTGCAGGCACAGGTCCAGGGCGTATTCCTCGGTGAAGAAGGTTTCGTGGCGCTGGGTGCCGTTGAGGTAGGTGTCGTACAGCCAGCGGATGTCACCGCCGGCGCACAGGCCGCGGCCGGTGCCGCGCAGCATCACGGCGTGGATGTGCGGGTCGCTGGCGTAGGCGTCCAGATAGCCGCGCAGGGTGCGCACCATGTCCAGGTTCAGGGCGTTGAGTTCGTTGGGGCGGTTGAGGGTGAGGTGGCCAATGTGGTTGCGGACTTCGCCTATCACGTGGTCATCCAGGGCACCAAGGCTCAAATTGAGGGTGCCAAACGCCGCTGCGGTCATCGCGTACTCCCTGTTTTGTCATGCATTCCAATGGTTTGCGGTGGCTGCCGGCAACGCGTTTTGCCTGCCTTCAGCAAGCATAGACGTGAACCCGACACTCTGTCAGGGATGTTGCGGGTCGTGGCCCAAGGCTTGGATAAATAACGAGAACAGTTCCGGTTGCGAGGCGATGTCAAGCTTGGCGTACAGGTGGCGACGGTGCACCTTGATGGTCTCGGGGCTGATGTGCAGGCGCTCGGCCATGGCCTTGGACGAGAAGCCGCGCAGGATCAGCCGGGCAATTTCCACCTCGCGCTCGGTGAGCACGCCAGCGCCGAACTGGCTCATGGCATCGCGAATGTGGTGGGACAGTTCGCGTGGCTCAGGCGGGGTGCTGCGCGGCGCCTGGGCCTGCCAGTGCTGGCGCATCAGGGCCAACACCCAGGGCGCCAGGGTGTGCAACTGGCCGGTCTGCTCGGCGCTGAAGGGCTGGCGCATGCCCAATGACAGGCTCAGGGTGCCTTCGGCGCCCAGTTGCACGATGAATTGCAGCTCGTCTTCCAGCACGTTGTCGTGAAAGTAGTTGAGGTAGTACTCGCTTTGGCGGAAGTGGTCGGGCGCCACTTCCTCCAGACGGTACAGGCCGCTGGCGATGCCCTCGCGGCACGCCTGGAAAAACGGGTCCAGCAGGTACAGGCCGTCCAGGTAGATGAGCATGGCCGCCGGGCCGCTGTGGGGCAGTGCGTCGAACTCTTCCAGGGCCCGGGGCGCGGCGTCGCTGGGGTAGTGGATGGCCAGGGCGTTGTCGAACGCCAGCCAGTGTTGCAGCAGCAAAATCAGTTGCTTGAAGAAGCGCGGGGTGCCCAGGTGCTCGATGGTGCGAGCCAGGCTGGCGTGGGTGCCGACTTCGCTGAACAGCAATTGCATGTGAGTGATTCCAGGTGGGCGTTGTACGTTTTTGCGTGTTTCGGTGGGCCGCGTCAAGGGGCGTAACCCTAAACGGGGATAGCGGTACCCCGGCCAGCGCCGTAGGGTTAGCCCCAGCCAAGCACGTCATCAGAGCGTGCCCTGCGTTTTATTTCGTTTCTGCCTCCGTATACCTAAAAAAACCAAGAGGATAACGACATGAGCGATGCACCCGCGCAGGTCTCTGCGCTCAAGCCCTCCCTGAAAACAGTCGATGTAGTGGGCATTACCGTGTCGGCGGTCAGCCCGGCCAGCTCGGTGTTCGTGATTGCGCCGTTCGCCATTCAGCAGGCCGGTTCGGGGATGGTCCTGGCCTTTGTGATCGCCGGCTTGCTGGCGCTGATGTTTGCCCTTTGCTACGCGGAGCTGGGGCGTGCGCACCACAGCGCCGGCGGCGAGTATGTGTACGCCAAGCGGGTATTTGGTGGCATGGCCGGGTACGCCACCTTCCTCACGGTGATGGTGATGTTGCTGTTCATTCCGCCGGTGTTGGCCACGGGCGCTTCCACCTATTTGAACGTGGCCCTGGGCACCCACTTCGATGCGCAGACGGTGGCGCTCGTTATTGTCGTGGCCAGCTTTGGCCTGGGCATTCTCAACATCAAGCTCAACGCCTGGGTAACCGGCGTGTGCCTGTTGCTGGAAGTGGCAGCGCTGTTGGTGATTGTGGCGCTGGGGTATGGCCACGCCGAGCAACCCATGAGCGTGTTGTTGCACCCGCAGGTGGTGGTGAATGGTGCCTTGCAGGCGGCGCCCTGGGCGTTGGTGATTGGCGCGGTGGGGGTGGGGCTGTTTTCCTATAATGGCTACGGCGGCGCGGTGTTGCTGGGCGAAGACATGCACGACGGCGGCAAGGGCGTGGCCAAGGCGGTGTTGTGGTCGCTGGTGTTGGTGGTGGTGATTGAGCTGGTGCCGTTGACTTCGCTGTTGATCGGCGCGCCCTCGCTGAGCACCATGATCGCCAGCCCCGACCCCATCGGTTACCTGCTGACCAGCCACGGCAGCCCAATGCTGGCGCGGGTGGTGAGCGCGGGTATTTTTCTGTCGGTGTTCAACGCATTGGTGGCCATCGTGATTCAGACCGGGCGGGTGATGTTCAGCAGCGGACGTGATGCGCTGTGGACGGCGCCGTTGAACAAGGCGTTCACGCGCATTCATCCCAAGTGGCAATCGCCGTGGCTGGCCACGCTGTTTTTGGCGGTGCCGTCGGCGGCGCTGACGTTCAACTCCAACCTCAACAACCTGACCTCGTTCAGCGTGCTGCTGATTGTGCTGGTGTACCTGATCGTTGCCCTGTGCGCCCTGGCCAGCCGAGTGTTGCGCCGCGACCGCGAGCACCCGTACCGCATGCCGCTGTGGCCACTGCCGGCGTTGTTGGCCACCGTAGGCGCCGGTTACCTGATGCTGACGCTGTTGATGGATGCATCGGCGCGGGACGTGATGGTGCTGGTGGGGCTGTTGGCGGTATCGGTCATTCTTTATTGCACCACTGGCCGGTTCAGCCCGGCCTTCCAGAAACTCTGACACAGGAGGCGCCATGCGCGCGCGCGAATTGGGCATTACCCTGGGGCTGGGCACGCCCGGCGAACTGAATGCGATTACCGATGTGCCGGGCATTCGCGTGGGGCACAGCACCCTGCGCGAGGTGGTGAACGGCAAGCAGGTGCGCACCGGCGTCACCGTGGTGCAGCCACGGCCGGGGGCTGCGCGTCAGCAACCGTGCTTTGCCGGTTGCCATGTGCTGAACGGCAATGGCGATGCCACCGGCCTGGAATGGATTCGCGAGGCGGGGCTGCTGACCACGCCGGTGGCCATCACCAACACCCACAGCGTGGGGGTGGTGCGCGATGCCCTGATCGCCCATGAGCGCAACAGCCTGCAGGACCCGGCGGTGTATTGGTGCATGCCGGTGGTGATGGAAACCTACGACGGCGTGCTCAATGACATCTGGGGCCAGCACGTGGGCGCCGCGCAGGTCCAGCAGGCCCTGGCGGCGGTAAGCTCGGGGCCGGTGGCCGAGGGCGCGGTGGGTGGCGGTACCGGCATGATCTGCCATGAGTTCAAGGGCGGCATTGGTACCTCTTCGCGCAAGCTGCCTGCCGAGCAGGGAGGCTGGACGGTGGGCGCGCTGGTGCAGGCCAACCATGGCAAGCGCGCGGAGTTGCGCGTGGACGGCTACCCGGTGGGCCGCCAGCTGCGTGATCTGGATTCGCCGTTTACCGGGCGTGGCACGCCGGGCATGGGCTCCATCGTGGTGATCCTGGCCACCGACGCGCCGTTGCTGCCGCACCAGTGCCAGCGCCTGGCCCAGCGCGCGTCCATCGGCATTGCCCGCACCGGGGGGGGTACCGAGGACTCCAGTGGCGATGTGTTCCTGGCCTTCGCCACCGGCAACCACGACCTGCCAACCGCCGATTACAACCGCAAGGACACGCCGTTTACCACGCCGTTGAGCATGGTCAACAACGACCACATATCAGCGTTGTTTGCCGCGGCGGCGGAGGCGGTGGAGGAGGCGATCGTCAACGTGTTGCTGGCGGGGGAGGATATGCAGGCCGATGACGGCACACCGGTGCGTGGGCTGAAGGCCGAGGTGTTGCTGGAGGCGTTGCGCGCCACCGGCTGGCGGTGAGAGCCAGGGGCAGCGCACAGGCTTACTTCAGCAGTTGCGCAAACCGATCAATGGCCAGGGTGTAGCCCTGGGTGCCAAAACCGGCGATCACGCCCACGGCCACCAGCGACACGTAGGAATGGTGGCGGAACGACTCGCGCTTGTGCACGTTGGAGATGTGCACTTCCAGCACCGGCACTTCACAGGCGATCAGCGCGTCATGGATGGCCACCGAGGTGTGGGTCCAGGCGCCGGGGTTGATGACGATGCCGGCCACGCGGCCGCGCGACTGGTGAATCCAGTCAATCATCACACCTTCGTGGTTGGTCTGTTTGCATTCCACGCTCAGGCCGTGTTCTTCGCCGCGGCGGGTGGCCATGGCTTCTACGTCGGCCAGGGTTTCGTGGCCGTACACGGCCGGTTCGCGCAGGCCGAGCATGTTCAGGTTGGGGCCGTTGAGTACCAGGATGATCTTGGACATTGTGTGTTCCTTGTAATGGACAGGCGAGGGGGTAAACCGAGGTCAGTGCGGCGCCCGCGAAGGCAGGCGCCAGGCAATCAGCATGGCGATGGCGCCCCACACCAGCGCATCCAGCACCAGCCAGGCCACTGCGGGGGCCTGGGACAAGGCCTCCAGCTGGGGCAGCAGGGCCAGTTGCGCGGCGGGAAAATCAAGCAGGCTCAACACGGTCTGGTACGTACCCAGCAGCGGGCAGGGCTGGCCGCTGCAACGGAACAGGCTGGCCTGCACCGCGTGGGTCAGCAGGCCCTGGGCCAAGGCAGTCAGCGCGCCAATGGCCAGCAGGCGGGCCGCGCGGGACGTGGGGAGCACTCTCATGGGCAGGCAATCGACGACGATAAAGCGTTCAGGATAACGGGAAACTTCTGGCAATACGATGCGATGCCATGACAGAAATTTCATCTGCGCGGCTAAAAGATGTTATATCATAACCATCCTGTCACCCGCCGACACAGATTCGACCATGCCATTGCCGCTTCTCATCGCCCCGATTTGCTCAGGGGGCCGCCCTTGATCACCTGCCAACAATTGCAATGGGGCCCGGCCGCGCGCCCGCTGACGCCACCACTGGACGTGCACCTGCCCGCCGGCAGCCTCACCGCAGTGATTGGCGGCAATGGCTGTGGCAAAAGCAGCCTGCTCAAATGCATCGCCGGCTTGCAGCGCCCCTTGGCGGGCAGCCTAAAGGTCGAGGCGCGCACCGGTGGCATCGGCTACCTGGTGCAACAGCAGGCCATCGACCGGCAATTCCCCATCAGCCTTGGCGAACTGGTGAGCGGCGGTTTCTGGGGCAGCCGCCTGTCACGGGCCGAGCGCAGTGTGCGGCTGGGGCGGGCAATGGATGACTGGCGCCTGGACGGCCTGGAAAAACGGCATTTGCAGGCCTTGTCCGGCGGCGAGTTGCAACGTGCGCTATTGGCGCGCCTGAGCCTGACCGAAGCCCCGTTGCTGTTGCTGGACGAGCCCGACGCCAGCCTGGATGAAACCAGCCAGACCCTGCTGTGGCAGCAAATGCTGCAATGGCACCACCAGGGCCGCACCCTGGTGCTGGTGTGTCATGACCTGGCGGCGGTGCGCGAGCGCATCGACCAATGCCTGCTGATTGCCGCCCAAGGCTGCCGCCTGGACCAAAGCGACCAACTGATCGTCGGCGCCAGCCTGCGCAAGGTGGCCTGATGCTTGCGCACCTGTGGCAACCCTTCCTTGAATTCGCCTTCATGCGCCGCGCCCTGTTCGGCGGCCTGTTGCTGGCCGCCAGTGCTGCGCCGCTGGGCGTGTTCCTGGTGCTGCGGCGCATGAGCCTGATTGGTGACGCCATCGCCCACGGCATTTTGCCGGGCGCGGCCACCGGCTTCTGGATCGCCGGCCTGTCGCTGCCGGCCCTGACCCTGGGCGGCCTTACGGCGGGGCTGGCGGTGGCGGGGCTGGCGGCGTGGATCAGCCGCAACACCGGGCTGCGCGAAGACGCCAGCCTTGCGGCCATCTACCCCATTTCCCTGGCCTCTGGCGTGCTCATCCTGGGCCTTGCCGGCAAGCGCCTGGACCTGCTGGGCCTGTTGTTTGGCTCGGCCCTGGCGGTGGACAAAACCACCCTGGACGCCATGGTCTGGGTGGCGCTGGGCAGCCTGGCGGTGCTGGCGCTGATCTACAAGGCGCTGGTGCTCGACAGCCTTGACCCGCTGTTCCTGCGCAGCGTCAGCCGTTTCGGCCCTATGGCCCACGGCCTGTTCCTGGGCCTGGTGGTGCTGAACCTGGTGGTGGGCTTCCAGGCCATCGGCGCACTGATGATGGTGGGCCTGATGATGCTGCCGGCCACCGCCGCGCGCTTCTGGAGCCGCCGCCTGCCGGTGCTGTTGCTGGTAGCGGCGCTGATCGGTTCGCTGTCGGTGTGGCTGGGGCTGTTGGTGTCTTACTACCTGTCGCTGCCCAGCGGCCCGGCCATTGTCGTGGTGGCGGGTGGCGGTTACCTGTTGTCCGTGTTGTTCGGCCCCGTGCATGGCGTGCTGCGCCGTGACGGTTCGCCCATTCCCCAGTGAGCCAGACCATGCGTGCGTTGATTGTTGTGCTGTGCATCCTGCTGCCCGTGTTCGCACAGGCTGCCGACAAGGTCAAGGTCGTCACCAGTTTCAGTATTCTCGCCGACATGACCCGGCAGATTGGTGGCGACTACATCCAGCTGGAAAACATGGTGGGCCCCGACCAGGACGCCCACGTCTACGAAACCTCGCCCGATGACGCCCGCCATGTGCAGCAGGCCGACCTGATCGTCGAGAATGGCCTGTCGTTCGAGCCGTGGCTGGACCGCCTGGTGACCAGCAGCGAAACCACCGCGAAAGTCATCAAGGCCAGCCAGGGCGTGCTGCCGCGCACCCTGGACGAGGAAGGCCAGACCGTGCCGGACCCTCACGCGTGGAACAGCCTGGCCAATGCCGAGGTGTACGCCGGCAATATCCTGCGCGGCCTGACCCAGGTGGACCCGGCCCACGCCAGCCAGTACCAGCGCAACCATGACGCCTACGTGGCGCAGATTCGCGCATTGCTGGTGGTGGCCAAGCAAACCTTCGACAGCCTGCCTGAAGGCAACCGCCGCATCGTCACCTCCCACGACGCCTTCGGTTACCTGGGCCAGGCCTACGGCATCCAGTTTCTGGCGCCCCAGGGCCTGAACACCGAGCGCGAGCCCTCGGCCGGTGAAGTGGCGACGTTGATCCGCCAGATCCGCGCCGACCACATCAAGGCGGTGTTCATGGAGAACATCGAAGACGCCCGCCTGCTGCGCCAGATCGCCGAGGAAAGCGGCGCCCGCATTGGTGGCACGCTATACTCCGACGCCCTGACGGCCACGGGCCCGGCCAGCACCTACCTGGGCTTCTACCGCGCCAACATCGACACCCTGGGCAACGCCCTCAAAGATTGAAGCCCGCCACGTGTAGCCTGACGGCAGCGGCTATACGGCGGCGTTCTTGCGCGTCACACCAGCTTCTGATGAATCTGCCGGGTCAGCGTCTCCACGCGCTCGGTGAGCTGGCGCGTGGTTTCGGTCAACTGGGTGTTCTGGTCCATCAACTGCAACAGCAGCGCGGTGTTTTTCTCGGCGCGCTCCTGGCGTTCGGTGTTGGCCTGGGCCAGGTCTTCGCGGTGCAACGCATCGGCTTGCGACTGGGCCTTGTCGCGCGCTGCCTGGCGGGTCTGGGCCAGCAGGATCAGCGGGGCGGCGTAGGCCGACTGCAGGCTGAACGCCAGGTTGAGCAAAATGAACGGGTACACGTCGAACGTGACCAGGCCCGTGACGTTGGCCAGCACCCACAACACCACCACCAGGGTCTGCGCGCCCAGGAAGGTGGGCGTGCCGAAGAACCGCGCGAACGCTTCGGCTTTCAGGGCAAAGGTGTCGCTGCCGAAGGTGGCACTCAGGTGATCGTTATCGCGGTGGAAGCGCAAGTGGTCTTTGAGCGGGGTGGACATGGACGGCTCCAGCAGGCAAAGGGGATGGCACCTCTTCATCTAAACACAGCGTCCACGGCCCCATCATGAAGGCGTAAGGGTGCATAACGCCTGCCGCAACAGGGCCTTATCATGCACTTTGCATGATGTTGTGCAGCGTGCTGTTTGTAAGTGCTTGAATTAAAAGACAACAAATTTCCTGCGCCGCTGGCATGAGCGCTGCACTACTCCCTGTGCATGACTCACTGACTGTTTGCCAGGAGCACCACAATAATGATCACGAACGCTGAACTTGCCACCACTGCCGCCGAGGGATCAAACCACTCGGGTGTTTCATGGGCAGCGATATTCGCCGGGGCCGCAGCCGCGGCGGCGTTGTCGCTGATTCTCGTCCTGCTGGGCTTCGGCCTTGGTTTCTCGGCGGTGTCGCCGTGGGCCGGGGAGGGCGCCAGCGCCAAGACCCTGGGTATCTCCACCATTGTCTGGTTGGCGTTTACCCAAATCGTCGCTTCAGGGATGGGCGGTTACCTGGCCGGGCGCCTGCGCGTCAAATGGGCCACGGTACACGGTGACGAAGTGTACTTCCGCGACACCGCCCACGGCTTCCTGGCCTGGGCCGTGGCCACATTGGTCACCGCCACGCTGGTGGTGGGTTCGGTGAGCAGCGTAGTGGGTGGCGGCGTGAAAGCCGGCGCCAGCATGGCCTCGGGCGCCGTCACGGCTGCCAGTGCTGCCGCCGGCAGCCAGGCGTCGGGCAACAGTGACCCGTTCGGTTACTTCGTCGACACGCTGTTCCGCGATGACCGCCCTGCCGCCGTCAGCGATGACGCCGCCCATGCCCAGGTCACCCGCGTATTCGCCCGCACCGTGAGCAACGGTGGCCAGCTGAGCGCCGAAGACCGTGCCTACCTGGCGCAACTGGTCAGCCAGCGCACCAACCTCACCCCCGAGCAGGCCCAGCAACGGGTTGACCAGGTGTACGGCCAGGCCCGCCAGGCCGTGGAAGACGCCAAGGTTGCCGCGCAGAAAGCCGCTGACACCGCCAGCAAGGTCGCCGCGTGGGCGTCGCTGTGGATGTTCATTGCCCTGCTGTGCGGTGCGTTCTTCGCCAGCCTGGCCGCGACCTACGGTGGCCGCCGCCGTGATGCCGTGATCATCGTCCATGCCGAGCCCTACACCACCACGGCCCCCATCCGTTAATCAGGAGAATCACCATGCGCTCATTACTGCTGTTTTTTCTCGGTGTGCCTATTCCGGTCATCATTCTGATTGCGCTGTTCATGCATTGATTCCACGTAGCTGAACCCCACCGCCTCTTGTTGCAAGAGGCGGTTTTTTTTGCGTGAAATAATTGTACGATCGTGCTTTTTTTCATGGACGGTTCTTGAGCTTTGTACAAGTCTTGTATAGGATCTAGTCACGGGTTGGCACTTTGATATCAGTGCTGCACGGCTGGTCACCCGAATGAATAGAACATAACAATTTACCCATTCGACACGACGCTGCAGTGGTCCGCGAGGCCAGCGATCGACATGTACGTCTGTCTGCTCAAGGTCGAGCATAACCTCAACCTTGCGCACACGAGATACCGACATGTTCTTCAACACTGCTCTGCGGCAGGCCAATGCCGACCTCCAGCACCGTATCGCCCAGCAAACCAGCTTGCTGGCCGCCATCGAACGTTCCATGGCCGTGATCGAGTTCGACCTCAACGGCGTGGTGCAGCGGGCCAACGACAATTTTCTCAAGACCGTGGGCTACCGCGCCGACCAGGTGATTGGCCAGCACCACCGTATGTTCTGCACCCCCGAGTATGTGCGCAGCAGCCAGTACAGCCAATTATGGGCGCGGCTCAAGGCCGGCGAGTTCATTGCCCAGACGTTTGAGCGGGTGGATGCCAACGGGCGCATGATCTGGTTGGAAGCCAGCTACAACGCCGTGCGCGACGCCCAAGGCCAGGTGGTGAAGGTGATCAAGTACGCCACCGATGTCACCGACCGCGTGCAGCGTGAAAACGAAAGCCAAGGCAAGCTCCACGCCATCGACCGCGCCATGGCGGTGATCGAGTTCGAACCCGATGGCCGTATCATCGGCGCCAATGACAACTTCCTGCGCCTCACCGGTTACAGCCTGACCGAGCTCAAGGGCAAGCATCACGCGTTGTTTTGCCCGCCGGCGATGGTCAAGGACAAGGGCTACCAGGACTTCTGGCGACGCCTGAACCAGGGCGAGTTTTTCAGCGGCCAGTTCCAGCGTGTGGGCAAGCACGGCCAGGTGCTGTGGCTGGAAGCCAGCTACAACCCCGTGTACGACGCCAGCGGGCGCTTGAGCAAGGTGGTGAAGTTCGCCTCGGACATCACCGCGCGCATCGTCAAGCAGGCCGAGGATGGCCAGAGCGCCGCGCGTGCCTACCACATTTCCAAGGACACCCGGCGCGTGGCCGAACAGGGCACTGAGGTGATCCACCTGGCGGCCGGGCAGATGCGCGAGATCGCCAGCAACATCGACCATTCCTCGCAGATCCTCGGCCACCTGGGCGAGCGTTCCGAGCAGATCACCACCATCGTCAACACCATCCGCGGCATTGCCGACCAGACCAACCTGTTGGCGTTGAATGCGGCCATCGAAGCGGCGCGAGCCGGCGACATGGGCCGTGGTTTTGCCGTGGTGGCCGATGAAGTGCGGCAACTGGCCGGGCGCACCAGCGGCTCTACGGCGGAAATCTCGGCCATGATCGAGCGCATCCAGCAGGAAACCCGCTCGGCCATCGCCAGCATGGACGCCACCCGCCAACAGGCCGGGCGCAGCGTGGAACTGGCTGACCAGGCGGGGGAAGTAATTGTGCAGATCTACGACGGCGCCAGCCGGGCCGTGGATGCGGTCAGCGTGTTTGCCGGCGATCAGCCCTGACACCGCATGCTCCCTATCGCCCCGCCCCCCTCCCGCAGACGGTACAGGAGCTGCCGCCAGGCTGCGAACCCGCGCGCAGCGGGCCTGCGATCAGCATCACAGCGCTGAAGGTCCTGCGCACCTCGTAGGAGCTGCCGCCAGGCTGCGAAGGCCCGCAGAGCGGGCCCGCGATCCCTATCAAAACACCGAAGGTCCTGCGCACCTTTTCGCAGCCTGGCGACGTATGGCCGCCCCGCAGCTCCGATGGGTAAGGCAGGCCTGATCAGTAAGGTAGGGGGTCGAGTCAAGACACCGCCAGCACCGGCTGTGCATACTGGGCAAAGCGCACGTTGTCGCTCTGGTCCACCAGCTTCTTCAAGCGTTCGTTGAACGCCCGGTTCACCCCATACTGGCCCCCGGAAATGGTGCGAAACTGGGCGGTCAGGGAAATGCCGTTGAGGTCCATCTTGTCCACCCCGAACACCTGCAGCGGGCCTTGCAGGTTGTGCTTGAGCACAATGTCGTCGCTGATCTGGCGGCCAGCTTCGCGAATCAGTTCCAGCGCGGTGTCGATGTCGCTGTCATAGCTGACCTGTACCGAGAAAAACGCATAGGCAAACTGCCGCGACTGGTTGGTGACCGCCTTGATCTGCCCGAAGGGCACCGAGTGCACGAAGCCCTTGCCGTCACGCAGGCGCAGGGTGCGAATGGTCAGGCTCTCCACCGTGCCGGCGTGGCCGGAGTCCAGCACCACCCAGTCGCCGATGGCGATGGTGTCTTCTATCAGAATGAACAGCCCGGTAATCACGTCCTGCACCAGCTGCTGCGAGCCAAAACCGATGGCCAGGCCCACCACCCCGGCACCGGCCAGCAGCGGCGCCACGTTGATGCCCAGGTTGGCCATGGTGGTAATGGCGCAAATCACCACCAGCACAATCTTGGTGGCGTTGCGCAGCATGGGCAGAATGGTCTTCACCCGGGTGCTGGGCTCGCGGCTGGCGCGCTTGCCCACCGCCGGTTTCAAGGCCTCTTGAATGGCGGTATCGATCACCACCCACAACAACCAGGTCACCAGCAGGATCAGGCCAATGCTGCTCAGCGAGTTGCTGATGACGCGGCCCAGGGCGTTCTGCGCGGCGAAAGTGAGTATCGACACGCCCCAGATACGCCCTAGCAGTTCGATAAAGGCCACCGCCATGACAATGCGCGACAGCGCATGAGCCAGGTTACGCAGCAGTTCCACGTAGGGTCGAAGCCGCTGCCTTGACGTGTCCGGCGCCGGGTTGAACAGGTGTTGCAGCAGGGTGCTGAGAAACACCGTGCCCACCAGCAGCAGGGTGGTGAGCAGGGCGCTTTGCAGGGCTTTCTGGCTTTCGGCGCCGGCACCGATCAGGTGCACCATGGACACCAGGATCATCAGCAGGATGGGCAGGTACCACACCCCGGAAAAAATGCGCAGTGACTCCTGCACGGCGCGGTGGTGCAGGCGCTGGTGCAGCGAACGATTGCGGATCAGGTGCGCCACCGGCCGGCGCATGCGAATGACCAGCACGGCAAACGCCAGGGTTGCCAGCAAGCCGCACACCACCGACAGGCTGGCGGTGATGTTGCCACCCAGCTGCCGGGCGATCTGCGGGCTGTTGAGGGCGTCGCCCAGGGCGGCCAGGAAGCCGATGACAAACAGCCGGCGCGGTGCGCGCCGGCGCAGGATGTGCACGGCGGTACGCTTGTGCCCGGCGTCGAACAGCACGATCAGGCACACAATCACTGAGCTTGAGACCAGGCCGCTGCTGGTTGAATACGCCAGGCACAGGGCCAGGGCCCGGGCCACTGAGGCGTCCAGGGTGTGGCTGAGGGTCAGCGTAAGCGGCAGGCTGATGAACGCAGGGATGGTATAGGGCAACACGTAGCTGAGCAGGCCTTGCACCCGTGGGCGCTGGTGCACGAAGCGCTGGCGGGCTGCGCGCTTGTTGATCAGCCTGCCCAGCAGGCTGAGGGCGCCGAATATGACCACCCAACACAAGGTCAGCAGGGCGAAGTCGCCAGCCAGACTGAGCGCCGAGCGGGCCGAATGCTGGCTGACCAGGTCACCCACTTCGTCGGCGGCGCGGTCGGCGCGCAGGCGCCAGGCGTCCACGAGGTGGCCGTCCAGGTCGAGGCTGTCCTGCACCTCGTCGATACCCGACGACAAGGTGCTCAGCAAGCCGCCCTGCACCAGCACCTCGGGCTTGGCCGGTGCCGCCGGCGTGGCGGGCACTCCAGGCACCGTGACGGCGCAGGCCAGCGACAGATTGCAACTGAGCACCATGCCCAGTACCCACTTCAGAATGGGCGTGGTCTTCGTGGATAGCACCCGATTTCTCCTCGCTTGCCGACAGGGGTCTTAGGCTCTGCATGAAATGGGTGGAGCGTACGGGGAATACTGTGGGAGCTGGCTTGCCAGCGAGCTTTTGAGGCCCGAAAAGCTCGCTGGCAAGCCAGCTCCCACGCCAGAACCCGCCGTCACATGTTTTTTCATACACACCCTAGGAACTGATCGACAAAACCCGCGCAAGTTCGCTTTGTGGATCCGTGTTTACCCGATAGAGACTGCGCGGCGCCGGTGACGCGTCTTGCGACGCGGTGCGCGCGGTGGCGGGGGTTGCAATTTATGGCGGCGCGCACCAAGGTAAGGCGGATTCTGATCAGCGAGATAAGGCTGTCTCCAATGTCCTCCAGCAGCACGGCAGTCCAGGCGGAGCCTGGCAAGCAGGAATTCTTTTCGACCCGCGTGGCCTTTTTCATTGCCGGTTTCACCATGTCCTCGTGGGCGCCGCTGGTACCGTTGGCCAAGGCCCGCGCCGGCCTGGACGACGGCATGCTCGGGCTGTTGTTGCTGTGCCTGGGCGCCGGCTCGATCCTGACCATGCCCGTGGCCGGCTACCTTACCGCCCGCGTCGGGTGCCGCCGGGTGATCCTCACCGGCGGCGCGGTGGTGTGCCTGGTGATGCCGTTGCTGGCCACCGTGGCCAACCCATGGCTGTTGATGGCGGCGATTTTCTTTTTTGGTGCCGGTATCGGTGCCCTGGACTGCGCCATGAACATCCAGGCCGTGCTGGTGGAACGCGCCAGCGGCCGGGCGATGATGTCGGGCTTCCATGGCCTGTTCAGCGTGGGCGGCATTGCCGGTGCGGCGGGCATGACCGGCCTGCTCAGCCTGGGGCTGGCTGCCTTGCCCGCCGTGCTCTGCGTGGTGGCGCTGACTGTGCTGGCGCTATGGGCCGCCGGGCCGCACCTGCTCACCAGCGGCAACGGCGAGCCGGGGCCGTTGTTGGCCAGGCCGCGGGGCATCGTGCTGTTCCTGGGCGTGCTGTGCTTCATCGTGTTCCAGGCCGAAGGCGCGGTGCTGGACTGGAGCGCGGTGTTCCTGGTGGGCGACCACGGCATGGACCCACGCTACGCCGGGCTGGGCTATGCCGCGTTCGCCACCACCATGACCATCGGCCGTCTGACCGGCGACCTCATCGTTACCCGCCTGGGCGGCGCGCGGGTGGTGATCATCGGCGGCGCGGTGGCCGCCGCAGGCCTGGCCCTTTCCATCCTGGCACCGTCCTGGGTGCTGGCGTTGATCGGCTACGCGCTGGTGGGGGCGGGTTGTTCCAATATCGTGCCGGTGTTGTTCACCGCCGTGGGCCGGCAGAAAACCATGCCGCAAAGCGTGGCCATCCCTGCCATGACCTCGCTGGGCTACGCCGGTATCCTGATTGGCCCGGCGGCCATCGGTTTCATCGCCCACGCCAGCAGCCTGTCGGTGGCCCTGGGGGTGATGGTACTGCTGCTGGGCTTCGTGGCCGCCAGCGGGCGCGTGCTGCGGAACGTGTGAACGGTGGGCCAGCCCCGGTGGTCTAGAGTGATGAACTCAACCACCGGGGAGAAACGCCATGTTGCTCGAAGGTTCCTGCCACTGCGGCGCTGTCACGTTTACCCTTGAAAGCGCCTACCCCTACCCGTATCAGCGTTGCTATTGCTCCATCTGCCGCAAGACTCAGGGCGGTGGCGGCTACGCCATCAACTTGGGCGGCGACGCGAAATCACTGCATGTGACGGGCCGCAAACACATTTCCATCTATCACGCGCGCATGAAAGACAAGGGCGCCAGCCGCAGCCATGCCAGTTCGGCCGAACGGCATTTCTGCAATCAGTGCGGCAGTGCGCTGTGGCTGTTCAGCCCGCAATGGCCGGAGTTGATTCACCCGTTCGCCAGCGCCATCGACACGCCGCTGCCAGTGCCGCCGGAGCATACGCACCTGCTGCTGAACTCGAAGGCGCCATGGGTGGAAGTGGATGACAGGAAGGGAGACAAGCAGTTCCAGGGCTGCCCCGAGGAATCCATTGCCCAGTGGCATGAACGGTTGGGGTTGGTCCGCTGAGCGCAGTTGCGGCACGGACTTGTACCCGCTGCCGCCAGGCTGCAAGTCGATGCTGCAGGTCAATTTATGGCGTTTTGGCGCCACTGGCGCGGGCTTACGCCGAACCAGCGCTTGAACGCCCGGGAAAAGGCGCTGGTTTCGGAGTAGCCCAGCAACGGCGCCAGGTTGGAGATAGACAGGTTCGGCTGGCGCAGGTACTGGCGCGCCAGCGCCTGGCGGGTTTCATCCACCAGTTGGCTGAAGCTCAGGCCATAGTCGCGCAGCCGTCGTTGCAGCACTGAATCGGTCAACTCAAGCTGCTCGGCAATCAGCTCCAGCACTGGCTCGCCCTGGTGCAGCACGGTGCGGATCACCTGGCGCACCTGTTCCAGCAAGTCCGGGCCGGCGTCAGCTTCGCCCAGTTGGCGAATGGCGTCCTTCACCAGCATCAACAGCACCGGGTCGTGGCCGGGCATCAACTGGCCCTGCAGTTGCCGCTTGGGAATCAGGATGGCGTTGCAGGCCTGGTCGAAGCGCACCGGCGCGTCGAACACCTCGCGGTGCTCTTGCCAGTCCATGGGCCGCGCGTGTTCGAACAGCACTTCCCGGGGCGCCCACTGTGGGCCCAGCACATGGCGCACCAGGTTCATGGCCATGCCCATGGTCAGTTCGGCGTCCTGGCGCTTTTCCAGGATGGCGCCGTGGCGCACCTGATAGTCGAAACGGTAACACTCGCCCTGGTCCACCAGCTGGATCAGCGTGCTGTGTTGATGGAAGGGGAAGGCCTGGGCGAAGTTGATCAGCGCCTCTTCCAAGGTGGCCGAGCACAGCCCCACATAGCCCAGCAGGCCCAGGGCCTGGGGCTTGAACTGCTCGCCGTAGCGCAGGCCGAAATTGTCGCAACCGGTTTGCCGCGCGGCCTCTTCCAGCACTTGGCAATAGTTGGGCAGCGCCAGGCTGAGCGTGGGGTGGCGCAGTTGTTCGGCGTCGATGCCGGCGCGGCCGAACACGCGGTCCAGGTCGCCCCCGTGGTGGGTAATGAAATGGTCCAGCCCGTTGGCCGCCGCCGACAACACCCCACGGTTGTTCGCCCGCGACGCTGGGTGTGGAGCAGGGGAGAACAGGTTGGGGGTCATGGGTAACTACCTTTTCAACGGGGCATCATGAATAAACTTCAAGCAAGAGTTGTTCCGGGTTCATGTTTACGGCGGTGTAGAGGCCTGAACGGCAGATCCTCGCGATTAGCCCCGCATTGCAATGGGAAGTACGGTAACCGATCTGCTGGCGACCACTGTCGTGTGGGAGCGGGTCTGGCCAGCGAGCTTTTAGGGCCCTGAACGCTCGCCGGCAAGCCAGCGCCCACCCGAACAGTTGCTGCCACATGGTGCGCGTGCACAGAGGCGTGCCCTGCATTCGCGCACCATCGCGCAAACTTGACCGCAGGGCACGAAACCCGGTTTTACCGGTCAAGTCTTGTAACCGAATGCTTCGATATGCTGAGCCCCAGGCATCCTCTCGAAGGTACGACACAATGAGCAGCACGCAACTCAAACCGACATTGGGCACCCTGCATCTGTGGGGCATCGCTGTGGGCCTGGTGATCTCCGGCGAGTATTTTGGCTGGAGCTACGGCTGGGGCACCGCCGGTACCCTGGGCTTTCTGGTGACCACGCTGATGGTCGCGGTGATGTACACCTGTTTCATCTTCAGCTTCACCGAGCTGACCACCGCCATCCCCAACGCCGGTGGCCCGTTCGCCTATAGCCTGCGTGCCTTCGGCGTGGGCGGCGGCATGATTGCCGGCATGGCCACGCTGATCGAATTCGTGTTCGCGCCACCGGCCATTGCCATGGCCATCGGCGCCTACCTGAACGTGCAGTTCCCGGGGCTGGACCCCAAGTGGGCGGCGGCCGCTGCCTATGTGGTGTTCATGGGCCTGAACATTGTGGGTGTCAACATTGCCGCCACCTTCGAACTGGTGGTAACCATCCTGGCAGTGCTGGAGTTGCTGGTGTTCATGGGCGTGGTAGCGCCGGGCTTCAGCTTCAGCAACTTCGTGCTGGGTGGCTGGGCCGGCAGCGATACCTTCAGTTTGGGCGCATTGTCGGGCGTATTCGCGGCCATTCCGTTCGCTATCTGGTTCTTCCTGGCCATTGAAGGCGCCGCCATGGCCGCCGAAGAAGCCAAGGACCCGAAAAAAACCATCCCTCGCGCCTACATCGGCGGCATCCTCACCCTGGTGGTGCTGGCCATCGGCACGATGGTGTTCGCCGGCGGCGTGGGCGACTGGAAAGCCCTGTCGAACCTCAACGACCCACTGCCACAGGCCATGAAAACCGTGGTGGGCAATAACTCCAGCTGGATGCACATGCTGGTGTGGATCGGCCTGTTCGGCCTGGTGGCCAGCTTCCACGGCATCATCATGGGTTACTCGCGCCAGTTCTTCGCCCTGGCCCGCGCCGGCTTCCTGCCTGCGGGCCTGGCCAAGCTGTCGCGCTTCCAAACCCCGCACCGGGCCATCCTGGCCGGCGGTGTGGTAGGTGTGGCGGCCATCTTCAGTGACGGCCTGGTCAACCTTCAGGGCATGAGCCTGACGGCAGCGATGATCACCATGTCGGTATTTGGCGCTATCGTGATGTATATCATCAGCCTGCTGAGCCTGTTCCGCCTGCGCAAAATTGAGCCGAACCTGGAGCGCAGCTTCCGCGCCCCGGGCTACCCAGTGGTGCCGGGCATTGCCTTGGTGTTGGCGGTGGTGTGCCTGGTGGCGATGGTATGGTTCAACCTGCAGATCGCCCTGGTGTTCGCCGGCCTGATGATTGCAGGGGCTGTGTTCTGCAAGATTGTGCTGAGCCGCGGTGCCGCCCGCGTGGCGCTGGCCGGCAACGCTTGAGACAAGGAGTGCTGTGATGAGTGGATTCGTGCATACCGCAGGCGGCCAGGTGTGGCGCTTCGAGAGCCTCAAGGAACTGATGGCCAAGGCCAGCCCGGCGCGTTCGGGCGATTACCTGGCTGAAGTCGCCGCCGGCAGCGATGCCGAGCGTGCGGCGGCGCAGATGGCCCTGGCGGATGTGCCGCTCAAGCGCTTCCTCAACGAAGCGCTGATCCCTTACGAAAGCGATGAGGTGACCCGGCTGATCATGGACAGCCATGACGCCGCCGCCTTTGCCCCGGTCAGCCACCTGAGCGTGGGCAGCTTGCGCGACTGGCTGCTGGGCGACGAGGCCGACGAGGCCGCGTTGCGCGCTTTGGCCCCCGGCCTTACGCCGGAAATGGCCGCTGCCGTGTCAAAGATCATGCGTGTGCAGGACCTGGTGCTGGTGGCGCAGAAGATTCGCGTGGTCACCCGTTTCCGTAATACCGTGGGCCTGCGCGGGCGGCTGTCGACCCGGCTGCAGCCCAACCACCCCACCGATGACCCGGCCGGTATCGCCGCCAGCGTGCTCGACGGCCTGCTGTACGGCAACGGCGACGCCATGATCGGCATCAACCCGGCCACCGACAGCCTCAGCGCCATCACCGAATTGCTGAAGATGCTCGATGGGGTCATCCAGCGTTACGAGATTCCCACCCAGTCCTGCGTGCTCACACACGTCACCTCGTCCATCGCCGCCATCGAACGTGGCGTGCCGCTGGACCTGGTGTTCCAGTCCATCGCCGGCACCGAGGCGGCGAATTCCAGTTTTGGCATCAGCCTTGAGCTGTTGCGCGAAGGCTACGAGGCCGGTTTGAGCCTCAAGCGCGGTACCGTGGGCCAGAACCTGATGTATTTCGAGACCGGGCAGGGCAGCGCGCTGTCGGCCAACGCCCACCATGGCGTCGACCAGCAAACCTGCGAAACCCGTGCCTACGCCGTGGCCCGCCATTTCAAGCCGTTCCTGGTCAACACCGTGGTGGGTTTCATCGGCCCCGAGTACCTGTACAACGGCAAGCAGATTATCCGCGCAGGCCTTGAAGACCACTTCTGCGGCAAGCTGCTGGGCGTGCCCATGGGCTGCGATATCTGCTACACCAACCATGCCGAAGCCGACCAGGATGACATGGACATGTTGCTGACCCTGTTGGGGGTGGCCGGCATCAACTTCATCATGGGCATCCCCGGCTCCGACGACATCATGCTCAACTACCAGACCACCTCGTTCCACGACGCCCTGTACGCGCGCAAGACCTTGGGCCTGCGCCCGGCGCCGGAGTACGAGGACTGGCTGGCGCGCATGCAGATCATGACCCAGGGCGACGGCACGCTGCAGCTGGGCAAGGGCCTGCCGCCGGCCTTCCGCCACGCCCTGGCCCAGTTGCAGTGAGGACGCGCCATGAGTGACGAACGCCAACCCCCGGCCCAGCCCGACCCCTGGCAGCAATTGCGCCGCCTTACTTCGGCGCGCATTGCCCTGGGCCGCGCCGGCACCAGCGTGCCCACGGCTGCGCAATTGGACTTTCAATACGCCCATGCCCAGGCCCGCGATGCGGTGCACACGCCATTTGACCGCGCCGCGCTGGCGACCAGCCTGAACGGTCAGGCCCTGCTACTGCACAGCGGCGCGGCCGACCGCCACGTCTATTTGCAGCGCCCGGACCTGGGCCGGCGCCTGGATGGCGCCTCGGCGGCGCTGCTGGACGAACACCGCCAGCTCAACCCCGATGGCTACGACCTGAGCGTGGTGATCGCCGATGGCCTGTCGTCCCTGGCGGTACACCGTCATAGCCTGCCGATGCTGCAGCGCATCGACGAACTGGCCGCAGCCCAAGGTTGGCGCCAGGCACCGGTGAGCCTGGTGGAGCAGGGGCGGGTAGCGGTGGCCGATGAAATTGGCGAGCGCCTGGGCGCACGCATGGTGGTGATCCTGATTGGCGAACGGCCGGGCCTCAGCTCGCCGGACAGCCTGGGCCTGTACTTCACCTTTGCCCCCCGTGCCGGGCTCAATGACGCGGCGCGTAACTGCATCTCCAACGTACGCCTGGAAGGCATGAGCTACGCCATGGCGGCGCACAAGCTGCTGTACCTGATGCGCGAGGCCTGGCGCCGCCAGTTGTCGGGGGTGAACTTGAAGGACGAGGCGGTGGTGCCGGTGTTGGAGGGGGCCGCAGGGCCGGGCAACTTCCTGTTGGGCCCGTGCGTGTAGCCGCTGCCGCAGGCTGCGCTGGCCCTTAGTCATACTGCATATCAGCAGTGTATGAAGGTCAGCGCAGCCGACGTCAGCGGCCACAAGGCATCAGCGGCCGTAGCGCCGCACCACGCTGGTATTGGCCAGCACATGGCCCTTGATCTGCTTGAGCAGGTCATCGCGGGTCAGCCCCGCCGGCAACGCATCAGGCGCCAGGTCCAGCGCGTAGATCTGGATCACGTAGTGATGCGGGTTCTCGCCCACCGGTGGGCAGGGCCCGCTATAGGTGGTCAAACCCTTGCTGTTGGTACCCCCCAACCCTTCGATCTGGCCCTTGAGGCTGGCGTCGGCGCCCACGTCATGGGTGTCGGCCTTGACCCCGTAATGCACCCAGTGGTCCACGCCCAGGCCTTTCTGGCCGTCGGGGTCGTGAATCACCAGGGCGAAACTGCGGGTGCCGGCTGGCACGTTGCTCCAGCTCAGGGCGGGTGACACGTTTTCTCCGCCGCAATCGCCGGTATTGGCCGCGTTGGCCTGGCGCAGCGAGGCGTTGTCATCGCCGTCCGGGGTTTTCAGGGTGAACGGCGCGGCCTGGGCCAGCAACGGCAGGCACAGGCACACCGCCAGGGTAAAGGTGCGAGGCAACATGGAACGTCTCCTTCAATCCAGTTGCCTGCCAGTTTAGTCGGCCTGGGCGAAAGCCTTCAGCGAATCCCCGGCCAGGCGGTAGCGAACCCACTCAGGCTGGGCGGCAGCGCCGATGGACTCGTAGAATTTGATGGCCGGCTCGTTCCAGTCCAGCACGCTCCATTCCAGGCGCCCGCAGCCGCTGTCCTGGGCGATTTGCGCCAGGTGCTTGAGCAGCGCCTTGCCGGCGCCCACCCCGCGGTGCTTGGAGGACACGTACAAATCCTCCAGGTAAATGCCCTTGCGGCCCAGCCAGGTGGAGTAGCTGAGGAAGTACAGGGCAAAGCCCACGGGCTCCTCGTCCACCGAGCAGATCAGCGCCCGGGCGTAGCCTTCCGGGTCTTGCAGGCTGCGCTGGATGTCCTCGACGCTGGCAACCACTTCGTGTTCGGCTTTTTCGTAAATGGCCAGCTCGGTGATGAAGCCCAGGATCTGTTCGGCGTCGGCAGGGGTGGCGGGGCGAATGTGCAGGGTCAAGGGTCCGGTCCTCGGGGCAGTTGAAGGGTAGGCGGTCATTATGCCCGATTCGCCCGTCGATATTGGAGTGCAGGCTGCACCTCGGTTTACCTGACGAACCGTGTTGCCGAGTTCGCGGGCGCGGCCCGCTCCTGCCTCCAATGCGTGCGTTTCGGCACGGCTACGAGCGACAGCATCCGCTGCCGGGCTTGCCGTCATATTCATCATGCAATTTCACCCAGTCCATGATCTGCACCTCGTTGCGGCCCTTGGGGGTCAGGTCCAGCAGGTTGTAGGCGCCCACCAGCATGTCCAGGCCCCGCGCGTAGGTGGAGTAGGTGTGGAACACCTGACCATGCTCATCCTTGTAGAACACGCTGAGGCCAGGCATTTCGCCGGTGGCCTCGAAGGGCTCGTAGTTGTAGATCATTTGCCCGCTGGCTGTCTGCTCGGCGCTGGCGGCCACCTGGTAGTCCTCGTCGAAGTCGCTGCCCAGCGACGATACCCAGTCGAAATGCCAGTTCATGCGCGCGCGGTAGGCCAGCAGTTGTGCCAGCGGCGCGTGGGACACGGCCACCACGGCAACGTCGTGATGGGCCAGGTGCAGGTTGGCGCCGTCCAGGTGGTCGGACAGGAACGAGCAGCCGGTGCAGCCCTGGTCCCATTCCGGGGCGTACATGAAGTGGTAGACGATCAGCTGGCTGCGACCGCCGAACAGCTCGGCCAGGGTCATGGAGCCGTTGACGCCCTGGAAGTGGTAGGGCTTGTCCACCTGTACCCACGGCAGTTCACGGCGCTCCTGGGCCAGTCGGTCGCGCTGGCGGCTCAGGGCCTTTTCGTTTTCCAGGTGGGCGAGCCGGGCCGCCAGCCATTGTTGTGTGGAGACCACGGAGTGAGGGGCCGTTTTCATGAAGCGTACTCCTGTTGGTTACGGAAGGGAGAAACGCGGTGCATGCAGCAAAGCCCAGTTATAACAGGCCCTGCACGGGGCGGCGGGCGGGGCGACGAGCGCGGCCGAGCTGTCATCATCCTGTAACCGTTTTGCCATATATATCGAGCAGCCAGGGATGGCAAATTGCCCGCCGACGAACAGCATTCAAGATGCGCTCGGGGGCGCCGATGCGTGGCATGAAGCATCGTTTTTTACTGCATGAAGAAAGGGACGCCTTCGACATCGCCCACGCCTGTGGCGCGGTGATTTATCCCTGTCATGAGTACCCCCACGATGGTCGTGCGAAAATCCTTGAAAGCTCAAATGCTGACCCTGATCGGCGGCAGCCTGTTGGCCATGCTGCTGATTGCGCTGGCCTGCTTTCACCTGTTGGCCAATGGTGTGAAGGACTATCACCAGTTGATCGAAGGCCCCTTGCGTACCTCGCAGCTGATTGACGAGGCCAACCTGCAGTTCAAGATTCAGGTGCAGGAATGGAAAGACGTGCTGCTGCGCGGCAAGCAGCCGGCGGACCTGGCCAAGTATTGGGGCCAGTTCGAGGATCGTCAGCGCGACGTGCAGGATATTCTGGGGCGGCTGGTGGCCCAGCCGGGCATCGATGCCAACGTGAAGGCCGACATCCAGGGGTTGCGTGACAAGCACAAGGTGCTGGAGCAGGACTACCTGCGCGGTCGCGATGCGTTTGTGGCCGCCGGTGGCGACCCCTCGGCCGGTGATGCTGCCGTGAAGGGCGTGGACCGCGCGGTCAGCGAACAGATGAGTGCCCTGGTGAGCCAGATCCGCAAGGACGGTGACCAACAGGCCCTGGCCATTCGTGACTCGGCCGACACCACCGTGTGGGTGGGCCTGCTGGTGCTGGTGGTGTCGGGCATTGTCATCGGCCTGCTCAGCCTGGTGGTGGTGAGCCGCTACCTGGTGGTGCCGATTCAGCAACTGATCGACTACGTGGCCGACCTCAGTCGTGGGCAGTTCAACCAGCGCGTGGCCAGCCGCCGCCAGGACGAGCTGGGCCGCCTGGCCGTGGCCGCCAATACCCTGCGCGACTTCCTGGCCGAGACCTTCACGGGCCTCAAGCGCAACGCCGGTGACCTGGATGGCGCCAGCGCCGACTTGCACGGCATTGCCGGGCAAATGTCCCAGGGCACCCACGACCAGTTCAACCGCACCGACCAGGTGGCCACGGCCATGACCGAAATGTCTGCTACCGCTCAGGAAGTGGCGCGCCACGCCGTGGACGCTGCCCGCGCCGCCGACCAGGCGGATGCCTCCGCGCATCAGGGCGAGCAGGTGATGCGTGCAACCATCGAGACGATCACCCACATGCGCGGCGAGATCACCACCACGGCTGCGGTGATCGGCAACCTGGAAAACGACAGCGCGCGCATTGGCAAGGTGCTGGAAGTGATACGCGGTATTGCCGAGCAGACCAACCTGCTGGCCCTGAACGCGGCCATCGAGGCAGCCCGGGCGGGCGAGGCGGGGCGTGGGTTTGCCGTGGTGGCCGACGAGGTACGCAGCCTGGCCCAGCGCACGGCGGCGTCGATCATCGAGATCAACCAGATCATCAACGCCGTGCAGGCCGGTGCCAGCGACGCGGTGAAGGCGATCCAGGCCGGCCAGTCACGTAGCGAAGAGGGTGTGGCCCAGGTCACCCAGGCCGGTGACATGCTGCGCCGCATCACCTCGTCGGTGGAAGCGATTCGCGACATGAACCGGCAGATCGCCACGGCGGCCGAGGAGCAGACCTCGGTGGCCGAGGATATTTCGCGCAACCTCTCCGACATCACCCAGATCGCCAGCACCAACCAGGACAACGTGCAACGCACCGAAGTGGCCAGCCGCCGCCTGCACGACCTGTCGCGTCAGCTCAACGAGGTGACCGCGCGGCTCGGCGCCTGATCAGCGTGCGCTTTGCAGTTCGTTGATGGCCTGCCACAGGCGCTCATCATTGAAGTCCTCGATCACCAGGTGGGCGCCGGCTGCCAGCAGGGTTTCGCGGCTTTGGCTGGTGGTCAGGCCTACGCTGAAGATGCCGGCCTTGACTGCGGCGGTCAGGCCCGGCACCGAGTCTTCGAAGGCGATGGCCTCGCAGGCCCGTGCGCCCAGGCGCTCAAGGCCGGTGAGGTAGGGCAGCGGGTCGGGCTTGGCCCGTGGCAGCTCCTCGGCCACCACCACGCTGTGAAACCGTTCGATAATCGCCAAGGCGCCCAGCATGTGGTCGGCGTTGGCGCGCGGGGCGTTGGTGACCACCACCTTGCCGATGCCCTGGGCCTCGGCGAATTCCAGCAGGCGCAGCAGGCCCGGCAGCGGCGCCAGTTGCGGCGACAGCTGGCGGAAGCGCTCTTCCTTGCGGTCGGCGAACACCAGGTGCTCAGCCACGCTGCGATCGGGGAACAGGTTGCGGCACATGTCCGGGTTTGCCCGGCCGCTGCAATGCTGCACGAAGTCGGCTTCGGTGAAGTCACGACCTTCTTCGGCCAGCAATTGCTGCAGGGCCAGCAGGTGCAGTTTGTCGGTGTCGGTCAGGGTGCCATCGAGGTCAAACAGCAAAGCGGTGAGCATCGCGATATCCATTCTGGGTGGCTGAAAGCTTTAAGCGGGTAATCCTATCAGGTGCATCGGCCTAACGTCAGGCCGCAGGCGGCCGATAAAACCTTGTCGCTCATCGGGTTCTGGCGATGTTAATTAGCTATTATGTGGCGACCGTTCGTTGCCTGACCGGCCCTGCAGGAGTCATACATGCTTCAACACCTTTACGCACAGTCATCGGCGGCGCGGCTGGACCCGATCAGTGGATTGCCTGATCGTGGACAGTTCGCCGCCGACCTGGGCGTACTTGCCAGCCAGTACCCGGGCGAACCGCGTACCCTGGTGCTGATCGACGCCGTGGACATGAAGTGGGCCCACGACATGACCCTGGCCATGGGGCTGGCGCCGTTCGAAGCCATTATCCGCTGCACCGCCCAGCGCCTTGCCGAACAGCTGGAATTGATGGGCCCGCTGTACCACATCGGGGTCAAGCGCTTTGCCTTCGTGATGGCCCAGGGTGGTGACGATTTTGCCGGTTTCATCGAGGGGCTGGTGGAGCTGTTGCGCCAGCCTGCGCTGCTGGACAACCTGCCCGTGCGCCCCACGGTACGTGCCGGCAGTGTCAACTTTAACCTGGAGCCGCAGGTGCTGGACGATGTGGTGCGCAAGGCCATGTACGCCAGCGAACTGGCATTGCTGGGCGGCCAGCGCTGGGCCGCCTACGACCCGGTGCGCGACGCCGCCTACCGGCGCTCGTTCTACCTGGCTGCCGACATTGGCGCGGCCTTGGCCGAGGGGCAGTTGAGCCTGCGTTTCCAGCCGCGCTTTGCCATTGCCGATGGGGCCCAGGTCAGCGCCGAGGTATTGCTGCGCTGGCAGCACCCGCGATTGGGCCGGGTGTCGCCGGCCGAATTCATCCCGGTGCTGGAACGCAACGGCATGATCCATGAAGTCACCCGTTGGGTGATCGACACGGCCTTGGGCAAGCTGGCCAAGTGGCAGGGGCAAACCTTCAGTCAACTGTCCATCAACCTGTCGCCCATGGACTTCGACGGCCACGACGTCAGTGGTACCTTGCGCCGCCTGTGCCATGTGCACGGCATCGAACCCCAGCGCCTGGAAGTGGAAATCACCGAGGGCGAGTGGCTGCGCTCCAATACCCGGGTGCTGAATGAGTTGGGGCAGATCCGCGCCTTGGGCGTGGACGTGGCCATCGATGATTTCGGCTCCGGCTACAGCAACTTTTCCTACTTGCACGAGATCCCGGCCAATGTGGTCAAGCTGGATCAGTCGATGGTCATCGGCATCGAGGAAAACCCGCGCTACCAGAAAATCGCCCGGTCGATCATTAAGCTGGCGCGCGAGCTGGGTTACCGCACCGTGGCCGAAGGCGTCGAGACGTTCCGCTGCCTGCAACTGATCCGCGAATATGGCTGCGACGAAGCCCAGGGCTACTTCTTCGCCCGGCCCATGGACGAAGCGCAGTTCCTGAGCTGGAGTGAATGCGGCGAATTTCCCCTGGCGTAGGAGCCAGGCTGCGAAGGCGCGCACCGCGCGCGCGCGACCAACATGACACCGCCGAAGGTCCTGCGGACCTTTTCGCAGCCTATCGGCAGCTCCACACCTGTTGGGGTACGTCGCGGTCAACGCCGCAGGTAGGCGCCAAAATCAATCTCGCCGGCGCTGAGAATAGCCTGCACCCGGTTGTGTACGTTGAGCTTGCGCAAGATCGCCGACACGTGCGCCTTGACCGTGGTCTCGGCAATTTCCAGGTGCCAGGCGATCTGCTTGTTCGACTCGCCCTTGGTCATGCGCTCCAGCACCTGCAACTGCTTGCGGGTCAGGGCCTCGAGCAAGGCCACCGACAGCCCTGTCGTGGCCGTGCCCGTGTACGCGGGGCGGCCCACGCCGCTGCGAATGATGTCTGCCGGCAGGTACACATCGCCGTCCAGCACCTGGGTGATAGCCGTGGTCATCTGCGCCCGTGGCGATGACTTGGTGATGAACCCGGCGGCGCCATAGGTAATGGCCTGCAGCACGACCTGCTTGTCCTGTTCGGCCGAGACGATCACCACCGGAATGGTCGGCGCCTCGTTGCGCAGGTTGATCAGGCCACCCAGGCCGTGCATGCCGGGCATGTTCAGGTCCAGCAGAATCAGGTCGAGGTCTTCATGGGCGCAGGTCAGCGCGAGGGTGCTGTCCAGGTCGGCGGTTTCCAGCACTTCGCAGCCCGCGAAGGCATCGAGCAGCACCCGCGCCATGGCTTCGCGAAACAACGGGTGATCGTCGGCAATCAGGAATCGGTACATGGCGTCGGCTGTTCTTGTTGTGGGCAGAGGGCCTGAAACAGGGTATCACAGCGCGCGCGCAAGCTTGGCGCGGGTGGCGGGCGGGGAAGTGCCGGCATGGGCAAGGTTGGCGATGATCAGACCGAACGCCAGCCCGATCAGGGCCTGGCACAGCAGGGAGGCAATGAGGCGAATCATGAGTAGGCAGCTCTTTCTAATTATGCAGGCATTACAGGCCGGGGCGGGGGCCCTTGCAAATGCTGCTTTAGGGCAGGCAAATCAGTACCAAAGTAGTAGAAGGGCGGTGCCAGGCACGCTGCGCTTTGGGCTGGCAATGCATTACCCTGAGTTGAACTGTCCCTGCCAGAAGAACAGACCATGAGCCCTGCCATCAGCCAGCTGCGTAAATTCGTCTCCCCGGAAATCATCTTTGGCGCCGGTTGCCGGCACCACGTGGCCAACTACGCGAAGAACTTCGGTGCCCGCAAGGTGCTGCTGGTCAGCGACCCGGGGGTGGTGGCGGCCGGTTGGGTGGCCGACGTGGAAGCCAGCCTGGCGGCCGAAGGCATCGACTACTGCCTGTACAGCAGCGTGTCGCCCAACCCGCGGGTGGAGGAGGTGATGCTGGGCGCCGAGCGCTACCGGGCCGAGCACTGTGACGTGATTGTGGCCGTGGGCGGCGGCAGCCCCATGGACTGCGCCAAGGCCATTGGCATCGTAGTGGCCCACGATCGCCATATCCTGGAGTTCGAGGGCGTGGACACGCTGCGCGTGCCCAGCCCGCCGATCATCCTCATCCCTACCACGGCGGGCACGTCAGCCGATGTCTCGCAGTTCGTGATCCTGTCCAACCAGGAACGGCGCATGAAGATTTCCATCGTCAGCAAGGGCGCGGTGCCCGACGTGGCCTTGATCGACCCGCAAACCACCCTGAGCATGGACCCCTTCCTGTCGGCCTGCACGGGGGTGGATGCGCTGGTGCATGCCATTGAGGCGTTCGTCTCCACCGGCCACGGGCCGTTGACCGACCCCCATGCGCTGGAGGCCATCCGCCTGATCAACGGCAACCTGGTGCAGATGATCGCCAACCCCCAGGACCTGGGCCTGCGCGAGAAGGTCATGTTGGGCAGCATGCAGGCGGGGCTGGCGTTCTCCAATGCCATCCTCGGGGCGGTGCATGCCATGTCCCACAGCCTGGGCGGCTTCCTGGACCTGCCCCATGGCCTGTGCAACGCGGTGCTGATCGAGCACGTGGTGGCGTTCAATTACAGCGCTGCGCCCGAGCGTTTCCAGGTGATTGCGCAAACCTGCGGCATCGACTGCCGCGGCCTGAACCATGGGCAGATCCGCCAGCGCCTGGTGGACCACCTGATCGCCCTGAAACACGCCATCGGCTTCCACGAAACCCTGGGCCTGCACGGTGTGCGCCTGGCGGACATTCCGTTTCTGTCGCACCACGCCATGCACGACCCGTGCATCCTGACCAACCCGCGCCATTCCAGCCAGCGCGACGTCGAGGTGGTGTTTGGCGAAGCCCTCTGACCCGCGTCAGCAAGCCCTGGCCGGACTGCTGGGGCTGACCAACCATTCGGTACGCAAAAGCCATTACCCGGAGCTGGCCGCGCGCCTGGAAGAACTGGAGACCGAGCGCAACCGCTACCAGGCGCTGTCCCTGCGCTTGCAAGAACTCAATGACGAACTGGAACGCCGGGTCAGCGAGCGCACCGAGGAGTTGCGCGAAGCGCGCGACGCCGCCCAGGCCGCCAACCTCAGCAAGGACAAGTACCTGGCGGCGGCCAGCCATGACCTGTTGCAGCCGCTGAACGCCGCACGCCTGCTGATTTCCACCCTGCGCGAACGGCCCCTGCCGGTGGCCGAGAAGGGCCTGGTGGAACGCACCCACCAGGCCTTGGAAGGCGCCGAGGACCTGCTCACCGACCTGCTGGATATCTCGCGCCTGGATCAGGCGGCGATCAAGCCGGACATCGACGTCTACCCGTTGGACGAGGTGCTGGCACCGCTGGCCTCCGAGTTTCAGCCGGTGGCCGAGGCGCAAGGGCTGGGCTTGAGCGTGCGCTGTGGACGATTTGCCGTGTGCACCGACCTGCGGCTGTTGACCCGCATCCTGCGCAACCTGCTCAGCAACGCCTGCCGCTACACCGAGCAGGGCCGCATCCTGCTGGGCGCCCGGCGGCGGGGCGAGCACTTGCGCATTGAGGTGTGGGACACCGGCCGGGGCATTGCCTGCGACCAGTTGCAGGCCATTTTCCTCGAGTTCAACCAGCTGCAAGTGGGCCGTGCCGCCGAGCGCAAGGGCGTGGGGCTGGGCCTGGCCATTGTCGAGCGCATCGCGCGCATTCTCGACAGCAGCGTGCAGGTACGCTCCACACCGGGACGCGGTTCGTTGTTCAGCATCCTCGTACCCCTGGCGGCGCAACCGCCGGCGCCCGGCCCGCTGCCCCAGCCACGCCTGGGCAACCCGCTGCCGGGCAGGCGCCTGCTGGTGCTGGACAACGAACCGGATATTTTACGCAGCATGGCCGACCTGCTGGGGCAGTGGGGGTGCAGCGTGGTCACCGCCACCGACGAGGCGGGGGCCATGGCGGCGCTGGCAGGCACGGCGCCCGAACTGATCATCGCCGACTACCACCTGGACCACGGCGTGACCGGCTGCGAAGTCGCCCGTCGTCTGCGCGAGCATTTCGCCCAGGCCATCCCCGTGGTGGTCATCACCGCCGAGCGCAGCGACCAATGCCGCCGCCAGTTGCAACGGCTGGGGGCGCCGTTGTTGAACAAACCGGTGAAGGCGGGGAAGTTGCGGGCGGTGTTGAGTCAGTTGTTGGGGTGAAGGGGGTGGTGCTTTCTTTCGGTGGCGCTGTAGCGGCGGCCGCCAGGCGGCACGAATCTGCTGTGAACGAACAAGGCACACAGGAGAGGTCACTGGAATGGCACGCTGAAAACAAACGCTAGGAAGCGCCGCGCGGTCTCACCACCCTCAATCATCAAACCCCACCTGCTCATGCATCTCATCCACCTTCAGCTCCAACCTGTACGCCACGGCGATGAACAACGCCTGGCACAGGCACAGGGTGGCGCTCAGGGAGCGGAAAGCGAAGGAGCTGCCTTCGTTGACCAGCAGCACGCTGTTGGCGCGCTTGGCCAGGGGCGAGAGGTTGGAGTCGGTGATGATCAGGGTCTTGGCCTGATGGTGCTGGGCAATGCGCAGGCAATGCTGGGTTTCCTTGCCGTAGGGGGTGAAGCTGATGGCAATCACCAGGTCGCCCTGGCGCACGCTGCGCATCTGCTCGCGGTAGCTGCCGCCCAGGCCCGACACCAGGTGGATGCGTTTGTTGGTGTGCTGCAGGTTATAGACCAGGTAGTCGGCCACCGCGAAGGAACGGCGCACGCCCACCACGTAGATGTTCTCGGCGTTGACCACCAGGTCCACGGCTTTCTCGAACGCCACGTCGTCCAGCTCGCCGCCCAGGCGTTCGATGCCCGACAAGGTGGCGTCGATGCATTCGCGGGCCAGGTCCGCGCTGCTGGTTTTCTGCGACTTGTTGGCGATCAGGTTGCGAATGCGCTGCTGGTAGTTCTGTACCGGCGTGGCCTTGTGGGTATAGGCCTCGCGAAACAGCGCCTGCATTTCGCTGAAGCCGCTGAAGCCGAAGCGCTGGGAAAAGCGCACGATGGCCGAGGGGTGCACCTCGCATTCGCCGGCGATGTCGCTGATGCGGTCGACCATGATGCGGTCGCTCTGCTGGCTCATGTAGCTGGCGATGCGCTTGAGCTGGCGGGGCAGCCCTTCGTATTCGCGAGTGATCAGTTGCAGCAGCTGCTCGGCGTTGGCCGGGGCGCTGTCGGCTTGCGGCTCGGACGAGGCCGGCTGATCAAGGCGGGACATGGTTGTATCCTTCTGGCATAGGCGTGTGGGGCCGCTTGCACGGCGGTCCCAGGTGTGAGGGTGGCTCGCGCAGTCTACAGGGTAGGCCAGGAAAAAAACCTGAGCAAAAGGTCCAGTTCCCCGGGCAAACCCGCCAAAAACGCTCAAACACAGTATGGCTGAATGATTTTAGAAAATAAATTCCGAGTAAAATTTTTATAGAAAAAAAGTTGATTCCGTGGAAAAGCCGTTCTAGTCTGAGCCAAGACACACGAAACCGGCCGCCATTGGCCGTTTCGCAGGCTGATAAAAATAACAGGAGCCAGCATGGGCCAGACTCGTTTTGCCACTGGGCGTCAATTGGATCTGATTTGTCTGGGACGCCTGGGCGTCGACCTTTATGCCCAGCAGGTAGGGGCCCGGCTGGAGGATGTTGCCAGCTTTGCCAAATACCTGGGCGGCTCGTCCGCCAACATTGCCTTTGGCACCGCGAGGCTGGGGCTCAAGTCAGCCATGCTGAGCCGCGTGGGCGATGATCACATGGGCCGCTTCCTGGTGGAGTCGTTGCAGCGTGAAGGCTGCGACACCCGCGCCATCAAGGTCGACCCCGAGCGCCTCACCGCCATGGTGCTGCTGGGCCTCAAGGACCGCGAAACCTTCCCGCTGGTGTTCTACCGCGAAAACTGCGCCGACATGGCCCTGCGCGCCGAAGACGTGCACGAAGACTTCATCGCCTCCAGCAAGGCGCTGCTGATCACCGGCACGCATTTCTCCACCGACGGCGTGTACAAGGCCAGCAGCCAGGCGCTGGACTACGCCGAGCGGCACAACGTCAAGCGTATCCTCGACATTGACTACCGCCCCGTGCTCTGGGGCCTGGCCGGCAAGGCCGATGGCGAGACGCGCTTCGTCGCCGACCAGAAAGTCAGCGCCCATGTACAGCGCATCCTGCCGCGCTTCGATCTGATCGTGGGCACCGAAGAAGAATTCCTGATTGCCGGGGGCAGCACTGACCTGCTCACGGCCCTGCGCACCGTGCGCGAACTGAGCACCGCCACCCTGGTGGTGAAACTGGGCGCCCAGGGCTGCACGGTGATTCACGGGGCCATTGGGGCGCGCCTGGAAGACGGCGACATTCACCCAGGCACCCGGGTTGAAGTGCTCAACGTGCTGGGCGCCGGCGATGCATTCATGTCGGGCTTTCTCAGTGGTTGGATCAACGAGGCCGACGACGCCCGCTGCTGCCAACTGGCCAATGCCTGCGGTGGCCTGGTGGTGTCGCGCCACGCCTGCGCGCCAGCCATGCCCACCCCGGCCGAACTGGACTACCTGTTCAACAGCCCGGTGCCCATCACCCGTCCTGACAAGGATGAAACCCTGCAGCGCCTGCACCGGGTCACGGTGCCGCGCAAACAGTGGCAGCAACTGTTCATTTTTGCCTTTGACCACCGTGGCCAGTTGGTGGAACTGGCCCAGCAGGCCGGGCGCGACCTGGGCAGCATTCCGGCGCTCAAGCAGTTGTTCCTGCGTGCCATACAAGAAGTGGAGGGCGACCTGGCCAAGCGTGGCATCGAGGCCAACGTGGGGCTGCTGGCCGACCAGCGCTTTGGCCAGGACACCCTCAACGCCGCCAGCGGCCGTGGCTGGTGGCTGGCCCGGCCGGTGGAGGTACAGGGCTCGCGGCCACTGGCGTTCGAACACGGGCGCTCGGTGGCCAGCAACTTGATCACCTGGCCCACCGAACAGATCATCAAGTGCCTGGTGCAGTTCCACCCCGACGACGAGCCTTTGCTGCGCCTGGAACAGGAAGCGCAGATCCGCGGCCTGTACGAGGCGTCGATTGCCAGTGGCCATGAGTTGCTGCTGGAAATCATCCCGCCCAAGGACCTGCCCGGCGCCCACCCCGACGTGCTCTACCGTGCCATCAAGCGCCTGTACAACCTGGGCATCTATCCGGCCTGGTGGAAAATCGAAGCCCAGAGCGCCGAGCAGTGGCAAGCGCTGGACGCCCTGATCAACGAGCGCGACCCCTATTGCCGTGGCGTGGTGCTGCTGGGCCTGAACGCGCCGGCCAGCGAACTGGCCGAGGGATTTGCCCAGGCCGCTGCGAGCCGTACCTGCCGGGGCTTTGCCGTGGGCCGCACGATTTTCCATGAACCCAGCCGTGCCTGGTTCCAGGGCGAGATCGACGACGACGCTCTGGTGGCCCAGGTGCGCCAGCGGTTCAGCCAACTGATTGAAGCCTGGCGCTCGGCCCGTCACGGGCGTTGAACGTCACCCACTGATAACAACAACAGGTGCAGCCATGCCATCCGCGATTCGTATCGGCATCAACCCGATTTCCTGGAGCAACGACGACCTGCCGTCATTGGGCGGCGAAACCCCGCTGAGCACTGCGCTCAGCGAAGGCAAGGCCATCGGCTACGAAGGTTTTGAGCTCAACGGCAAATTCCCCAAGGACGCCCAGGGTGTGGCCCAGGTGCTCAAGCCCTATGACCTGGCGCTGGTGTCGGGTTGGTATTCAGGGCGCCTGGCACGACGCTCGGCGGCGCAAGAAATAGACGCCATCGCCGGCCACGTGCAACTGCTGGCCGCCAATGGCGCCAACGTACTGGTGTATGGCGAGGTGGCCGACTCCATCCAGGGCAGCCGTATTGCGCTGGTGGAGCGTCCGCGCTTTCACAGCCAGCAGGCCTGGCAGGACTACGCCGGTAAACTCGACGAGTTGGCCAGTTTCACCCTGGGCCAGGGTGTGCGCTTGGCCTACCATCATCATATGGGCGCCTACGTGGAAGCCCCGGGCGACATCGACACGCTGATGGCCCTGACGGGCCCGCAGGTAGGCCTGCTGTTCGACGCCGGCCACTGCTACATGGGCGGCGGCGAGCCGCTGGCGGTGCTGCGCAAGCACATTGGCCGCGTGTGCCACGTGCACTTCAAGGACGTGCGCAAGCCGGTGGTGCAACTGGCGCGCAACAACCTCTGGAGCTTTCCTGACTGCATCGTTAACGGCACCTTTACCGTGCCCGGTGACGGTGACATCGACTTCGCGCCCTTGATCGACGAACTGCTGGCAGTGGACTACAGCGGCTGGCTGGTGGTGGAGGCCGAGCAGGACCCGGCGGTGGCCCCCAGCTATTTCTACGCCAAGAAAGGCTACGACACCCTGAGCGCCTTGCTCGCCCAGGCCCGGCAACGGAGGAGTGCAGCATGAGCCTGTTGGTCAAGAGTCACAAACAGGGCCAGGAGATGGTCCGTCTGGCAGACGGCGCCCTGGAGTACGTGGGCTTCAGCGCCCACCGCCTGAGCATCGGCGAAAGCCTGCCGCTCAACGCCGGCAGTCAGGAGTTGTGCGTGGTGATACTCACCGGCCGCGCCAGCCTGGCCGGCGAGGCACCGGTGCAGGGCAGTTTCAGCTGGGACAACCTGGGCCAGCGCCATTCGGTGTTCGAAGACGCATCGCCCTGGGCGGTGTACCTGCCCAGCGGCTGCCAGGCCCGTTTGCAAGCCCTCAGCGACATGCAGGTGGCCGTGTGCGCCGCCCCCGGTGCACCGGCCGGTACCCTGGCCGCGCGGCTCATCACCCCGCAAAGCATGAAGCGCAGCACCCGTGGCAAGGGCGCCAACACGCGTTATGTGTGCGACATATTGCCCGACACCGAGACCGCTCACTCCCTGCTGGTGGTGGAAGTACGCACGCCGTCCGGCCACAGTTCCAGCTACCCGCCGCACAAGCACGACCGCGACGCGCTGCCTGCCGAGAGCTTTCTGGAAGAGACCTACTACCACCAGATCAACCCGCCCCAGGGCTTCATTTTCCAGCGCGTGTACACCGACGACCGGCGTATCGACCAGGCCATGGCCGTGGAAAACAACGACCTGGTGGTGGTGCCCGAGGGCTACCACCCGGTGAGCGTGCCGTACGGCTACGAAAGCTATTACCTCAACGTCATGGCCGGCCCCAAGCGCGTCTGGCAGTTCCACAACGACCCGCAGCATGAGTGGCTGCTGGACCTCTGACTTTTCAGCACAAGAGAATTTCCATGAGCGACGTTTCCGTGATCGGCCACTACTTGCACGGCCGCCTCAATACCGACGCCGAGCGCCACAGCCCGGTCTACAACCCGGCCACCGGCGAGGTGCAGGGGCAGGTTGCGCTGGCCAGCGTGCACACCGTGGAGGCCGCCGTGGCCTCGGCAAAAAACGCTTTTCCGGCCTGGGCCGAGCAGTCGAGCCTGCGCCGCGCGCGTATCCTTTTCAAGTTCAAGGAACTGCTGGACCAGCACCATGACGAGCTGGCCACGCTGATTTGCCGTGAACACGGCAAGGTGTTCTCCGACGCCCGTGGCGAGGTCACCCGCGGCATCGAGATTGTCGAGTTCGCCTGCGGCGCCCCCAGCCTGTTGCAGACCTCGTTCAGCGACAACATCGGCGGCGGCATCGACAACTGGAACCTGCGCCAGCCCTTGGGCGTATGCGCCGGGGTCACGCCATTCAATTTCCCGGTGATGGTGCCGTTGTGGATGATTCCCATGGCGTTGGTCACCGGTAACTGTTTTGTGCTCAAACCGTCGGAACGCGACCCCAGCGCCAGCCTGCTCATGGCCCGGCTGCTGACCGAGGCCGGCTTGCCCGATGGCGTATTCAATGTGGTGCAGGGCGACAAGGCGGCGGTGGACGCGCTGTTGCAGCACCCCGACGTGGAAGCGATTTCCTTTGTCGGCTCCACGCCGATTGCCGAATACATTCACCGCCAGGCCAGCGAGCGCGGCAAGCGCGTGCAGGCCTTGGGCGGCGCCAAGAACCACATGATCGTGATGCCTGACGCCGACCTTGACCAGGCCGCCGACGCCTTGATGGGCGCCGCCTTCGGCTCGGCCGGCGAGCGCTGCATGGCCATTTCCATTGCCGTGGCGGTGGGCGATGTGGGCGATAAGCTGGTGGAAAAACTGCTACCGCGCATTGACCGCCTCAAGGTGGGCAACGGCCTGGACACCAGTAGCGAAATGGGCCCGCTGGTGACCGCCGAACACAAGGCCAAGGTCGAAGGCTTCATTGCCGAAGGCGTAGCCCAGGGCGCGCAGTTGCTGGTGGATGGCCGTGGCCTGCAGGTGCCGGGCGCCGAACAGGGCTTCTTCGTGGGGGCCACGCTGTTCGATGGCGTGACCACCGACATGAGCATCTACCGCCAGGAAATCTTCGGGCCGGTGCTGGGCATCATTCGCGTGCCGGACTTTGCCACCGCCGTGGAGCTGATCAACGCCCACGAATTTGGCAACGGCGTGTCCTGTTTCACCAGCGACGGCGGTATCGCCCGGGCGTTTGCGCGCACCATCAAGGTGGGCATGGTCGGCATCAACGTGCCGATTCCGGTGCCCATGGCCTGGCATTCGTTCGGCGGCTGGAAGCGCTCGCTATTTGGCGACCACCATGCCTACGGCGAGGAAGGCCTGCGCTTCTACAGCCGCTACAAGAGCGTGATGCAGCGCTGGCCCGACAGCATCGCCAAGGGTGCCGAGTTCAGCATGCCCACCGCCAAATAACCCTCTTTGTTGGCCACTGTGCAGGAGCTGGCTTGCCCGCGAGCTTTTGGGCCTTACAGCTCGCTGGCAAGCTGGCTCCCACAGGGTGGAATGACCTTACTGGAGAACAATGACAATGCGCCAACCCCTGCGTTTCGCCCTTAACCGCATGGTAGCCCCCCACCTGCCGCTGGCGGATTTCATCCAGCTGGCCGTGGCCCTCAAGGCTGATGCCATCGAGATTCGCAACGACCTCAAAGGCGTGGAAATCGAAGACGGCACGCCGCCACAAACCGTGCGCGAACTGTGTGCCGCCAAGGGCATCAAGGTGCTGTCGATCAACGCCTTGTACCCCTTCGATGTGTGGAATGACCAGCGTCGCGACCAGGCCTTGAAGCTGGCCGCCTATGCCCGTGACTGTGGCGCCCAGGGTGTGGTGCTGTGCCCCTTCAACGAACCCGACACCCGCAGCGCCGCCGAACGCGCGGCGGGGCTGCGCACCGCCCTGAGCGCCTTGGCGCCGATTCTGCGCGAGCACGGCTTGCTGGGCTTCGTCGAGCCCCTGGGTTTCGAGCAATCGGCGCTGCGCCGCAAGCGTCCGGCGGTGGAAGCGATCAAGGCCATCGGCGGGCTGGATGTGTTCCGGCTGGTGCACGACACCTTCCACCATCACCTGGCCGCCGAGCAAGAGTTCTTCCCGGCGCTGACTGGGTTGGTGCACATCAGCGGCGTGGAAGACGGCCAGGCGCCCTTGAACAGCATTCGCGACGGCCACCGGGTGCTGATCGGCGATGCCGACATCCTCGGCAACGCCGCGCAGATCGACAGCCTGCTCAGCAGCGGCTATGACGGTTACGTGTCATGGGAACCGTTTGCCGACAGCGTGCATGGTTTGCCCGATATCCAGCAGGCGCTGGGCCAGAGCATGGCGTACCTCAGTAGACAAGTTGCTTCGGTTTACGCTGGGGACATTCAGCGCAGCGCAGAGCCTGCGCTGCCTGCGGCAGCGGCTACACAGTTACTGCATTGACACTAGGCTGCGCTGGCCCCGAAGCCCGGCCACCTCCATGACGAATAATAAAAGGTGCAAGCATGAGCACGACACGATTGACCATGGCCCAGGCCCTGGTGCGCTTCCTGGACAATCAATACATTGAAGTCGACGGCGTGCAGAGCAAGTTCGTCGAAGGCGTATTTACCATTTTTGGCCACGGCAACGTGCTGGGGCTGGGCCAGGCGCTGGAGCAGGACAGCGGCCAATTGGTGGTGCACCAGGGCCGCAACGAGCAGGGCATGGCCCATGCGGCCATCGGCTTTGCCAAGCAGCACCTGCGCCGCAAGATTTACGCCTGCACCTCGTCGGTAGGCCCTGGTGCTGCGAACATGCTGACCGCGGCGGCCACCGCTACCGCCAACCGCATTCCGCTGCTGTTGCTGCCCGGTGATGTCTACGCCAGCCGCCAGCCCGACCCGGTGTTGCAGCAGATCGAACAGTTCCATGACCTGAGCATCAGCACCAACGATGCCTTCAAGGCCGTGAGCAAATACTGGGACCGCATCAATCGCCCCGAGCAATTGATCAGCGCCGCCCTGCAAGCCATGCGCGTGTTGACCGACCCGGCCGAAACCGGTGCGGTGACCTTGGCCTTGCCCCAGGACGTGCAGGCCGAGGCCCATGACTACCCCGACAGCTTCCTGGCCCGCCGCGTGCACCGCCTCGACCGCCGGCCGCCGGTGGAGGCGGTTATCGCCGAGGCCGCCGCATTGCTGGCGGGCAAGCGCAAGCCATTGATCATCTGTGGCGGCGGGGTCAAGTACGCAGGCGCCGGCGACACCTTGCAGGCGTTCGCCGAGCGCTTCGACATCCCCTTCGCCGAAACCCAGGCCGGCAAGGGCGCTATCGTCTCCAGTCACCCGCTGAACGTGGGCGGCATCGGTGAAACCGGCTGCCTGGCGGCCAACCTGTTGGCGCTTGAGGCTGACCTGATCATCGGCATTGGCACCCGCTACACCGACTTCACCACCGCCTCGAAATGGCTGTACCAGAACCCCGAGGTGCAGTTCCTCAACCTCAACGTCAACGGCGCCGACGTGCTCAAGCTCGATGCCGTGCAGGTGCAGGCCGACGCCAAGCTGGCCTTGCAGCAATTGGCCGAACCCCTGGCTCGCCAAGGCTATCGCGCCGGTTGGGGTCACCAGGTGATCGAGGCGCGCGGGCAGTTTCATGCCGAGGTGGAACGGGTGTACAGCGCCGAATACCGCCATGAGGATTTCGTCCCGGAAATCGCCGACCACATGGACCCGGCAGTGCTGCGCGAATTCATCGAGATGACCGGTTCGGTACTCACCCAAAGCCAGGTGCTGGGCGTGCTCAACCGCGAGCTTGAGGCCAGTGCGGTGATTGTCGCCGCGGCGGGCAGCCTGCCGGGAGACTTGCAGCGCGTGTGGCAAACCCGCAGCGTCAACAGCTACCACGTGGAATACGGTTATTCGTGCATGGGTTATGAGGTGAACGCGGCCTTGGGCGTGAAGCTTGCGGAGCCGGCGCGCGAGGTGTACGCGCTGGTGGGCGATGGTTCCTACCTGATGCTGCATTCGGAACTGGCCACCTCCATCCAGGAGCGGCGCAAGATTAACGTGTTGTTGCTGGACAACATGACCTTTGGCTGCATCAATAATTTGCAGATGGAACACGGCATGGACAGCTTCGGCACCGAGTTCCGCTACCGCAACCCCGAAACCGGGCGCCTGGACGGCGGCTTCGTACCGGTGGACTTTGCCATGAGCGCGGCGGCCTATGGCTGCAAGACCTACAAGGTCAACACCCTTGAGCAACTGCACGCCGCCTTGCGCGATGCGCGCGAGCAAACGGTGTCGACGCTGATCGACATCAAGGTCTTGCCCAAGACCATGATCCACAAATACCTGTCGTGGTGGCGGGTGGGCGTGGCCGAGGTCTCCACCAGCGCGCGCACGGCCGAGGTCAAGCGCGTGCTTGATGAGCGTCTGGCGCAAGCACGCCAGTACTAGGTGGTGTGGGCGCTGGCTTGCGAGCAAGCCTATTGGCCCCAGCAGCTCGCTGGCAAGCCAGCTCCCGCAGGGAGGTAAGGCTGAGTTCGATGGTTCATCCGGAGCCTTAATCGCGATACGGGAGAAACGATCATGCGGATAGGATTGGTGGGGTACGGCCGTGGTGGCCGGGTCTTTCATGCACCGCTGCTGGCCAGCCTGGCGGACGCCACCTGGGTAGGCGTGGTGACGCGTTCGGCCGAGCGGCGGGCGCAATTGGCCATCGACTTTCCCGGGGTGCCGGCTTTCGACAGCCTGGCGCAACTGGTGGAGGCGGGCGTGGACGCGGTGGTGATTTCCACCTCGCTCAAGGGCCGCCCCGGGCTCGTGCTGGAGGCCATCGAGCATGGCGTGGCGGTGGTCAGCGACAAGCCGTTTGCCGCCGACGCCGATCAGGCCCGGGTGCTGGTGCAAGCCGCCGAACGCCAGGGCGTGCCCATCAGCGTGTACCAGAACCGGCGCTGGGACTCGGACTTTCTGACCGTGCGCAAGCTGCTCGACAGCGGCGTGCTGGGCCACGTGCACCGCTTCGAGTCAGCCATGGAGCGCTTCGAACCCGACAGCGTGGGCAATGAAAGCGGCGGTGGCTGGCTGCGCGACCTGGGCAGCCACCTGGTGGACCAGGCGCTGCAATTGTTCGGGCCGGTGACCCAGGTGTACGCCGAGCTTGAGCAACAAGCGCAATTCACCGTCGACCATGGCTTCTTCGTCTCCCTGACCCACGCCAGCGGGGTGGTCAGCCACCTCTACGGCCACGCGTTGCAAAGCGCGCCGCGGCCGCGCTTCCGGGTCAGCGGCGAGCATGGCAGCTACAGCGTGGACGGTCTGGACGTGCAGAGCGAGCAGGCCGAGGCCGGGCTCACGCCTGCCAGTGCTGGCGGCAGTTGGGGCGTGGAGGAGCATCGGCGCTGGGGCTGGTTTGAACAGGGTGGGGAGCGCGAGAAAGTGCCCTCTGAACGGGGCGACTGGCCGCAGTTCTACCACCAGTTGCAAGCCGCCGTGGATCAAGGCGAGGCGCTGCCGGTGGACGCCTGGGACGCGGTGCAGGCATTGGTGGTGCTTGACGCTGCCCGGCTTAGCGCCAGGCGCCACGAGGTAGTCACACTGGAGGCTGCAAATAAATTCTAATTTAATTTGATATGGAATTTATTTTCTACTAGAGTCAAATTCAGGTTCCGACTTTCACATCCGCTGCGTTGCGCGGCGGATGAAAAAAACCAAGCACAACAATAAAAAGGTGCCGTCGATGAAAACCTTCACCCCGCAAGCCACCCGGCTGCGCAGCAAACGTTTGTCTCCTGTCCGCCATATCTGCCTGGCGCTGGCCCTTTGCGTGGCCAGCGGCGCGGCCCTTGCCGACCTGAAGGTGGGCGTGGCCATGTCGCAATTCGATGACACCTGGTTGACCTACCTGCGTGAAGCCATGGGCGCCAAGGCCAAGGCCATGCCGGACGGCGTTTCGCTGCAGTTCGAAGACGCCCGTGGCGATGTGGTCAAGCAGCTCAGCCAGGTGGAAAGCTTTATCAGCCAGAAGGTCGACGCCATTATCGTCAACCCGGTGGACACCGCAGCCACCCAGACCATCACTAAAGAGGCCGTGGCGGCCGGCATTCCCCTGGTTTACGTCAACCGCGCCCCGGACGCCGTGCAGCCCGCCGGGGTCGTGGTAGTGGCGTCCGACGACGTCAAGGCCGGTGAAATGCAGGCCCAGTACCTGGCCGACAAGCTGGGCGGCAAGGGCAACGTGGTGATCCTGTTGGGTGACCTGGCCAACAACTCCACCCAGAACCGCACCAAGGGCGTGAAGGAAATACTGGCCAAGTACCCAGGCATCAAGATCGATCAGGAACAGACCGGGATCTGGCTGCGCCAGAAAGGCATGGACCTGGTCAACGACTGGATCACCCAGGGCCGTGAATTCAACGCCGTGTTCTCCAACAACGACGAGATGGCCATTGGCGCCGCCATGGCCCTCAAGCAGGCCGGCGTGGAGAAAGGCAAGGTGCTGATTGGCGGTGTCGACGGCACCCCCGATGGCCTCAACGCGGTGAAAAAGGGTGACCTGGCGGTGTCTGTGTACCAGGACGCCAAGGGCCAGGCCGACGCTTCGGTAGAGGCCGCCGTGAAAATGGCCCACAAGCAGCCCGTGGAGCCTCGCCTCATGGTGCCGTACCAGCTGATCACTGCTGAAAACGCCGACTCGTTCAAGCACTGATCGCCCGCCCAGCCTGTGGAGTGCACCCCGATGTTTGCCTTTGCCCCTGACCCAACTGAACACGAATGCCTGCTTGAAGTGATTGGCGTGACCAAGCGCTTTCCCGGGGTGACCGCCCTGGACAACGTTCGCCTCAGCGTTCACCGCGGTGAAGTGCTGGCGCTGATGGGCGAAAACGGTGCCGGCAAGTCGACGCTGATGAAAATCATCGCCGGCATCCACCAGCCCGACAGCGGCGAGCTGCGCCTGCGTGGCCAGGTACTGGCCCTGGACAACCCGCTGGCGGCGCTTGAGGCGGGCATTGCCATGATTCATCAGGAACTCAACCTGATGCCGCACATGACCATTGCCGAAAACATCTGGATTGGCCGCGAACCGCTGACGCCCTGGCACTTGGTGGACCATGGCGCCATGCACCGGGCCACCGCGCAGTTGCTGGCGCGCCTGCGCATCAGCCTGTCGCCGGACGACCTGGTGGGCGAACTGAGCATTGCCTCGCGGCAGATGGTCGAGATCGCCAAGGCGGTGAGCTACAACTCCGACGTCCTGATCATGGACGAGCCCACGTCGGCCATTACCGAGAAGGAAGTGGCCCACCTGTTTTCCATCATCCAGGACCTCAAGGCTCAGGGTAAGGCGATTGTCTACATCACCCACAAGATGGACGAAGTGTTTGCCATCGCTGACCAGGTGGCGGTGTTCCGCGACGGCTGCTTCATTGGCCAGTACCCGGCCAACAGCCTGGATGGCGACCACCTGATTACCCTGATGGTGGGCCGCGAGCTGACCCAACTGTTCCCGCAACGCACCCAGCCCTTGGGCGAAGTGCGCCTGGCGGCCAAGGACCTGGGCCTGACCGGGGTGTTCGAAGGGGTGTCCTTCGAACTGCGTGCCGGTGAGGTGCTGGGCATTGCCGGGCTGATGGGGGCAGGGCGCACCAACATTGCCGAGACCCTGTTCGGCATTACCCCGGCCACCCATGGCCAGATGTTCGTCGACGGCAAGCCGGTGCGCATGAGCGGCCCGGGCCAGGCCATTCACCTGGGCCTGGCGCTGCTCACCGAAGACCGCAAGTTGACCGGGCTGTTTCCCTGCCTGTCGGTGCTGGAGAACATGGAGGTGGCCGTGCTGCCGCACTACGTGGGGCGCGGTTTTGTCCACCAGAAGGCCTTGCGGCTGCTGTGCGAGGACATGTGCAAGCGCCTGCGGGTGAAGACGCCCTCGCTGGATCAGTGCATCGACAGCCTGTCGGGGGGCAACCAGCAGAAAGCCTTGCTGGCCCGCTGGCTGATGACCAAGCCGCGGGTGTTGATCCTCGACGAACCGACCCGTGGGGTCGACGTCGGCGCCAAGGCGGAAATCTACCGTTTGATTGCCCAACTGGCCGATGAAGGCCTGGCGGTGATCATGATCTCGTCGGAGTTGCCAGAAGTGCTGGGCATGAGCGACCGCATCCTGGTCATGCATGAAGGCCATATGACCGGCACCCTGGACCGCGCCGAGGCGACCCAGGAACGCATCATGCACCTGGCCTCCGGCGCCATGGCCGCTTCGCTGGACAGTGCCGCGCCGGCCCACGCCCAATAAGGAAAACCACCATGACCACGTTGACTGAAAACAAACCTGTCGTCGCGCCGCCCACCCGTTCCCGGCGGCGCATGCCCACCGAGCTGAGCATTCTGCTGGTGCTGATCGGCATCGGCCTGGTGTTCGAGGTGTTCGGCTGGATCGTGCGTGACCAGAGCTTCCTGATGAATTCCCAGCGCCTGGTACTGATGATTCTGCAGGTGTCGATCATCGGCCTGATCGCCATCGGCGTCACCCAAGTGATCATTACCACCGGCATCGACCTGTCATCGGGCTCGGTGCTGGCCATGTCGGCCATGGTGGCCGCCAGCCTGGCGCAGGGTTCCGACTACGCCCGGGCGGTGTTCCCGCACCTCACCGACCTGCCCGTGTGGGCGCCGGTACTCGCGGGCCTGGGGGTAGGGTTGCTGGCGGGAGCCATCAACGGCAGCATCATCGCCCTCACCGGTATTCCGCCGTTCATTGCCACCCTGGGCATGATGGTGTCGGCGCGCGGCCTGGCGCGGCTGTACACCGAGGGCCAACCCATCAGCATGCTGTCCGACAGCTACACGGCCATCGGCCGCGGGGCGATGCCGGTGATCATCTTCCTGGTGGTGGCGGTGATCTTCCACATTGCCCTGCGCTATACCCGCTACGGCAAATACACCTACGCCATTGGCGGCAACATGCAGGCGGCGCGCACCAGCGGCATCAACGTCAAGCGCCACCTGGTGATCGTCTACAGCATCGCCGGGCTGCTGGCGGGGCTGGCCGGCGTGGTGGCATCGGCGCGAGCGGCCACTGGCCAGGCCGGCATGGGCATGTCCTACGAGCTGGACGCCATTGCCGCAGCGGTGATCGGCGGCACCAGCCTGGTGGGTGGGGTAGGGCGCATCAGCGGCACGGTCATCGGCGCCCTGATCCTTGGCGTCATGGCCTCCGGCTTCACCTTTGTCGGGGTGGATGCCTACGTGCAGGACATCATCAAGGGCCTGATCATCGTGGTGGCGGTGGTCATCGACCAGTACCGTAATAAACGCATACTCAAACGCTGAGGCGCGTGAGGCTTTTTGCCTGCGTGGCACCGATTCGGGTGTTGCGCGGGCTTTTTTGCATTTTGGCTGCCTGATTTCTTCAGTTTCGCGGCCAATGGCTGCATATTTATCCACCTTGATGCTTTGCGCGGGTGTATTTTTGCAGCGCCCGGTACACTCGATTGCGTTTATATAGCGGTTATTGGTCAAATCCACCTTCAATTCAGTTGCTGCGCGCGAAAACCGGCCTTAGACTGCCGCCCCTCATAAATTGAGTGCCAGTTGGCGCTTGAAGAATTCCGTGAGGTCGGGCGCTGCCCGGTCACACCTTTTGATTCGCCTTAATGCACGTATTTTTTATAGAGAAATCAATGACAAAGGAAAAGTTGCTGGCCATGCCGGCCGATGACTACATGAATGCCGAGCAACTGGCGTTCTTCACCGCGCTGTTGCAGTCGCTCAAGGTCGAGACCCACGAGCGTATCGAGCAGAGCCGCATTGCCATCGAAAGCCTGGACACCCCGGCTGACCCGGCCGATGCCGCCTCGGTGGAAGAAGAGCGTCACTGGCTGGTCAACGTCATTGACCGCGACCAGCGTTCGCTGCCGCAACTGGAACAGGCCCTGGGCCGCATTGCCGACGAAAGCTTCGGCTGGTGCGACGACAGCGGCGAGCCAATCGGCCTCAAGCGCTTGCTGATCAGCCCGACCACCAAGTACTGCATCGAAGCGCAGGAACGTCACGAGCAGATCGACAAGCACCAGCGTCAGGCGTGATGCCCCTGTAGCCGCTGCCGAAGGCTGCGCTGGTCCTTGACCACGCTGGAGGTCTCCAGTGAGCGCAGGCCTTGCGGCTACAACTGCGGCATAACGCGCCCGTTTGTTGCTACCAAGGAATCATAGCCAATTGCCATGTGTTGACGTTTAATAGGCGTCAAAACAACGACAATCGCTGTGGAGTACTTGCAATGACGAGAGACGGATCTCTGCTCGACGCCGCGCCGCCAACGGCGCCAGCCCGTTCGATTTCATGGTCGCCGGTGCTGCAAAGCCTGGCATTGCTGTGCCTGCTGGCCGCCGTGGCCTTCGCGCAACTGTCGTTCTACGTGGCTGCGCCCCTGGCGTTGCTGTGCCTGTGGCTGCCACGCCTGGGCGCGCGTGCGTCTGCACCTGCCGCGCTGGATCGCCCCGATCCGGTTGCTGCGCTCACGCGCGATCTGTCCTACACCACCAGTCATAACGCCCTCTCTGCCGCCGGGGTGGCTTTTTCCGTTCGCCAATTGGCCGGCCGCGTGCAATCGCAGCTGGGGGCGGCTGCGCAAATCGTCAGCAGCGCCGAGGTGATGATCGGCACCGAGCAGGCCACCTCCCAGCTCAGCCAGCAGGCTCTGGCCGCCGCCAGCGAAGCGCACCGTCACGGGGTGGCAGGCCGGGAAGTATTGGCCGAATCCATCAGCCGCATGCACCAACTGGCCGACCGCGCCAGTGCCAGCCGCGAGTCGATCGAGGCGTTGAGCCAGCGCAGCGAAGACATCCAGCGGGTGACCCTGGTGATTCAATCCATCGCCAGCCAGACCAATCTGCTGGCCCTCAACGCCGCCATCGAAGCCGCCCGCGCCGGTGAGCAGGGCCGCGGCTTTGCCGTGGTGGCCGACGAAGTGCGGGGCCTGGCAGGCCGTACTGCCACCGCCACCGAGGAAGTGGGACAGATGGTCGCCGACATCCAACTGCGCACCGCCCAAGTGGTGGAGCAGATCCGCCAGTTGGCCAGTGACCTGGGTGCGGGCGTGGTGCAGGTGGAACACACGGGCGAACAACTCGACACCATCGCTGCCCTGGCGGCCGGGGTGGAAACCCAGGTGGGCGAAATTGCCCGCGGCGCCGAAACCAACCGCGAACAACTGGCCAGCCTGTTTCAGGCCGTGGAGCAGATGCGCGGCGACCTGGCCGTCAGCGACGGCCAGACCCAGAACCTGGCCAAGGCGGCGGTGCAAATGGAGGCCCAGGCCGAGAGCATCAGTGAACGCCTGGCCGAGGTCGGCCTGGACGATTACCACCAACGCATCTATGACCTTGCGCGGGAGGGCGCCCAGCAGATCGCAGCGCAATTCGAGCAGGGCGTGGAGCAGGGGCGTATCGGCCTGGATGACCTGTTCGACCGCCAGTACCAGGCGGTTGCTGGCAGTCAGCCGGCGAAATTCCACACCCGCTTCGATCGCTACACCGATCAGGTGCTGCCGGCCATCCAGGAGCCATTGCTCAGCCGTCACGAAGGCCTGGTGTTTGCCATTGCCTGTACGCCCCAGGGCTATGTACCCACCCATAACCAGGCGTTCAGCCAGCCGCTGACCGGCGATGTAGCCCATGACGCCGTGCACAACCGCACCAAGCGCAAGTTCGATGATCGCACCGGGTCACGCTGTGGCAGCCATCAGCAGGCCATGCTGCTGCAAACCTACACCCGCGACACGGGCGAACTCATGCATGACCTGTCCGTTCCGATCACGGTGAAAGGGCGTCACTGGGGCGGCTTGCGGTTGGGCTACAAACCGCAAAGGGCTCGAGAATAACGTCCATTTGTTACCGTTGCTGTAACGAAGCTGTACCAGGTTTTGGCTGTTTCCTGAGTAATGAAGGCATTAAGATGGCCACATCAGTTCGTTCTTGAACGCTCTTGGAGGAAGACATGCACTGCAAGGTCGATGTGGCCGTGATGATTGGCAGCGGCGTGCCCGCCAATATCCGGACCCTTGGCAAAGGAGTGTGCTGGGTGGTACTGGTCAATGGCGAGCGGCGCGGCACCGCGTTCGCGAGCCGCGCTGAAGCGCTGGAATGCCGCGACGCCTGGATGGCGCAGCTGGCGGTAGATCCGGGGCTGGCGTCAGTTCGTTACGCCTGCTGATGCAGGCGTACGTTCAATTCGTCGATGGGAATGGCCCAGTCGCCTCCATCGGCGCGTAATTCTTCTTTCAGAAAGCGTGCCTGGCGTTCATTCCAGAACGGTGCATCAATCAGCTTCACGTCGCCCTGCAACGGGTGGGCGCTGATGAAGCGGTCGATGCTGGCCGGGTCGCTGTCCATGCCCAGTTGTGCAAACAGGGTACCCAGGTTGGGTTGTTCAGTTTCCATGTCATCTCCTTGGCAGGCGGGGCTGCGGGTGGCTGGCTGAAAGACGCCTTGCCTAAGGTATGAAAGGTAACCTGCGAAAGAGTTCGATCCGCAGGGCTAGGCGTCGGTATCGATACTGCGTGAGTCAGTATTGACGATGCCGGCCTCCTGCTGAGGCCGGGCAGGTACCGAGGTGGCCAGGTCCATGGCGATGTGCGCGGCCATCATGCTGGCACGCGCGCGGATCAGCGCCAGGTTGCGCTCGGCCACGCTGTGGTACTGGGCATTCTGCACGGCCATGAATTCGTGTTGTTCATGGCGCGCCTGGTTCTGAAGCTGGGCGATGTGCTGGTTGTGGGCGCGGGCGCGCCGTTTGCTGGCGTTCTGCTGGGCCTCACGCTTGGCCGCGGCAGCCTTGCTGGCGGCAGCCTCGGCGTCGGCGCGCAGCTTCGCCGGGTCTTCGCTGGCGGTGCCGAACAGCGCGGCAACCGGGTTGATGTCCATCATGGCGTCGACCTCCTGGGGGTTTGCCTATTGTATCGGCACCGCTACAAAGTCCTTGAGGGGCCTTTGCCCCTGTTCCAGTAGCCGCGCCAGCGCGCAGGCTTCCAAGTGCGAGCAGCGAAACCCCAGGGTGCGGCCGCTGTCCATTTCGCGTACGTGGAAGAACTCGCGGCCGGCGGGAATTACCTGGCAACGTAGTGCCTGACGGTAGCCCTGCGGGCCCTTGAGCCGGTACAATGCCGTGCCGAAGTCGATAGTTGCGTCTGCCTTGTCGATATTTGCTCGACGGCTTTCCAGTGAATCGTGCATATTCGTTCCTTCCGATGGGGCGTTGGGTGCCACGTGCACAGTGGGTGCGCTGCTGCCTGCTACGCTTGACCCTCATGGGCAGGCAATATGTATAGCTATCGCATTTTTTACTTCGTCAGGCTGTCGGAAAAGGCGCTTTAGGCTGCGGCGTATTACTGATTTTAATGATTAGGAAACGTCCCACGCCTTGAAGTGTTCTTTCCTTCAAGGTCAGCATCGCCTGCAAGAGCTTCCAGTGGATTTTTCCTTTAGCTTCTTGTCGCGCCTGACCTGCCATGGACTTGTTCATTTTTTGCGCCGCGCCTTGGTTTTCGGGCTCGGCCGGGGTCGTTTCGGCTGCCTGTGTTGTGCCGGGCAGTATTTTCATTCGAGGATTTTTAATTGGCAGTAAGTAATCTGGAAATGCACGCGTTGTTCGTGCTGGGCGATCTTCGCGCCAAACTGGTCAAATTGTTTCAATCGCGTTTCGTGTATGTCACCGAACAAACGGTAGAAGGCATTTACATGGCCGAGATCGATACCGAAAGTGCCTTGGTGGTGGATGACAAGCAGCGCCTTGAGCTGAAAGTGGGCGATCACTTTCGTGCGGCGGTATTGCCCAGCCGGGAAGGCGGCAAGTTTGAGATCAAGTTCCGTGACATCAAGTTGGCGGTGTATGGCCTGGGCGAATATGCCTTTGTGAGCACGGCAGACGGCGAGGGCATCGTGTTCAAGGAAGGTCAGACCATCGTCATGGTCTTCGCCGCTGTGGAACAACTGCAGGGCGGCCTGGCCAAGCCCTTGAAGGCGGCGTCTTCGAAAGCGGCCAAGTGGCGCAAGGGCGAGTTGACCTTCAAGCCCAGCGAGTAACACGGGCGGGGCATCATCGGGCAGTGGTCTACAGTCAGTGAGTGCTGACTGTCGAGGCCTTGCCGATGAAAGTGATACTGCCTGTTGTGCTGTGGTGCCTGGTGCTGACGGCGTCGCCCGTGCGTGCGGCGCCGGCGCCCATTCATTTTGCCGACCTGAACTGGGAAAGCGGCAGCCTGATCACCGAACTGTTGCGCATCGTGGTGGAGAAAGGCTACGACCTGCCCACGGACACCCTGCCAGGCACCACCATCACGCTGGAAACGGCGCTGGCGAAAAACGATATCCAGGTTATCGCCGAAGAGTGGGCCGGGCGCAGTCCTGTCTGGGTCAAGGCCGAGGCGGCGGGGCAGGTCAAGGGCCTGGGCAACCTGGTGGAGGGCGCCACTGAAGGATGGTGGGTGCCGGAGTACGTGATCAAGGGCGATGCCGCACGCGGTCTGAAGCCGCTGGCGCCCGACCTGCACAGTGTCAGCGACCTGCCGCGCTACAAGGCCGTGTTTCGCGACCCCGAAAACCCCGACAAGGGGCGCTTCCTCAACAGCCCCATTGGCTGGACCTCGGAAGTGGTCAACGGGCAGAAGCTCAAGGCCTATGGCCTGACTGACAGTTACAGCAACTTGCGCTCCGGCAGCGGTGCAGCGCTGGACGCCGAAATTACCTCGTCGATCAAGCGCGGCCAGCCGGTATTGTTCTACTACTGGTCGCCCACACCGTTACTCGGTCGCTACAAGCTGGTGCAGTTGCAGGAGCCGGCATTCGACGCCGAGGCGTGGAAGACCCTGACCCAGGCCGATAACCCGACGCCCAAGCCTACCCGTTCGCCGCCGTCGATTCTTTGCGTGGGTGTGTCGGCGGCGTTTGCCCATGACTACCCGCAACTGGTGGCATTCTTCCAGCAGGTGAAGTTGCCCATCGATGACCTGAACAAGGCGTTGGCGACCATGAGTGAGCGGCATTTGCCCCCGCGTCAGGCAGCCACCACCTTCTTCAAAGACTACCCGCAACTGTGGCGCAGCTGGGTGCCGGCGGATGTGGCCGACAAGGTGGCCGCAGGCCTGTGACGTAGCCTGGCGGCAGCGGCTACAGATTTTTCGGCGGCCCTGAATGAGCATTATCCCTACTGCCGGCTACTCACTTCCCCCGGTACCGGCTCACCCGCCATGCGCTTGCGAAACAGCGCCGCGCGGGCCAGCAGCAAGGTGGTGACCGGTACGGTGATGGCCAGCAGGATGGGGATCAGCCAGGCGTGCAGTACCGGTTCATGGGCCTGGGCCGAGAAGAACAGGATCGACGCCAGGGACACGCACCAGGCGCCAATGGTCGACGCCAGCGCCGGCGGGTGCATGCGCTGGAAGTAGTCTTTCAGGCGCACCATGCCGATGGCCCCCAGCAAGGCAAACAGGCTGCCCAGCAACAGCAGCACGCCAATGGCGACTTGAATCCACACCGGCAGCTCGTTCATTCGATCACCTCGCCGCGCAACAGAAACTTGGCCAGGGCGAAGGAGCCGACGAAGCCGAACAGGGCGATCAACAGCGCCGCCTCGAAGTAGGTTTCGCTGCCGTAGCGAATGCCCAGCACCAGCATGGTCAGCATGCCCAGAATGTACAGGTAGTCCAGGGCCAGCACCCGGTCCTGGGCGGACGGGCCCTTGAACAGGCGGTACAGGGTGAGCAGCATGGCCAGGGCAAAGATCGCCAGGCTCAGCACAATGGCATGGTCGAGCAGGGCACTCATTCGAAAATCTCCATGAGCGGGCGTTCGTAGGTGGTCTTGAAGTGCTCGATGAAGCGCGCCTCGTCATCCAGGTCGAACACGTGCAGCAGCAAAATGCTGCGGTCCAGGGCCAGCTCCGACCAGACCGTACCGGGCACCACCGTGGTAATGGTCGACAACGCGGCCAGGCCGTTGGCGTCGCGCAGGTCCAGGGGAACCTTGACGAAAGCCGAGCGCGGCGCGCGGCGCCCCAGGTTGAGCACGCTCCAGGCTACCTGCAGGTTCGAGGTGACCACGTCAACACCCACGCGGCCCAACAGGCGCAACACGGTCCAGGGCTTGCGGATGCGCACCGGCTGGGGGCGCAGGGCACTCATCAGCAGCGGCGCCAGCACCCCCAGCAGCACGGCCAACACCAGATTGCCCGCGCTCAGCGACAGGTTCAACAACAGCCATAACCCGGCGCAGGCCAGCGACAGAAGCGGGGCAGGAAACAGGTGCTTCATGGGCGCACCTGGGCGGCCATCACCGCGTTGATGTAGTGGCTGGGTTCGTCTAGCAGGGCGGCCGTTGCGCGCACGTAGCCCAGCAGCGCTTCGCCCTGGACGGTCAGCAACAGGCACAGGCCGAGCAGTACCACGATGGGCACGCACTCAAAACGCCGCAGCAACGGCGAAGGCCGTTCCTGGGGTGTCCAGAAGCGCTGGATGCCGACGCGGGTCATGGCCAGCAGGGTGCCCAGCCCGGAGAGGATCAGCAGCGCCACCAGCACCCAGGCCGCCGGGCTGGCGTGGCTGAACAGTGCCTGGATCAGGTTGAGCTTGGCGATGAACCCGGACAGCGGCGGCATGCCGATAACCAGCAGCGCGCACGCGATGTAGGCAAGACCCAGGAATGCCATGGTCCAGGGGATCACCTGGCCCACCACGGCTTTCTGCTCATCGTCCAGGTTGATGCCCTTGGGCGGGTGCAGGGACTCCACCGGGCGCGGCAGCAGGTCGCCGTCGTCCTCCAGGGCCATGTCGTTGGCCGACCGCGAGCGCTCGATCAGTTCGGCCAGCAGGAACAGCGCTGCCAGCGCCAGGGTGGAGCTGACCAGGTAGAACAGCGCGCCCGCGGTGATCGCTGGCACGCCAAAGCCGATGGCGGCCAGCAGGGAGCCGGCCGATACCAGTATGCTCAGGCTGGCCATGCGTTCCAGGCGCTGGGCGGCCAGCACGGCAATACCGGCCACGGCAATGGTCAGCAGCCCGCCGGCCAGTAGCCAGTCGCCGCCAAAATGCGCCGAGGCCCCGGCCTGGTCGGAAAACAACAGGCTCCACAGGCGCAGCAAGGTATAGACACCCACCTTGGTCATGATCGCGAACAGCGCCGCCACCGGCGCGCTGGCCGAGGCGTAGGCGGGCACCAGCCAGAAGTTCAGCGGCCACATGCCGGCCTTGGCCAGGAACGCGGTGGCCAGGATGGCCACGCCCGCGTGCAGCAGGCCGACGTCGCCCGCTGGCACCTGGGGGATTTTCACCGCCAGGTCAGCCAGGTTGAGGGTGCCGGTAACGCCGTAGATCATGGCCGCGCCGATCAGGAACAGCGACGAGGCCAGCAGGTTGATGGCAATGTAGTGCAGCCCCGACGACACGCGCGCCCGGCCCGAACCGTGCAGCAGCATGCCGTAGGAGGCCGCCAGCAGTACTTCGAAAAACACAAACAGGTTGAACAGGTCCGCCGTCAGGAACGCTCCGTAAAGCCCCATCAGCTGGATCTGGAACAGCGCATGGAAACTGGCCCCGGCGCGATCCCAGCGGGCCATGGCGAACAGCAGGGCGGCGCTGGCGACGATGCCGGTCAGCACCAGCATCAGCGCCGACAGCCGGTCCAGCACCAGCACAATGCCGAACGGTGCCGGCCAGTTGCCTGGCAGGTACACGCCAACGGCGCTGGTCTGGTCCTGTTGCTGGGTGCCGTGCAGCAGCACCGCAGCGATGGCCAGGCCCGCCAGGGTAGACAACAGGTTCAGGCGCGCCTTGAGCGGGCGGTGTTTTTCGCCCAGCAACAGCATCAGCGCGGCGGTCAGCAGCGGTAGCAGCACGGGGGCGATCAGCAGGGGCGGCATCGCGCTCATTCGCCGCGCTCCCGGCCGTCCACGTGGTCGGTGCCGGTCAGCCCGCGCGATGCCAGCAACACCACCAGGAACAGCGCGGTCATGGCGAAGCTGATGACAATGGCCGTGAGCACCAGCGCCTGGGGCAGCGGGTCGGTGTAATGCAGCAGGTCCTGGGCCACGCCGTCCTTGATGATCGGTTCCTTGCCGATGAACAGGCTGCCCATGCTGAAGATGAACAGGTTGACCCCATAGGACAGCAGGCACAGGCCCATGGCCACCTGGAAGGTCCGTGGCCGCAGGATCAGCCACGTGCCGGACGCGGCCAGTACCCCAATGGCAACCGCGATGACTTCTTCCATCAGGCACTCCCTAGTGGTTGGGCGACGGGCTTGGGCAGCCCGGTGGGTTTATGGCTGCGCACCGACTGGTGTGCCAGGGCGGTGAGGATCAGCAGGGTCGAGCCCACCACCACGCAGAACACGCCGATGTCGAAGAACAGCGCGCTGGCCACGTGCACCTCGCCCAGTACCGGCAAGTGCAGGTGGGCCGTGTGGGTGGTGAGGAACGGGTAGCCCAGCAGCATGGCGCCTACCCCGGTCAGGGTGGCGAACAGCAGGCCCACGCCCATCCAGCGCTGGGGTCGCAGGCGCATCTGGGCTTCCACCCACTGGGTGCCGGCCACCATGTACTGCAGGATGAACGCCACCGCCATCACCAGCCCGGCGACAAAGCCACCGCCCGGCTGGTTGTGGCCGCGCATGAACAGGTACATCGACACCACTACGGCGATGGGCAGCAGCAGGCGCACCAGCACCGCCGGCACCATCATGAAGCCCAGGGCGGTGTCGCTGGCCTGGCGCGGGTTGACCAGGTCGGTGACCACGTCCGGTGCCAGCAGGCGCTGTTGGGTGGGCAACTGGATGCTTTCGCGCGGCGGCCGAAAGCGTCGCAGCAAGGCGAAGATGGCCAGGGCGGTGGCCACCAGCACAGTGATTTCGCCCAGAGTGTCGAAGCCGCGGAAGTCCACCAGCATGACATTCACTACGTTGCTGCCGCCGCCTTCGGGCAAGGCCTTGCGCAAGTAGAACTCGGAAATCACGTTGGGGGTAGGGCGAGTGAGCATGGCGTAGGACAGTGCCGCCATGCCACCGCCCACCACCGTGGCCAGCAGCAGGTCACGCAGGCGCCGCACGCGGGCGCGTGCTTCGCTGCCGGGCGCCGCCAGAACGTCCTCGATACGCCGTGGCAGCCAGCGCAGCCCCAGCAGGATCAGCACCGTGGTCACCACTTCCACCACCAGTTGCGTCAGGGCCAGGTCCGGCGCCGAGAACCAGATGAAGGTTACGCAGGTCATCAGCCCGCACACGCTGACCATGGTCAGGGCCGCCAGGCGGTGATACTTGGCTTGCCAGGCGGCGCCCACGGCGCAGGCGATTGCGATCAGCCACAGCGCCACGAACACCCCGGAACCGGCGATTTTGGGCCGCTGGCCCCAGCTCAGGCCGTTGTGCAGCAGCGGGATCAGGCCGGCGATGACCGCCACCAGCACCAGCATGAACAACTGCGGTTGCAGGCGCCGGGTTGTCAGCGTGCGTTCGGTGCGGCGGGCCAGGCGCATCAACAGCACCAGGCTGCGCTCGAACAGGCGCTTGCCATTGAGGCGGCCCACCAGGGGCGGGCGTTGCAGGTAGCCGCGCTGCACCTGGCGGCGCAGCAACAGATACAGCAGTATGCCGCCGCCCATGGCCACCAGGCTCATGATCAGGGGCGCGTTGAACCCGTGCCAGATCGCCAGGCTGTAAGCTGGCAGCTCGCCATCCACCACCGGCAGCGCCGCCGCAGCCAGCAACGGGCCCACCGATTGCGCGGGGAAAATGCCCACCACCAGGCACAGCATCACCAGCAGTTCCACCGGTGCCCGCATCCAGCGCGGCGGTTCATGGGGGGTGTGGGGCAGGTCGGTGGCCGGGGGGCCGAAGAACACATCCACGGTGAAGCGCAGCGCGTAGACCACGCTGAAGGTGCCGGCGATGGTGGCGATCGCAGGCAGCGCTATTTCCACCCAGGCGGTGGAGGTGATGAACACGGTCTCGGCGAAAAACATTTCCTTGGACAGGAAGCCGTTCATCAATGGCACCCCCGCCATGGCCGCGCTGGCCACCATGGCCAGGGTGGCAGTGAAGGGAATCAGCCGGAACAGGCCGCTCAGGCGGCGGATGTCGCGGGTGCCGCTTTCGTGGTCGATGATGCCGGCGGCCATGAACAGCGAGGCCTTGAAGGTGGCGTGGTTGAGAATGTGGAACACCGCCGCCACCGCCGCCAACGGGCTGTTGAGGCCCAGCAGCAGAGTAATAAGGCCCAGGTGGCTGATGGTGGAATAGGCCAGCAGGCCCTTGAGGTCATTCTGGAACATGGCGCAATAGGCGCCCAGCAGCAGGGTGCAGGCTCCCGCGCCGCTGACCATCCAGAACCATTGCTCGCTGCCCGACAACGACGGCCCCAGCCGCGCCAGCAGGAACACCCCGGCCTTTACCATGGTGGCCGAGTGCAGGTAGGCCGACACCGGCGTGGGCGCGGCCATGGCGTGGGGCAGCCAGAAATGGAAGGGGAATTGCGCGCTTTTGCTCAAGGCACCGATCAGGATCAGCGTCAGCAGCACCGGGTACAGGTGGCTGGCGCGGATCTGCTCGCCGGCCGCCAGCACCGTATCCAGGTCGTAACTGCCCACCACCTGGCCCAGCAGTACGGTGCCGGCCAACAGGCACAGGCCGCCGGCGCCAGTCACCGCCAAGGCCATGTAGGCGCCACGACGGGCGTCAGCGCGGTGGTGCCAGTAGCCGATCAGCAGGAACGAAAACAGGCTGGTGAGCTCCCAGAAGAACACCATCTGCACCAGGTTGCCGGAAATCACCAGCCCGAGCATGGCACCCATGAACGCCAGGAAAAACGCGAAGAAGCGCGGCACCGGGTCATCCGGTGACATGTAATAACGCGCATACAGCGACACCAGCGTGCCGATGCCCAGCACCAGCAGGGAGAACAGCCAGGCGAAACCGTCCATGCGCAGGGTCAGGTTCAGGCCCAGGCTGGGCAGCCATTCATAGGTTTCGCGAATCACGCCGCCGTGGGCGACCTGCGGGTACATCAGGGCCACGGCGACTGTGCCGGTAAGGGCCACCAGCCCGGCCAGGATCGACTCGCGGTTGCGCGCATCATGGGGCAGCACAGCGGCCAGACAGCTACCAATGAAGGGCAGAAGCAGTAGAACTATCAATGACATAGCGGTCTGATCTGCTGGAATGGATAAGGAATCATACGGGGCCGGGCGGGCATCACCAACCACGAACCTGTGCCGGAGCCCTACAATAGTGGTCTATTTGCCAGGTTTTTCATGACAAAATTTTACAAGATGCGGTCAGCGGATGGCTCAAGCACGCCGCCTGCCTTCATGACAGGTTGTTGCATCATGCTAGACTGAAACCGGTTTCAATTGGTTTGAATGGCTTATGGAGGATGTCATGCCCTTGCTACGTAGAGGCTTCACGCAACTCGCCGCACTGGCCCTGCTGGGCGGCGCCAAGGCCTGGGCGGCCGAGCGCGCGCCGGTGCAAAGCCTGCAACTGCAACGCAACGACTGGGTGCCCAACAACCCGCGGCTGCCGGTGTTGATCTACCCCCAGGCCATTGCCTTGCAAGGCAGCGACCCGGCGGCGCTGTTCGAACGCACCTTCGCCAGCCACGGCTGGCCACCCCAATGGCGCTATGGGGTATTCAATTACCACCATTACCACACCGAAGGCCACGAAGTGCTGGGCGTCGCCAGCGGCCAGGCGCAACTGATGCTGGGCGGGCCCAACGGTCACGTGGTGAAGGTCTGCGCCGGTGATGTGCTGTTGCTGCCGGCCGGTACCGGGCATTGCAACCTGGGCTCCAGCGACGACTTCCTGGTGGTGGGCGCCTACCCGCCGGGGCAGCATGCCGACATCTGCCGCGAAGCGCCGACGGCGGCGCAGCAGGCACGCATTGATACGTTGCCGTTTCCCGACCTGGACCCGGTGCAGGGCTCCTGCACCCCGGGCCCATGCCCCTCCGAGGTTTCCTCGCCCAACGGGCTCAAACGCAATTCGTAGCATTGGGCAAGGCTTGCGGCACGCAGGCCAAGCGCTTTGGCGGCGGTGTCGAAGACGGCGATATTGCTGGCATGGGCGTGCAGGCAGGCAACGGTGTGGGTCATGGTGGTTCGCTGAGGGTGACGTGGTTTCACGATAGCGCCAAAGATCGACGCAGCCTTCGCCAGCTACACGCCTTTGCCATCACCTATTGCAGCGCTGCCTTGGACGCAAACACCCCGCTCAGCACAAACGAATATCGCTCCGGCCGGATGTGGAACGTGGTGCGGTCACAGCATTGGTCATTGGCGAACCACGACGTACGTTCCATCACCAGCAGCGCCGCGCCACGCTTGACCCCCAGGGCGGTAGCCAGCGCCTTGTCGGCTTCCTGGGCGCGGATCGCCATGTCCGCCCGTGCCACGGGGCTGCCAGTCACGCGTTCCAGTACCCAATAGATGGGCTGCTGCTCGACTTCTTCCCACACCACGCTGGCCAGTTGCGCCGGCAGGTAGCTGCGGCCCAGCGCAATGGGCTCGCCATCCACGTAGTGCAGACGCTCCACGCACAGGCATAGCTCGGCGCCGTCGAACAGCGCGCGCAGGCCTTCCGGAGTGGGCTGCAGGTGCTGGCCGATGACGCGCATGGTTGGCTTCAGGCCCTGCAGCAACAGCGCTTCGTGAAAGCTGCGCAGGGCGTCCAGGCCATGGCGCACCTGCTTGGCGGCGGCGAAGGTGCCCTTGCCCTGTTTGCGCTCGACCACGCCGTCATCACTGAGCTTGCCCACGGCCAGGCGCACGGTGACGCGGCTCACGCCAAAACGCTGGCCCAGCTCGGCTTCGGACGGCAGTTTGCCGCTGGGCTCGAAGGCGCCGCGCTGGATTTCCTCCAGCAACTGCTGGGCGATCTGCTCGTAGAGCGAGGTGGTGCTGTCACGAAGGATGGACACGGGCGGCTTCCGTTACTTCTAAGGTTATGAAAATACAATCTTGGTCTAACTTGTATTAATACGTATTATGTCAGGCAATCCATTGTAAACCACCTGACTGCGCTTGCCATGCCCCTGACTCCCTTTGTTTCAACCCCCGGCGCCAACGCCTTGAGCGTGGACGCCATCCGCTTCAGCTACGCCAATGGCCATAAGGTGTTCGATCACTTCAGCCTGAAGGCGCGGCCAGGTGAGTTCGTTGCCATCCTGGGGCCTTCGGGGTGTGGCAAGACCACGCTGCTCAACCTGCTGGCGGGCTTTCAGGCACCGGGGGCGGGGCAGATTCTCATCAACGGCAAGCCGGTGAGCCCGGAACTGCCCGAGCTAGGTTATGTGTTCCAGGCGCCGCAACTGTTTCCCTGGCTCACCGCCCTTGAAAACGTTCGCTTCGGCCTGCGCATGGCCGGGCAGGGCAGTGAGGCCCAACAGCGCGAAAAGGCGCTGGATTACCTGCGCCTGGTGGGGCTGGAGCCCGCCGCCCAACGCCTGGCCCATCAGCTGTCCGGCGGTATGCAGCAACGTGTGTCGCTGGCGCGCACCCTGGCACTGGAGCCAGGCGTGCTGTTGATGGACGAACCCTTCGCAGCGCTTGACGCCATCAGCCGCAACACCATGAACGAAGAAACCCTGCGCCTGTGGGCCGAGCTTGGCCAGACCGTGTTGTTCATCACCCACGACATCGACGAAGCAGTGTTTCTGGCCGACCGGGTGATCGTGCTCAACATTGCCCCGGGCGGCATCCACAGCGAACTGGCCATCGACCTGCCGCGCCCGCGCAGCAACCTCGTCACCCGTCGTCTGCCGGCCTTTCTCGACTGCCGCAATGAGCTGATGGAGCGCATTTCCCAGGTCATGGCGCAATCGCCCGTTGCCATTCCCGCCCGTCCCTTGCCCGAGTTAACCGCATGATCAGAACCGTTCTGCTGGCCGCTTCGCTGTCGGCCCTGACCCTGGCCGCCAGCGCCTTCGCTGCCGATAAACCGCTGCGCATCGGCTACGTGTTCGCCATGGCCAACGCCCCGGCGCTGATCGCCGACAAGGAGGGCTTCTACAAGCAGGAAGGCCTGGACGTGGACCTCAAGGCCCTGGGCGACGGGCCGGTGATTCAGCAGGCGCTGGCCGCCGGCGAGCTGGACGTGGCCTACGTGGGCACGCCGCCGGTGTACCAGTGGTACTCGCGCGGCCTGAAAAGCACCATCCTGGCCAAGGTCAACTACGGCCAGGCGGCGGTGATGGTCAGCGACAAAAGCCCCATCACCACCCTGCAAGACCTCAAGGGCAAAAAGCTGGCCGGGGTGAAGAAGGGCAGTGGCATGGACGTGCTGCTGCGCGGCTACGTGCTCAAAGACAAGGCCGGCCTCAACCCCGACCAGGACTTGAACATCATCGACATGCCACCGGGCAACATGAACGCCGCCCTTGAGCGTGGCATCGTCGACGCCGCCTTCTCCTGGGAGCCCTTCGTCAGCCAGGCCGAACTGCGCGGCACTGCGCGGGTGCTGTTCGACGTCAACCAGGCACTGCCGCAGTACCCCTGGTACGTGGTCATCGCCTTGCCCAAGACGTTGCAGGAACGCCCCGATGACGTGGTCAAGCTGCTGCGCGCCCACCGCAAGGCCGTGGCCTTCCTCAACGAACACCCGGATGAAGCCAACCGCATCATCGCCGACGCCTTCCGCCTGGAGCCGGTGCAAGGCCCAGGCGGCACCACCATCAGCCCCGAACAGATCGTCGCCCGGGCCCGCACGCGTCTGGGATGGTCGGCTGAGTTGAAACCTGCGGACCTGGCATTCATCCAGCGCCTGATGAACGACTCCAAGGCCCTGGGTTTCATGGACGTCGACATGAGCCCGGCGCAGTTGGTGGACACCTCGTACCTGGAAAAAGCATCCCACTGAGCCGCCTATGACCTTACCAAAACCAAATTGGGGCTGGGCCTCGCTACCGTTCCTGCTGCTGGTGTGGGTTGCCCTGGCCAGCCGTTTTCCCAGCTACGTGCTGCCCCAGCCCTGGGTGGTGGCCCATGAAGCGTTGCGCTGGCTGGCCGACGGTTCACTGCTGGTGCAACTGCGCGCCAGCCTGCTGGAAGAGTTGGCCGGCTTCTGCGGCGCGGTGCTGGTGGCCGTACTGCTGGGCAGCGCGGGTGGCCTGTCGCGGCGCTTTCGCGATTTCATTTCGCCGCTCAACAGCCTGTTCATGGCCATCCCGCCGATCGCCTGGGCGCCGTTGATCCTGATCATCTTTGGCCTGGGGTTCTTCTCCATCGTACTGGTGATCTTCATCGCCGCCGTGTTCCCCATGGCGGTGACGCTGCAAGAAGGCGTGCAGAGCATTCGCGGTGGTGAAGTACGCGCCGCCCGCACCCTGGGCGCCAACCGCTGGTAGTTGCTGGCCCATGTGTACCTGCCGGCCTCGCTGCCATTTCTCACCGCCGCGTTGCGCATCGGCTTCAGCCAAGGCTGGCGGGCGCTGGTGGCGGCGGAAATGATCGGCGCCTCCCAAGGCATCGGCTGGATGGTGTCCATGGGCGGGCAGATCGGCAACAGCAGCCAGGTGCTGCTGGGCATCGTGTTGATCGGCCTGCTGGCGTGGCTGATGGAAAGCCTGGTGTTCCGCCGCATCGAGCGTCATTACCAAGCCTGGCGCGTCAACTGACCGGCCAAGCGTTTCTCGACTTGCCCCCCCAAGAGGTGTCACGTGAGCACTACTTTCGATCCGCGCGAAGCCGGTCACTATATTGCCCCGCAAGGCCTGTATGAGCGCAACAAGGCGCGGCCGTTCCTGGGCAGCATCAGCTGCGACCGTGACACCCTGGTGGCCGGGCAGTGGGACGAAATCACCCTGGTGTACGAAGTGGGCGGCAGCGGCCTGGCCGACGGCGCCTGGTTGAAACTGGCGTTTAAGTTCTACTCCGACTGGGCGCTGTTCCAGACCTCGAGCCCGGCGGGCGCCAACTACGTCAGTGCCGAATACCAGGCCGGCGAATTGGTGCCGGGCCAAAGCCAGGCCACGGTGCAGCACCTCAAGGTGCGCTTCGACCAGAAAGGCCACGAGCGGCCGTTCCAGAAAGCCCTGATCATCGACGTCGTCGACGGCTACCTCAACCCTGGCGACCGCATCGTCATCCGCCTGGGCGACCGTCGTCAGGGTGGCGCGGGCACGCGGGTGCAGAGCTTCGTCGAAAAGGGCTTCCAAATGCGCCTGTTCATCGACCCGCTGGGCAGCTCGAAATTCGCCGAAGTGCCGGGCGATCTGTTGCTGGACATCGTGCCCGGGCCGGCCAGCCACCTGCAGGTTATCGCCCCGCGGCTGATCAGCGCCGGCGAGCCTTTCGATGTGCTGGTGCGGGCCGACGACGCCTGGGGCAACACCTGCCGGCAGCTGCCGCTGGCCGGTGTGTTGAGCCTGGTGGGGCCGCAGGGTGAAAGCCGCGAGCAGCCGTTCAGCCTGGCCGCCGAGGGCTGGGCGGTGGTGCGCCTGGCGGCCGTGCAGTTGCAACGCCTGGGCGAATGGCAACTGCGCGCGCGAGTCGATCATGCGGGCGTGGCGCCCAGCATCGCCTTCGTCACCGTGGACCCGGTCGGTGCCGGGCTGCGCCCGTTGTACGCCGACCTGCACGTGCATTCCGATGACACCGTGGGCACCAACGACACGCTGTACAACCTCAGCTATGGCCGTGACGTCGCCGGCCTGGACGTGCTGGGCTACACCGCCAACGATTTCAACATCACCGAGCAACGCTGGGACCAGGCCGTGGCGCTGATCAGCGAACTCAACGAACCGGGCCGCTTTGTCTGCTACCCAGGCACCGAGTGGTGCGGCAACTCCTGCGCCGGTGGCGACCGCAACGTGGTGTTCCTGCACGACCGCAAGCCCCAATTCCCATTCGACAACCAGGGCCGCCTGGTGCGCTCGTTCGAGTGGAACGAGTTCACCGCCGGCACCATCAAACCCGGCGCCTGGCCGGTGGACGAGTTGTACGCCGCTTACGCCAAAGACCCCGAAGGCCACCTGATGATGCCCCACGTGGGAGGCCGCCGATGCAACCTGGACTGGCACCACCCGGAGCTTGAACGGCTGATCGAAGTGGGCTCGGCCTGGGGCCAGTTCCACTGGGTGTACGCCGAAGCGCTGCAACGCGGTTACCGCGTGGGCGCCGCTGCCAACAGCGACGAGCACCAGGGGCGCTGCGGCGGTGGCGTGCCGGCCACGGCGGTGTTCGGCTCGCGCGGCGGCCTCACGGGCGTACTGTCCAGCGGTTTCGACCGCGCCAGCGTCGGCAAGGCCCTGCGCGCCCGACGCACCTTTGCCACCACGGGTGAGCGTACCTTCGCCAGCCTGCGCCAGGGTGAGCACCAGATGGGCGAGGTGTTCAGCGCCCCTGCCAGCGCCATCCTCGACTACCGCCTGCTGGGCGACAGCGGCTGGGAGCAGGTCGACCTGTTCGACGGCGAGCAGTTGATCTGGTCGCGCAACCTGCACCAGGAACTGGGGCTGTCCACCCAGCGCATCCGCCTGCGCCTGGGCGGCGCGCGCATCAAGGACCGCTACCGCGGTGCCTACTGGACCGGTGAAATCCAGATCACCGGCGCGGTCATCAAGGGCTTCACCACCCAGGGCCTGGACCACCCCGAACAGACGGTCTGGCGCCAGGACGCCACGCGGCTGGCGTTCCGCACCGACACCAATGGCGACACCGACAGCATCGAGCTGGAACTGTCGCAATTGGCGGGCGCGCGCATCCAGGTGCGCAGCCGCATCGACAATTACGTCAAGGTCGGTGATCCGTCGCAGCCGCAGGCGTTCGTGCATGCGCCGGGTGTCGACATTGACCTGAGCGGGGACAGCCTGCTGGCGCAAGGCGAGCACATCCAGCGCCTGCCGGGTGCCGAATTGCAGGTGTCACTGGAGCGCATGACCCAGGCGCCGCTGCCGCGCGAAATCCAAGGGCGCATCGCGTTGAGCGAGCTGGGCTTGGAGGCGGGGCGCGAGCATCCGTTGTTCGTCTGTGCGCGGCAGCGGGACCAGTCGCGGGTATGGACTTCGGCCTTGTTTGTTTCGGTGGTGGGGTGATGAGGTCGTGGTTGTCGGTTGCATGAGGGCTGACAGGTGCATGCCGATGTTTTTCGGGTGTTCATGCGATCGAGCGGCGCTCGATCTTAAAACGCCCCTCCAACAAACACCGCAAACCTTTGCCGCTGCCGGCAGGCTGCGCAGATCGCATTATGGCCGCCAGGGGCTAGTCGATGTTTTTCTAGCGGCCTTGAGATCGAGCGCCGCCCGCGCGGCGCTTCGCGGGTAGAGCCCGCTCCCACGTTTGTTGCACCGTGCCATGGCCTATGGGTTTTGGGTTGTCAGCCTTGTGTGTTTGGCACCAACGCCGCGTGGGGGCACCAAGGCCCCCACACGGGCGTTTAGTGCGAAGCCGCGCTGAACTGCCCCCGCACCTTGCGCACTTGATCGGCCGACACCGCCCCGGCACGGTTGGACCAACCGCCGCGCAGGAACGTCGCCAGCTCGGCCACCTCGCTATCATTCATGCGCCAGCCGAAGCCCGGCATCGGCAACACCGACGGCGCCTGCGCCGTCGAAGGCGTTTGCGCCCCCGTCAGTATCACCGCGATCAACGCCGTGGGATTCTGCGCATTGACGATCGAGGCACCATCCAGATGCGGGAACACCCGTGGCGCGCCCTGGCCGGTGACAAAGTGACAGGCCCCGCAGTTGTCCAGGTACAGACGCTGGCCCAGGGACAGGTCGGTGGCCGCGGTCAGTTGCCGGGTGGTGGCCGCGCTGCGCTCGGTGTCAGCGTGATAGGCCGGCTCACCGGTGGCGGGCAGCGATTGCAGGTAGGTCGCGATGGCCTGCAAGTCCTCGGGGGTCATGTGCGAGGTGCTGTTGGCGATCACGTCCTTCATCTCGCCGGCCACGGCAGCGGTGCGGTTGCGCCCGCCGGCCAGGTAGGCGACCAACTCGTCCTGGGACCAGTGTTTGACCCCACGCAGCGCTGGCACGGCCCAGCCATTGAGCTCGGTGCCGCTCAGGTAGCTGGCCGCGCTGTCGTCCAGGCCTTGCTCTTGCAGGGTCAGCGCCCGTGGTGTGTGGCACGAGCCGCAATGGCCCAGGCCCTGCACCAGATAGGCACCGCGGGCAATCACGGCATCGCGGCTGGCCACGGTGCTGTCGGCGTGTGGCGCGGGGGCGAACAGGCTGCGCCAGTACGCCAGGGGCCAGCGCATCGACAGTGGCCACGGGATGCCATTGGCCTGGTTGGCCTGCTGCACCGGTGCCACGCCCTTCATGAAGTAGGCATACAGCGCCTCGGTGTCTGCCGTGCTGACCTTGGCATAGGAGGGGAAGGGCATGGCCGGGTACAGCGCGCTGCCGTCATGGCCGATGCCCCGGCGCACCGCACGCTCGAACTGGCCATAGCTCCAACCGCCAATGCCTGTGCCGGTATCGGGGGTGATGTTGGTGGAGTAAATGGTGCCGATCGGCGACTCAATCGCCAGCCCGCCCGCGAAGGCCTTGCCGCCATGGGCGGTGTGGCAGGCCACGCAATCGCCGACCCGTGCCAGGTATTCGCCTTGCTGGATCAGCGCGGGCGTCACGGCTTGCGACAGCGTTGCCGAAGCATCGCCTGCGCGGTTCAGCACCAGGCTCAACGCCCATGCCGCTGCGGCCAGAAGCACCAGTAGCGCCACTCCTTTCAACCACGGAAAACGACGTGTGTTGTTCATGACCTCGTTCCTCATGCGCTCACCAGCGGGCCAGGGTTTTTCAGGTACAGGTCCTTGATGGCCTGGGCCGCGAACAGCGTCAGCGCGCCGATCATGGAGGTGGGGTTGGCCTGGAAGTTCTGCGGGAAGGCGTTGCCGCCCGGCACGAACACGTTGTGCACGTCCCAGCTTTGCAGGTAGCGGTTCAGGGCGCTTGTTTCAGGCGAGTCGCCCATCACCGCGCCGCCCACGTTGTGGGTAGACACGTACTTGGTGATGTCCCAGTGCGAGTCCATGGCCAGGTAGCTTTCGCTGTAGCTGTCCGGCGCCAGTTCCTGGGTGATGCCCAGCACGATCTTGCGCAGATGCTGCTGCAGTTTCAGCTCGTTCTGTTTCCAGTCGAAGGTGATGCGCAGCAGGGGCTGGCCCCACGGGTCTTTATAGGTCGGGTCCAGGTCCACGTAGTGGTCGCGGTAGGACATGCAGCTGGTGGTGATACCGATTTTCATCGAGTGCCCGTACCAGTCGACCATGCCGTCTTTCCAGCCCTGGCCCCATTCCGGCGTGCCGCTGGGCAGTGAGGTGCCGATGGGCGTGCCGGTGGCTTGCGCGCTCTGGATCTTGGCGCCGCCCAGGAAGCCCAGGCCCGGGCCGTCGAAGTTGCCCGGGGACACGTCGTTGAACAGCTGGCCCGTGGCGCCTGCGGTGGCAAACGGGTTGAAGTGTTTATCCTTGAAGAACAGCGTGGTGCCGCCGTTGCTGAGGAAGGCGTAGTTGCGTCCCACCGTGCCTTTGCCGCTGACCGGGTCGTACGGCGTGCCGATTTTCGACAACAGCATCAGGCGCACGTTGACGAACTGGAAGGCGGCCAGCACGACGATCTTGGCTGGCTGGAACACTTCGTTGCCCTGGCCGTCGGCGTAGGTCACGCCGCGGGCGGTCTTGCCGTCCGGGTGCAGGTCCACGCGCAGCACGTTGGCGTTGGTGCGGTAGGAGAAGTTTTCCATGCGCTTGAGCGAATCCAGCACCGCAGTTTGCGGCGAGGCCTTGGAGAAGTTCAGGCACGGGTATTTGCTGCAATAGCCGCAGTAGTTGCACGGCGCGATCTGGTTCCCATACGGGTTGGTCCAGGCCCGCGACACATTGGCCGAAGGGTTGGGGAAGGGGTGGTAGCCCAGCTTGCGCGCCGCGTCGGCGAACATCGTGTTGTTGAGCGTGTCCTCCATGGGCGGCAGCGGATGCGGGAAGGAGCGAGGCCCCTCGAACGGGTCGCCACCAGGGATGAGGGTGCCGCGCAGGTTGCCGGTGTTGCCCGACAGGCCGCAGATCTTGTCGAAGCGGTCCAGGTACGGTTCGATCTCTTCCCAGGTGAACGGGAAGTCCTGCACCTGCATGCCTTCGCCCAGTTGGCCGGGCTTGTAGGCCTGGTCGGCGTACGTCTTGAGCTTGATATCGGTGGGCGTGGGACGGATCAGCACCCCCGTCCAGTGCAGCCCCGAGCCGCCCACGCCGGTACCGGGCACAAAGGCACCCCATTGGCGAGTGGGCAGCGCGGTGTCGTGGATGCTGTGGCGCACGGTCAGGGCGCCGTCCTTGGGGGTGACCATGATCTTGTTGCGCACGCCGTAGGCGTATTCATCCGCAGGCTTGGGGTAGCCGAAGTCGGCGTTGGTGCGGTCTTCGCCGCGCTCCAGGGCGCGGACCTTGAGGCCGGCTTGGGCCAACTCGATGCTCATCAGCGAGCCAGCCCAGCCCATGCCGACGACGATGACGTCGACTTCGTCATTGGTAATAGTTGCCATAAAACTCTCGATAAAGTGGGGCGCAGGGGGCGTTCAGCCGCGTTCGCCGCTAAGGCTGACGGGACCCAGGGGGTACTTGACGTTGTGCTGCGCCACCCATTCCAGGTAGCTGGCACGCGCACCGGGGAAGCCGATCGCGATCCAGGCCTTCATCCCTTTGTTGCCGCCGTAGATGGGGTCGGCCAGGTAGCCCTGCTTGGCGTGCTTGAGCAGCTCACCGAAGAACAGCTTGGCGCCCAGGATGCTTTCGCCGAAGTCGGCGAAATTGATCTCGCCCGACGACAACCGCTTCAGCGCATCGACGCGCCCGGCTTCATCCAGGGCGGCGAAGTTGGCGCCGTGGGTGTGCTGGCACCAGGCCTGAGCCGCCTCGATGCCTTTCTGGTAGACCTCTTGTGGCCGGTAGGGCAATTGATAGCCCAGGGTGGCGGGGGCTTTGACGTCAAACGGGCCTTCGAGGTAGATCTCGCTGCCCAGGTCGCCCGCCAGTTGCTGGTCCAGGAACACCGGTACGTTGGTTTCCAGCGCGCCGGGGCCGCGTCCACCGCCGGGTATCAGGCAGTCACAGGCGGCCATGATGAAGGCCCATTGGGCCGGGTCGAAAAACGTCGGGCGGTAGGTCTCGAGGGTGGGGGCCACCAGGTCTGCGGCCATGGCGGCGCTGAGGCCCTTGACCACCACGCCCATGGCCGGCAAGGCAATCAGGGAGGACAGCAGAAACTTTCTTCGGGATGTCTGCGAGGCTAACAACATAAGGGGGCTCACTTTAGCGGCTTGCAAAATCCGGACGAGGCAAGACAACGGCCAAGCGCTCGAAACGCTGTGCAAACCCCCTCGAAAAGCGCCCAGCCCAAGGCCTGGCTTTCCGCTGATGGGGAAAGGCACAAGGGGCGGTTGGCCGCATCGGTGCTGAGGGGGTGGCAGGCCTTGGGGCTGCTCTAATTGGACTGGTCACATCGGGCCGGCGGGCGCAAAACCTGCGCGGCAAAGAGGGCGCGATACTGGAGTATCGTCTGGCTCATCACGGGTCAGTCATCGTACCACTGCTTTTATTGTAACGGCTATGATAATTTTTAAGGGTGTCAAAGTGACCGGGTGTCGCAGGGTTGATAGCTGGTTTAGAGAGGTTTTTGTTATTGTGGTTGGGTTTGGTGATGATTTGATGTTGTAGGATGACGTAGGGTTGGAAGCGGTGGGGCTGGCAGGTGCATGCCGATGTTTTTTGGGTGTTCATGCGATCGCGCGCCGCCCGCGCGGCGCTTCCCGGGCAGAGCCCGGTCCCACGTTTGTTTCGGGCCAGTTATGCCTTGGAGATCACCTTGGCCGCCTTGTCGCACCACCGCAAATCTGCAGTGAAAATACAAGGCTAACCAGGCAATACCACAGACAAAACTGGCCCGAAACAAACGTGGGAGCGGGTTCTACCCGCGAAGCGCCGCGCGGGCGGCGCTCGATCTCAAGCACGAAGAAACCCTCAAGACGAACACGTCGCAGCCACACCTCAAACTACAGAAAGAAATCACCGCCTACGGTGGGGGATGTCGTCATCAGCAATCAACACCCGCTCCATCACCCGCGGAAAATCGCCATAGTTGTACACCGGGTAATGCAGCACCGCGCGGTTGTCCCAAAAGGCAATGGCACCCTCGGTCCATTTGAAACGTACGTGATACTCGGGGTTGCTGTACGCCTTGAGCAACAACGCCACCAGCGCCTGGCTCTTTGAGCAGCAGGCCGTGGACTTGATCGCGCAGGGCCGGACTTAGCGGACTGTCCAGGGCAATGCCACTGATTTCCGCGCCCAGAGTGGGTTCCAGCGCGGTGACGATAATCGAGGGTTCTATCGCGATGGCGTGTTGCGCGCCCATGGTCGGGGCTCCTTGTCGTGTTGTCAGGCGGTGGCTTGGGTGGGGGTGAGCAGGGCGTCCACTGCGTCGATGATCGGCTGCGCTTCGGTGCGCACCAGCCAGTCGGGGCTGACTTGGGCAAAGTGCACCTGGCGGTCGGCGCCGATGACCACCACGGTGGGCTGCGGCAGTTCCCAGGTGCCGGTGCCGGTCACCGCGTCGATGCTCGAGCCCTTGGCCTCGGCGGCCGCGCGCGAGGCCTCGTCGAAGCTGTAGAGGATGCCCAGGCGGCGGGCCAGGCTGTTGTCCGGGTCGCTGGCCACTTGCAGGGTCAGTTCGTGACGCTGCTTGATCTCGATCAGCCGTTCAGGCACCTGCGGGCTCACCGCTACCAGCGGCACGCCCCGCGCCTGCAGCGCGGGTTGCAGATGGCGCTGGTAATAGGGGATGGCGATATTGCACGCCGGGCAGCCGGCGAAACGGAAGAACACCAGCACCGCAGGCCCGCGTCGCACCAGGGTGTCCAGGCCCAGTTCGCCGCCTTCCACCTTGAGCAGGGTAAAGGGCGCCAGCGTGTCGCCCTTGCGCACGAAGGGCTGGCCGGGGGCCTGGTCCACCAGGCGCTGGCGCTGGTCGATATTGACTTGCAGGGCGGCCGGGTCCCAGGTGCTCACACGTTCAGCGTGCAGCTCGGCCAGCAGTTGGTTCAGCGAGTGTGGTGCGGTGCTCATGGGTAGCCCTCGTGGCTGTGGAGGAAGCAGGCCTCCGCAGCGTAGGGTCGGGCTGTATGGGGTGACGTTAGACGGCGTGAGAGGGGGTTGTGAAGGTTTGTTTTGTTCTAAGCTAATATGCGTATAGTGAATCTAATACGTTATTGATGATGCTGTTGATGCATGTTCTTGGCATGGCCTACGCGTTCATTGCCAGCAAGGCGGCAGGGGCTACTACGATTTATACGCCTCGGCGAGTCAGGTCCGGCCTCATCGCGAGCAAGCTCGGCTCCTGCAGTGGTTGCGCGTAAGGCAGTTGCTGCCACGGGAAATCACAACCCGCGCTCGAGATTTTCAGGGTTCACCGCGCCCCGTGTAGCAGCGGGCGCCAGGTCGCGTCACGGACGCCACGGCGTGCCTGACACCGCCATTGCCCGCGCCGCAGCCTTCGGCAGCTACCCCTCCCACCTAGACAGTTGCTGCTACGTCGGCGTTGTAGCCGCCACTGTCTTTTCTGGCTAAAACCGCGTCCCACAGAACCACGCCGGCCATGCGTGGAATCAATACACCGGCTTGTGGCTGACCCGCAGCGCCTTGCTCACATCCTTCGCCAGCCCCGGCAGGTCGTCCATGTCCAGGTTGGCGATGCTCACGCGGATCTGCGCACCTTCACCCAGCCGGAACGGCTTGCCGGCCTGGACCGCCCAACCATAGGACGCCAGTGCCTGCACCGCCGATGTCTCATCGGCAACGCCAATCCACAGGTGCAGGCCTTCGGCGCTTGGCTCGCAGGTGACGCTTTGGGCGTTCAGCGCCTGAATCAATGTCGATCGCCGTTGCGCATAACTCATGGCCGCGCGCTGAAGCTGCCCATCGGTTATTGCTGCTTGCCATAACCTGGCCGCGATGCGCTGTAGCAGGTGGCTCACCCAGCGTGATGCCACCGCCTGCAGCCGCTGCATGTCGGCCAGCAGGTGCGCGTTGGCCGCCACCACTGACAGGCGCAGGTCAGGGCCGAGGAATTTACTCACCGAGGTGATGTGCACCCAGCGCGCCGGCAGCGGGGCCAACAGGGGCGGCTCGGCCTGGCTCAGCGGCCCCCAATGATCATCCAGGATCAGCAAGGTGTCGGCAGCGTCCTGCAGCGCGATGCTCCACGCCTGCCAGCGAGCGGACGAAAAGGAATGCCCGGTGGGATTCTGTGCCCTGGGGGTGAGGATAACGGCGGCAACTTCGCGCAGTGGGTCGGTACCGGGCGGGCAGGCGCCCAGCTCATCGGCCCGCAGGGCCACCGGTTTGAGCCGCAGGTTGGCCAGCAACGCCAGTACCGGCGGCCAGCACGGGTCTTCAACCAGCACCCGGTTGCCGGGGCGGCAGTGGGCGCGCAGGGCTTTTTCCATGGCGTCCATGGCGCCGTGGAAAACGCCGATATGCTCGCCAGGCACTGCTTGCTCCAGCAGCCATTGCCTGGCCACCTCCAGCAACCCAGGATCATCCCCCTGCAGGTCATGGCCGGTGTCGGCAGGCCATTGCGCCAGCCAGTCACCGTTCAGACGCGGCAACAATCGGCCATCGACATTACCGCTGGCCGCATTACGCAAATGCCCAGGCAGCGCATGCCGTGCCACTTGGGTGACGCCCTGTTCGGCCACCCGGGTACCGCGGCGGCCATCAGTGTCCACCCAGCCGGCGTTGCGCAACAGTTTGTACGCCGCTGCCACGGTGTTGGGACTGACCTGCAACTGACTGGCCAGCAGTCGAACGGCCGGCAGCAGTTGCCCGGTAACAATTTCCTGGGCACGGATAGCGCGCTCAATGGATTCAGCAATCTCGACAGCAGTGGAGCCAGAGGTCAATAATGTATTCATACATTCACTATATTGTATTGGTACAAATATGAAAAGCGCGTGGGTCATACGGCATGTGCCCTTTGAAGGGTTGGGTGTGTACGCGGCGGTGCTGGAGCAGCGCGGTTACCGGATTCGGGTCATTGAGGCGCCATTGCAGGCGCTGGCAGAGCTGGATCCGGCAGAGCCGGATCTGTTGATCATGCTTGGCGGGCCTGTCGGGGCGTTCGACGACGCCAGTTACCCCTATCTGATCCATGCGCTGCGCCTGGTTCAGCAACGCATCGCCAACGGCAGAAAGCTGCTGGGCGTGTGCCTGGGGGCGCAATTGATCGCCCGGGCGCTGGGCGCAGAGGTCAAACCCATGGGCATCAAGGAGATCGGTTACGCGCCGCTGACCCTGACTGCGGCGGGTCAGCAGTCCGTGTTGGCGCCGTTGCAGGGCGCGGGCCCCGTGCTGCACTGGCATGGCGATCAGTTCCAGATCCCTGTGGGCGCCACCCACCTTGCCAGTTCGCAGGACTGCCCCTATCAGGCCTTCAGCGTGGGCAACGCCGTGCTGGCGCTGCAGTTCCACCCTGAAGCCGATCCACGGCAGCTGGAAGCCTGGTTGGTGGGGCATGCGGCGGAGTTGCAGGCGGCGGGCATTGATCCTTGTACGTTGCGCGCCCAGGCCGCAGCGGTGAGCGATGACCTTGTGCGCTTGAGTCAGCAGATGTTCGCCGACTGGCTTGACCTGCCGGTCGGGGAAGGTGAGGCCTGATGGCGTTGGGGCGGCTGGACGCGTTGCTGGTCGGCAAGGCCGTTCCCTTTGTGCGCCATGGCACCCGCAGCGCCATCGCCAAGGCACCCCTGAGCGGCGCGACGGCGGCCTTGTTTCTGGGGCTCGAAGGCGACGAACAGGGTGACCTGCGCATTCATGGCGGTGTGGACAAGGCCATCCATCAATACCCCAGGGAGCATTACGCGCAATGGCAGGGGCGGCTGGGCCAGCATCCGTTGCTGGCGCAGCCGGGCGCGTTCGGCGAAAACCTGTCCACTACGGGGATGACTGAAGAGACCGTTTGCCTGGGTGATGTGATCCGCTGCGGCAGCGCGTTGCTCGAAGTCAGCCAGACGCGCCAGCCATGCTGGAAGCTCAACGACCGCTTTGCCGTACCGGACATGGCCTTGCGCATGCAGCACATGGGGATGACGGGGTGGTATTACCGGGTAGCGGAAGAGGGGCAGCTGTGTGCAGGGGATGTGTTTACCCTGGTTGCCCGGCCTTGCCCGGACTGGAACCTGGCGCGCGTGGTGTCCGTGCTGTACCGGCGTACCTTGGACCGTGATGAGTTGGAGGGCCTGGGAGCGTTGCCGTTGGTGCCGTCCTGGCAGCGGCTGGTGGCGCGCAGGTTGGAGCAGGTACAGGTTGAAGACTGGGGGCCCCGTTTGGGTGGGCCTCTCGATTAACACGATAGGGAGGTTGCAGTGGGTTTGTTCAGAGTGCAGGTGTGCAAGGACAACAAGCGGTGGTGCTCCATCGACGTAGAACACCTGGATGCCGGGACGGTGGTGCGTGATGTGGCTGGCCGATTTTCGGCAGAAGAAGGTTTCGTTATATCCGTGCAGAAAAGAACGGGCGAAAAGCGCTTGCTTGAATCATCGCCAACGGGCGTAAAACTAATTGCTGTTGAACCATTGTTTGAAAAAGTATCGTTTGATTAGTTTTTGCCAGTATCGTCTTCACTTGAGTGTAGGAGGCTTCTGATTTTGCGGGCACTCCCCGCAGGAACACCTGATGCCGAGTGAGAGCCTGTTGGCCCTCGATCGGCGCCTGGAAGGGCTGGCGGGGCAGGCGAAGGCGGTGTTCGTGCACCGCCAGCTGGAAGGCATGACCCATGCGCAGATCAGTAAGCGGCTGGGGTTGACGGTGGGGCGGGTGCATCAATTGATGACAGTGGCGTTGCAGTGTTGCCAGGGCGGGTTGCGCGAATAAATGAGCTGCCAAGCAGCCACTGTCTTTGTGGGAGTGGGCTCTGCCCACGAAGCGTACACTGCGGTATGCCAGCAACTGCGCGGGACCTTCTTCGCGGGTAGAACCCGCTCCCAGGGGGTTAGTGGCTGCTACAGGAACTCAGCGATCGATTGACAGTGTCACCTCCACCGCATCCGGCCGCCAGAACTCGCGGTCGAATTCAACAATGCTGCCATCCTGGGCAAAACACACGCGCTCCAGGTACAACCCACTGGACCCACTCGCAATCTCAAGCTCCGCACTCTGCCCTTCATCCAGCAAACACGGCTTGAGGTTGATCTGGCTGCGCGCCTGTTGCTGCCCATAATGCTCACGCAGCAAGGCGGTCAACGAACCGTCCAGGCGGTGCTCCAGCAAGCCGGGGCACCAAGACGGGTTCAATACATTGGTTTCCAGCAATACCGGCCGGGCATCCACCCAGCGCCGCCGCTGCAGGTAGAACACCAGGTCTTGGGCGCCAATGCCCATGCGCTGCGCCAGCCACGCACCGGCGGGGCGCTGTTCGGCCAGCAGGCATTCGGTGCGCGGCTCGCGGCCCTGGGCGCTGACGTACTCCATGAAACCGGTGATGCGCGTGGGGTCGTAGCGGATAGGTGTTGGGGCTACGAACCAGCCGCGTCGATGGCCGCGGTACAGCGTGCCCTGGGCTTCCAGGCGTTGCAGGGCCTGGCGCAGGGTGACGCGGGTGCAGCCGAAATGCTCGGCCATGTCGCGCTCGGTGGCCAGGCGCTCGCCCGGGGCCAGGCGGCCGTGGGCGATGTCTTCGGCCAGTTGATCGCTGATGCGCAGGTATTGGGATTGGGCGGGTTTGATGCTCATGGCAGCGGGCCGGTGGTTGCGGGCAGGCGCTGACGGTAACGCGCCGCTGGGTGCTTGTCACCGAGCCGTGGGCCGCTGCCGAAATGTTCGCGCAAGGTGGCCCCTGCGTAATCAGTCCACACGCGGCCACGGCGCTGCAGTTCGGGCACCACCAGGTCGACGAAGTCCACCAGGGTCAGCCCTGGTACCGGGTCGGCGACGTTGAAACCATCGATGTCGGCCACCTGCATCCAGCGCTCCAGTTCATCGGCCACGGTGGCCGGCGAGCCGACGATCACCGGGCCGCCACCGCCGATGGCGACGAACTCGGCGATGGCCCGGGGCGTCCAGGTGCGCGCAGGGTCCAGGCGTGTAAAGACCTCCAGCAGCCCGCGAATGCCGGGTGTTTCACTGTAGGCCAGCGGCTGATCGGCCGGCATGGCGGCAAAGTCCAGGCCCAGCAGGGCGCTGTAGCGCGCCAGGCTGCCTTGCACGCTGGCGTACTGCTGCAGGTCGTGCAGCTTGGCCTGGGCCTCGGCGTCAGTGGGGGCGGTGATGACGGTGACAATGTTGAAGATTTTCAGCGCGTCAGCGTCGCGACCTTGCTGCACCGCCTGGGCTCGCAGGGCGTCCACCAGCCCACGGGTGATAGCCGGGTCGTAGCTGGACAGGAACACGCCCTCGGCGTGGCGCGCGGCAAAGCGTTGGCCAGCCCCCGAACTGCCGGCCTGGAACAGCACTGGGGTGCGCTGTGGCGATGGCTCACCCAAGGCAATGTCCGGCACCGAGAAGTAGTGCCCCTGATGGGCGATCGGCTGCACCCGCGCCGGGTCGGCGAACATGCCTGCAGCGCGGTCCATCACCACCGCGTCATCGGCCCAGCTGCCTTCCCAGGCGGCGTACACCACGTCCATGAATTCTTCGGCACGTTCATAGCGCTGGTCGTGCTCCAGCGGCTGGTCATGGCCCAGGTTGCGTGCGGCGCTGTCCAGTGCCGAGGTCACGATGTTCCAGCCGATCCGCCCCTGGGTGAGGTGGTCCAGGGTGTTGAGCGTGCGGGCCAGGGCGTAGGGCTGGGTGTAGGTGGTGGACACCGTCACTGCAAAACCCAGGCGCCGGGTGACCGCCGCCATGGCGCTGACCAGCATCAACGGGTCACCGCAGGGCGACTGGATGCCGTCGCGCAGGGCGGCGTCCACCTGCCCCTGATAGACGTCCAGCGGCCCCAGGGCGTCGGCGATGAACAGCGCATCGAAGGCGCCATGCTCCAGCAACCGGGCCGTGTCGGTCCAGTGCTTGAGCGTGCGGTACAGGTGCGCCTGGCTGCGCGGGTGGCGCCACAGGCCCATGGCCGTGTGGCCCACGGTGTTCTGCCGCAGGCCGTTGAGGCGCATGCGCTTGGCGATGTTCACACCGAGGCTTCCAGTGGGCGGCCCGGGGCCGGTTGCCGGACCAGGTCACGTTGCCAGGCGCGCAGGCCGTAGATGGCCAGCAGTATGAAACCGGCGTACAGCACCGCCGTCAGCGGCAGGCCCTTGATGTAATACATTGCGGTGTACACCGCATCCAGCGCGATCCACAGCCACCAACTGGCGACAAACTTGCGCGCGGCCCAGTAGCTGGCCACCAGGCTGTAACCGGTCAGGGTTGCGTCCAGCCACGGCACCGCAGCGTCGGTGAAGTGCGCCATGCCAGCGCCCAACAGCACCGACAGCATGGCGCCGGCCGCAAGGCTGATCAGCGCCAGGCGCAGTGGCAGCGGCTCGATGCGGACCTTGCCCTCGGCCACGCGGCCCGTGCGCCAACGCCACCAGCCGTAGCCTTGCAGGAAGGCGAACAGCACTTGCAGCAGCATGTCCGAATACAGCTTCACGTCGTAGAAAATCCACACGTAGAGCAGCACCGCGACCACGCTCACCGGCCAGCACCAGGGGGTACGGCGGGCAGTCAGCCACACGCCGAGGACGTTGACCAGTACAGCGAATATTTCCAGGTTGGACATGGCAGTTCTCTCTTAGAAGTTGACGGTGGCCGACAGCCGCGCGGTACGCGGTGCGCCCAGGAACAGGTAATCGTCGCCGGCAAACTCGCCCACGTCGCGCCAGTAGCGCTTGTCGAACAGGTTATCGACGCTTAGGCGCAACACCGTTTCGTAGCCCTCGAGGCGCGTGGTGTAGCGGCTGCCGGCGTTGAACACCGCGTAGTCGCCGACCTGCACCGTGCCCTCACGGTTAGCGTATTTCTTGCCGCTGTACTGCACGCCGCCCAGCAGGGCCAGGCCGTCGATGCCCGGCACGCTGTAGTCGCCGTAGAAGCTGGCGCGCAGCCGGGGCACGTTGATGGCCTGGTGGCCTTCGTAGGCATCGATGCCGGTGTCGGTGACCCGCGCACGGGTGGCGGCGACGCTGGCGTTGAGTTGCAGATTATCGCTGGCGCGGCCACTGGCGGTCAGCTCCAGGCCAATGTTTTTCTGTTTGCCCTGCTGCACATAGGTGAAGGTGCCGTCGCCGTTGGGCCGCGAGAACTGATAGGCCTGGGTAATCTGGAACAGTGCTGCGCCCAGGCTCAGGCGCTGCCAGTCCTGCTTGATGCCCAGTTCCAGTTGTCGAGAGATCGTCGGCGCCAGGGTCTCGTTGGCGTTGGTGGTGAACCACGCCGCCTCGCTGCCCAAGGACAAGCCCTTGCTGTAGCGGGTGTACAGCGACAGGTTGTCGGTGGGCTTATAGATCACCGCCAGGTTGGGCAGGAACTCCCACATTTGCGTGTGGCGGGTGGTATCGCCGTCGGCGTCGAAGGCCTTCTCGTCCAGGCGTACTTCGCGGCCGCCCAGCACCAGTTGCCATTGCTCGTTCAGGTGTAGCCGGTCGTTGACGAACAGCCCGTACTGGCGGCTGTCCAAGTGCCGGTAGGTGTGGTTCTCCGCGCCCTGGTAGGGCGTGTAGGTGGGCGGCGTGGCGTCGATGTTGCCGCTGCCCACGTACTCGTTGATGGCGTCACGCTGGTCCACCGTGCGGCGGAAGGCACTGAGGCCCACGTCCAACTCGTTGCGCAGCCCGAAAGTCGAGAATTCGCCGCTCAGCCAGGCTTCGGCTTCGTCGTTGCGGCGGGTATCGTCGGGGCTGCGGAAATCATAGATATCGTAGTCGCCGGTGCTGCTGAAGTGGTTGGGCACCGGGTCATTGGCACAACTGGCCGTGCCGTAGCAGGCCCAGGGGAAGGCGCTGTAGTCATCGATGATGACGCGGCTGCGCGACAGGCTCAGCTGCGCCTTCCAGTCATCGGTCAGGCGGTACTGGTAACGGCCTTCCATGTTCAGCGAGGTGATGCCCACCGGGTTCGACCAGCTCTGGTAGCCCAGCAGGTCATGGGGGTCGGCATGGTGCGGTACCTCGGTGCCGCCCAGCAGTTGATAGCCCGGTACCGAGCGCTGTTCGCGGTGCTGGTACTCCACGTCCAGTTGCAGGCTGGAGCGCGGGTCGATGTTCCAGTCGAACGCCACCGAACCGAAGTCGCGGGTGCCGTCGGCATGGTCCACGTAGGAACGCAGGTCTTCGTGGGCCAGGTTGGTACGAATGCCGAACTGTTGCTCGCTGCCGAACCAGGTACCCAGGTCGGTGGCCAGGTAGCGGCCGCCCTGTTCATCGGTGGACACGGTGACCGATTTAACCTCGGTCGGCCGCTTGGTCTCGTAGTTGATCACCCCACCGGGTTCGCTGACACCGCTCTGCAAGCCGGCCAGGCCCTTGAGCACTTCGACCTGTTCCTTGTTCTCCAGGGCCACATTCTGCTCGCCGGTAATGGTGCGGCCGTTGATCTTGTAGCTGCTGGCGGCGTTGAGCGAGAAGCCGCGGATCACGAAGTTTTCGTAGTAGCCCACCGGGGCATAGCTGTCGCCCACCGACGCGTCGTTGCGCAGCACTTCGCTGAGCAGGCGTGCCTGCTGGTCTTGCAGCAATTGGGTGTTGAACACCGACACGGCGGCGGGGGTGTCCAGCAACGGGGCGTCATCCGTGCCGGTCACCGAGGCATGGGTAGCCCGGTAGCTGTCGGGCGAGTCACCGACCACGGTGACTGTGCCCAGGGTAAGGGGTTCTTCCGCGGTGGCCCAACCGGAGGCGAGCGCAATGCTCGACACCAGTAGGCGTGCCGGGAAGGGAAGGGGGCGAAACATGGCGCAGCTCCTTGACACTCAAGATTATTTTCCTGGGGCGCAGGCTACCGTGCGCGGGTCGAAAAGGCCCGCGCCAGGTCACCAGACACGCCATCAGGGATTCAGGCCGGAGCTGCTCCGGTGGTCATTGGCAAGGCGGGGTCTGCGCTCCACTGCTGCAGCGAGCCGTCATACAAGGTCACGTCAACGCGGCCGGTCAGGGCCAGGGCGAAGGCGGTGGCGGCAGCGCTAATGCCGCCGCCGCAGTACAACAATAAAGGTTGCGGCAAGGCGTCCACGGCCAGGCGTTCGCGCAGCACGGCAGGCGGGTGGTAGCGGCCGTGGTCGTCGAACAGTTGCCGCGCCGGGCGGTTGAGGCTGTTGGGAATATGCCCGCGGCGGCTGTAGCGGGTGGCCGTGGCGCCCTCGAACACCGCCTGCGACAGCGCGCAGATCAGGTGCCCCGGCGCCTGGCCGCTACTGACTGCCTTCACCTGGGCAAGGCTGGCCCAGTAGCCGGGCTGCGGGCTCAGGGTCAAGGGCGCAGTCGCCATGGGCGCAGGCAGCGGGCCGGCGTGCAGTGGCAGGCCGGCGTTGCGCCAGGCGTTCAGGCCGCCATCCAGAATCACCGGCTGCAGGCCGACGCTGCGCAGCATCCACCACAGACGCGCGGCCCAGAAACCGTCGGTGCGGTCGTAGATCACCACGCGGCTGTGGTGAGCGACGCCCAGCGCCTGCAGGCCTTCGGCCAGGCGTGCCGGGGGCGGCATGGCGAAGCTGTAGCTGGCCTGCGTTGCGTGCAGGCGCTCAAGCAGGTCGGCATGGCGGGCGCCGGGCACGTGCTCGGCGAACCAGCCGGATTTGCCACTGGCCACCTGATAGTCACCATCGAAGTGCGGCGCTCTCAGGTCCACCGTGGCGTCGAGAATCACCACATCAGGTTCGTGCCTGTGGGCCGCCAGCCAGGCAACGTCCACCAGCAGGGTGTTCATGACCAGTCTGCCTTGCGCTGTTGCAGGTGCGCGATCAGGCGCTGGCCTTCGCGCCCCAGGAACCAGTCGGCGTGGCGCAGCAGGTACTGGCCCCAGGCGATGTCGGCGCTGGCGCGGTCGTCGAGGATGCCGTCGAAGTATTCGGTCTCGGAAATGGCGAAGTCGGCGTGCACCACGGGCAGCCAGGCGACCAGCGCCTCGATGGCGGCCACGGGCAACGCCCGGATGCGGGCGTAACCGTCCAGCAACGCGTCCACTGTGGCCAGGTCGGCGCGGGCACTGCCGCCGCTGTCCAGTTCCAGCCAGGGGACGGCATTGCGTTCCAGCGCGGTGGCCAGGTCGTACAGGGCATAGGTGCGGTCACACAGGCCGAAGTCGAGCACGCTGCTGACCTCACCATTGCGCCACAGCAGGTTCGAAGCATGCCAGTCGTTATGAGTCCACAGCGGCGCTTGCGTGGCCAGGTGCGGCAGCAGCGCGCGCTGGGCTGGCAGCAGCGCCCGGCTCAGCTCGGCGCGCCAGTCACGGCCAGCCAGGTAGCGTTGCAGGGCGCGGCTGCGCTGAATCTGAGCGGCCACTGCCGCCAGCAGGTCGGGCTGGACAAAAGCGTGGCAGCGGCTGGTCAGTACGTTTGCCTGGCGCGGCATGGCGTTGAAACCTTCGGCGGCCTGGTGCAAACGGGCCAGGGCCTGGCCGGCGGCGCCGGCGTGGTGAACGCTGTGGAACGCAGACCATGACTGGGCATCGCGGTACAGGTCATCACCGGCCGAGCGGGCGTGCACTTCATAGGTCCAGGGGCCGACCTCGATGGCACTGCTGCCCTCGGCGCTGAGCTGCACGGCCGGTACGCTGATATCGGCCGCACGCAGGTGCTGGATAAAGGCGTGTTCTTCCTGCAACCAGGCAGCGCTGCGCACCCGATGGAAATGACGTTTCACGAACCACTCGCCGTGCTCGCTGGTCACCAGCGCCGCCGCTGAAAAAGGCCGTGGGCTGTGCCAGTCGATGGCTTGCAGCGCGCCCAGTTGCGGGTAGCGGGCCAGCAGCGGGCGCAACTCGGCGTCGGTCAGCGGCGCCCACACCGGCGCCACTTGCTCGCCGGCCAGGCCATGGCTGTGCAGCGGCTGATTCATGGCGCCTCTCCGGGCAGGTAGTCATTGGTGGTTGCCGAGTGCCACGCCTCGGGGTGCTGGAGGATACCGTGGGCGTGCAGCCAGTGGGCATAGGGCTCGATCAGGGCCTGGCGTTGAACGCCGAAGCGGCCTTCGTGCAGCCAGGTGGGGGCGATATGGTTCAGCGAGCGCTCGATCAGCGCACCGGGAAAATAGGGGATCACGCGCTCGTAGGCCTCGCGGGCCAGCAAGGGCTCGGCCGCCACGCTTTCAAACCCGCGGGCAGTGGCGGCGAGCAAGGCGCGCAATACTTCGGGGTGGGCGGCGATCCAGTCTTCGCGAGCGCCCAGCAGGTAGCTGTGATAGGCCGGTGCGCCCCAACCGTTGACTGGGTGGACGACGCGACGCGCCGCGGGCACCGGGCTGTCCATCAGCGCTTCCCAGGCCCAGTAACCGCCGAAGCTGGCATCGGCCAGGCCTGCATCCAGTTCTTCGGGGCGCAGTTCGCGAGCACCGGCGTCGATAATAACCACCGCGTCGGGATCGCCGCCGTCCTTGCGCACCAGGTCGCGGACCATGGCCAGGCCCCGGGGGGTGGGGTTCATGGCCAGGCGCTTGCCCATCAGGTCGCGCGGGCGCTGGATATTGAATTCGCGCAGGGTCTGGAAGGCTTCCAGGCCTGCGTGGTTGATGGCCGCCACGCCCTTGAGCGGCTGGCCCAGGTCGCGGCGTACCAGCAGGCGGTTGCTGGGGAATACGCTCAATTGCACCGCGCCGTCCAGCAGGTGTTGCAGGCTGTCGCCACGCTCGGGGTCTGGCACGCACAGTTCCACGTTCAGGCCGGCGTCGGCGTACCAACCGCGTTCGCGTGCCACGTAGAAGCCGGCTGAGTTGGGCCAGGGGTGGAAGTATTCGAGCATGATCCGCAGTGACAGCATGACGGTGGAGGCCTGTTCGGTGTTGAAGGTGACCTTTTATAATATGGTGTTTGGTATATACCAAATACCGAAAATGCCTAAGCTTAGCGCTGGGACATCACGCAGCCGCAGCGGTGAGATCACAAGCCAGATCATCATGCGGTCTGCGACCGGGGGAGGCGTTTGCGGAGGAAATGTTTGCGAAGTATGTCAGCGGGCATTCAGGGTGTAACGGTGATGATACATTCTGTCGGTTGATCGCGCGCGTGGCCCTGCCCACGCCCGCCTTGGCTGAATGGAATTCGCAGCTTCACCGATACAGGACGATCCACTTGACTGCCATCATCGCCAATAACGCGGTTTTCTATGGCTTCATGGTGCTGCAAGGCATCATCGAACTCATCACGGCCGAAGGCGACAGCGGCACCGCCTGCGACATTGCCATCGAAGGCACGCCTTTTTATCAGCGCCAGGGCGACGCAGTGATCATGAAAGGCTTTGCCTTTCACGGTGGTAGCGATTACGCCACGTTTCGCCTGGTGGCCACCATCACCATCAACCCCCCGGGCCCCGAAGACGAGGTCACCTTGACATTCGGCCGCCAGGCACTGTTCGACGAGCAGTTCAACGCGTTGAAGGCGGCGCGTCCGGCGTTCGAGTTCCAGCCTCGCGACGTCACGGCGGACACCCTGGCCTCCACGCAGCAGCCCTTCGTGCTGATGCTGAAGGCCGAAGCACTGCCGCTGGTGGCGTGGCTGGTGTACACGCTGTTCGTGGAATACCGCGTTTGCGTGGCGGCGCTGGACGAAGAACACACGCTCTGAGCCGCGCCCCAGACGGCTCGGCGCTTGCGGCGGGCTGTCACACGTTCTGGAGCGCAGACGCATTCCGTGGCAAGGTACGCGCCGAGAATACTGTCCAGACCGGAAGCCCGCATGCCAGATCCAACGGCGACATCGCCCCACGAGTCCACGCTGCAACGCAATTTGTCCAACCGCCACATCCAGTTGATAGCCATTGGCGGTGCCATTGGTACGGGCCTGTTCATGGGCTCGGGCAAAAGCATCAGCCTGGCCGGCCCCTCTATCCTGTTCGTGTACATGATCATTGGCTTCATGCTGTTCTTCGTGATGCGTGCCATGGGCGAGTTGCTGCTGTCCAACCTTGCGTACAAGTCGTTCATCGATTTCGCCACCGACCTGCTGGGCCCCTGGGCCGGTTTTTTTACCGGCTGGACCTACTGGTTCTGCTGGATCGTGACGGGCATCGCCGACGTGATCGCGGTGTCCAGCTACGCGCACTTCTGGTTTCCCGATGCACCCCAGTGGGCTCCGGCGCTGGCGTGCGTGGGCCTGTTGCTGTCGCTGAACCTGATTACCGTAAAGCTGTTTGGCGAGATCGAGTTCTGGTTCGCCATGATCAAGCTGGTGGCCATTGCGCTGCTGGTCATCACCGGCATTTACCTGGTGGCCAGCGCGCCGGCGTCGTTGGCGGGGCATGGCCCCAGCTTGTCCAACCTGTGGAATGACGGTGGCCTGATGCCCCATGGCTGGATGGGCTTCTTCGCCGGCTTCCAAATCTCGATTTTCGCCTTCGTCGGTATCGAACTGGTGGGCACCGCGGCCGCCGAGACCAAGGACCCGCACCGCACCTTGCCACGCGCGATCAACTCGATTCCGGTGCGTATCATCCTGTTCTACGTCTTGGCGCTGGTGACCATCATGGCGGTAACACCGTGGCGTGAGGTGGTGGCCGACAAGAGTCCGTTCGTGGAACTGTTTCTGATTGCCGGCTTTCCGGCGGCTGCGGCCTGCCTCAATTTCGTGGTGCTGTCGTCGGCGGCATCGTCGGCCAACAGCGGTATTTTCTCCACCAGCCGCATGCTGTTCGGCCTGGCCCTGGAAGGCGACGCCCCGCGTTCGTTCAAGCGCCTGTCCAAGCGCTCGGTGCCTTCCAACGGCCTGCTGTTCTCCTGCGCGTGCCTGTTGCTGGGCGTGGGGGTGATCTACCTGGTGCCCGACCTGATGCACGCGTTTACCCTGGTGACCACCTTGTCGGCGCTGCTGTTCATGTTTGTCTGGACGATCATCCTGGTGTCCTACCTGGTGTATCGCAAGCAGCGCCCGGCATTGCATCAGGCCTCGACCTACCGGATGCCTGGCGGCCCGTTGATGTGCTGGGTGACCCTGGCGTTCTTCGCGTTGATCCTGGGGCTGCTGACCCTCAAGGACGACACGCGCCAGGCGCTGTGCTTCACGCCGCTGTGGTTCGTGGTACTGGGCGTGGCCTATCCGTTCGTGCGCCGCAATTGCGCAGGCCAGTTGGCAAAGGCCAGCTGAGCCGACAGGCACGGGGGCGATGCAATATACTGCGCATACGCCCTTAGCAGAGCTCGCAACCCGTGCCCCCAGACTCCCCCCCGCGCACCTCGGTGCTGCAACACGTCAGCCACAACATCCGTCGCCTGCGCCACGCCGCCGGTTTGAGCCAGAGTGCGCTCGCCGAGCGCTCAGGGGTCAGCCGGCGCATGCTGGTGGCTATCGAGGCTGGCGAGAAGAATGTCAGCCTGGGTACCCTGGACCGCGTGGCCGAGGCATTGGATGTGGTGTTCAGCGATTTGATCCGCGCCCCTGACAACCGCGACCCGGGGCGCATCAATGAACTGGCCTGGGCCGGCAGCCAGCCGGGCAGCAAGGCCGTGTTGCTGGCCAGCGCCCCGGCGCGGCGCGAAGTGGAGCTGTGGGAGTGGTGCCTGGCCCCCGGCGAGCAGTACCAGAGCTCGTGTGATGCCCAGGGCTTCAGCGAGCAGATCTTTGTCTACGAAGGCCGCCTGACGCTGGAGTTGGACGGCGGCGTGCAACATATCGCCGCCGGTGAGTTTTTCATGTTCGCCAGCCATCGTGCCTATGGCTATCGTAACGAGGGGGAGGTGGCGGTGCGGTTTGTGCGCAATGTGGTGTTTTAAAGCGCTTCTCTGCCGTCGGCCTGTTTGGGTAGCATAGGCACATCCGCGTAGAAGGCAGTGAAAAATGACAGACTTTCCCGAGCGTGCCCTGCCGCGCCTGTGCGTGCTGCAGTACCCTGGCGCCGAGCCATTGTGCCAGGCCGGGCTGATCGATCTGTTCGCCCGCGCCCAGCAGGTGGCGGGTGAGTTGGGCATGGCGAAAACGTCATCGTTACAGCTTGAGCTACTGGCTGTTGAGGATCAGGGTGTTTCGCCCACCGTGGTGTTCGTGCCGCCGTTGTCGGGGCCGGGCCTGCTTGATGCCGAGGCGCTGGCACCCTGGTTGGCGGCGTTGCGCCGCTGGCACGCCGGTGGCGCGCTGTTGATGGCGGTGTGTTCAGGGGCGTGGCTGTTGGCAATGGCCGGTTTGCTGCAAGGTCGCCGGGCCACCTTGCATTGGGATCACGCCATGGCGCTGGCGGCGCACTTCCCGCAAATCAAGGTGCTGCCCCATGAGGTGGCGGTGGATGAGGGCGACCTGGTGACGTCCTCGGGTACCTTGGCGTGGCAGCACTTGGGCCTGGCGGTGCTGGCCCATTACTGGGGCGCGTCGCTGGCGGTGGAAACCCACGGCTGGCTGCACGTGCCGATGCGTGACGAACCGTTGCCGCCCAGCCCATTCCAGCCGCGGCTGGAACATGGCAATGCGGCGGTGCTGAAGGTGCAATTGTGGTTGCAGGGTAACCGCGCTATGGGCGTGACCCTGGATGAAATGGCTGCGTGCGCCGGGCTGGAGCCGCGTACCTTCCTGCGGCGCTTCCATGCCTGCACCGGGCTCAAGCCTACCGAGTACTGCCAGCACCTGCGGATTGCCCGTGCGTGCCATTTGCTGGAGACCAGCCAGCGCAACGTCGATCAGATCGCCGCCAGCGTCGGCTACCAGGACGTCGGCGCGCTGCGCAAGATATTTCAGCGGGTGACGGGCTACGCGTTGAGCGAGTACCGCGACAAATACGGCTTGCGCAACCTGTACCGCCCCATAGCCCTGCGCGGTCGCCTGTAACCGCTGTTGAAGGCTACGTCTTGCGATGCGGTGTGTCAGGCAGTGCGCGGCGTCAGTGGCGCGCCTGCGTCTTTACTTCAACGGCTCTTCGATGCGCAGCAGGCGCCCGGCGTTGCCCAGCACCAGCAAAGTACTCAAGTTGTGCAGCAAGGCCGCCACCACTGCGCCCGCCACGCCCAACATGCCGAAGGCAGCCGCGGCGACGATGGCCAGGGTCCAGCCCAGGCCGATGGCGACGTTGACCTGCAAAGTACGCCGGCACTGACGGCTCAGGCGCACGCAGGTGCCCAGGCGTCGCAGATCGCTGCCGATCAGCACGATGTCGGCCGAGGCCAGGGCGATGTCGGCGCCGCCGGCGCCCATGGCCACACCCACCACGCCGGCTTTCAGGGCCAGTGAGTCGTTGATGCCGTCGCCCACCACCAGTGGCCGGAAGCCGTTGGCGATCTCGTTGGTCACCCGGTGCAGCTTGTCTTCAGGCAGCGCCTGGGCGATTACGTCCTTGATGCCCACCTGGGCCGCCAGGGCATTGGCCACGGGCAGGCGGTCGCCGGTCAGCAGCAGTTGCCGGCCCAGGCCCAACTCGCGTAGGTCGGCCATGGCCGCGGCGGCCTCGGGGCGTACCTGGTCGGCCAGCAGCATCCAGGCCAGGAAGCGGCCGTTGAGCGCCAGCCCGGCGATGGGGCCATCATGCTCGGGCACCGGCGGCAGGTCGATGCCCAGTTGCTGGAATAGCTCGGCGCGGCCCAGGGCGGCTTCACCGTGCGTGGTCTGGGCGATCACGCCCAGGCCCTGGCGCTCGCGCAGTTGCTCCAGGGGGTGGTAGGCGTCCTGGGGCACCAGCGTGGCCAGGGCGCGGCTGACCGGGTGGCTGCTGGCCGCGCCAAGGCTGGCGGCCAGGTGTAGCAGGGTCGACTCCTCGGCCGTGCTGCCCGGCGTGCACTCCAGGCGTTGCAGGTGCAGTGCGCCGTAGGTGAGGGTGCCGGTCTTGTCGATCACCAGCGAGCTCAGGTCAGCGAACTCTTCCAGGAACGCCGAACTGCGGATCAGGATGCCATGGCGAGCCGCCACGGCAATGCCGGCGATGGCCGTGGCCGGTGCCGACAGCACCAGCGCACACGGGCAGGCGGCTACCAATACGGCCAGCATGGCCTGCGGGTCGTTGGTGATGAACCAGGTCACGGCCGCAATCATCAGCACCAGTACCATGTACTGGCCGGCATAGCGCTCCAGCAGACGGGTGATGGGCGGCTTCGACTGCTCGGCTTTCTGCATCAGGGCAATGACCTTGCCCAGGGTGGAATCTTCGCCCGTGCGCGACACCTCAATGCGCAACAGGCCATCCAGGTTGATGGCGCCACCGAACACGTCCATGCCCGGGGCGGCCTGGACCGGTACCGACTCACCGGTGATGGGCGCGGTGTCGAGGCTGGCCTGGCCTTCCAGCACGCGGCCGTCGGCCGGTACCCGGTCGCCGGCGCGCACTTCCACCTGATCGCCGGCCTTGAGGCTGGCGTTGTCCACTTCGCTGATGCTGCCGTCGCTGGCGATCAGCCGTGCATGGCTGCGAGTGAGCTTGCCCAGTGACTCGATGGCCTCCTGGGAGCCGATGACACTGCGCTCTTCAAGCACGTGGCCGAAGATCATCAGAATGGGCAACAGCGCCGCGGTCAGCAGGTCACCGGTGGCCCAGGCGCCCAGCAGCGCCACGGCCACCAACTGGTCGGTGAGGCCATGCAGGCTGGGGTGGCGGATACTGAACCAGGCCGAGCGCAGTACCGGGATGGCCACCAGCAACGAGGCCACGCCGAACAGAATCTGCGCCACGCCGTCTTGCTGCGGGTCGAACCAGTGCCAGCCCAGGCCCAGGGCCAGCAGGCCCAGGGCGATCATCGCCAGGCTCAACTGGCGGGCAGCGCTGCGGCGTTCGTCGACGCTGAGCATGCCGCCGGTGAGGTGGCCGTGGGAGTGCCCATGGTGGGCATGGCCGTGGTGGTGATGCGAATGCGCACTCATGGTTGGCTGCCTTGCAGAATCAGACGGGCGTCGTCATGGGGATCGACGGTGGTGACCGACCCGGCTTTTTGCAGAATGGCCGGGATACGCTCGCGGTACAGGCGCTGCAGCAGGCCCGGGTCACTGTGGTCGCGTTGGGTTTGGGCCAGGCTGGCGATAGTGGCGGTATCAGCCTGGGCCTTGGCCAGGCGCTCGCTGGCCTGGGCATGGGCCACTTGCAGGGTGCGGTCAGCCTCCTGGGTGGCGGCCTGGGTGACCTTGGCCGAGTCGTTTCGGGCTGCGGCGATGTTCTGTTCGGCCTTCTGGCTGGCCGTGAGCACCGCGTTGAAGGCATTGACCGCGCCGTCGGGCAGGCTCGATTGCAGGTCCACACGTTCGATGTGCACGCCCAGGCCGGCGCCTTGGGCCTGCAAGGCGTCGAGGCTGTGGTTGATGCCCTGCATCAGGTCGCCGCGCAGACGCTCGCGGCGCTCGGCGGCCTGGCTGTCGCTGCCCACCAGTTCGGGGCGCGCCACCAGGATGGTGTCCAGGTCGCGGGACGCGGAGACCGCCACGGCGCTGCGGGCGACCAATCGGTCCAGTGCCGCGGTCATGTTGGCGCTTTGCAGCACATACTGGTACGGGTCGACGACCTTGTAGAAGATGCGCACGTCCAGTTGCACCACGCCAGCGTCACCGGTCAGCAGGTAACCGGCGCCCGCCACCGCGTCGCTATTGGGCGAGGTGTTGGGGTCGATGTTGCGTGTCTGGTTCTCGCGCAGCAGGGTTTCCACCCGCTGTTCGATCACCCGGTCAGCCGAGGGCAGCATCACCACCTGTTCGAACGGGCGGGGCCAGGCCAGCAGCAGGCCGGCGCTGTGGATGCGCTCCAGGGCGCCCATGCGCAGCACCACGGCGCGGCTTTCGGGGCCCACCTGGCGGATGTTTGAGACGGCCCAGCCGAAGGCGGCCAGCAGGGTCACGCCGTACAGCGCCAGGAAGGTCAGGCGCCCGGCCTGCATCCACGGGCTGGGCACGCGGGGCGCGGGGGCGGCACCACTCATGGCTTGGCACCGTTGCCCGCGTTGGCCGGGGCCGCCAATTGCGGCGGGCCGTCCACCAGGGCACGGAACGGCGCGGCGTCGGTGCGCAGCACCAGGCGCGTGCCCGAGTTGACGATGGTGCCCAGGGTGTCCAGCGAGCGCAGCAAGTTATACAGCTCGGGCGAACCGGCGTAGGCCTTGCCGTAGATTTGCGCAGCTTGCACCCGTGACTGCGCTTCGACGTCAGCGGCCTTCACCGTGGCGTCGGCCTGCAGGATGCGTGCGTCGCGCTCGGCGGCCGAACGGATCTCGGCGGCCTGGCGCTTGCCTTCGGCGGTGCGCTCGGTGGCAATGGTCTCGCGCTCGGCGCGCATGCGCTCCACGGTGGCGTTGAGGGTCACGGCCGGCAAAGTCAGGCGTTCGATGCCCACTTGCAGCACACGCACGCCGTAGGTGTCGAGCAACTGCTTGGCGATTTGCTGGCGCACGTGGTCTTCGAAGTCGGCGATCTGCACCTTGTTGGCGTCGGTATTGACCAGCGCCGACAGGTCGAAGCCGCTGGCGCTGGTTTCCAGCGCCGAGCCCAGGAAGGTGCGGATCTGCCGCGCGGCTTCGTCGGGCTGGTTCTGCACGGCGCGCATGAAGCGCTGCACGTTGGCGTTGTCGCCCTGCACCTGCCAGGCCACATACGCCTGCACTATGATGCGCAGGCCGTCTCGGGTACCCACGTCCTGCAGGCCGCTGGAGGTGGTGCGCAGGCGCAGATCCACCGGTACGGCGGATTCGAACGGGATCGGCAGGCGCCAGGCCAGGCCCGGTTGCAGCAGCACGCGCGAGGGGTTGCCGAAGCGGGTGATGACCGTGGCTTCGCCGCTGCGTACCTGCACCAGGCAGGCGGTGGCGGCGGCAAACAGCACCAGCAACGCGGCGATGCCAATGCGCTTCCAGGGGCGCGACGGCGTGGCGTCGTCGTGATCATGGCCGTGGTGCGCGTGGTCATGATCGTGATGGTCGTGGGCGTGATCGTGGCCCGCGTGGTTATGCGATGAACTCAAAATCATTACTCCTGCGGGCCGTTACTGGCGTGGCTGGCCGGGGTCGACCGGCGCGGCAAAGGTTCTCAGGTCCAGGGTTGGCGGCTCGTCCCGGGCAATGCGGTGGTCCAGGATCAACGCCTTGGCGTTGGCCATGCCCTGCGCCAGCTGGCTGAAATACTGTTCATTGATGAACGCCTGGCCGGCGCTGTGCCAGGCCTGCAGTTCGGCACCGAAGCGCAGGTCGGCGGCCTTGGCGGTGCTCAGGGTCTCGGCGCTGCCGGCCTGGGCGTTGTCGGTGGCCATGCTGGCATCGGTGTGGGCCTGGTTGGTGGTGACGCTGGCGTTGCCGCGCTCACGGGAGATCAGCGCCTGGGCGCCGATCTGCGCGGCCTGCACGCCGTGGTAGGCGTCGGCGGCACCGGCCGGCGGGTGAATGGCTTCCACCACCGTGGCCAGCAGTTCCACACCGGTGTCCAGGCGGTCGAGGTCGGCCTGCACCTGCTTGCCGATTTCGTCGCCCAGTTGCGCGCGGGCCTCGCCGAGCATGTCGTCCAGCTCACGGCCAGCCAGTTGATGCACCAGCACACGGCTCGCCGTGCTGCGGATCAGCGCCGGTACATCGGCGCTGTTGTAGGTAGCGGCCAGCGCTGCCTGGTCAGTGAGGCCGATGCGGTACACGAACCGCACGTCCATGTTCACCACCTGGAAGCTTTGCTTGTCACCGGCGCTGCTGGCAATGACCTGGGATTTCTCGGCGCGGTGCGAGGCGTCCCACAGGCGGTTGGCGCTGACTGGGGCAGGGCCGTCGGCGCTGCTCTGGTCGTCGCTGGCGCCGCCTTCGGCGCTGGTGGCCAGTTCATGGATGACGCCGTTTTCCACCGCGCGCACCTGGCCAAACGGCCATGGCAGGCCCACGTGCAAGCCGGGGTTGTAGACGGTGACGGGTTTGCCGAACTGCTCGTAAACGGCACGGCCGTTCATGGGCACCTGGGTGACGCCGCTCAGCAGCCAGCCGATCACCGCGATCAGGCTGAGCACCGGCAGGCTGGCGCGGCGCATGAAGCCCAGCGCCCAGATCTGCCGCAGGTCGATGCCGAAGCGCTGTTGCATCTCGTCCTGCAGGCGGCGCAGCGGGCGCGGTGGCCAGTGCAGCAGGCCGGCCACCAGGCTGTCGGCGACCATTTGCGGTTCCAGGCTGGCGCGTTGCGGGCTGAACACCGACAGCAATGCGCGCAGCAGCAGTTCCAGTGCCGCCAGGGCCGGCAGCAGCCCGGCCAGTACCGCCACGCGCAGTGGCCACACCGCCTCGCCGTTGGCGAAGAACAGGCAGGTGGCGGCCAGTAACAGGCTGGCCAGGGTGATACGCAGTTGCAGCGCCAGCCCCGAGGCCTCTGGCCATTCCTGCGGGTCGGTGGCGCTGAGGTGGCGCTCCAGTACCAACAGGGCGAAGGCTACTACGAGCAAAACGGCGGCGATGGCGTAGGCGCTTTGGCCTATTGCCTGGGGGGCCAGGTTCAGGTTCCAGCCGTAGTCCACCAACAGCATGGCCAGCACGCTGGCGGCCATCAACCACAGCGCGCCGACGCCCAGGCGTTCCAGCCATAGCGCCAGGGTATCGCCGGCACGGTCAAGCAGGCGGTCGTAGGCACCGGCGGGTTCATCCTGCACCCATTCGGTAGCGTGCCCAGCCAGGGGCTTGCCATCGAGTGCTGCCTGCCGCCACTGGGCAATACGCCAGGCCCACTGGCTGGCGCCCAGCAGCGTCAGGCAGCTGGCCGCCACGCCGCACAGCAGCGGCAACCACAGGGTGTCGCGGGTGAACAGCTCGATGAAAATACCGCCCAGCAGGGCCAGCAACAGCAGCGCCCCCAGCCCCAGCATCAGGCCGAACAGGCGTCGTGCCTGCCAGCCGGCGCGCACGAAGCGCGGCAAGGCGTGCAGGTCGCCAGCCGACGAATCCAGATCAACTCTCATCAAATCTCCATACGCTCGCACAGGCAGGTGCGCGGCCCGAGGCGGGGCCGTTGCGGTTCAACGGTTGAATAAAACAGACGCACAGGCGACCGGGCAGTCTACGCGCATAAGGTAACTGTATAACACTGGTCGTCAAATTTTCGTTTCACGCCCCGGTCCAACGGCCCGCACTGTGCAACGAGCGCTTGCTTGAGTGGGTGAATGTTTGTTCAGTTTTCAAGCCCTGCAGGCGCCTGCTGCCGAAGATCGGGAACCTGTTTATGATAGTCCCGGCAACTTCACTTACGGCAGTGAGCACCCATGAATGACATCCTGATCATCGGCGGCGGCCTGTCCGGCGCCATGCTGGCCGCGCACCTGCTGCGCCAGCCGGGCAGGCGCAGTATCCAGGTCATCGAACCACGCGCCGAACTGGGCCGTGGCGAGGCCTACAGCGCCACCGAATTGGGCCATACCCTGAACGGCAACGCCGCGCGCATGAGTGTGGACCCGGACAATCCCGATGACCTGACCCAGTGGCTGACCGCGCACATCGCGGCCGGTGGCTGGCCCGAATCGGACGACCAGCATGTGCCGGTGCCCGAGCTGTTCCCGCCGCGCGGCTTGTTTGGCGTTTATGTGCAGCAGCGCCTGGCCGAGGCCAAGGCGGCTGGCGCTGCCCACGGATCGACATTGGCGCAGGTACGCGGCGAGGTGGTCGACCTTGAAGTGGGCCCCGACGGTGTGCGCCTGACCCTGGGCGACGGTAGCCATTTGCATGGCGCCCGGGCGGTACTGGCCACCGGCATGTTTCCGGCGGCACGCACTGGGCAGCGCCAGTCGAGCGGCCTCAACGCCGCCGCTGTCGACCCGTGGGACGTAAAGGCCATGGCCACGCTCGACCCACAAGGGCGCGTGCTGATCATCGGCTCGGGGCTGACCATGGTCGATGCCGTGGTATCGCTGGAGCAGGCCGGGCATCGCGGGCCTATCCAGATCTATTCGCGCCACGGCCTGTTGCCGCATGTGCGCCGCCAGCCCCCGAGCTGGCCGGACTTTCTGGGGGCTGACCCTGCGATCCGCACCCCGCTGCACATACTGCGCGCCTTGCGTGCGCAATGCCGCCAGGCCCAAGCGGACGGTATTGACTGGCAAGCGCCGCTGGACACCGTGCGGGCCAACATTGGCCGTTTGTGGCGCCAGGCCAGCGACTGGCACAAGCGCCAGTTCGTGCGTCATGCGCGGCCGTGGTGGGAGAGTCACCACCACCGTTCGCCGCCGCCCAGCGATGCGTTGTTGCGGCGGCTGCTGGCCGAGGGGCGGGTGCAGATCGCTGCCGCGTCACTGCTTGGCCTGGCCCCCGCCGAGCCCGGATACGTGGGTATCCGCCTGCGCGACCGAGGCCAGGCACAGGAGCGCATGGACACTGGCGTGGCGCTGATCAATTCCACGGGCATTGAATACGATTGGCGCCGCGTCGACCGCCCGTTGCCACGGCAATTGCTTGCGCGTGGCCTGATCCAGCCTGGGCCGTTGGCGCTGGGCATATCCGCCGAGCCGGACGGTGCCGTTCACGACGCGCAAGGCCTTGCCTCACCTCGGCTGTTCGCCATGGGCCCGCCGTTGCGCGGTGTGTGGTGGGAAAGTACCGCGGTGACGGACGTGGCGTCGCAGGCCAAGGCGTTGGCCAGGCGCCTGGCTGAGCGGACGCAGTAGCCCCGCTATCGGGGCTAGGGGCACCGTGTGTGCCTTCGCAGCCCGATTGTATGGGCGGGCGGCAGGGCAGGGCCTGCAATAAGCCATCCGGCCACCGGCTAGCTGAATACCTTTGCACGCCACTGGACAGGCATTGCCAGGCTCTGGCGGAATGTATTCCAGCCAGGGCCAGGCAAGGCGCAAACAGGCGAGGAGCGGTCGAGCTCGCTTTTACGTGCTGTAAATGAGCAATGCGACTAAGTGTGGTTTCGCATTTCACCAAGGGGCGTCAGGCAGCGCTGGGTATGCTCAGTGCCAGGTGCCGCTATGCACTGTTCATGGACGCTGACCTGGCGACGCCGCTGTATCATCTGCAAACCGTGATGGCGCTGATGGCGCGCGGCGAGCCCATCGGCATTGGTGTGCGGTCGTTGCGAGATACCCACCATGCGCGCGATCGATTTCGGTGCTGGACGACAATAACGACATCAACAACGCCTTTGCCCGCGTGTGTCTGCACAAGATGCTGCCTGCCATCGACTACATTGCCGCCAATGTTACCTGTTGATGTCGGAACAACTGGCGAAGTGGGGTATCACTGACAGGGTGGACTCGCCAGTCCCCCTGCCTGCCTTGGGTGAGCCGGTGGTTCGCCGCCCGTTCTATGAAATCCATGTGGTGGATGATCACGCCTATATCCGTTTTCTGGCACGGGTCGCCAGGCCCGCTTGCCCCTCCCTTGAGTGAGGGTGCCCTCGGACCTGCACCGACCTGCCGCTGCCGCAGGATGCGCTGGCCCTGCGCCTCACCAAAGAACCCCAGGGTTCGTTCGGGCCAGCGCAGCCTGGCGGCGGCTACACGGACCTTTGCGGCGGCCATGTCAAAAAAGTCCATAGCCACTATTGAGAGCAGTGATTGTTCGGGCAGGGGGGCAGGGCTGTAGCCTTGACCCATCGAATCAGCCACATGAAGCACCCCAGGGTGCAGGAGGCCCCCCATGAAATCCGCCATCGCTTTGAGTATCGTGCTCCTCACCGCCACCCTTGCCGGTTGCGCTGCCAATCACCCCGAAAACCGCCCCTACAGCGCTGAGGAACAGCATGAGCTGGCCCTGGAAGCGCTGAGCCGACGCGGCTTGTCGTTCGATGAATACCAGCGCGAACGTGCTCGTATCGAGCGCTCTGAGACCGAGCAAGTGATCGGTCAACGTACCCCGGCCACCCAGGGTCAGCGCGAAGGCTGATCAGGAATACCGTGGTGAGTGATGCGGGTATTTTTCCAGTCGCGCGCCGATCACCATTTCGCTGACCCACTGGGTCAGGATCGTACTGTAGGCTTTTTGATTGGCATCGGTTGAAAGCGCATGATCGGCACCGTCGACAATGCGATGGGTGAGCGAGTGGGCGTTGACGAACGCCGAGCGGTAGCTCATCAGGGTAGTGTGCGGCACATAGTCGTCCTGCTCCGATTCCACCAGTAACACGTCCCCTTCAAATTCTGCGCACGCCGCCAGGGCGCGATTGTCTGCCGGCCCCAGGTTTTCCTGGCGGTACAGCTGCAGGCCGCTGCGGTCCAGGGCGTATTTGGGCACGTTCCACTCGTTGTCCCAGTACAGCGCCGGTACCCGCAGTGCCAGCCAGCGCACCTTGCGCATGCGCGTCAGGATGGCCGCCAGATACCCCCCGTAACTGCTGCCGATCACGGTGATAGCCTGGCTGTCCACGGCCGGGTGGCTGAGCAATCGGTCATAGGCGGCCAGCAGGTCGTCCAGGTTCTGTTCGCGGGTGACGCTTTGGCGCTGGGATTCGGTTTTTTCATGGCCGCGCAAGTCGAACGTCAGGCACACGCAGCCGAGGCCGGTGATGTTCTTGGCCCGCGCCAGGTCCCGATGCTGGCTGCCGCCCCAGCCGTGCACGAACAGAATGCCGGGCACTTTGCTGCCGGGTGTCAGCAGGGTGCCGGCGATGGTCTCGCTGTCGACCTGGATGTCGATGGTTTCGCTATGGACGCTCATAGTCACGAATCCTTGCGTATTTGCTCAGGCGGCCCAGCTCGCTGTCGTCGCCCTGATAGAACAGGGTGGCATCGGCCGGGATGGGGCTGTCGTCGAAGACCTCGTGGGTAGAGGCCTGTACGCATTGCAGGTGCGGGTCGGCGGCGAAGGCTTGCAGTGCCAGAATCTCCGCGCTGCTGGCGCCGCCCACGCGCCAGGATTGCTCCAGCACACCGCTGCGCGGCAGGCCGCGATGGTCCAGGCCGCGTGCCACATCATAGTTGCGGCGCGAGGCGATGAAACCGGGAAACGCCGACAGCGCCGCCTGCTCATAGCGCCGCGCCTGGGTGATAGCCAGGCGTGTAGCGTCCTCAAGGTCCAGTGCCAGCAGTGTCGGGTAATCGCCACGCACTACCACCAGGTCCGAACCGCCATACACCAGCTCGCCGCGGTGGTCTTCGGTCAGTTGCTGGGTGCCGTGGTACGAAGCAGTGATGCCAGCCACCTGCACCTGGCCGACACTCAAGGTGCGCACTTCGGTAAGGTTCTGTTCCAGGACCAGGCCCCACAGGTGAATCTCGGCTTCGTCCAGATGGTTGAGCACCAGGTCCAGCTCCTGGGTGTCACGAATGATGGTTTGCCCGCGCCCTGCGGTGGCGCGCACAGGCTTGAGGCGCAGGGGCGCGTGCTTGAGCAGCAGCGCCGCAGCGGTGTGCGCATCGTCCAGGCTGAACACGGTAAGCCCGTCGAGCAAGGCGTCGCCGGCTTGGGCCGCGAAGGCATCGGCCCAACCCTCGGGCGCTGCGCCACCCTGCACGCGCGGGTGGGAAATGGCCTTGGTGACCATGAACGGCTGGCTGACCAGGCCGCCGAAGAAGTCGTCCAGCGAGGCAATGCCGCAGCGCTGGCGCCAGTCCGCAGGATCAATCAGGGTATCGGCGGGCAAGTAATAAAGGTCATGGGCCGGTATGCCCTGGCGCTCGTCCTCGTCCAGAAAACGCGTGCCCAGCAGGGTGGCGATACGGATGGCCAGACTCTGGTGCACGGCCATTTCATGGTCAGGCGTGGGCTTGGCGCCTGGCAGCAGGGCAACCCCGGACTTGCGTGGCGTACTGGGCATGGACGGCTCCCGTGGGTGAGGGCGGTGTCTGCTGTGTTTGAATCATGGCGGCGCGAGATAGTTCAGTTGGGGCTGTGGGGCACGATCTCAAGAACACCACAAAAACCAAGGCCAGCATCGCTACGCCCCCCCACAATCCCGAAGACCGCCCCACGACGCTCCCAGACACGAAACATCCCGCAAGCAGCCCCCCGGTTGCCCGCCAGCCAGCACTGCTTCATTATCGACGTCCTATTCTTATAACGCTGTACACCGTGGCCCCAGGAGTGAGCATGAGCACGCAGTCTTCAACCCCCAACGAGGTGCCGGCCCGTCTGGCGCAAGTGCGCGCCGTCATGGCCCGAGAAGGCGTCGATGCGCTGCTGGTGCCGTCCGCCGACCCGCATTTGTCCGAATACCTGCCCGGTTACTGGCAGGGGCGCCAGTGGCTGTCCGGCTTCCATGGTTCGGTGGGTACCCTGGTGGTCAGCCAGGACTTCGCCGGCCTGTGGGCCGACAGCCGTTACTGGGAGCAGGCCGAGAAAGAACTGGCTGGCAGCGGCATCGCGCTGGTCAAGCTGGGCCCAGGCAAGCCAGGCCCACTGGAATGGCTGGCCGAGCAGACCCCCGACAATGGCGTGGTGGCCGTGGACGGCGCAGTGATGGCGCTGGCCTCCCGACGTACCCTGGACGAAAAACTGCTGAGTCGCAGCGCACACCTGCGTACCGACCTGGATGTGCTGGGTGAAATCTGGAACGATCGCCCCGCGCTTCCGGATGAGCCGGTGTATGCGCACCTGCCGCCCTACGCCACCGTCAGCCGCACGGAGAAACTCGCCGGGGTGCGCGCCGCCTTGAAAGCGCGCGGTGCCGACTGGCATTTCATCGCCACGGTCGACGATATTGCCTGGCTGTTCAACCTGCGCGGTAGCGACGTTTCCTATAACCCGGTGTTCCTGTCCTTTGCCCTGATCAGCCAGGACCAGGCGCTGCTGTTCGTGGCCCCGGGCAAGGTCGATGCGGCGCTGTCCGCGACCCTGGCCGAAGAGGGCGTGACCCTGCGCGACTACCATCAGGTCGGTGGCGCCCTGGCTGAAGTCCCGGCCGGGGGCCGCCTGCTGGTGGACCCGCTGAAGGTCACCTGCGGCCTGCTCGATCACCTGGGCGGCGGCGTGGTGCTGGTGGAAGGCATCGCCCCTAGCACCTTTGCCAAGTCGTGCAAGAGCGACGCCGATGCCGTGCACATTCGCCAGGCCATGGAGCAGGACGGCGCCGCCCTGTGCGAGTTCTTCGCCTGGCTGGAGCCGGCCCTGGCCCGCGGAACCGTCACCGAAGTGGACGTGGACGTGCACCTCACCGCTGCCCGCGCACGTCGGCCCAACTACGTGTCGCTGAGCTTTGCCACCATCGCGGCGTTCAACGCCAACGGCGCCATGCCGCACTACCGCGCCACCGAAGAATCCCACGCGGTGATCAACGGTGACGGCCTGCTGTTGATCGACTCCGGCGGCCAGTATCTGGGCGGTACCACCGACATCACGCGCATGGTGCCCGTGGGTACCCCCACGCAGGCGCAGAAAGCCGACTGCACGCGTGTGCTCAAGGGCGTGATTGCCCTGTCCCGCGCACACTTCCCCCGCGGCATCCTCTCGCCGTTGCTGGACGCCATTGCCCGCGCGCCTATCTGGGCAGACAACGTCGATTACGGTCACGGCACCGGCCACGGCGTTGGCTACTTCATGAACGTGCACGAAGGCCCGCAGGTAATTGCCTACCAGGCCGCACCCGGGCCGCAGACCGCCATGCAGGCGGGCATGATCACCTCGATCGAACCGGGTACCTACCGTCCGGGCCAATGGGGCGTGCGTATCGAAAACCTGGCGATGAACCGCGAGGCCGGCAGCAGCGAATTCGGCGAGTTCCTGAATTTCGAAACGCTGACCCTGTGCCCTATCGACACCCGATGCCTGCTGGTGGATACACTCACCGCCGAGGAGCGTGACTGGCTCAACGCCTATCACCGCCAGGTACTGGAGCGGGTAGCGCCGTTGGTGGAAGGTGAAGCATTGGCCTGGTTGCACGAGCGCACCAGCGCCATCTGACGCCGCGTCGACCATCCGTAGCGGCTGCCGAAGCCTGCGCTGGCCCACGAGCACACTGGACATTTTTCAGTGTGCTCGGGCCCGCTCAGCTACCCGCAGTCATCCATTTCTTAACAACGCTTCACGAACAAACTCCAGCCGATCCTGGCCGAAATACAACTCCTCGTCCACGAACAGGCTGGGCGCTCCAAACACGCCACGTTGCAATGCCTGCTCAGTGGTTGCCTTGAGTCGGTCCTTGACGCCCTCGTCCAGCACCAGCGCTTGAAGCGCCTGGGTATCAAAACCTGCCGCCTCCACGGCTTCCTGCACCACGGCAGGGTCGCCCAGGTTCAAACCATCCACCCACAGCGCCGAGAACAGGCACTCAAGCAGGCTGATGAAGCGATCGGGCTGGTGCATCTGCACACCGGTGATCATGCGCATGAGTGGCAAAGTATTGATGGGGAAGTGCGAGCTGAAACGCAGGGGTACCTGGTAGCGCGCGGCATAGCGCTGCAGGTCGCGGTTCATGTAGCGCCCCTTGGCAGGAATGGCGGCGGGCGAGGCGTTGCCGGTAGCCTTGAACACGCCACCCAGCAGGATGGGCCGGTACACCAGTTGGCCGCCGGTGTCGGCGCAGATCCCGGGCAGTTGGGTCCAGGCCAGGTAGCTGGCGGGGCTGCCCAGGTCAAAGTAAAACTCAACGGTTTTGCTCATGATCAGTGCTCGCAATTGGTCAGGGGTTACCAGCGTTCGCCCCAGGGGCGCAGGTCCAGTTCGAAGGTCCAGGCATCGCGTGGCTGGGCGTGCAGGAACCAGTAGTTGTCGGCGATGTGATCGGGATTGAGGATGCCGTCCTGATCCTTTTCCGCGTACTTGTCGGGGAATTGGGTGCGGATGAACTCGGTGTCGATGGCCCCGTCGACGATCACGTGGGCCACGTGCAGGTTGCGTGGCCCCAGCTCCCGCGCCATGCTTTGGGCCAGCGCCCGGAGTGCGTGCTTGGCCCCGGCGAACGCGGCAAAACCGGCGGCCCCGCGGGTGCCGGCGGTAGCGCCGGTGAACAGGAGGGTGCCGCGCTCACGGGTGACCATGCGCTTGGCCACTTCCCGGGCCGTGAGGAAGGCTGAGAAGCAGGCCATTTCCCAGATCTTGAAATACTTGCGGGCGGTCTCGTCAAGAATGCTGCATGGCACGTTGGCGCCGATATTGAACACGTAGGCGTCGATAGGGCCGATGTCGCGCTCGATGCCCTCGACCAGTTGCACAACGTCTTCTTCCTTGCGCGCATCGCAGCCAAAGCCGAACGCCTGGCCGCCGTCGGCGATGATACTGTCCACAAGGGGTTGCAGCTTGTCAGCGCTGCGCCGTACCACACAGGCCACGTACCCTTCACGGGCAAAACGGCGGGCAATGGCGCCCCCGGTGGCATCACCGGCACCTATCACGAGCACTACTTTATTGTTGGGAGGCGAAGCCATGGGCGGGTTCCTTCGAGTGTCGATGGAACGAACCATAGGCCATGTATCGACGGGCCGGCAACCAATGGCCGGCCCTTTCTGAAGGGCGAATCAGCTTTTTTGCAGGGCTACTTGCAGATGACGATCATGCTGCGGCTGGTATAGCCGGCAGGGTTGAGGCCAAACGGGTAGTCGCCCGGGTCTTCAACGGCGTCGCCGGATTTGGCCAGCACCTTATAGCCCTTGACCCCGCAGGCATCGGTGGCGGCCTGGTAGCACTTGTCCCACGAGGACGAAAGCCCGGAGCAGTTGATGTGCAGCCCTTTCTTGCCGTGCCTGACTGAGGTGTTCGAAGTGGCAGCGCAACCGGCAATGGCCAGTATGGCTACCATGATCAGCAAATGTTTCATTGACGTCCTTTACTGGCATGCCCGGATCTGTTGTCCAGGTCTGATTCTTGGCTTATCACCTGACCCGTATGGGACATCCATGTCACGGTCGAAAAACTTCACGTTTTGTCGAAGGGGCACAGCCTAAACAGGCTGGCGCATTGCCGCAATTGCAAAAGACGATTTTTCTGTATCTGATTTGCTTCAGTCCGCCACCGGGGTGGGGTGGGGTTCACGGCGCATGGTCAAGGTGGCACCAATGGAGGCGGTAATGATGCAGGCAATGGCCATCCATTGAGGGAACGACAACACCTCGTGCATGAACAACAGGCCGGAGACTGCACCGAACGCCGGTTCGATGCTCATGAGGGTGCCGAATGTGCGAGCCGGCAAACGGGTGAGCGCAACCATCTCCAGGCTGTAGGGCAGCGCAGTGGACAGTACCGCCACGCCCAATGCCACTGGCAGCAGGGCAGGAGAAAGCAGCGCCGTGCCTGCATGAACGATGCCGATGGGGGCGATGAACAGCGCCGCGATCACCACGCCCAAGGCCGCAGTCTGAATGCCGTTGTCAGCCCCGGCCTTCTGCCCGAACAGGATATACAGTGCCCAGCAGGCACCCGCGCCCAGGGCATAAGCGGTGCCAACCATATCCAGCCCGGCCTGTGCGTCGCCCATGGGAATCAGCAGGATCAGCCCCAACACGGCCAGCGCAATCCAGACAAAATCCAGCGGGCGCCGCGACGCATATAGCGCCACCGCCAGCGGCCCGGTGAACTCCAGCGCCACCGCGATACCCAGGGGTACCGTGCGCAGTGCCATATAGAAGAGGAAGTTCATGCCGCCCAAGGCAATGCCGTAGATAACCACCGTCAACAGCGAACGGGCCGTCAGCGTGGCGCGCCAGGGGCGAAGCAGCAGCACCATGATCACGGCGGCAAAGATCAGTCGCAGGGTAGTAGTGCCCTGGGCGCCGACCACGGGGAACATGGTCTTGGCCAGCGACGCGCCTGACTGGATGGAGGCCATGGCAATCAACAGCAGGCCTACGGGAAACAGCGAGGTCGCCAGGCTGTGGGGTTTATTGGTCATTGCGGGGCAGGTCCATCTATATAAAGGAAGAAGGCGTGTAGGGCGGCCATGATGCGGAAGAAGTGGGATTTGAGCAATATAGTGCGCAGGGGAAAAGATGGGTGGTGGTGAGCAATGGTTGCTGGATGTGTGTTGTGGAGGGGTATGAAGGCTGTCGGGTGCAGATCTGTGTGGGCGACCAGGCGCAACACCCATCTCCAGCGAGGCACGTTGCAACCAACGTGGGAGCGGCCTCTGGCCGCGAAGCGCCGCGCGGGCGGCGCTCGATGCTGTGAGGCTTGAAGTTCCCCAGGCATGCACCTGATGGCCTTTATAGGGTCCCCTTTGGGATGCTTTTGATCTTTATGACAATTTCCCAAAATCAACCCTTGACGCCCCCTCAAATCTCTCTATAATTCGCCCCACTTCCGGCGCAACCGAAACGGAAAACTCCTTGAGTTTCAAAGAGTTAACCGAAGTAGCCAGCGAGGAAGCGCTTCGATGAAACAGA
>NZ_AJWX01000023.1 GCF_000263855.1 Pseudomonas sp. M47T1
GGGCTATCCCTTCGACTTCCCTTCAAAAATGCAGGAGCCTGCCACATGCCCCGCGCCGTGACTGATGCATTTATCCGCGTCATCCAGCTGCTTGTGCTGTTGGGTGTGGTGTTTTTGGCGGGTTGCACGCCGAAGCCGCCGAGCAAGCTGGGTGCGCCGATCGAGGGGTGGAACCATACGAGGGCGGCGATCAACTGGTTCATGGTGAACCGCAATGGAGGGCCGAACGTTGGGCCCTACGGTGGGGGTGGCAAGCAGAACTGCTGCGTGCTGTTGCCGGTTAGGTGGCAGCCGGGGTTGAAGGTGTTGGTGGAGTGGGAGAAGGATCCGAATGTCGGGGCGTCGCGATATTGGAAAGAGCGAATGTTTTCGGAGGCTTGGCATGAGCGAATGGCTGATCACCGAGCCAAATACACCCACCACAGCGTCTGGGTCGAGGTAGCGCCCTACGAGCAACTAGGCGTTGTCGACGTGCATTTCCTGCCTTGCAACCAGATTGCGGTGTCTGCGGTGGCTGAACTGCCAGGGATGGCGAAATACCCGTTCAAATTTCCGCATAAAATGGAGGAACCCGCAGCATGTCCGAACCCCTGAACCCTGACCCGGGTAAGACCGGAGCGGATTACGTCAGCAAAATAGATGTATTCGACAGCCGAGGACTCTTGCCTCATGGCCCGAAGGACGTGGCTTTCAACTACCGGCAGCAGTTGCGAACCGAGCGGCAGATAGAGCTGGCAGTGATGCACGAGGCTTGGACGGCGAACCGGCCTTTTTGTGGGGCGCCCTGCATGCAGGTGCTGCATGTGACGCTGTGTTTCGATGGGACCAACAATCACGAACCCTCGGATGCGAAGAGCAAGCCGCCCACCACGTCCAATGTTGCTCGACTGTATCACTCTAGCCTGGGGCCTTTACCCGGCCAGCAATATCATGCCGGCGCGCTTGGCTTCTATCGGTACTACATCCCCGGCGTCGGCACCGAATTCAAGGAAATCGGCGAATTCGAACCCTCCGATGCCGGCCTCAAATACGGCACCGGCGGCGAGAACCGGATCAACTGGGGCCTGACTCGACTTCTGGACGCATTGCAGCAGGCCTGTGGCGAGCCATATTTGCCCCCCGAAGAGGCCAGCGCATTAGTCCAGCAAATGGGTACCTCGACACTGCAGGACGCCCTCGGCGCCTCGCTGCTCACGTCCGGCCACGCACGCCGCCAGCAGGTATTGCAGGCGCCGTTGCAGGCGCGGCAGGAAAAGATCGAAACCCTGCACCGCCAGAAAGCCATCCCGTTGATCAAGGCCATGCGCCTGTACGTCTACGGCTTTTCCCGTGGGGCCGCCGAAGCGCGGGCGTTTGCCCGCTGGCTGGAAGACCTGACCCAGGTGGAGGTGGCGGGCGAGACCTGTTACCTGCTGGCCGGCATCCCGGTGTGCATCGCCTTTTTGGGGCTGTTCGATACCGTGGCCTCGGTGGGCATGGCCTATGTGCTGCCATTCGCCGCCGGGCACATGGGCTGGGCGGACGGCACCCTGCGCCTGTCCGACAGTGAGAAGTTTCTGGAACGCTGCGTGCACTTTGTCTCGGCCCACGAGCAGCGCGGCTGTTTCCCCGTGGACTCCATCCGGCGCAAGGCGGACCCTAACGACCCGGATTGCCCCTCGACCTATCGCACGGGCACGGTCGAGTATGTGTTGCCGGGGGTGCATTCCGATGTCGGGGGCGGCTACCCGCCGGGGGATCAGGGGAAATCGTTGGGGGCAGGGAAGCATGTACTTTCGCAGATCGCGCTGCATTACATGTATGCCGAGGCCTATGCCATTGGCGCTCCACTCCAGGCCCCTCGCCATGTACTGGATCCCGATCAAATCCATTTTTATCCTTGGATAGCAATGGAGCCCGAGACGGCCGATGAATTCGACGTTTCCGACACCCTCATCACCACCTTCAACACCTGGCAATCCACCCTGATCGACGGCCCCCTCGAAGACGTCCTCGCCCACCAGGCCGCACAAATCACCGGCTGGCGCATCCACCGCTACGCCAACCAGTTCCTGCACAACACCCAGGGCTACCACGCGGTCTACAACACCGACATGAAGCCCCACGAAGCCAAGGCCTTCGCTGCGCTGCACCAGCGGCAACTGCAGGACGACATGGCCCTGCGCAAGGGCGAAACACCTGCCCCGCGTTCGGAAACCGAGCAGGCCAGGCACGCCGATCTGCTGCAGATCAAGGCTGACTACGAAAAGCGCCTGGGCCTGAAGACGCCGATCAACCTCAACACCAGCAAGGCGTTCGAGCCGCTGCTGGACCAGCGCCAGCTGGACAATGCCATGGCCGATTTCCGCCGCGACTACATTCCCGAGTGGGGCCTGCGCGAGGGCGGCGAAGCCTTCAGCACGGGCACCCTCATCAACGCGCTGGCGGGCGGCCTGGTGTACCTGACCAACGAACAGGATGAGGCCGCCGAGTACAGCCAGCTGCGGCGCATGGGCAACCGCGCCTACCATCGCCTGTTCGACGAGCAGGCCCAGGTGCGCGAGGGCATGCTGCCGATCGTCCAGCTGTACGACCAGTACGTGCACGATTCCCGGGCGTGGTTCATGAACGCGGCGCTCAAGGAGCGCGAACTGTTCAGCGACTACTTCCGCTACCGCTGCATCTTTTTCGACAACGAGTCCAACAAGGCCCTGTCCCTGCTCGCCACGGCCGCCCAGGTGCTCGGCGTAGCGGTGGCAGTGGGCAGCATCGGCCTGAGCGTGCAGCGCAAAGACCCGCGTTACCTGGTGGGGCTGCTGATTCCGTCGCTGGGCATCCCGGTGTACCGGGGCAAGCTGGGCGCGCCTGTGGTTACCGCGTTCGACAGCCTGACGGGGCTGAAACTGCCGATGCAGGAGCTGCCGCACAAGGTGCGGGCGTTTACCCAGCAAACCGGGGCCGTACTGGAACTGGTCAAGACCCTGGCCCCGACAGAGCCTTTGGGCCAAGCCAACGCCACCACCGCCGATTTGCAGAAGGTGCTGGCCGCGTACCAGGCGCTGGAGCCGGTGGTGCCCAAGGCGGCTGCCGAACCCGCTGCGCCGTCTGCGCCGGGTCAGCCCCCGCGCGTGGAGTGGCTGGAGAAGGCCAGGGGAAATCTGGAAAAGGCGCGGGCCAGTATTCCTGTGTAGAACCAAAAAAAAGCCCACCGAAGTGGGCTTTCCAGGCGCTGGCGTATCAGTTGCCGAACAGCTTGCTCGAACGGTTCACATCAGCCTTGCCGGTGTCTTCCAGCAACGCCTTGGTGCCCGAGCTGACATTGCGCGTGGCGTCGGCCTTGGACTGCACCACGTCGGTCTGGGCAGCGCTGCTGCGCAGGTCGGCGTCGATGTAGTCGTTGGCGCGGTCGGCCTTGGCTTTCATCGCTTGCAGCTTGAGCTTGCGCTCTTCTATGTCCAGCGCGCGATCTTCGTCTTCCTGTTGCTCGGCACGGGTGCGCAGGCGGGTGTTTTCCTGAGCCACGGCCTTGCGTTCGGTGGCAGCCTGTTCGGCTGCGCGCGCCTGGGCAGCGGCGCGGGCACGACGGTTGGCGTCGTCACGGGCCTGGGCCTTGGCCTGCTGTTCTTCCCACTGGCGCTGGTACGCGGCCTGCTGGGCTGCATCCACTTGCTGCTGCTGGACTTCGATCTGGTGCAACTGGTCGAATTGCCCGGCATGTACCTGGGTCACCAGCAGCGACAGGGTCAGGGCTATGAGAGTGCGATTCATGGTCGGTCTCAGCCTTTGGCAGGTTCAGGGCAGGTGGCGTTAGGCTGGATGCGAGTCTCGTTGTTGAGCATCATCACCATCAGCGAAATGCTGCCTGGCGTGAACTGGCAAGGCTTGCCCACCTGGGCCGAGGTGTAGATCTTGCCGTCTTCGGAGTAGCCCAGCAGCACGCCTGGCACCAGGCTGGTTTCGCTGACCATGGAACCGGCCAGGGCGCCTGCCGCGCCGCCGCCTACAGCGCCCACTAGCGCGGTATCGCTGTTGTGCTTGGCACCCAGCACGCCGCCGCCGACTGCGCCCAGCAGGCCGCCAACGACTTGGGCCGCCTGACGATTGGAGGCGTTGCTGACTTTGATCTTGGTAGGGGACACGGTCAGGATCTGAACAGTCTTGGCCGGCTGCTTGGTGTTGACCTGGCTGGCATCGAATACGTCAGCCTGGTAGTCCTCGCCAGTGGCCTGGCAACCTGCCAATACGGCAGCCAGGGAGAGGACAGCCACGGTTTGCTTGAACATGAACAACACTTCCTTACATCCATTGAATTGAAACGGCTTCCTTGCGCCCATCGGTATTGCCACGCAACGAAATCGATGTGTATCGAAAATTCGACAGTGTCATATTGACATTATGAAATTGTAACTAAAATTAACTAGGCAGTGAACTAATTAATCTCGTGCCAGTCTTTGGCGCTGCGGTTAGTGCGCCGACCAACGCCGCACTTGACGTACACTGGGCACCGTTTTCCTGCGTAGTGAGTAGCGCATGCGTGTTTGGATTGATGCCGACGCCTGCCCCAAGGCGGCCAAGGACCAGGTCGTTAAATTTGCTCTGAAGCGCCAGTTCGAGGTGCTGATGGTGGCTGGCGTGCCGCTGATAAAGCCGGCCTTTGCCTGCGTGAAACTGGTGGTAGTGCCCGCGGGGCCCGACGCGGCCGATGACTATCTGGTGGAGCACGCCGTGGCCGGCGAGTTGGTCATTTGCAGCGACGTGCCCCTGGCCGACCGGCTGGTGAAGAAGGGCGTGGCCTGCCTGGACCCGCGCGGCAGGGAATTCGACGAAAAGAACATGGGCGAGCGCCTGGCGGTGCGCAACCTGTTTACCGACCTGCGCGAGCAGGGCCAGGTAGGTGGCGGCCAGGCCGGCTATGGCGACAAGGACAAACAGGCCTTCGCCAACAGCCTGGACCGCATCCTCACGCGCCTGGCGCGCTCATGATTCACGCCGCCTTGACGTAGCTGCCGCCAGGCTGCGAAAAGGTCCATAGGACCTTCCCGTGGCGCACTATCAATCGCGGGCCGGCTGCGCGAGTTCCAACACCCGATCCACCAGCTTGTTGATGCCTTCGGCCGCTTCGCCAATGGATTTGGCGCTCATGTACGCCGGGGTACTGACCAGTTTGCGGGCTGTGTCTTCGACAATGTCGCTCACCTGGCAAGGCTCATGGGTGCCGCCCATCTTGTCGATGGCCTTGGCGGTTTCTTCGTCGGTACCGATGGTGCACGTCACGCCAGGCCCATAGATCTTCGCCGCCAGCGCCGGGGAGATACAGATGAGCCCCACCGGTTTGCCGGCCTCGGCGAAGGCTTCGGCCAGCGCCAGCAATTGCGGGTTCAGCGTGCAACCAGCGCCCTGAGTGGCGAAGTTGGACAGGTTCTTGGCAGCGCCAAAGCCGCCCGGCACGATCAAGGCATCGAACTCGTCGACGTCGGCGTCGGCCAAATCCTTCACCTCGCCACGGGCAATGCGCGCCGACTCCACCAGCACATTACGCGTCTCGGGCATTTCTTCGCCGGTGAGGTGGTTGATCACGTGCATCTGCTGGATATCGGGTGCGAAGCACTGCACCTGGGCGCCGCGCTGGTTGAGGCGCAACAGGGTAATCACGCTTTCTTGGATCTCCGCGCCGTCGTACACGCCGCAGCCGGAAAGGACTACCGCAACTTTTTTACTCATGCTCATTTCTCCCGGATCGTGGCGTTAATGTCCCTTCAATTGTCACTGGCCGCCGTAGGGTTTTGCCGGGTGCGGGCCTACGCTTGAATGACCTTTTCGCGGTAGCCACACCATGGACCTGATCCTCTACGCCGTGCCGTTTTTCTTCGTGTTGATCGCTGTCGAATTGCTTGCCGACCGCTGGCGCGGCATGCGCAGCTATCGGCTGGCCGATGCCGTGAACAGCCTCAGTACCGGCGTGCTGTCCACCACCAGCGGGTTATTGACCAAAGGCGTGGGCGTGCTCAGCTATACCTTCGCCTGGCAGCACCTGGCGCTGCTGGAACTGCCTGCGGGGCAACCCTGGGTATGGGTGCTGGCGTTTGTTGCCTACGACTTCTGTTACTACTGGCTGCACCGCCTTGGCCATGAACGCAACATACTCTGGGCGGCTCATTCGGTGCACCACCAGAGTGAGGACTACAACCTGTCCACCGCGTTGCGCCAGACCAGCACCGGGTTCATTTTCGCCTGGCTGTTCTACCTGCCGCTGGCAGTGCTGGGCGTGCCGCCGCTGGTGTTTGTCAGCGTAGCGGCGCTTAACCTGCTGTACCAATTCTGGGTGCATACGCGTCATGTGCCAAAGCTTGGCTGGCTGGAGTGGATATTCATCACCCCCTCCAATCATCGAGTGCATCACGCGCAAAACCCTCTCTACATGGATCGCAATTATGGCGGTGTGTTCATTGTGTGGGACCGCCTGTTCGGTACGTTCCAGGAAGAGGACGAGCGCGAACCGGTGATCTTCGGCGTGACCACGCCTTTGCGCAGCTGGAATCCGCTATGGGCCAACGTGCAGTTCTACGCTCAGCTGTGGAGCGATGCTCGGCGCTCCCGGCTTTGGCGCGACAAGCTGCGCATCTGGTTCATGCCCACGGGCTGGCGGCCAGCGGATGTGGCGCTGCGGTACCCGCTGGGTAAGCCCGACCTCAGCCAGTTCCAGCGCTTCGAGGTGCCGCTGGGCTTGCGCCAGCAGGTTTATGTGAGCGTACAGTTTGCTGTGTACGTAGCGTTGGGCAGCTATCTGTTGGCGTTCGGCGCGAGCCTGCCGCTTGCCGGGCTATTGCTGGGGTGCGCCTGGATGGGACTGGGGTTGTTTGCCCTGGGGGCGGCCCTGGAGGACCGGACGTGGGCGCTTAAGCTGGAAGTGCTACGCCTGGCCGCGAATGTGCCGCTGGTGGCGTTGGCAGTGCCCTGGGGGCTGTGGGCGGCGAATTCGTGGGCCTGGCCCGTGCTGCTGGCCTACAGCGTGGCCAGCGGGATCGGGCTGTGGTGGCTGCGCGGGGCAGGCATCAGGTTGGGCGCTGCGGCCCGTTGATCACTCGGCGTCGCCGTCGGCGATCTTGCGCGCCACGCGCGCGGCCTTGATGCGCCTGCGCAGCCACAGCAGGCCACCCAGAACCAGCAGGCCGCCCAGGACCCAGAGCTCGTATTTCTTGATGTTGCCCAGCATGCCTTCGAGGATGGCGCCAAAGTGGTAGGCGGCCAGCGCCAGCACCGTGGCCCACACGGCCGCGCCGATGCCATTGAGCAGCAGGTAGCGACGCGGCGGGTAGCCGGACAGGCCGATGGCTACCGGCATCACGGTACGCAGGCCATACACGAAGCGGAAGCTCAGCACCCAGATATCGGGGCGTTTGCGAATGTGCTCCAGCGCTCGATCGCCCATCAGTTGCCAGCGCGGCTTGCGGGCCAGCAACTTGCGGCCGTGCTTGCGCCCCAGGAAGTACCAGAGCTGGTCACCGGCGTAGCTGCCGAGGAAGGCTACTACTACCACCAGGTTGATATCCATGTATCCGCGGAACGCAAGAAACCCGGCCAGGACCAAAATCGTCTCGCCTTCGAAAAACGTACCAAGAAAGAGGGCCAGGTAGCCGAAATCCTGCAGAAATTGTTGGAGCATTGTCTGGATGCTGGCGAAATGAACGCGCAGCCTAACGCGTCGCGGCCATTCGTGAAAGTGTCGAAATGTGTCTCGACGTGAACAGTCCGCAGAATGACAATGGGGAAAGCTGTCTGCAGGGGCTTGACGCAAGACTGTCATGCAAACGTCATAATGCCCGCTTATAACTGTCGCGCCGGCCCGCACGCGTGGGCCCAGGAGTTTGCCGTGAGCCGTGCCCGCGCCCTGCGCCTGCCCTCCAGCCACCGTCAGTGTGATGAGTTGGCGTCCCGCCTCGTCAGTGCATGTGTAACCACTGTCGACGATATGATCGTGCCAGAACCATACTCACCTGATTTGCAAACCGTGCCGCTCAACTGAATGAGAGGGCAATTGAGCCCTTCAGGAACGCTAGATGAATAACGAAGGACTTCACGAAACTGCCGTGAAAGAAGCACAGCCAGTGCTTGAGCAGATCATCGAAACGCCGCCGGCGATGGAACCTATAGAAGAGCCCGTTTCCGAAGCCACTGCGTCCAGCCCGCCGGTACCCGCTGCCGTGCCCGGCCTGGATGACAGCAGCCTGTACATCCATCGCGAGTTGTCCCAGTTGCAGTTCAACATCCGCGTGCTGGAGCAGGCTCTGGACGAGTCCTACCCGCTGCTGGAGCGTTTGAAGTTCCTGCTGATTTTCTCCAGCAACCTGGACGAATTCTTCGAAATCCGCGTGGCGGGCCTCAAGAAGCAGATCACCTTCGCCCGTGAACAGGCTGGCGCCGACGGCCTGCAACCGCATCAGGCGTTGGCGCGCATCAGCGAACTGGTGCACGGCCACGTCGACCGCCAGTACGCCATTCTCAATGACATCCTGCTGCCGGAGTTGGAAAAGCACCAGGTACGCTTCATTCGTCGCCGCAACTGGACCGTCAAGCTCAAGACCTGGGTGCGTCGCTATTTCCGTGACGAGATCGCGCCGATCATCACCCCCATCGGCCTGGACCCCACGCACCCGTTCCCGTTGCTGGTGAACAAGAGCCTGAACTTCATCGTCGAGCTGGAAGGCATCGATGCCTTCGGTCGCGACTCCGGCTTGGCCATCATCCCTGCGCCGCGCTTGCTGCCACGGGTTATCCGCGTGCCGGAAGAAGTGTCGGGCGCAGGCGACAACTTTGTGTTCCTGTCGTCGATGATCCACGCTCACGCCGATGACCTGTTCCAGGGCATGAAGGTCAAGGGCTGCTACCAGTTCCGCCTGACCCGTAACGCAGACCTGGCAGTGGACACCGAGGACGTCGAAGACCTGGCCCGCGCCCTGCGCGGCGAACTGTTTTCGCGGCGCTATGGCGACGCCGTGCGCCTGGAAGTGGCCGATACCTGCCCCAAGCACCTGTCCGACTACCTGCTCAAGCAGTTCAGCCTGGCCGAATCGGAGTTGTACCAGGTCAACGGCCCGGTCAACCTCACGCGCCTGTTCAGCATTACCGGCCTGGACAGCCACCCCGAGCTGCAATACAAGCCATTCACGCCAGCGATTCCCAAGCTGTTGCAGAACAGCGAGAACATTTTCAGCGTGATCAGCAAGCAGGACATTCTGCTGCTGCACCCGTTCGAGTCGTTCACCCCGGTGGTGGACCTGCTTCGTCAGGCGGCAAAAGACCCGCACGTGCTGGCTGTACGCCAGACTCTGTATCGCAGCGGCGCCAACTCGGAAATCGTCGATGCGCTGGTGGACGCTGCTCGAAACGGCAAGGAAGTGACCGCGGTCATTGAGTTGCGCGCCCGTTTCGACGAAGAGTCCAACCTGCAGATGGCCAGCCGCCTGCAAGCAGCGGGCGCCGTGGTGATCTACGGCGTGGTGGGCTTCAAGACCCACGCCAAGATGATGCTGATTCTGCGCCGCGAAGCCGGCGAGATCGTGCGCTACGCCCACTTGGGCACTGGCAACTACCACGCCGGCAACGCGCGGTTGTACACCGACTACAGCCTGCTGACCTCCGACGACGCTTTGTGCGAAGACGTGGGCAAGTTGTTCAGCCAGCTGATCGGCATGGGCAAGACCTTGCGCATGAAGAAGCTGCTGCACGCGCCGTTCACGCTGAAAAAGGGCATGCTCGACATGATTGCCCGCGAAACCCAGTTCGCCCTGGACGGCAAACCGGCGCACATCATTGCCAAGTTCAACTCGCTGACCGATCCCAAGATCATCCGCGCCTTGTACAAGGCCAGCCAATCGGGCGTGCGCATCGACCTGGTGGTGCGTGGCATGTGCTGCTTGCGCCCGGGCATTGCCGGGGTGTCGCATAACATTCAGGTGCGTTCCATCATTGGCCGCTTCCTGGAGCACACCCGTGTGTTCTATTTCGCCAATGGCGGCGAGGAGCAGATGTTCCTGTCCAGTGCCGACTGGATGGAGCGCAACCTGGACAAGCGCGTCGAGACTTGCTTCCCGGTAGAGGGCAAAAAGCTGATTCTGCGGGTGAAGAAGGAGCTGGAAAGCTACCTGACCGACAACACTCATTCGTGGATTCTGCAGCCCGATGGCCGCTACGTGCGCAGCTCGCCAACCGGCAACCAGAACCCGCGCAGTGCCCAGGACACCCTGCTTGAGCGCCTGAGCATCCCGATCCTTACCGTACGGTAAGAATCACCCCGACCCGGGTCAGCCACTCCGCTTCCAGCGCGAAGTCGGCCTGGGTCAGCTGGTTCTCGTCCAGCCAGTTGGCCGGGAACTCCACTTCCAGGCTGTCGCGCCCTGCGTACAGCTTCACGGTCGGCATTTCCTGGGTACCACGGATGTGGTGGAACAGGATGGCGAAGCGCAGCAGCACGCACAGGCGAATCAGCTTGATGCCGTCATCGCCGAAATCGGCAAACTTGTCCTTGGGAATGTTGCGGCGGTGGCCGCGCACCAGCAGCGCCAGCATTTGCTGGTCTTCGCGGGAGAAGCCGGCCAGGTCCGAGTGCTCGATCAGATACGCGCCGTGCTTGTGGTAATGGTAGTGAGCGATGTCCAGGCCCACTTCGTGGACTTTGGCCGCCCAGCTCAGCAGTTCGCGCCACACGCCATCTTCCAGACCCCAGTCCGCCGCCACCTGGTCAAAGGCATGCAGCGCCTTGCGCTCGACGCGCGCGGCCTGATCCAGGTCCACGTGGTAGCGTTCCATCAGCGAGCTGAGGGTGCGCTCACGCACGTCTTCATGGTGGTGGCGGCCCAGCAGGTCATACAGCACGCCTTCACGCAGGGCGCCTTCGCAGTGGTCCATGCGCTGCAGTTCAAGGGCGTCGAAGATGGCTTCGAGAATGGCCAGGCCGGCCGGGAAGATCGAGCGGCGGTCGGGCTTGATGCCGTCGAAGTCGATCTTGTCCACGTCGCCCAGCTTGAACAGCTTGCGCTTGAGCCAGTTCAGGCCCTCGGCATTGACCTCGCCGGTACCATGGCCGCCGGCCTTCAGGGCCAGGCCGATGGCGCGGATGGTGCCGGAGGAGCCAATGGCTTCATCCCAGCTCAGGCGGTGCAGGGCATTCTCGATGCTCATGATTTCCAGGCGCGCCGCCGTGTAGGCCTGGGCGTAGCGGGCCGGGGTGATCTTGCCGTCCTTGAAGTAGCGCTGGGTGAAGCTGACGCAGCCCATTTGCAGGCTTTCGCGCAGCAGTGGCTCGAAGCGCTGGCCAATGATGAATTCGGTACTGCCGCCGCCTATGTCGGCCACCAGGCGCTTGCCGGGGGTGTCCGCCAGGGTGTGGGACACGCCCAGGTAAATGAGACGGGCTTCTTCGCGGCCGGAAATGACTTCCACCGGGTGGCCCAGGATTTCCTCGGCACGACGGATGAATTCGCCACGGTTGCGCGCCTCGCGCAGGGCATTGGTGCCCACGATGCGCACGGCGCCCAGGGGCAGGCCGTTGATCAGCTGGGAAAAACGCTTGAGGCAGTCGAGGCCGCGCTGCATGGACTCTTCGTCCAGGTTGCGCTGCTCGTCGATACCGGCGGCCAGCTGAACCTTTTCCCCCAGGCGCTCGAGAATGCGGATTTCATTATGGTGGGCCTTGGCCACTACCATGTGAAAGCTGTTCGAGCCCAGATCGATGGCTGCGATCAGGGAAAGGTTCTTGGCGGTGGCTTGCGGCATGGTCTGAAAATCCCGGTCGTTAACCCTGCCATCGTGCCACGAACCAACGGTGCCGCCAACGCATATAGCCTGCTCCCACGCAGGATGGTGGCTGCAGCTCAGCCTTGCTGCATGCCAATGAAGTTGGCCAGCTCCGGCGTCTGCGGCTCGGCAAACAACTGTTTCGGGTGACCCACCTCGTGCACCTTGCCCTCATGCATGAACACCAGCTTGTCGCCCACCTCGCGGGCGAAGCGCATTTCGTGGGTCACCATGATCAGTGTCATGCCGTCCTGGGCCAGCTTGCGCACCACGCTCAGTACCTCATTGACCAGTTCGGGGTCCAGCGCCGAGGTGATTTCATCGCACAGCAGCACCTTGGGCGACATCGCCAGGGCGCGAGCGATGGCCACGCGCTGCTGCTGGCCGCCGGACAGGCGGTCGGGGTAGGCGTCGAACTTGTCGCCCAGGCCAACGCGTTCCAGCATCTGCCGCGCCAGGGCGGCAGCCTTTGCCTTGGCTACCTTTTGCACCACTTGCGGGGCCAGCATGACGTTCTCGCCCACGGTCAAGTGGGGGAACAGGTTGAACTGCTGGAACACCATGCCGACTTTCTGGCGCAGGCTGCGCAAGTCGGCGCGCGCGGCATCCAGGTATTCGCCGTCCACCTCGATGACCCCGTCGTTGATCGACTCCAGGCCATTGAGGGTACGCAGCAGGGTGCTCTTGCCCGAACCGCTGCGGCCAATGATAGCCACCACCTGGCCTTCTTCCACGCTCAGGTCTATGCCCTTGAGCACGTGATGGTCGCCGTAATATTTATGCAGGGCGGAAATTCTAAGCAGAGGCATGCAGTCTCCTTTCCAGGTAGCGGGCGCTGAGCGACAGCGGGTAGCACAGAATGAAGTAGCCCAGGGCAACCAGGCCGTACACCGTGAAGGGTTCAAACGTGGCGTTGGCAAGCATGCCGCCGGTCTTGGTCAGTTCGGTAAAGCCGATGATCGAGGTCACTGCGGTGCCTTTCACCACTTGTACCGAGAAACCCACGGTGGGCGCCACGGCGATGCGCAGGGCCTGGGGCACAATCACGTGGCGCAATTGCTCGTAACGGCTCAAGGCCAGGCTGGCCGAGGCTTCCCACTGGCCGTGGGCGATGGATTCGACGCAGCCGCGCCAGATCTCGGCCAGGTAGGCGCTGGTAAACAGGGTCAGGGCCAGCGCAGCGGCCACCCAGGGTGAAATGTCGATGCCCAGCAGCGCCACGCCAAAGAACACCAGAAACAACTGCATCAACAGCGGCGTACCCTGGAACAGCTCTATATAGCCACGGGCGAAACCACGGGGTACAGCCTTGTCGGAAATGCGCAGGGTCATCACCAGCAAGCCAATCACGCCACCGCCCACAAAGGCCACCAGGCTCAGGGCCAGGGTCCATTGCAGGCCGATCAGCAGGTTGCGCAGGATGTCCCAGAAGGTGAAGTCCATCATCAGCGGCTCCTCGCCAGGTAGCGCCGGCCCAGCCAGTTGAGCAGGGCGCGGATCGCCATGGCCATGGCCAGGTAGATAAGGGTGGTGAGCACGTAGGTTTCGAACGCGCGGAAATTGCGCGATTGAATGAAGTTGGCGTAGAAGCTCAATTCCTGGGTGGCGATTTGCGAACACACCGCCGAGCCCAGCATCACGATGATGATCTGGCTGCTCAGGGCTGGCCACACCTTGCCCAGTGCCGGTACCAGCACAACGTGACGGAACGCCTCGCCACGGCTCATGGCCAGCGCTGCTGCGGCTTCCAGCTGGCCACGCGCAATGGCCTGGATGCCCGCGCGAATGATCTCCGTGCTGTAGGCGCCCAGGTTGACCACCATGGCCAGCACCGCGGCCTGCCACTCGCTGATCTGCACGCCCAATGACGGCAAACCGAAGAAAATGAAGAACAATTGCACAAGGAATGGCGTATTGCGGATCAGCTCGACGTAGACGCCGAATATCCCCGCCAGCGGCTGGATTTTCCAGGCACGGACCACCCCGCCGAGAATTCCCAGGCTGACCCCCAGCACGGCGCCAATCACCGTCAGCTCAAGTGTGAAAAGCGCGCCCTTGAGCAGCAGGTCGGTGTTGGCAAGTACCGGGGCAAAGTCGAAGTGGTAGGCCATATCGGTTCTGGCGCCTTAAAGGTCAGCGGGCAGCGGCTGCTTGAGCCAGGTCTGCGAGTTCTTTTCCAGGCTGCCGTCCTGCTTGGCCGCGGCGATGATCTCGTTGACCTTGGCCAGCAGTTGCGGCTCGTTCTTGTTCAGGCCCACGTACACTGGGGAGTCCTTGAGCTTGACCTTCAGCGCCGGAATGCGTTTGGGGTTGCGCTCGCTGATGGCCACCATTACCACGTTGCCGCTGGCAATCAAGTCCACCTGGCCGGCCAGGTAGGCGGCGATGGTGGAGTTGTTGTCTTCGAAGCGCTTGATGGTCACGCCCTCGGGCGCCACCTTGGTCAGCTCGATGTCTTCGATGGCGCCGCGGGTCACGCTGATGGTCTTGCCCTTCAGGTCGTCGAGGCTGGCCACGGGCGCGTCGGGCGGCCCGAATACCGCGAGGTAGAAGGGGGCGTAGGCGCTGGAGAAGTCGATGACCTTCTCACGGTCCGGGTTTTTGCCCAGGCTGGAAATCACCAGGTCGACCTTGCCGGTGGTGAGGTACGGGATGCGGTTGGTGCTGTTGACCGGCGTCAGCTCAAGCTTGACTTTCAGGCGGTCGGCGATCAACTGCGCGGTATCAATGTCCAGGCCGCGGGGCTTCATGTCCGGGCCAATCGAGCCGAAGGGCGGGAAGTCCTGGGGCACGGCCACTTTCAGGGTGCCGCGCTTGACTACATCGTCCAGGCCGTCAGCGTGGGCAGGGGCCTGGCAAAGCATCAGGCTGGCGAACAGAGCGGTGAGCAGGGCGGTACAGCGCTGGATCATGGCACGGTCTCCGAAAGTGAGTGGCAAACCGCAGTGCACAGCCCATGCCAGAATTGTGTAGCCGCTGCCGCGAGGTTGCGTCGGCTCTCGGCCACACTGAACATCCCAGCGTACAGAGGGGCCAGCGCCGCCTGGCGGCAGCGGCTACACAGGTGCCAGGCGGTCATACTGGTCTGAACAGTTGCACCGCTTTCGCGCAATAAATACGGGCATGAACCGTTATCGAGCGTGATTTGCCAGGCCGGGAAAATGGCGTTAAAAGGTCACTTTCCAGCGGTCCGAATGCCTGTGACGATGATGAACTCAATGAGTCGAGCGGTACCTGACGTGGCCATCCAGGGCATCCGTCAGATGATCAGCCGAGACGGTTACGAGGCCGGTGCCGCGCTGCCTTCCCAGCGCGATCTGGCTGAGCAACTGGGGGTCAGCCGCGCTTCGCTGCGCGAGGCATTGTCGACCCTCAGCGCCCTGGGGGTGGTCAGTATCCAGCCGGGCAGGGGCGTGTTCGTGCAGGCACCCAGCGCTGCACTGTCATCGAGCGGGGGGGTAGTGTGGCCGTTCGCCGCGCAGGCTGCGCCCGAAGACATCTTCCAGCTGCGCTATGCCCTGGAAAGCTTTGCCGCCGGCCTTGCCGCCGTGCGCCTGAGCGCAGATGAGTTGGACGGCCTGCAGGACAACGTGCAGGCGATGCGCTCGGAGTTGCGCGCAGAGGATTTCGAGACGGCGGCGCGGCTGGATTTCGATTTTCACCGCCGTATCCTGGTGGCCAGCGGCAATCAGGCAATGGCCGGTATCCTGGTAGCCAGCGCCGATATCTTCCTGGAAAGCCAGAAGTTGCCGTTCATCCGCAGCGAGCGCGCCATGGAAACCTGGCAGGAACACCGCAAGATCCTTCGCGCCCTGGCTCGTCATGCCGCTGCCCCCGCGTCACGGGCCATGCAAGAACATATTCGTGGCGCAGCCTTGCGTACAGGCATCGCGTTTGTAGCACCGTAACGGCCTTATTGGTCAAATCTTGAACAGCCATAGCTAGACTCAATCATCAGTGGCTTCCTGTGGAACGCCTGTGCCGTTATGATGGGCAACGTTTTTTTACATCCGACTGCGGAGCCCCTTATGAGCAGCGACAAAATCGTACACGTCACTGATGCAACCTTTGAGGAGCAAGTACTCAAGGCCAAGGGCCCTGTCCTCGTTGATTACTGGGCTGAATGGTGCGGCCCATGCAAGATGATCGCCCCGGTGCTGGACGAGATTGCCACCACCTACGACGGTAAAGTGACCATCGCCAAGCTGAACATTGACGACAACCAGGAAACCCCTGCCAAGCACGGCGTGCGTGGTATTCCTACGCTGATGCTGTTCAAGGACGGTGAAGTGGCAGCGACCAAGGTCGGCGCCCTGTCCAAGTCGCAATTGGCCGCTTTCCTGGATGCCAGCCTGTAATAGCGCTGAAATATCCAGTGGTAATAGCCCCGCACCTTGCGGGGCTTTTTCTTGGGCGAACGACTAGACGCCCGGAAATTCAGGTGTTACATTCGGCCTCGCACTAGTATCTCTAGTGCCCCCTGCAAGCCGTCGCCGACGCACTCCTACTCGAATTAGTACGCGATCCTGTCGCCTTCTCTGCGGCGCGGCCTCATTAAGCCCAAAGCTTAATTTCTCCCTCCATACATGATTACGTCATTCCCTTATGAATCTGACTGAACTCAAGCAAAAGCCGATTACCGATCTGCTCGAAATGGCCGAACAGATGGGCATAGAAAATATGGCCCGTTCGCGCAAGCAGGATGTGATTTTCTCCCTGTTGAAGAAACATGCCAAAAGCGGCGAGGAAATCTCCGGTGATGGCGTGCTGGAGATTCTCCAGGACGGCTTCGGCTTCCTGCGTTCGGCTGACGCTTCGTACCTCGCGGGCCCGGATGACATCTACGTCTCCCCAAGCCAGATCCGTCGCTTCAACCTGCGCACCGGCGACACCATCGTCGGCAAGATCCGCCCTCCAAAGGAAGGCGAGCGTTATTTCGCCCTGTTGAAAGTTGACACCATCAACTTCGACCGCCCGGAAAACGCCAAGAACAAGATTCTGTTCGAAAACCTGACGCCGCTGTTCCCGACGGTGCGCATGAAGATGGAAGCCGGCAACGGTTCCACCGAAGACCTCACCGGTCGTGTCATCGACCTGTGCGCCCCGATCGGCAAAGGCCAGCGTGGCCTGATCGTTGCTCCGCCGAAGGCGGGCAAGACCATCATGCTGCAGAACATCGCGTCGAACATCACGCGCAACAACCCTGAAGTTCACCTGATCGTGCTGCTGATCGACGAACGTCCGGAAGAAGTAACCGAAATGCAGCGCACCGTGCGCGGCGAAGTGGTTGCCTCCACGTTCGACGAGCCGCCAACCCGCCACGTGCAGGTTGCCGAAATGGTGATCGAGAAGGCCAAGCGCCTGGTCGAGCACAAGAAGGACGTGGTGATCCTGCTGGACTCCATCACCCGTCTGGCGCGTGCCTACAACACCGTGATCCCAAGCTCCGGCAAGGTACTGACCGGTGGTGTCGACGCACACGCCCTGGAGAAGCCAAAGCGTTTCTTCGGTGCCGCGCGTAACATCGAGGAAGGCGGTTCGCTGACCATCATCGCCACCGCGCTGGTTGAAACCGGCTCGAAGATGGACGAAGTGATCTACGAAGAGTTCAAGGGTACCGGCAACATGGAACTGCCCCTGGACCGCAAGATCGCCGAGAAGCGCGTCTTCCCGGCCATCAACATCAACCGCTCGGGTACCCGTCGCGAAGAGCTGCTGACCGCCGACGACGAGCTGCAGCGCATGTGGATCCTGCGCAAGCTGCTGCACCCGATGGATGAAGTGGCTGCCATCGAGTTCCTGATCGACAAGCTCAAGCAGACCAAGACCAACGACGAGTTCTTCTTGTCGATGAAGCGCAAGTAAGCAAGCGTTGCGGTCTGCAATAAAAAATGGCGCCCTTCGGGGCGCCATTTTTTATGGGCCCCACCCATTGCCAGCATCAGGCCGGCCTCCCCTCGGCCCTGGCGCTTAACGGGGCCAACGTCAACAGCACGATCAAACGCTAACAGCAACAGCAGTGGCAACGGAATATCGCAAGGTATTCCCGTAAATCCGTTAAGAACCATTTTTTTTGCAGTCTTTTCGGAACTGTTACGATGACAATCCTTCTATGATGCGGGGCCCGCCAAATTGGCCGGGCGACGTATCGATAATTGAACAAGAATAAAGCAAGGGATTGTCATGGCTGGACTTGCCTATCGTCGAGACATCGACGGGCTGCGAGCGCTGGCTGTCAGTGTGGTGGTGCTGTTTCATTTCGGCATCACAGGCTTCACTGGCGGCTTCGTGGGCGTCGACGTGTTTTTTGTCATCTCGGGGTTTTTGATTACCTCGATCATCTGGCGCCAGCGCGAAGCGGGCCAGTTCAGTTTCATTGAATTCTGGACCCGACGGGCCCGGCGGATTCTTCCAGCCCTGTTCGCGGTCATGGCTTTTTGTCTTGTTGCCGGCTGGTGGCTGCTGACACCCACTGAATATGTGCAGCTGGGCCGCTCGGTGCTGTACCAGGCGATGTTTGCCTCCAACATTCTGTTCCGCAGCCAGGACGGCTATTTCGATACGGCGTCGGATCTCAAACCGCTGCTGCACACTTGGTCGCTGTCGGTGGAGGAGCAGTTCTACATTGTATTTCCCTTGCTGCTGGGGCTATTGATCCGCTATTCGCGGCATTGGCGCTGGTGGCTGCTGGGCCTGGCCGTTGTTTCCTTGGTGCTGAGCGTGCGGGCAGTGGAGCGTCATCCATCGTTGGCATTTTTCCTTCTGCACATGCGCGCCTGGGAGTTGCTGGCGGGCGGCCTGCTGGCGGTGCTGCCGGCCGCCAGGCGGCCAGTGGCGCCCTGGCTGTGCCAGGCGGTGAGTGCGCTGGGGGTGGCAATGCTGACGCTGGCCACCTTTGCCTATGACCAGGCCACGCCATTCCCGGGCCTTGCCGCATTATTGCCGGTGCTGGGCACCGTGGGCATCATCTGGGCCAATGGCAACTCCCCCACGCTGGTTGGTCGGGTGCTGGCCAGCAAGCCGCTGGTGGGCATTGGCCTGGTGTCCTATTCCTGGTACCTGTGGCACTGGCCGTTGCACGTGTTTGCCCGCTACGCGTCGCCAGATGGGTTGGGGAGCGGGCAAGTTGCCGGGCTGCTGGTGTTGAGCCTGTTGCTGGCGTATGCATCCTGGCGCTGGGTAGAGCAGCCGTTTCGGCAATCGTCCACCGGTCACAACGCGCACAAGGTGCTGGCGTATGCACTGGGTGCGCTATTGATGCTGGGGTTCATGGGCAAGGGCCTGGTGGAAGCCGACGGCCTGCCGGTGCGCCTGTCGGCCCAGGCCCTGCGCTACGCCCAGGCGGCGCAATGGGATGCCGGGCAGATGCAGTGCATGTCCGAGAACAAAACCCTTCGCCCAGTGTGCAATTTCGGGCCGCCGGTGGTGGGCGCTCCTTCCATTCTGGTGTGGGGCGACAGCCACGCGGCTGGCCTTGAGCCGGCGTTGAAAATGGCGGCCGAGCAACATGCGCAGGCGGCCGCCCTGGCGTCGCGTTCCGGTTGCATTCCGGTGCCTGGGCTGGAGTCGAAGTCGGCTTGCCGACAATTCAACCGCCAGACCCTGGAGCATGCCAGCCGTGCCGAGGTCACGGACGTGGTGATTGCCGCGCGCTGGAGCCTCTACCTGTATGGCGACGAGCGCGGTGACAACACACTGGTGATCCGTGCGCCAGGCCATCGTGCCCCAGACCGTGAGTATGCCGAACAGCAGTTGCAGAGCCACCTGCAGGCGCTGGTTGCGCGCTTGCGGGCCGAGCACCGTCGGGTGTGGCTGGTCATGGAGGCGCCGCTGCAAAAGCACCCCGCGCCGCACCAGCTCAGTCGTTTGGCAATGCTTGGCCGTTCGGTTGCAGGCGAAGGGCGGCCGTTGGCCGAGCACTTGGCTCGCCAGGCGACTATCAAGCGGATATTCAGGCAGATGGCCGACGCCGACCCCCAGGTACGAATTCTCGACCCTACACCGGTATTCTGCGCCGATGGCGGCCGTTGTCGGATGGAAGCCAATGGCGAATCGCTGTACATGGATGACAATCACTACAGCGACGGCTCCGGGCCCATCCTGCAACCGGTGCTGGCGCCACTGTTCGAGCAGGGCAGCCTGGGCGCCGGCGCACAGCGAATTGGCGCTTATTCTGCGCAATGAAAGCGTCAAGGCTGCCAGCCAGCTCGGGAGCAGGTACGATGTACGCCTATTTTACGAGTGGCATGGTCGATGAAATTCAAGGATCTTCGGGATTTCGTGCAGCAGCTTGAGCAGCGCGGAGAATTGAAACGCATCCAGTTGCCGATTTCTCCGGTGCTGGAGATGACGGAAGTCTGTGATCGGACCCTGCGCAACAAGGGCCCGGCGCTGCTGTTCGAAAAACCTGTCGGTTACGACATTCCGGTACTGGGCAACCTGTTCGGTACCCCTGGCCGCGTGGCCTTGGGCATGGGCGCCGAAGACGTCAGCGAGCTGCGTGAAATCGGCAAGCTGCTGGCGTTCCTCAAGGAACCTGAGCCGCCCAAGGGCCTGAAGGACGCCTGGTCGAAGTTGCCGATCTTCAAGAAGATCATTGCCATGGCGCCCAAGGTCGTCAAGGACGCGGCCTGCCAGGAAGTGGTCATCGAGGGTGACGACGTAGACCTCGGCATGCTGCCCGTGCAGACGTGCTGGCCGGGCGATGTTGCGCCGCTGATCACCTGGGGCCTGACGGTCACCCGTGGGCCCAATAAAGAACGCCAGAACCTGGGTATTTACCGTCAGCAAGTGATTGGCCGCAACAAGGTCATCATGCGCTGGTTGAGTCACCGCGGTGGCGCGCTGGACTTCCGCGAGTGGTGCGAGAAGCACCCGGGCCAGCCGTTTCCGGTGTCCGTGGCCCTGGGCGCCGACCCGGCGACCATTCTCGGTGCGGTCACGCCGGTTCCCGACAGCCTTTCCGAGTACGCTTTCGCCGGGCTGCTGCGTGACAGCCGCACCGAACTGGTCAAATGCCGCGGCAATGACTTGCAAGTGCCAGCCAGCGCCGAGTTCGTGCTTGAAGGGGTAATTCACCCGGGTGAAATGGCCGACGAAGGCCCCTATGGCGACCATACCGGCTATTACAACGAAGTGGACAGCTTCCCGGTGTTTACCGTGGAGCGCATTACCCACCGCATCAAGCCGATCTACCACAGCACCTACACCGGCCGGCCGCCGGATGAACCTGCGATTCTGGGCGTGGCCCTGAACGAAGTGTTCGTGCCGATCCTGCAGAAGCAGTTTCCTGAAATCACCGATTTCTACCTGCCTCCCGAGGGTTGTTCCTACCGCATGGCGGTGGTGACAATGAAGAAGCAATACCCTGGCCATGCCAAGCGCGTCATGCTGGGCGTGTGGTCGTTCCTGCGCCAGTTTATGTACACCAAGTTTGTTATCGTCACCGATGACGACATCAATGCACGTGACTGGAATGATGTGATCTGGGCCATCACCACACGCATGGACCCCAAGCGCGACACAGTGATGATTGACAACACGCCCATCGACTACCTGGACTTTGCCTCGCCTGTATCGGGCCTGGGTTCCAAGATGGGCCTGGACGCCACGAACAAGTGGCCCGGTGAAACCACCCGTGAATGGGGCCGCGTGATCGTCAAGGACGACGCCGTTACCCGTCGCATCGATGAATTGTGGAACCAGCTAGGAATAGATTGATGCGCGTAACCTTGCAGCCATCGGGCGCGGTGCTGGACACGCGCCCCGGAGAGCGGATTCTGGACGCCGCCCAGCGCCTGGGCCATGAGTGCCCGCAAAGCTGTCGCAATGGCAATTGCCATGTGTGTTCGGCCTTGCTGGTGGAAGGCCGGGTGCTGCAGGACGGTGTGGAACGTAACCACGGTGAAATCCACACCTGCATTGCCGAACCGCTGGAAGACTGCGTGGTGCTTTGGGACGCCGTGCTTGCACCGGGCGAGTTGCCGGTGCGGCGCCTGGCCTGCCAGCTGAGCGAGTGCTCGCCGGTGGGCGGCGATGTCTGGCGTGTGCGCCTGCGGGCACCGGCAGGCAAACCGCCGCGCTACCATGCGGGGCAATACCTGATGATCGAGCGCGACAGCGGCGAGAAATCAGCGTTTTCCCTGGCATCGGCGCCCCATGCCGGTCGTGATCTGGAGTTGCACGTGCTGGTGCGTGAAGCCAGCGCGCAAAGCCTGATCGAGCAACTGCAGCGCAACCAGATGGCGCGCGTCGAACTGCCGTTTGGCGATACCCACTTGGCCGAGTTGCCGGACGGCCCGCTGGTGCTGATTGCGGCCGGTACCGGCATGGCGCAGATGCACAGCCTGATCGAGCATTGCCGCGCCCAGGGCTTCAAGCATCCGGTGCACCTGTACTGGGGCGTGCGCAGGCCCGAGGACTTCTACCACATCGAGCATTGGCAGCAATGGAAGGCTTTGCCCAACCTGTTCCTGCATCAGGTTGTCAGTGATCTGTGCGGCTGGGAAGGGCGCTGCGGCATGTTGCACGAAGCGGTCTGCGAGGACATTGCCGATCTTGCAGGGGTGCACGTTTACGCCAGCGGCTCGCCAGCCATGATCTACGCCACGCTGGACGCATTGGTGGCGGCGGGCATGGACGCGCACCAGATGCGTGCCGATGTGTTTGCCTACGCGCCGCGCCCCTGAACCACAGGCTCAGAACCGCAGGCCAACATTGACCATGGTTGCGGCCAGGCCCAGCAGCACGACCTCCCCGGCAACCGGGCCCCAGTGGGCGCCTACGCCGGGGATGATTGCTGGTGCCAGGCCAAACTGGTTCAAGGGCAGCTTGTCGCGGTATTTGCCCTTGTAGCCGTGGATCAGCCCTGCACTGAGTTTGTAGTAGAACGGCGAATCGGCCAGGTCAAAGCGCTTGCCGGCATAGGCGTACCAGGAGCGCTGGCTGAACGAGTTGCTAAAGGTGGCCGCACCCGCAATAACGCCTGAGGCAAAGTCGCGCTCCAGGCCCACCAGGTTCTGATGGTTGTTGTATCGCGCATTATTGGCAAAGTGGCGGGTGAAGACGCTGGCCTGCAGGTACCAGAACCCATCCTCCTCGGTGCCCGACGCCGGTGCGCCGGCTGTCATCAGCAACAGGGCCATGCCCCGGGCAGTGCACTTGAGGTATTTCATGATGTTTGACCGCTATCTACGAATGGGCGCGCTTTTTCGCTCATATTGATAGGAAGTTACTAGACATGAAACTTCCGAAAGTTTTGTAGGAATTTTCGCAGTGTTCTGCAGTGCACTATCCTTAAGCGCATCCAGCAAAAGGGCTGCGACACAAGTATCACTTCGGTGCAGCGGCAATCGCGCATCGGCTTTCGTGCTTTATAACCGGGCAATTTGCGTTTGCTTATAAGGCTTTGCAAGGGCTTGTTTTTTGGAGGTTATCTGCCGTACGGTAACAGCGGGGCTTTTGCAATCGGTTAAAGTGGGTCGAGCTTGTCGATTCACGGGGATATCAGGCGACACCATGTCGGCTATCGAAACTGCGCACTTGAATGTGGTTTATCCACCTTCGCTCGATCTCGGGCCGCAATTGACCCACGAGCAGTTGGTGAACTCACTCCAAACTACCATGGCCCGTCATAAGGGCGGCCCGGTATGGCTGTTCGCCTACGGCTCGCTCATCTGGCGGCCCGAATGCTCGGCGGTGGAACGCCGCCGCGCCCGGGTGCATGGCTACCATCGTGGCCTTTACCTGTGGTCCCACGAACATCGCGGCACGCCCGAGCGCCCCGGCCTGGTGTTTGGCCTGGACCGGGGCGGCTCATGCAGCGGTTTTGCGTTCCGGCTGCCGCACGAGCAGCTTGAAGACTCGTTGCTGGCATTGTGGCAGCGGGAAATGCCTTACCCTTCCTACCGACCGCACTGGCTCAACTGCCGTCTTGAGGATGGCACCAAGGTCCAGGCCCTGGGCTTTGTGCTGGAGCGCCATCTGCCCAGCTATGCCGGAAACCTGCCTGACAACCTGCTCAGCCATATCCTCGAGAGCGCCAGCGGCCGCTTTGGCAGCACCCGCGAATACGTCGAGCAGACCATCAGTGCGCTGCGCAGCCATGAAATGCCGGACCGCAACCTGGAGGCGCGAATCAAGCGCTGTCATGCCCGGGACGTCTAACCCTGGATCTACGCGCCCAGTTCGGCGTACATGCCGCTGGCCTGCTTGACGGTTTCGGACAGGCCGCTGGCAGGGTCGAATGCTGCCCCTTTGAGCTGTGAAAAGGCTACCCAGCTGCCGCCGTAGTTGACGTAGCGATCATTGCCCTGCTGCTCGGTGAGCAGTGTGTAGCTTTTGCGGCGCATGCTCACATACACCGCGTTGTCTTTTTCCATGGCTGCGTGCGCCTGAACCACCTCCAGCGGGGTCAGCGGCTGGCATTTGTCCAGCTTGACACCCCAGCGTCGCAGGCACGCCTCTGCCATATGCCGCACCACTCGGCCAGGCTCAGGGTGCGAATGGTCACCCCCTGCGCCATCAGCTGCCGCGTTGCCTACCAGTGTGGCGTGGCGGCCAGGCATGGGGTAAATGCGTACCTTGCTGCGACGATCGGTTTCCGGGACCACGCAGCCGAACCCCTTGGAGCGCTCGTCTCGGGCATAGACACCCACGTACTCACGCACATTGGCCCCAAGTTTCACGCGCTCGGGCTGGAAGTTCATCATCCCGGGTACAGGGTCGATAGCGAAGATGTTCACCGGTATGTTTTTCAGCTCAGGGTCGTTCAGCATGGCATTGGCCAGCATGTGGCAGCTGATCCCGCCGCGACTCCAGCCCACCATATTGACCTGGGAGGGTATTTTTCCACCCTTGCGGAATTGGTTGACGATTTGCTGCTGCAGTTGCTGCGGGGTCGGATGGCGGTCGCCGTAATCGTAAATGCGTGACCAGAAGCTGCCGCTGACTTCCACGTCCTCGATGGGGACACCGGCGTTCTTGAGCACTGCATAGCTGGACGCAGTCAGCTTTTTACGTTGCCACTCGAACTGGCCCTTGATCATGTTCAGCGTATGCCGAACATTGGTTTCCCAGCCTGTGCCCCACAACGCGCCGGCATAAGGGTGGTCCTTGGATTCGGCCGTCATTTCATCGCATTGCAGGTTGCCGCTTCCAGGGCCGTCCACGCAGATCCAATGGGCAAACTCCTGGTCCAGGGTGTTGGCGGCCAGCGTGGAAACCAACTCGCCATTCCAGTAATTCTCGTTGTGGCTATCGAAACGGGTAGAGCCTGTACCGCAAAAATAAACCGTAAATACGCTCATGATCATTCCTTGTATCAAATGGCGTTGAAGCCAGGCGTTATGGAATGCCCAGTTCAACGTCATTTGCATCAGGGAGTAATCGTGAACTGCTTCCCGCAGGTGAAGGGCTTCGCGCCGGCTAGCGTACGGCTACAACTAGTTTGCCCACCGCCTGGCGGTTGGCCAGCGCATCGATGGCCTGGCCCGCTTCGGCCAGTGGGTAGGTCTGGGACACCAGCGGCTTTAGCTTGCCTTGGGCAAACCACTGGAACAGGGTCTTGAAGTTATCGGCATTGTCCTGTGGCTGGCGTTGGGCGAAGGAGCCCCAGAACACACCGACCACCGCCGCACCCTTGAGCAGGGCCAGGTTTACCGGCAGTTCGGGGATGCGGCCGCTGGCGAAGCCGACCACCAACAGGCGGCCATTCCAGGCAATGGAGCGCACGGCCTGGTCAAACAGGTCGCCGCCCACCGGGTCGTAGATCACGTCCACGCCATTACCGCCGGTCAGGCGCTTGATTTCGTCCTTTAGGCTGGCTTCGGTGTAATTGATCAGTTCATCAGCGCCGGCAGCCTTGGCCACCGCCAGTTTGTCGGAAGTGCTGGCAGCGGCGATCACGCGCGCGCCCATGGCCTTGCCGATTTCCACCGCTGCCAGGCCCACGCCTCCAGACGCGCCCAGTACCAGCAGGGTTTCGCCTGGCTGCAGGTTGGCACGCTGTTTCAGCGCGTGCATCGAGGTGCCGTAGGTCATGCTGAAAGCGGCGGCGGTGCTGTAGTCCATGCCGTCGGGAATGGGCATCACGTTGTAGCCGGGCACGGCAATCTCTTCGGCAAAACTGCCCCAGCCGGTCAGGCCCATCACCCGGTCGCCAACCTTCAGGTGGCTGACATTCTCGCCGACCGTGCGCACCACGCCGGCTGCTTCGCCGCCGGGGGAGAACGGGAACGGCGGCTTGAACTGGTACTTGCCCTCGATGATCAGCGTGTCGGGGAAGTTGACCCCGGCGGCATGCACCTCCAGCAGCACTTCGTTTTTCTTGATCGCTGGGCTGGCGACCTCTTCCAGTACCAGTGTTTCGGCGGGGCCGAAGGCTTTGCACAGCACAGCTTTCATCGGGCTATTCCTTTGCAGGTTGTGGCCGATAAGTGTAGGTATGCGGCATGTGCGGTCAACGAGCATGCCCCCAGCTGATAGCCGGCCATAAGCGCCGGCGCGTGGGTTAATCTTGGTATGCTTGCGCCAATAGTATGAGGAGCGAATCTGTGAAAGCGTGGATCTTGATGGCGTTGGCCCTGACGCTGCCTGTGTCGGCCATGGCCGAGGAAGGCAAGGAAGAGGGCGGGGCACCTAAAGTCGCCTACATCACCCTGAGCCCGCCCTTCGTGGGCAACTACGCCCTGGACGGCAGCCCGCGGCTGCACGTGTACAAGGCGGACGTGGCATTGCGCGTGACCGGCCCCGAGGCTGAAGCGGCCGTGAAGCACCAGGACCCGCTGATTCGCAACCAGCTGGTGGCGCTGTTCACGCAGCAGACCGTGGAATCGATGAGCAACGTCGAATCCAAGGAAAAGCTGCGCCAGGAAGCCCTCAAGCAGGTTCAGCAGGTCATGACCAGCGAAGAAGGCAAACCCATGGTCGAGGACTTGCTGTTCAACAACCTGATCGTTCAATAAGGCTCAGCGCAACGCCAACACCGCCGCCCATTGTTCGGCAGTGACCGGCATCACCGACAGGCGGCTGCCCTTCTGTACCAGCGGCAGTTCGGCCAGTGCCGCCTGCTGTTTGAGGTAGCCCAACCCCAGTACTTTCGGGAAGGTTTCGACGTGGCTGACGTCCACGGCGCTCCAGGGGTTCTTGTCGGCGTTGGCCTTGGCGTCGTGATAGGCGCTCTCCGGGTCCAGCGCGGTGGGGTCGTCATAGGCTGCCACGCTGATGCGCGCAATGCCGGCGATGCCCGGCTCCGGGCAGCTTGAGTGGTAGAAGAAAAACTCGTCGCCCACCGCCATGGCGCGCAGGAAATTGCGTGCCTGGTAGTTGCGCACGCCATCCCAGCGGGCTTCGCTCAGCCGTGCCAGGTCTTTGATGGAGAGCTCGTCGGGCTCTGATTTCATCAGCCAGTAGGCCATCTGTAGTGCTCCGTATTTGTAACCAAACTTGCCAATGTGGCGATTTCGAGACAACCCGACGGTCGGTTGACGCCAGCGTTTGCGTGTAGCGTCATGTTGCCGCAGAATGCGCGCATTTTACGCTTCACATAATCACCCGGGCCATTTTCGTTCGCAGTGCCCGACATCATCATGATTGGCCTTAAGGGGGGCAATTGATGCGCCGTAAGCCGGATTTGCTGTGGGTTTTGGTTATTTTGTTTGGTTTGGGTGTTGTGACCACGGGTTACGCGCAGACGTTGTGGGACCGAAAGGCCAACGCGCCGGTGGAAGTGAGCGCCCCCGCGCAGTACCGCTGAATTGCGTCATGAAAAAAAGGCCCGTCGGTTCTCGCCGACGGGCCTTTTTTTGTGTGCCGTTTGCCTGATATTGACAAGGAGCTGCCGCAAGGCTGCGAAAAGGTCCGCAGGGCCTTCGGCGGTGCAGCGTCGATCGCGCTCAGCCTGGCGCCAGCTGCTATGGGTTATGCCAGGTACCAGCGGCGGTCCGACACCGTGCCCTGCAACGGCACGTCCCAAGTGGCCTGCGCCAGGCGTTCCACTTTCTGGCATTCATGGGCCAGGCCCAGCAGTGCTGGCTTCTGCCAGGCGTTGCGGCGGCTGCGATAGGCCAGGCTGCGGTCATAGAAGCCGCCGCCCATGCCCAACCGGCCACCCACTTCATCGAACCCCACCAGTGGCAGCAGGATCAGGTCCAGGGCCCAGATGGTGCGCTGGCGCGCAGGGTTGATGTGGGGCTCGGGAATGCGGAAGCGATTGCGACGATATGCCTCACCCGGGCGCACCCTCTGAAACACCATTTTGGTCCTTGGCCAGGCGCTGAGGACCGGCAGGTAGGTGTGCTTGCCCCGGCGCTGGGCTTCAGCCAGCAGCAGGCGAGGGTCGATTTCGCTGTCATTGGGCAGGTACAGGGCAACATGGCGGGCGCGGCGGAACAACGGGTGCTGGGCCAATTGGCGGTACAGCCCGCGGGCGGCCTGACGTTGCTGTGCGGGTGTCAGGGCGCGGCGCGCATCACGCAGCAGGCGGCGCAACTGAGGGCGCGAGAGGGGTGCGGATTCGGTCATGGCGAAGGCCATCCAGAAGCGCCCGGGCCGCGTGGCGCGGCGGGGCAAATACCCCTGCCGGCAAGGCCAGGCAGTGGCAGATAAAGCGAGACTCCCCGACGAACCGCTGTCGGTGTAGCCCTTGAACCCGAAAGTTCAAGGTGGAGATTGCAGGAGGCGTTAAGGCTTTCCGTCAAGCGGACATGCGCACCGGCCCCAGCGTGCAACCCCCGTGGTTGTGCGTATCGGCTCAGGGACATGACCGACTGGCAAGCACTCCAGGGAGCGGCGCAAGTATACCCGAAACAATCGCAATGTTTCAGCCCCGGGTTTCATCCTGATCAGTGGCAAGCACCAGATCCACGCGTTCAAGCAGGTCGCGTACCTGCTCGCGGGTGGAGCCGTTGGCAGCCAGCTCCGGCGTCTCCTGCTTGTGCAACAGGTCATGGGTGATGTTCAGTGCGGCCATCACTGCAATGCGGTCGGCGCCGATCACTTTGCCGCTGCTGCGGATCTCGCGCATCTTGCCGTCCAGGTAGCGCGCCGCGCTGACCAGGTTGCTGCGCTCCTCCGGTGGGCAAATGATCGAATACTCTTTGTCGAGGATCTGAACAGTGACGCTATTGCTTGAACTCATGAGTCTTGCTCCAGGGCCTTGAGGCGCGAAATCATTGATTCGACCTTGTGCCGGGCGATTTCATTTTTTTCGATGAGGGTTGCGCGCTCCTCGCGCCAGGTCTTTTCCTGAGCTAATAGGAGTCCGTTTTGCCGTTTTAGTTGCTCGACTCGGTCGATGAGTTGCTCGAGTCTGCCCATCAGCGCTTGCAGGTCGTTCTGTTCCATGGGGTCCCGTTCGATACGATCGGTGAAAGCCAAGGCCTTGGCTGTTAACTAACGAGTTGGCCGCTTCGATGGTCTTGGCGCGCCTGCCGGTGCTAGGATACAAGGTCTTCATTCTAGTCATTGCGCCGCCTGGCGCCTAGTTGCCATGTCTATTCAGAAATCCCCGTACCAAGGCTTCGCCGACCTCCTCAATGCAGGTGGTCATCCCGTTTCTCCCGCCGAGCTGCACGGCCTGTTGCTGGGCCGCAGTTGCGCGGGCGCCGACTTTGACGCCGACAGCTGGCTGGCCGATGCCGCGCTGCTGCTCGAGACCGAGCCGCAGGACAACGTGCGCAACGCGCTGATTGGCCTGCAGCAGATGGTCAAGGGCGAGCTCACCGGTGACGACGTGACCATTGTCATCCTGTTACCGGCCGACGACACCTCGCTGACCGAGCGCGCCACTGCGCTGGGCCAGTGGTGCCAGGGCTTCCTCAATGGGTTCGGCCTGAACACCGGCGGCAAGGACCTGAGCGTCGATGCCAAGGAGATTCTCCAGGACATGGCCGCCATCGCCCAGGTCCAGGAAGCGCTGGAAGAGTCCGAGGACGCCGAAAGCGACTATATGGAAGTGATGGAATACCTGCGCGTGGCGCCGATGCTGCTCTTCACCGAGTGCGCCAAACCGGTCGCGGCTGCCAAGCCTTCCCTGCACTGATGCGAAAAGGGGCTCCCCTGTGCCAGTAACTCATATCCCTAAGTCGGAATACGCTCGTCGACGCAAGGCTCTGATGGCGCAGATGGAGCCCAACAGCATTGCCATACTGCCGGCGGCGGCCGTGGCCATTCGCAACCGCGACGTGGAACACGTGTACCGTCAGGACAGCGACTTCCAGTACCTGAGCGGCTTTCCCGAGCCCGACGCGGTGATTGCCCTGATCCCTGGGCGCGAACACGGTGAGTACGTGCTGTTCTGCCGTGAGCGCAACCCCGAGCGTGAGCTGTGGGATGGCCTGCGTGCCGGCCAGGAAGGCGCGATTGCCGACTTCGGCGCCGATGATGCGTTTCCCATCACCGACATTGACGACATCCTGCCGGGCCTGATCGAGGGTCGCGACCGGGTGTACACGGCCATGGGCAGCAACACCGAGTTCGATCGCCACCTGATGGAGTGGATCAACGTGATCCGCTCCAAGGCCAACCTCGGCGCGCAGCCGCCCAACGAATACTTGGCGCTGGACCACTTGCTGCACGACATGCGCCTGTATAAATCGGCAAACGAAGTGAAGGTCATGCGCCACGCCGCGCAGATCTCCGCGCGTGCCCATGTGCGGGCCATGCAGGCCTGTCGCGCAGGGCTGCACGAGTTCAGCCTGGAAGCCGAGCTGGACTACGAATTTCGCAAGGGCGGGGCCAAGATGCCCGCCTATGGCTCCATCGTCGCCGCCGGCCGCAACAGTTGCATCCTGCACTATCAGCAGAATGACGCCGTGCTCAGGGACGGCGACCTGGTGCTGATCGACGCCGGTTGCGAAATAGACTGCTACGCCAGCGATATCACTCGCACCTTTCCGGTGAGCGGCAAGTTTTCGCCCGAACAGAAAGCCATCTACGAGTTGGTGCTCAAGTCCCAGGAAGCGGCGTTTGCCGCCATTGGCCCCAACCGGCACTGGAACGAGGCGCACGAGGCCACCGTGCGGGTCATCACCCAAGGGCTGGTGGCTCTGGGCCTGCTGCAGGGCGAGGTCAGCGAACTGATCGTCAGCGAAGCCTACCGCGCGTTCTACATGCACCGTGCCGGTCACTGGCTGGGCATGGACGTGCATGACGTCGGCGACTACCGAGTGGGCGGCGAATGGCGGGTGCTGGAGCCGGGCATGAGCCTTACGGTCGAGCCCGGTATCTACATCAGCCCCGACAACCTGAACGTTGCGAAGAAGTGGCGCGGGATTGGCGTGCGCATCGAAGACGATGTGGTGGTAACCCGCACCGGCTGCGACATTCTTACCCGCGACGTGCCAAAAACCGTCGCCGAAATCGAGGCCTTGATGGCTCAAGCACGTACCGAGGCCGCATGAATCGCGTCAATCTGGCAATCATTGGTGGCGGGCTGGTCGGCGCCAGCCTGGCCCTGGCCCTGCAAGCCGGCGCCAAGGCGCGGGGCTGGAAGATCATGCTGATCGAGCCGTTTGCGCCGGGCGATACTTATCAGCCCAGCTACGACGCGCGTTCTTCGGCGCTGTCCTTTGGCACCCGGCAGATCTACGAGCGCCTTGGGCTGTGGCAGGCCATTCATCGCCGCGCCGAGCCCATCCGGCAAATCCACGTGTCCGATCGTGGCCGCTTTGGCGTTACCCGCCTGACCGCGCTGGAAGAAGGCGTGCCGGCCCTGGGCTACGTGGTTGAAAATGCCTGGCTGGGCCAATGCCTGTGGCAAGCCCTGGACCCGGAAGTGGTGAGCTGGCGCGTGCCGGCGGAAGTTACCCGCCTGCAGGTGCTGGAGGGAGGCTATCGCCTGACCCTCAACGATGACACCAGCCTGGACTGCGACCTGGCCGTACTGGCCGATGGTGGGCGCTCCGGCCTGCGCGAACAGGTGGGTATCGGCGTGCGCCAGCGGCCCTACGATCAGAGCGCGCTGATCGCCAACATCACGCCCAGCCAGCCCCACGAAGGTCTGGCATTCGAGCGCTTCACCGACGATGGGCCCATGGCCTTGCTGCCGCTGCCCGATAACCGCTGTGCGCTGGTGTGGACGCGCCAGGGTATGGACGCCAGGCGCCTGGTCGAGCTCGACGAACGCAGCTTCCTCAGGGAATTGCAGGGCGTGTTTGGTTATCGCCTGGGCACTTTCAAGCAGGTCGGTGCCCGTCATTTGTACCCGCTGACCTTGATCGAGGCCGAAGAACAGGTGCGCTCCAACCTCGTGGTGCTGGGCAACGCCGCTCATGCGCTGCACCCCATCGCCGGCCAGGGTTTCAACCTGTCCCTGCGCGATGTGCAGTCGCTGGCCGACGCCTTGCTGGCCAGCCAGGCGCCCCTGGGTGACTTTACTACCCTGCAGCGCTACCGTGAGCGCCAGCGCCAGGATCAGGACCTGACGGTCGGCTTTTCCGACAAGGTCACGCGCCTGTTTGGTTCGTCCCAACCGCTGGTGGCTGCCGGGCGCAACCTGGGCCTGCTGGGCCTGGACCTGTTGCCGCCGGCCAAGCGCTGGTTCGCCCGCCAGGCCATGGGCCTGGGTACCCGCGCTGACATGCAGGGTTGAGCATGACGGTATCGGTTTTCTTCCCTTTCAATTCCGTGGAACAGGCTTGAAGCATGGAAATGCGTGCAGATCTGGTAGTAGTCGGCGCCGGCATGGTGGGCAGTGCCCTGGCCCTGGCGTTGCAGAACGGCGGCCTGGAAATACTGGTGGTCGACGGCAGCCCCCTGAGCGTCAAGGCGTTCGACCCCCAGGCGGCTTTCGAGCCGCGGGTGAGTGCCTTGTCTGCCGCCAGCCAGCGCATACTGGAGCGCCTGGGCGCCTGGCAGGGTATTGCCCGCCGCCGCGCCAGCCCCTATGGCGACATGAGCGTGTGGGACGGTAGCGGCACGGGCCACGTGCACTTCAGCGCGGCCAGTGTGCATGCCGAGTCGCTGGGCCATATCGTCGAGAACCGCGTGGTCCAGGACGCCTTGCTCGAACAGCTGCACGACAGTGACATCGGTCTTGTGGCCAATGCGCGCCTGGAGCAGATGCGCCGCTCCGGCGATGATTGGCTGCTGAGCCTGGCCGATGGCCGTAGCGTGCGCACGCCGCTGGTGATTGCCGCCGATGGCGCGCACTCGGCGGTGCGGCGCCTGACGGGCTGCGAGACGCGCGAGTGGGATTACCTGCACCACGCCATCGTCACCAGCGTGCGCTGTTCGGCACCGCATCAGCGTACCGCATGGCAGCGTTTTACCGACGATGGCCCCTTGGCGTTCCTGCCGCTGGCCCACGCCGATGAACACTGGTGCTCGATCGTCTGGTCCACCACCCCCAAGGAAGCCGAACGCCTCATGGCGCTGGACAGCGGCGCCTTCTGCGCCCAGTTGGAGCGCGCATTCGAAGGCCGCCTGGGCCATGTCGAGCACGCCGATGCGCGCGTCTGCGTGCCATTGCGCCAGCGTCACGCCAAGCGTTACGTGGCCGAGGGCCTGGCGTTGATCGGCGACGCGGCACACACCATTCACCCGCTGGCTGGGCAGGGTGTGAACCTTGGTTTTCTCGACGCCGCAGTGCTGGCCGAAGAGTTGCTTCACGCCAACGGCCGAGGCGAGCGCCTGGCCGATGCGCGCGTGCTCAGCCGCTACGAGCGCCGCCGCATGCCGCACAACCTGGCGCTGATGGCCGCCATGGAAGGCTTCGAGCGCCTGTTCCAGGCCGACCCGCTGCCACTGCGCTGGCTGCGCAACAGCGGCCTGAAATGCGTGGAGCAAATGCCCGAGGCCAAAGCCCTGTTCGTACGCCAGGCGCTGGGCTTGAGCGGCGACCTGCCGGAGCTGGCCAAGCCCTGACTCCCCGGAGCTGCGGTGTGTCAGGCAATGCGCGGCTTGCGCCGCTACGCGATGCAGAATTTCGGGAAACATCTGGTAACTGCTTGCTTTCGACTTCGATTGAGATGGCAAATGCGTTTCTCTACCATTTGCCCTTCATTCGATTCCGAGGGTAATTTCCCATGCTGGCAACCAAGCGCGTCTTCATTGCACTGGCACTTACCTTGTTTGCCAACGAAGCCCGTGCGGCGGATGAAGTGGTGGTGTATTCCTCGCGCATCGACGAGCTGATCAAACCGGTGTTCGACGCCTACACCGCGAAAACCGGTGTCACTATCAAGTTCATCACTGACAAGGAAGCGCCGCTGATGCAGCGCATCAAGGCCGAGGGCAGCCATGCCACCGCCGATCTGCTGCTGACCGTGGATGCCGGCAACCTCTGGCAGGCCGAGCAAATGGGCATCCTGCAGCCCCTGCAGTCCAGTGTCATCGATGCCAACATCCCGGCTCAATACCGCGCCGCCAGCCATGAGTGGACCGGCTTGAGCCTGCGCGCACGCACCATTGTCTATTCCACCGAGCGGGTGAAACCCCAGGACCTCTCCACCTACGAAGCCCTGGCGGACAAGCAGTGGGAGGGGCGCCTGTGCCTGCGCACGGCGAAGAAGGTCTACAACCAGTCACTCACTGCCACGCTGATTGAAACCCACGGGGCCTTGCAGACCGAAGCCATCCTCAAGGGGTGGGTCAACAACCTGTCCACCGACGTGTTCTCAGACGACATCGCGGTGCTGAAGGCCATCAAGGCAGGCCAGTGCGACGTGGGCATCGTCAACACCTACTACTACGGCCGTCTGCATCGCCAGGATCCGCAGTTGCCCATCAAGCTGTTCTGGCCCAACCAGGAGGATCGTGGCGTGCACGTGAACCTGTCGGGCATTGGCCTTACCCGTCATGCCCCGCACCCGGAGGCGGCCAAGGCCCTGGTGGAATGGATGACCGGCGCCGAGGCGCAGAAAATCTTTGCCGACACCAACCAGGAATTCCCGGCCAACCCTCAGGTCCAGCCCTCGGCCGAAGTGGCGAGCTGGGGCACGTTCAAAGCCGATACCTTGCCGGTGGAAATCGCCGGCAAGCGCCAGGCCGAGGCTATTCGACTGATGGACCGCGCTGGCTGGAATTGAGCCTGCGGGCGCAAGACTGATCATGCGCAACGCTGTCCAGCGCCGTTGGTATGTCCCCGTGTTCGCCATGGCGGCGCTGGTGTTGTTGCCTCTCAGCGTCCTGCTGCTGTCCTGGCAGAGCATCGACACGTCGATCTGGCAGCACCTGTGGGCCACCCAACTGCCGCGCCTGCTGGGCAATACCCTGACGCTGCTGGTGGGGGTGGGCATTGGCGTTACGCTACTGGGCGTCAGCCTGGCCTGGTTGACCAGCCTGTGCCAGTTTCCTGGCCGCCGCTGGCTGGACTGGGCACTGATGCTACCGTTTGCCATCCCTGCGTATGTGCTGGCCTTCGTTTTCGTCGGCCTGCTGGACTTCGCCGGGCCCTTGCAGGCATTGCTGCGCGAATGGTTCGGCAGCGATGTGCGCCTGCCGCGAGTGCGCTCTACGGGTGGCGTCATCGCGGTGCTGGTGCTGGTGTTCTACCCCTACGTCTACCTGCTGGCGCGTACTGCCTTCCTGGCCCAGGGGCGTGGGTTGATGGAGGCTGCGCGTGTGCTGGGGCAAACGCCCTGGCAGGCGTTCTGGCGCGTGGCACTGCCCATGGCGCGGCCGGCTATTGGTGCCGGTGTGGCCTTGGCCATGATGGAAACTCTGGCCGACTTCGGTGCGGTGGCGGTGTTCAACTTCGATACTTTTACCACGGCTATCTACAAGACCTGGTACGGGTTCTTCAGCCTGTCCAGCGCGGCCCAATTGGCCAGCCTGCTGTTGTTGGCCGTGATTGTGGTGCTGTACGGCGAACGTCGGGCCCGTGGCGCGGCCCATGCTGGCAGCGAACGGGTGCGCGGCCATTTGCTGTACCGCCTGCGGGGCTGGAGGGCCGCGGCCGCTACAGGCTGGTGTAGCCTGGTGTTCGCCTGCGCGTTCGTGGTGCCGGTGCTGCAATTGATCGTCTGGTGTTGGCAGCGCGGGCGCTTCGACTTGGACGAACGGTACCTGGGCCTGATTCTGCACACGTTGTACCTCGGCACGCTGGCGGCACTGCTAACCGTGGTGCTGGCGCTGGTGTTGGTATTCGCGCGGCGGCTGGCGCCTACCCGGGGCATCAGCCTCGGCGTGGGGCTGGCCAACCTGGGCTACGCGCTGCCGGGGTCGGTACTGGCGGTGTCGATCATGTTGGCCTTCAGCTACCTGGATACCGCGCTGATTATTCCGCTGGCAGGCAGGCCGCTGCTGCTCGGCAGCCTGAGCGCCTTGTTGCTGGCCTACCTGGTGCGCTTCATGGCCGTGGCCCATGGCCCACTGGAAAGCAGCCTGGCGAAGATCCGGCCATCCTTGCCCGAGGCGTCCCGCAGCCTGGGGGTGGCAGGGCTGCCATTGTTCTTGCGGGTCTACGTGCCGCTGCTGTTGCCGGGGGCCTTGAGTGCAGCCTTGCTGGTGTTTGTCGATGTGCTCAAGGAAATGCCCGCTACGCTGTTGATGCGGCCCTTTGGCTGGGACACGCTGGCCGTGCGCATCTTTGAAATGACCAGTGAAGGAGAGTGGGCGCGGGCGTCCTTGCCGGCCTTGACCCTGGTGCTGGCCGGCCTGTTGCCGGTGATCGGGCTGATTCGACGTTCGGCACGACGGATCGGTCAAACCTGAAGGCACCTCTGCCCAGAGGTGTCAGGGCCGCGCCTTGCGGCTACAATGCGCGGCATTCGGCGCGGCCGGTCATTGTGATCTGGTCTTTCAGGCACCCCGCAAAGCACTGTTCCAGAGCCTTTCGGGTGATTTGCCCAGTATTCGCGCCTTCGCCAAGCCCGGAAGGAGAAACCCATGGGACAGCGTACGCCTCTCTATGACCTGCATTTGGCGCTGGGCGCCAAAATGGTCGATTTTGGCGGTTGGGACATGCCCCTGCATTATGGATCGCAGGTCGAGGAGCACCACCAGGTGCGCCGTGACTGCGGTGTGTTCGACGTGTCACACATGACCGTCATCGACATTGGCGGGCCCCAGGCCCGGGTTTTTCTCCAGCGCCTGCTGGCCAATGATGTAGCGCGCCTGCAGGATCACGGTTCGGCCCTTTACAGCGCCATGCTCGACGAGCACGGCGGCATCGTCGATGACATGATTGTGTACCTGGTGGGGAGCGATTTTCGCCTGGTGGTCAACGCCGCCACGCGCGATCAGGACCTGGCCTGGATCGAAGGTGTCAGCGCCGGTTTCGACGTTCAGGTTACCGAGCGGCCCGAACTGGCCATGCTCGCTATCCAGGGGCCCCAGGCGCGGCATAAGGTCGCGCAGTTGGTGAGCCAGGCGCGTGCCAATCTGATTGCTCAACTCAAGCCCTTCCAGGGCCTGGCCGACGGCGATTGGTTTATCGCCCGTACTGGTTACACCGGCGAAGACGGCCTGGAAATTGTGTTGCCGGCCATCGAGGCCCCCGGCTTTTTCAACGACCTGGTTGGCGCCGGCATTGCCCCGATAGGCCTGGGAGCCCGGGATACGCTGCGTCTGGAGGCGGGCATGAACCTGTACGGCCAGGATATCGACCAGGCGCATTCGCCGTTGGCATCGAACATGGCCTGGAGTATCGCCTGGGAACCGGGCGACCGTGATTTCGTTGGCCGCGCGGCGCTGGAAGCCGAACGTGGCCAGGGTATTGGTGAAAAACTGGTCGGCCTGGTGCTGGAAGAGCGCGGTGTGTTGCGTGCTCACCAGGTGGTACGGGTCGCAGAAATTGGCGAAGGGGAGATCACCAGTGGTAGTTTCTCTCCTACGTTGAGCAAATCGATCGCCCTGGCGCGCGTACCGATGGCCACCGCCGACCGAGCCGAGGTGGAAATCCGCGGCAAGTGGTACCCGGTACGGGTGGTGCGTCCCACGTTCGTGCGCCATGGAAAAACCCTGATCTGAATTTTTGCGGGCCTGCCGCTGACCCTGTTGAGGACAAGAAAATCATGAGCGATATCCCAGCTGACCTGCGTTTTGCCGAAAGCCACGAGTGGGCGCGCCTGGAAGCCGATGGCACGCTAACCGTGGGTATTTCCGACCATGCCCAGGAAGCCCTGGGTGACGTGGTGTTCGTGGAATTGACCGAAGTGGGCAACGTATTTGCCGCAGGCGATGCTGCGGGCGTGGTCGAGTCGGTAAAGGCCGCCTCAGACATTTACTCGCCCGTTTCGGGCGAGGTCATTGCAGTAAACGACGCGCTGGACGGCAGCCCCGAGCTGTTGAACACCGAACCGTACAGCGCCTGGATCTTCAAGCTCAAGCCAAGCGACACGGCTGAGCTGGACAAGCTGCTGGACGCCGCAGGTTACAAAGCCGCCATCGGCGAGTAACTTCCGGGCGCGGGCGGCAATCTCTTTCTAGACTGAACCAGGCCTCGACCCGTCGAGGCCTTGTCCTGTGAAGAGAGAGCCGTCATGTCCCGGTTGCCATCGCTCAGCGAACTGCAAGACCCCGATGCCTTCCCTCGGCGCCACCTGGGCCCCGATGGCGCTGAACAGCGCGCCATGCTCGATGCCCTTGGCCTTGCCAGCCGCGTCGAACTAATAGAACAAACCGTCCCCCCGAGCATTCGCTTCAACCGTGCGCTGCAATTGCCCGCTGCACTGGATGAAACCGCTGCGCTAAGCAAACTGCGTGGCTATGCCGAGCAGAACCAGTTGTGGACCAGCCTGATCGGCATGGGGTACCACGCCACCTTGACCCCCGGGGTGATACTGCGCAATGTGCTGGAAAACCCTGGCTGGTACACCGCGTACACGCCTTATCAACCTGAAATAGCCCAAGGCCGCCTGGAAGCACTGCTCAATTTCCAGCAGATGACCATCGACCTGACCGGGCTGGAGCTGGCGAACGCCTCGCTGCTGGATGAAGCCACGGCCGCCGCCGAGGCCATGGCCTTGGCGCGGCGGGTAAGCAAATCGAAGAGCCCGCGGTTCTTCATCGACAGCCAATGCCATCCGCAAACCCTCTCCGTGGTGCAGACCCGCGCCGACGGCTTTGGCATAGAGTTGGTGGTCGACACTGTGGCCAACCTGGCCGCCCATGATGTGTTCGGCGCGGTGTTGCAGTACCCCGATACCCACGGCGAAGTGCGCGACCTGCGGCCGCTGATCGACCACCTGCATGCCCACCAGGCTATCGCTTGCGTTGCGGCGGACCTGCTAAGCCTGCTGGTGCTCACGCCGCCCGGCGAGATGGGCGCCGACGTGGTGTTCGGCTCCTCGCAGCGCTTCGGCGTGCCCATGGGTTACGGCGGCCCTCACGCCGCCTATTTTGCCAGCCGCGAGGACTACAAACGCGCGGTGCCAGGGCGCATCATCGGCGTGTCGAAGGATGCGCGCGGCAACGTTGCCTTGCGCATGGCACTGCAAACCCGCGAGCAACATATCCGCCGCGAAAAGGCCAACTCCAACATCTGCACCGCCCAGGTGTTGCTGGCCAATATCGCCGGTTTCTATGCTGTTTACCACGGCCCTGTGGGCCTGCGCCGCATTGCCCAGCGGGTCCACCGGCTCACGCAAATACTGGCCGAGGGGCTTGAACGCAAGGGCATCAAACGCATCAACCAGCACTTTTTCGACACCCTGACCCTGGACGTGGGGGGCGTGCAAACCGCCATTCTCGAAAGCGCCCAGGCAGCCCGGGTCAACCTGCGCATTAGCGGGCGTGGGCACGTCGGCCTGAGCCTGGATGAAACCTGTGACGCAGCCACTGTACGGCTGCTGTGGGACATTCTGCTGGGGGCCGATCACGGTCTTGACGTGAACGCGCTGGATGCCGAGGCGCTGGCCGTTGGGATTCCTGCGGGCCTTGAGCGCACCTCGGATTACCTGACCCCCCCAGTGTTCAATCAACATCACAGCGAAACCGAGATGCTGCGCTACCTCAAGCAGCTGGAAAACAAGGACCTGGCCCTCAACCAATCGATGATTGCACTGGGCTCCTGCACCATGAAACTCAACGCCACCAGCGAGATGATTCCCATCACCTGGCCCGAGTTTGCCAATTTGCATCCGTTCGCGCCGGTGGAACAGGCGCGCGGCTACAAGGCTATGATTGACGAACTGGAACACTGGCTGTGCGCGATCACCGGCTTCGATGCCATTTGCATGCAGCCCAACTCCGGTGCCCAGGGTGAATACGCAGGCTTGCTGGCCATCCGCAAGTACCACGAGAGCCGCCAGCAGGGGCAGCGCAACATCTGCCTGATCCCGGCCTCGGCCCACGGCACCAATCCGGCTTCTGCGCAGATGGCCAGCATGCAGGTGGTGATTGTCGAGTGCGACGAGGCGGGTAACGTCGACCTCGACGACCTCAAGGCCAAGGCCCAGGCGGCCGGCGATAAGCTTTCGTGCCTGATGGCGACCTACCCATCCACCCACGGGGTGTACGAGGAGGGCATCGTCGAGATCTGCGAGGTCATCCACCAGCATGGTGGCCAGGTGTACATGGACGGTGCCAACCTCAATGCCCAGGTGGGTGTGGCGCGGCCAGCCGACATCGGTGCCGACGTATCACACATGAACTTGCACAAGACCTTCTGCATACCCCATGGCGGCGGTGGGCCGGGCATGGGGCCGATAGGCGTGCGCGCGCACCTGGCACCCTTCGTGGCCAACCACCCGGTGGTGCCGATCGATGGGCCATTGCCGAACAACGGTGCGGTCAGCGCAGCGCCCTGGGGCAGCGCGAGTATCCTGCCCATCAGCTGGATGTATATCGCCATGATGGGGCCACAACTGGTGGATGCCACCGAGGTCGCCATCCTGTCCGCCAACTACCTGGCGCAGCAGTTGGGCGGAGCGTTTGCGGTGCTGTACAGCGGCCGTAATGGCCGGGTGGCGCATGAGTGCATACTTGACCTGAGACCGCTCAAGGCGCTGAGCGGCATCAGTGAGGAGGACGTTGCCAAGCGCTTGATGGACTACGGTTTCCACGCCCCGACCATGTCATTTCCGGTGCCGGGCACGTTGATGATCGAGCCCACCGAAAGCGAATCGAAAGCGGAGCTGGATCGCTTTGTCGAAGCCATGCTCAGCATTCGCGCTGAAATCGCCCAGGTTGCCGAGGGGCAGTGGCCTGCCGAGGACAACCCGCTCAAGCGTGCCCCGCACACCCTTGCCGATATAACTGGAATGTGGGAACGACCCTATTCCATCGCCCAGGCAATTACCCCCAGCAGCCACACTCGGGCGCACAAGTACTGGCCAACGGTGAACCGGGTCGACAACGTGTATGGGGACAGAAATTTGTATTGCGCATGCGTGCCAGTGGATGACTACAGAACATAATGGCCGACTAGCCATGTGGGAGCTGGCTTGCCAGCTCCCACATGGGGGCTACAACGTCATTCTGCTGCCACGGGTTCGGCGCCCTTGATCAGGATGGCGTTGGCCAGTTCCATGTCGGTGGCTTTGAGCCCCGGGTTATCGCTGCGAACCTGTTGCATGGCAGCGGCCAGGTAAGGCCCCTCGATGGTGCCGTTGCTGGCGACGTAGCTGCCAGCGTCGTCCTGTGCGGCGACAATCAGCTTGTGATGACGAAACGTCAGGTAGGTCGAACCGGTGGTTGCACCGGAAGACAGGACGTCTCTCAGGAAACCGTCGGCCATGGCAGAGCCGACAGGTACGGACAGCAGAGCGAGTGTTACGACGGCAGTTTTCAGACGCATGATGGGTGACTCCGACAGGGATTATCTCGCTATTTTGATGCTAAAGCCCTGGGCGGAGTTCCCGATGCGCGGCGCACTATTTCAAATCGTTCCTGGGGGTCACCCGCAGCACCTCTTCCAGGGTGGTGTGGCCGGCGGCTATTTTCTGTGCGCCGGACAGCCGAAGGCTGCGCATGCCTTCCATGACTGCGCGACGCTTGAGTGACAGCAGGTCGGTTTCGGCCTGAATGTGGGCCTTCACCGTATCAGTCATCTGCATGATTTCGTATACCCCGGCGCGCCCGCGAAAGCCCGTGTCCCGGCATTCCGCGCAGCCGATGGCGCGGTGAGCCTGGGTAGGCAGTGGCGCCTGCCAGGGGCGGGTCAGGGCCTGCCAGTCATCCTCTTCCAAGGGTTGCGGCGCCTTGCAGTGCGGGCACAGGGTACGCACCAGGCGTTGGGCCATTACCCCCAGCAAGGTGGCTTTCACCAGGTAATGCGGCACCCCCAGTTCCAGCAGCCGGCTGATGGCACTGGGCGCGTCGTTGGTGTGCAGGGTGGACAGCACCAAGTGGCCGGTGAGCGCTGCCTGGATCGCCATTTCGGCGGTTTCCAGGTCGCGTATTTCACCAATCATGATGATGTCCGGGTCCTGGCGCATCAGTGCGCGCACGCCGCTGGCGAAGGTCAGGTCGATATTGTGCTGCACCTGCATCTGGTTGAATGCCGGCTCCACCATCTCGATGGGGTCTTCGATGGTGCACAGGTTCACCTGAGGCGTGGCCAGGCGCTTGAGGGTGGTGTACAGGGTGGTGGTCTTGCCCGAGCCGGTGGGGCCGGTCACCAGGATAATGCCGTTGGGCTGGCTGATCATGTCTTCCCAGCGGCGCAGGTCATCGCCGCCGAAGCCCAGGTCGTGAAAGTCCTTGAGCAGCACTTGCGGGTCGAAGATACGCATCACCATCTTCTCGCCAAAGGCGGTGGGCAGGGTGGACAGGCGCAGCTCCACTTCGCCGCCCTGGGGCGTCTTGGTTTTCACCCGGCCGTCCTGGGGTTTGCGCTTCTCGGCGACGTTCATGCGCCCCAGGCTTTTCAGGCGGCTGACAATGGCCATGGTGACCTGAGTGGGGAACTGGTAGACGTTGTGCAGGATGCCGTCGATGCGAAACCGCACCGTGCCTTGCTCGCGGCGCGGTTCAATGTGGATATCGCTGGCCCGCTGCTGGAAGGCGTACTGGAACAGCCAATCGACGATGTTGACGATGTGCGCATCGTCGGCGTCCGGCTCCTGGTCGCTGGCCCCCAGGTTGAGCAACTGTTCGAAGTTGCCCAGGGTGCTGCCACGCTGGTCGCTGCTGTTGGCGCCGCTGACCGAGCGGGCCAGGCGGTAGAATTCCATGGTGAAGCGCTGGATTTCAGCCGGATTGGCCACCACGCGCTTGATGGGACGCTTGAGTACGTGGGTGAGGTCGGCTTCCCAACTGCACACAAAAGGCTGTGCGCTGGCCACGGTCACGGCTGTGCGGGAGACGGCCACGGCGAGAATTTTGTGGCGCTGGGCGAAGCCGTAGGACATCAGCGGCGTCAGCGCCGCCACGTCGATTTTCAGCGGGTCGATGCGCAGGTAGGCCTGGCCGGCCTGTTGCGCCAGCCAGAGGGTCAGTTGTTCAAGATCCAGGTATTTGCCGGGGCGGCTCTGGTCTTCCAGTTGCTGGGCGGCAATGAATTCCAGCGGGTGCAGTTGACTGTTGCGCAACGCCTGGCGGCAGGCCATGGCGTGCTCGGCTGAGTCCTGGCTGAGAAACCCTTGGTCGACCAGGTCGTGCAACAGATCATTCAAATCCAGCCAGCGGTCCTCAGTAATGGTAGCGACGGACATGCGGGCTCCTTGGCTCGTTCTACGACGCACAGGTCAGCAAGCGGCGCCTGAGCGTGAACGATAGACCGGGGAATCGCGCTGATGTTGCCCACTATGGCTGGAAAAGTTACCGGGCCTTGCGCCGCGATCAGCCTGCGGCGGCCAGGCACTCGTGGTCCGCGGCCTGCAGCTCTACGGAGACTACGCAGACCAGGTTGAGCATTTTGTTGCTGATGACTTCGGCGCGGTGCCAGCTGAGGCCATCAACGCTTAATTCCATGTGCAGCAGGTCGTCTGTGCGCACTACGTTCAGCGCTGTTGGCGTCAGGTATTGCATGGCCAGCAGGTTGAGCACGCGGCACAGGCTGTCGGGCTCGGCTTCGGCCACCAGGCGGTAGTGAACCAGGCAGGTGGCCTGACGGCCGTTCCAGTGATCGCTGCGGGTGGGCAGGTGGGCTTCATGGATGGACATGGCGGGCTTCCAAAAAACGATGCGCACAGCTTTGCACGCTCACCGGGGTATTTCTTGCCTCAAAACGCTAAGCAGTCATCGGTTTTGAATTGTATGATTCATTTTCTGGCAATAAAGGGGAATAGTTATGCAAGGTGAGCTGGATCAGTACGATCGGCGCATCCTGGCGCTGCTGCAAGAGGATGCGTCACTGTCCAGCGCACAGATCGCCGAGCAGGTGGGCCTGTCGCAATCGCCGTGCTGGCGGCGCATACAGCGGCTCAAGGAGGAGGGCGTGATACGGGCGCAGGTTACCCTGCTGGACCGCAAGAAGATCGGCCTTAACACGCAGATATTCGCCGAGGTCAAACTCAACGCCCACGGCCGCTCCAACTTTACCGAGTTCACCGACGCGATTCGCGGTTTTCCGGAAGTGCTGGAATGCTATGTGCTGATGGGGTCGGTGGATTTCTTGCTGCGCATCGTTACCCCGGATATCGAGGCCTATGAGCGGTTTTTCTTTGAAAAACTGTCGCTGGTGCCGGGCATCCAGGAAGTGAATTCGACCGTGGCGCTGTCGGAGATCAAGTCCACCACCAGCTTGCCGGTGCTGCGCAGTTAAGCCAGTGGGAGCTGGCTTGCCAGCTCCCACAGCTCACATCAATTACTTACGCAGGATCTGCTTCCACGCGCGGCTCTGGGCTACGGTCAGCGCCTGGTGGACGCGGGCTTCCAGCACTTCGTCACTGATGTCGGTGTAGGCCAGTTCGTGCAGCTTGTTCAGCTCGCCGTACAGGCGGTCGACTTCCGGCAGGTCCAGCACGTTGCGGGCGTGATGCAGCCAGGCCTGAATGCGCTCGATGCGTGGCAGCTGCTCGGCCAGGTCTTCAGGCTGCTGCTGATAGCGGCCCAACTGCAAGGCGGTGGCTTCTTCGCCAAGGAAGTGGCCCAGCCAGTTCATCAGTTGCGCAGCGCCCTGGCGGTTGCCACGGTTGTTGCGCTCCACGGTCCAGGCGCGGTCCATCAGCCAGCGCGAAGTGTTCAGCGAGAACAGGCCCCAGCGGGTGTCCTGCAGCTCTTCGGCGAACTGCTCGGGCGCGGCCTTGCGAACATCTTCGTCTTCCTGGCCGGCCTGCACCAGCGGGCGCCAGTCTTCCAGTAGCGCGTCCAGGCTCAGGCGCAGTTCGTGCGTGGTGCTGCGCGGCGCGGCCTGGCCGAGGCTGCCAGCCAGGGCACGCAGCTCGATCAGTTGCGCTACCCAGTCCTGCAGCAAGCGCCAGTGACCATTGAAGCGGTATTGTTCGGCCAGGCGCTGGCTAGTGCCCAACAGGTGCCAGGCCAGGGCGGTGAAGGCATCGTCCAGGGGCATCTCGGCGTTCAGCTCTGGCGCCGGCAGGCTCAGGGCATAGCTGCCCGGTTCGGCCAGGCGGTAGCCGCGCTCGGCCTTGCTGATATCGCATGGCATCAGCGGCAGCTTGATGGCCAGCTCGGCGGCGAGTTCCAGCAGGGCCGCAGGCTCGCCTTCGCGCAGTTCGAGTTCCAGCTCGCAGATCTCTTCGGATTGCTTGCCAACGATAACCTTGCCCAGGTCCAGCGCAGCTTCGATCACCACCTTGGCCTTGCCGCGGCCCCAGGCGATTTCCGCACGCTCGCGAACGAAGTCGGTGGTGAACACCGGCTTGATGGTTTTCTTGTCCAGCTCGGCCAGCTCTTGCGGCCAGCATTCGCCGTCCAGCTTCTTCAGGTCCAGCTTGGCCTTGGTCAGGTCCCAGTTGTACTCGTTGCGCTCGGACAGGCCGGCGATGCTCTGGCCGCGAGTCTTCAGGGTCTGGATGATCTCGTCGCCATCCTTGCGCAGGCGCAGGGCAACCTTGGCGCCGGCCAGCTCGCCGGTGGGGGTGTCGAAGTACTGATTGAACAGCTCACGGCGTTCCCAGCCACTTTTGTTGCGCTTTTTCAGCAACGGGTGTTCGCGCAATTCAGCCAGGGTTTCAGGGCTGACGCGCAGTTTGATTTCGGTTTCTTTTTGCATGGCGGGAGAATCCAGGCGCTGTTCTGATAGGAGCGCAGATGACTGCTAAGGCCGTGCAGTGTACAGCAGTCCCATCCCGGCGGTTTATTCTCGGTACTCAATGGCTCTATGATGGGGTTCGCCAACTGGAGAATGCCCATGCCGCTGCCCTCATTCAAAGAGCAATTCGCCGCCTTGATCGCAGCGCCATCGGTGAGTTGTACCCAGGCCAGCCTGGACCAGTCCAACAAGCCGGTCATCGACCTGTTGGCCAGTTGGCTGGGCGACCTGGGCTTTGCCTGCGACATTCGTGAAGTGTTGCCTGGCAAGTTCAACCTGCTGGCCAGCCGTGGTACCGGCCCCGGTGGCCTGGTGCTGTCGGGCCACAGCGACACGGTGCCCTACGACGAAAAGCTCTGGCAGACCGACCCGCTCAAGCTCACCGAAGTGGATGGCCGCTGGGTAGGGCTGGGCAGTTGCGACATGAAGGGCTTCTTCGCCCTGATCATCGAGGCCGTGTTGCCGCTGCTTGCGCACGACTTCAAGCAGCCGCTGCTGATCCTGGCCACCTGCGACGAGGAAAGCTCCATGGCCGGCGCCAAGGCCCTGGCCGCGGCCGGCTGGCCATTGGGCCGCGCGGCGGTGATCGGCGAACCTACCGGGCTCAAGCCTATCCGCCTGCACAAGGGCGTGATGATGGAGCGCATCGACATTCTGGGGCGCAGCGGCCATTCCTCCGACCCAAGCCTTGGCCACAGCGCCATGGAAGCCATGCACGGCGCCATCAGCGAACTGATGGGCCTGCGCAAGCAGTGGCAGGTGGAATACAACAACCCGCAGTTCAGCGTGCCGCAACCCACCTTGAACTTCGGCTGCATTCATGGCGGTGACAACCCCAACCGAATCTGCGGCCAGTGCTCGCTGGAATTCGACCTGCGGCCCCTGCCGGGCATGGACCCCAAGGCACTGCGGGCGGCCATTCGCCAGAAGCTTGAGCCGCTGGCTGAACTGCACCAGGTGAAAATCGACTACGCACCGTTGTTCAGCGAAGTGCCGCCCTTCGAGCAGTCGGCCGACAGCGAGCTGGTACGGGTAGCCGAACGCCTGACCGGCCATCGGGCGGAAGCGGTGGCATTCGGCACCGAAGCACCTTATCTTCAGCGCCTGGGTTGCGAGACCCTGATCCTGGGGCCGGGAGACATCGCCTGTGCTCACCAGCCCGGGGAATTCCTGGAAATGTCACGCTTGGAGCCTACTGTGCGTCTATTGCGTGAGTTGATCGAATATTACTGCCTGCAACCGGTCGGCCACTAAACGCCGACGTTGCTCATTCGTAGAGATAAAGAGGAGAGTCCGCGTGTTGCCAAGCCTGTTACGACGATAACCAGCAGCCTGCTGTGCGTTCCCACGTTGCTCGTCCACTTTTTTACAGGCTTTTGAAGTTATGCCCGAATACGTCAATTGGCTCCGTCACGCCTCTCCGTACATCAACGCCCACCGGGACTGCACCTTCGTGGTCATGCTGCCCGGCGATGGCATCGAACACCCCAACTTCGGCAACATCGTCCACGACCTGGTGCTGTTGCACAGCCTGGGCGTGCGCCTGGTGCTGGTGCACGGTTCGCGCCCGCAGATCGAAAGCCGCCTGGCCGCCCGTGGGCTCACCCCGCACTACCATCGCGGCTTGCGCATTACCGATGCCGCCACCCTGGAGTGCGTGGTGGACGCGGTGGGTGCCTTGCGCATCGCCATCGAGGCGCGCCTGTCCATGGACATGGCCTCGTCGCCCATGCAGGGCGCGCGCCTGCGCGTGGCCAGCGGTAACCTGGTCACCGGCCGGCCCATTGGCGTGCTCGAAGGCATCGATTACCACCACACCGGCGAAGTACGCCGGGTTGATCGCAAGGGCATCAATCGCCTGCTGGACGAGCGCTCCATCGTGCTGCTGTCGCCGCTGGGTTACTCGCCCACCGGTGAAGTGTTCAACATTGCCTGTGAAGACGTGGCCACCCGCGCGGCCATTGATCTGGAAGCCGACAAGCTGTTGCTTTTTGGCGAAGATCACGGCCTGATCGGTGAAAATGGCAAGCTGGTGCGCGAATTGCGCCCGCAACAGGTGCCTGCGCACCTGGAGCGCCTGGGCATGGAAAACTACCAGGCCGAGTTGCTCGATGCCGCCGCGCAAGCGTGCAAGGGCGGCGTGGGCCGCAGTCATATCGTCAGCTATGTGGAAAACGGCGCGCTGTTGACCGAGCTGTTCACCCGCGACGGTGGCGGCACATTGGTTGCCCAGGAACAGTTCGAGCAGGTACGCGAGGCGACGATCGAAGACGTTGGCGGGCTGTTGGACCTGATCAGCCCGCTGGAAGAACAGGGCATCCTGGTGCGTCGTTCCCGCGAGGTGCTGGAGCGCGAGATCGAGCAATTCAGTGTGGTTGAGCGCGAAGGCATGATCATCGCTTGCGCGGCCCTGTACCCCATTGCCGATTCTGAAGCCGGTGAGTTGGCCTGCCTGGCGGTAAATCCTGAGTACCGCCATGGCGGTCGTGGTGATGAGCTGCTGGAGCGCATTGAAGCCCGTGCACGGGAAATGGGGCTCAATACCCTGTTCGTACTGACGACCCGCACGGCGCACTGGTTCCGCGAGCGCGGTTTCGAGCCCAGCGGCGTAGAGCGCCTGCCAGCGGCACGGGCGTCGCTGTACAACTACCAGCGCAACTCGAAAATCTTCGAAAAAGCGCTGTAGGCTCGCTCGATAACCGCGTCGAACCCTTCGCGGGCACTGCCCGCTCCTTCAAGAATTGCGATCTTTAGGAGCGGGCTGTGCCCGCGAAGGGCGCGCCGCGAGGTATCAGTTGCTGATTGCCAGGATACTGGCCTGGTAGGAGCCCACGAAAGTATCGAAATCGCCTACCTCGGTCTGCTCCAGTTCAGCCTGCTGAGCAATGGACTTGCGCGCCATTTCCTCGAACTTCGCCTGTTCTTCCACGCTCAGTGACTGGCTGCGGAAGTATTCGGCGTGGGCCTGGCTCTGGCGCAGCGAGAACTGCGTGAAGCTTTCCTTGTGCTGGGCCATGCTTGCCAACACCTGCGCCGAAGGCGTGAGTGAAGGGTCGCTGACCTTGGCGCGCTGGGCGGCCAGGGCCTTGGCGTGCTCGTCGCCGCCATGGCTCTGGTCGAGCAACTCGGCGAGGGGCGCGATCTGGTCCAGCAGGTCGCTGGCCCATTGCTTGAGTTCCACCTGCTGCCCATCGCGCTGCAATTGCAGGCCAGGCTTGCGACCTTCCTTGACCACGCTGAGGAAGTTGTTGGTGGCGCCGCCGCATTCGACGCTTTCCAGCAGCGGGCTTTCCTGCAAGGCGCAGTACAGCAGGAAGGCGTCCAAAAAACGTGCTTCGGGCAGGTCGACGCCGGTGGGCAGGAACGGGTTGATGTCCAGGCAGCGCACTTCAACGTACTGCACGCCGCGGGCCATCAGCGCCTGGATAGGCCGCTCGCCGGTGTAGGTCACGCGTTTGGGGCGGATGTTGGAGTAGTACTCGTTCTCGATCTGCAGGATGTTGGTGTTCAACTGAACCCATTCGCCATCCTTGTGCGTGCCGATTTCCACGTACGGGGCATAGGGCGTGGCCACGGCCTTGCGCAGGCTGTCGGTGTAGCTGGCCAGGTCGTTGTAGCACGGCGTAAGCCCGGCTTGGGCGTTGCTCTGGTAACCCAGGTCGCTCATGCGCAGGCTGGTGGCGTAGGGCAGGTACAGGGTGTCGGCATCCAGCTGTTCGAGCTGGTGGCCGCGGCCGCGCAGGAAACCTGCGTCCAGGGCCGGCGAGGCACCGAACAGGTACATCAGCAGCCAGCTGTAGCGACGGAAGTTGCGGATCAGTGCAATGTAGGCCGATGACTGATAGTCACGGTCGCTCTGCACGGCGCCTTCGGCTTCGCGCAGCAGCGGCCACAGCTGCTCGGGCAGCGAGAAATTGTAGTGAATGCCGGCGATGCACTGCATGGTGCGGCCGTAGCGCAGGGCCAGGCCCTGGCGGTACACGTACTTGAGCTGGCCGATGTTGGAGGTGCCGTAATAGGCAATCGGAATATCTTCCTCGGCCGGCAGCGGGCAGGGCATCGAGGGGCTCCAGAGGAACTCGTTGCCCAGCTTGGAATAGGCGAAGCGGTGGATCTTGTCCAGGCTTTGCAGGGTCTGCGCCGGGTCGCTCAAGGCTGGGGTAATGAACTCCAGCAGCGATTCGGAATAGTCCGTGGTGATCTGTTCGTTGGTCAGCGCGGCGCCCAGCGCTTCGGGGTGCGGCGTTTGCGCCAGGCGGCCTTGGGCCGTGACGCGCAGGCATTCGCGCTCGATGCCGTGCAGGCAGTGCTCGAGCAGGGTCAGGTTGGCTCGCTCGCCCAAGAGGCGCAGGCGGCGGTTGAGAATTTCGCTCAAGTTGGATTCCTTCACGCGTCAGTCGCCCCAATATGGGGGTAGAGTTGACGGTCTACAAGGGTGACGAAAGGAACCGGCGTTGTCGCCTGGTCATACTGCTTAGTGTCAGACATTTCGCCAGACGTTCAGCTTTTCCCAGGTAGTCGATTCCGGCACCGCGTACGCAGTGCCGAAATTAACTCATTAGGGATACAAATCGCTAGAGAACCACGAAGGTCCCTTGCGCTTTGGCCATCAGTTTGTCGCCCTGAAGCACTTCGGCGTCGACAACCAATGTGCGCTTGCCGCCGTGAACCACGGTGGCCACGCACACCACCTCGCCCTGAGCCACCGGGCGCATGTAGTTGATCTTGCATTCCAGGGTCACGCTTTGCTGATCGAAGCCGTGATGGCTGGAGCATGCCAGGCCCATGGTGATGTCCACCAGGCTGAACAAGGCCCCGCCATGCATCACCTGGCCACGATTGCGCAGGTGCGGTTCCAGCGCCAGGGCCACCTCGGCAACGCCTTTGTCCAGGCGTTGCAGGCGGCAGCCCAATAGCTGGCTGAAGGCGCTGTGCACCAGCGCTTCAGGGATGTCCATCAGCGTTTCTTCAACTGCTTGGCGTTGGCGAACAGCGAAGCCATGGCGTTATTGGCCGGGGCTGGCGCAGGCTCTTTCTGACGGGCAGGCGCGCCTTGCTGGCGTGGCGCGGAACCTGGGCGGCTGCCACGGGCACCGTCGACTTTCTCGCCCGGGGTGTCGCCCATGCGCATCGACAGGCCCACGCGTTTGCGGGGGATATCGACTTCCATGACCTTGACCTTCACCACGTCGCCGGCCTTCACCGCTTCGCGCGGGTCCTTGATGAACTTCTCCGACAGCGCCGAGATATGAACCAGCCCGTCCTGGTGTACACCGATATCGACGAAGGCACCGAAGTTGGTCACGTTGGTGACCACGCCTTCGAGAATCATCCCCGGCTCCAGGTCCTTGAGGTCTTCGACGCCGTCCTGGAAGGCGGCTGTCTTGAACTCGGGGCGCGGGTCGCGGCCCGGCTTGTCCAGTTCCTGGAGGATGTCGGTGACCGTAGGCAGGCCGAAGGTTTCGTCGGTGAACTTCTTAGGGTCCAGGCGCTTGAGGAACGCACCGTCGCCGATCAGCGAGCGGATGTCGCGGTCGGTTTCGGCGGCAATGCGTTGCACCAATGGGTAGGCTTCCGGGTGCACGGCGGAGGCGTCCAGCGGGTTGTCGCCGTTCATCACGCGCAGGAAGCCTGCGGCTTGTTCAAAGGTTTTCTCGCCCAGGCGGCTGACTTTCTTCAGCGCCGCGCGGGTCTTGAACGCGCCGTGCTCGTCGCGGTGGGCAACGATGTTCTGCGCCAGGGTGCTGTTGAGGCCCGAGATACGCGCCAGCAAGGCCACCGAGGCGGTGTTCACGTCCACGCCCACGGCGTTCACGCAGTCTTCCACCACGGCGTCCAGGCCACGCGCCAGCTTGAGCTGCGACACGTCGTGCTGATACTGGCCAACACCGATGGACTTCGGATCGATCTTCACCAGCTCGGCCAGCGGGTCCTGCAGGCGACGAGCGATGGACACGGCGCCACGGATCGACACGTCCAGGTCCGGAAATTCCTTGGCTGCCAGTTCCGAGGCCGAGTACACCGAAGCGCCCGCCTCGGAGACCATGACCTTGGTCATTTTCAGACCTGGGTATTTTTTGATCAGGTCGGCGGCCAGCTTGTCGGTTTCGCGGCTGGCGGTACCGTTGCCGATGGCAATCAGGTCAACCGAGTGCTTGGCGCACAGGGCGGCCAGCACGGCGATGGTCTGGTCCCACTTGTTGTGTGGCACGTGCGGGTAGACGGTGGCAGTGTCCAGCACCTTGCCAGTGGCATCCACCACGGCCACCTTGCAGCCGGTACGCAGGCCCGGGTCCAGGCCCAGGGTAGCGCGCGGGCCCGCCGGGGCAGCCAGCAGCAGGTCATGCAGGTTGTGGGCGAATACGTTGATGGCCTCGGCTTCGGCGCTATCGCGCAGTTCGCCGAACAGATCGGTCTCCAAGTGGGTGTAGAGCTTGACCTTCCAGGTCCAGCGCACTACTTCGCCCAGCCATTTGTCGGCAGGCCGGTTCTGGTTTTTCAGGCTGAAATGTTCGCCGATCATCATTTCGCACGGGTGCAGGGTGCCCGGCGCTTCCTCGCCCACTTTCAGCGCGCAGCTGAGCACACCTTCGTTGCGGCCGCGGAAAATCGCCAGGGCGCGGTGCGACGGCATGCTCTTGAGCGGTTCGTCGTGTTCGAAGTAGTCGCGGAACTTGGCGCCTTCCTCTTCCTTGCCGGCCACCACGCGGGCACTGATGGTGGCTTCCTGCTTGAGGAAACCGCGCAGCTTTTCCAGTAGCTTGGCGTCTTCGGCAAAGCGCTCCATCAGAATATACTTGGCGCCTTCCAGGGCCGCCTTGGTGTCGGCCACGCCCTTGTCGGCGCTGACAAAGCGGGCAGCCTCGGCTTCGGGGTTGAGCATCGGGTCGGCCAGCAGGCCGTCAGCCAGCTCGCCCAGGCCGGCTTCCAGGGCGATCTGGCCCTTGGTGCGACGCTTCTGCTTATAAGGCAGGTAAAGGTCTTCGAGGCGGGTCTTGGTGTCGGCCAGGTTGATGTCGCGGGCCAGTTCAGGCGTCAGCTTGCCTTGTTCTTCAATGCTGGCCAGGATGCTGGCGCGGCGATCGTCGAGCTCGCGCAGGTAGCGCAGGCGTTCTTCCAGGTTGCGCAGTTGCGTGTCGTCCAGGCTGCCGGTCACTTCTTTGCGGTAGCGGGCGATAAAAGGCACCGTGGAGCCTTCGTCCAAAAGAGCCACGGCCGCGTCGACCTGTTGCGGGCGGACGCCGAGTTCTGCGGCGATGCGGCTGTTGATGCTGTCCATAAGACCACCTGACCAATTGTAAATGCAGAGCCGCCGGCCGGGGCTGGCGATCACGAACCGCCGGGCGCGCCCGACGTAAAAGGGGCGCATTATAACCAGCGATGCAAGCTTGGGGGATGCTGGCAAAGTCACCCGTCGGCGCGTCTGTCATGGCAACCCAGGTAAAATCTGCTAACAATGCACACAGCACACTGATTCGGTAGCTGCGCCATAATGCATGCCGAGATCAAAGGAGTAAGCCATGAGCAGTACTGCACAAGCACCAAAGATTCTGATTGTCGACGACGATCAGGTCATCCGTGATCGGCTGGTGCGCTTCCTCACCGAACACACTGAATTCAACATCCGTGCCGTGGGTGACACCAAGGAAATGGACCGCCTGCTGGCGCGTGAGTCCTATAACCTGATCGTGCTGGACCTGATGCTGCCCGGCGAAGACGGCCTGACCGCCGCCGCACGCCTGCGCCGCGGAAAGACCAACCCGGTGCCGGTGATCATGCTTACCGCCAAGGGCGATGACCAGGACCGTATTCGCGGCCTTGAGCATGCCGACGACTACCTGGGCAAGCCGTTCAACCCCCATGAACTGGTGGCGCGCATCAAGGCCGTGCTGTTCCGCCGCGTAGCCCCGGTGCCCGGCGCGCCCGCCAGCGAGGACGAGGTGGTCACCTTTGGCGACTACTCTCTGTCGCTGGCCACCCGCGAGTTGACGCGGGGTAACGAGGTGCACATGCTGACCACGGGCGAGTTCGCTGTGCTCAAGGCTCTGGTAATGCACGCACGCGAGCCGCTGACCCGTGACAAGCTGATGAACCTGGCCCGCGGTCGGGAATGGGACGCGCTGGAACGTTCCATCGACGTGCAGATTTCCCGTCTGCGTCGTTTGATCGAGCCCGATCCGTCCAAACCGCGCTATATCCAGACTGTCTGGGGCGTTGGCTACGTGTTCGTGCCGGATGGCGACAGCAAGTGACGGGGCATTTGTAGGAGCGAGCCGTCCCGGCGCGGCCAGGAAGGCTCGTTATCCGCAATCAGTGCGAGCGGCGCTCGCTCCTGCAAAGTTTATGGCTGCTGTTTATGAAGACCCCCGTATGGTTCCCCCAGAGTTTCTTTGCCCGCACATTGTGGCTGGTACTCATCGTCGTGCTGTTTTCCAAGGCGCTGACCCTGGTTTATCTGTTGATGAACGAGGATGTGCTAGTTGATCGGCAGTACAGCCACGGCGTCGCGCTGACCCTTCGGGCCTACTGGGCTGCCGACGAAGATGACCGTGAACGCATTGCCGACGCCGCCGGGTTGATCCGCGTGGTGGGTGGCGGTGTGCCCGAGGGCGAGCAGCACTGGCCGTACAGCGCCATCTACCAGCGCCAGATGCAGGCCGAGCTGGGTGCCGACACCGAAGTGCGCCTGCGCGTGCATGCGCCTCCCGCGTTGTGGGTGCGCGCGCCCAGCCTGGGGGCTGGCTGGCTGAAGGTGCCGTTGTACCCGCACCCGCTTCGCGGGCAGAAAATATGGAATGTGCTGGGCTGGTTCCTGGCCATCGGCCTGCTGTCCACGGCCTCGGCCTGGATATTCGTGCGCCAGCTAAGCCAGCCGCTCAAGCGCCTGGTGTTCGCCGCCCGGCAAGTGGGGCAGGGGCGCAGCGTACGCTTGCCCATCAGTGACACGCCCAGCGAAATGACCGAGGTGTACCGCGCCTTCAACCAGATGGCCGAAGACGTCGAGCAGGCTGGGCGCGAGCGCGAACTGATGCTGGCGGGGGTGTCCCACGACTTGCGCACGCCATTGACCCGCTTGCGGCTGTCCACCGAGTTCATGGACCCGTCCAGTGACCTGGCGGCGGACATGCAGCGCGACATCGAAGACATGGATGCCATCCTCGACCAGTTTCTGGCTTTCATTCGCGACGGCCGTGACGAAGCCATCGAGGAAGTAGACCTGGCCCAGCTGGTGCAGGAAACCGTGGCGCCCTTCAACCAGCCGCAAGAGCGCGTGCGCCTCTGCCTGGAGCCTATTCCGCCATTCCCGTTGCGGCGCGTGTCGATGAAACGGCTGCTCACCAACCTGATCGGCAATGCGCTGCATCATGCCGGTGATGGCGTTGAAGTAGCGGCCTACGTGTCGGGCGACAACAGCGCCCCCTACGTGGTGCTCAGCGTGCTGGACCGTGGCGCGGGCATTCTCGAGGAGGAACTGGCAAGCATCTTCGACCCGTTCATTCGTGGCGATCGTGCCCGCAGTGGCAAGGGCACCGGCCTGGGGTTGGCCATCGTCAAGCGCATAGCCGCCATGCATGGCGGCAATGTCGAACTGCGCAACCGCTCTGGCGGCGGCCTGGAAGCCCGCGTGCGCTTGCCGCTGGGGCTGATGCTACCCCGCGACGCGGTCTGACCCCCGTACAAGCTGCCGCAGGCTGCGAAGGCCCGCATAGCGGGCCCGCGACCGATATCACACCGCCGAGGTCCTACGGACCTTTCCGCAACCTTTCGGCAGCTCCAATAATCGGCCCCATTACGCGGGGTCAACCCTTGCCTTTGGTACGGGTCAGGTTCGGGCCGCCATTCTTTTCCAGGTGTTCGATGATCATCCCGGCCACGTCCTTGCCGGTGGTGACTTCGATGCCTTCCAGGCCCGGCGAGGAGTTGACCTCCATCACCAGTGGCCCGTGATTGGAGCGCAGAATATCCACGCCTGCAACGCTCAGGCCCATGACCTTGGCCGCACGGATGGCGGTCATGCGCTCTTCGGGGGTGATCTTGATCAGGCTTGCGCTGCCACCGCGGTGAAGGTTGGAGCGGAACTCGCCCGGCTTGGCCTGGCGCTTCATCGAGGCAATCACCTTGTCACCCACCACGAAGCAGCGGATGTCGGCGCCACCGGCTTCCTTGATGTACTCCTGCACCATGATGTTCTGCTTCAAGCCCATGAAGGCCTCGATCACCGACTCTGCCGCCTTGGTGGTCTCGCACAGCACCACGCCGATGCCCTGGGTGCCTTCCAGCACCTTGATGACCAGGGGGGCGCCGTTGACCATCTGGATCAGGTCGGGAATGTCATCCGGGGAGTGGGCAAAACCGGTAACCGGCAAGCCGATGCCCCGGCGGGACAGCAATTGCAGCGAGCGCAGCTTGTCCCGCGAGCGGGCGATGGCCACGGACTCGTTGAGCGGGAACACACCCATCATCTCGAACTGGCGCAATACCGCGCAGCCATAGAACGTGACCGATGCGCCGATGCGCGGAATCACTGCATCGAACCCTTCCAGCGGCTTGCCGCGATAGTGGATCTGCGGCTTGTGGCTGGCGATGTTCATGTAGGCGCGCAAGGTATCGATCACTACCATTTCATGCCCGCGCGCAACCCCGGCTTCAACCAGGCGGCGGGTGGAATACAGACGCGGGTTCCGCGACAGCACAGCGATCTTCATGCAACACCTGTGGAAGAGGTAGTAGAGGCCGGAAAAGCCGGCTTGTCTTGAACGTAGGTAACGCCTGGGTTGACCACCAGTTGGCCATGGACCAGGGCCTTGGAGCCCAGCAGCAGGCGATAGCGCATCGCCTTGCGGCAGGCGAGGGTAAATTCGACCTGCCATACCCGGTCACCCAGCGCCAACGTGGTGCGGATGACGTAGCGGGTCTGGGCGTGGCCGTTGGAGCTCTTGATGGTTTTCATGGCCACTAGTGGCGCTTCGCAGCGTCGGTGGCGCAGTTGCACGACCGAGCCCAGGTGCGCGTTGAAGCGCACCCATTGCTCGCCGTCACGCTCAAAGGTTTCTATTTCCGTGGCGTGAAGGCTGGACGTGCTGGCGCCGGTATCGATCTTGGCGCGCAGGCCGGCGACCCCCAGGTCGGGAAGCGCCACCCACTCGCGCAGGCCGATAACGGTCAAATGATCAAATGTCTTCAATGGGGCAACCGAGGTGTAAAAGGTTTCTGATCGCAGCATAGCCGCCGTGAAGGCGGCGCGGTGCGACCCATGGTGCAAAGCGCGGTATTCACGCAGAAACCGATGCAAATGGCGATAGATATTGAGTGGCAAGCTGAAGATTTCGTTCATCCGTTGCGTCCTGAAGGCTGTCCGTAGCTGGTTCAGACTTTAAACGCACGGCTTCTTACCTTGCATCCGACAGGCACGGTAGTACAGTTCCATTAAAGTCCTGAGTCGAGGTTTTGCGGTGGCACAAAAACAGGAAGAGGACGACAAGGTTCGTCTCGATAAATGGTTGTGGGCGGCGCGTTTCTATAAAACGCGCGCCTTGGCCAAGGCGGCGATCGAAGGCGGCAAGGTGCACTGGCGCGGCGAGCGCTGCAAGCCGGGCAAAGAACCCAGGGTGGGTGACGAGTTTGTCCTGCGCACCGGGTTCGACGAGCGCACGGTAGTAGTCAAGGCCCTGTCGGTGGTGCGCAAGGGTGCGCCCGAGGCCCAGCTACTTTATGAAGAGACACCACAAAGCGTGGCAAAGCGCGAGGAAGCCGCGCAGATGCGCAAGGCTGGCTCGCTGGGTGTAACCACCGATGGGCGGCCGACCAAGAAACAGCGTCGGCAGCTCCATCAGTTTCACAGCGACTAGGCGCTGACCACGCTCAGGCAGCGTACCAGTGGCAGGCGTTGCAGCACACGGAACAGCGGCTGCGTCACGCGCAGCAACCAGCCCGACACGCCGGCGGCAAACGGGGTGTAGTAACCCCAGCCCAGCGCCAGCAGGGCCATGGCCACGCCGCCGATGTAGTCGTCCTGGCCCCAGTGGGCGCCGGCGACCAGGCGCGGCATTGAAAACAGCAGTACCAGACCCCAAATTACCAGGTACTGGCCGAAACGGCGGGCGAAAATGCTCATGAACATGCCCCAGATCAGCAGCACGGAGGCGTGATCGCCAGGGAAGCTCTGGTTCGAACCATCCTTTAGCTCCAGGTGCGAATCAATGTGCGGGTACAGGTCGCTCAGGCGAATGGCGTCGCTGAGCACCAGCGACGGGCTATGGTGCTGCCAGCCCATGGCGTCGCACACCTTGTCGAACAGCGCACGGATCACCAGCAGCAGAACCAGCATCGACACGAAGGCCAGGGTGGCCTGGCGGGCATGGATGGCTTCGATCACCCAGTCGCCGCGAATCAGCAGGGACAGCAGGATCAGGCCGACAATGATGTCGAACGGTCGCATGCTGGAAACCGCCCAGATCGAGCGCCACACCACGTGGTCGGCCAAAGGCTGGTTGAGCAGATGGAACAGCCATTCGTCGAAAGATGTAAAAAGCGCATGGCCGGCCGGCAGCAACCACAGACCGATCAGCCCGAAGGCGATTAGATTACAGAGTAGAAGGCCTCGTACGTTCCACCTTGCTTGGAACAGTGCGGGTTTGTTCATAAGATACCTCTATGTCAGACAGAGCGATCCGCACCAGGCTGGTGCTCTAAAGCGGGCTTTTATAGGCCCTTGTAAACATCTTGTCACTATTATCAGATACCCAGACCTCTATGCACGACACACCGGATACCGATTACAGCCAACGTTTCATCTTCGACGAATGCGACATTCGTGGTGAGATGGTTTCCCTTGAGCGCAGCTACGCCGAAGTGCTGGCCAAGCATCCGTACCCGGAGCCGGTTGCCCAACTGCTGGGCGAGTTCATGGCGGCGGCCGCGCTGCTGGTGGGCACCCTCAAGTTCGACGGGTTGCTGATCCTGCAGGCGCGTTCCGATGGTCCGGTGCCGCTGCTGATGATCGAGTGCTCCAGCGAACGCGACATTCGCGGGCTGGCGCGCTACGAGGCCGAGGGCATCACCCCCGGCGCTTCCCTGGGCGAACTGATGCCCAACGGTGTACTGGCAATGACCGTAGACCCTAACAAGGGCCAGCGCTACCAGGGCATCGTCGAATTGGACGGCGCCGACCTGTCGGAATGCTTCACCAACTACTTCAAGATGTCCGAACAGCTGGGTACCCGCTTCTGGCTCAACGCCAACGGCTCCCGTGCACGCGGCATGCTGTTGCAGCAATTGCCGGCCGACAAGCTCAAGGACGCCGAAGAGCGTGAAGCCAGCTGGCAGGATGCAACCGTGTTGGCCGGTACCCTGACCGCCGAAGAGCTGCTGGGCCTGGACAACGAGACCGTCCTGCACCGCCTGTACCACGACCAGGCCGTGCGTCTGTTCGATGTGCAACCGCTGCGCTTCCGTTGCAGTTGTTCGCGCGAGCGCTCGGCCCGTGCACTGGTCAGCCTGGGCGAGGCCGATGCTCAGGAACTGGTGCTGGAGCGTGGTGGCGTGATCGAGATCGATTGCCAGTTTTGTAGCGAACGCTATCTCTTTGATAGCACTGAAGTTACTCAACTTTTCGCCGGCGGTGGGTTGGAAGTGCCGTCAGATACCCGGCACTGAAACGTTTAAGTAGCGCGTGATCGCGTAAGTGCCGCCGGGTTAATGCCGTTTCGACAGGAGGCCCCTACTATTTCTGGACGTTTCTGGCATAATCCGGCCCACTTTTAGAGCTGTAGTAGTTTTTTTGTCTCTACTACAAAACGTTTGGAGTACTCGGCCCTGGGCCGACGGGGAACCTCATGACGCAAGCTAATAACACCGTGTACACCGATCTGAGCATCGATGAGCTGGTACAAGAAGCCCTGAAGCGCGGTGAAGGCGAGCTTGCCGACACCGGCGCGCTGGTCGTGAAAACAGGTCACCGTACCGGCCGTTCGCCGGTTGACCGCTTTATCGTTGAAGAAGCCTCCACTCAGGCCGCCATTGCCTGGGGCCCGATCAACCGCAAGTTCCCCGCCGACAAGTTCGACGCCCTGTGGGACCGCGTCGCTGCCTATCTGGGCGAGCGCGAGCGGTTTGTCTCCCACGTTCACGTAGGCTCTGACGAAGCGCACTACCTCGCCGTCAAGATGACCACCGAGACCGCCTGGCACAACCTGTTCGGCCGTTGCCTGTTCATCAACCCGGAGCACTACAACCCGGGCGCCAAGCAGGAATGGCAAGTCATGAACGCCCCGTGGTTCGTGTGCGAACCAGAGCGTGACGGCACCAACTCCGACGGCACTGTGATCATCAACTTTGCCGCCAAGAAAGTACTGATTGCTGGCATGCGTTACGCCGGCGAAATGAAGAAAGCCATGTTCTCGGTGCAGAACTTCCTGCTGCCGGCTGCCGACGTACTGCCAATGCACTGCGCGGCCAACATGGGCGAAGACGGCGACGTCACCCTGTTCTTCGGCCTGTCGGGCACCGGCAAGACCACCCTGTCGGCTGACGAAAGCCGTTACCTGATTGGCGACGACGAACACGGTTGGGGCGAAGGTGTTGTCTTCAACATCGAAGGCGGCTGCTACGCCAAGTGCATCGACCTGTCCGAGAAGAACGAGCCGGTCATCTGGAAAGCCATCCAGCACGGCGCCGTACTGGAGAACGTGGTCCTGGACCCGGTCACCAAGAAAGCCGACTACGCCGATGACAGCCTCACCCAGAACAGCCGCGCTGCCTACCCGCGCGAACTGATCGAGAAGCGCGCGCCGAAGAACCTCGGGGGCGAGCCGAACGCCGTTATCTTCCTGACCTGCGACCTGACCGGCGTGCTGCCGCCAGTGTCCATCCTCAGCGAAGAACAGGCGGCCTACCACTTCCTGTCCGGCTACACCGCGCTGGTCGGTTCCACTGAAATGGGTTCGGGCGCCGGCATCAAGTCGACCTTCTCCACCTGCTTCGGCGCACCGTTCTTCCCGCGTCCGGCTGGCGAATACGCCGAACTGCTGATCAAGCGTATCCGTGGCTTCAACTCCAAGGTTTACCTGGTCAATACCGGCTGGACCGGTGGTGGCTACGGCGTGGGCAAGCGTTTCAATATCCCCACCACCCGTGGCGTGATCGCGGCCATCCAGAGCGGCGCTCTGATCGGCACCGAAACCGAGCACCTGGACACCATCAACCTGAACGTGCCGAAGGCCGTTCCGGGCGTTGAAACAGTCCTGCTCAACCCACGCAACACCTGGGCGGACAAAGCGGCCTACGACGAGGCCGCCAACGGCCTGGCCAAGCTGTTCACCGAGAACTTCAAGAAGTTCGACGTCAGCGACGCCATTCGCAGCGCTGGTCCACAGCTGTAATAGCGGGTGCGATCTGAAAAACCGCCCTTCGGGGCGGTTTTTTATGGTCGCTTTGTAACGGTCAAGGCCGCGAGGCCGCGTCCAGGTCCATCAGGCCCTGGCCATAGGCCTCGGTGTTAGCGTAGATGCCCGTTTTGTTGGCAGTGCTCAGCAAGCGTTCACGCAGTTGCTGTGGTGATTTGTCCGGGTAGCGACTTTGCAGTGCCGCCAGCGCACCGGCCACCAGCGCCACGGCGGGCGAGGTGCCGGCCGTTTCCACGAACTTGCCGTCCTTGCCGGTGGTCAGCAGGCCAGCGCCCGCATCGCCACCAGGCACTGCGATGCACCAGCGTGCTGCCACGCCGCAGTAATTGGACTTGGCGTTGATGGCCGTGCCGTCGCGTTTGAGGGCCACCACCGCCAACCAACCCTTTTCCAGCTCCGCAATGGCCAACGCCAGCCCGGGTTCGGCCAAGGGTTCACGTTTGAGCTCGTTGCCGGTGGGGAATACAAATACCGCGCCTTGAGCCACCAGGTCCCGAGCGCTTTGCAGCGACGCTTCCATGATCTGCTTATAGCGGGCCTCGGTTAACTCGGTGGCGGGTACGGAGTTGGCCCAGGAGTTACTGAGAATCTTCGCGCCCCGCTCGAAGGCATAGCGCCATGACCCGGCGATTTCCTCGTCGAAGAAGAACGGCTCGTTGTTGTCGCCGAAGCGCATCGGGATCAGCTGCGCGTCGTAGGCAATGCCGTGCATGCCCCGCTCGTCCTTATTGGCGGCCAGTACCCCGGCCATCTGCGTGCCATGGCCAACTCGGTCGAGGGTGCCGCTCTGCTTGAGTACGTAGTCATAACCGGGGTCGGCGATGCGGCCCTTGAACGACGGCAAGTCGAGGTTGAGCCCCGAGTCGATCAACGCCACGGTCACGCCTTCACCGGTGCCGCCTCGCGCGTACAACGCGGAGGCATTCACCACCGCCAGCGCGCCTTGAGCCCGGTATTCGGCTGTTTCGAAGGCCTTACGGTTTTCGGCGTTGGCCGCACCCATGCAACCCAGCAGTAATGCGGGAATTGCCAGTAGCGGTGGAAGGGGAAAACGTTGACGGAAAATGCGCTGTGCGTCCTGCATGGTATAGCCCTGAAAGAATGGTTCAAGGGCGCAACTATCGGCATTTTTGCTGTGCGGTGCATGGCGGCTGTGTTGCGAGATGTTGTACGGATTCACCGGCTGAATAAGCCTCATCACACGAATAAAGTTCAAAACCTGCGCGTGCTGTTCTATGGTTTGGGGATTGCCCAGCTACCTTAATCCGAGGATCTGCCATGAGCCAAAGCACCTACGACATCCAGCGCGCCGCCGTTATCGGGGCCGGAACCATGGGGCGGGGCATTGTCATGTGCCTGGCCGCAGCGGGTATCCAGGTAAAATGGATGGACAGCAACCCGCAGATGCTCAACCAGGCATTGGAGATCGTTGGGCACACTTGGGCACACAATGTCGAACAGGGGCGCATTGATGACGCCGAGGCGGCACGACGCCTCGCGCGGATTGGCAAGGTGGCGGATTATGCCGCCATCCATGACGTGGACCTGGTGATCGAAGCGGTGTACGAAAATCTCGAACTCAAGCAGCAAATATTTCGGGAGCTGGACCGCCTGCTGCAGCCAGGCGCGATTCTGGCCAGCAATACCTCGGCACTGGATATCGATGCCATTGCCGCGGTTACCGGGCGGCCCGAGCAAGTGCTGGGGCTGCACTTCTTCAGCCCTGCGCACATCATGAAACTGCTGGAGGTGGTACGCGGTGCCAAGACCTCCGCCGACGTGCTGCAAGCCGGCCTGGAGTTGGGCGAGCGCATGGGTAAGGTCAGCGTGGTGTCGGGCAATTGCCACGGCTTCATCGGCAACCGCATGCTGCATTTCTACGCCAAGGAGGCGCGGATGATGCTGCTGGAAGGTTCGCTGCCTTTCGAGGTGGACTCGGCGTTGCAGGGGTTCGGCTTCGCCATGGGGCCGTTTCGCATGTACGACGTGGTGGGCATCGACCTTGAGTGGCGGGCGCGGCAATTGTCAGGCCAGGGCATGGGCGAGCCCGAGGTGCAGATCGACAACCGCCTGTGCGAGATGGGTCGGTTTGGTCAGAAAAGCGGCGACGGCTACTACCACTATGAACCCGACAGCCGCCAGGCCGAGCACGATGACGAAGTCGATGCGCTGGTGATTGGCGTAAGCCACGGCATGGGCTACAACCGTCGCGCCATCGGTGCCGAGGAAATCGTCGACCGTTGCGTGCTGGCGCTGGTCAATGAAGGCGCGAAAATCCTTCAGGAAGGCATTGCCCAGTCGGCCCATGACATCGACCTGGTGTACCTCAACGGCTATGGCTTTCCCAAGGAAGGCGGCGGTCCCATGGCCTGGGCCGACAAGCAGGGGTTGGCAGAGATCGAGCGTCGCCTGCTGGAATTCAAGGGGCGCTTCGGCGAGCATTGGCAGCCGGCTGAACTGATCAGCCGCCTGGCCCGCGAGGGCAGTACGTTTGCACAGGTGACCCACGGATGAATGACGCAATGCCACAGCGCGAGGATTATCGGTACTTCCAGCCGATCATCACGCGTTGGCACGATAACGATGTGTATGGTCACGTCAATAACGTGACCTACTACAGCTTCTTCGACACGGCGGTGAACACCTACCTGATCGAGCAGGGCGGGCTGGATATCCACGACGGCGGGGTGGTGGGCTTCGTGGTCAGTTCATCCTGCGACTACTTTGCTTCCATTGCCTTTCCCGACCGCATCGAGATAGGCCTGCGCGTGGGCAAGCTGGGCAACAGTTCAGTGCAGTACGAACTGGCTGTGTTCAAGGCCGGCGAGGCGGATGCCTGCGCGGCAGGGCGGTTCGTGCACGTGTTCGTGGATCGAGAAAGCAACCAGCCGGTCACTATCCCGCCCACGCTGCGTGAGGCATTACAGCAATTGGCCTAAACGCAGCATCTGGAGGGGCGCCTATTCACCCAGTCGTTCCGAATCAGCGATGACCCCAATGGCGGCGGTCGTGATGGTCCCAGCGACGATCATGCCCGCGGTAGTGGCGGCGATCATCGTAACCGCGGCCACGGCTGTGAGCCTCGCGGTTGCTTTCGTTGCCCATGTAGTTGCCCAGTGCGCCACCGGCGCCGCCGCCTGCGGCTGCGCCGATCAGGCCGCCGGTGCTGCCGCCCATACTGTGGCCCAGCACGTTGCCGCCCGCGGCACCCAGGCCGCCACCGATCGCAGCTTCGCCACGGCTGTGTTTGTTGGCGCCTACCGCTGCGCCACCGGCGCCGCCCAGGCCTGCACCAATGGCTGCGCCAGTGCTGCCGCCCAGTTGCTGGCCGACCGCTGCGCCCAGAACCCCTCCCAATGCGCCACCTATACCTGCTTGTGCAGTGCCGCCAGCGCACGCAAAGCCGCTGGCCAGGCTCAGGGACAACAAGAGAATCGAGGTAAACTTCATAGACAGAGTCTCAGTGGGATGACGGCGCGATCCTGAGGCTCTGTAAGAAAACTGACAACTTGAAACCGACGAATAACACGACGTGTACACAATTTTATAAGTCTTTGTTTTCAAGATGAAACTTTCTGAATTTTGCTGTGTCAGATGTACTTCGCTAAGGCCATTTCAGCAATGAAATGGCCTTTTTTGTGGGCTTTCGTCAGTTAAATTAGCTGAAGAAATACACGGCGTCAGAGGCTCGATTGGCTATACACGCGCGGGCCGCTTTTTTGTGGAAGATGAATGAGATTCAAGTTGTGACGGCGCGCCCACTGTACCGCAAGCCCGGTGGGTGACGACAGGCTCACCAAGGTGTGGATGCCTGCCCGCAAAACCTTTTGAATCAATTCCAGGCTGCAACGGCTGGTCACCACTGCCAGCCCCCCGGCGGTTGGCACGTTCTGGCGAATCAATGCGCCAATCAGCTTGTCCAGCGCGTTGTGGCGGCCAATGTCCTCGCGCCCCATCAGCAACTCACCCTGCTTATTCATGAACAGTGCAGCGTGCACCGCACCGCAGTGCTGGCCCAATGGCTGGAATGCGCCGATACGCTGGCGCAGGCCTTCCAGCCAGGCTGCCGGTGGCAGCGGGGCGCCGGGCAGCACCTGCAGTTCGGGCAAAGCCTGTTCCACCGCTTCGACGCCGCACAGGCCACAGCCGCTGGTGCCAGCCAATTGGCGGCGCTGGTCCTTGAGGTTCCAGAAGGAGCGGCTGGATATCTCCACTTCGGCCTGTTGGGCCGAACCACAGCCTGTCAGCTTCATGTCATAGATTTCGTCTGCAGCGCTGATGATGCCGCTGCCGATACTGAAGCCGACGATGAAGTCTTCCAGGTCGGTAGGGCTTACCAGCATCACCGCCTGGCTGATGCCGTTATAGGCAATGGCCAGCGCCACCTCTTCCGCCAGCGCGGTAGTGGCTTCCTCATCCTGGGTGAGGTTCGCGTAGCTGTAGGTTTGGCTGGCTGGCTGTTGGGTGTCCATAAGGGTACCGCTCGAATAGATGATGAAAGCCTAGGCTTGTGGCCACCCAACGTCTAATCGCTAAACCCGATACCGCGATAGACGCCATCAATGTCGGCTATAGGCCTTGCAGCAGGGTGCGGTAGTCGTCCACGGCGTTGAATTCTTCGGTGTCCTTGCGGCCCTTGCGGCTGTCCGGCTCACGCACGGCCAGCAAATGGGCAACGCCGAAGGTGCGGGCGCTGCGCAGTATCGGCAGGGTATCGTCGATGAACAGGCTGCGAGTGGGGTCAAAGCCGATATCGTCCTGCAAGGCGCTCCAGAAATTCTGGCTTTCCTTGGGGAAGCCATAATCGTGGGAGCTGATCAGGCGCTCAAAGTAGGGCGCCAGGGCTACTCGTTCAAGCTTGACCGACAATGAATCGCGGTGGGCATTAGTGATCAGGATGACGCGCTTGCCTGCCTGGCGAATCGCGGCCAGGAACGTATCGGCATGGGGCCGCAGGGCAATCAGGTGCGCCGTTTCCAGTTTCAGCTCGCGTACCGGCAGGCGCAGCTCGCTGCTCCAGAAGTCCAGGCAATACCAGTTGAGGGTGCCGGCGTTTTTCTCGAACAGTGGGCGCATTTCCATTTCAGCCATGGCGCGGCTGATACCGTGGGCTTCGGCATAACGTTGGGGCAGGTGGTCCAGCCAGAAATGGTTGTCGTAATGCAGGTCCAGCAGGGTACCGTCCATATCCAGGAGTACGGTGTCGATATCGCGCCAGGTTATGGAATGCATACGAAAGATTCTCAGGCAATGAATGGACGAGAATGGCATCTGCCGTGCCAACCCACGGTATAGTAACCCGTTCACGCCAAGGAGCCGCCCCATGCGCCAGAAACCCACCGTTCTCGCCCGCGAGATAGTCGCCAGTAGCCGTCTGTTCCGGGTTGAAGAGGTGCAACTGCGTTTCTCCAATGGTGTGGAGCGCACGTATGAGCGATTGGTTGGGCGCGGCAATGGCTACGGTGCGGTGATGATCGTGGCCATGCTGGACGCCGAGCATGCGGTGCTGGTGGAAGAGTATTGTGGCGGCACCGACGAGTACGAATTGTCGTTGCCCAAGGGCCTGATCGAACCCGGTGAAGACGTGCTGGCGGCGGCTGACCGCGAGCTCAAGGAAGAAGCCGGGTTTGGCGCCCGACAGTTGGAGCACCTGACCGAGCTGTCGCTGTCGCCGGGCTACATGAGCCAGAAAATCCAGGTGGTGCTGGCCACCGACCTGTATGAAGAGCAGTTGGAGGGCGATGAGCCCGAGCCCATGCGCGTGGACCGTGTGAACCTGCGGGAGCTGTCTGCCCTGGCCACCCACCCTCAATTTTCCGAAGGCCGGGCGCTGGCAGCATTGTACCTGGCCCGCGACCTGCTGATTCAACGTGGAGCGCTGACCCTATGACTTTGGCTCATCCGCTGTTGCCGGGCGTCATCGAACTGGCCCTTGAGGCCGGCGAAGCCATTTTGCCGTTCTGGCGCGCTGATGTAGCGGTGACGGCAAAGGCCGATGATTCACCTGTGACGGCAGCAGATTTGGCGGCGCACCATGTGATCGTGGCCGGGTTGACGGCGCTGGACTCGTCCATTCCGATTCTTTCGGAAGAAGACTGCGGTATTTCGCTGGCCGATCGTCAGGGCTGGACGCGCTGGTGGCTGGTGGACCCTCTGGACGGCACCAAGGAGTTCATCGCCGGCAGCGAGGAATTCACCGTCAACATCGCCTTGATCGAGCAGGGGCGAGTGGTGTTCGGCGTGGTGTCCATGCCCACCAACGGTCGCTGCTACTTTGGCGGCGCCGGCCTGGGCGCCTGGCGGGCGGATGCCGGCCAGGCGCCGCAACCTATTGAGGTGCGCACGGAGCCGGCGGCAGGCCAGGCGTTTACCGTGGTTGCCAGCCGCCGCCACTCCAGCCCCGAACAGGAACGCCTGCTGGCCGGCCTCGCTGACAGCGTGGGTGAGCTGAAGCTGACGAACATCGGCAGCTCGCTGAAATTCTGCCTGCTGGCCGAGGGCGCGGCGGATTGCTACCCGCGCCTGGCGCCGACCTCGCAGTGGGACACCGCTGCCGCCCAGGGCGTGCTGGAGGGGGCGGGGGGCGAAGTGCTGGACGTGGAAGGCCAGGTCTTCACCTATCCGGCGCGCGAGTCGTTGCTCAACACCTTCTTCCTGGCCCTGCCGGCCAAGGCGCCCTGGCGCACCACCCTGCTGCGCCTGGCGCGCATCTGAACCGTTGCGGCCCACGTAGCTGCCGCCAGGCTGCGAAGGCGCGCACAGCGTGCCCGCGATCAACATGACACCGCCGAAGATCCTGCAGACCTTTTCGCAGCCTAACGGTATCTACGACACCCCTGTAGCAGCGCAATAATCAGCGGTGCAGCACGTACTGGCCTGTGAAGGTCACGGCCTGCTCGCTGCTGCCCTGGTTCACCAGGTACGTACGCAGCTCAAGCCGTGCCCGCCCGTAACGATTCCAGGCCGCCAGAAAGCGTTTCCAGGCCTTGTCGTCCGGTGCTTCGCACACCGCCACGGCGTCCCCGGTGACCGGCAACGGGTAGCTGATCTGCCCTTCCTGGATCACGATGTGCCCACCCTCGATACCGGCCTCGCGCAGGCGCAGGTGCAGCCAGCCCCAGCCGGCCAGCACTGCGCCGCAATACAGGCTGCCGCCGAACATGGTGCTCTTGTGGTTGACGTTGGGCGCCAGCGGCAAATGCAGACGCAGGGTCGCGTCTTGCCAGGCGAGCACGTCCAGGCCCATTTCGCGAGTCAGGGGGATGTCGCTGTGGAGCAGAGCGGCCAGGTCGATGCAGTCTTGGTTCATCAGCAGGTTCTCATGCTTCGTGATCATCGCCCGCGGCGAAGTTCAGGCCGTGCTTGCGCAGTTTGTCGTGGAGGGTCTTGCGTGGCACGCCCAGTGCTTCGGCCAGGCTGCGCAGCGAGCCATGGGGCCTGGCCATTTCCGAGGCAATCAATGCGCGCTCGAAGTTTTCCACCTGTTCGCTGAGGTTACCGGCCATGGGCGCCGGCTGTGCGCCAACAGGCGTTGGTTGCGGGTTGTCCAGCTCCAGGTCCAGGCCCAGGGCGAAGCGCTCTGCGGCGTTCTGCAGTTCGCGCACGTTGCCCGGCCAGGTATGGCGCAGCAACATGGCCCGTTCGCCCGGTTGTGGCTGATTGGGCAGCAGGCCATGGCGCTCGCTGGCCGCGGTGGCGAAATGTTCGAACAGGATCAAGGCGTCTTCGCCGCGCTCACGCAGTGGCGGAATGCGCAGCGAGGCAACGTTCAGGCGGTAATACAAGTCAGCGCGGAAGCGCCCCTGGTCGGCGGCCTGACGCAGGTCTTCCTTGGTAGCGGCAATGATGCGTATGTCCAAAGGGATCAGTTGGTTGCCGCCCAGCCGTTCGACCACGCGCTCTTGCAGCAGGCGCAGCAGCTTGACCTGCACGTCCAGGCTCATGCTTTCGATTTCATCGAGAAACAGTGTGCCGCCGTTGGCGAACTCGAACTTGCCGATGCGGCGCTTCTGCGCGCCCGTGAAGGCGCCAGGCTCGTGGCCGAACAGCTCGCTTTCCACCACGGACTCGGCCAGTGCGCCGGCGTTTATCGCCACGAACGGACCGTTACGGCGGCTGGAAAGGTCATGCAGGGCACGGGCCACCACTTCTTTGCCAGCACCGGTTTCACCCAGGATCAGCACATCGGCCTTGGTGGCGGCCAGGGCGCCGATCTGCTCGCGCAGGCGCAGAATGGAGGGAGACTGCCCCACCAGTCGGGCGCTCAGTTCATGCCGGTCACTCAGGGCCAGGCGCAGGCTGCGATTGTCCAGTACCAGGCGGCGCAAGGCCAGGGCGCGGCGCACGCTGTCCAGCAGGGCGTCACTGGCGAAAGGCTTTTCAAGAAAGTCGTAGGCACCGGCGCGCATCGCCTGCACCGCCAGCGGTACATCGCCGTGGCCGGTAATCAGCAACACAGGCAACTCGGCATCCTGGGCGTGCAACTGTTGCAGCAGCTCCAGCCCGTCGATACCGGGCATGCGGATATCGCTGACAATTACCCCGGGCCAGTCGCGTTCGATCAGCGCGGCCACGCCATTGGCGTCGCCCAGCGAGAGGATTTTCAGGCCAGCCAGGTCGAGGGTCTGGCTCAAGGCCTGGCGCAAATGTGGATCGTCATCGATCAACACCACTTGGGTCAGGCTGTCGATGGCGCTGGCCATGGTCATGCGGAAGGATCCTCTGGCGGTTGGAGGTTGACGCCCGGCGGCGCGCTGCGCAGGCGCACCGTCAGCAATGCCCCGCCTTGCGGGTGGTTGGCTAACAGCAGTTCGCCGCCCAAGGCACGCATCAGGGTATCGCAGATCGCCAGCCCCAGGCCAAGGCCCTGGGTGCGGGTCTTGGTGGTGAAAAATGGCTCGCGTGCGCGGGCCAGTGACTCGCGGGTAAAGCCGGGGCCGTTGTCGCGTATCAGCAGTTCCACCCCGTTGTCAGTGTGCTCGGCATTTATCCACAGGCAGCGTGGGTTGGCCTTTTCGGTCAAGGCGTCCAGGGCGTTGGCCAGCAAGTTGCTGAGCACCTGGCGCAAGCGGGTTTCGCCCGCCTGAACCCACAACGGCGCATCGGGCAGGTCGCGGATCAGCTCCACCGCCATGGCCCGTCTGCGCTTGGCCAGCAGGGCCAGGGCATCGTCCAGCGCCGGCTGCAAGGCCACGCTTTCCAGGGCGTGGCGGTCGCGACGGGCGAAGGCGCGCAGGTGGGCGATGATCGATGCCATGCGCCCGGTCAGTTCGCCAATCAGCTTGAGGTTGCCGCGAGCGTCATCGGTACGCTGGTGGTCCAGCAGTACCTCGGCGTTTTCCGCGTAGCTGCGAATGGCGGCCAGCGGCTGGTTAAGCTCATGGCTGATGCTTGCCGACATGGTGCCCAGCACCGACAACTTACCGGCCTGCACCACCTCGTCCTGTACGCGCACCAGCTCCTGCTGGGCCTGTTCGCGCTCCAGCACCTCCTGTTTCAGGCGGCTGTTAAGTGCCTCCAGGTCGCTGGTGCGCTCGCTGACACGAATTTCCAGCTCCCGGCGGGCCTTCGCTTCGAAGGCAATGCGGTCCAGGTAGTTGCGCCGGCGCTGCATCATCAGCCCCAGCAGCAACATCAGCACCAACAAGGTTGCGCCGCCGATGGCCAGCACCGTGCGCACGGGGCGGTCGATCAGCGCCCGAGGCGCGAGGATGCTGGCGTTCCAGCCCGTCTCGGCGATGGGGTGGGTCTGCATCAACCAGGCCTGTTCGTCCAGGTCCAGCGGCTGCGGATCCTGAGTGGGGTAGGGCTGGATGGAGACGATGGCCTGGTGTTCTTCCTCGGTCAGCGGCCGGGTGGCGCGGAAACGCCATTCGGGCCTGGAGGTCAGAATCACCACGCCGTGCTGGTCCGTCAGCAGCAGTTGTTCGGGGGTTTTGCCCCACAGGCTTTCGGTATGGTCCAGGTCAACCTTCACTACCAGCGCGCCGACCACCCTCTGGCCTTCGTGCACGGCAGCCGCGAAGAAGTAACCGCGCTTGCTAGACGTGGTACCCATGCCGAAAAAGCGCCCCAGGCGCCCGGCGATCGCATCGCTGTAGTAAGGGCGGAAGGCGAAGTTGCGGCCCACGAAGCTGTCTTTTTTCTCCCAATTGGAGGCGGCCAGGGTATTGCCGCTGGGGTCTAGCAGGTACATCACCTCGGCACCGGTCTGTTCGCTGATGTTCTTGAGCAGGCGGTTGGCGTGGTCCACGGTCTGCGGGTCGGGCGATGCCAGGGTGGCGCGCAGGGCGGGCAGGTCACCGAGTATCTGCGGCAGCGTCTCGTAGCGGTGCAGGGTGCCCAGCAGGTTGGCTACGTACAGGTCCAGCGTCTGGCGGTTCTGGCTCACCAGTTCACTGCGGTAGTAGCGCTCGGCAAGGTGCTGCAGCGGCCATAGCAGCGGCGCCAGGCACAAGGCCAGCAAGGCTAGGCTGCGCCAGCGGGGGCGGCGGGGAAGCGAGGGAGTCATGTCGAAAGCAAATGCGCCGGAGAATGTCCGGCGCATTATGCGTCAAGCCAGTGGTGCCAGGCACTCAATCAGCGCGTCGCGCCAATTGGGCAAGTGCACGTTCCACTGCTGTTCCAGGCGGCTGCAGTCCAGGCGCGAGTTCAGCGGGCGTACGGCCGGGGTCGGGTAGGCGCTGGACGCAATGGGCTCCAGCACCGCGCACGGCTTGTCCTGGGCCAGCAGGTGCTTGCCGATTTCCTGGGCAAAACCGAACCACGAGGTCTCGCCCTTGGCGGTCAGGTGGAAGGTGCCCCACGGGCCGGCCTGGCCGTTTAGCCAGTGTTCGACCAGCGCCTGGGTGGTGCCGGCGATGGTACCGGCCCAGGTAGGTGCGCCAATCTGATCGGCCACCACGCGCAGCTCGGGCTTTTCCTGCAACAGCCGTTGCATGGTTAGCAGGAAGTTGCGCCCATGCAGCGAATACACCCAGCTGGTGCGCAGGATGAGGTGTTTGCCGCCCACGTAACGAATGGCTTTCTCGCCTTCCAGCTTACTGCGCCCGTAGACGCCCAGCGGGTTGGTTTCGTCGTCCTCGTTGTAGGCACCGTCCTTGCGACCGTCGAACACATAGTCGGTAGAGTAGTGAATCAACGGTATGTCCAGTGCCGCCGCTTCCTCGGCAAAGAGGCGCGGCGCGGTGGCGTTGATGGCGAACGCCAGGTCCTCTTCCGTCTCCGCCTGGTCCACTGCCGTGTGCGCGGCAGCGTTGATGATCAGGGTGGGGCGCAGGGTGCGCACCACCTCGCGGATACCTTCGGGCTGGGCCAGGTCCAGCTTGTCGCGACCCAGCACGTGCAATTCGCCCAGATGCCCAAGGCGTTGCTGCAGTTCGCGTGACACCTGGCCGAACTGGCCGCTGATGAGGATCTTTTGGGTCATGGGAATAGGTCAGCCTCTTCCAGGGATTTGCCTTGCTGGTCCTTGGCCGACAGCTGGGGAACGATGCCGCCGAGCTCCCAGTCGATCTTCAGGGTCTCGTCGTCCCAGCGAATACAGCGTTCGGCAGAAGGGGTGTAGTAGTCGGTGGTCTTGTACAAGAACTCAGCATAGTCGCTGAGCACCACGAAACCATGGGCAAAGCCCTTGGGTACCCACAATTGCCGGTTGTTCTCCGCGCTCAGGCGCACGCCTACCCACTTGCCAAATGTGGGCGAGCTGCGACGAATGTCCACGGCCATGTCCAGCACTTCACCGGCCGTCACCCGCACCAGTTTGCCCTGGGCGTTTTCGATCTGGTAATGCAGGCCGCGCAACACGCCTTTCTGGGAGCGTGAATGGTTGTCCTGCACGAAAGCATCAGTGATGCCGGTGGCCTGCTCGAACGCCTTGGCATTGAAGCTTTCGTAGAAGAAGCCGCGCTCGTCACCAAATACCTTTGGCTCGATGATCAGCACCTCGGGTATTTCGCTGGCGATCACATTCATCTGGTTTCCCCTGCAATGCTGTACAGATATTGGCCATAGCCGGTCTTGCCGAAGGCCTTGGCGCGCACCAGCAGGTGTTCGCGGTCGATCCAGCCGTTCTGGTAGGCAATTTCCTCCAGGCAGGCAACCTTGAGCCCCTGGCGGTGCTCGATGGTCTGCACGTACTGCGAGGCCTCGATCAGGCTGTCGTGGGTGCCGGTGTCGAGCCAGGCGAAGCCACGGCCGAAACGTTCCACACGCAGGTCACCGCGCTCCAGGTAGGCGTTGTTGACGTCGGTGATTTCCAGTTCGCCGCGTGGGGACGGTTTCACGTGCTTGGCGATCTGCACCACGTCGTTGTCGTAGAAGTACAGGCCGGTAACCGCGTAGCTGGACTTGGGCTGCGCCGGTTTCTCTTCGATGGACAAGGCCTTGCCGTCCGCGTCGAAGTCGATCACGCCGAAGCGCTCAGGGTCCTTGACCCAGTAGCCGAACACGGTGGCGCCCTTCGGCTGGCTGGCAGCGCGCGCGAGTTGCTCACCAAAGTGCTGACCGTGGAAAATGTTGTCACCCAGGATCAGGCACACCGGGTCGTTGCCGATAAACTCCTCGCCAATCAGGAACGCCTGGGCCAGGCCGTCCGGGGATGGCTGTTCTGCGTAGCTGATGCTGACGCCGAACTGGCTGCCGTCGCCCAGCAACTGGCGGTACTGCGGCAAGTCGGTAGGCGTTGAGATCAGCAGGATCTCGCGGATGCCTGCCAGCATCAGCACCGAGATCGGGTAGTAGATCATCGGCTTGTCGTAGATGGGCAGCAGTTGCTTTGAAACACCCAGGGTGATGGGGTGCAGGCGTGTGCCGGAGCCCCCGGCCAGTACGATACCCTTGCTCATGCGATCAGATCCTTTGGGTCGGTGGAGCCAAGGCGTTCGCCCTGATAACTGCCGTCTTGCACGCGACGGCACCATTCCTGGTTATCCAGGTACCACTGCACGGTCTTGCGCAGGCCGGTCTGGAAGGTTTCGTCCGGCACCCAGCCCAGCTCGCGCTCGATCTTGCCGGCGTCGATGGCGTAGCGCAGGTCGTGGCCCGGGCGGTCCTTGACGAAGGTAATCAGCTCGGCGTACTGGCTGATGCCCGCCGGGTGCTGGGGTGCCAACTCGTCCAGCAGCGCGCAGATGCTGCGCACCACGTCGATGTTCTGTTGTTCGTTATGGCCGCCGATGTTGTAGGTCTCGCCGACCTTGCCTTCGGTCACCACCTTGAACAGGGCGCGGGCATGGTCTTCCACGAACAGCCAGTCACGCACCTGCTTGCCATCGCCGTACACCGGCAGCGGCTTGCCCTTCAAGGCATTGAGGATGACCAGCGGGATCAGTTTTTCCGGGAAGTGGAACGGCCCGTAGTTGTTCGAGCAATTGGTGACCAGCACCGGCAGCCCGTAGGTGCGCTGCCAGGCCCGTACCAGATGGTCGGAGGCCGCCTTGCTGGCCGAGTAGGGCGAGCTGGGCGCGTACGGCGTGGTTTCGGTGAACAAGTCGTCCACGCCGTGCAGGTCGCCATACACCTCGTCGGTGGAGATATGGTGGAAGCGGAAGGCTTCCTTTTCGGCGGCTGGCAACTTCGACCAGTAGGCGCGGGTGGCCTCCAGCAGGCTGTAGGTGCCGACAATGTTGGTCTGGATGAAGTCCGACGGCCCGTCGATGGAGCGGTCCACATGGGACTCGGCGGCCAGGTGCATGATCGCGTGGGGCTCGAAGCGCGCCAGCACGGCACTGACCGTGGCCTGGTCGACGATGTCGGCCTGGACGAATTCGTAACGGCTGTTGCTGGCAATGCTGGACAGCGATTCCAGGTTGCCGGCGTACGTCAGTTTGTCGAGGTTGAGCACTTCGTGCCCGGTGTTTTCGATCAGATGGCGGACGAGGGCCGAGCCAATGAAACCGGCCCCTCCGGTAATCAGAATTCGCATGTCGATTGGCCTTCTTCCATAAACTGACATTGAGCGGTTGCAGCATAGCTTGTGGGCTGGGATTGCCCTGTGCAAGCGTGCTTCATCGAGAAACAGTTACAAAAATCCAGGGGCATCGAATTTTTCAATGCGCTTGCTTATCGACGGTGGCAGTGGCGATATAGGCGGCCTAACTCTAAAAAAGGTCTCCGCAATGTCGCTCGCCACGTTGATTCACCGGTCCAGCCAGCCCAGCCCCACCGTCAGCGCACAGCAAGCGCAGGTGCTGCTGCGTGCGCACTATGGCCTGCACGGTGCGTTAACGCCATTAGGCAGCCAGCAAGACCTTAACTTCCTTGTTGATACGATTGATGGACGCTTTGTACTGAAGATCTGTCACGGCGATTACGCAACCGTTGAATTGCAGGCCCAGCACGCTGCGCTTGCCCATCTGGCGGCCAAGGGGTTGCCGGTGCCCGCCGTGCGGCTGACGGTTGAGGGTTGCGACCTGTTGACCACAACGGTCGACGAACGGTCGGTGCAGGTCCGCCTGCTGCAGTACATCGACGGGCAGCCGCTGACTCGCTTGCCGCATTTGGGTGCCGAGTTGCGCGCCAGCCTGGGGCATTTGTGTGCACGGGTAGACCGGGCGCTGGCTGATTTTGACCACCCCGGCCTGGCCCGCACCCTGCAATGGGACCCGCGTCATGCCCAGGCGCTGATTGCCGAACTGCTGCCGGTACTGGCCGACCCGCAGCGCCGCGCGCAGCTGGCCGAAGCCTGTGCCCAGGCCGAGCAGCGGCTGTTGGCGGTGCAGGACGAATTGCCCAGCCAGGCCATCCACCTGGACATTACCGATGACAACAGCGTGTGGCATCGCGATGCCCAGCGCCGCTGGCAATTGGGCGGGTTGATCGACTTCGGCGACCTGGTGCGCACCTGGCGGGTAGCCGACCTGAGCGTGACCTGCGCTGCGCTGCTGCACCACGCCGAGGGTGACCCCTTCGCGATCCTTCCCGCCATCAAGGCCTACGCCTGCGCCAACCCTCTGACCCGCGCCGAATGGCTGGCGTTGTGGCCGTTGATTGTCGCGCGCGCCGCCGTGGTAGTGCTCAGCAGCGAACAGCAACTGAGCGTGGCCGCCGATAACCGCTACGTGGCCGACAACCTCGCCCATGAGTGGGAAATTTTCGATGTCGCCACCTCCGTGCCTTTTGACCTGATGGAAGCGGCAATCTTGCAAGCGGTGGGCCAGGAGCTGCCACCGGTGGCGTTGGGCGACTGCGCGTCACTGCTGCCAGGTATCGACGCGCAAGCCTTCGAGCGCGTCGACCTGGGCGTGTTGAGCGAGCATTTCATCGAGGGCAATTGGGAGGCGCCAGGCATTGACGAGCGGCTGTTGGCCGGTTATCCACAGGCCAGTTCGTTGTACGGCCAATATCGGTTGTCCCGCACGCGCATCGACAGCGCCGTTGAGCCACACACCTGTGCCCTTCACGTCGAACTCAACGTGCCGGCAGGCACGAGGGTGCAGGCACCGTTTGCCGGTTTGCTGCGGCGTGCCGCTGACGCTGGGCTGTGGCTGGTGGGCGAGGGCATCAGCCTGCACTTGTGGGGGGTAAACAGCGACCTGGCCGAAGGCGCCAGGCTTGCGCGCGGCGAGGCACTGGGTCACACCCAGGGGCTGTTGCTGGTGCAGTTGTGCCGCGCCGAGGAAATCAGCCCGCCGCTGTTTGCCGCGCCGTCCCGCGCGCAGGCGTGGCTGGCGTTGTGCCCTTCGCCCAAGGGGTTGCTGGGGTTTGATTGCGACGCCGCGCCACTTGCCGACGCGCAGGCGCTTCTGGCGCGTCGCGACGCCAGCTTTGCCCGCTCGCAGAAGCATTATTACCAGGCTCCGCCACAGATCGAGCGAGGCTGGCGCAACCACCTCATCGACATGCAAGGGCGCTCGTACCTGGACATGCTCAACAACGTGGCGGTGCTGGGCCACGGCCACCCGCGCATGGCGGCGGTGGCGGCGCGCCAGTGGTCGCTGCTCAATACCAATTCGCGCTTTCACTACGCGGCCATTGCCGAGTTCTCCGAACGCTTGCTGGCGCTGGCGCCGGAAGGTTTTGACCGAGTGTTCCTGGTGAACAGCGGCACCGAGGCCAACGACCTGGCTATACGCCTGGCCTGGGCCGCCAGTGGCGGGCGCGACATGCTCAGCGTGCTGGAGGCCTATCACGGCTGGTCGGTAGCCACCGATGCCATTTCCACCTCGATTGCCGATAACCCCCAAGCCCTCAGCACACGCCCCGACTGGGTACACCCGGTGACGGCACCCAACACCTACCGCGGTGCTTTCCGTGGCGCGCACAGCGCCGCCGGTTATGTGCAGAATGTCGACGAAACGCTGGCGCACCTTGCTGCGCAGCAACGCCAGGTGGCGGGCTTCATTTGCGAGCCGGTGTATGGCAACGCAGGCGGCATCGCGCTGCCAGCCGGTTACCTGCAACAGGTTTACGCCAAGGTTCGCGCCCAGGGCGGCGTGTGCATCGCCGACGAAGTGCAGGTGGGTTACGGTCGTCTGGGCGAACATTTCTGGGGCTTCGAAGAGCAAGGCGTGGTGCCGGACATCATCACCATGGCCAAGGGCATGGGCAACGGTCACCCGTTGGGCGCGGTCATCACCCGCCGGGAAATTGCCGAAGCGTTGGAGGCCGAGGGTTATTTCTTCTCGTCGGCCGGCGGCAGCCCGGTCAGTTGCCAGATCGGCAAGGCGGTGCTCGATGTGATGAGCCAAGAGGGGCTGTGGGAAAACGCCCGCGTGGTGGGCGGCCATTTCAAGGCGCGCCTCGAAGCGCTGATCGACACCCACCCGCTGGTGGGTGCGGTGCATGGCTCTGGCTTCTATCTGGGGGTGGAGTTGGTGCGTAATCGCGAAACGCTGGAGCCGGCCACCGAAGAAACTGCGTTGCTGTGCGAGCGCTTGCGCGAGCTGGGTATCTTCATGCAGCCAACGGGTGACTACCTGAACATCCTCAAGATCAAGCCGCCGATGGTGACGACGCGCCAGAGCGTGGACTTCTTCGTCGACTGCGTGGAGAAGGTGCTTTCCGAGGATTTATAATGCCGATAACTATCGAATTGTGTATCCGCTGTCGCGGGTATAATCGCATTGAATGCCGCATTAATTTCAAGTCTTTGCTTTAAATATCGATATTTATCGGCTATAACGTACCCGGATATTTACTGATCCTTCTTGCTTGAGGGATTGTTGATGACTGCAACGACCAGCAGGACACAGCCATGACCACATTCACGAGTACCCCACGCGCCGACGGCTTCCACATGCCAGCCGAATGGGCCCCGCAAACCCAGGTATGGATGGTGTGGCCAGAGCGCCCGGACAACTGGCGCCTGGGTGGCAAGCCTGTGCAGGCTGCCCACGTGGTGCTGGCCAAGGCCATCGCCCGTTTCGAGCCTGTCACCGTTGCCGTTTCCGCCGGCCAGTACGACAACGCCCGTGCCCGCCTGGACGCGCCGAACATTCGCGTGGTGGAAATCAGCAACGACGACGCCTGGGTGCGTGACACCGGGCCTACCTTCGTCATCAACGACCAGGGTGAAGTGCGTGGCGTGGACTGGGGCTTCAACGCCTGGGGCGGCTTTGACGGTGGGCTGTATTCGCCGTGGAACCGCGACGAGCAACTGGCCAGCAAGGTCATGGAAATCGAGCGTTGCGGCCGTTACCACACCGAGGGCTTCGTGCTGGAAGGCGGCTCCATTCATGTGGATGGTGAAGGCACCTTGGTAACCACCGAGGAATGCCTGCTGAACCGCAACCGCAACCCGCACCTTAGCCGTGAAGAAATTGAAGCCGTGCTGCGCGATCACCTGGCCGTGGACACCATTGTCTGGCTGCCCGATGGCCTGTTCAACGACGAGACCGACGGCCACGTCGACAACTTCTGTTGTTACGTTCGCCCAGGTGAAGTGTTACTGGCCTGGACCGATGATTCCAACGACCCCAACTACGCACGCTGCCGGGCAGCCATGAACGTATTGGCAAACACCAAGGATGCGCGCGGCCGCACCTTTGTGGTGCATAAGATGCCCATTCCCGGCCCATTGTATGCAACTGCTGAAGAATGCGATGGCGTCGATCCAGTAGCGGGCACCCAAGAGCGCAACCCTTCAGTGCGCCTGGCGGGCTCCTACGTCAACTTCCTGATCGTCAATGGCGGCATCATCGCGCCTAGCTTCGATGACCCCAAAGATGCCGAGGCAAAAGTGATTTTGCAGGGCATCTTCCCCGATCATGAAGTCATCATGATCCCTGGGCGCGAGCTGCTATTAGGCGGCGGCAACATTCATTGCCTCACTCAGCAGCAGCCTGCACCGCGCAAAGCCTGATCGAAAGGTCAAATGAAGAACCCGTCATCTGGCGGGTTTTTTGTATCTGCGTGGATATGTTGGTATGCCATGGCACACCTTTTGTATCGGTTTCCTCGGCTTAAATGGCGGCACGTGTCAATCGTACTGTCATAAAGCGTGGGTAAGTTTGCCGCTCACGGAACCGGGGAAAACAGGTGTCGATATGAACGCAATCAGTGAGCCGGCTTCGCACTCATCGCCCATCACTGCAGAGTCGTTGCAGCGGGTGGCGCAATGGTTGAAATGTAACGGCGGCATCAGGCTACAGAAGCCAGATCCCATTCAGGTACTTAGTGAGCGTTATCCAGCCGGGCTGCTCAGCCAGGCAGAGCTGGAAGCATTGTTGGGCTCCTTTCACCATTAGATCGGTCGTCACGACGATGCACCATTCAGAGGCATGGAGCCTCTCCTTCCTTGTTGCGACAATTTGGTTATAACCACCGAACTCCTTTGAAATTGACACTTTGGTGGGGCCCCCGCTAGGATTCCGCCCAACGCCTGTGGCTAACAGCCACCTGTCCAGTATTCGATAAGGCCCGCGTTGCATTCCTGCACGTGGGCCTTTGCATTTTGCGTCGGGGAAACGTACTGGGCGGGGCGTCTTAACCAGCAATAAGGAAAACAAGATGTTGAATTCACGTATCGGTCTGATCGCCTTGGGCCTGATGGGCGCCACTCAGGCAATGGCCAGCGATCAAGACGATGCCAAGGGCTTTGTCGAAGACAGCCACCTGTCGGTGTTGGCACGTAACGCCTACATCAACCGTGATTATAAAAACGGTAAAGACGACAAATCCGAGTGGGGCCAGGCTTTCATCGGTACTTTCACTTCCGGCTTCACTCAAGGCACCGTGGGCGTGGGCGTTGATGCCTTCGGCCTGTATGCCAAGAACCTGGAACAGTCCGACAGCCGCAGTGGCGCTGGCGGTATCGACTTTTTCCGTCAGGGTAACGACGGCTCGCCTGCCAGCGACCTGGCTCGCGCCGGCGCCGCAGTGAAATTCCGCATCTCCAACACCGTCATCAAGTACGGCGACCAGATGCCGTCGCTGCCGGTACTGAGCTACGACAACAGCCGCCTGCTGCCGGAAAGCTTCACCGGTACCCTGGTCACCTCCAAGGAAATCGAAGGCCTGGAGCTGAACGTCGGTCACTTCACCGAAGAAGCGCAGAAAAGCGCCGAAGGCCGTGACAGCGGTGATCTGAAAAGCCTGAACGTATACGGCGGCAGCTATGCTTTCACCGATCGCTTCAAGGCATCGCTGTATGGCACCACCATCGAAAACGTCGGCAAGAAACAGTACCTGGGCATGACCTATGTACTGCCGATCCAGAAAGACCAGTCGCTGACCTTTGACTTCAACGGTTACAAGACTGAACTGGACAGCCAGTGGGCTGACGATAACAGCACAGGCCGCGACAACACCATCTGGAGCCTGGCGGCTACCTACGCTGTAGGCCCGCACTCGTTCATGGTCGCGCACCAGAGCAGTACCGGCAGCACCGGCTACAACTACGGTGGCTACCAGCGCAACGGCGGCGTGGGCGACGGTGGTACGTCCATCTACCTGACCAACTCCTACTGGTCGGACTTCAACGGTGAAGACGAGCGTTCCTGGCAGTTGGCCTACGGCCTGGACTTCGGTGCCTACGGCATCCCTGGCCTGACCTACAAGTTTGCCTACGTGCGCGGCGACAACATCACCGCTGGCGACGCCACCGGCGGCACCGAGCGCGAAATCTTCAACCAAGTGCAATACGTAGTTCAGCAAGGTCCGGTCAAAGACCTGACCGTGCGTGTACGTAGTTCGATCCTGCGTGTATCGGACAACGTCGGTTCCAACAACCCGACGCCGTACAACTTCAGCGGTAACGAGCTGCGCGTGTTCGTCGATTACCCCATCAATATTTTCTGATTGGCCTGACGCACCCTGCGTCACCAACAAGCCCCGCGCTCTTGAGCGGGGCTTGTTGCATCTGCGCTACTATCGACGCCTTCTTTCCTACAGGACGTTAACCGTTATGCCGCGACTATTTTGCTGCGCATGGGCCACCAGCCTGCTGTTGGCCATCGCGCTGCCCGCCAACGCCAACCCGGTGCTGGCCCTGAGCGCCGCCCAACAGGAAATGGTGGATGGCATGCTCAAGCTCGATGGCCACACGGAGTATCAGAACGTGGCATTCGGCTTCGGTGTGATGCCCGGCGTGACCACGGCTTACCAAGGCAATGGCACTGACGATGGCGTGCTGATACCGCTGGGTGATGACCGTGAGATTACCGTCAACGCCGGTTACGACGCCGCGATGCTGGGCAGCACCAAGGCGCTGATGGACAGCGAACTGTCAGAGGTGGACCCCGGCGGCGTGCAGCGCCAGCCTTTCGTGCTGGACTCGCAACCGGCCGAGCAGGCGCAGTGGGCTGATGGTCAGTTCGTGCGCCGGGTCATCGTTGAATACCGCAGCACCGGCCCGGACGACGGGGTCAACTACACCCTGCGCCTGCGCACCGACGCCGCCCACCAGCAGGCCGACGGCCAGGCGTTCGACGCCGTGGTGAAGTCGTTCAAGCACTACCAGATAGAAAACGACTGATCCCTCGCAGGACTCGCAGCTGCCGCCAGGCTGCGAAGGCCCGCGCCGCGGGCCCGCGATCTGTACACACAGGACAGTTGCTGCTACGGGCGGGAAGTGTCTGTTACTGCTCGGTAGGGACGATTTCCACACCGGTGATCTTCCAGCCGTCCTTGTCCTTGCTCAACGTTACGTTAAGCACCTGGCTGTTGTCCTGGGTCGTGCCCAGCACCACGTTTTCCTGGGCGCTGGCGCCCTTGGTGGCAGTTTCGGTGACCTGGATGTGGGTCAGCCAGCTGTCATCGTAATCCTGCGACTTGATGAAGTAGTCCTCGTCCAGCCCATCCTCGCTCTTGGCTTGCTTGTCGATGGACTTGATCAGGCTTTGCGTCACGTATTGCTGCATCTGCTGCGGGTTGTCATTGAGCGGCACCTTGTCGTCGCTAAGACGCTTCAAGTACCAGCTATAAAAACTCTGGGTGGTTTGCTGGGCCGATGCAGAGGCATCGGCCATGGCAACGCAAAGATGAAAACCAGCCACAACGCATAACAGGGAAAGCAGACGCTTCATGATCAGTTACCCAACAGATTGAGTGAGGGGTTGACGCAGCAAGGCGCAAAAACAAAAACGCATAGTACAGAGACTGGGCAGGGTAGGACCAGTTGCATGGCGCACAAATGAAAACGCCACTCAGGCGAGTGGCGTTTTCATCAAGCAGCCATCAGTAGTGGAAGTTCAGCGTCACTTGCGCCGAACGCCCCTCTGCCCAAGTGGCGTATATAGGGTACGAAGAGGCGAAGTACTTGCGGTCGAACAGGTTCTTCAGGTTCAACTGCACGTCCATCGACTTGGAGATTTTGTACGAAGTCATGGCGTCGAATTCCGAGTAGCCCGGGGTCCATTTCTTCGTGGTGGACGACACCGACGCGTAGGTCAGGCTGGAGGCTTTCATGCCGGCGCCCACGGTCCACTTCGGATCGATGTCGTAATAGGTCCACAGGGTCAGGTTGTGCTTGGGCACCATCACCATCGGCAAGCCTGAAGAAGCCGAGTTGGCCGAACCGGCATCGGTGGTTACCGCGTCCAGGTACGAGTAACCGCCAAACACATGCCAGTTGCTGGTCAGGTCACCCGCGGCGCCCAGTTCCACACCGCGTACCCGCTGGGAGCCGGCGTTGATCATGCCACCCAGGCCATCGCTGACGCGGGCGTTGGTTTTCTCGGTTTGGAACACCGCCGAGGTCAGCGACAGGCGCCCGTCCAGCACGTCCCACTTGGCGCCCGCTTCAATGTTGCGGCTGCGCTCTGGCGACAGGTCGCGGTTGGTGGCGGTCAACTGGTCGGTGCCGCCGCCAAGGCCGCCGTTGGCGCCCGGTGGGTTGGCCGAGGTGCCGTAGGAGGTGTACAGGCTCAGGTTGGTGATGGGTTTGTACACCAGGCCTACCTGATAGCTGAACAGGTCGGCGATGTTTTCAAGGTCGGCAGCGCCCGATTGTTCAGCCTGGATGTTGTAGTAATCCAGGCGCACGCCGGTATTGAGCAACCACTGTTCCGACAGCTTCAGGCTGTCGAAGGCGTAGGCTGAAGCGGTGTTGGTGGTGGTATAGGTCGGCTTGCCCGGGAAGCTGTCACCGTTGAGGGTAGAGGTGCCGGTCCAGTCTGTGTCCGGGTCCCACTGGCCCACGTAGGTGCAGTTACCCGCCACCGAACAGTTGCCACCGCTGCGGATGTTGGCACCGGTGCTGTCGGTTACCAGGTAACCCTCGTACTGGCTCTTTTCATGGCTCAGTTCGATACCGGTAGTCACGGTGTTGTCCAGGCCCAACAGCAACGTGTGGCCGGTCAGCTCGGTCTGGTTGGCCAGGGTGTTGGTGGCGTACTTGCCGCTCTTGGCCTCCAGCAGCAGTTGCTCGGACGTGGCGTTGACGAACTGCGGGTTGGTGGCGATGTAGTCCAGTGTCGAACGGCCGTAAGTGGTGGTGTTCTTCACCTTCCAGTTGTCGTCCAGCTCGTGCTCGATGCGCACCTCGCCGGTGTCGGTCTGGCCGCGGCGGTAGTCGCGGTCTTTCAGGCCGTAGAACTGCGAGCGGCTGATTTCCGACGCCGGCGTGCCGCCAGTTGAACGAAACGGCACGCTGAAGTCCGGCATGTCGTCGGTGGACAGGTGGTAGTAGCTCAGCGTGACGGTGGTCGGCTCGCCCAGGCCGAAGGCTATCGACGGTGCAATGCCCCAGCGCTTGCTGAACACGTCGGTGCGGCCCGGCTGATCAGCGTCGTGGCCCATCACGTTGAGGCGGAACGCGGTGCTGTCGTCGATGACCCGGTTCACGTCCAGGGTGGTACGTTTGTAGGAATCGGTACCCATGCCGACGCTGGCGTCGAGGGAGTCTTCCAGCTTCGGCGTCTTGGTCTCTATATCAATACTGCCGCCCACCGCACCGCGCCCAGCGTAAACGGAGTCCGGGCCCTTGATCACGCTGATGCGTTCCACGTCGAAGGTCTCACGGTTCTGAACACCGGTGTCACGCATGCCGTCCACAAAGATCGAGTTGCGCGACTCGAAGCCACGAATCACCGGGCGGTCCGCCGACGGGTTGGCCGCCGCGTCGCCGCCAATGAAGGTAATGCCCGGCACCGTGCGCAGGGCGTCGGTGAAGGTGGTGGCGCCACTTTTCTTGATCACTTCCTGCGGGATAACCGTGATCGAACGCGGGGTATCGATCAGTGGCGCCGTCAGTTTGTAGGACGGCAATTCCTTGGTCTGCGTTTTCGAGTCGGCCGTGGCATCGACGGCGGTCGAGGGCAGGGTAATGCCGGTTGCATCGGCGGCGTGCGCGGGCAACGAGGACAGACAGGTAGCCGCGCAGAACAGCGCGGTGTGCAGGCGTGACGGGGTGAAAGTGGACATGAACTTTCCGCAAGGGGGGGGGGGCGAGGGAGCGGAAAGATAGAGAGAATGTAACTAAATGTAAATACAACATATTCGTATTATCGTTATTGGTACAAGCGTACCGTATTACCATGTCACTTCTACACCGAAGGTGCCTGTCACTTCACGCAAGCGGTCACTATCCAGCTGTTGCGCCCGGCCGACGGAAACGTACAGGTTGGTGGCACGGTTCACCGCCGCCACAACACCCAGGCTCAAGTCCAATGACGTACCGCCCAAGTCGGTGCCGATAGGCTCATCGCCAAAGGTCGCCTGGTCGCTGCCGTGCCGGGTGTCCCATACGTTCGCGGCCAGGAAAGGTTGCAGCTTGGCGCCGCTGCCCTGTATCTCGCCATGCACACGGACACCCACGCGGCCGGTCCAGCTCTGGCGGGTGTTGAACTGCACCGTGGAGTAACTGTCGCGCTGGCTGTCGATGAACAACTGCTGCCAGACCACTTGCGCTTGGGGTTCCACTACCCAGTTGCCTGTCAGGTGCAGTGGGTAGCCGGCCTCTACAGAGGCCGTTACAGCGTGGCCGTTGGTGTCGATGCCAACGTGGCGTTCGGACGTAGCGCTGCCGTCGAAATGGGTGCCCATCAGCACGCTGTCCACATACCACTGCGATGGGCCTACATGGGTCCAGTAGGCGCCCAGGCTGGTAGCGTTGGTGCGCGTGCTACCCACGTCCAGATCGTTCCAGCCCAGCGCCTGGCCTTTGATGTCCCCGCTGAGTGTGGCGTAGCCGAAAAACACGCCGGCCGTATCATTGGCCTGGCGCCACAGGTCCACGCCTACCTGGGTACCCCAGATCGAGCCGTCCAGTGACGGGGCTACAGTGCCACCCCAGTTCTTTTCCACATGTTCGCCAAACACCCGGCCCCACACGGCAGAGTCGCCGCCGTGCGCCGCCAACAGGCTTTGCTGGCCGCGGCGCTCGTCAAAGGTGCCAAGCGTGGTCAGCGCCAGGGCGCGGAAATTCTCCGGTATCACGCTGTACACCGGCACTTCCACACGGTAGAGCTGCACGGGTTGCGCAACGAGGGTGGCCACCGCAGGCGCCCCCGGTGTTGTGGCCGGGGTAACGACCCGGACGATGGCGGGTTGCACCGGCGTGGCGCCTGGATTGGGCGCCACGGGCACAGGCTGGGCCACGGTGGCGATCGGCAACACCGGCGAGCCGGGGGCAGGTTCAGGTTCAGGTTCAGGTTCAGGCGCCGAGGCGGGTGGCGATACAGGAAAGCTGCGTGCCAGGAGCGGTGGCAACGAGGAGCGCAGGTACCAACTGTCCGCCGTGCCGCTGCTGACGCCACCCCTGAACAGAACATATTCGTGAGCGCCCGCGGCCACCGGCGCTGCCAGCGTGAATGCGGTGGCTGAACTGCTGGCGCCATTTTGCCCGGCTACCACCTGGATACCATCGCTGTAGGTGGCCGCACCAGGCCCTGCGGCATTGGTCACCTGCAAGGCGGTGTTGCCCGATGCCGTGCCACCCTTGAGAACAAGACGGTCGGATGCCGAATTATCGCTACCCAGGTACGTATTCAGCGCGATGACGCCGTTCTGGCCAACGTAGTTGCCGGCCACCGTCAGCGTGTTGCCAACGATGTTGCCGGCCAATTGCACCTGCGCGCTATTGGTCAAATTGCCGTTGACCGTGAAATTGCCCGCAACGCCGTCGCTGAACAGCCCCAACGCATTCGCCGCTGCCACGCTGCCATTGTTATCCACAGGGCCGGTGACGCTGCCGTAACCACCCAGCGTCGCGCCCTGGGCCACGCTTACCGGGCCACCGCCGGACAGCGCCGCTTCGCCGTGCGCCGCATCGCCGACTGCCAGAACGCCTGCCGTCACTTGAGTGCCGCCGGTGAAGGGGCTGTTGGCGGTGAGCAAGGTAGAACCGCTGCCCGACTGCACCACGTTGCCACTGCCGCTGATGACACCCGAATACGTCAGCGCATCCGCACGGTTGAATACCAACACGCCGTTATTGCTGACATCACCGACAACAGAGCCACTGCTGCCCCCGTTACCCAGTTGCAAGGTGCCCTGTGCGATGGTGGTACCCCCGGTGTAGGTATTGTTCCCGGTCATTATCAGGACGCCAGTCCCGGACTTGGTCAGGCCCCCCTCACCGCTGGCTGCTTGCGCTAACGTGGAGTCGAAGCCCTGAGTGTCTATGGCCCCTCCGGGCGCCTGGATCACGACCGAACGTGTTGCCGCCAGGTCGAAGCTGCTACCCAATTGCAGGGTTCCCCCGTTGAAGATAATCCCACCGCTGGCGGCACCCAGGGCGCTGTCGGCCGCCACTGACAGCACGCCCTGATCCAGCGTGGTACCACCCGAATAGGTATTTCCTGTTGCGGCCGAAGGCGCAAGCGTCAGCGTGCCCGCGCCGTTTTTTTCCACGGCGCCGACACCGCTGAGCAACCCACTGTAGGTGCCGTCATCCGTTTGCTGGAACAGTACCAAGCCGTTATCGGTGACGGTGGGCGGCAGGCTTTGCGCGCGCGCCTCAAGGGTGCCGGCAGGGTCTACCAACACCCTGCCCGTGTACTGGGCATTGTTGCCGGTCAAGGCCAGCGTCCCCGCTTGTACTTCGGACACCGTCACCCCGGTTACCGAACCGGTAAGCGTCCAGGTACCCGGGTCGGTCTTGATCAGGCTTTCAAACCCGACCATGTTGCCGGGCAGCGAAGCCGCGCCATCCCCGCTCAGGTAAATGGTATCGGTACCGGCGCCGCCGCTGAAGTTACCCGTGATGGTCGAACCGGTGTATAGGCGCAGCGTATCGTTGCCGCCCGCCAGCAGCAGGTTGCCAATCACCATGCCCTTGTTGGTAAAGTCCAGCGCGCCATTGCCCGAACCGCCAATCACCGTACCCGGTGCTTGAATGACACCGGTCACGTTATTGACGATGGTGTTCAAGCCACTGGTGTTCTGCGACCAGATAGCCACGGCATTCAGCGCGCGCACCGTGCCGTTATTGATCAGCGTATTGCCGGGCCCCTGAAAGTTGATGGCCTCGGCACTTCCCTGAGTGCCCAATGCCAGTATCTGCGCCCCGGCCGCCACGGTAATAGTGCCGTTGTTACGAGTATCAATGGTATCGCCGCCGGTCGTGAAGGCGCCCACTGCATTGGTTGCCTTGGCGCTGACAATGGCATTGCTGCCCAACGTGATTACGGCGTTGTCACGCAACGCAATGGCATTGCTGTTGCCTACCGCTATCTGGCTGCCAGCGGCCAGGATTACCGCGCGATTGTCGGCGGCACCGGCATTGCCTTCGCCTACCTGAGTGGTCCACGGGGCCGGTGCGGCAGTGTCGCAGTTAGTGGCCAGGCCCAGTGTCAAACACGTTGCAGCGGCACTTGCACCGAACAGGAATTTACCCGCCAGCACCGAAGTTGCCACCCAATGGGTGACAACGCCGAGTGCTGTTCTGGGCATGTGATAGTCCAGCCGATAATTGCCGGGTAAACGAACATTCGTTAATGACTATAGTGCGGTTTTTCCGCCAGTAATCACTCGCGCCATAACTATTAACTTTCTAGAATGACCGTCTTGATAAAGGTGTATCACACCGGGTTACTCACCCCTTCAATCTGGCGCTTTACCTGCAAAGGGTCGTCCACGCCCTTGAGTACCAGGTCACTGATCCCGCGCCCGGTAATGCGCACCGTGCCAAACCCCAGCAACCGGCCCATCACGCTCTGGTCCAGGTCCACGGTCTCGATCGACGACAGCTTCATCTCATCGGTGGTACGGCTGATGATCCCGCGCTTGTGGATAACTCGCTTGTTGGTCACCCCGTACTCCTGGCAGCGCAGGCTCAGCCACTTGTAGATGGCCACGGGGGAGAGGATGCCCACGGTGACGATCGCCAGGACCACCCACAGCCAAACGTTGACCCAGCTGAGCCAGTGCAGTTTGAAAACGGCCTCGACCTGCTCGCCGGCCGACAGAGAACTTTCGATATAGGTTTTGCTCGCCACTGGGGGGCTCCCTTGCAGTTGATGGGCGCGACTGTAGCACTGTCGGTGGTCTCAACGGGACCCACGCCCTGTCGGCCAGACAGTTGCCTTGCTACCAACCTGTGCGATGATGGCTACAAGCCTTCTTGATGGTGACGAGCGTGGACGCTGACTTCGAACAGCCCCCCCAGCCAGACGTAATCGCTGACGAGCGCTTTCACGGACTGACGCGCCTCGCCCAGCGCCATTTTGGCGTGGCCAGTGCCTTGCTGATGCAGTACCGCGACGGCCAGCCAGCGCTGCGTGCCAGCAGCGGTAACCCGCCATCTGTCCACCTGGATGGCGCGCAATGCAACACCCCCATTTTCGCCAGCGACGGCCAGCCCTTGGGCGAGTTGATCCTGCTGGGCCGCAACCAGCTACATCCCGGCGAACAGCAGTTGCTGGAAGAACTGGTGCAACTGGCCGCAGCCGCCTTGCAGGCCGAGCAGCGTGAGTCAGCCCTCAAGTTGCAAGTTGCCGTTTTGCGCGAAAGCCAGGATCGCCTGGCCTTGGCCATCGACAACAGCGGCACCGGCGTGTGGGACCGTGACGTACTGAACAACCAGATCCACTACTCCGCAGGCTGGAAAGCGCTGCTGGGCTACGAAGCCCACGAACTCACCCCCGACCTGTGCGACAGCTACACCCGCGTGCACCCCGACGACCTGGCGTTCGTGCAAGCCACCATTCAGGCTCACTTCCAACAGCGCATCAGCGCCTACGAAGTCGAGCACCGCATCTTGTGCAAAGACGGCAGCTACAAATGGATCAACAGCCGCGGCAAAGTCGTGGCCCGCGACGCCGACGGCAAGCCGCTGCGCATGATCGGCACCACCACCGACATCACCGAACGCAAACGCCTGGAAGCCGACCTGCAAATCCACGCGAGCATCGACTTCCTCACCCAACTGCCCAACCGCCGCCACTTCATGCAACAAATCAGCGCCCAGCACAGCAACGCCTGCGTGCTGATGCTGGACCTCGACCACTTCAAACACATCAACGACCGCTGGGGCCATGCCACCGGCGACCTGGCGCTCAAACACTTTGCCGACATCCTCAACGGCCAACTGCGCAAAACCGACGTGGCCGGGCGAATCGGCGGCGAAGAATTCGCCGTACTGCTGCGCGGCACCAACAGCCGCGACGCCTGCGCGTTTGCCGTGCGCTTGCAGGAAAAACTGGCCGTCACACCGTTGATGCATGGCGGGCAAGTGATTGGCCTGACCGTAAGCATTGGTGTAAGTGATTTGCGCGATGGCGACGGCGGGGCGGAGGCGGCGATGGGGCGTAGTGATCGGGCGTTGTATAGGGCGAAAGAAAGCGGGCGCAATCGGGTGGTGGCGGAGTGAAACATTTGTGCGTAATTAACGCTTACCGTTCATCGTGCTCGGCGGCAGTGCAGGGGACCGTTCCTCCCACTCATTCGCTAGGCTGCGCGAATATAGTCTGAAGAGGTTCCCCATGAGCCAAGCTGCCCTTATCAACCCCATCTTAATCGCCTGGTCACGCGAACGCGCCATTCGGTTGTCTGTTTTGCCCGCTTGAGCTTGCGATTATCGTCAGGCCTTCACCGACGCCATCTTCTTGCAGCTCTGCCTGCGCGCCGGGTACTGCTCGCACTGCTTGAGCAAACTCTCCACCTGCCCGGTATTCTGCAACAGCAGATTGGCCTGCACCTTCTGCGCAATGAACAACTCTTGCGACCCCAGCGTGCGCTCGCCTTTGTCGATCGTGACCAACGCCCCGGCCGGGTCGCGTTGCCCCAGCTGGTAGGCAATCATGAAGTCATACAGCTCGGGGCTTGCCAGTGACCAATCCTTGATCGACGCCAGGTCCTTCATCGCCTCCTGTTTGCGGCCCTGTGTCAGGTGCAACGTGAACGACGCCTTGCGGATGCCCGGCTGGTTACGCACCGGAGAAGCCAGCGCCTTGGCGTTGGCGGCCTCGGCGGTATGCATGTCGTTCTTGGCCAGGGCGAAGATCACCGAATTGGCGTCCCGGTAAGCCTGCAAGGCAACCGCCACTGGCGCGGCATCGCGTACCTTCGGCCAACTGCGCTTGTCGACGTGTGCGCGGCGCTGCTGGGGATATTCGCGTTGCAGGTACTTGCGTAGTTCTTCGTCGCGATCCAGCGGCGACATGTGCGCGCGCTGAAAATAGTTGGTGGCTGTCTTCAGGCCATTGCTGAGGCCGCCGTTGATCAGCAGGTTGAGCTCCTGGTTGAACCGGTTCACGTTCAACTGTTCCAGCGATTCTTTCATGGCGCTTTTGCGCTCATCCAGAAAGCTGCTGAGTAAGGGAGCCTGTTTGCCCTGGTAGTCGTTCAGCCGCTCCAGGGAATAGTTGGCGCCACGTGATGCATAACCAGCGCGGATCATCAGGTCGGTGCCCAGCAGGTCGGCCTGGTCTTCCTGGGTACGCCCCCAGGCGGTGCTCCAGACGTTGTCCGAGAAACCATTGATCAGCGCCGCATAGATCACTGTCTTGCTGACGGTGTTCTGGGTACGCAGCGGGTTCTTGCTGACGAACTTCATCTGGCCGGTACTGCGGTCCACGCCCGTGTCGGCTACCACGCTGCCGAGCAGGATCGACGTGGCCAGGTTGACCATCATGTCCTTCTGCTGTTTAAACGCCGCGTCCCGATCGTGATGGTGCAGCAGCACATGGCTGATTTCGTGGCCGAGCATAGCCGCGATCTCGTCCTCGCTCTCTACGCTTTCCAGCATCCCCAATGGCACAAACACGTTGCCGTAGGCATCAGCCGACGGCCCGAAGACGTTGCTGTCGACGATGCGCACCTGTAGGGGCGGCGCCTCACCGGGCCAGCCCTTCACCAATCGGTTGACTATGCCTTGCAGGTAGTTTTGCAACAGGGGGATGTCCACCACGTTGCTTTGGCGGATATCGTCGGCCGGCATGCTGCGCCCGTCATAACTCAGGCGCAACGTGCTGACCCGCTGGGCGTCGAGTCTGTAGTACTGGCGCACCTCATCGGTCTCGACGTAGCGCGCCTTGAGCCGCGACTGGGTGGACGGGCCCACCAGGTTCATCATCGCATCCGGCGCGCCTTTAATCGTGCCGCAAGCACTGAGCACAGTGGCTGCCGCCAACCCCATCGCAACGCGGATACCGCTGGCTCGGGCACCCATTACTCGCAGCCGCCGTAACCCAGGCTGGACGGGTTCTCTTTGCCTTCTCCCTTGCCGATGGGCACTTCCTTGCAAGCCAGTTTCACCACTTTGGTAGGGTTCATGCGCAAATCTTCGGTATCCAGCCACACCGGCTTGCCCGCCAACTCCACCTGCACCAGGTCCAGAGACTCGTTGTACTGCAGCACCGGCAGCGGCCCCTTGGGCGCATCCTTGCGGGCCATTTCCCCAGCGTGTTTGCCCAGGCTATCCAGAATCTCCACCGGGTCGGCCAGGAAGCCCTCGACGACTTGCGTAGCGGCCGCCGCCTGGCTGAACAGCAGGGCGAAAAACAGTGCGATGGTTTTGTTCATCCTTGAATACCTTTGATTGGGCGAGGAACGGAGGGTGTGGAAAAGTATTGATTGAATTTTTCGCTTAACAACGCGAGCGATAACGTCGCGATGCCCAGCACGTTGGCGGGGGTGATATTCAGCAAGTACAGCATCAGCGTGATCCCCGTCAGCAATGCCATAAAGCCGAACCAGGTTGCCCACAGGCGCAATGTGGCGCTGTGCCCCTGGAGGCTTTTCGCTTCGTTTCTGGACGTGCGCTTTTTCAGCACGGCGATCAGCACCAGCAACTCGAGTTCAAGGGCATCCACCCAGCTCACGTCAAAGCCATCGAGTGAAACCGAGGCCGCATCGTGGTAGTAGTCCATGCCTTTGCTGATCAAGTTATCCAGCGCCATCGCGTGCAGGTACACGCCAGGTATTTTCCCGTGCACCGGGGACGTCACCAGGTCATTCACTGAGGTAACGTCTGCGCCTACCAGCACCAACCGGCCGCGCAGCAGCGAGCGGATTACCTCGCGATCTTGCGGGTCACTGGCCTCAAGGTCGCTGGCATTGAGTGTCAGCGTGGGCGCGCAGCGGCCCCGGTCAGAGCCCTTCTGTTTCGACGTTATCCCCACCCACACCTCGTGCAGCGATTGAGTCCAGGGCACCGAGGGCTTGTCGCAGTTGTTCACCTGCGCCACTTTGCGCTGGTTATCCGGCGGCTCGCTGCCCCACTGCAAGGCCATGGCTGGCGCATCCACGGCGGCATTCGCATCCTTGGGCAGTTCGGGGCAGTCGTAGGCTTTGCAGTACTCCCGGTACAACGCCAACGCTGGCGTTTCCATAGGGCCCAGGTCCGTGGCTTGCGCCAACGGGTACTGCCCGTTCAAACCGCTCCAACTCACCAGCGCAGGGCTGCTGACCGTGGTCAGCGCCCCTTGTGCATTTGCTTCATCAGCGTCCCCTGCCTTGCGCCCGGTATTGGCCAGAAACAACGCAATACCCTGGCGCTGATACCGGTCGAACACATTCGCCAACAACTGACTGCTGTGTGCCAAATCGGTCGTCGAGTGGTCATGGCTGTACAGCAAGTCAACAAAAACCGCCCGCGGCCTGTAGGCCAGCAGCCGCTTGAACAACTTGCTCTGCTCGTCGTAGGGCAACGGCCAGAAAGTGTCATGGCTATTGAGGTAGGCGTCGTCGATGATCACCACCGCGATCTTCTGCTGACCCTGGGTGGAATACAGGTGCGAGAAAACACGGTTCAGCCACTTGCCTGAAACAGCGTCGCTGGACGAGGTAATGCCGAAGGGATCGAGCAGGGTCAACAAGCCCAGCACCAGCCCTAAAACGTATTGGCGCAGGGTGAAGAAGTTAAGGCAGGCCGGCATCCATGGCTCTAGGAATTTTTTGAATGAGGCCGCTTTTTAAAGGAGATACAGGAGTGATGTCAAGATGATGGCGTCAATCGAGTTTTATTGGGGTGTGGATAACTCCCTGACACATCGAGCCGTGTAGCCGCTGCCGGCAGGCTGCGCTGGCCCTGACATTCAACACCACCCTTGGGAAATTTCGTACATCAATCCCCATCTCGCCAGCCCACCATGACCACGGAGCGAACCCATCGCTCGCCCTTGGACCCTGTGGAGAACCCGAGTGGACATTCAATTCAACCTCACCCTGGGCGCCCAGGAAATCGCCGAGATCGCGCAGATCATTGGCTGCAGCCAGGCGCAATTGCCTAACGCCCTGGCCGGCTACGGTAAATCGGCATTACAGGAATACCTAGCCATGATGCGCGGCCAGAAAGCCCTGAAGCGCGGCACTGACATCCTTGAATACCGCCTCTTCCTGATGGTGGAAAACGTCTTCGGCGGCCGCATCCCCGACGAGCAAACCATCAGCAAAATCTTCCAGACCACCGCCACCGAAAGCCGCGGGCTGCTGCGTTCCATCATATCCAAATACCAATACCTGCTGCGCGACGCCATCGACCACACCCTCAAGTGGGTACTCGAAGGCGCCGCCGCCGAAACCGCCACCGGGCCATGGCTGGTAACCATGAACAGCGTCAACGTCATAGAAGAACTCAACCGAAAGCTCGCCGCCATCGACGGCACCCTCGCCTCCATCGGCAAAAAGCGCGGTAGCGTGGCTACCTACGAAATCACCAAGTCCTCGTATGAACACCTGTGCACCGTACTCGGCGCAACGCCGGTGGCCTACGTGCCATGAGTGACGAGATCTCGGCGGCGAGCCTGCTGATGGCAGTGGTCGCGATTCTGTATGGGGCCTGGTATCAGGAAATCGTGGATGCGGCCAACACGACCGTCCCCGCGAAGCATGACAAGCACAAGCCGCTGGCGGCCGTCGAGAAGGCACTGTTCACTCGGTGCCTGCCGTTGGCGTTTATGGCAGTGATGCTGGTGCTAGTGTTCTCGCCCACGCTGGTGGGGATTGTTGGGCATGCCGTCTCGGTACTGCGGGAGCATGGGCTGGCAGCGTATGGCGCGTATAGCTCAGTGCGGACGGCATTTTGTGTGGTGGTGTTAGTGGGCGGCGGAATCGCGGGGCATGTGTGCTGGATGGCGCTGGGGTTGGCCGGGCTTTGGCGGAGGCTGAAGGCTTAGCGGCTGCTGATGGCTGTGGGCCGGCGGCCCTGCCTCTATTTTTTGGGCGGCCAACCGCCTTTGTGGGAGCAGGCTTGCCGGCGAGCCTTTTGAAACCGCGGCTTTCCAGACAGAAGGCTTTCCAAAAAAATCGTTCTATATCAACAAGTTATACATGTTGATAAGTCGATCGTAGCGAGTATCCACAGTGAAAATCCGCTGTGGATAAAATAATCCACAGATTTAAATGGGAGGTTGTCCACAGCCCGTTCGGCTGGGGGCGCCGAGATCAGAATCCCGACGTTATCCCCAGCCAGCCCACCCATCACATCACCTGGCGAGCATCCTCAATCGTTATCCACAGGCGATCCCTGAGCGGTTCAATCAGGCAGCGAACCTGGTCCGCATCCAGCTTGTCCGTATGCGCCGCATCCAGCAGCTTGGCCATCAAGGCAATGCCGTCATGCACATCCGCAGCCCCCTGAATCGCACCCCTGACGCCCTCCATATCCAGAATCATGATTCCCAGCATCGTCTGCCACTCCTGAAGCTGATCGGTGCTGACTACCGCCTCCGACGCGATGAACTGCTGAAGGTCATTCTGAAAATCATGCAGGTATTTACCAATATTCAACGCAGCTAATCCTTGCGAATGCCCGACACAAAACCGCCAAGCCCTTCGATCACTGAAGTCATCGCACGGTCATCCCTTTCGACCGCGCCGGGAGTGCTCTCCTAAAGAAAGCACAGATTCTGCCGAATACTAAGTAAGTCTTAGTATGTGGTCAACGTGAATCTAAGAATCTCTTAGCCTTTACGCGGCTAAAAAATGAGCACGTTCAGCAGGCGGTTGAAGGAAGCGAGGAAGGCGGCTGGAATCTCCCAGGAGCAACTGGGGATCGAGGCAGGCATCGAGCCGGCGTCGGCGAGCGCGCGGATGAATCAGTACGAGAAGGACAAGCATGTACCGAATCCGGAGATGGTGAGGCAGATCGCTGGGGTGCTGGGGCTGCCGGCTTCGTATTTTTATAGCGAGGATGATGATGAGGCGCGGTTGTTGGCAGCGTTTCATCGGATGTCCGAAGAAGAGAAAGCGCGCGTTCTTCGATCTGTACTAGGTGGTTAACCCGCGTTGGGCCACAACCACGCTACCTCTATCCGTTTCTCCAGCGAAAATATTCGAAGTCGACCTAATTGCCCATCAGGGTTTGCGGGGGCACAGCTCTACGCGTGATGCCGTACCGGCATGAGGAAGTCTCCCGTAATGTCTTCAAGGAAACGTAGTCATGACGAAGACGCAGCACTGTCTTCACTGCGATACGGCCAATGGCATGGTCCAATTCGACAGTCGTACGCTGGACGTCGAGTACAAGAACCTCAAGCGGGCAGTCCACCGCCTGTCCGGCTGGGAATGCCAGTCGTGCCAAGAGATCGTGTTCGATGGCGACAGCGCCAATCGTCACGCAGAAGCAGGCGACCAATTGATTGAAGATGCCCAGCAAGCAGTAGCTGCCAAGATGAAGCGGGTCCGCAAGAAGATCGGCTTCACTCAGGCAGTTGCCGTTCGCCTGCGTTCAGGCGGTGGGCACAACGCATTTTCCCGCTCCAAGCGCGCGGACGCACCACCGCCACAGGCTTTGATTGTTTTGATGTCGTTGCTGGACCGTCATCCCGACCCGGTGGAAGAATCGACCTTGCGGTGAGCCTTCTTCGTACTGCGTATGGTGCGGCACCAGACGTACGGTAGAAGTCAACGGAGCTAGGTTTTTTGCTGTGGAACTCGCTGGAAAATTTGGCGTACCCCATCAAGTAACTATAAATAAATCAGCTCGTTATAGCTTTCGGTGGAATCGAACCGGGTAGCCTAGCGTGATTGCCGTATTGCTTGTTTGGACGCAAATTACCTTGGCGGTTACTGTCTTCGCCATAGCTGATGATTGGTATTCCGCTTTGGATCTAGAAATAAGCCCAAAGCGGATTTCTTAAGCATGCTTGCGATCAATTAACGTATGCAAGCCTGTTTTTATATTGATTGCAGGTTTTAGTTAAATTACTTGTCAGGGAACCTCCAAGGTGGGACCGAGATGTTCGGAAGTTCTTCGTGCTCTGTTAATGTTAGGTTGACATCAATCCAGTCGTATAGTGCTGGCGAGGAAAAAATGCCCAGTGACCCACGAGGAGCAGTGGGTTGCATATCTACATTGTTTTGATAGGCTTGTGCGCGAGACAGTAGAGATTTTTTGTCAGAAAATTTGCTCCATAACTCATTAAAGTCATCTGCGTCAGCAGTGTTTTTTAATTTCCACACTGAGCTCCAAAAGATAGACTCCTCTTGAGGGCGCTTTTTATTACTTTCATATGAAGAGCTAATGTCATCAGGAAGTGATATGGAGAAAGCTTTAAGAAGATTCGATTGGGTTTGCTGCCAGTCAATAGATTCTACAAGTGGCAAATATGCTACAAGTTGCAGTGGGGAGGGCATGGTTTGAGCGCGAGGCTTGCCTTCTAACATGTTATGAGGATCTATGTCTGAAATAACCAAGGCTTGGTCGTCACGACTCAGTGCATCATCTTTATTGTTATAGTAAATACCTTTAGACCAGCCATGATATGGGGTGATCCTAGCAAGGTAGCCCAAAGTGGTATCCTCTGCTTTCCAACTACCTCGGCCAATGAAGCAGCTTCCTCCTACAAGTGTTTTTCCATCTATGCTATTACAGAATACGGTAGTGGTCCCTGCTGCGAGAAAGCCAGCTTGTCCTGCGAACCAGTAATCAGCAGATCTAGATGTCGCTGCGGGGACGGCTAGTATCGACCTACGGGCCTCGATCCCATCACCGGTGATCGAAAGTTTTTTCGACAAAGCCCCAATATCTAAAAGAACTTCGTCTGTTGTTGCTGCCCTTCCGAACCTACGCCACATTGCTTTGAGATCTTCTCCCATATGAACATAGTTGGCAGGGCTAGATACCAAGAATGCCTCAGAGCATATTAGTTCCAGTAGGTATTTTAATGGGAGTCTAGTCTCCGCTAGGAGAGTTATGAGAGCTTCTGGTGTTGGCTCGAAACCTATCTGTTCTCCAAGCTTTGCGGCTAGCTCGCTAGGATTAAATAGAGGTTTTAAGGTATGGGAGGAAGGCCGGAAGAATTCCTCCAAGGCAATTGAGCGATATTTTTTGTTACGGGAAAACTCAAGAACTTGCCCCCGTTGCAGCGAGTCATAATCACTTGTCGAGCCTAGGTTCTTTTTTTGTAGTGATGCTAATAGTATTTTTGATACTGACTGTGGCAGTGGCCAAAGTAATGTAAGGGGCGCAGTTAAGTGCTTGTCAGAGTGCTGCTCGCAGATATGCATATACGTTCCAGCTAGCACTGAAACGGATTTGTTGACAATATATGTCTTCAGCCACTCAAGTGTTTCACGTCTGACCGAGTACTCCGGTAGTATGAGCAAATCTACGTTGAAATTCTGACACGAGTCGATTACACGACGCAGGATGGAGCGACGGCGGTGCTCTGACCAACTTGGCAAAAACTCAGACTTGGTCCATAAGTGTGCTGTGTCGTGTCGCTCAGCCGCTCTAAGTAAAGAGCTATACTTAGAGCTTAGGTTGGATTTTAAATGCGCGGATATTTCTTTACTTACTTTGGCTCCGAAAGGCCATTGAGTAGGGCATGCCTCAACAAAGGGGTGCTGGTATGTTAAGTCGAAGTCAGCTTGGAGAAATGCTATACGAATAAGTCCATTAGGCCTGCTCGATGCTCCACGTAATTCCCATTGCCCCGCTTGCTGCTTTCTGAATGAATTTGCATTCCGATTCGTGGAGGAACCGGTATGCAAAGATGAAGCCTGTGTTGTTTTCTCGACGTTATTATCAGATTTGGGCGGCGTTTCTAGCGCAATACTTCCAGGAAGATCTTCTACATTAGTATCGGAAAGTTGTCCTGGAGTTGGCTCTGAAGTTCCTCCCGCAGAAAAGTCAAAGTAGTGTTTGCCTGAATCTGTCTCATGAATGTCACTTAACTGAGTGCGATCTTCAATTTCTGCCTCTTCAATAGTAGAGTGCAGTGTAGGTTTAATAATAGCAATAGAAGCAAACGGCTCGCCAAGAGCTGAGACTGAGAGAAGTTTTCCACTGGTTCGGTCAAAAACTTCCGTCCAGACTCGAAGGAATTGACCCTCATGAGAAATCTCTTCGATGTGCTTAGAAAGCTTCGGGAACTGAGATATCATCCACGGAGTAACGTCCCGGACGCCATTTCGCGAGTCCGTGAAGCGCTTAGTCTGAGCGTTGTAACCATAAGACTTTTCGATTACCAAAATTGGCTCAAACCCAAGCTCTTCATCTATTTGCTTTACTAATAGGACTACGGACTCCAAAAGTTCTAGATTTAATAACGCTAAGCATTGGTCGCTTAGTATTTCGAAAGGCCATTCCAGAAATGGAGCTTCTTCATCTCTGTAATCAATCGAAGCTAGGGTTTTAGAAACTGTTGCAATTTTCTCATACAAGTCGCGAGGTAGACATTCCAGGTTGTCATGAAGCAGGCGATGCCCGAGATGCTGAACCAGTCTTCGGCACTGCTCAGTCAAGGGTGTTCGGTTTAGTGAATGAGATCTGTTTTTAGGAGCCTGGGTATACTTAAGGCCGTTATTTGGTGCTAACGGTATTCCCCAATCTTCTGGTAAATCAAAATTTTCATATCTTTCAAACGAACCATGGCTTCGCAACGAAGCGATAAGTCCCTCAAACGCTACATAAATGCCGGCACTTACTACTCCCGAACGCATCGCTTTCCAAGCTGGAAGCTCATTAATAGGTGACTCTTTAGAGACAGAGAACAGTCGTCTAGCAAAGCATAGCGGACCAACAAGGTCACGACGTACACCGCGAGCGCCGTCATCTCTAGTTGAAAGTACTTGGCCAATAGATAGAGGTAGACGGTTTAGAACTTTGTCAGCCACTGACGCTAAGAACGAGGCAGAGTCAGTTTTTTCCCAGCTCTCACGAAATGCTAGATACATAGCAGCTGACTCTGCCTCAGCTGCCAGAACATAGAAAATTGAATTTAGTGAGTTGTCGGCTTGGTCTGGAAACGTCTCCAACAGACGAAGCGCGCGAACTACCGTCGCGGGTAACAATCCATCATCACTTCGGCGTTTGCTTATTTGTGAATCGGCATAGGCACCGCGTAGCTTGCGAAGCTGCGTCCGTAGAACATATCGTGCCGGATTCGTTAGTGCGGCTGCATCAAGAGTAATGTCCGAGTCGGCGCTACTAAACTTGGTATGATCGTCATAAAGACCAAGATAATCAGAAATGGCCACGCCTGCTCGCCAAAGGTTGGCTTCAAAGATAGGTACTTCAGTTGTGCGTAGAGCTCGACCACCATCCCTTATGAATGCCCTATTTCCAAGCTCTTCACGAGAGACGCCGTTGGTAATTAGGTAGTAAAACTCATTGTTGCAATCGGCTGCGATATAAGGCCATGCAGGGACCAGTTCTTTATTGTCGTTGGTTTCAGTGTATGTGGTAATTATTTGTACAACTGCTCTGTATAGCTTAGCAGCTAGCTTGAGTGTGTCTGCTGAAATGTCAATGTTCGCAGCTGAAGCGCGCTCACGTAAAAGAAAGTAGTCCTCTGTTGCCAACTCAGCTTTAATCCGTACTAGGGAATCAGCTATGATTTCGGATGACCAAGTCGTACTGAGAGCTTTGATCTGGCGACCGCTTTCAGAACCAAGGAAAACGGGTGGTTTATCAACTGCGGAAAAGTCTAGCGCTTCGATCTCGTGTATTACTGCAGACCCACTATTGTCCGCACTTTCACCTATGCAAGAAAAAAGCCTAGTAGTTTTGATGCCGGGTAATGGTGGGATTATTATTCTATTTGGAGAGGAGGGCGTCAGCTTGTTCCATATAAGGTGATTTCTTCGACTCAAACAAACTGGAAGGTTTTCTTTTGGAACAATGGCTACAATTGTTTGCAGGGCGATACTAAATGCAGACGCTTGCTGCTCTTCATTCAATGGCTCGGATTTATCGTCACTATTAGGTAATAGAGCCATGAATACGTCTGCCGCGAGCCCAGACATAATACCCTTACGTTTTTGAACTTCTGCTGGTGCGACTAGTGGAGTAAGAGGATCCACCCCTGACTGGTCAGCCTCTGTCAGCAACGACACAGCCTTATGCATCCATTCGAATGGTTGCCAAGTTTGTACTAGTCTGGAACGCTCGACATCCAGTTGATCGGCGGATGCTGTTGCTTTCCCGACAAGCCGCATAGCTTTCCAACGAACGAGTGCCAGTCGAACGTTCAGTTGATGCTGAGGAGCAAGCGTGGAATTGGCCACATAACTGTCAAACTCTTCGCTCAAAACGAGTTCTGCAAGCCATGCTATACGGTGACGTCGTAATACATTTTCTTCAGCTGAAAGCTCAGCAATATCCCGTGACTGTTTATCGATCAGATGCTCAAGCCCTTCGAGTGCAAACAAAATTGGTGATTCCCAACCATATAACTCTGGCCGGAGTGCCCAAGCGGCACCTTGTATGCATTCATCCCATGACTCCATGTACTGAGACAGCATCTCACTGGAGTCGTGATATCCCAAGTGCTCCACCGCAATCGAGTACCAGATTAACCGGGCTGCTTTGGGGAGTTCTGAAGCTCGTAGATCAGGCGCTTGGAATGCAGTTCTAACAGTGTTGAGAAGGGTAGACTTCGACGCCTTATACAACTCTACATTGTGGAGCAACTGCAAGGCGGATTGGCGATCCGTTGCAGGTGCAACGGACCAGAAATCCCAGCCTGACTCACCATCTCCAACTAAGGGCGGTTCCCACGCAGGTCCATAGGCCGCTAGGGCTCTTCCTTCATTAATATAAGATGTAAAGTCCTCAGCACTCATCGCCGGTATTTCATCTGCTTTCGCAAGGAGCGTTAGTTCCAGCTTACGTGCACATAAGTCGATAGCCTCTCTCATCTCTGCTAGAGTTTCTGGAGTATCCGCCAGCAGCACGATGTCATCAACATATCGAGCGTAGCCAACACGCCTATGATCAGCATTAAGCCTAGTCATAAAGCGATATGCTTCCTCATCAACGGGGAAAAGTGCTATAGAGCCAATCCAGGCTGATAGTACGGGACCTTGAGGGATGCCCATAAATTTATTTGTAGTGTCGTCGAACCCTGTGTCTGGTCTTGCGTAATTTACCCCAAAAAGATGTTCGTCCAGCCGATCAAGAACTAAGGATGCTTTTGTCGCGGCACTTGGTCTCTGCTCCCCAAAGTTGAGCAGGGTTGCAAATTCAGCGGTGTCATCAGTGACCGATGCAATGGCTGATTGCAATTGTGGGAGCAGTCGGTCGCGAACAACGTACCTTCTAAGTTGGTCATAGTAGCGCTTAACATCTAGCCTTATTGAATAGACGTATCCAATTTCTGTGGCTTGTTGTGTTAGCGATGTCATAAACTCCCGCCAGCACTCTGCATAAGGTCTATACATGCCTTGATCTGACGCTGGCTGACGGCCCTCCAGTACATCCATGTCGATTTGATAGGCAAAGCTGAGAGTCTGTGAGCTAAGTTCTTCTCCGTTACCATTACCTCTTCTATCGAAACCCGTAGTAACGGTACGGCGATCTTCTCTGTAGTAACGAACCCCAGGTATTCTTCGGCTGAATGGTAAATCTGTGAAACCTTCGTGGTCCCAGCGCTCAGTAAGAATTTCGTTTAATAAGTATTGTTGAACGATCAGGTCTTCAGGGAGAGGCATGATCTTTAGGCGGAAATCTGATCCACCAAAGGACCTAGGTACCCATACCGCGTTGTAAGAGCCAATAGCACCATCAGTAAGATTATTTCTCAGGCGGTCTGTTAGTAATGTGTTAAAAACGGTTGCAGCAATATCTAAACGTTCCCAGCGAGGCTCATCGCATGGCAGCTCTCCCCGACGCGATCCCATGTAGGCGAGGATACGAGAGTGGTTTAGTCGTGCTCCAGAATCGGTGAGAAAACTTTCTGAATATGATTTATATCTATCTGATGTCGCGTCGGTTATAAAGTCAAGCCATTCATGAGTGGCAGCGATATTTTTTGATAGTTCTATTTTTATAAATGAAGTTTTAATGAGGTCCTTAGCTTTCGAGCCAACGGCTTTTTCGATCTGCATGAAAGCCTGGCTGAAGGCCCTGAAGCGGCGAGTTCGAGGCGCAAGCTCCCACTCATCCTTATTCAATATATCCTCGGCTGTTACGCCGAAGGCGTACGCAAGGACCGCAACTTCCGGCGGATAGGTTGCGTTTAATAAAAATTGCTGAGCGGAATCGCTAGAGTAATGCTCTAGATAATCGTTGGGATCTTTTGCAGGGGGGCTTTCGAGGCCGTTACTATTAACTTGTAACGCTGTCGGCCACAAAAAAGCACACTCTATTGGCGCGTTCAAAAATTTTAAACACGCATCGGATGCTCCACGTAAACCTGCTTCATCCCTATCAAAACTAACGACAACCGTGAGCGTTGTGTCCTTTGGTAGAGTATCTCTAAGTGATAGTAGAAGCTTCACCTGTTGCTCACTAATGGAGCTACCCATCACTGCGACAGAGGGTATGCCGAGTGCTTCGAAACGAAGAGTATCTAGAAAGCCTTCGCATAAATAGAGATAAATATTTTTGTTCCCGCTCTTTGCTTCGCTTTTAATTAAATTGAAAGCGAAATTGGCGCGGTATAAAATTGTTGCCTTGGGGAACTCTCTTGTAAATTGGTATTTTGGTACGGAGGCGCTGGTCGCCCCTGCGACCCTTCCTGCTAGTCCTAATAACTGCCCTTGATCATCATGAAGTGGGAAAATGATTCTATCAGCGATAAAGAAGTCGCTGTATCTATTTTCCGATTCGCTACCAGTACTCAATGGTAGGTGCATTTCTGCTGAAACGCCGGGAATAATTTTTCTAATTAGAAATGCATCTTCTAAGTCGCCGGCGTATTCACGCCTGACTGAGCGATCATTTTCTGTTTCAAGGGATCTAGATAAAAAATTACGTGATGCATAAACAAAGCCGGCTCGCTTTATTGTTATAGGGTCTAGGCTGCGCTCTATTATCCATGCGTTTAATGCCGCCTGGTTTGACCCTTTCTGATAAAGGTTATACCCGAATTGCAATGCTGAGAGATTTATTGATGGTGCATTCGATTTTCTTTCAGTGATTTTGCTGTGGCCGCGCCCAGATGATGTAGGGGATGGAGCTAGCCACTCGACAGCATCTCTAAAGCTGAGATTAAACTTCTGTTTAACTAGATCAATAGCATCTCCACGCGCGCCACATGAAAAGCAATAGTAGTGCTGTCTGCCATTGTCTCTATTTGCGTCGATCAGGAGCGATGGTGTTTTGTCATCATGGAAAGGGCAGAGAGACTTATATTGTTTCGCGGAGGTTTTCTTTAGCGTCATGCCTAGGCGGACAGCTACATCGTCAATTGAAATATTTCGAAGCAGGTTCTCGTAGTCAATCCTAGGCAATTTGTTCTTCCTTTTTAGAATTTCTTACTAAATGGGCGATGTGACAAAATTTTATGGGCTAAAAAAATTTCGATAAAAATCGTAAAGCTTTTTAAGATAGGTGGCGCTTTGCCTTCTTATATTACCTTCGCGCATCTACTAATCAAGCTTTTTATCCTAGATCCTAACGACCGATTGGCCGAGTTTTTCGGCTTTGATCGGCCGATTTTCGAAAAAACCGTCATTGATTTTCTGATTGAACTGCCAACCCTTACCTAGTCGAAGGGTGAGCAATCGTATGGTCAGCATATAGTAGTAGCGTGTACGTTCAGCGTGCTGGTCCATGTAATGATTCAGATACCAGGCGAGGTGCTTCTGTTGCCAAGCCCAAGGATTATCGCGGTGCCACCGATTATATATCGCCGTTTGAATTGCTTTCGCCTGGCGAAGGTGGCGTTGGCGCGTGGTACGTGATCCGGTTAGGACGCCCGCCAAGAATAGCTCTATATCGAATGACGTGCTCATGCTCTACCCCCAATGTAAGCGGCTACCACGTCAATACGACCGTGCCCAAGCTCATAGCTGATTTGCACTTGGGCCTCCCTATCGAGGTGTTGGTCGAACTGATAGCAACGGCCTCCGTTGATAGGCGCGGGATGATTTGTAATTTGCTCATAGCGTTCGCACGCATAGGCCGCCCGTAATTCGTGAAAGCCTTTGAGGTTGTGCTTATGGAGGATGTCCCGTGCAGGGCGGACGATCTGCCGTTGAAAATCGAGGTAGCTTTCGTTCGGTGCAAGTAGGTTGCGACTACCGTAGGGTAAGATCTGTTCGGTAAACCTCAGTGCGTCACGTATATCATCATCTACGGTAATCCAGCGAGGTGCTGATGCGCCGGAGCGGCCACCTTTGGTGCCCTCCTGGATGTTGATCTTGCTGAATTTTTTGGCCTCATATTGTAAGCGCGGTAAGTCGGCTAAAATGGCCTCGCGCAAGCGCATGCCGGTTGCTCGCGCCAATTGAGCGATGGCCGCTGCACGCGGCATTTGGTATTCGCACAGCGCGTCGATAATCCGCTTCACGTGTTCGCGATCTTGGCCTTGCGGCACCGATTGACGAACACTGGTGCGCCGCATTCCCAACGCCTTGCTCGGACTCACGACCCTCACAGAGTGATCACCGCGAAGCGCTGCAAGGGTCCGGTTTATGCTGGACAGTCGGTTTTGTGCGGTGGCGATGGAGAGCTCACCTTGTTCAACTTGCTGACGCAGATGTCCGGCGTAATCCAGCAAGATCTGCCGATCAATTTGTCGCGCATCGTTAAACCCTGGCCCATTCTCGGAGCGACACCAGCGCACAAATGCCTGCCACCGATCACTGTGTGCCTTGACCG
>NZ_AJWX01000024.1 GCF_000263855.1 Pseudomonas sp. M47T1
CCTTAGGTTGATGACGAAGACGCTGTTATCCGCGTCCACGCCGAGCTTGAGTCGTCTGCCGGCGGGCGCGTGCTACTATATCGCCAACCTACCCCAGAAGCTTTTTCAGCCCTCAGGTCATCGCCATGGACGACGTAGCAGTAACGCATTTGGATGTTTATCAGAGCTGGCAACACCATCTCTTCAATTTCAGTCTCGATGATTCCAAAACCAATACTCCGGGGCTGCGCAAACCACAGCTGGCTGCGTTATATGCAACGTTGGGGCATCTGGTCGTAGACCCCTCAGCCACCGCTACCGTCGTGATGCCTACCGGTACGGGGAAGACCGACACCATGCTCGGGTTGATCGTGGCCGCGAGGATGGCAAGAACATTAATTCTGGTTCCCTCGGACGCCCTCAGAACTCAGCTGGTGGGTAAGTGCACCGGGATGAAAACGCTCCGTACGGTAGGAGCAGTATCGGATATCGCGCGCAATCCTATCGTTGCAGCCATCGGTTCAAAGCTTTCCGAAGCGCAGGTTGCTGATTTGGCTACAGCCAACATCATCGTGGCTACGCCCCAGGCCTTGCTGTTATTCGAGGAAAAAGCTCTGGAAGCGCTGGTGAAGATGTGTAGCCATCTGATGATCGATGAAGCTCATCACGTGGTTGCAGCCAGCTGGAACCGCATCAAAACCGCATTCAGGGGCAAACCTTGCATCCAGTTTACCGCGACGCCCTTCCGCGAAGATGGTCTGGCACTGGCTGGCAAGATCATCTACAACTACCCGCTACGTGATGCGCAGCTTGATGGGTATTTCAAGGGAATCGAGTTCCATCCGGTGCGTGAATACAACCTCAAGCTTTCCGACCGAGCCATTGCAGGCAAGGCTGTCGAACTGCTCCGAGCTGACCTCAAAGCAGGATTCAACCATCTGATGATGGTGCGCGCCAAGTCGCACAAGCGGGCCACAGACCTGTTTGAGATCTATAAGCAGCATGCCGACCTGACACCAGTGCTGATCCACAGCAAGGTGCCTAACCAGGCTAGGGTCATGGCGGCAATCGTCAGGAAAGAACACCGAATCATCGTTTGCGTCGACATGCTTGGCGAAGGCTTCGATCTGCCGGAGCTTAAAATCGCCGCCATTCACGATCAGCATCAAAGTCCTGCGGTTACGCTCCAATTTATCGGAAGGTTGACCAGGGTAGATGCAGCCCTTGGTGATGCAAAGTTTGTGGCCAACATCGCCAATCAGAAAACCGATCACCAGATGGCAGCGCTCTACAAGGAGAGTGCCGACTGGGGTGCAGTCATTCGTGATGTCAGTGAACAAAAAGTCAGTCGGGAAGTTGAGAAGGCCGACTTCAGCGAGCAGTTTGCCAACGGCGATGATGCCCAGGTAATTTTTGGGCTGAACCCGACCCCTAAAATCAGCGCCGTGGCGTACCACGTCTCCCCTGAAAATTGGAGACCAACGCGGGCGGAAGATTTGGACGGGCGCAGAGAAACTCTGCAGTACATGTCAATCAACGAGGAGGCGGACACGGTGATCGCAGTGACTCGGCGAGAGTCGTTGGTTGGGTGGGCTCAGACCGAGGAAATCGTTGATACTAACTGGATCCTGTACCTTGCCTTCTACAACAAAGCGCAGAAAACCCTCTTCGTCCACACCTCTGGTGAGGACACTCAGGCAACCCGCTTCCTAAACCTGGTGGCCAAAGACTCTCGTCGTATCAATGGTGAGCCTACCTTCCGCACCCTCCATGACATTAAGCTTATGAAGCTGCAAAACGTTGGACTATCTCGCGCCCGCAAAGACCTGCGTTTCACGATGCACGTGGGGCGAGACATCAATCAGGTGATCAGCGACATCGAGACGGGCAACGCGACCAAATCCAACATCTTTGCGACGGGCTTCGAGGATGGGGAGCGTACAACCGTAGGCTGCTCGCACAAGGGTAAAATCTGGGAGATGAATTCTTCCCCGATCAACTACTGGGTCGATTGGTGCAAGCGCATGTCGGTGAAGCTTAACGACAACACCATCGACCCCGCCGACGTACTGAAAAACGTCATGCGTGTAGAACAAATCAAAGACAAATGGCCCAAAGGCCTGTTTTACGCTGACTGGCCTTTGTCCATCGCGATTGAAAACGAACAACGGATCTCGCTGTATTTTCAAGGAGAGACATTCAATCTCCTAGACGTACAGCTCGGTAAGCCTGAGTACAGCAGCGCACTGACGTTGGAAATACCCGTATTGGTCGAGGGCCATGACGGCGAAGAACGTCGACTCACCACAATCGCGATCAAGCTGTTGGAGGACGGCTACAAGACCTCTTGCCTAGGTATGAAGATCCTCTACCCTCACGAAATGCCACTGGACTCCTACCTCGATGGGGAGCCGCTTGTATTACTCAAGGTCGACGGCTCCATGGTGCAGGGCAATTACCGTCAATACTCGCTCAACAGCATGGATGTGAAGCTTCCTGCAGCGTTGCTTGAAACTTGGGATTGGGGAATGACGAAAATCCATCAAGAGTCCATGCGTGCGGAGCGACGAGAGGACTCAGTGCAAGGCTTCACCTTCGCCAAGATCGCTGATGACTATTCCATAGTTTTCAATGACGACGGCAAGGGCGAAATCGCTGACCTGGTGGCGATCCGCGAGGGCAAGGACGCGATCTATGTAGACCTATACCACTGTAAGTTCTGCCCGATGACGGATGGGGCGGCGGTGCCCGGGGCGCGGGTAGCAGATGTCTACGAAGTATGCGGTCAGGCGTCCCGATCAGTGAAATGGCTATGCACGGATGAAAAATTCTTCAACAGATTGATGGATCGCTACCAGCAATCCTTGCTTAAGGATTTTGACAGAATGTTGAAAGGCACGCCTCAGCAGCTGGAGATACTGCGTAACAAGTGCCATGACCACGAGCTAATCTTCAAGTTTTTCATCGTGCAGCCCGCCATCTCAGCTAAGAAGGTGTCTCAGGAACAGCTTGCTGTGCTCGGTACCAGCTACTCATACATCAAGAGCATCTCGGGATCGGATATCAAAGTGATCGTGAGTCCGTAAGGCATCAATGTTAGCGGGGCGGGATGATTCCCGCTGCCCACTGCCCCTGCCCATGGAGCTTGTGTTTCCATCGCTCAGGCTCCTCAGTACCGGGGTGCGCACACTTCAAGGGCGGTTTGCTCGTGCTACTCAGCGCTTCGGAATATCGCCGGCGACTGGGGGGATTCGACGACCCAGGGTGCCATCAAGAAGCCCGCTACCAGCTAACCGGTGAATCTGCTCGTGAGCCCACTGCATGCCGGTACCGTTTTGGTGGCCCTTCACAGAGCCTTGGTGAGCAACTTTCACGGCTTCGTCCCTCTTCGATGGGTGTTCGGTACTTCCGGGGCTGCGCGGTGAGCTGAGCCGCCGGGATCAACCGAGGCATCCTCATCGGTAACGTACTGACAATTTGCGAGCTAGCTTAGATTCTCTAGTCAACTGTGACAAAACCGCAAAAACTAAGGTAAATCTTAGTTTTCAGCTTCTGATCGTAGGCAGTGGGTTGCCTGACAGAATGCGTACAAGGCTCTCCCAGCACTCAACATTTGCTCGGTCGCGGTGAGCCCTTCAAGACCGCAGCTTGAGTCCAGGGCCTAATCGACGCATTCCCCACCTACCCTCGCTTGCGAAGTATGCGCTTGGCCGTTGGCTCATTTCTGACGATGAGCAGCTCGGAGTCCAAGACTGTGCGCGAAATAAATGCAAGCGTGCGAAGCGTAGGCTGGGCATCGATTGCCCGCGCGACCTCATCTGGGTTGACCGACTTGTGCCCGATCAGGCGCCGGCTTCTGCTTTTACGGAGCGCGTCGACGATCAGTTGGCCAAGTTGGCGAATCCCGCTCTCATCCAGATCCCGGGTGGCTCGTTGATCCCGGGAGGTACCTAGAAGATCACTCATCATGTGGGTTTTGACTCGCGATGGGTCATCCGAACACAGGTAGGCCACAGGATGGCTATTGAACACAACGTAGTGCTCATCATCGTCAGGCAGCACGCCGATATCATTGGGGCGGAACCCGAAAGAGTTGTCGACGATTTGCTTCGACAGGTAATGCGTATTGAGCTCGGCGCTTAGATGGAACGCAGGGGCCACGTAGTAGACTTCACTGCCCGTGCTTTCGAGCTCCAGTAGCAAATCATGCTGCGCGGAATGCCGTAACGCATGGAGGTGCCAACGGTAGTAGGCGCCCCCCATCAGCGTATATTCCTTGCAGTTTGTGCGCTCCAAGCGATGGCTCAGCTTGAACTGCAGAAACAGTGGCGATCCGAAAGGAATCTTCACGTCGTAGCCGCCACCCGGTTTTCCCTCCTTCTGCAGTGAAGGAAACTCAGGGGCAGCCACTACATGAGTGCTAGGCGCTGTGATCAGCTCGTTGGTGAAGGCGAAGCCGTAGGAAAATTCTGACATCTCGGGTTTCATTATTGCTGCGTCCTTGCTGTTGGTCATTCATGGCAAAGCATCGGGCTTTAATGTCTGCATAGTGGCGGTCGGTGACTAAGGGGCAGGTGCTGACGCTGCAAGCTCCAGAATTGACCAGCCAGCTTTCTCAAGCGCAACCCTGCGCTTTACACCAGTAGCGCCCTCCCCCAATGAACTCTGCCGTATGGCCAAGCACAACATGTGCGACGGACGGGTCATCCCGACGTACATCAGCATCATGTCTTTCTTCGCTGTTTCCTGGGGCCTCTTGGTAGCTGCTTTTTTTCCCTCAAGACATGGCATGAGTTTCTGGATGAAGTGACTGCCCCTGAAGGTCTCCAGGATTATCGTCGCGGCGTGTGTCTTACCCTTTTCCGAGTGAATGGATGACATCCGGATGTCGACGCCGGCAGAGACATCCTGGAACCTGTAGGTGTTTACAAGGGAACCCCCTGTTTCTCCGGCTTCGGTGGCAACGGGAGCGGGCTCATAAGCAAGGTATTGGCGCCCCAGGAGTTCAGCTGCCACTCCCTCAGAATCATAGAGCGCGGCAGCCAGTACCATGAGTTTCGGTGCGATGACCTTGACCCAATCCTGCTGCGTGATTTCGGACGGCACAAACAGCATCTGCTGGAGACAATCGCGGTATTGAGCGAAGGCTTCGTGCTTAATCATGAATTTCTCATGCACAGCGGCTTGGTGCCGACCTCGGATCTGAACCAGGCTGCGAGGGAAAGCCAGCTCACCGAGGTTGATCAGACACGAGGCCAGTAGCTCAACGGCCGAGTTGGCCGTGGGCTCCTTCATCGCATAGCGGCGTGCTATATGTGCGCCCTCGGCGAACGTGCGGGGCTTAAACGACGTCTTAGTCATGTCAGACCGATAGGATGGCCAATAATGCTCCAAGGCTTTCGGGTACTGGTTGGGTTTGAAGTTCTCAAGCCGATGCACGGCGCCGACGGCGAACACACCTTTTTCGCGGATATCTTCCGGCAGATGTTTCAGCACCAGCTTGCCGAATTCGTCCAGCACTCCGGTTGCATCCTCGTCCGGAAAGACGATGATCGTGTGCGGGATGGTGCTGGGTTCCCCTTCAGTCCGCAGCCCTTTCAAGCCATCCGTTATCGGGACATAGGCAAACGTGTTGGCAATCGATGCAATGGCCTGATCAAAGCGGAAGCTGCTGGCGATCTCCAACTGACGTTTTGGGTCAGGGAACGGATCTGATAGTGGTGTCTTCCTGTCGAAGATTTCCTGGTTTGGGTCGCCGACGCGGATGACCCGAACATCTGGATCATCGTGAGGAAAGACGCGTTGCAGTATGCCCGCCTGGTCAGGTTGGGTGTCCTGCATCTCATCGATCAACACGCACGGGAAGCGCAGACGCAATGCGCCGCACACGCCTGGTTCTTGGTCGAGTAAGGCGTGGCCCAGCACGAACACTTCATCGAAGCAGAAGTAACCTGCCTTGGCAGCGCCACCCAGCGATTTCACCACACTTTTGTAGGTGGCGGTGTGCGGTGCAAAGCCGATATTTTCATCCCCGAGTGGATGATCGAAATCGGCAGACCGGACTCGCAGGCTGTGGAGGCTTTTGTGCTTCATCTCAAAGGCCGTCTTTGCACCGAAGTGCTCGCTATCCGTCAGCTTTCTTCGGCGTGCCTTGTGCGTGAGGTCATCGTCAATGGCCAGCAGTGCAATCCCTTTCGAGCGCAGCCATGGCGAAGCCAAGAATCGTCCGGTGAAACCATGGATAGTGTCGATATAGTGAGGGAAGCGCAGCAGCCGTTGACCTACTTCCGTACCGCCGAGGCGTTTCTCGATCTCTTCCCTGGCCGCGTTGGTGTGTGAAAGCACGCAGATACCCTGCATACGGCTCTTCCAGTGACGAGCCAGGATGGCCAATTTCGCCACGACCAGCGTCGTCTTGCCGCTTCCCGGGCAAGCCGCTACATCGATGGTATCCATGGACTTCAAGAAATCACGACGAGGCTCGTCCAGCGTTTCCAGCCCCATAAGCTTGATGACCCAATCCACATCGGCATCAGTGATGGGGGCAACCAGTTGGCTAAGCGTCATTCGTCGACCTCATCCAGCGGATCAGTTGAGCCTGCCGGTGCTGCCGGCACCACGAGGTTGTGAGCTGGGCTAGAGGTTGTGGTCAGTGCGGCACCTCCGGTTGCGTACTCGATCGCGTGGACAACATAAGTGGGCAGCAGCCCACGCAGCGTCGTGGCGTCCAGGGTTTTGTTTTCAAACCGCTGGTCGATCAAATCGATCAGGTGCTGGGCTGCGATCGCTTTAGAAGCTCTTTTGAACAGTTTGTAGATCGCGGAACACCGAGCATCCTCGGTGGTATAGGTGGTCTGGATCTTGTCGAAAGCTGTCCGCGCCTTCTTCAGCAGCGTGATCTTGGTCTCCTTGCCTTCGTCGATCTTTTCCTCATTGATGGCAAGGTATGCGGCATGGTGGACTTCCTGCGAAAGACCCTTGAACGCTAGGTCGTACTCAAGCGTCCAGTGATCTGCAACGTATGTGCGCACGCATTGCCCGTCACTTTCTGCTCGCTTGTCGCGGTGCTCCTTGAGGCCTTTTTCAAGGTCAGGCGCAGTGGCACCGAAGTCTTTCATCGCGCGCCAGCGTCGATCGGATTTGTCTGGCCATACAGCCCCTTTTACTCCCTTCAGGCTCAAAATCTCGGGTGCACAGTCCGGCATCACGTCCATGTCTGTAATGCAGGCGGTAGGCACCGATATCTCCCCCTTAGAAGTGTCTTTCCGCTGCAGGATTTTCGAATACCGGCGCAGGCCGACGCCGCCCACGTTGATAATCGATACACCATGCTTGGTGAGATCTTTGCCAAGTCGCCGAGCGAGTGACGGCAGCAGAATGGCCTCGGCATCACCTTCTACGACCAGTAGCCCCTTCGCGAAGAACAGACCCGCTTTGGTAACGTCCAGGAAGCGGCTGAGGAAGCGATAGTCGTCAGGAGCAAGGCAGGTTTGTTCTTCCGCAAGGGAGAACGCTTGCTGCCGCTGCATCAGAACCAAGTTCTGCAACGGAATTTTGGAGCTTAGGTTGGGGCTGTGCGTGGTCAATATGACTTGAACCGGCCTCAAACCTGTAGGTGGCTGAGCCGCAGCCTCAAGAAACTCCATCAATTGGAGTTGGCGCTGAGGATGTAGGTGCGCTTCTGGCTCTTCGATGAGGAGCAACGGAAGTCCGTCGGGCTCTTTGCCGAGCAACAGTAGCTCACAGGCCATGAACAGCACGTTGTTCGAGCCCAGCCCATAAACGCCGCGGGCTTCACCTGTGGCGTGATCCAACAGCCCCAGCTCCAAACGCTCTAGGATCTGTTTGAGTTTGGCGGGATCCGTTCCCGCCTCCCCGAAACCAATGCGACTTGTCAGTGGCTGACCAGCAAGGGAGAGCGGACGCAGGTAGGTGTCGTTGATTTCTTTCTGCGCGGAGACGATGGCGCCGTGGCTGTTCACCAGGTGGCGAAGATAGTCGCCCATGCCTGCAATGCTGAGGGCCTCAGCGTCAGCAAGGTCAGCTGGAAGCGCTGCAGGATCAAAGGCGCTGCCGGCGTCAATGTTCGGGAAACTACTGAGTACCTGAGACAGGCGGGAGTTTCTACCCGGCGACATCTCTCGTTCTGCGTCGCGTAGCGGTTTCAGGTACGCGGTGGCCAGTAGTTGCCGTACACCCACGTCCAACGACGGGCCTTCTCCGTTTTCACCCGAGCGAACCGAGATGTCGACCCATTTACGGGTGGAGGCGGAGGCAACGATGCGGCGAGCCGACCAGTGAACGTATAGCCTCCCAACGCCACCCTTGTAGGTCACATACTCAGCGAAAGCGCCGAGTTCCGCGGGGCTCAGTCCTTCCAGCGTACACCTGAGGGTGATGGCTTCCGCCTGGGTGCCATCGTTGGCGATGTGAAAGTCCTCGATCTGTAGCCTGAGATACTCAGCATCACGTGTCTGCAGAACGTAGCGAATCGCATCGATGACTGCGGTTTTGCCCGCGTCGTTTTCACCTACGAGGGCTGTCACGCCTTCGTTGAACTGGATGTTCAACGCATGACCGCCTTGGCCGAACTGGCGGAAGTTTTCGATTTTCAAAGCCGAAAGGTACACAGCGCTACCCTCACCTGATTCAGTGGCAGGGAGAGGGTCGCTGAGCGTCAACCTGACCGATGCTATCCCTCCCTGGATGCGCTAGCTATATGCCATGAAAAAGCCATTGGTGCTAGACGATTCATCCGGTTGCTGCCGGATCGTGATAATTCGGCATACTCGCGTGGGCGTATAGCCGCTGCGAGTATCAGTGCGGCACAAATTGATGGCGGCGTAGCCCGCGCAAGACGTCAAGGTTCATTTACGATGCTGTCGGCCCAGGCCGGTCGCGAACAGGCCGAAAGCATCAATACGCACAGGAGCTTTTCGTTTGGCAGCAAAAACACTAACAGCCCGCGAGGCCTATCAAATCCTGCGAGACATTGCCCAAGGGGTTCGCACCATGCGCCGCATTGGCCAGCAGTCGTGGGCTGAGATCTGCTGTGGCTTGATGACTGTCGAGGCCGACGGCTGGGTGTTCACGTTCTACAACGATTGCGACACCCTCGATTACTGCGACAGCTGCTAAAGCCCCGAGGGACGTGCTTACGTTTTCGACTCGCTGCAGTCGTACAGTACCGACCCTGTGGAGCTGTTGAGCACTAGGGAGCAGGTCACGTTAGAAAAGTTGCTGAGAGACGCCTAGACGCCCCGCACTCAGCATAGATCGAGAAGGAACTAACCTCACCCAGGGCGACTCAGGAGGCGCACGGCCAATTCGCCCGATGGGCATATGGAGGTTTACATCATCAGGGTGTGGCTGGCTTGGCAGCCCTGAGCCGAATCAGGCTCGACATCTGACACGCCTCTAGAGCGCTGTTCGCTGACAATCAGGCGACAAACCCGTGATCCAAGCGCCTGATTAACTCGATAGCCATGTCCGTCTCCAGCCTGGTCGTGACCATAGCGGCAGGAGCTTTGCCGCCAAATGCTTTTACCGGACGTGACATCCAGTGCATGGCTGCGTCGATATCGCCGCTATACAAACGCTTCGCTGCGTCGAGCACTTCTAAATAACGGGCCTGTTGATCGGGGGGCAAAGTGCTCATGAGTACGCTCCTTCTGCGGTCTGATCCTAGACTACACCATCGCCATCCGCTCACTGTCTCCCCCTTATAGGCGAGCCTGGTGTCAGTTTCAGGCGTGCCTATTACTACGATCCCGGCATGTGGTTACGGTGGCCTGAGGCTGGCGTCTCAGGAAATGTGTAAACCAGTTTTTTGACGTGTAAAGCGGGGTGATTTACACATCAAAAAGTTGGTTTACACACCGGGTCGAGGGCGGTTTCAAGCTAGATCTTCACTTCTCTCCCGGATTCCCTCCCCTTATCCCACTGCGTATCAGCACGCGTTGACTCAAGTCCACAACACCATGGTTTCCGTCATTCGCATGCGCGCTGCAATCGCTCAGCAAACAGAGGCAGATAAAGCTCAGACTCGGCTATTTGCCACCAAACCTTGTTCTCATCCTGGTCGGTGAAGGCCAGCAGATCGTGCGCCAGAAAGACCTCAAAGCCCGCCCTCGCGACCTTATCTTCGGCGGTGAACTCGTAAAAACCGGCTTGGGCAAGTAGCTTTTTGACGATCAGCGGCAGCAACCAAGCGGAGAAAATGAGGTGGTTATGGCGAGGCCAGATGCTTCCCTTCTCACCATTTGCGGGGCCATGAGCTGCGGCGTTACGAGCGGCACAGAAATCGTGAACCCAGGCGTCGAGCGGGCGACTTACGTGCTTGTCCCAGTGCTTGCACCACCACTGCTCGTCCAGATTTCCCTTATGCCAGATGGGCGGGTTCGGTAGCTCGTCGAAGTGTTCGTTGATGGCTCTGCGGAAGGCAGCTTTGTCATGCGGAACGTCAAGCAGCGTGTCTATGGCGACCCGCATCAGGATCAGTTCGGATCGTTCATCTATGGATGACGCATCGGTATTGGCTCTGAGGAAGGAAACGACCGCTTCGTCGATGCGTTCCTTAAGTTCCCCAACAGGTAGCTTGAGTAGTGCTTCAAGCAGTGGGTTGTCGAGCGTAATCCGCGAGCTGTTGTCGACGTGGTACGGCCGAATGAACTTGAGCCCTCCCCTGCCCGCCAGCATGTTTTGTGTCCCACCGTCACGCCGACGCGTGGTCACACAGGAATGAGCCGGTGACGCGACATCAAACCGCTGCGCAACGACCTGGAGTGTGTCGGCGTTGCAATAGTCGGAAGTTGAGCACAACGACCGACCTACCAGGGCAGAGAATGCGAAATACGAACACTGAACCAGTCGCTGCTGGATTTGGACGTCCGAGGCCTCAAGGCCCGGTGTGTCTTCGTCCCAAATGATGACCGCGGCTTGCTGGATCGTCTGTGAAGGCTGAGAGCCGACCCTTCGGTCGCCGTAGTTGCCTAGTACGCCGTCGAAAGCTTCCTGCGGTATACCCAGGAGTTCACCCGGGAGTCGACCTCGTTCGTAAGGGATCAAGCGGAAATCTGCGATTCGGAGCTCTCCAGCAGCAGATACCCAAGGTAGAAAGAACACCACCGCCATAGTAATTCCCTTCAGTTAGTCACAGGTTGAATGATCTTAGCCCGTCGATCAGTGCGCAACGCCGCTGGTGTCTGCCGAAACGGTGAGTACCTCGGAATTTACGGATGTCAATGTTACGGGGTGCTCGGCACGTTGAGGGAAGCTCGTACATGAGCCGTCCGACTAACACTGGCACCGCACGACCTTTGGACATAGCGGTTTTAGCCGCTGACTTTTTTCAAGGCAGGTAAGATAGTCAGCTCCTCATCGCGGTGATTACCCATGGACGATTTCGCCCGCCGTTTTGCTGAGCAGGGTTATGAACCCCACGCAGACGACTGCTCTCACCTTGTGAAAGCATTGAATGAACATCTCCACAGCCCAGGTGACTCTCATCGTCTTCGACGCCTCTATGACTCATTGATCGATGCTGCAGATGACGGCGCCGATGAAGGCCTCTTGCGGCATGCGACGGAGCTAGCGGACTTAGTGGCTTCGCGTATCGAGCCGGAGAACGGATGTCTCGTTCTCTACTCTTGTTCCAATGCATGGGCCGCGCCGTTAGAGCTCGCCTATTCAGAGCTCGTATACGGCGCGGCTTTCATCGCCCTACTTGCAGCCCTCATTACTCTCAGAGAGCTCAGCGCATGACCGATTCGAAGAAGCCCCAGAACAACCAGAATCACACACCGCCTCCGCCCCCCACGACTGAATATCTGCGAAGATCCGAAGAGCAGGTGGTCAACCGCACCACACCGCCAGGGAAGCGTTGATAATTTGTGCCGGCCTCGAAAAAGGTCGGCAATCCCAGATTTCCAGTGATACCCCTTCCGTAAAAAGGCCTCTGAAACGCTACCCAGTACCCCCGAGCCCGCAATGAACCTGACCCACGTCACTCTCGTCCTGCTTTTGGCCGCAAAGATCCACGGCACTGATGCAGGCGTCAGGGCAGCCGCGAAGAATGTGGTCAAAAAGCTTCCTCGCAGCCATCGCGAAACCTAGCGAGCGCCGATTCGAGCATGGCACGGGCCACGCCCAGCTATCACTTCGCCGATCACTGCACATCCTTGCCGCCCGCTGTAGAAGGCCGCGCGGGGGAAGTCGTTGTTCAACACTAGCGGTGCGCTTAGTCCTGAATAACAGCGCTCTAGTCGCGTACGCTGTCCTGTTCAGAGACGTTGCGATCTATCCAGGCGAGGATCAAATCGGCAATCTCAAGGTTATTTCTATCCTGCATCAGCATATGGCTATTGCCGCGAATACCCAGGCTCGGAGGATGAAGCATGTCGGCTACTCCACCGGCTCGCCGCAAACGATCAATAAGCCTCAAGCATTCGTCGAAGCGATCCTGCCAGCCGGGGCCCGAAATATAGGTGGGTGCCTCCAAGTGATCCCCATAGACGACGAGCAAGGGGATGCTGGCCAGTGTGTCTATCTGGGAGCTCGTCCAGCGATCAGCCGAGCAACTGCCTGGCTCTACCAAGATCATTGCTTTTACCGACGAGGGGTCCAGGAGTGCCGCTTCCAACGGGTAGGCGCCAGATTGCGAATGGCCGAGCAGAATGGCCCCACTCAAGGTTGACGCAAGTGTCGACAGCGCAGAAAAATTGGGATTGGGCGACGGCAATCCCGCGCTAAGGTCGGGAATACCTTGCTTGGAAAAACTTTGAACCGCCTCTACCGGATACTGGGAATCGGGGTATGGCGTCCCCTCCTCGGGGCCAAATCTGAAGTTAACCCATGCAGCAAACCGATCGCCCATGCGTGTAACCCTCGGCTGCTGATCCGACGTTTCCTCCCCAGCACCTACAGCATTGAAAATCGCTTGATTGAAGCCTGAACGTCCGCGCCCCACCTGATCAACCACATAGACAGGGAATGACCGACGGACGAAGTATTCGTACCAGCCCATACGGCCGTCTGGTGTGGTGTCAAAACTGTTCCCGCTGAGCCCCGCACCATGAACCATCACGATAGATGAATGGGCCTTAACAGGCGGGATCATATACTCGACGTACATCTGGTCAACAGTGACTCGATCCGCTGGACGCTGGCTCCCCAGTTCTACAAAGGTTTGTTCTACCGGGCGCCCCCCGACAAAAAAGCTGCCTCGCGCTTCAAGCACCAGGGGCCCCTGATTAGGTGTCGTATTGTTAATTTGGTCAGCCATAACGTCGTCAATTTCCGCAGTGACAATAAGTATCGAGCTCATGAGCATGAGTCCACGAGCCGCCCGTTTAATTTGTCGAGCCCAGGAACTCGGTGAGAGGGGCCAGGCGCATTTGAACATCCGAGACCAGCACCGACGTGAAGAACTGCCTGCGTGATCACTGTGGTGGCCTAAGCTCATCAAATGTCGCAAGGACATTGCTACTAGGCGGTCGAGAGAAATCGGGCGCAAGCTGAGCCGCCAGCGCCAGGACAGAGGTCGGGATCGCACCCGCCATCTCCATTTCATGAAGCGCCGCTGATTCGGTGCGCGCAGACTGGCTACCTATGGCATCAACAACCACGTAGACGGTGTATCCAGATTTCAGCGCACCGAGCACCGACTGTAGTACCGCTACCTCTGTGGCATAGCCAGAAACCACAAGCGTCTTTCTCTTATGCTTAGCCAAAGCGTCGACTAGGTTAGAATCCAGGAAAGTGCCAGCCATGACGCGTTGATAAGTGTTAGCCTGGTTCGTATAAGGGGCTAATTCAGGAATTTGCGGGGCAGGCTTACCGCCGATAGGTACGATGGAATACGTGACAGGGACATCGACCAGCTTCGCGATTTTCGCCAACGCTGCTGCATTCGCACTGAGAGACGACGGGGTGACCGATTTACTCCCCTGCGTTAGTTTCGACTGAAGATCAACAAACAACACCTGAACGTCTTTAGCATCGATATCGAACCGTTGAGCGCCCAATGCGTTCGGACTACGGTTGCGTAACTCAGGGGAGACTGTTGATTCAGCCTGCGCCAAGGCAGGAAACATGCTGCTCTCCAGCCCCGCCATGATTCCCAAGGTGAGCACTAAGCATCCAAGTTCGCGTCTGCGGCCTACCGGCGAGGCCAGGCGAGCGGTTAGTTTTTTCATGTCCGTGTGCTCTTTGTGCAGTTGAAAAGGTGAGCCCTTGCAGAGGCCTTATTCAGGCAGCGCGTACGCCACGATCTTCGTGCTCTGCCGGGTCTTCATGGAAAGCTTGCCGCCTGCGGAGATAACGACGTACTGCCTACCGTCGGACGTCTGATAGGTCATAGGAGTGGCTTGTCCACCCCCAGGGAGGCGTGACTCCCATCGCTGCTCACCGGTACGGGTGTCGAACGCGCGAAGCATTCCGTCTGCAGCCGCGCCAATGAATACCAAGCCGCTTCGCGTCGTGACTGAACCGCCAATGTTGGGAACGCCCATGGTTAACGGCAGGTGGGAACGTATGCCCAGAGGCCCGCTATCGCGCCCGGTGCCTAGCGGTTGACTCCAAATGGCCTTGCCACTGGAAAGATCTACTGCCGTGAGCGTGCCCCATGGCGGCGAGTTGCAGGGGATGCCCAAGGGAGAAAGAAATGGCCCCACGATGGCCGCAAAGGGCGTGTTCTTCATTGGGTTCATGCCTTTGCCCTGACTCTTGCCGTCGAACAGTTCGATGCCTTGCTTGTCTCCTTCGGCCCGCGTGAACATCTTGATTCGATTAGGCGTTCTTACCCAGTTCACCATCATGATTCCACGGTCTGCATCGACCGAAACTCCTCCCCAATTCACACCACCGCCGTATCCGGGGTCAATGATCGTCGGCCGATCCAGAGAGATAGGCGTCAACGTCCCCTCGTAGTGCGACTCTTTGAAAAGAATGCGGCAGACCATCTGATCGACAGGGGTCACTCCCCACATGTCTGATTCGCGAAGCGTCGCACCCCGAAACGATGGCATCCCCGTAGAGAACGGCTGCGTGGGCGATAACCGCTCGCCGGGCATAGAATCGCCCTGCGGCGTTGCCTTTTCGGTGACAGTTTTGATGGGCTCACCGGTTTCACGATCCAGTACGAAAATCTCGCCACGTTTGGTCGGCTGAATCAGCGCAGGTCGCGGGCCATTGGCGGTGGGAACGTCAACCAAGGTCGGTTGTGATGCCACATCGTAATCCCAGATGTCGTGGTGAGTGGTCTGGAACCGCCAGCGCAGCCGGCCAGTGTCCGCATCCAAGGCGAGCACCGAACTGGATATCTCGTCATCGAAGGATCGACGCTGGGCGCCGTAGTAATCGGGCGTGGCATTGCCCGTGGGTAGGTACACAAGCCCTAGCTTCTCGTCAGCGCTGATAGGCGCCCAGCTATTGGGTGTCGAGTGGGTATAAGTCTCATCACCAGCGGGTTCGTCGGGATTATCCGGGCGACCCGCGTCGTATGCCCAAGCCAAGGCGCCGGTCACGACGTCAAAGGCCCTGATGACACCAGAAGGTTCGCCCCAGTACTGCCCATCCATCACCGCGCCGCCGAATACGGCTTTACCACGGATAATCTGAGGCGCAGAGCTGACGTAGTTGTAGCCAAAAGGCACTTTACCCATGCCTTTATGCAGGTCTACGCGTCCATCCACACCAAAGTTGGGGCATGCCTTCCCTGTAGCAGCGTCGAGCGCGAAAAGCTCCGGTTTCTGGCTGGTTGCCAAGATCCGCTCAGAGCAAATGCCAGCATCACCTGGGGTGCCGACCGGCACCTTGTAGTAGGAAACGCCTCGGCAGGGCTTGCCACTCGGCGGCGTGTCTCCGCTCATATCGAAACGCCAACGCTCATGACCAGTTTTCGCGTCAAGCGCAACGACGACGTTGTAGCCACTACACGCATAAAGGCTATCCCCGACCTTGATGGGCGTTACTTCCATCCCGGCACTGCTGATTTCAGGCGCCGGGCCTAGGTCAGCCTCCCAGGCGACTTTGAGGTTTGCGACGTTCGCCGGCGTAATTTGCGACAGAGGACTGAAACGCGACCCACCTTGGTCGTTGCCGTAGTAATGCCAATCTCCACCTGCATCGTGTGTCAAAGGCTGCGTTAGGGTGTCTGGGGCTTTGGCTTGACCCCGTTCCCACAGCGGATCTATCGGGGCACTGGGCGCGATGGCATGAAACCCGAATCCTGCTGCAACGGCGATAACAGAACCAGCAACTAAGGCCTGTGCACCTTTAAAAGGACGCCCGCTCCAAGCAGTCACTACGAACGGCAGCCCCAATACCGCAGGAGCGACGAGCCGTGCGATCAGCCCCCACGCACCCGCCCCAACCTCAGCAATGGCCCAAGCCAATGTACCGACGAGCATTGCCCCATAGAGCCAGGCGCCCAGCACCTGGCCACGCCATGTGAAGAATGCAGCCGCGACACTGACTGCTCCTGCAATCAGGTAATAGAGCGAGCCGCCGTTGATTACAAGCAGCACGCCACCGACAAACAGCGCCAATCCATAGATGCCGATGAAAACAGCATGCAATCGCTGAAGCCCGAACATCCAGGAAGATCGGGGGTAATGGCCGAGCGTCTGCCTTTGATTCATAAGAAGATCTGTTCTCTAAGGTGATAGGTAGTCAACTTCTCTGCCGCAGATACCGTCGGGACTCATCGATCATTTAGAAGTCATCCCGGCTCAAGTGGCTAAGCACGGCGGTTTTCCGCCCAGCCCAGGACGCATGTCCCGACTGCGGCGATGGTAAGAATCGCGCTACTGCTCCAGAACGTAGCGATGGCGCCGTCCGCGTCGAAGACTACGCCGCCAAAGGTCGCGCCCAGGGTGATTGCAAGTTGCCCCGTGGCCACCATGAGCCCGCCACCGGCTTCAGCATCGTCGGGAACGCTATGGGCGAGCCATGTCCACCACGCGACAGGAGCCGCCGTAAAAACACCGCCCCAAATGGCGAGCAATACTGCGACCGCTGCCGGCGATCCACCGAAGATCGCAAGTGCCGCAGTGACGACCGTAAGGGTCGCGGGTAAGAGAAATAGAGTCAGATAGAGCCCTTTTTCGATAACCCTTCCAATCAGAAACGTGCTGATGAACCCCGATATCCCTACGACCAGGAGCATCATCGAAAGCCCGCGTACACTGACGTGGGTTATATGCTCCAAGAAGGGACGCAGGTAGGTGAAAGCTGAAAACTCGCCAACGAAAAGCAAGCACCACATGACTAAACCGAAAACAAACGACGACTTGCGCAGAAGGGAGAAGGGGCCCCTATCGGCATTCATCCCCTCGGCCGGGAGCTTTGGTAGCGTGAAGGACAGCCAGAAGAACGCGACCGCCACAACGGGCACGATACAAAAGAACGCGCCGCGCCACCCAATGACCCCGCCCATGAAGCTGCCCAGAGGCGCAGCCAACACGGCGGCCATGGCTGTACCACCGTTAACTACAGCCAGCGCTTTGGGAACTGCACCTTTAGGAACCAGCCGCATTGCAATGGCAGCCGACATTGACCAGAAGCCGCCTACCGCGATTCCGAGAAGCGCCCGGCCCAGCATGAACACGAAGTAATCAGGCGCGAAGGCCACCAATGCACCGGAGGCGATCAAAAGCAGGATAAGCGCCATCATGACCTTGCGCCGATCGCGTTTTCCAAGCAAAACCGAGATCAGCAAACTGGTGACGACCGCAAAAACTCCTGAGATTGAAATGGCCTGCCCTGCTTGTCCTTCGGACAACTTTAGAGTGTCAGCGATAGGGCTCAGCAAGCTGACAGGCATGAACTCGGATGCGACCAGCACAAAGCTGCACACGGCCATCGCGTAGACGGCACTCCACCTCGCTGGGTGCTCGACCGTGTCGTTGGCGGATCCTGCTCTCGACGCATTGACGCTTGTCATGAAAGGATCCTGTTATGTACGGTTGGCAGAGCGTCCTAGAGGAGCGTCGCTTCCCTCTGCCACAGGGTTGCGGCTTTCGGCACTTCCATCACATGACCTTGCGCGCTGGCCATTACCGAAGGCGCCATAGGGATAGCCGCCGGACTGCGGGCGGCTGACCTTCTCCAGCCTCTGCGTCGCTTCCTCGCTCAGGTGAAGATCGGCCGCGCCAAGATTGTCTTTGAGGTGTTCAAGGGTGCGTGCACCAAATATCGGGGCGGTCACCGCTGGCCGGTCGGCAAGCCAGCTAAGGGCAACCTGGGAAGGCGTCGCACCAATTTCCTCAGCAACCTCCACTACCGCTTCGATAGTCGCCCAGTTCTGATCCGACTCGGCGTATTCAGCCGATACCCATTGATAAAGCGGCTTCTCGGAACCGGCGCGGGTGTTGGCTGCAGGAACACTGCCGCGCTCATACTTACCGGCCAGGAATCCACCGGCCAGGGGAGACCAGGGGAGCAGGCCGATACCATTGTGTAGCGCTGCCGGAACGATCTCCCATTCGATCTCACGCGACAGCAAGCTGTACTGCGGCTGCAAGGTCACTGGAAGCGTGGCGCCGAGGCGCTGAGCCGTGGAGATGAAAAGCTGCAACTGCCAACCCAGGAAATTGGAGAGCCCGATGTAATGGATCTTGCCCGCGCGAACAGCGTCATCCAGAAAGAGGATGACTTCTTCAACGGGCGTCAAGGGATCCCAGGCATGCAGTTGATAGAGGTCAATCGATTTTTTCCCAAGGTTACGTAACGACTCCTCCAGCAATCGATTCAGCCCTGGTCTGGAGAGCCCAGCGGCGTTGGCGCCAGAGTGTGTAGAGAAGCGTCCCTTGGATGCGAGCACAACGGTATCGGTAATATCGCGCGGCCGGTTAGCAAACCAACGCCCCACTATCGCTTCGGACTGGCCGCCCATATAGACATTCGCCGTGTCGATCAAATTGCCACCGGCTTCGACGTACGCGTCCATGATCGCAAACGCCTCCTTCTCGGAGGTTTCACCACCGAAGTACATCGTCCCGAGCGCAAATCGCGAAACGATTGTGCCGCTGCTTCCAAGCTGTCTACGTTCCATTTTTCAATTCCTCATGATTGGTCACAGTCAGAGACCTGTTGGGCCCACCCAGAGCGAGCACCTGCTCGCTGCCGGGCTGCAAGTAGATAACCCACTCTAAAGTCGTACCAATTGCTCGTCTATGCGCTAAAATCCGCAAAGACTTGTGAATGAGAGCCAGTAATGTCCAAAGATCGAATCAGCGATGTACAGGCTTTTTTGGCCGTTGCACGTGAGCTGAGTTTTTCTCGGGCAGCGATCAAACTGGGGCTGTCACCCTCGTCGCTAAGTCATACGGTGCGAAGCCTGGAAGAGGCATTGGGTGTACGTCTGCTCACACGCACCACGCGCAGCGTTTCCCTGACAGAAGCCGGCGCGCAGCTACTCAAATCTGTGGCCCCCCGTTTGGCTGAAGTAGAGGCTGAACTTAACGCCATTGGCGAATTCGCACTCAAGCCCAAAGGCACTGTGCGTATTACGTCTACTGACTACGCGGTCGATACGGTGATATGGCCGCGCCTTACAAATGTGCTCGCTCAATACCCCGAGCTGAAGGTCGAGATTTCCATCGATTACGGCCTCACCGATGTGGTCGCTGAGAGATTTGACCTGGGTGTTCGACATGGCGACCAAGTTGCTCAAGACATGATCGCCGTTCGAATTGGGCCCGACCGCCGGATGGTGATAGTGGGTGCTCCATCGTACTTCGAGCGTGCTTCTCGGCCGGTAGATCCTTCGGACTTGCTGAGTCATAACTGCCTCGCATTGAGGTTTGCCAGCGGCGGGCTATACGCGTGGGAGCTGAAGAAAGGCACTCATGAAACCCAAGTGCGCGCTGAAGGACAGTTCATCTGTAACGGCAGCTCCCAACTTTTGAACGCAGCTCTTTCAGGCTTTGGCCTCGCCTTCGTTCCAGAGGATCTAACGACCGATTACGTTGCCGACGGTCGCTTGGAATACGTCATGGAGGACTGGTTTCCCACCTTCGCCGGCCTGCATGTTTATTACGCAAGCCGTAAGCAGATGTCCCGTGGCGTAGAAGTCGTTATTGATGCGCTGCGCTATCGCGACCGATAGTGATCAACGCATGATGAAACCGCCATCCACGGAGATGGATTGCCCAGTCACATAGCTGGAAGTGCTGCTACTCAACCAAAGAACAGCATCGGCAATTTCTTCAGGCTTGCCATGGCGGCCCATGGGTATGGACTTAACCATTCCCTCCATTGCCCCGCCCTGCCCCGCAGCCACCATGCTGTCAACCATGGGCATCCAGATCAGCCCTGGGCATACCGCGTTGACGCGGATGTTGCGGGCGGCATATTCAAGCGCGGCGCTCTTGGTAAGGCCGATCACACCGTGCTTGGCAGCGTGATAGTCGGCGCGTTCTGCGCCATCAGCTTCCTGCTTGGGTTCGTCATCGCCTTGGTGATGAACTATCCGCGCCTTAACCTACAGAAAGAACGAATGCTCGCTCATGCAGGTAACGCGATGGTGATGGTTCTGCTGGTATTCGCAGCTGGCGTGTTTGCGCGCATTTTTTCAGGCACCAAGATGGTCGATGCAAGTGCACAACTATTAGTCAATACGATCCCTCCATCATGGGGCCATCTCTTCCCGCTGGTCGTTGCCATCACGAGCATGCCGCTGACATTCTTGCTCTCGAATGACGCGTATTACTTCGGCCTAGTGCCTATTCTGGCTAACGCGGCAGCGGCGTACGGCATAAGCCCAATCGAAATCGCCCGGGCGTCTGTTCTCGGCCAACCCGTTCACCAAATCAGCCCGCTGGTAGCGTCTACGTTGCTGTTGGTAGGGATGATTGACCGAGACCTGGGAGACTTTCAGAAAACCACCATCAAATGGGCAGTGTTGCTTTCGCTCCTGATGACCGGAGTTTCATTGCTGACCGGAGCCATTACACTTTTTACGTGAGTTGAATACAGTGCCTGTCGTGCCATATGCAAGTGACTAGTCAGTGAGAATGCAAACGGATGTTCACATGAACGCAATTTTCTAAGCAGCCGAGCTCGGTAATGGGATTGCTGGAAAACTGTCTCATCTGGCGAATGAAGAACTGCCCAACGCGATGAGGTGCTTGCGAGTAGGTGATCACTACCTGCCCGCAGGCTTCAACTCGTCAGTGCAGACAATGGGGCCTCTAGATCAATCTCGACATCTTGCACAAGCTCTGGAAAACGCTGAACCAGCCCAACATCTGAGGGTTCCAGCCAGTGCGGATTGGCTTCGATACCCACCAAGATCGATCCAAGTTATCTGGGGAAGTCGCGGTCGAAAAGGTGTCAAGCGAGAGTCTTGGCAAACGACCGCTTCTTTTAATACGCGTCGCAAAGGCTGCGCCCACCGAGGCGCGAGGGCTAACACTCCAAGGATTCACGACAGCCTGCTTATCGCGGAGTGCCCGTAGAGGGAAAACGCACAAAAAGTAACGGAATTCTTAGGCCACGGCTGCGCCTGCTCACATGGGGCTCAGCCGGGGCGCCAAGATAGCCGTTAAGACGTCACTGCCTGCCACAAACATCTCCCCTTTTCCATAAGCAGAGCCTTGATTGGGCCGGATTGCAACCAAACTGCTTGTACCAGGGGCGGCAGACAGTATGCCGGGCGCTGTGTGATCGAATCGGCAGCAGTCTAAGCACCGGCTGCACTGGGTACAATGTACATTACGGAGGGGCAATAGTGCTGGCGTCTCGACGTCCAGCGTACTCAAGGAATCCGAGGATAGCCCTCTTAGTTTCAGAGGGCTTTTGGTAAAAGCGTACTAGCGGGCGGTGAACGCCCCGTCGACGGTCAGATTCGAACCAGTCATCCATTCCGCATCGTCTGATGCAAGGAAGCAGACTGCTTTTGCCACATCTTCAGGGGTGCCCATGCGCGGCCATGGGGTCAAAGCCTCTAGAGAGGATTTCGTTTCTTTATTCTCCAAAAACGGACGAACCATTGCGGTCGCGAGAAAGCCTGGGCAGACGGCATTGACGTTGATCAGTTCAGGCGCAAAGTCGACGGCCAACTGCCGAGTCAGGTTGACCACCGCTCCTTTCGAAGCACAGTAAGATGGCTCCAACGCCAGTCCTACTAGTCCACCAATTGAGGCAATGTTGATGATCCGCCCACGTCCCGCACCTGCAAGCGGCGACTGAGTAACCATCTGTTTGATGGCATATTTGCTGCCTAGCCAGACGCCTTTGGCGTTGACATTCATGGTGAAGTCGTATTGATCTTCAGTTTCATCGAGGATGCTGTGCAAACCGGTAAACACACCAGCGTTGTTGACCATGATGTCGACTCGACCATAGAGCTCTACGCATGCAGCAACAAGAGCTTCAACATCGCTCGATTTGGAAGCGTCAGCCTGTTTGTACTCTGCGCGGCCACCCGACTGGATGATCGCTTCGTGGGTCGGGATGTCGATATCTTTTTCGTAACCTCCCGCGAGAGCGGTTGGCTGGAGGTCTGAACACAGAACAGCTGCGCCACGATCAGCCAATGCCAAGGCAATAGCGCGACCGTTACCGGAACTCGCCCCGGTGACAATGGCAATGCGGTTTTCAAGGTTTTTGCTCATGTTCGTACTCCCTAGATTTATTTTTGTTAATGGGTTTTGCGTAAACGTTAAACCGAATAGCGACAGAGCGTTTCGCCACCGTCCAGACGAACGAGAACACCATGCATGTAGCTGGATTCGTCAGAGGCAAGAAAGACGGCAAGGTTGGTTACGTCAGAAACTTCACCCCAGCGTTTGAGGGGAATACTCTCAACAAAGAACTCGTCAAAGTTTTTGTCGTCAAAAAGCTCTCGGGTCAGTGCAGTTTTTGCATAGGTTGGGCAAATGCCGTTTACCCGAATACCTTCATGGCCATATTCAATGGCAAGGCAGCGTGTGAGGTTGGCCTGAGCGCCCTTTGAAATGTTGTAGACAGATTGCTTCGGATGCCCTTGAAGGCCAGCAGTGGATACAAGGTTGATGATGTTCCCGCCACGGCCTTGCTGAAGAAACGTCTTGATGGCCTCTTGGCAACCAAACCAGGTGCCCTTCACGTTAACCTGCCAACAGGCCTCCAGATCGTCCTCGCTGAACTCGTGTGCCAGCTTTCCGCCGCGATAAATGCCAGCGTTGTTGACCATGATGTCGAGCTGACCGTAGCGCCCTATGGTTTTCTCCATCAAGTTTTTCAAGTCTTCCTGCTTGGTGACGTCGCATTTAACGAAGTGGGCATCACCACCTGCCTTCTGAATTTCGGCCACCGTGGAGAGTTCAGCATGGGCTTCAAAACCGCCTTGCGATGGCGCCTCCTGCAGATCGGCGACGATTACCTTGACACCTTCATTTGCAAACGCAGTTGCGATTCCGCGACCAAAGCCAGACGCTGCACCCGTGACGATTGCAACTTTGCCATCCAAATTTTTACTCATGATGACCTCACGAAATATTTAGGGTCGTCTTTTCCGAGTGATCGAAATGGACGTGTTACTGAAATGGCGTAAACGTCTGGATAGCGATTCGAGCGCCCCTAATCACCAATGTGTCCGTTGCCATCGGGATGAAAGGCGCCGCAGACCAAGTCAGATACGCGACTTCATCTTTTACGGCTTGGCTTTCCACTTGGAAGGCAGCCCAAAACTCAGGGGTCGTGCTCGCCAAAAACGCCTCGAAGAAAGCTCGAATTTGATTCAGCCCTGCATGGGTCGCCGTAGGGGTGATGATTACCGAGCCATCGGTGTAGTCCTTAAGAAGCTCATCAATTCCCAGTGCAAAAGCGCCAAGGTGATGTCGAAAGACTTGCTCTGTGATGGAGGTGGATTCGCTTGTGGCAGCAGAGTTACTCATGGTTTCACCCAGGAAAGTTACGAGCTTCAAAAGACGGCCCGCCTCGGAAGGCTCTTCGGCGGGCGGCTATCGGATCAGATGGCGTCAGGCTGAAAGTTTCAGCTCTTGCTGATTCAGGAACGCTTCCCATGCGCCTTGGGCTTCATCCCAACCGATATTGACTGCAACGCTGCCGTCCGCATTGGTAAATGCCAATGGGCCTAAAAAGGTCATGTAGAAGGCACTCGGAATCGGGAACTCCGTTTTGCCGTGGAACGCACCGGAAGACTCGTAACCGTAGCCAGGAGCGATTGCGGTGTCACCACCTTCATCGCGACCACCACGAACATCCATACGGCCTTTGTAGAGGAAATATTCGCCGGGGCCGGTATGAAAGTGAGCGTTGAATGAGGAACCCGCTGGGCATTCAAAGACAGCTGTCCAAGAACCCATATCTGGAGAGACGTGCAGAAGGCGCCACGTGATACCACCCGCAGAGAGCGCTTCCGGGAACGGGGCCCAAGGCGCATCATCCATCTGTACGTATTCTTCTTGAGACTTCTGTTTCATGAGTACATACCTCTAATTGTTTTTATGTCGTAACTACTCAGGCTGCTACCTTGCATTAGGCGTTCTGCTAACCCTTCAGGCTTCGGACTGACAATTCAAACAATAAAGAGAGACCGGGGCGACGGCTTGCTCCAGAGCGCACCGATTACATACTCGCAGTGCATCTGGGTGCAACCGCAGACACAGTGGGATTGCCACCGCTACCAGGACAATGGATTTGGTTTGGAAAGCTGGGAGCAGGAAATGAAGGGAAATGTGCTCAGGGCGCGTCGAGAAGACGCGTCCTGAAACATCGTTCAGCAAGCAGCGGGAGATGCCCTTGTTGCGTTACTTCAAAGTCACCGAATTGGATTCGTGACGGAATTCATGAGGAGTGATTCCGAACTCGGTTTTGAACCGACGGCTGAAATGCGTGGAGTGTTGAAACCCCCACGAAAGCGCGATATCAGTGATCGTTCTCTGCGCCATGCTGGGATTAGACAGCTCGCGCTGACATCTCAGTAGTCGCTGGTGAATAACGTACTGAAGCGCCGTTTGGCCTGCGGCCTCAAACAGCGAGTGCAGGTGCCGTAGAGAGATGCGATGTGCAGCGGCAATGTAGCCCGGTGAAAGCTCAGGGATACTCAGGTTTTCATCAATGAATCGCTTGATCCGCTCCAGCATCTGCTGTTTTTGGCACTCTCCCGCTCCTCGCACAACACCCAGCGAACTGACTAATGTACCAATCATCGCCTCAGTCAAGGCCTCGCTGTTATTAAGGTTTCCGGAAAAGAACTCTGGCTCCATCGTCTGGATCAGTGAGTTAAGCATGGTCGCTGTAGTCGATCCTCGGGAGTATTTACTCTCTATCGAATGCCAAGAGCCCGGCAGCCAACTACGAAGCCTTGAAAGCGGCATCAACACAGAGATTTTTTGAAGCCTTTCTGTCACCTCGAACGACATGGGCCGGGTAGTGTTCCAAACCAAAAGGTCACCCGGCCCCAAAGCGTAGCTATTTGAGTCGATAGTGAATCGCTCCTGTCCGGAAAGAACTAGCTGCAAGGCAAGTGTCTCCTGGTCATCAGCAGCGATTTCTCTCCCGTGCCGAGTTGCTCCGCAGGGATCACATACGCACCGCACCACCTCAAAATTACCGAGCGTGTGATGAGAGACCTCGGCCGAAAAATCGGCAGACGTGGGAATGTCAGGCTTCCACAGGCCGAAGACAGTTTTAAGCTTCTCATTCCATTCATCGTAGTGAATGGCGTCGCGATCAGTAGCAAGGTCTGGCACATCAGGCAGGTGAGTCATTTACAGACTCCTCTTATTTTATTGTTAGGAGATCGTCATACCATAGGCTGTGTACCAAAACGCCACAACGGGAAAGCGGGCTTAAAAATGCTCTCTTTTATAACTACCAGTTATCTCTGAGCTCTCCTAATCGTGCAAAAACCTGACTTGGTCGAGGGGAGTGCCCGGCGAAACGAGGGCGCATTTTCTCCAGAATCTTGGCCTCACCCAGCCGCAGAAATGGGTTGTAGGCGCGCTCATCGCCAAGCGTCATAACAGGAACAGTACCAGCCTGGAGGTGGCAGATCTGCTCCTTTAACCGTTGCGCGAGAAGGTTCGACGGATCGCACTCCAAAGCAAAGTTCAGGTTGTTCAGCAGATAATCGTGACCGGGGTAAAGCAGCGTATTGTCGGCTAACGGCCCTATCACGCTTACAAATGTGTGGTAGAGGTCGTCCACGTTGCCACCGTTTCGACAGTTCCCGGCAGATGCGTTGAACAGAGTATCGCCGGAGAAAAAACACGCCGCCTCTTTATCTGTTGGTGGCAGCAAGAGGAAACACACATGGGCGGCTGTATGCCCTGGAGTGAAAAATACCTTAAGCCGAATATCACCCAGCTCAATGATCTCGTTAGCCACTAAACCTTTTGCTACATTTGGGATGACGGATGCGATTCCCCGGTGAGCCCAGATTTCGGCGCCCGTCACTTGTTGTACAAAAGGGTTACCCTCAATGTGGTCATAGTGTTCGTGGGTATTAAGGATGAGCTTGATCTGCCATCCCATCTCGACCGCAATTTGCAGCACTGCGCGATGGTCAAACGGGTCTATCACAATGGCCTGCCCTGTCCTATCACACCCAACGACGTAGTTGAAATTTCTTAAATCGTTACCAACATAATGTCGGATGACCTTCATTCACATCACCGTGAGCAGATTTGGAAATAGAGGCCCAGCTCCAGGTCACGGCCTTGTGTGATCTATCTCAAAACGATCATCTCAGCCAAAGAGCGAGCAGCAAGGATTTCAATCCAATAGCCATCAGGATCTTTGATGAACGCTAATCCTTTCATTTTCCCTTCGTCAGGTCGTTTGACGAACTGGACGCCCAGTTTTTCAAAGCGCTCGCAGGCCTGGTGCACGTCTGGAACAGTGATTCCTATGTGTCCAAATCCACGGGGATCAGAGTTCCCGGTGTGGTATCCAGGAAAATCTTCCTCTGTCTCAGTCCCCCAGTTATGGGTCAGTTCGAGCGTGGCCTTCTGCTTGAAAACATACTGCGCTTTTTCGAGGGGGTCTGTAGGAATGGCGGCTGCATCAGAATCCTGATACGCAAGGAAATACAGAGAAAATTTCATATCGGGGAAATCAAACTTGTTCAGCAATGTCATCCCCAATACATCACAGTAAAAATTGATCGACTTCTTAGGATCACGAATCCGAATCATGGTCTGGTTGAAAATAAAATCTTGGGTCTCGCTCATTATATTGTCCTATGTCTTATTTGTTGTGTAACGCATCATCGGTCATCGTCTACGAATACTTTGGGAACGACATGACTTTCAGCGCATGGCGAAATGACTCCGGGCGCACGCCTGACGACGTCGGCACTTCTTCTCGCAGCAAATAATCATGGAAGCAGAGCGCAAAAAAAGAGCACCCATGCTTTACGGCCGTGTCCGCACGCTCAGGCAAGCAGGTGTGCACGCTAAGTGGCACCCGCACATCTCTTTTCGTACATCATCACGCTGCCTATCGAGACCTCCGAAACGCTATTAATCAGGAATGGCACCCAGATAAATAAAGCGAATCACGACGTTGGTGGATGGGCGTAATCGCCTGGCGCAAGGGCTGTGTGTGAGGCATTCACGAGCATCATTCACCTTGGCAGCATAGTGCACATGTGAGATATCACGATGAGCGCTCTGTACCTCGCCTCGCATGAAAGCGGGTACCTCAGTCGGATCTCGTTGCAAATCAGCGCCTGCTGAGCGGCTTAGGGGGTAGGCCCTACCTGATATTGCTCATCTGTCACTTTTTCCAGCCATTCAACATTCTTACCGTCCAAGGCTTCTTGAACAGCAATGTGAGTCATTGATGTAGTCGCTGAAGCGCCATGCCAGTGCTTGTGGCCGGGAGGGCACCAGATTACATCGCCTGCCCGGATTTCCACGATTGGTTTCCCTTCACATTGCGTCCAGCCGCAGCCAGCCGTGACGATCAGCGTCTGCCCCAAAGGATGGGTGTGCCAGGCGGTGCGGGCGCCGGGCTCGAACGTAACGCTTGCTACCGAAACCCTTGCCGGTTCCGGTGGAAAGTTGAGCGGATCAATCCGGACTGTGCCAGTGAACCACTCCACCGGCCCTTTGACGGATGGTTGAGAGCCTGCGCGCTTGAGTTCCATATACGTTTCCTCGATCAAGATCAACAAATTAGAGCCTGGCTGCGCCTCACCGACGGAGCCAGGGATGCTTCTAGGCTGCGCACTTACTGAGGCAGCGCGTAAGCCACCACGTAGTCGCCCTTTTGTGTAGTAGCCGAGTTACCACCTGCACTAATGACCAGAAACTGTCTGCCCGTTTTGGGCGACACATAAGTCATGGGCGTTGCTTCGGCACCCACAGGCAGGCGTCCTTTCCACAGTTCTTTGCCGGTTCGTACATCAAAGGCGCGGATATAGAAGTCCTGCGAGGCCGCGATGAACACCAGACCGCTGGAGGTCGTTACAGGGCCCCCACGAGTCGGCATGCCGATGGGCATGGGCAAGTGTGTGGCGATGCCCAGCGGGCCGGTTTGTTCGGTAGTGCCGAGTGGCATCGACCAGACGACTTTTTGGGTTGCTAGGTCGATGGCGCTGATAGTCCCGTACGGCGGCTGCTGGCAAGGGATACCTAACGGCGACTGGAAACGCCCCTGTTCGATCCCCCATGGGGTTCCCTCTTGAGGAGCATTGCCCTCGTGGCCACCACCGGCGAGAGTTTTTTCGTCATATGCAACACGCGGAATCATGCGGTTCCAGATCGCAACGCGGGTATCGTTGACGATCATATAGCCAAGGTTTTCCGCAATAGATACCGACCCCCAGTTCATGCCACCGAGCCAGCTGGGATACTGGATCGTCAGGCGCTCACTGGGCGGCGTGAATTCACCCTCGTAGCGCGCCTTGCGGAACTCGATTCGGCAAACCAGCTGGTCGAGCGGCGTAAGTCCCCACATACGACTTTCGCTCAACGGTTCAGTCCCGATGGCAGGCATGCCAACGGAATAAGGCTGGGTGGGCGAGCTGCGATCATCTGCAACCCCGCCCTGTGGAACCGAATGCTCTTCGACGTTGGCAATCGGCGTTCCGGTGCGGCGATCCAGCATAAAGATCTGGCCCCGCTTGGTCGTCTGAATCAGCGCAGGCAAGGTTCCGCCGTGACCATCCGGTACGTCATAAAGAGCCGGCTGCGAGGGTACGTCGTAATCCCAGCGGTCATGATGCACGGTCTGGAAATGCCAGCGCTCGCGCCCAGTAGCGATGTCCAGCGCGACGACGGAAGATGAGTAGCGATCATCGGCTTCCGATCTGTGGCCACCCCAGAAATCAGGTGTCGCATTCCCGGTCGGCAGATAGATAAGACCCAAGGCGTCATCAAACGCGGGGGTAGACCAGACGTTGGGCGTTCCGGCCGTGTAGCTCTGACCTTCAGGCGGTTCGCGGGTGATGGCCGGGTTACCCAGATCCCAGGCCCAGACCAAGGCTCCGGTACGCACATCGAAAGCGCGAACCACACCCGAGGGCTCGCCGGTTTTCTGGTTGTCCCACACCAGCCCGCCCACGACCACCAGATTTCGCACCACAGTGGGCGCCGCCGTAGGGAAGTAGAGATCCTGGTTGGCGTTGCCCATGCCCACGCGCAGACTCACGCTGCCGTGGTCACCAAAGTCCTCGCAGGACTCGCCTGTCTGCGCATCCACTGCGACGAGACGAGCATCCACGGTCGTGGCGATGATCCGCCGGCTGCACGACGCCACGGGCGCTTGAGTGCCAGCAACTGAAACCTCTGGAATCCCATCGTGATACCCCACACCCCGGCACCGCGGATACACGTTGTTCGCCTGCACCTTTGGATTGTAATGCCAGATTTCTTTGCCGGTGTCGGCGTCCAGAGCGAACAATTGGCTCGACTGCGTGCAGCCGTAAAGTACACCGTTCACATGCAGCGGTGTCACCACATGACCTTCCTTGCTGGCCTTGGGAATTTCACCTGTTCGATAAGTCCACGCGACTTTTAGATCGGCCACGTTCTGCGGGTTGATTTTGTCCACTTCAACGTGACGAGTACCGGACGGGGTATGGCCAAAATAACGCCAGTCTGTAGCCGGCTTTACAGTACCCACTGCCTTGCCGGGTAGCGGATCTGACGCACCATCGGCAGTCTGAATCGGTTGCGGCTGAAGAGCCGTGTAGAACGTCGCCGCCAGCCCTACTGCCACTACCAAAGCCCCGACATAAGCGGCCTTGCCCACCGACGGGCTTTGGCCACTGCGCATTGTGGGGATCGCCAGGAGTACCAGAAACGCCAGTGCGGCGAAGGCGAACAAACGTGAAAACAGTGGCCAGAAGGCCAAGCCGACATCCCACATTGACCAGACAACCGACACCGCGAATACCGCTAGATAGAGCACGGCCCCAGACAGGCGACGACGTGCCAGCAACACTCCGGCGAGGGTCATGCCAAGACCGGCCAGCGCGAAGTACCAGGAACCACTTAACGCGATGAGATAGGCGCCGCCCGCGAGCATGAAGAGCCCGGCCAACAGGGTGATTAAGCCCAGCGCAATCAGCAATACAGTGCCTGTTCTGGACGGATTTGATTCCGACATGAGTCTCTATTCCTTTTGATGCTCGACCTAATGGTCAAAGCGCAGCCCGTCTTAGCCGCTAACGCGAGGCGTTGCTCAGTCTGGTAAACGAATGCTTTTTCACACCCACACAGGCAACTGGATCAACGCATTACGAAACCACCATCCACCGAGATGGATTGCCCAGTCACGTAGCTGGAGGAGGTGCTGCTCAGCCAGAGGACAGCGTCAGCGATTTCTTCAGGCTGTCCATGGCGGCCCATTGGTACTGCCTTAGTCATGCCTTCGAGTGCCTCGCCCTGCCCCGACGCGACCATCTGATCTGCCATTGGTGTCCATATCAGACCCGGGCATACCGCGTTGACGCGGATATTCCGAGCGGCATATTCAAGCGCGGCGCTTTTGGTAAGGCCGATAACGCCGTGCTTGGCAGCGTGATAGTTGGCGCGTTCTGCACCGCCCACTAGGCCACCCAGGGAGGAGCAGTTCACAATAGTGCCGCTACCCTGGCGACGCATGTGTTCCAGCTCGAACTTCATACACGCCCAGACACCACGCAGGTTGACGGACATCACGCGGTCGTAATCCTCGACGGTGGCATCGGCGATTTCTGCCAAGATGTTTTGGATACCTGCGTTGTTGAAAGCAGCGTCCAATCGCCCAAACGCTGCAACGGTATCGTTGATCATTGCCTCCACCTGATCGATGTTGGAAACATCACAGCGAAGGCCGATTGCCTTATGACCGGCAGCGACCAAGGTTTCGGCCTGGGCCTGAGCTGCCTCACCGTTTACATCCGCCAAGGCAACAGCTGCTCCAGCTTGGGCGAATGCCTTGGCAGTGGCCAAACCAATGCCGGAGGCCGCGCCGGTTACCAAAGCAACTTTGTTCTCAAACGAAAAACTCATCGAAAAATCCTCAAAGTTAAAGGTGATCAGTTTTGTGTGTTGTCCGCAGCACGGACGCTGCGCTGAGCAGGCAGCCGAGACCGCAAATCCCTACGGAGAGGCCCATGGGCCACGGAGTACCATCTGCAAATTTGGCGACCAGCGCTGCTCCCAGCATGCCCGCGCCGTACTGCAGCGCACCGGCAAGCGCCGATGCAGTACCGGAATACTCGGGGAGGCAGTTCAATGCCCCGGTGAGGGCATTTGCCAGAACAAAGCCCGTAGCAGTGACGAAGACGAAGCATCCGGCGATAAGGAGCGGCAACCCGCCCCAATCCTTCCAAGTCGAGATCGCAATAACGCTCCCAGCGATAGCTGAAATGCCCCCACCGACTAGTAACAGATCGTCAATGTCGTACCGGTTGAGCAAACGAGCGTTGAGCTGGTTCGTCACCATGAGGCCAACAATCCCAGCGCCAAACAGCGCGCCATACCACTGCGGATCAACATGGTGATAAGCGATATAGGCGAAGGGTGAACCCGCTATGTAGGCGAACGTGCCTGCGTAAAAGAATCCGCCTGTGGCGATGTAGGCCAAGAATTTTGGCGTACGCAAGAGCAGGCCGTAGCGCTGAGCGATCGCGCTCACTGAGGTTGGGCTGCGACGCTTTGAAGGCAACGTTTCAGGTAGAAGGATCAAGCTGGCAAGCGTACCTGAGCCAAAAATTACCAAAGTCCAAAAGATCGCCTGCCACGAGAACAGATGTAGGATTTGGCCGCCTAGAGTAGGGCCCGCCAGTGGCGCCACCGCCATGATTGTCATCAACGTCGACATCTTTTGCGCGGCATGGCGACCTTGATAAAGGTCTCGCACGATTGCCCGGGCGAGAACCACGTTAGCGCATGCCCCCAGCGCCTGAACGACACGCCAGCAGATCATCGCCGTACCAGTGGTTGCCAGGGCGCAACCGGCTGCGCCAGCAATAAACAACAGGCAGCCAAGCGCGATGGGCAGTCGCCGACCGAATCGATCACTGAACGGCCCCCAGAACAATTGCCCCCCACTGAAGCCTGCCAAGTAACCGCTCACGGTCAACGCCATTGTTCCAGCGTCGGCGTGCAGAAAGGTGGCCATGATGGGCATGGCGGGCAGATACAAGTCGGTGGAGACTGATGCGAATGCTAAGAGGGCACTAAGGATCAGAAGGGTGCGAATGCCATGCTGTGGCTCATGCTCCATCCCTAACGCTTCTTGAGTCCGGCCTTCAGCTGAGGCCACTCCGATCTGACTCACTGCGTACTGCCCTTGGGCAATATGCGAACAGTCGCTGCTCGGGATCGCTCACTGATCATCGGTGCCAGGTAACTGCTGGTGCTGTATTTGGCTCGGTAGGCATCGTCGATCTGATCGTTGACTCCACCGCTCACTGGCTCAAAGCTGACGTCAAAGGTTTTGCCAGCGGCAATAATTCGTCCTGCCTTTTGTTTAAGTGCAGCCTGGTACCAACGAGAGTTAACGCCGTTGTACGCGCGTACGTACAGGTCACCACCTACCTGCACGCACCAGATAAAGGTCGGAGTACCGTAGTTCACCATGTCTTCGCGAAAAACAGAGATGTGCAAGTCGTCGGCTTTGACGATGGCACCAAGCTGAGCCTGCTCCCACTTCATATTTACCCCCTTCTGCTCGTGCCCACTTGTAGTTTCAGCGGACGTCGCATAAGTGCTCATACCACCGCAAATGACGAAAGCGGCGAGCGCCGCGCCCGATAGGAATCGCGCATTCATATTCAAATCCCTCCCTGCATGAACGTCAGTGATCGCTGAATACGTAGGAATGTTTAAGTCCGACCAAGCTAATCAACCTGATAGGCGCTGAATACCCGGCTAATGCTGGATGTTCTGCTGAGTGGCACTCATCAATTGTTGAAGCTACCGAGATACAGGGCCCGAGCCCGAAGCTGAGAATTCAGAGAAGGATTGATGAGGTGTGCTCATCGGATCATGTGGAATTTGGCTGGTAGTACCGGGAAATTTTCTCATTTAGGGTGATGGATCAACCGCCCCCTTAGCAGGAGCTTGCCAATGAGAGCACTCATCAAAACTTCTTCGCTGGCCGCCATGTTGTGTACGGCCATGTCCGCGCATAGTGCAGATATCCCGAAAGACCAGACCATGGCTATCAGTCGAAATGGTGAACAAGCTTCGATCATGGGTGCCCCTGCCAACTTTGTTGGGAACGCCCGGATTGACCCGCTGTTCGCTGCGCGCGCGCCATCGACGGTTTCCGCTGGCGCTGTCACTTTCCAGCCAGGCGCCCGGTCGGCTTGGCACACTCATCCGAAAGGCCAGACCTTAATCGTTACTGCGGGTACCGGTTGGGTGCAGCAGGTGGGCGGCGAGAAAATCCTCATCAAGCCAGGAGACCTTATTTGGACGCCGCCGGGGGTAAAGCATTGGCATGGCGCTACAGCCACCACCGGCATGACTCACATCGCAATACAGGAAGCTGTGGATGGCAAAAACGTCGAGTGGATGGAGCCTGTCAGTGACGCGCAATACGAGGCGTCTCGATGAGCCTCGCGAAGGCGGGTGTCGCCTGCTTAACCATCCTGCTGGCGGCCTGCTCAACGAATGCCCAAGTGTCTGCTCCCCATTCTCCACCAGTACCGACTCTAGACGACATGCGCACAGTGTCTCCAGCGTTGGCTCACAATACTGAGACCACTCTCCTAGGAGAGGTGTGGAAACGACCTGGCTTGACACCACGTGATCGCAGCCTCGTCACGCTGGCAGTCCTGATATCCAAACAGCAAACAGTTGAACTCGCGTACCACCTGAATTTGGCGCTGGATAACGGCGTCAAGCCTTCGGAGATTTCCGAAGCCATTAATCACCTCGCGTTCTACACCGGATGGGGCAATGCGACCGCAACCATCCTGATCACCAAGGATGTATTTGAGAAGCGCGATATCAAACAGGATCAATTGCCCCCTGTCTCACCTCCTCTGCTTCCTATCGACCAAGCATCCGAGAACGTTCGCACGGCCTACGTAGACAAGAACGTCGGCCCCGTATCGCCGGGACTTGTTCACTACACAAGCGCTTCACTGTTCCATGATTTGTGGCTACGGCCAGACCTAGCGCCTCGTGATCGAAGCATGATCACTGTCAGTGCGCTGATCGCTACTGGACAGGTCGCGCAGCTCAAGGCGCATCTCACTCGCGCCATGGATAACGGACTGACTCAAGCCCAAGCCTCAGAGATGTTAACCCAGCTGGCGTTTTATACCGGCTGGCCGAATGTTTTTACCGCTGTGCCGGTATTCAACGAAGTATTCACCAGCCGATTGAAATCCTGAGGAAAACGCAAGGATGAGTGATGACAGCAAAATTAACGTCGAACCTGTAACGATGGGCCGACGCAAGATCATATTGGCTGGCGCCAGCCTCGCAGCTGTCCCTTTGCTCGGCAGCGTGGGCACCGCAGCAGCGGCAACGACGGCATCGGCTGAAGCTGCACCTCTCAAAGGCCCATTTACAGTACGTGCCTACGCCACCAAAGGAGCCAAGTCGGGCTTCGCGCCCATGCAGATTCAACGCAGAGCTGTAGGGCCTAAGGACATCCTGATCGACATCGAATACGCGGGCATCTGCCATTCGGACATTCACACTGCGCGCAGTGAATGGTCTGAAACCCCCTACCCTTGTGTACCTGGGCATGAAATCGCTGGAAAGGTCGCGGCGATTGGTAGCCAGGTCACCAAATTCAAAGTAGGCGATTACGCTGGCGTCGGGTGCATGGTCGACTCTTGTGGCGAATGCGAGAACTGCCTCGCCGATCGCGAACAGAATTGCCTCAAAGGCACGACGTTCACTTATGCCTCCCCAGACAAAGTAATGGGCGGGATGACTTATGGTGGATATTCAGAACGTATTGTTGTGAAGGAACACTTCGCCATTCGAATGCCGGCAGGCGCCAACCTCGCCGCCATGACTCCGCTGCTGTGCGCAGGGGTCACGACCTTTTCGCCAATGCAGCATTGGCAGCTTAAGCCGGGCCAACGAGTAGGGGTTGTTGGCATGGGCGGCTTGGGGCACGTGGCAGTGAAGCTTGGCGTGGCTCGGCGCGCGGAAGTTACGGTCTTCACGACGACGCCCGGCAAGATCGAAGACGCCAAGCGGTTGGGCGCACATGAAGCTGTGCTGTGGAGCGACAAAGCCGCTTTTGCACGCCTGGCGAACCACTTCGATCTGATCATTTCGACGGTGCCCGAATCCTACCCAATGCAGCAGTTCGTCGACCTGCTGAAGCTTGATGCAACCTTCGTCAACGTGGGGGCACTTGGAAAACTCGAAGGCCTCGACGGCATGCTCATGGCATTTGGGCGCAAATCTTTCGCAGGCTCTTTGATCGGTGGTATTGCTGAAACTCAGGAAGTCATCGACTACTGTGCCGCCCGCAATATCACTGCTGATATCGAGATGATCAAGCCTGAGCAAATCGACAAAGCTTATGAGCGAGTCATTGGTAAGGACGTGCGGTACCGCTTCGTGATCGATTTCGCCTCTGCCCGGAAAGCGTAATCGCTATTGTCTTCCGTCGAGGCTTAATGCGGCCAACTGTCGACGCACTGGCCACTGCACCCATCACCAAGTTGATGAGTGCAGTGGCGAATCCAAGCGCTCCTTGTTACCACGCATAAGCTTGAGGTGCTTCACCTTGTGACGGCCAAATCGCGTCTAGGCGCTCAAGCGTGCTGGTCGACAAATCCACCTTCAGTGCCTGCAGATTTTCCGTGAGCTGCGCCACAGTCCGAGGCCCAATGATTGGTGCAGTAACTGCGGGTTGGTGAAGCAACCAGGCCAATGCCACATCAGCGGGCGATTCGCCAAGCTCGGCACACAGTGCTTCGTACTGTTCCAACTGTGGCCGGTACCGCTCGATTTGTTTGACGACCTTGGGTTTTGCCCGGCGACCTTCAGTGATCTTTTGCAGAGCACCGCCCAGCAGACCACCGCCGAGTGGGCTCCACGGCACTACGCCAAGCCCAAGATGCCGACAAGCCGGGATAACCTCCAACTCGATCGCACGATTCGAAAGGTTATAGATGCTTTGCTCTGATACCAGTCCCAAGAATGAGCGGCTAGCTGCCGAAGCTTGAGCCGTGGCGATATCCCAGCCTGCAAAATTACTGCTGCCAACATAGATTACCTTGCCCTGTTGAACGAGCAGCTCCATAGCCTGCCAGATCTCCTCCGAGGGGGTATTACGGTCGATGTGGTGCATCTGGTAGAGATCAATATGGTCAGTCTTCAGCCGGCGCAAGCTTTCCTCACAGGCTTTCCGAATGCGGTATGCCGAAAGGCGTCGGTCGTTGGGCCCGAGCTCCATTGGCTGATAAACCTTGGTGGCCAACACGATTCGATCACGGCGGCCACCTTGGGCAAGCCAGCGGCCAATATATTCCTCCGAAATCCCATACCCTTTCGCCATGTCCGGAGAGTTAGGCCCGCCATAGACATCGGCAGTGTCGAAGTAGTTGATCCCTGCCTCAAGCGCCTCATCCATGATACTGAAGCTGGTCGCCTCATCCGTGAGTTCACCAAAATTCATGGTGCCTAGACACAGCCTGCTGACTTTGAGTCCCGACCGACCAAGATGCTTGTATTCCATATCTACCTCGTGACTAAAGAATGTTCTCCGGTACACGCCAAAAGCGACTGTACCGGGCCCGTTAGTTAGTCCCACAGTAAAGATCACGGATTCATGAGATCGGCTCAGTGCGGCGTTCGCTTCACCGCATGAATGTAAAACGGCGCTGCAAATAACAGCTATTCACCTAGCGGTTGGATTTCACGGATGAGGTCTATCAGCAATCGTAGCCCTGTTGGGATTTGCCGATGACTGGAAAAGTACATGTGAAAGCCCGGCGCAACGCTAGCCCAGTCATCCAGGACAGTGACGACCTCACCACAATCGATCAGAGATCGCATGGCGGGCTCAGGGGCATACATCAAGCCTGCTCCATTTCGCACCAACGACAGTCCTACACGAGTTTCATCGATCGTGATCGTTCCAGGTACAGCAACTTCAAGCTTTTCCTCATCTTTTTCAAACTCCCACTTGTACATCACACCACTACCTAAGCGGATCCGCAGGCAACGATGGTTATGTAGGTCGTCGGGGTGCTTAGGAACACCGAACCTTTGGAGGTAATCGGGAGTTCCGGCAACGACCCACCGAATGTCCGGCGATAGACGCTGCGCAATCATGTCTTCAGGAACTGTTCCGCCATAACGGATACCTGCGTCATGGCCTTCACCGATCACATCAACGATCAGATTGGTCACCGTCAGATCTATCTGGATTTCCGGATACCGTTCTGTAAATTCCGGAAGCACGGGGCCGAGCAAGAGGTCAGCGGCGTCGCTCAGAATGTTCAATCTGATTCGGCCTGTCGGATCGTCCCGGAACTTATTCAGAATCTCCATGGCGCCGTCAATTTCCTGCATCGGCGCGCTGATCACCTGATGCAGCCTTTCGCCCGCATCCGTTAACGTTACACTTCTAGTGGTTCGGTTGAGTAACCGTACCCCAATCCGTGTCTCCAGAGCTTTGATGGCATGGCTCAACGCGGATGCACTGATCCCAACTTCCCGGCCAGCTTTGCTGAAGCTTTGGTGCCGAGCGATGGCAAGGAAATAAACAAAATCAGCGAGATTCGCGCGGCTAACGCTCATAAATATCCTTGACGGAAAAGTAATCTGCGACCCATATGGGTAGCTTCGTGCGTCAATTTTTACCCATCCAGCTCTTGGAAACTAATGAGCTTTACTCATTGAGTACCACCATAAAACTCAGCAATCGCTGTCGTCAGCCAGAAATGATGAAAGGCAATTTGTCGCCCCACAGCACTTATTACCCTTTAAACCGCATGGCATCTACAAACGCCCGGAACGCAGGTGATGCCTGTCTCCTGTTCGGATAATACAAGTGATAGCCCTCGAAATATGGGCACCAAGCAGACAACACCTCAACCAAGCGCCCGCTCTCCAGATAAGGCTTAGCTAGGTGATCCGGAACGTAACCGAGCCCGACTCCGTCCAGGGCTGCATTTAGAACATGAATGCTGCTGTTCGCCGTAAACTGTCCGCTAACCCGAATATTGATCGCGCGCCCATCCTTCTCGAATTCCCATGCGTAGCAGGGGCCATTGGACGAATGCCGGATATTGACGCATGAATGCTCAGTCAAATCCCGAGGCTCCAGCGGCACGCCATGGCGTTCTAGGTAGCTTGGAGACCCGACGACCGATAGCCGCCAATCTGGCCCGACCCTGGCGGCAATCATATCCTTGCTGATCGATTCTCCGAGCCGAATCCCTGCGTCGAAGCGCTCGCTGACGATATTGGTAAACCCATAGTCGATACTAATTTCTACGTGGATGTCTGGGTATTGCTTAAGAAACTTCGGCAGCATTGGCCGCAGCGTGCTTTCCGCCGCATCGTCAGAGCAGGTGATCCGGATAATTCCTGACGGTTTGTCCCGGAGAACCCCAAGCGCGTCGACCTCGGCCACTATCTGATCGAATAGCGGGCCAATCGAGTTTAGCAACCTCTCCCCCGCGTCAGTTGGCGCTACGTTACGCGTAGTGCGGGTCAATAAGCGCACGCCTAGCCTTTCTTCAAGTCCTCTGATCGTATGGCTGAGCGCTGATGCCGATACCCCTAACTTAACCGAAGCTTTCGTAAAGCTCTGGTCTCTTGCGACTGCCACGAATGACTGAAGGTCGTTGAGTTTGGGGACGCTCATTATTGAATTTCTCTCAGCTCAATACTTAGATTATCGACGCTTATAATACTAATCACATTCCCATAGCCTGTGTTCAGTTTTCAAGCGGCATAGCCGTATCCGTCATGCCAGAACCACAGAAGAGGAATCCAATATGTCCCGTCCAACCTACGAATTCAGTGGCCAAGTGGCTTTAATCACCGGTGCAAGCCAAGGCTTGGGCTTTGCGACAGCGAAAGCGTTTGCCGAAAGTGGTGCATCGGTTGTGCTGTCTGACAGCAATGCAGACTCTCTGCAGCAGGCCACCGAGCAGTTGAAAGACCTAGGATTCAGCGTGCTTGCCGTCCCATGCGATGTCACCCAGGAAGCCCAAGTCAAAGCACTGATTGAGAAGACCGTCGCAGCATTTGGTCGGCTGGATATGGCCTTCAATAATGCAGGCGTCAGCGGCCCGACAGGCGCCATCACTGAAGAGACCGAAGAAGGCTTCGACCAAGTGAATTCCGTCAATCTCAAAGGTGTCTGGGCCTGCATGAAGCACGAACTGATTCAAATGGAGAAGCAGGGGTTCGGCGCCATCGTGAACTGCTCTTCGCTAGGTGGTTTGGTCGGTTTGCCAGGACGCACTGCCTACCATGGAACTAAGCATGGCGTGCTGGGGATCACCAAATGCGCGGCGTTGGAGTTCGCAACCAAAAACATCCGCGTTAACGCCGTTTGCCCTGGCACCTTCGATACACCTATGGTCGAGGACATCGATCAAGATTCCATTACCGAGTTCATGCGCAGCCAGCCAATAGGTCGGATGGGACGTCCAGAAGAACTGGCAGCGGCAGTACTGTGGCTATCCAGTTCAGCAGCCAGTTTCGTAATTGGAGCTGCTCTGTGCGTGGACGGCGGGTTCACCACCCATTAAGCCCTCGTTTACCCACTGATGAGTTCGTGTGCGAGCTATGCAATATGAATCGCACGCGTAACTCTTCATCTGAATTGATGAGGGAGGCTAATGAGTACATCAACAACTGCCTACCTTATCAGCCAGCTCCTCGATCAGTACCTTCACACTCGAAGATTGATATCAGAAGCTAAACAAGGGTTATGACTATGCTTGCTGCTGTTCTACACGGGCCACGAGACATCCGTTACGAGGAAGTTGCTGAGCCTCGGATAATTGAGCCCACCGATGCAATCATCCGCGTGGCAGCCGCTTGTGTATGTGGCTCTGACCTGTGGCCATACCGTGGTATTCAAGCCATCACCGCACCTATGCCCATGGGCCATGAGTATTGCGGCTTCGTCGAGCAAGTCGGCGAAGCAGTAACTTCCATCAAGCCAGGCCAATTCGTCATCGGTTCATTCTTTGCTTCCGACAACACCTGCCCGGTCTGTGAGCATGGCTACCAATCATCCTGTAACAGCGCCGAGTTCGTAGGCGGTGCACAAGCACCAAGGATGAGGGTTCCTCTCGCCGACGGGACATTGGTGGCCACGCCCGGCATACCGTCGCCAGAGATGATTCCAAGCCTCCTAACAACTTCGGATGTGTTGGGAACCGGCTGGTTTGCCGCGAAAGCTGCCAACGTTGTGCCCGGCGCTACCGTAGTGGTGGTGGGAGACGGTGCTGTCGGTCTGCTCGGCGTACTCTCGGCTAAGCAGATGGGTGCAAAGCGCATCATCGCCATGAGTCGGCATGAATCTCGACAGAAGCTCGCAGTGGAATTCGGGGCCACGGATATCGTCATCGAACGAGGTGATGAAGGCGTAGCCCGTATTCTCGAACTGACTGACGGGTTAGGCGCAGACTCCGTACTCGAATGCGTTGGAACCCACGAGTCAATGATGCAAGCGATCAAATCCGCGCGCCAAGGCGGCCATGTCGGCTACGTCGGCGTACCTCACGGGGTGACGCTCAATGCCGAAGAGCTGTTCTTCGAACATGTGCATCTGCATGGCGGGCCAGCACCCGTTCGACAGTTCCTGCCTAAGCTGATCGAGCTCGTTTGGAGCGGCAAGATCAACCCCGGAAAAGTCTTCGATCTGACCCTGCCGCTCGATCAAGTCGAGGAGGGTTACAAAGCCATGGACGAGCGCCGCGCGATCAAAGCGTTGCTCATCCCATAACATAGACAACCGGCTGCCGGACGCGAGTCGTCGGGCAGCCATCGCTTTTGGTTTCACAGGGAAATTGCTGCGTTCGAGGCATGAAATGCAACGTACAGGCTGGTGCCTCACAAGTCTCCTGCTGGGAAGAATGCCAATGTATTTCGAATCCATCGACGACATTCTGGGCCACCGTTCTCAAAGGTATTTTGGTGATGGTTACCTAGGTTGCCGCTACACAATCAAAGGCTTTACCCGCACTTCAAGACCACCTTTTACGCTGTTCTCCTGCATCGGTGCGGTTACGGTCGAAATGGCTCACTGCAGCGTTCACCGCCCATGAATCCGACAACCCCTGACGGTCGTTACTTCATTGTCAAAGGGCAACTGTGGCGCTGCTCCAATCCCTCGCTGAGCAACGACGAACGCCAGCGGCTAGTGAGTGAGCTGATGCGCGCGCGCCGGGCCGTGAAGGCGGCGAAGGCATCAGGTGATCCAGGAGAGATGAAGCTTGCTCGATCAAACGTTCAGGCCGCGAAAGTTGCGCTTGGTGACCGCGGGCCTGTCTGGTGGGACGACGGCAGTCCAGACTTCAACCGGCACCGGGTGGAGAACTCACCCTATGCACACTGGTATCGATCGCCGTCTCAGATTTGCCTTGTCTGAGTCGTCTGCGATCACGGAGTATCTCGAAAACGCTTATCCTAAAGTGCCGATCTATCCAGACGATCTCCGGCTGCTCGCAAAGGCGCGGCAGGTTCAGGCTGGACTCGCAGCGACCTGCTGCCCATTCGGAAAGAGCGCTCCCCCCTCGTCGTATTCTATGGCGAGCAAGCAGGGCCCTTGTCACCAGCAGCCACTTCGGCAGCAAAAAAGTTATTTCAGGCCGCTCAGGCTGCCAACTCTCCCCACTCCTGGCACACCAAGTCTCTTCAACCAGCCACTCTCTCCGTGAGCGTTACGCGCGTGCAGAAGAAGAGCCTAGAAATAAAGCGGCCAGGAAAGTACTCTGGGCGGGGCGCAAAAGCGACCCAACAGAAACGGAGGTAAATCAAGCTTGCCTGGCCCCCCGCCCATTCTCCAGTTGAAACCGGGTCATCCTGAAAAAATGAAAGGCGAAATCGACCCGTCATCAATGGCGGTGCCCCCCTCACGTCCAGCCAAGATAAAGCCCATCCATGCGGTCAAATGCGAGGACGGCCTCGTAAGGCCGCCATGGGCTGTCACGGACCTGCTCCTGCGCAACTACTACGACACCGAATGGGGTGTCCCGGTACGTGATGAGCGTGGCTTGTTCGAGCGCCTGAGCCTGGAAGCATTTCAATCAGGCCTGTCCTGGGTGACGATCTTGCGCAAGCGCGAAGCTTTCCGGCGGGCGTTCAAGCAGTTTGACCCCGATATCGTGGCCGCCTTTGATGAAGCTGATATTGAACGTCTGATGGCGGATCCAGGCATCGTACGGAATCGAGCCAAGGTGCTCGCCACGATCCAGAATGCACAAGCAACGGTCCGCCTCAGGGACCAGGGAGGTTTGGCAGCTTTCATCTGGTCGTTCCAACCGTCGACGACGCCTGCGCCGAAGACCATGGCCGACGTACCCACAACGTCAGCCGAGTCGTTGATGCTCAGCAAAGCGCTTCGGGAAAACGGATTTACCTTCGTGGGCCCGACCACCCTGTATGCGCTGATGGAGGCCACCGGCATCGTTGATACGCACCTCATCGAGAGTCATCGACGAGGTAGTTCAGGGGTTTGGGCATCGTGAATCAGGAATGTCTGCGCGTTTACAATTGAGCAGTTTGCAGCGGTGACTAGTCACTGCGGAAGGCGTCACCACCCTCCTCCTTGCCTATGCAAATAATCGCACTGACGTTCACCCACAGCAGGCCAGCCAGGCGCATCGCCTAACGCCGAAGCAATATTTTGTGTACTTACGAAATTATTGCAAGAAAATGCTAATAATCGCCCTATAGCTTACACAGATAGGCTAATGCCAGAAGGTGTTTCCTCGCCACATGGGAGCACTAGGTTGATTGCAGAAAAAAATCCATCTAACTATATTTTGTCCGTGCCTTGCGTAATCGTGACCTGCGCCTAACATCAATGAGTTGGATGAAATTGATTTTCAACCTTTGACCTTATGAGCGACTGTAGTATGGAAAGGAACCCCATAGTTAAGGTCCTTGCGCTCGCGGTAGGTCTAATCTGCATGCACGAAGCGCTTGGCGATAATGCGGACACCGCTAACAAAAGCAACAACCCCTTGAACCTGGCACCAGGGCTCAACCTTCAGGATTACTACACCCCTGAACTGTATGACACCAACGTCCATACCAATGACGCACTGGTGCGGGGAACGCTGCCTGTTGCCCCGAACGATTTTTCACCTGTCCCTCAATTGCTCAGAGCGACAGTGCCGTTCAGTACCCGCCCAGACCCGCACGGGGGATACAGCACAGGTATTGGTGATTTGAATCTTTTCGATATTTTCTTGCTGAAAACGGAAGGCATTCAACTGGGTATAGGCCCGCAGATAACTGCGCCAACTGCGGCCCATGACGAATTGGGAACAGGGAAGTGGCAGGCGGGACTCGCAGCCGTAGCAATTGATGCTTCGCCAAGTGGCTTGCTAGGTGCATTGGTTCAGTACCAAAGCTCCTTTGCTGGTGACAGTGACAGAGCCCACGTCGAGTCGGCCACACTCCAGCCCTTTGTTATCCACAACCTTCTAAAAGGCTGGTACCTGCGCTCGACAGGTACTTGGACTTTCAATTTGAAGGACGACACGCATTACATTCCGATTGGGCTCGGGGTCGGCAAAGCGTGGAAGGCCGGCAGCAATATCCTCAATGCGTATGTTGAGCCTCAATGGACTGTGCAGCATGAAGGCCCTGGAGTGCCTCAGTTCACTGTGTTTGCGGGGCTCAACGTAACTTTTGGTAAATGAATACCCTCATGGAGAAGTCAGGAATGACATCGTTACGTAGTTTGCTTATAACCGCTACGGCAGTGTTGTTGAGCCCGGTCGCACATGCCGATTTCACTGCATCCCCTAGCGAGGCCGAAGCCATTGCCAAGGAGGCTTATCTATATGGCTTTCCTGTCGTTGAAATGTACAAAACCTTGTACGCGCAAGCCGTAAAGACTGACGGCCCTGATTACAAGGCACCGTTCAACAAAGTTGGTAACACGGCTCGAGTGTTCACACCCAAGGACACTGCGTTCGTTACCCCAAACTCAGACACGCCTTATTCATTTGTATGGCTCGATTTACGCAGCGAGCCGCAGGTGCTAACGATGCCTGCGATAGAAAAAAACCGGTATTACTCAGCGCAAATGATCGACTTGTACACCCACAATTTTGATTATCTGGGCACGCGCACTACTGGTAATCAAGGTGGAAGTTTTCTCGTCGCAGGCCCTGGGTGGAAAGGTTCGACTCCATCCGGCATTGCTAAGACGCTTAAGAGCGAAGGCGACATCGTTTACGTCCTCATTCGAACTCAGCTATTCGATGAAAAGGACTTAGCTAATGTCAAAAACATTCAGCAAGGGTACGCAGTCCAACCTCTGAGTTCCTACCTGAAAAAATCAGCGCCTGTCGCTGCGCCAGACATCAACTGGCCACAGCCGCAGGCGAACATGAGCGAAACTCCAGCGCTGTTCCGCTACCTGGATTTCATGCTTGGTTTTGCGCAACCAGTCGCGAGCGAGAAAGTATTGTTTGAACGGTTCAACAAGATAGGCGTTGGGCCGGGACAGACATTTGACGAAGGGAAGCTCAGCGCAGACCAGATAGCCGGGCTGCAACGCGGCATCGACGCTGGCAAGGCTGAGTTTGCCGAGTTCAAAAAGGCAAAGATTGATACACACCAAGTAGAGAGTGGTGATTTTTTTGGCACGCGCAAACACCTGAAAAACAACTACCTGTACCGTTACGTCGGTGCGAACGTCGGCATCTTTGGCAATTCCTCGTCTGAAGCGAGCTACATCGGTTATTTCACCGATGCTCAAGGCAGCCCGGTCAATGCCGCGCAGAAAACCTACACGCTTCACTTCGACAACGGCGAGTTACCGCCAGCGCAAGCGTTCTGGTCTTTGACCATGTACGACGGTAATACCAAGCTTTTGGTGGAAAACCCAATCAACCGTTACCTGATCAACTCCCGGATGCTGGATCAACTTCGAATGGATCCGGACGGTGGACTCACTCTGTATGTGCAACATGAGTCACCTGGCAAGGACAAGGAAAGCAATTGGCTACCGGCCCCGAATGGCCCGTTTTATGGCGTCCTGAGGATCTACATGCCGACTGCCAAATTTTCTGAAGGGAAGTGGAAACTACCAATGCTGATGCCGGCTGCGAAGTAATCATTCAGTTGCTCAGGAGCTGACGCATGCAATCTAAGAAGTATGTTAGGCACTTGGTGGGCATGGCGCTGATAGCAATCCCTCTGTTTGCTCATGCAGACAATGCGCGGGATTGGCAGAACCTGCCCACCGATCTGAATATGGTGTTCGGTTATTATAACCGTATCGATACCAATACGCCCATTGATACGTCACTGCCCATCAAGGGGTTGTCACTGGATGCCAATCTTTACATCGCGAGATACGCCCGCTCGTTTGCAGTGGACGGACGCAACAGCGCCATTCAGATTCTGCAGCCCTACGCTGACATTTCAGCGTCATTCGATAACGCGCGATTTTTTGATGGCACCAAGCACAACGGAGGGATGGCCGATACCCAGGTAGTGCTCGTGCACAACCTCTTTGGCGGCCCAGCTCTGACCAAAGAAGAATTCGCCAATTGGACACCCGAAACCTTCCTGAGTGGAGCGTTGTGGATCACGGCACCCACCGGGGACTACGACAAGGATCGTATCATCAATATCGGGTCTAATCGGTGGGCGTTCAAGCCTGAACTGGCTTTCGGTACGCCTCTGGGTCCGACCTGGCTCGAATTCAATACGTACGTCTCGCTGTACGGAGACAACGATGAATATCAAGGCGACAGCAAACTCGAACAGAAGCCTCTGTATGCCGTCGAAGGGCATTACAGCTACACGATCAATCGTGCGCTTTGGGCATCGCTCGATGCTACCTACAACCGAGGCGGCGAAACTAAAATCGATGGCAACTGGCAGGACAATAAACAAGAAAACGCCTTATTGGGTGCCAGCGTAGGATTCATGCTTTCTCCCCAGTTTGGAGGCCTGATTGCCTATTCGGACACCGTATCAGAGCGTACAGGTTCTCCCGACGTAAACACGTGGACGTTGCGTCTTCAATACGCATGGTAATGCGAGTAACGCTTCAATCAACGTTCCGGCCTCTAACTTGGAAGTTATAAAAATGCAAAACATCTCAGTACGTGTAGCTTCTGTCTTTCTGCTTGTCGGCATTTCTTGGTCAGTGAACGCTGAAGATGCCGCCGAAGCATCGGCGGTCAAACCGGTGACGGTTGATAATTTCGTCCGAGCAGAATCGGATCTTTATATTAACTCTCTGTTCAAGCAGGGAGGGCTTGGCAAGATGCTGCATCGCAGGGAGCTGGCATCGATTGACCACCAAACGGTTGTCCGGTTGAACAGGGATACGATGTACTCCTCCGGGGTATTCGATCTTGATGCGGGGCCGGTGACTATCACCTTGCCGGATCCAGGCAAACGGTTCATGGCGATGCAGGTGATTAACGAAGATCACTATGTGCCGAATGTTTTTTACGGGGCGGGCAAGCATGTGCTAACCCGCGAATCCGTTGGTACTCGCTATGTAGTGACGGCGATCCGCACCTTAGTCGATCCCAATAATGTGGAAGACGTAAAAAAGGTTCACGCGCTACAGGACGGGATAAAAGTGGAACAGGCCAGTGCGGGCAGCCTCAGTCTTCCAAAATGGGATGCTGTCAGCCAGAAAAAGGTTCGCGATGCGCTTTTGGTGCTTTCCTCAACCATTCCTGATTTCAAAAAAGCATTCGGAACGCCCGAGGAGGTTGATCCTATTCGCCATCTTTTAGGTTCGGCCTCCGCATGGGGTGGAAATCCTGATAAAGACGCAACGTATCTCAACGTGACGCCCGAGAAGAACGACGGAAAAACCGTTTACCGTCTGACGGTAAAAGATGTACCCGTGGATGGTTTCTGGTCTGTGAGTGTTTATAACGCCCAAGGCTATTACGAAAAGAATAAGCAGAACGCTTACACCTTGAATAACCTCACTGCGAAGCAAGCACCTGACGGCTCTATTGTGGTTCAGTTCGGCGGATGCGAAGCGAGCATGGCAAATTGCCTGCCCATAGCCCTAGGCTGGAACTATACCGTTAGGCTCTACCGTCCTCGCGCAGAGATATTGTCTGGTGCTTGGACTTTTCCATCGCCCCAGCCTATGTGAGTGAAGCGTGAGCAGATGCGGAATTGAATGTATACGGCTATCAAAACGCTTAAGCCTTCGAAAGAGAAGGCATGGCGCCGCGACCTTTGAGTTTTGGTTAATCGAGTGATTTGTGTTTGAGATAAGGGCCTTTGAGGGCCCCTTTTTTGCCCGACATTCTGGACGCACGCTTTCCCAATGCTTCCTTTAGTTATGTCGTCAACACCTATGAGGAGTGGCGAATGCTTGTACGTTGTCAGCCGACGCATTCGCCGTTTGGCAGAGTGCACATCAGCAGGGCATATGAGTTTCATGAGAGGTACATCGACAGCCAAATGCGATAGCCAGCCGCATCAGGCGACCTCAAATAAGCCGTTGGCTTTTCAAGGGCGGCGAGCGTCGCATATGGCAGGTGGTCGCAGGTCAATGTGTAGGTGGATCATGCCAACGACCATATACTGCAACGTAGCGCCTACGTCCTGAGGTTTACTACGGCACTGTTGATAACTGACGACGTTGACCAAAACCGGGATGCCCGGTTTTGTAGGGGCAAGTCCAATCTACGGAATTGCGCTAACGTTGCCGCAGCTTGGTTTAACCGTTTCTGTCCAAGCCGAAACCTAATTCGACTCACCCTTCTGCGTAGTAACCCAATTCCCGCCCGCGCTGGCTACTCGCAAAAAGCATCCGCGCATTATCTGAAACACCGCAGCGCGCTTTCGCGGGTAGAACCCGCTCCCACACACGCCAGGCCGGTAACTGCTTCACAGTGGGCCACGCGCTCAGGCAGGCCGCCCCCACCGCAATCGATCCCGTGCATCCGACAGGTCAGCTTCGAGGTCGTAATGCCACAACCAATCAAACCGCTCCGCCGACGTCCTAGCCATCAGGTCCTCATCACCTTGGGGCCGAGCAATCACTTGTGCATTTGGCCCTGCGACTAATAGCCACCCCATGAAGAATCGTTTCAGCTGTACTTTTGTAACATTCTCGACGTAGTTTTAACGCATACCGCTGAGGAGGCGCGATGATGATTCCACGTCCCAAACACCAGGCGAGCGCGTTACGCCCCATCAGCGACGACCAACGACGCGCCCTGGCAAGGTGGGTCACCGAGTCCCATTGCGCGCCCAAAGCAGACCGCACGGCGGTCATGATGCTCCAGGGACGCTACCCGGCTGGCTTGCTGACCCCCGATGAAATAAGCGCCCTGATCGATTCGTTGTCGCTGTAGCTGGGCGTGTTCGTTAGGCTCTGTACGAAATGCGTCCCAGCTCGGCCATGCCGCGTTGCAGCTGCAGGGTGGTGCATCTACGAAGGTAAATAGAGAGTGATCAGCGGGCCTGCCAATTGCCCAGCCGCCCCTTCGCGCCGCGACAAAACGTCCCACCCCCCGCCTGCTATCCCCCTGCACGCCAGACGGCACTAGCCAAACGCCAAAAAACCCCTAGAATCTGCGCGCCCGCCGCACCTGGCGGCCGCGTACTAAAGCCTTTTGCGCCGCCTGATCATCCCGCCAGCAGCCCATCGCCACGTCGCGTCAGTGTATTCACACCCGAGGTTTCAATGTCTCCACAACTCCTGGCCATGGCGCTGGCGCCTTTGCTTGGGCTGTTTATCGTCAGCATGGGCAATGGCCTGCTGTCGTCCATCACCACCCTGCGTCTCGACGCTGCGGGGGCGTCTGCCCTGCAAATCGGTTGGGTGTCGTCTGCCTATTTCATCGGCCTGGCCCTGGGCTCGTTTTTCAATGACCGGCTGATTCTGCGCATCGGCCATATCCGCGCCTACAGCTGCTTCGCCTCGGTGATCGCCGCCACCGTGCTGTTGCAGGGGCTGGGCAGCGACATCAGTGCCTGGTTCGTGCTGCGCCTGATCAATGGCTGGGCGTGCGTGGGCGTGTACTTGGTGATCGAGAGCTGGCTGTTGCTGGCCTCGGACCCGAAAGCGCGCGGTCGCGTGCTGGCGGTGTACATGATTGCGCTGTACGGGTCGGGCATGTTCGGGCAGGCGGCCATTGGGCTGGTGTCGGGGCTGGGTGACAGCGCGCCGTTTTTGATCGCGGGCATGCTGGCCTCGCTGTCGGTGATGCCGGTGGTGATGATTCCCCGCGTCACGCCGCTGGTGGAACGGGTGGAGGCCTTGAGCCCGCGGCAATTGCTGCGTGTCACGCCCACGGGCGTGATGGGCTGCTTTGGTTCCGGGGTCGCCATCGCGGCGGTCTATACCTTGCTGCCGCTGTACTTGCAGCATCGCGGCATGGACCTGAGCCAGGTGGGGCAGATGATGGCCTGCGTGATCCTGGGCGCCATGGTGCTGCAATACCCTGTGGGGCGCTGGTCCGACCGTCAGGACCGCCAATGGGTGTTAATGGTGTTGTGCGCGGGGTGCCTGGCGCTGTCGGTGGGCATTATCGTGCTGCCGGTGTCCGGCTGGCTGCTGGCCGTGGCGTTGTTTCTACTGGGGGGCGGGATTTTCGCGATTTACCCGGTGGCGGTCAGCCACTCGGCCGATCGGGCACCGGCCGGCGCCGTGGTGCCGATGATTCAAGGGTTGTTGCTGATCAACTCCATCGGCTCGGCGCTGAGCCCGATGACGGTGGGTCAGTTGATGGCCAAGGTCGGCGACAACGGGCTGTTCTGGGCATTCGCCCTGCTCAATGCGCTGATGGTGGCCTGGTTCGCCTGGCGCCGCACCCAACGCGCCGCGCCGGAAAGTGCCGCGCCCTTCGCGGCAGCGGCGCAGATGTCGCCGACCGGGGTGGAGTTGCGAGTCACGGAGGATTTGCAGGCAGCAATGGATGAAGCCAGCGACGCTGCTGAAGGCAACGCCCAAGCGGCGTGAAGTGTGGGAGCTGGCTTGCCAGCGAGATTTTCAACGCAAAACCTCGCTGACACGCCCTCCTCGCTACTCCGCTACCTCCATCACGCCCTGGTCCTCGCCCAGAAACCCGCCACTCTGATGCTGCCACAAGCGTGCATACGTGCCGTTTTTGGCCAGCAGATCCGCATGAGTGCCTTGCTCGATAATCTGCCCCTCATCCATCACGATCAGCCGGTCCATCGCCGCGATGGTGGAGAGGCGGTGAGCAATGGCAATCACTGTCTTGCCCTGCATCATCTCATCCAGGCTTTCCTGAATCGCCACTTCCACCTCGGAGTCCAGTGCGCTGGTGGCCTCGTCCAGCAGCAGAATCGGCGCGTTCTTGAGCATCACCCGGGCGATGGCGATGCGTTGGCGCTGGCCGCCCGACAGCTTGATGCCACGCTCCCCCACCAGGGTGTCGTAGCCTGAATGGCCGTCCCGGTCACTGAGCTGGTTGATGAAGCCGTCCGCTTGGGCGTTGGCCGCCGCGCGGCGGATTTGCGCGTCGGTGGCGTCGGGCCGGCCGTAGGCGATGTTGTCACGGATGGAACGATGCAGCAGCGAGGTGTCCTGGGTCACCATGCCCACGGCGCTGCGCAGGCTGTCCTGGCTGACCTCGGCGATGTTCTGCCCATCGATGCGGATCACACCATTGTCCACGTCGTAGAAACGCAACAGCAGGTTGATCAGGGTGGATTTGCCTGCGCCCGAACGGCCTACCAGGCCAACTTTTTCGCCGGCGCGGATGTGCAGGGTCAAGCCATTGAGCACCTGGCGTTCACCGTTGTAGTTGAAGTCCACGTTGTCGAACGAGACCGCGCCGCCGGTGGTGGTCAGCGTGCCGGCACCCTCCACATCCTGCACTTTGGGGCCGCGCGTCAAGGTGGCCATGCCGTCCTGCACGGTGCCGATGTTTTCGAACAGGGACGTCATCTGCCACATGATCCAGTGCGACATGCCATTGATGCGCAGCGCCATGGCGGTGATCGCCGCGACGGCGCCAGTGCCCACCTGGCCCTGATGCCACAGCCACAGGGCGTAGCCGCCTGCACCCAGGATGAGCGCGACCACCAGCGCCTGGTTGACGATTTCAAATTGGCTGACCAGGCGCATCTGCCGAAAACCGGTGTGCTTGAAGTCCTCCATCGCCGCGCGCGCAAATTGCGCTTCACGCTTGGAGTGCGAGAACAGCTTTACCGTGGTGATATTGGTGTAGGCGTCCGAGATCCGGCCGGTCATGGATGACCGGGCATTGGCCTGCTCCTGGCCGACCTGGCCCAGACGGGGCACGAAATACAGCATGGCCAGGCCGAACAACACAATCCAGGCCATGAAAGGCAGCATCAGCTTGAGATCGAAGGCACCGGCCAGGGCGATGATGGCGATGAAATACACGCCAATGCCCGGAATGATCTCGATCACGGTGAACAGCACGTCGCGCACCGCCAGGGCCGTCTGCATCACCTTGGTGGTGACCCGGCCAGAGAACTCATCGGAGAAAAACGACAGGCTTTGCCGCAGCATCAGCCGGTGGAAGTCCCAGCGCAGCCGCAACGGCAAGTTGATCGCCAGCACTTGGTGCTGAACCATGGTGCGCAGCGCCACCAGGCCAACGCTGGCCAGCAGCACCAGGCCGATGGCCCAGAGCATGTGGCGCTCTTGCTGGCCGCCATCGGCGCCGGCTTGCCACGTCGACAGCAGGTCCACCACTTGCCCCAGGAACGAGAACAGCCATGCCTCGTATATCGACACGCCCGCACTCAGCAGCGCCAGCGCCAGCACGTAGCCACGGGCGCCGCGCGTGCACGCCCAGATGAACCGCGCCAAGCCGTCAGGGGGTGGTGGCAGCTCATCCGGGGGAAACGGGTCGAGCCTTTTTTCGAGCATGCGAAGCACAGACATCTCCAAAATCATCCTGTATAGGGTGATTTTGCCACCGAACACTGGCGCAGTGTGCAAAGCAATGCCTGATTCACAGTAGCAACTGCCGCCAGGCTGCGAAGGCCCGCACCGCGGGCCCGCGATCGCCCCCACCGCCCAAGGTCCTGCGGACTTCTGCGCAGCCTGACGGCAGCTCCTGCCAGGGTGATCGGTGTAGTCGCAAACCGTTCTAGCGACGCAGCAGGCGGCTCAGCACCAGCAGTGCGGCGGCGCCAATGGCGAGGGCGGCGACGGGTTTTTCCTTGATAAAGGTAGACACGTTATCCAGTGCATCCCCATAAGTCTTGGTCAGTTGGCCAGACGCCTGGTGCCCTGCCCCTTCGGCTTCCAGCGTCGAGTCGCCCAGCAGGCGGCCTACCGCGCTCTGAGCCTTGCCGGCAGCCTGTTCTGCAACACCTTCGATCTGTTCACGCTTCATGATTAACCGACCTTATTTACCAGTGGACAGCTAAAAAAGCCTGGCCGGCCAACCGGCCGGGGGCTTGCTGCACTGTGTTAGTCAGACGGGCGACACACATAGTTCAAGGCAAAATCGGCTTTGCCATCTCCGACGTAGCCGACCAGCCCATCCGTTGGCGATGGCCTCCTGGGTGGCTTTCTCAGTTAACCGGTTACCTGGCCGGGCGCGGGGAAAAAAAGCGGCCCTGTGCCGCGCAGCAATCTGGAGCAGCATCAAAGCACCCGATATATCTCGGCCACTACCTGCATCGTCGCCTCTTCAACCGTGCGCTCATTGCGGCACAACACCCAACCGTTATCCGCCACCGCCCGCTCGAACGCCTCGGTACAGGCAACTTGCTCTTGCTGATTGAGAATGACCGTACTCCCCAAACCACGCGATCGCGCTGCAGCCCGTGCCCATGAGGTGTCAGGGTCGGTGACCACCCCCACATGCAGGTCCGGCACGCGCACGTTGCGCTCAAGGTTCAACTGGAGAATGTCTGCAAACGGGACCAGCCGGCGAAACGCTGCGTCGGACGGGTACCAACGATCGATCAGGATGATGCTGCCCGCAGGCTGCCTGGGCAGCACCTGCTCGGAGATCCAGGCGCGGCTGTCGGCAAGGCGCTCGCACACCTGCCACTCCAACTCACGACTGGGGTTTCTGGCGAGCTGATTGACCAGGGCCATGGTATCGCCCCGATAAGGGTCGCTTTTCTTCTCGCACAGCCGGATGACTTTGTTGCCGTCAGCCCTCAGTACTTTCGTGACGGTTTCCAGCAAAGTGGTCTTGCCGGTCCCCTTGGGACCATCTAGAGAAATAAACAACGGGCGGCCTTAACTCGGGGAGTCTATGGCGCAGAGCGTACCATCGTTAGGGCTGGAGCCACTGAGAGAAAAAGACGCAACCACTCACTCCCGTCGGTATCAATGCCCGCCAGAATCTCGGACGGGTTATGACAATGCCCCTTGCCCGTCGTGGCCGGTGACGCCGAGGTTCCTGTCTGCGTCAGCGCCGCCTTCGCCCGGCCGACAGAGGTGGAGTACATCCGTACTCCTTGGATTTAAAGCTCAGGCAAGTTGCTTCAACAACGCCTTGGCCACCGCTTCCGAACTGCCCGGGTTCTGGCCGGTGATCAGCTTGCCGTCCTCGATCACGAACGACTGCCAGTCCGGGCCTTTCTCGTACAGGGCACCCAGCGCCTTGAACTCGTCCTCGACCAGGAACGGCACCACATCGGTCAGGCCAACGCCCTCTTCTTCCGAATTGGTGAAGCCACTCACGCGACGGCCCTTGACCAGCGGCTGGCCATCGGCAGCCTTGACGTGGCGCAGCACGCCAGGGGCGTGGCAGACGAAGGCAATGGGCTTGCCGGCGCGTTCGAAGGCTTCGATCAGGGCGATGGACACCGGCGATTCAGCCAGGTCCCACAGCGGGCCGTGGCCGCCCGGGTAAAACACGCCGTCGAAGTCCTGGGCGTGGACGCTGTCCAGTTTAACCGTGCTGGCCAGCGCCTGCTGGGCGGCCGGGTCAGCCTTGAAGCGTTGGGTCAGCTCGGTCTGGAAGTCGGGCTCGTCGCTTTTAGGGTCCAGCGGTGGCTGGCCGCCAGCGGGCGATGCCAGCACGATGTCGGCGCCGGCGTCCTTGAAGGCGTAATAGGGGGCGGCGAACTCTTCCAGCCAGAAACCGGTTTTACGGCCGGTGTTGCCGAGTTGGTCGTGCGAGGTCAAAACCATCAGTACTTTCATTGCCGTTTCCTCAGGGTTCAATCAAAAGCTGTCAAGGGTGCCCAGTGCCTGACGGGTAAAGGCCAGGGCCTCGTCGAAAGGCAGGCGTGTACGGGTAATCTTTGCCATGACGCTGGCGCCCAGCCACAGCGCATAAAGCTGTGCGGCCAGTTGTTCGGGCGGCTGCGCGCCGTGTTGCTGCCCTCGTGCCAGGGCGTCAGCCAGGCACTGGATGATGCGTGCAGTACCGCGGTCCAGCGCCTGACGCATGGCGTCGGACAGGTCGGCCACCTCGGCGCCCAGCTTCACCACCAGGCATTTGCCCGCGTCGGTGTTGCAGGCCTGGCTGTCGGCCCAGTGCTGCCAATACGCCAGCAGCTTGCGGCTTTCCGCTTCGTTACCGTCAAAGATGCGCTGCATCTGTTGCAGGTAGGTGTCGAAGTAATCCTGCAGCAGGGCCTCACCGAAGGCGTCCTTGGAGGCAAAGTAATGATAGAACGAGCCCTTGGGAATGCCGGCCGTCTTCAACACTTCGGTGAGGCCCACGGCACCAAAACCCCGGCTGCCTACCAGTGGCCGTGCGCTGTCCAGAATGTGTTGGCGGGCGGCCTTGGCGTCACTCATGTTCATCGCTCCTTGCCGCTCAGTAGACCAGTCGTCTCGGCTGTTGAAGTGAATGGTAGGGCGACAGGCAAACCCTCACAATGTCGTATCCGCAAGGATTCCGGACATTCGCCTGGCCATGACAAACGCGTTGCCAGCTCCCCTTCCCTGGTCGACAATCAACGCCTTCGCGATGTTCCCCGGAATGGCCCCATGCACAGCGTTGCCCTTGTCGTTTACCCGCAGTTCCAGCCACTCAGCCTGTCCATCGGCTCGGTGTTCGAGTGCGCAAACCTGTTGCGTGGCGAGCCGGCGTACGAATTTCACCTGGTGTCGGAAACCGGCGGAGCGGTGATGTCCTCGCAGGGCTTTTCGGTGAACACCACGCCCCTTCGCGACGAGGGCTACGACACCCTGATCATCAGTGGCTACCTGGACTATCAACTGCCGGACACCAGCCTGCTGGCCTGCGTGACCACCGCCTCCGCGCAATCGCGACGCGTGGTGTCGTTGTGCATGGGCATCTTCGTGCTGGCCGAAGCCGGGCTGCTGGACCGACGGCGCGCCACCACCCATTGGCTGCACGCCCCCAGCTTCCAGAAGCGCTACCCCCACATTCACCTGGAAGAAGACAAGCTGTTCGTGGTGGATGGCCACCTGTGGACCTGTGCCGGCATGAGCGCGTGCCTGGACCTGGCCCTGGCAATGGTGGAAAACGACTTGGGCAGCGATCTGGCGCGCAAAGTCGCGCGCAAACTGGTGATTGCCCAGCGCCGAGGCAGCGAGCAGTCACAGCTGTCGGCATTGCTGGAGCTGGACCCCAAGTCCGACCGTGTGCAACTGGCCTTGGCCTATGCCCGCGAGAACCTGCGCGACGACTTGTCGGTGGACGCCCTGGCTGCCGTGGCGCGGCTCAGCCCCCGGCAGTTCAGCCGGGTGTTTCGTGAGGAAACCGGGCGCACGCCAGCCAAGGCTATCGAGTCGCTGCGCGTGGAAGCCGCCCGGGCCATGATGGAAACCAGCCGCCACCCGGTGGAAGTGATCGCCCGGGAAACCGGCTTTGGCGATCGCGAGCGCTTGCGCCAGGCATTCCTGCGAGCGTTCGGGCAGCCGCCCAAGGCTTTGCAGAAATTGTTGATTGAAACCCCTTAGGCTCTGTACGAAATGCATCCCAGCTCGGCCATGTCGGCGCTGCGAAAAGGTTCGCTGGACCTTCGGCGGTGTCATGCCGGTCGCTGGCACGCGGCGCGAGCCTTGGCAGCCTCACGTGGTGGCAGCTCCGACCATCGCCCTCTGTAGCAGCGGCCGTCAGTGAACCCGGGGCATGCGCAGTGAGTACCTGCGTACTCCGCCCTCCTCGACTTTGGTCTGACCCTGAAAAACCTGAACTCCCCCGGGTGCATGGGAGACTAAACCCTCAGCACTCACCCCTTTGCGAGGAAACCCAATGTCCAGCAAAAAAGTCGCTGATATCGTCATCGAAACGCTCCAGGCCGCCGGCGTCCGTCATTGTTACGGCATCGTTGGCGACACCCTCAATCACGTCACCGACGCCATTCACCGCAGCGACATCCAGTGGGTGCATATGCGCCACGAAGAAGTGGCGGCGTTCGCGGCCGGGGCCGAGTCGTTTATCAGTGGCCGGCTGACGGCGTGCGCAGGCTCCTGCGGGCCCGGTGGGTTGCACTTCATCAACGGCGTGTTCGAGGCCCAGCGCAACGGTGCGCCCATGGTGCTGATCGCCAGCCAGGTGATCACCAGCGAGCTGGGCATGGACTTCCCCCAGGAAGTCGACTTCAAGGCCATCTACGGGCCCTGCACGGTGTTCTGCGAACAGGTGTACACCGCCGATCAGGCGCGCCGGGTGACTGCCCTTGCCGCCCAGACTGCACTGAACGAGGGCGGCGTGGCGGTAATCATTTTGCCGTCCGACATCAGCATGGCCGAGGTCAAGGCGGATGCGCCCTTCGCCGCCCACCACCCACGCCCGGTCAGCCAGCCCAACCCTGAAGAGTTGGCCCAAATCGCCGCCCTGCTCGCCGCCGGCAAGAAAGTCTCGATCTACGCCGGTTTCGGCTGCGCGGGTGCCCATGATGAACTGGTGGAACTGGCTCGCCTGCTCAAGGCGCCCATTGCCCACACCTCGCGGGCCAAGGATTTCGTCGAATACGACAACCCCTACAACATGGGCATGACCGGCGTGTTCGGCGTGGAGTCCGGTTACCACGCCATGATGGAATGCGACACCCTGCTGCTGTTGGGCGCCGACTTCGCCTGGAAGCAGTTTTACCCCGCCAAGGCCAAGGTTATCCAGGTGGACCGCAAAGGCGCGCATCTGGGCCGGCGCCACCCCGTGGACCTGGGTGTGGTGGGCGACGTGGGGCCGACGCTCAAGGCGCTGCTGCCCCTGATCGAGGAGAAAACCACCGTGGGCTGGCTGGAAGAATGCCTCAAGCACCGCCAGCAGACGCTCAAGGCCATGGCCCATGATCAACGCCACAGGGACGGCGAGCTGATTCACCCGCAGTACCTCACGCACCTGCTCGACCAGCACGCCAGCAGCGATGCGCTATTCACCGGCGACGGCGGTTCGCCCATGGTGTGGCTGTTGCGGCACATCAACGTCAACGGTGCCCGCCGCACCCTCACCAGCCTGCGCCACGGCACCATGGCCAACGCCATGCCCCAGGCCCTGGGCTTGCAGAAAGCCTACCCAAACCGCCAGGTGATCTCGCTGTCGGGTGACGGTGGCCTGGCCATGCTGTTGGGCGACCTGCTGACCGCGGTGCAGGAAAAACTGCCCATTAAAGTGGTGGTGTACAACAACGCCTCGCTGAACTTCGTGCAGATCGAGCAGAAAGTCGAAGGGCTGCTGGACAACTACACCGACCTGCACAACCCCGACTTTGCCGAGGTAGCGCGGGCGATGGGCTTGTATGGGCGCCAGGTCAGCGACGGCGCCGAGCTGGAAGAAGCCGTGCAGGCGTTCCTCGCGCAACCGGGGCCGGCGCTGCTGGACGTCAAGGTCAACCCCGAAGAGTTGGTGATGCCGGCCAAGGTCGAATTCGCCCAGGTGGCCGGCATGGCACTGTATTCGGCCAAGGCCGTGCTGGGTGGCCGTGGTGGGGATGTGAAAGACCTGCTGGTGAACAACTTCATCAAGTAGCCGCAGGGGCTTGGTGGCGCTGAGGGGACAGCGCCACCAAGCCCTGGGCAATGTCAGCTGTCGCGCGCAAGCAGGTCGTGAATCGCCTGCACCGCCAGCGGATACCCCAGCGCGCCCATCCCGCAGATCACCGAATCCACCACGCTGGACATGATCGAATGCCGGTGCAACTCATCCCGCGCATGGATATTGGACAGGTGCAATTCAATCACCGGTGCATCAATGACCTTCAGCGCATCGAGCACAGGGATCGAGTGAAATGAAAAGCCTGCGGGGTTGATGATCACCGCCGCGCCCTGTTCGAACGCCTCTTGAATCCAATCCACCATGACACCTTCGTGGTTCGTCTGGCGAAACTCGCACACGAGGTCAAGCGCCTGGGCCTGGTTGAGGGTGGCCTCGCGAATCTGCGCCAGGGTGGTATGCCCGTAGATATGCGGTTCACGGCGCCCCAACAGGTTCAGGTTGGGGCCGTTGAGTACGAAAACAGTGCGGTTCATGGTCGTCCTGGGGGGTTATTTGGAAAGAATGGCGGGTGTAAGAGCGTCTGCCGGTGCGCCCTCGGCCACGGCATTGAGGTCGACGCCGCGGGTTTCCGGGCCGATCAGGATCATGCCCAGGGACACCAGGTTGATCACCGCGCACAACGACACCAGCGGCCAGGGCGAGCCGCCCGACTGGCTCATCAGCCACACGGCAACCATGGGCATTGGGCCGCCGACCAGCAGGTTCGCGCCGGTGTAGGCCAGGGCGGAACCGGAGTAACGAACGTGGGTGGGGAAGCTTTCGGCAAAGGCCACCGGCTGAATACCGCTCTGGAACTGCGTGAACCCCAGGAACAAGCCCATGATGGCCATGATTGCGCTGACGTTCTGCGTGTCGAGGATGGGGAAGTACACCACCAGGATCAGCAACGTCATGCACGAGCCCAGCGCCAGTGCCTTCTTGCGGCCCCAGCGATCACACAGGTAGCCACCGCCCAACGCGCCGAAGATCGCGCAGACGTTCGCCACCATCAGCGACATGAAGCCCATGGATTGGGTCATGCCCAGGTGCTTGGTCAGGTAGCTGAGGGAAAAGATCACAATCAGGTAGAACAGCGCTGCGGGCGAGCAGAAAAACAGCATCAACCGCACGATGGTCTTGTAGTGACTGCCCAAGGCCGACGCCAGCGGGCTATCTGCCTGTTTCGCCGGGGCTTTCTTCAGCGCCACGAACGCCGGGGTTTCATCGACCTTGAGGCGGATGAAGATGCCCACTACCACCAGCACGAAGCTGAGCACAAAGGGTATGCGCCAGCCAAAGGCGTCGAACTGTTCGGCCGACAGGGTGGCAGCCAGCCCCATCAGTACCCCGTTTGCGAGTATCTGGCTAAGCGGCGAGCACAGTCCCAGCAGCCCCGAAGAGCGGCCTCGGCGATCCGGCGCCGCGTGTTCCAAGGCCATCAGCTGAGCGCCGGTGGACTCGCCGCCCAGCGCGAAGCCCTGGATGATACGCAGCAACACCAGCAACATGGGCGCCCAGACACCGATCTGCGCATAGGTGGGCAACAACCCCATGAGCACCGACGCCATGCCCATCATGGTTACGGTGGCCAGCATCAGGTTGCGCCGCCCCAGTGTGTCGCCCAGGTAGCCACAGGTAATGGCGCCAAGGGGGCGGGCTGCCAGGCCCACGCCAAAGGTCGCCAAGGACGCCAGCAAGCCTGCCGTGGGTTCCATGGAGGGGAAGAACAGCTTGGGCAGGATGGTCGCCGACACGGCGCCATACAAGGTGAAATCGAACCATTCCAATGCCGTGCCGACAGTGGCGGCACTGACCGCTCGGCGTGACATAGGCCGATCGTGGGTGGGGGTGCTGGTCGTGCTCATGGGCGCGCGCTCGTCGTTATTGTTATGGGGCTTGAATCGATGAAGTGAGTAGACGTTAACGCAAACGGCTTGCAGAATAATTATCGAAAACAGCACAAATGCATAAGCCAACCTTATGAGTCCGCCCATGGAATTGCGACACTTGAAAGCCTTCGTCCTCGCTGCTGACCTGCAACACTTCAGCCGCGCGGCCGAACAGCTGGGCATTGCCCAGCCCGCAATGAGCCAACTGATGCGCAGCCTGGAGCGCGAACTGGGCTTGAGCCTATTCCGCCGGGCAAACCGCGGGGTGGCGCTGACGGCCGCCGGGGCGGCGTTCCTGCCACATGCGCGGCAATCCATCGAAGCCAGCGAGCTGGCCAGCGCGGCGGCCTGGCGGGCCCGGCGGGGGGAAGTGGGCGAGGTCAACATTGGTTACCACTCGGCGCTGTTCGAGGCCAACCTGCCGCATTTGCTGCGCCACTACTTCAGCGCCTTTCCGGAAGTGACCGTGTCGCTGGTGGACGCGGGCATTCGCGTTCAGCTGGAAATGTTGCTTGAACACACACTGGACCTGGCCTTTGCGCGGGTCTTCAAGCACCACCTGCCCGATCGGCTGCGCACCCACCCGTTCAGCCATTCGCGCCTGGTGTTGCTGATGCCGGACAATCACGCCTTGGCCGAGACCTTCAACGGTGAACTGGCGACGCTGCGCCACGAGAAGTTCGTGTTCCTGCAGGACAGCGCCGGCATCGGCCTGACCTCGCACACGTTGCACGCCTGCCGGCAATGCCAGCTGCACCCGGAAAACATCATGTACGTGCCGTCGCTGATGAGCATTCCCGGGCTGGTGGCCGCGGGCATCGGCCTGAGTATCGTGCCCGAACCGGTGACGCGGTTGGCGATGCCGGGGGTACGCATCCACCCCCTGGCACAGCCGGAAATGGTCAGCGAACTGTCGCTGATCTCGCGCATCGACGAGCGCGCCAGCGCGGTGCTGCACTTCATCGAACAGGCCCGCGGCTGGGTGTGAGGCCCTTGCTCGGCACGCTTTGCTGGGTCATTGCTGCCGGGGTACCTACATCAGGATCGGCTCGTGGAAAGGCGTGCGGGCCCAAGGCAGTCAATGCCAATGCCTATCCTGGAAGAACGAGTTCAAGCCTGACGGCCACTTCGCCATCAGTCCATCAACCGTTCATTCACTCGCTCAGCGCTGGGCCAGCACCGTGCCCAGCAACCCGGGAAAGCGGCTCTCAAGCACCTCGCGGCGCAACGAGTTCATGTGCATGGTGCCCACGTTGCGGGTCTGCACCAACCCGGCCTCGCGCAGCACACGGAAATGGTGGGACATGCTGGACTTGGGCCGCCCCCCGTCCAGCTCGCCACAGGTGGCCTCGGCCACGCCGGCCAGGCAGCGTACGATGCCCAGGCGCACGGGGTCGCTCAACGCATACAGCAGGCGCTCGAGGGTCAGGTCATCGGGGTTGGGGTGGGTATAGGTTCGCATGGCGCACATGATATCGGGGCTTCCATAAATTGCCATAGTTCGATTATGATCGAACTATCGAAAATTGCCCACTTGCCGGAGTTTGCACATGTCCGCGTTGTTCCAACCCTTCACCCTCAAAGACGTCACGCTGCGCAATCGCATCGCGATTCCGCCCATGTGTCAGTACATGGCCAAAGACGGCCTGATCAACGATTGGCACCACGTGCACTTGGCCGGCCTGGCCCGTGGCGGCGCAGGCCTGGTGGTGGTGGAAGCTACCGCGGTAGCCCCCGAAGGCCGCATCACCCCCGGCTGTGCCGGCATCTGGAACGATGAACAGGCCCAGGCCTTCGTGCCCGTGGTGCAGGCCATCAAGGCCGCCGGTTCCGTGCCGGGCATCCAGATCGCCCATGCTGGCCGCAAGGCCAGCGCCAACCGCCCGTGGGAAGGCGACGACCATATCGCCGAGGGTAACCCCGAAGGCTGGCAGACCATCGCGCCGTCGGCCATTGCCTTCGGTGCCAACCTGCCGAAAGTGCCGCGCGCCATGACCCTGGACGACATCGCTCGGGTTCGCCAGAACTTCGTCGACGCGGCCCGCCGTGCCCGTGACGCCGGTTTTGAATGGATCGAGCTGCACTTCGCCCACGGCTACCTGGGCCAGAGCTTCTTCTCCGAGCACTCCAACCAACGCACCGACGCCTACGGTGGCAGCTTCGACAACCGCAGCCGTTTCCTGCTCGAAACCCTGGCGGCCGTGCGCGAAGTGTGGCCTGAGCACCTGCCGCTGACCGCACGCTTTGGCGTGCTGGAATACGACGGGCGCGACGAGCAGACCCTGGTCGAGTCCATCGAACTGGCACGCCGCTTCAAGGCCGGTGGCCTGGACCTGCTGAGCGTCAGCGTCGGTTTCACCATTCCGGACACCAACATCCCGTGGGGCCCGGCCTTCATGGGCCCGATTGCCGAGCGCGTGCGCCGCGAAGCGGACCTGCCGGTAACCTCTGCCTGGGGTTTTGGTACCCCGCAACTGGCCGAAGGCGCGCTGACCGCCGGGCACCTGGACCTAGTGTCCGTGGGCCGCGCCCACCTGGCCGACCCGCACTGGCCCTACTTCGCCGCCAAGGAACTGGGCGTCGACAAGGCCTCCTGGACGCTGCCGGCGCCTTACGCCCATTGGCTTGAGCGTTACCGCTGACCGCGTAACGGTGTAGCCGCTGCCCAAGGCTGCGGCTACAGCAGTCCCGCCATGATTTCTGCTCGCGTGGTGACCTGGCCAAAATGGTGTTTCCACAGGTCTATGCCCAACTGACCGGAGCGGTCCAGCGATGACCCCACTGTCAGGTCAGTCACCAGCGTGGGCATCAACCCCGCATCAAACAACGCAAAGCCTGCGGCCAATACGCAGGTGTCGGTTTGCAGCCCGCAGACCAGCACACGCTCCACATCGAGTTGCTTGAGGTGCGCGATGGTCTCAACCGTCGGCGCGTAGCCGTGTTTGATAAATACCGTGTCGGCTTCGATCAGGCTCTCATCTTGCGCCGCCGGGTGCCAGCCTAACTGGCGCTCGAACGGTGTCACCTGTTCATCATGCAGTTCCACCAGGGCAATGGTGGGGATCATCGCGGACAACGCGCGCGCACCATCGACCAGCCACTCTGGAGGGCTGAAGGTGGATTGGATGTCGATGATGAGCAAAGCCTGGCGCATGAACCGGTTCCGAACACTGGTGAAGGGCGCGGAGTATACCGCTACCGATCCACCCGCTGTAGCCGACCGCCAGCACGCGATGAGCCCAGTATTGACTGCGCGCGGCCAGTCGGGCGCTGCAACGGGAATTCGTGGCACAATTGCGGGTTACTGCGCACACCCAAGGGGATTCAATGTCGCTGTTCAAAGACTTGCCTGATGACGATGGCCTGCCCGGCCCGCAACGGCGCCTGGCCATGGTGGCGGTGATGACCGCCACCGCCATGGCGGTACTGGATGGCACGGTGGTGAATATCGCCCTGCCCTCCATGGCACAGGCCTTCGACGTGCCGGCTGCCACCACGGTATGGGTGGTGAACGGCTACCTGCTGGCGGCCGCCATGACCCTGATGACCTTTTCCGCGCTGGCCAGCCGCATTGGCTTTCGCGCCCTGTTCGTCGGCGGCATGAGCCTGTTTACCCTGGCGTCGGTGGGCTGCGCGCTGGCGCCTTCGCTGGACGTGCTGATTGTGATGCGGGTCATCCAGGGGATCGGTGGCGCTGCAACCTTGAGTATCGGCCCGGCCATCTACCGCACGGTGTTTCCGACGCGATTGCTGGGCCGCATTCTGGGCTTGAACGCCCTGTTGGTCGCCGCCAGCACCGCGGTGGGCCCGGCCTTCGGCGGCACGCTGCTGTCGATTGCCAGTTGGCCGTGGCTGTTCGCGGTCAACCTGCCACTGGGCGTCGCCGCGGCCCTGCTGGGCTGGCGAGCCGTACCCCGGCACCGTTCCAGCGGTGGCGCCGCGTTCGATGTGGTCGGCGCCGTGCTGTCGGCCATCACCATGGGCGCGGCTATCATGGCCACCGACGCGGTGTCCAAGGTCGATGGCCCGCTGACCCTGGCCAGTTGCGCTGGCGCCGGCGGGTTTGCCTTGGTGATGGTGGCCGCCGGTGCGGCCTTTATCTGGCGGCAACGCCGTGCGCCGGTGCCGTTGCTGCCGCTGGAGATATTTTCGTCATCACGCTTCTCCCTGGCGGCGCTGACCTCGCTCACGGCGTTCGTCAGCCAGGGCATCGCCATTCTGTCGCTGCCCTTCCTGTTCCAGAACGCCTATGGCTACAGCGTGCTGGCCTCGGCGCTGCTGTTCACCGCCTGGCCGCTGGGCATCATCGTCGCCGCCCCCCAGGCCGGGCGCCTGGCTGACCGGCATCCGCCCGCCCTGCTCTCCACCATCGGCCTGGGCCTGATGACGGTGGGGCTATTGATGCTGGCGCTGTTGGCGCCCGATGCGCATGCGCTGGATATTCTCTGGCGCGAATTTCTGTGCGGGGTGGGTTTCGGCTTTTTCCAGAGCCCCAACAACCGCGAGATGCTCGCCAACGTGTCCCGCGAGCGCAGCGGCAGTGCCTCGGGCATCCTCGCCATTGCCCGCACCTTTGGCCAATGCCTGGGCGCAGCCCTGGTGGCCGTGGTGCTGTCTGTCTATGCCGGGCATGAGGCCGGCGGCCAGGCCCTGTCGCTGGTGGCAGCGCTGGAAGCCAAGGCCATGCACATGGCCCTGGGCGTGGCCGCCATCGCCTCCGGGCTGGCGACCTGCGTAAGTATCAGCCGGATTCGCAGCCGGTGAATCGAATGGCTTGAACTGAACGCCCGGTCACGTGCACAGTACGGCCTGATTACAACTAGAAAGGACGCCACCATGCGCACGTTTGACCTGATCCGCGATGCAGTGTTGCCAGAGTTTCGTGAGCGCGTGGCCGACTACCTGGTGGACTACGAAACCGTGCTGGCCACTGGCAGCACCGACCCCCAGGTGCTGCAGGCCACGGCCAACCAGTTGCGCGGCTACCTGCGCGGGCTGAACACCACCCGCGTGCTGGGCATGGCCGATTGGGAAGAGCTGGACCGGCGCGTGGTGGCCACCTGGCTGAGCTGAGCAATCGTCACCCTCGCTCGTTCGCTTGTGAATACCGCTAGGCTTACACCCCGATCAGCGCCTTGGTCTCCAGGTATTCCTCAAAGCCGAACACGCCGAACTCGCGGCCATTGCCCGAGCGCTTGTAGCCGCCAAATGGCGCATGAGGGTTCCAGGCCGGGTAATTGAGCAGCACCTGCCCGGCACGAATGCGCGACGCCACCGCGCGCACCTGGGCAAGGTCGGTGCCTTGCACGTGGGCGCTCAGGCCGTACACCGTGTTGTTGGCCAGGGCCAGCGCTTGCTCCACCGTGTCGTACGGCATGATGCACAGCACCGGGCCGAAGATTTCTTCCTGGGCGATGCGCATGCACGCGTCCACCTCGGAAAATATCGTCGGGCGTGCGTAAAAACCAGTGTCCATGCCGGCCACCCGGCCCGGGCCACCGCACACCAGCTTGGCGCCGCCGTTCAGGCCGGCGTCGATCATCGCTTGCACACGGTTGAACTGCGCTTCGTTGGCGATGGGGCCCATCACCGTGTCGACGCAGGCCGGGTCGCCCACGACGATGGCGTTGGCGGTCGCGGCGGCCAGCGCCTCGACTTCGGCCAGGCGGTTGCGCGGCACCAGCATGCGGGTGGGGGCGCTGCAGGATTGGCCAACGTTACGGAACGCCGACATCACGCCCTTCTCCACCGCCGTGGCGAAATCGGCATCGGGCAGCATCAGGTTGGGCGACTTGCCGCCCAGTTCCTGGGTCACGCGCTTGAAGGTCGGCGCCGCGGCCTGGGCAACCAATGCACCGGCGCGGTTGGAGCCGGTGATGGAGATCATGTCCACGTCGGGGTGCGCCGCCATGGCTTCGCCCACGTCGGCGCCGCCACCGTTGACCAGGTTGAACACCCCAGCCGGCACGCCGGCGTCATGCATCAATTGGGCAAACAACAGTGCGCTCAACGGCGACAGCTCACTGGGCTTGAGCACCACGGTGCAACCGGCGGCAATGGCGGCGGCGGCCTTGGCGGTAATCTGGTACAGCGGCCAGTTCCACGGGGTGATCAGCGCGCACACACCAATGGCCTCGCGGGCAATGGCAGTGCCGCCTTCCATGGTTTCAAAGGAGTAGTGGGGCAACAGGTCGCGCACCACGCGGATGTGCTCGGCCGCCAAGGGCACCTGCATGGCCCGGGCGAACGAGATGGCCGCGCCCATTTCCAGCGTCAACACCTGGGCAAAGGCCTCGGTGCGCGCCAGCATCAGTTCATGCAGGCGGGTGAGTACCTGTACACGGGTGTCGATCGTCGACAACGACCAGTGCGCGAAGGCAGCGCGCGCGGCGCTCACGGCCAGGTCCACGTCCTGAGCAGAACCCTTGGCCACATGGGCCACCACGGTTTCGGTGGCGGGATTGATCACCGGCAGGCTGGCGTCCACCACCGGCAGGCACCATTGGCCATTAATGTAGAAACGCGCGCACAGGTAGGGGTCGAGGTGAGCGGTGTGTTCGGTCATTGTGAGGTTCCCAGGCGAAGGAGTGAGGCGGCCTGCACGGCCTTTTCCATGCCTGATACGCTAACAAACCCGAGCACGCGGAACCTGCTGTTGTTCGGGTTTGCATGACACGTTGTGCTGTATCGGCCCGGCTTTTCAAGCGTTGCTGCGTCAATGCCGAATCAGCTTGCGCAGCGGCACCACTTCCTTCATCACTGGCGACTTGATGACGATGTAGCTGAAGTATTTGGCGATGCCTATGTTCTTGTCGATGATGCTTTCGATCACTTCCTGGTAGTGTTGGATGCTGCGGGTCATGAAGCGCACCAAGTAGTCGTAGCCGCCGCTGATCAGGTGGCACTCCAGCACTTCATCCACCTGGCGGATGTTGGCCTCGAACTTGGCGAAGTCCTCGCGCTTGTGGTCGCCCAGGGTCATCTCGGTGAAAATGGTGACCGAGTCGGTGATCTTGGCCAGGTTGATGTGGGCCTTGTAGCTGGAGATATACCCCGCCGCCTCCAGGCGCTTGACCCGTTGCAGGCACGGGCTGGCCGACAGCCCCACCGCGTCGGCCAGGCTGACGTTGGTCATGCGGCCGTCCTTTTGCAGCTCGACCAGAATGTTTATGTCGATGCGGTCCAGTTTGACCATGCCTTCCATTCACTTACCCTCGAATGCGCTAATGTCCCTGAGGTTCTTCAATCAATTCAACGGCGTAACGATAGCTGATGTTGGGCCACCAGGTCGGCCAGGCTGTTGATGCACACGCCCACCGGGCATTCCCCCGGCACGCGCTGCCCGCGCCGCAGCAGGCACATGGCCCCCTGGTGTGGCTGCGCGGGCAACTGCGCGCGTACCGACAGGGCCTGATCGAAAGGCACTTGCTGCTGGTCGAGCCATGCCTGGCTTTCACCGGGCGCCAGCAGCTCTTCACTGTGCAGGCCCAGGCGTTCGCATAGCGCTTCGCGGTCCTGGGCATCGCGATCACACAGTATCACCAGCCGGTAGAACTTGCGCAGGTACAGCAAGGCCCCCGGCGCGTCTTCGAACAGCGGCCAGGTGGCGGCCGTGCGGGCGAAGCTCAGGCTCTCCTCCCAACTGGCTCGCACCTGGAAGGCCTCCGCCAACTGGCGGTGGGCGAAGCACAGCAGCCCGGTGAAGCCCAGCTCGTCGAAACGCGGGTAAAGCCCGTGCAACGCCTCTTCGAAGCGCGCCAGCACGACGGCTTTTTCCGGCACCTGTTGCAGGCCGGTGAACACGCCTTGCAGCGCAGTCCAGACACCGCTGTCACGGTCCACCAGCACACCGTCACAGTCGAGCAGCAGTACACGATAATCAGTCAGGCGCATGCCAACTTCATCTCCATGATGGACAACGGCGGCCCGGGCGGCGAAGCCCGGGCCTGTCGTGGGGTTCAGGCAATCAAGACCCGTGCCAAGGCGGCCTCGAGAATGGCCATGGCTTCATCCAGTTCGGCGTCGGTGGTGGTCAGCGGTGCCAGGAAACGCACCACGTTGCGGTACACGCCGCACTTGATCACCAGCAGGCCGCCTTCGCGCGCCGCATCAATCACCTGTTGCGCCAGTGCCGCGTCGGGGCTGGCACTGGCGTCGTCGCTGACCATTTCCATGGCCAGCATGAAGCCCTGGCCGCGTACATCGCCGATGCGCGAATGGCGTTGCTTCAAGGCCTGCAGGCCGGTGCGCAGGCGTTCACCCAGGTGCTCGCCGCGGGCCAGCAACTGTTCCTGTTCGAAGGCGTCGATCACCGCCAGTGCCGCGGCGCAGGCCAGGGCGTTGCCGCCGTAAGTGCCGCCCAGCCCGCCAGGAGTGGGCGCGTCCATGATCTCACTGCGGCCCACCACGGCCGACAGCGGCAGGCCGCCGGCCAGGCTTTTGGCCACGGTCACCAGGTCTGGCTGGATGCCGGCGTGCTGGAAACCGAACCAGCGCCCGGTGCGGCCAAAGCCGGCCTGGATCTCGTCGAGGATCAGCACAATGCCGTGCTGTTCGGTCAGCGCCCGCAGGGCTTGCAGGAACTCGGGCGGCGCGGTGAGGAAGCCGCCGTCGCCCTGCACCGGTTCAACGATGATCGCCGCCACGCGGTCGGGAGCGATCTGGGTGGCGAACACTTCCTGCAAGGCCGCCAGGGCGTCTTCGGTGCTGACGCCACGGTAGGGGTTGGGGTATGGGGTGTGGAAGATTTCCGGGGCGAACGGGCCGAAGTTCTGTTTGTAGGGCTGGCTCATGCCAGTCAGGCTGCACCCCAGCAGCGTGCGGCCGTGGAAGCCGCCGCGAAAGGCAATCACGCCGGGGCGATTGGTGTGGCCACGGGCGATCTTGATGGCGTTTTCCACTGCCTCTGCACCGGAAGTGAACAGCGCGGCCTTGTGCGGCACGTCACCGCCCACCAATTGGCTCAAGCGTTGCGCCAGTTCGATATACGGCGCATACGCCACCACCTGAAAGCAGGCGTGAGTGACTTTTTGCAACTGCGCCTGCACCGCTTCGACCACTTTGGGGTGGTTGTGCCCGATATTGAGCACGCCAATGCCACCCACGAAGTCCAGATAGCGCTTGCCGTCCACGTCCCACAACTGCGAACCCTGGGCGCGGTCTATCACCAACGGATGGGCGGTGAGCACGCCGCGCGGCACGCTCTGTTCGCGTTGTTGCAGCAAGCGGGGGGTGTCGTTCAATTTGCTGTTCATGGGTGGCCATTCTCGGGTCGGTTTCGATGCAGTCCAGAGTACGGGTTGCGCGAAGCCGACTTGGCCGAACTTGCCCGCCAGCAAAGGCACATCGACTGTTTTGCCCAGCACAAACGGCAGAATCGCTTGACGCCCTTGCACCACAATAGGCAACGACCCATTGCCTGGGAGCCCACCATGGCCCTGCTCTACAAAGCCGACCCGCAACGCGGTGAACGCTGGCGACAACTGTTCGCCGAACATGCCCCCGACATCGAGTTCCGCCAATGGCCCAACCTCGGCAACCCGGACGATATTCACTACCTGGCCGCCTGGCAGGCCCCCGATGACCTGGCCACTGTGCTGCCCAACCTCAAGGCGCTGCTGGCCATTTCCGCCGGCGTCGACCAATTGAACCTGCACACCCTGCCCGCCCATTTGCCGGTGGCGCGCATGCTCGACCCCAACATCACCGCCGGCATGTGCGAATACGCCACCTGGGCGGTGCTCAGCCTGCACCGCGACATGCTGCGCTATCGTGCCCAGCAACAGGCCGGCCAGTGGCTGGAACATACAGGGGTGCCAGCCAGCGAACGCCGCATTGGTTTGATGGGCCTGGGCCAGCAAGGCCGTGCCATCGCCCAGCACCTGCGGCACTTCGGCTTCCCGGTATCGGGCTGGGCGCGCAGCCCCCATGAATTAGCCGGCGTGCAATGCTTTGCCGGCGCAGAGCAGTTGCCGACGTTCCTGGCCCAGTGCGACATCCTCATCTGCCTGTTGCCCCTGACCGCACAGACCTGCGGCGTGCTCGATGGCCAACTGTTTGAACAACTGCCCCGGGGCGCCGGCGTGATCAACATGGGCCGCGGTGCGCACCTGGTGGAAGCCGACCTGCTGGCAGCGCTGGGCAGCGGCCAACTGGGCGGTGCGGTACTGGACGTGGCGCAACAGGAACCGGCCAGCACCGCCCACCCCTTCTGGCACCACCCACGCATTGTGCTCACCCCGCACATCGCCGCCATGACCCACCCCGATAGCGCCTTCACGGTGCTGCTGGACAATATCCGCCGCCACCAGCGGGGCGAGCCGCTGACCGGCCAGATTGATCGTTCCACCGGTTATTGAACCCACAGGAGACCCCATGAGCACAGTAACGTATAAAATCGCCGTCATTCCCGGCGACGGTATCGGCAAGGAGGTTATGCCCGAAGGCGTCCGCGTCATGGACGTGGCGGCGAAGCAGTTCGGCATTGAGTTGCAATGGGACTGGTTCGATTTCGCCAGCGCCGACTACTACCAGCAACACGGCAAGATGATGCCCGATGACTGGTTCGCCACCCTCAAGGGCTACGATGCCATTTACTTCGGCGCCGTGGGCTGGCCCGATGTGGTGCCCGACCATATCTCCCTGTGGGAATCGCTGCTGCAGTTCCGTCGCGAGTTCGACCAGTACGTCAACCTGCGCCCCTGCCGCTTGATGCCGGGGGTAAAAGCGCCGCTGGCCGGCCGCAAGCCCGGCGACATCGACTTCTACGTGGTGCGCGAAAACACCGAAGGCGAGTACTCCAGTGTCGGCGGCATCATGTTCCCCGGCACCGAGCGCGAAGTGGTGATTCAGGAGACGGTGATGACCCGCGTGGGCGTGGACCGCATCCTGAAGTTTGCCTATGAACTGGCGCAAAGCCGGCCCAGGAAGCACCTGACCTCGGCCACCAAGTCCAACGGGATCGCCATTACCATGCCGTATTGGGACGGACGGGTGGCGGAAATGTCCAAGGCTTACCCCGACGTCAAGGTGGATAAGTACCACATCGATATCCTCACGGCGAACTTCGTGCTGCACCCGGACTGGTTCGACGTGGTGGTGGCCAGCAACCTGTTCGGCGACATCCTTTCCGATCTTGGCCCGGCCTGCACCGGCACCATCGGCATTGCGCCGTCGGCCAACATCAACCCGGACCGCACCTTTCCCAGCCTGTTCGAGCCGGTGCATGGTTCGGCGCCGGACATTGCCGGCAAGGGCATCGCCAACCCCATCGGGCAGATCTGGTGCGGGGCGATGATGCTGGAGCACCTGGGCCACGCCGACGCCGGCGCGGCGGTGCTGCAGGCCATTGAACGAGTCCTGGCCCAAGGCCCAGAACAGGCACCGCTGACCCGCGACCTGGGTGGCACCGGCAACACCGAAAGCCTGGGCAAGGCCATCGCGGATGCCTTGAGCCAATGACCCCTTTGTGAGCTGCGGTGCGGCCGCTTCTGCGGGCCAGCGCAGCCTTGGGCAAAGGCTGCGTTTTGCTTGGGTTACAGGCCGCCGATATGAAACGCCTTGATTTCCAGGTATTCGTCCAGGCCGTAGCGCGAGCCTTCACGGCCCAGTCCCGACTGTTTGACCCCGCCAAACGGCGCCACTTCCATGGAGATGGCGCCGGTATTGAGGCCCACCATGCCGAAGTCCAGCGCCTCGCCTACGCGCCATGAACGTTGCAGGTTCTGGGTGAAGTAATACGCCGCCAGGCCGTACGGCGTGTCGTTGGCCATGGCGATGGCCTGGGCCTCGTCGCTGAAGCGAATCAACGGTACCAGCGGCCCGAAGGTTTCTTCCCGGGTGCACAGCATGCCGGTGTGGGCATCGGCCAGTACCGTGGGGCTGACGAACGGGCTCGCCGCACTCGGTACGCCGCCACACAGCAGACGCGCGCCCTGGTCCAAGGCGTCATCGATATGCCGTGCCACCTTCTCCACGGCGGCCGGGTTGATCAATGGCCCCACTGTCACCCCCGGCTCCAGGCCGTTGCCCACCTTGAGGGTGGCCACCTCTTCCAGCAGCCGCGCGGCGAAGCGGTCGTAGATACCGTCCTGCACCAGGATACGGTTGGCGCACACGCAGGTTTGCCCGGCGTTGCGGAATTTGCTTTGCATCAAGCCGGCCACGGCCTGTTCGATGTCGGCATCGTCGAAGACAATGAACGGCGCATTGCCGCCCAGTTCCAGGCTCAGGCGCTTGATGTGCTCGGCGCTCTGGCGCATCAACAGGCGGCCGACCGCAGTGGAGCCGGTAAAGGAGATCTTGCGCACCGTGGGGTTGCCGGTCAGTTCCGCGCCGATGCCCTGGGGCAGCCCGGTGACCACGTTGAACACCCCTGCCGGTATGCCAACGCGTTCGGCCAGCACGGCCAGGGCCAGCGCCGACAACGGCGTCAGGTCGGACGGCTTGACCACGATGGTGCACCCCGCAGCCAAGGCGGGCGCGCATTTGCGGGTGATCATGGCAGTAGGGAAGTTCCACGGGGTGATGGCAGCGCACACGCCCACAGGTTGTTTGAGGGTCAGCAGCCGACGGTCGCCGCTGGGCGCCGGGATGGTATCGCCATAGATGCGGCGCGCTTCTTCGGCGAACCATTTGACGAAACTGGCGCCGTAGCGAATCTCGCCCTTGGCTTCGGCCAGGGGCTTGCCCTGCTCCAGGGTCATGATCAGTGCCAGGTCGTCGACGTTGTCGAGGATCGCCTGGTGCCAGGCTTCCAGCAGCAGCGCGCGCTGGGCGGCGGGCAGTTCACGCCAGGCCGGCAACGCGGCCTCGGCGGCCTCGATGGCCCGGCGGGTTTCAACGCCTTGCAGCGCCGGTACCCGGGCGATGCAGGCCCCGGTGGCCGGGTTGATGATGTCCAGGGTGGCGTTGTCGTCGGCGGCCAGCCATTGGCCGTTGATATAGGCGCGTTCGGCCAACAGTGACGGGTCTTGCAGGGAGGGCGCGGGCATGAGACTGATCCTGTGATTGACGATAGGACCAGTCTAAAAACATGTGCCGGGAGGGGATGCCGAATGTGCCCGAGCCACGGTGGCGAATGCCGAAAACGGCGTGTGGGCAGCAGGACCTGCTTGCGCGGTGAGGCGGCTTGCAGCGCGGTTACATCAAGGCGCCCAAGAGGCTGTGCAGCAACCGCTCGCACGCCTGCAACTGGCTCAGCTGCACGTACTCATCGGGCTTGTGCGCCTGCTCGATGGAGCCCGGCCCGCACACCACCACCGGCACGTTCAGGCGCTGGGCGAACAGCCCGCCTTCGGTGCCGAAGGCCACTTTCACCTGGGCCGTATCGGGCGCCGCAAAGGCCTTGAGCCAGCGCACCGCCTCCACCGTTGGCGAGGTGTCCAGGCCCGGGTAGGCGTTGAGGGTTTCGATCTCGATATCCGCCACGCCGGAGACCTTTTTCGCTTCGCGCACCAACGCCTCGGCCTGCTCGGCCAGGTGCGCGACCATGGCCTCGGGGTTGTCCGCTGGCAGATGACGGATCTCGAAGTCCAGGGTACACAGGTTAGGCACGATGTTCAGCGCCTTGCCACCGTCGATACGGCCCACGTGCACGGTGGTGTAGGCAATGTCATAGGCATCATCGTGGGCGCCCTGTTGCTGCAGGCGTACCTGGGCCTGGCGCAGGCTGGCGATGAAATCACTCGCCAGGTGGATGGCGTTGGCGGCCAGCGGCGCCAGGGAGGAATGGGCTTCCTGGCCGTGACAGTGCACACGGTACGAAGCCTTGCCCTTGTGACCCAGGGCGAACTGCATCTGCGTGGGTTCGCCGACAATGCACAGAAACGGCCGCTGCGGCGCCAGGTGCAATACATCCAGCAAACGCCGCACGCCCACGCAGCCGATTTCCTCGTCATGGGACAGGGCCAGTTGCAGCGGGCGCTTGAGCGGCTGGTCGGCGGCGCTCAGCAGCGCGTGGATGGCCACGGCGATAAAGCCCTTCATGTCGCAACTACCGCGCCCGTACAGCTTGCCGTCGCTGACGGTGGCCTCAAAGGGCGGCCGGGTCCAGGCCTGGCCGGCCACCGGCACCACGTCCGTATGGCCGGACAGCAGCACCCCGGGAACGTTTTTCGGGCCAACGCTGGCGAACAGGTTGGCCTTGCCGCCGGCTTCGTCATGCACCAGGGTGGTGTCGATGCCTTTAGCCTGCAGCAGGTGCTGCACGTAGTGAATCAAGGCCAGGTTGGACAGCGACGAGGTGGTGTCGAAGCTGATCAGTTGTTTGAGGATGTCGAGGATGCGTGGGTTCATAAGGGGACCACTTGAATTGAGAGCAACGCGGTCACTGTAGGAGCGGGCCGTGCCCGCAACGCCGACGCCGCGGTACATCTGGCATTACGCGGTGTAGCCTTCGCGGACACGGTCCGCTCCTACAGCGTGCCTGTGGATACCATTGGCTGTGCAAACCGGTTGATATGAAAATCATGAATACGCGTGCTGGTACTGCCCGTGGCAATCAGCTCGGCCATCACCGCGCCCACGCCCGGGCCCAGCTGGAAGCCGGCGCCACAGAAACCGAAGGCGTAATACAGGCCGTCGACCTGCCCGCTCGGCCCCATGATCGGCAGTGAATCCGGCGTGTAGCTCTCGATGCCGCTCCACACCCGAATGATGTTCAGCGGCGCAATGCCCGGCACCAGCCGGCGCATCTGGCTGATCTGGTTGAGGATGCTGCGCGGCTCCACATGGGCCCGGCGGTTGAGCATGTCCGGCTTGCTGCGGTAGCCGCCACCGATGACGATGTTGCCGCGGGCGATCTGGCGGAAGTAGATCACTTCCTCCGGGATCTTGGTGTACACGCCAATCACGGTTTTCAGCGCATAAGGCACCGGTTCGGTCACCGCCATCTGCGGGCCGTTGGTGTCCAGCGGCACCGGCTCGCCGAACTGCGCCGACAGCTTGTCGCCCCAGGCGCCGGCAGTCACCAGCAGGTTGGGCGCGGTGAAACGGCGGCCGTCCACGGTGTCGATGTGGAAGTCACCGCCCACCTTCTGCACCTCGCGCACCTCGGTGCGTTCATGCACGATGGCACCGGCACGCACGGCGGCGCGGGCAAAGGCCGGCGCGGCCAGGCGCGGGTTGGCGTGGCCGTCATGGGGCGCGTAGGAACCGCCCTGCACTTGCGGGCCCAGGAACGGAAAGCGTTCATGCAGGGCCTTGCCGCTGAAGATCTGCAAGTCCAGCTCACGGGCTTCCGGGGCCTGGGCGTAGGCTTCCAGGTCGGCGATATGCGTAGCGTCGTAGCACACGCGCATGTGGCCGCTGGGCAGGAACTCCAGGTCTTCGCCAATCAGTTCGGGCAGGCGCTTCCACAGGTGGAAGGAGCGATTGGACAGCTCCAGCTGGCACAGGTAACGGCCCTGGCGGCGAACGTTGCCGAAGTTGACGCCGCTGGCGTACTGACCAATCTGGTCGCGCTCCAGCACAATCACCGAGCGCCCCTGCTGACGCAGGAAGAACGCTGCCGCGGCGCCCATGAAGCCACCGCCCACAATCACCACATCGGCCTGTTGCGCACTCATGCCTGTACCTCCTGCACATTCAGGGTCAAGGGCTTGACCGGCGCCTGGCCGCGCTGCCGACCCACTTCCCTCACGGGTACGCCCGCCTCGGCGGCAATGACTTCAGCCCCGGCCTGGGAGCAGTAACGCCCCTGGCAGCGGCCCATGCCCACGCGGCTGAACGCCTTGGCGCGGTTGACCTCACAGGCACCCTTTTCGCGGACCACGCCGCGCAGCTCGCCAGCGCTGATCATTTCACAGCGGCAGACAATGGCCTCGTCCGGCAGCAGTTGCACTTGGGCGGCCGGCCAAGGGAAGGCCTGGGTGAGCCCCAGGCGAAAACGGTCCATCTGCGCCAGGATCTGCCGCTGCGCCTGCTGAGCACCGGCGTCCACGGGCAGCCCCAGGTCCTGCAACAGCGCCATGGCCGCCAGGCGCCCCGCCGCTTGCGCCGCGTCGGCGCCACGAATGCGCGCACCGTCACCGGCGGCGTAGACACTGGGTAATGAAGTACGACCGTCGTTGTCGGTGTGCAGCAACCATTGGCCCGAAGCCTCGTCAAAGGCAAAGCCGCAACCGGCAAGGTCGGCCAGCTGGGTTTCCGGGCGCAGGTGATACCCCAGCGCCACGGCGTCGCAGCCCACGCGCAAGGTTGCGCCCTTGCCGGTGCGCACGGTCACGCCCTCGACACCGCTGCGTTCGTCGCCGTGAATCTGCAACGGCGTGACGCCCAGGTGCACGGCGATGCCCGCCCGGTACAAGCCGGCCAGCAGGCTCATGCCGGTCAAAAGCACGCCCGGGCGCGCCATCAGTTTCGGCGTGGCGCGCAAGCGCTGGTACAACGGCGAGGTGTCGAGCACCGCCGCCACCTTGGCCCCGGCCTTATGGTACTGGCTGGCGACCAGGTACAGCAGCGGCCCGGTGCCCATGAACACCACGCTGGCGCCGATGGACACCGCCTGGGCCTTCAGCGCGATCTGCGCGCCGCCCAGGCTGTAGGTGCCCGCCAGTTGCCAGCCCTGTACCGGCAACAGCCGGTCGGTGGCCCCGGTGCACAGCACCAGCGCATCGTAGTCCAGCGCCTCGTGGCGGCCCTGGCTCACGCAGCACAGTTGCTGGTCGGCCAGGTTCCACACCAGGGTGTCGGGGCGGTAATCGATGTGCTCGCGCAGCTGGTCAAAACGCTCATGCAGCGCCTTTGCCTTGCCGGCCTCGGTGCCGTACAGCTGGGCGTAGTCGCGTTTGAAGCCCTCGGGCTGGCGCCGGTAGATTTGCCCACCCGCCCGGCGACCTTCGTCCACCAGTGTGGGGCGAATGCCCGCCGCCAGCAGGGTTTCGGCGCAGCGGATGCCTGCAGGCCCGGCGCCGACAATGATTACCCGCGCAGTGGCCATGACGCCTCCGGTTGTGTGGTGAGAATGTCCAGGCCGTCGCGCACGTCCTGGGAACAGGCGCGCAGGCGCTCGCCGCCGCGGGTCCAGACCCAGCAGTCCTGGCAGGCGCCCATCAGGCAGAAACCGGCGCGGCGGCCGTTATCGAATTCCGAACCGCGCAGGGCGTCGCCATTAGTCAACAGCGCCACCATCAGCGTGTCGCCTTCCAGCGCCTGCACCGGCTGGCCGTCAACCTGCAAGTGGACGACCGGGCGCTGCTGCTCGGCCAGACGAACAAAACGGGCACTCATGCGTACGCTCCCTGAATAGGCAGCACCAGCGTCGGCTGGCCTGCCGACAGCTGCGCGCTGTCCAGATGGCAAAGGATGTCACTGCCGCCGACAAGGGTGCGGCGGTTCGGCGCGGTGTGGTTGCACAGGCCCTCCACGCGCAACGGGCAGCGATTGAGAAAGGTACACAGCTCGCGCTGATTGGCGGTGGGCGCACTGATGGGCGGCAGTTTGCACGTCACGGCAGTGCTCTCCAGCCAGCCCTGGCGCAGGGCCGGCACCGAATTCACCAGCAGGTTGGTGTACGGGTGGAACGGTGCCTGAGCCAGGGCGTCGCGGCTGCCGCTCTCGACAATATGGCCGCTGTACATCACCGCCACGTCATCGCACAGGGCACGCACGGTGGAAATGTCGTGGCTGATGAACAGGTACGACACGCCCAGCTCCCGGCGCAGTTCGGCCAGCAGTTCGAGAATGGCCGCACCCACCACGCTGTCCAGCGCCGAGGTGACCTCGTCGCACAGAATCAGGTCCGGTGTGGCAGCCAGTGCCCGGGCCAGGTTGATGCGTTGCTTCTGGCCACCCGACAGGGCACCAGGGCGGCGCTCGGCGATGCTGCGCGGCAACTTCACCAGGTCCAGCAGTTCATCGATGCGCCGGCGTTGGGCCGCGCCCTTGAGGCCATGGTAGGCGCGCAGCGGCCGGCCAAGGATAGTGGCGATGCTGTGCATGGGGTTGAGCGCGGTGTCGGCGTTCTGGAACACCATCTGGATGCGCCGGAACTGGTCGGCCGAGCGCCCCTTGAGGTCACCGGACAATGGCTGGCCGTCGAAGGTAACCTCGCCGCGACAGGGTTGCAGCAGCCCCGCCACCACTCGCGCCAAGGTCGACTTGCCCGAACCCGACTCACCGATGATGCCCATGGCCTGGCCGCGGTGCAGGGTGAGGTCAATGTCTTCCAGCACGCGAATGCGTGGCAGGCCGTGCAGGTCACGTGGGCCGTAGCCGGCGGTCAGGCCTTGGATGGTCAGCAGCGGTGCGGTGCCTCGGGCCACGTCGTCCAGGCGAATTTTCGCCGCCGGGCGCGCGGCGTCCAGCAACTGGCGGGTGTATTCATGGTTGGGCGACTTGAGCAGCGCGGCGGTGCCGTTGTCTTCCAGGATCTGCCCGCCATTGAGCACGATGATCTGGTCGGCCATTTGTGCCACCACCGCCAGGTCGTGGCTGACGTAAACGGCTGTGGCGCCGCGCTCGCGCACCACGCGCTTGAAGGCGCGCAGCACGTCGATCTGGGTCGTCACGTCGAGGGCCGTGGTGGGTTCGTCCAGCACCACCAGCAACGGGTCGCTGATCAGCGCCATGGCCGCCATGATGCGCTGCAACTGGCCGCCCGACACCTGGTGCGGGTAGCGATCGCCGATGTGCTCCGGGTCTGGCAGGGCCAGGTCGCGAAACAGTTCGATGGCCTTGTCGCGCAACTGTTCGCGGCTACCGCCCACGCCGTGGATCAGCGCCCCCTCCAGCACCTGGTCAATCAGCCGCTGGGCCGGGTTGAACGCCGCCGCCGCGCTTTGCGCCACGTAACACACGCGGTTGCCGCGCAGAACCTGCAGCTCGGTTTCGCTCAGGCTCAGCAGGTCGTCGTCACCCACCTTTACCTGGCCACCGGCGATACGGCAACCGCGCCGGGCGTAACCCAGCAGCGACAAGGCGATGGTGGTCTTGCCCGAACCGGACTCGCCGATCAGCGCCAGCACTTCGCCGCGCTCCAGGTTGAAGCTCACGCCCTTGACGATTTCGATCTCGCCGTGTTCGCCGCTGGCGTTGACCCGCAGGTCTTTGACTTGGATGAGATGGCTCATTCAGTGCCCTCCCTTGCTGCGCTGGCGACGGCTGGAAATGCTGTCGATCAGCAGGTTGATGCCTACGGTCATGGAACCGATGGCCAGTGCCGGAATCACCAGGGCGGGTGCGCCTTGGCTGAGGCCGCCGATGTTTTCGCGTACCAGCGAACCCAGGTCGGCGTCCGGTGGCTGCACGCCCAGGCCCAGGAAGCTCATGCCGCTGAGCAGCAGCACGATGAAACCAAAGCGCAGGCCCAGGTCGGTGAGCACCGGGTTGAGCATGTTGGGCAGTATTTCCACGCAAGCGATGTACCAACGCGGCTCGCCGCGGGTACGCGCCACCTGCACGTATTCCAGCGCTTCAATGTTGGTGGCCAGGCTGCGGGCAATGCGGTAGCAGCCCGGTGCATAGCTGAGCACCGCCGTGACGATCAACAGCTGCACCGAAGCGCCGAAAGCCGACACCACCACCAGCGCCAGCATTTTGCCGGGGATGGAGATCAAGGCGTCCATGACGCGGCTGATGCAGCCGTCCAGCCAGCGCGACGACACCACCGAGAGCAAGGCCAGCGCCGTACCCACGGTGCTGGCCAACACCGCCGCCACCAGGGCCAGGCCCACGGTGAAGCGTGCGCCGATCAGCACACGGCTGAGCATGTCCCGGCCCAAGTAGTCGGTGCCCAGCGCGAAGCCGTGGCCCATGTCGTCGAACACGTTGTTGGAGATCACGTCGCCCACGCCGTGAGGCGCCAACCAACCGCCCAGCAGCGCTACCAGCAGCCAGAAGGCGCACAGGCCGGCGCCCACCAGGCCGAGGATCGACGTGCGCACGCGGGGAAAGGGCTTGAAACGGGCAGGCTTGCCAATGACGTTGTTCATCGCTGTCTCAGCCTCGGGTTGGAAAGAATCGCGCACACGTCAGCCACCAGCACCAACGCCAGGTAAGCGGCACAGAACAGCATGGTGCAGGCCTGCACCAGGGCCATGTCGCGGTTGGTCACGGCGTCCACCATCAGGCTGGCGATGCCGGGGTAGTTGAAGATGGTCTCGACGATCACCACGCCGCCCAGCAGGTACGACAGGCTCAGCGCCACGGCGTTGACGATGGGGCCGATGGCGTTGGGCAAGGCATGGCGCAGCACGATACGCACGGGGCTGGCGCCCTTGAGCCGGGCCATTTCCACGTAGGGGCTGTCCAACTGGTCGATGACCGCAGCGCGGGTCATGCGTGCCATTTGCGCCACGATCACGCAGCACAGGGTCATCACCGGCAAGGCATAGGCCCGCAGGAACTCCAGCGGCGTGTGCACTTGGGTGGCGAACGACAGCGCCGACAGCCAGTGCAGCTTCACGGCAAACACCAGCACCGCCAGGGTCGCCACCAGAAATTCCGGCACCGCCACCAGGGTCAGGGTACAAAAGCTCAGCACGCTGTCCAGGCGCCCGCCCCGGCGCATGGCCGAGACAATGCCCAGGGTCAATGCCACCGGCACCGACACCAGCGCGGTGACGGCCGCCAGCATCAGGGTGTTGGGCAGACGCCCGGCCATCAGCTCGCTGACGGGCATGGCATTGGACACCGACTCGCCCAGGTGCCCGGTGACCAGGCCCGTCAACCAGTGCAGGTAACGCACGATGCCGGGCTGGTCCAGCCCCAGTTGGGTGCGCAGCGCCGCCACCTGCTCAGGCGTGGCGAACTGGCCCAGGGCCTGCTGCGCAGCGTCGCCGGGCAATACGGCGGTGATGGCGAACACCACCATCGACACGATCAGCAGCGTCAGGGCAACCAGCCCCAGGCGCCGTGCGATCAGCCAGTACAGAGTATTGTGCATGGTACGTCTCCTGCACTTTATTAGACCTTTACAACCCTATGAGGCAGGTTGTGGCAGCGGGTTCTACCCGCGAAGCAGACAGCGCAACGTCACTGTCATTACGCGGCGCTCTTTTCGCGGGCAGAGCCCGCTCCCACATGACCTCAACACAATCGATTGCCGTTAAAAGATCACGCGTCCAGCCACACCTGCTCGGCGAACATGTAGCCCATGAAGCCGCCCAGCGGGTTGGTGCCGTAGCCCTTCACCCGCGCGTCCACGCCATCGATGTTGCTGATGAACACCGGAATGCCGATGCCGCAGTGGTCGTGCACCAGGGCTTGCATGTCCTTGTACATCTGGCTGCGCTTGGCATCGTCGGTCTCGCCACGGGCCAGCATCAGCAACTGGTCGAACTGGTCGTTTTTCCAGCCCGACTCGTTCCACGGCGCCGACGACTGGAAGAACTGCGAAAAGATGATGTCGGCGTTGGGGCGCGGGTTGATGTTGCCGAAGCTGATGGGGTGCTTCATCCAGTGGTTGGACCAGTAGCCATCGGGCGGCAGGCGGTTGACGGTGAGGTCCAGCCCGGCCTGTTTCGCCGATTGCTGCAACAGCACGGCCATGTCCACCGAACCGGTGGCCGCAGGCGACGCCACCAGGGGCATCTTGACGCTGGCCATGCCGGCCTTTTTCAGCAAGAAGCGCGCCTTGTCCGGGTCGTATGGCGTTTGCGGCAACTCAGCGTTGTAGTAGCGCGAGCCGGGGGCGATCGGGTGGTCGTTGCCCACCACCGCGTAGCCGCGGAACACTGCCGATTTTACCTGTTCGCGGTCCAGCAGGTATTTCATGGCCTGGGTGAAGTCGGTGTTCTGGGTAGGCATCTGGTCCTGGCGCATGATCATGTCGGTGTAGTTGCCCGACGGTGCGTCAACCACTTTGTGCCCGGCACTGGCGCTGATGCGGCTGGTGGAGCGCGGGTTGACCTCGTTGATCATGTGCACGTCACCGGACAGCAACGCGTTGACCCGCGATGGCTCGTCGGAGATGGCGATGAATTCGATCTCGTCCAGGTACGGCAGGCCCGGTTTCCAGTAGTTGGCGTTACGCACCGCCACCGAGCGCACGCCGGGGCGGAACTCCTTGACGGTGAACGGGCCAGTGCCGATACCCAAGTTGAAGTCGGTGGTGTCCTTGGGCACGATCAGCAGGTGCGACACGGCCAGGATCGACGGCAGTTCGGCGTTGGGTGCGGTCAGCTTGATCTGCACTTCCAGCGGGCCGGTGGCCTTGATCTCTTCGAACTGGGCCATCAGCGGCATGACTTTGGAGCCGGTGGCCGGGTCCCTGTGACGGGTCAGGGAGAACACCACGTCGTCGGCCGTCAGCGGCTTGCCGTTGTGGAACGTGATGCCGTTGCGCAGGGTGATGATCCACAGGCTGGCGTCGGTGTGGTCGATTTTCTCGGCCAGTTCCAGTTGCGGCACCAGGTGCGAGTCGAAGCGGGTCAGGCCGTTGTAGAACATGTACTGACGGGCGTAGTCGGTGGACAGCGCGCCCTTGGCCGGGTCCAGGGTGTCGGCGGTGGACGAGGACATGCCCGCCACGCGGATCTTGCCGCCCTTCTTGCCCACGGTGGCGGGACCTGCATCCGCTTCGGCGGCGAACACCGAGCCGGCGCCGCCCAGCAGGCCACCCACGCTGCTGGCCATGATCCCGGCCACGCCCAGCATGCGCAGCGCCTCGCGACGCGACATGCCACGGTTCAAGCCTTCGAAGATACGCACACTGTCCTGGCCAGTGATGAGCTGGGATTCGACCTTTTTCTCTGTCATGTCGGTTCTACCTGTCGATAATCGGGTTACACGAAGGGCTCGCGGTTGACCGCGAACGTGCTTGAAGCGAAAGCAGGTCTATCAGTGCAGGTGGTCCTGAAGCCGGTAGTAGGCACCCACCAATGGCAGGAACCAGGGCTTGCCGAAGTGCCCGGGAATGGCCGGCCAGTCCAGCTCGTGCCAGGGGTTGGCGGCGGTGTTGCCGTCCATCACGTCGGCCATTACCCGACCCATGTGCACGGACATCTGCACACCGTGGCCGCTGTAGCCCATGGAGTGGTAAATGCCGTTGTGCTGGCCGGCGCGGGGCAAGCGGTCGGCGGTCATGTCCACCAAACCGCCCCAGCAGTAGTCGATGCGCACCTTGGCCAGTTGCGGAAACATCTGCGCCAGAGCCGCGCGCAGGATCTCGCCGCTCTTGGCGTCGCTGCGCGGGCTGGACATGGCAAAGCGCGCCCGGCCGCCGAACAGCAGGCGGTTGTCGGGGGTGACGCGGAAATAGTTGCCGATGATGCGGCTGGTGACGTACGAACGCTGGGCCGGCAGCAGTTTGGCCAGCACCTCCTTGGGCAGCACTTCGGTGACCACGATGAAACTGCCCACCGGGGCCATGCGCCGCCGGTACCAGTTCAGGTCCCCCACTTGGGACGCGCCCGAAGCCAGTAGCAATTGCCCGGCCTGCACGGTGCCACGGGCGGTGTGCACCTGGTAGCCACCCGCGTTGGCTTGCCATTGGCTGACAGCGGCGTTTTCATAGATCAACGCGCCCTTGCGCGCCGCGGCGTCGGCCAGGCCCACGCCGAAACGGCCCACGTGCATCTGTACGCCGTTGCGTTGCAGCAGGCCGCCGTGAAACTGGTCCGAGTCCACTTCATCGCGGACGTCGGCCGCCGAGAGCAACTCCACGTCGGCGTCAACCTCGCGGCGAATCAGTTCATAGGTGGTGGCAAGGCCGGCGAAATGTTCGGGCTTGGCGGCAAGCTTGAGCTTGCCGTTGCGCTGGTAATTGCACTCGATGGCTTCGCTGCGCACGATGTCATCGACGCTGGCCACCGCGTGTTCGTATGCCTGGTAGAACGCCCGGGCCTGTGCAGGCCCAAGCTTTGCCGACAGTGCGGCGTAATCCTGGGCGACCCCGGTGTTGCACTGGCCGCCATTGCGTCCCGACGCCTCGCCAATCACCCGGCCCGCCTCGAACACCGCGACCCGGGCGCCTTTCATGGCCAGCGCACGGGCGGCCGACAGGCCGGTAAAGCCGCCACCGACGATGGCAACGTCGACCTGCCCTTCCACCGGGCCTGCCTGGCCAAGGCCAAAGGCGGGCGCGGTGTCCAACCAGTAGGATTCACTGCTCATGTATTGCTCCTGCGGGCCACGGTTAAGGGCGGGCTGCCACTGTTGTGGCAGCCCCTTGGCGTTCGGTCAGAGACCGACCAGGCCTGGCAGGCCGCCGATGTCGGCGATCTGGTTGTACTCGTAACTGGCATTGGCGGCTGGCTCGTGGCCGCGGGCAACGAAGGCCTTGTTCTTGATACCCATGTCGTGGGCCGAGAACAGGTCGTAGCGGAAGCTCGACGACACGTGCAGCACGTCTTCGGGGCCACAGCCCAGGTTATCGAGCATGAACTCGAAGGCGGCCAGGCGTGGCTTGTAGACCTTGGCCTGGTCGGCGGTGAACACCTTGTGGAACGGCACGCCCAGCTTGTCGACATTGGACATGATCTGCGAATCGCTGGCGTTGGAGAAAATCACCAGGGGAATCTTGTCGGCGATTTTCGCAAGGCCGGCGGTCACGTCCGGATGCGGGCCCCAGGTTGGCACGGCGTCGTAGTACAGGCGCGCGTCGGCTTCCTTGAAGGCCACGTTCCAGCGTTTGCAGGTACGTTCCAGAGCGTTCTTGAGGATCACGTCGTAGGGTTGCCAGTCGCCCATCACTTCATCCAGGCGGTAGGCAGAGAACATCTTGACGAAGGCGTCCATGCGCTCGGCGGGGATGCGGTCGGCGAACAACTCGCGGGTCATAGTGCCCATGTGGAAGTTGGTCAGGGTGCCGTAGCAGTCGAAGGTGATGAATTTGGGGCGTAGAAAGCTCATATGGTGCCGTCCTGAGAATTCGTGGAAGTCTTGGCGCTGGGCCGTTTCAGCTATCCCGTGGAGGCTGTTCCCTCCCTTGCGCAACAACTTCATTACAACACTGTGAAATCAGCAGATGGCGTTTAAAGCGCAGGCTGGAAAACACAAAAAACCGTTTTGACGCGTTGCGGCAGCAGAGCGTGCTTTGTGCTCCACGCGCGGGCAAAGGCTGAAAAAGTGCGCTGTTTTGGCCCCAGAATGCGGCGCCTCCAGGGCCGCCACTGGCCAACAGCAGCAGAATCTGCGCCGCATTCTGACAATGCAAGACGAGCGCCAGAGTGCCTAAGTGCCTTGTAGCACAAGCGATTCAGGGCTTCTGCTTTATACGGGGGCGGCCATGCAGAGGGAAAACGCCGAAATCCGCCGATGCGTTGGCATAATCTGCTGGCGAGGCGTGGCCGCCTACCCTCGGGGGGCGCGCACTGGTAGTTGCTGCCGACGGCAGCGCCTGGCGAAGCATTTCCTGTGGCGTGCCCACGCGCGGGCTGCACAATCTGCCGAATACGCTTCGCCCCCTTGTCACCCCGCCACGCAGGTGCGATACAAGGCGCCATTCGCGTTCATATCGGAGCCCGCCATGTCTACCTATCAGTACCGCCCCATGACCGCCGCCGACGTACCGGCGGCCCATGCTTTGTCGGTGGCCCTCAAGTGGCCGCACCGTGCCCAGGACTGGGCCATGCTACAGCGCGTGGCCGACGGCTTCGTGGTGCTGGACCAGGACCGTGTCATCGGTTCGGCCTTCGCCTGTCACCAGGGGCCGTGGTCGACCATTGGCCTGGTGATCGTCAGCGATGAGTATCAAGGCCACGGCATCGGTCGCCGGTTAATGGACCTGGCTTTGGACAGCGTCGGCCCGCGCACAGCCCTGCTCAACGCCACCCTGGCGGGTGCGCCGCTGTACCGCAAGATGGGCTTCGTGGAGTTCGGGCAGATCCAGCAACGCCAGGGCACCGTCATCGCCCCGCCCGCCCCTCCGCAGGCTGGCCGCGTATTGAATGCCGCGGACCAGCCGCGCCTGCTGGCGCTGGCCAATGCGGCTACCGGCCTGGATCGCGGTGCGGTCATGAGCGCAGTGTTCGAGGACATCGAGCAGGCGGTGGGCATTGATATTGGGGGGGAATTGCAGGCTTTCGCCGCCATTAGACCGTTCGGTCGCGGCCGATGCATCGGGCCGGTGGTGGCGCAGAACGTCGAGCAGGCGCAACAGCTGATAGCCCAACTGCTGGCCCCCTTGGCCGATGCCTTCGTGCGCATCGACATTCCGGTGGGCTGCGGCCTGGAACCCTGGCTGGACAGCGTGGGCCTCAACGGCGTGGATACCGTGGCGTGCATGAGCCGCGGCGAAATCCCCCAGGCATCCGCAGGCGTGCAGACGTTTGCCCTGGTCACCCAGGCCATTGGTTAATTGAATAGGAGACACTCACCATGTCGCAACTCACTGCCCTGCTGCTGGCCGGTGCCAATGGTCATGCGCCCCTTATTGCTGCCAGTGCCGATGCGCTGGTAGCCAATGATCCCTTTGCTGCCAGCCGACGAATTGGTTATGCGGATGAGCGCTTTGCCGCGGGCATCACCACGTTGACGGGCATCGTGGAAGTGACTGGGCACCCGGTCAGCGAAATGCTGGTGCTGCATCAGGGGACGCTGACCTTTAGCCGTGCCGGTCAGACGTTGCAGGTGGGTCCGGGTGACAGCCTGGTCATCGCTGCGGGCACGGATTTCAGCCTGCAGGCCAGCCCTGACAGCCTGTGGGCCTGGTTTGCCGACATCCAGCCTGAGGTGGGTACCGCGCCTGGCATGACCGTGCTTGATCGTCGCGCTCACCTGAACCCTTCTTCGCCGCCGGATGATCAGATCCTGATCGGCCCGGCGCCGCAATGCCGCGCCAATAACCTGTTCCAAGCAGGTGCCTTGCGTGTTGGCGTGTGGGATTCAACGCCCTATGAGCGTCGCAGCCGTGGGCATCTGTGTCATGAGTTGATGTACGTGACCGAGGGTGAGGTGACCTTGCGTTTAGGTGATGGCGAGCGGGTGGTGAACGCGGGCGACACCGTTTTCGTGCCCAAGGACGCGGATTGCGCTTGGGTGAGCACGGTGTATGTACGCAAGTTTTATGCGGTGAGCTAACCCGACATAGGAATGTGGGAGCGGGCTCTGCCCGCGAAAAGAACACCCGCGCCGGACCAGATACTGCGCGGTGCTATTTTCGCGGGCAGAGCCCGCTCCCACAGAAGACAGATACTCCCACAGGTGACCCAGCAGCAGCGACGAACTACCTTCCCCGCCTCAGAAATCCTGTGCGGTGGGGCGCAGCTTCGCCGCCCTCTGCCCGGATGTCCAGGCCGATGGCCCCAGCACCCCCTTGGCACCCAGCGCCGCCAGGTGACGCGCGCTGCCCCGCCGCCAACGGTAAAGGGCCGGATCAAAACACAAAATCATGCCCCAGCTCGCTTTCCATCCACCCCAGAAAGCGTCGTACTCTTGGGAAGCTTGAATGTGCCTTGGGGAACACTAGATGGTGGGCCGCCACCGGCGCACTGAATGCCTGCGGCGCCACCTCCACCAGCGCGCCGCTGTCCAGGTACTTGCGGGCCAGCAAGGTGCTTTCCAAGGCAAACCCCAGCCCCAGGCTGGCCGCTTCCAGGGTCATGTACGAGCGGTCGAAACTCAGGGTGTAAGGCTTTTCCGGCAGCGCAAGCCCCTGCTGGGCAAACCACTCCGGCCATTTGAGCAAGGTGGCCTCCGACAGGATCAGCTCGCAATCGAGCAGGTCGGCGGCCTGGCTGACGGGGCGCTGCGCCAGCAACCCAGGCGCTGCCAGAACCGCCACCGCTTCGTTGCGCACGGTGCGCACCTCGTAACTGGGCCAGTTGGGCCGTCCGTGGCGCACGTCCACGTCGATCTTGTCACGGCTGAAGTGCAGCGCCTCATATGAGCACGACAGGTTGATCTGAATATCGGGATTTCACCGGGACCATCCCGGAGCGGTTATTGGCACTGTAGTGAAGCTGCCCCCACAGACGGCAGTTGCTGGCCCCCTATTCAAGGCAGTGGGTGCGCCAGGTGGCTCGCCGCACACCAGGCCATGAGCACATCCCCGATCAACTGCCCATCCGGCAGGCGAATGCGTTGGCGCTGTATGCCTTCCTCGACAAATCCGAACCGCTCATACAGCCGCCTGGCGCGGTGGTTGCCCTCGCGCACGCGCAGCTCCACCTTCAATAAGCCGGGCCGCTGACGCGCCCAACCCAGCAGGTGCTTCATCAATACGGTGCCCACGCCCTGCCCCAGGTGGCCTGGGTGCACGACGATGGTCAGGCTCAGTACATGGGCCAGTGCTTCCATACCCAGGGGCTCGAGTAGCGCATGGCCGATGATTTGAGCATCACGCTCAGCCACCACGTACAGGCCGTCATGGCTCAGCGCAGTGATTTTCTGCGCGAAGGCGTCTGGCATGAGTTCATCGGGGCGCGATACCAGCAGGCCGGGCGTCCGGGCGGTTTCGCGCTCGGCGTTGCACAGTACGGGGGCGTCGACGACGGTGGCCGGGCGGATGGTCAGGGACATCAGGTGATACTCCTTGCTGTAGCCGGCGCCGAAGGCTGCGCTGGCCCTCAGCCATGCTTAAAATCTGCAGTGTACGCGAAGGCCGGCGCAGTCTGGCGGCAGCGGCGCAACGCCTGCGCGCTGTCATCCAACTGAAATATTTCCCACCTACCATGCTTCAGATGACCGGCATATTTCAGTTTAAAGACAACGCCCACGACACAGGGAGTCAGTGATGCAATCGTCTCTTGATGAGCTTCGCCAGCAAATCCAGCGCGCAGAACCCGTACTCAAGCGCCTGGATGTGGAAATGGAAGGAATCGAGTTCGACCCGCTGGAGCCCGCCAGTGTCGAGGCCGCCAATGCCACCGTGTCCCAGCTGATCGCCACCCTGCTGGCCGGTTTTGCCGCCAACCCCATTCTCGGCCCGTTGGCCCGCGAGCTGGAAACCCAGTATCTGGACGGCATCCAGGCCCAGGTCAGCGACGCCAGCAAGAAGCGCCGGGCGCAGTTGCAGCCCGCGTAACCCTCAGGCCGCCCCGTCGGCGGCGCAGCGTTGAGCAAGACCGTCCGAGGTTAGTGCCTCGCCAACGTGTCGATCTGATGACTATACAGCCGCAGCAAAGCCTGTGTGGGAGCGGGCTCTGCCCGCGAAGCATTCACCTCGTAGTCTCTGTTGCAACACGGTGTCCTTTCGCGGGCAGAGCCCGCCCCCACAAAGACCGCCGTCGCATGTGCTTTTGCGAACGATTCGCACGTCGTAGGGGTCATCACTCTGGAGTTGCCCCCTCATGCCGTCGTCCAATACCCTGCCCACCGCCCTCCTGAGCCTGGCCCTGGCCTGCCCGTTGGTGGCCGACGCCCAGGACATGGAACTGGGCGAGGTGCTGATCCGCGACCAGGATCAGAGTGGTGAAGGCCAGAGCATCGAGGACGCTGCGGCGCAACTGGCCAAGGTGCCCGGTGGCACCAACGTGGTGGACATGCGCCGCCCGCTGCAAGGCCGCGTGGCCAGCAACCAGGACGTACTGGCCTACCAGCCCGGCGTGTACGCTCAGTCGGCGGGCAACGAAGGCGTGAAGATTTCCATCCGTGGCTCGGGCATCAACCGCGCCCCCGGCGCCCATGCCTCGGGCATCTACGCCATGCTCGACGGCCTGCCACTGACCGGCCCGGGCGGCACGCCCTATGAGCTGCTTGAGCCACTGTGGCTGGAGCGCGTGGACATCATGCGCGGCGCCAACGGCTTCGACCGTGGTGGCCTGGCCCTGGGCGGCGCCATCGACTACGTCAGCCACACCGGCTACGACTCCCCGCTGTTGCAACTTCGCTACGCCATGGGCAGCCACGACTATCGTCAGCGCCAGATCAGCTCGGGCCAGGTGCTGGGCGACTTCGATTACTACATCGCCGTCACCGATGCGCGCTCCGACGGCTATCAGGACCACACCGCCAGCACCAGCCAGGGCGTGATCGCCAACTTCGGCTACCGCTTCAACCCCAACCTGGAAACCCGTTTCTACATCCGCCACCGCGACACCGACAACGAGCTGGCCGGCCGCGTGACCAAGGACTCCATCGAACACCACGCCCAGGCCGCCAACCCCACCTACGCCGCGCGCGACTACCAGCGCGACGAGCCGGGCAGCACGTTCATCGGCAACAAGACCACCTACTACATTGACGATGACTCCAGCATCCAGACCGGCCTGGTCTACCACGACTATCCGATGGACCTGCGCGAAGGCCCCAACCGCCTGAAGGTGGCCTACACCGACGTCAGCGGCACCTTCGACTACAAGCGCCACGACACCCTGTGGGGCCTGGACAGCAACAGCACCCTGGGCCTGCGCGTGACCAAGCATATGCCCAATGACGGCGCCAGCGAGTTCGTGCGCATCCCCACCGGCAACACCGCCGGTTACGCGCCGGGCACGCGCATCCGCAACTTCACCTATCAGGGCTCGGACACCGTCCTGCATGTGAGCAATGACCTGGAAGTGGCCGACAACCTGTGGCTCACCACCGGCATCGCCGCCATCTACACCCGTCGCGAAAGCGCGGTCACCTATCCCGAAGGCGGCGGCAAGACCAGCCTGCACGACTGGGACTACGCCCCGCGCCTGGGCCTGCGCTATCAGCTGACGCCGAACGTGCAATTGTTCGGCAACTTCAGCCGCTCGGTGGAAGCCCCGCACCCGTGGTCGATGATCTACAGCTCCAACCAGCTGTTCCCGGCAGGCAGTGGCGTGGCCACGGGCGCGCAACGCGTACCGGTGGCGCTGCGCAACCAGACCGCCACCACCCTGGAAATCGGCGGCAGCGGCGACAGCAGTCTGGGCCAATGGAGCCTGGCCTGGTACTACGCCCAGGTGCGCCATGAACTGCTGTCGGTATTACCCGACGCCAGCGCCGTCACGCCCTACGAACTCAATGCCAGCCCCACCGTGCACCAGGGCGTGGAAGCCAGCCTGACCAGCACCCTGTGGTCGCGCGAAGGCGTGGGCGCCCTCAGCCTTCGCCAGGCGTACACCTTCAGCGATTTCCACTACCGTGACGACGACCGGTTCGGCAGCAACCGCCTGCCGGGCTTGCCGATGCACTACTACCAGGGTGAATTGCGCTACGACTGGCCGCAGGGTTTCTTCGCCGCGCTAAACACGCAACTGGTGTCCAAGGTGGCAGTGGATTACGCCAACAGCTACTACGCCGATCCCTATGCGCTGTTTGGCGCAAGCCTGGGCTACAACGCACCCAAGGGTGACTGGCAGACCTGGGTGGATATACGCAACCTGACCAACCAGCACTACGCGGCCACGGTGACGCCGGGGTATGACGACAAAGGGTTGGATGCGGCGCGTTCCACGCCGGGTGAGGGGTTGGGGGTTTATCTGGGGGTATCGTGGAGCCTGCGCTAACGGCGCCCACCGTGGAGGGGCTACAGGGTTCGGGTGGCCAGGCTTGCTTCGGCGGTTTTCAGGTCATCGAGCGTGTCTACGTCAAGGGTTATGCCGACATCGTAGACCGATAAGTCCACGACCTTGCCTGCCTCGCGATAGCGACGGACAATGGCAGCAGCGCCGCTGTCGCCAGTCAGGGCTGCGAGGGCTTGGAAGCACTGGGCCGGAAAGCCGACCGGATGGCCGCGCCGGGTTTGATACTGCGGGACGATCACGGTGTCGGGCCGCAGCGCGGCAGCGACCCGGCGGATGGAGTCGGCAGTGACCAAGGCCAGATCGCCCGGCAGGATCAGCCAGCCATCAGCCTCGGGCGTGGCCTTGACGCCGCGGGCGATCGAGTCGCCCATGCCGCCGTTGTCGTGCTGGGGTCGCACGACGTGAACGGCCAGGCCGGTGTCGGCCACGGCATCCAGTACCCGCTGCAGCACGGGGGTGCCGCCCAGCAAGGCGTCGAGTTTATGGGTGTTGCCGCCGGAAGCCAGGTAGCGCTCGCCACGGCCGGCGGCGAGGATGATGACAGTGATCGGCACGAGCCACTCCATAAGCACACAATGTAATCCCGCAGCCTTGGGCAGCGGCTATCAAGGGCGTCCCTACCCCATCAACTTCTCTTTGGTGATGGGCAGGTCGCGCACGCGCTTGCCGGTGGCATGGTACACCGCGTTGGCTACCGCCGCCGCAAGGCCCGTGATGCCGATTTCGCCAATGCCCCGTGCGCCGAATTCGCTCATGTTCAGGTCCGGGTAATCGAGCAGCATCACCTCTATTTCCGGCTGGTCGGCATGCACCGGTACCACGTATTCGGCGTAGTTGTTGTTGGCCGGCAAGCCGGTGCGCGGGTCGTGCTCGGCGGCTTCGAACAGCGCCATGCCAATGGCCATGACAATGGCGCCTTCCACCTGGTTGCGCGCGGCCAACGGGTTGACCACCTTGCCCACGTCGATGGCACTGACCACCCGCGCCACATGCAGGCGCGAGATGCCCGGGTCCCAGCGCACCTCGACGAAATGCGCGCCGAAGGAACGGAACGAGTATGTGCCGTTCTTGGCGGCGTCGTTGTGGAAGAAGCCTTCGGCGCGCGCCAGGCGTTGGTTGTCCAGCACCTGACCGAAGCTGGCTTGCTGGCCGGCATGCTGCAATTGGCCGTCCTTGACCGTGACCTGGTCAACCGTGGCGCCGGCAAACACCCCGCCAGGCGCCACGGCCCACTCCTGCAATTGTGCCAGGGCCTTGCGGGTGGCGCCCGCTACGGCCGGCATGACGCTGGCGGTCAGCCAACTGCCACCTGACAGCGTGCCCGGCGGCAGCGCCGAGCTGCCCAGTTCCACCTGGATACGCTCAAGCGGCAACCCGGTGATTTGGCTGACGGTCTGGGCGACGATGGTGTAGGTGCCGGTGCCGATGTCCTGCACGGCCGACTGCACAAGGGCGCTGCCATCGGCGCGCAGGATCACCCGCGCCTCGGTAGGCATCTGAAAGGCTTCCCAATTACAGGCGCCCAGGCCGTAGCCAATGATCTGGTCGCCATCGCGCATGGCGCCGATGGCGGGATTGCGGTCATGCCAGCCGAAACGCTTGGCCGCCTGCTCGAGGGCTTCGGGCAGGTGGTTGCTGGACCAGGGCAGGCCTTGGCTCTCGTCCGAGGTGGCCAGGTTGAGCTGGCGAAACTTCAAGGGGTCCATGCCCACGGCCAGAGCCATTTCGTCGATGGCCGACTCCAGTGCGAACAGCCCCGGTGCAGCGCCGGGCGCGCGCATGGAGGTGGGCGTGCCGCGATTGACCGGGCTGTTGTTGTGGGTCACCAGCACATTGGGGCAGCTGTACAGGCTTTGGGTCACCGAGCCACAGGTTTCGGTGTAGCTGTCGAGGGTCGACGTGCTGTTGTACGACTCATGGCGGATCGACACCAGCTTGCCTTGGGCGTCGGTGGCCAAGCGCAGGCGCTGGCGGGTTTCTGGCCGGTGGCCGACGGTAGTGAACATCTGCGCCCGGGGCAGCATCAATTGCACCGGCTGGCCGGTGGCCTTGGCCGCCGCGCAGGTGGCCACCGAGTGCGGCCAGGGCCATAGTTTGCCGCCGAAGCCGGAACCGATGAAGGGTGCGCGTACCTCCACCCGTTCGGGCGGCAGGTCGAAGACGTTGGCCAGCATGTTGCGATGGTTGACCACGCCTTGAGTGCTTTCGTACAGGTACAGGCAACCGTCCTGCCACCACGCAGTGGTAGCGTGCATTTCCATGGGGTTATGCACCTCCACCGGCGTGGTGTAGGTCTGGTCCGTCTGGTGTGGGGCACTGTCGAACGCCGAGGGCGGATCGCCGCGATGGTGGCCTTTGCCTCCGTCCTTGGAGCCATGCAGGCGCAGGGCCTGGTCCAGGTCCTTGATGGGATCGCCTGCCTCGTAATCGACCGTGACGCGGTAGGCGGCGGCCCTGGCCTGTTCGAAACTCTCAGCCACCACCAGAGCCACGAACTGGCCGGGGTAATAGACCTTGTCGTCCTCGAAAGGCAAGCGATGCTCGTCCGCCTTGCTGGCCGTGAGTACGTCCTTGAGCGGCGCGTTGGGGGTGCGGTGCAGGGCCTCCATGTTGCCATGGTGCAGCACCTTCACGACACCGGGCATCTGCCGGGCCTGGCTGTCATTGATCTGGCGGATACGGCCGCAGGCCACGGTGCTGTAGACACCGTAGGCATACAGCAGGCCAGGCAGTGGATGATCGGCGGCGTAGCGCGCAGCGCCGCTGACCTTTTGCCGACCGTCGACCCGGCGGGTCGGGGTACCGATTATGGGATCGCTCATCAGAAACTCCTAAGCCGTGAGGTCGCGCAGGTTGCGCATGATCGCCTGCTGCCCCAGGGGGATCTTGAAGGCGTTGTGGGCGTAGGCGTGGGCGCCCTGCAGGGCCAACTCGGCGGCTTTCTGGAACGTCTGCGGGCCTACCGCTTGCCCCACCAGCGCCTGCTCGGCCTCCCGCGCCCGCCACGGCTTGGTGCCCACGCCGCCCAAGGCAATGCGCGCCTGGGTGATGCGTTGGCCGTCCAGCACCAGCACCACGGCGCTGGACGCCAGGGCGAACTGGTAGGAGGTGCGGTCGCGCAGCTTCAGGTAGGCCGACCGGCTGCCATGCAGGGGCGCGTCGAGGGTCAGGTGGGTGATCAGTTCGTGGGGTTGCAGCGCATGTTCCAACCACGGCGTGTCGCCCGGCAGTAGGTGGAAGTCGGCAAAGTCGATGTCGCGCCCGCCCGTGCTGCCCTGCACCGTCACCTTGGCGCCGATGGCGGCCACGGCCACGCACATGTCGGAGGGGTGGCTGGCGATGCAGTGGTCACTGGTGCCCAGCACCGCGTGCACACTGCGGTTCAAGCCGTCGATGGCGGCGCAGCCCGAGCCCGGCTCGCGCTTGTTGCACGGCGAGATGCCGTCACGGAAATAGCTGCAGCGCACCCGCTGCATGATGTTGCCACCGGTGGTGGCCTTGTTGCGCAACTGGGTGGAGGCGCCGGCCAGCAGCGCCTGGGACAGCACCGGATAGTGCTCGCGCACCCAGGCATGACGGGCCAGGTCGGTGTTGCTGACCAGCGCCCCCACGCGCAGGCGGCCGTCGGGCAGCGGCTCGATCTGCTTGAGGGCCAGGCGGTTGATGTCCACCACCTGGTCGGGCTTCATCACGTCCAGTTTTACCAGGTCCAGCAGCGTGGTACCTCCGGCCAGGTACATGGCCTGGCCGCTGTCGGCGGCCTTCACGGCGTTGCCCGGCGTGTCGGCGCGCGCGTAGTCGAAGGTACGCATCAGCTGGCCCTCCCCATTTTGCCCCGCGCCGACTGCACAGCGGCAAGGATGTTCTTGTAGGCGCCGCAGCGGCAGATGTTGCCGCTCATGGCTTCGCGCACGCTGGCATCGTCGTCGGGGACGTTCGGGTCATTGAGGATCGCCACCGCGCTCATGATCTGCCCCGAGGTGCAATAACCGCACTGGTAGGCGTCGTGGTCCCAGAACGCCTGCTGCACCGGGTGCAACTGACCGTTCTGCGCCAGGCCCTCGATGGTGGTGATGCGGTCGCCGTCATGCTGCACCGCAATGGACAGGCAGGCATTGATCGCCACGTCGTTGACCAGCACGGTGCAGGCGCCACATTGGCCGTGATCGCAGCCTTTCTTGCTGCCGGTGAGTTGCAGGCGGTCGCGCACCACGTCCAGCAGCACGGCGTTGTTGGGCACGTCCAGGGTGTGCCATTGGCCGTTGACCTGCAGGCGGATGCGTTGGTGGCCGGCGGCAGGCGTGGCTGCCTCGGGGGCCAGGGTAGCGGCCTGCGCGGCGGACGGTGGAATCCAGTGCGACAGGGACGCGGCGGCGATGCCGGAGGCACCGAATTTGAGGAAATTGCGCCGTGAGGCGATGCAATCTTTATCCTGCGGCATGGGCAGGCGGTTTTTAGGGTCGCTCATCAGGGGGCACCTTTTGCAGGGGGCACGGTAAAAGGCAGTACCTAGTGTCCTGTCTGCGAAATACGTTCTCTTTTGACGAGTGGCTGTTGTTGCCAGGCAAGGCGAGGAGTTGCCACGCCGCCTGGTAACGACAGACGCCGTCAACAGTGAACAGCTTATTTCACAGACAGGACACTAGAGTGGATGGCAGGGTTGGGTGACGGTTCAGTTGGAAGGGGAGAAAAGCGCTGTACGGCACGGTAGCGCAGGAGCCGGGTGGGGACTATGGCGTGGGGGTGGATGAGATAATGAGTGAATTTCATCAATCAGCCTCCGCGTTTACCAGTCACACCGCAGCCCCCACACAGTACCGTTGCTACAAGGCAGCAGGCTTGAGCAACTGCATCTGCCGACGGTAGTCATCCGTGGCCTGCCGCGCGTCGTTGGCGGTAGCCACCACGCGTGGGGTGATCAGTACGATCAGCTCGGTGCGGTCCTTGGATTTGGTGGTGCTGCCGAACAACCAGCGCAGCCCGGGGATGCGGCCCAGGCCCGGCACGCTGGAGGTGGACTCGGCGTTATCCTGTTTGATCAGGCCGCCCAATAGCACGGTCTGGCCGCTCTGCACTGCCACCTGGGTTGAGACGGAGCGCGTTGAAATGCTGGGGTTGGGCTGGCTGGTGGTAACGCTGCTGGTGTCGGCGTCACTGACCTGCTGTTGCACGTCCAGGTACACCAGGCCGCCCGGGTTGATGCGCGGGGTCACGTCGAGGATCACGCCGGTCTGCACGTATTCAACGCTGCTCAGGGTAGTGTCGGAGGTACTGGTGTTGACGGTGGTCTGGCTGATCGGAATGTTGTCGCCCACCTGAATCTGCGCCTGCTGGTTGTTCATCACCACCAGCGACGGCGCCGACAGCACTTGAGTGCGGCCACTGGTCTCAAGCGCATGCAGCGCCACCTGGAAATTGCTGCTGACAAAGGAATAGAACGCCGTGTCAGTGGAGCCCAGCCCTGCCCCGCCGCTGCCCAGCGCGCCTTGCGATCCGCTGGTGTTGGCCACTGTGGTGCTGGAGGAGTTGCCCGCCAGCTTGCCCAGGTACCACTGCACGCCCAGGTCCAGCTCGCCAGTGAGTTTGACCTCCAGGATGCGCGTTTCGATCTGCACTTGCAGCGGCCGGTTATCCAGGCGCTTGATCGCTGATTCAATCTCTTTCCACTGGGCGGGGCGGGTGCGCACCATCAACTGGTTGGTGCTTTTGTTGGCGGTGATGCGCACACTTTCCTCCAGGGTTTTCTGGGTACCCTGGGCGCTGTCGCTGTCGCTGGTGCCGCCGGCCTCGGCCTCCGCGCTGTCTTCGTCCTGATCGCTGCTGTGCTGGGTGCTGGCCGTCTGGGTGCTCGGGCCGCCCGTGGTCGAGCTACCCGTGCTGTTGAGCGAAGACAACGTGGTGGTCGTAAGCCCCGGCGCCACCTTGGCGGCCGCTTCTTCCTTGATGGCGCCCGTGCCATAAATCTGCCGCAGGTACTTGGCCAGGTCCGTGGCTTTCATATTACGTACATCGTACACGTACATCTGCGGCTCGTTGCCGCCCCCTTCGTCGATGGTCTTGATCCAGTCGCCCACTTCCTGCAGGTAGGCCGGTTGCGACGAAATGGCGACGATAGAGTTGGTGCGCTCGTTGGGCATGAACTTCATCATGGTGCCCAGGGGCATGCCGCTGTCCGGCCCGAAGAGTTTCTGCAACTGCGGCATCAACTCGCTCACCGAGGCATGCTCAAGGCCATACACACCGATGGACATGCCCTTGAGCCAGTCCACGTCGAAGGTGTCGATAGTGTCCTGGTAGTTGGCCAGTTCCTCGGCCGTGCCAGCCAGGCTCAGCACGTTGCGCGCCGGGTCCACCAGCAGGAAGGCGTTGTCGCGCACGAATGGCTTGAGCAGCTTCTGCATCTGCGTGGCGCCGATATAGCGCAGCGGATACAGCCTTGCGCTCAGGCCGCTGGAGGGCTGCGACACGGGCATTTCCGGCACCAGTTTGCCGGCCACGGCCTGGGCGGCCGGCAGGATCACGTAGCGGTCGCCCTGGCGGATCATGGCGTTGTTGGTCCAGGACAGCAGCGTTTCCAGAATCGACAGCGCCTGCTGTTTGTTCACCGGCTTTGAGGTCGAGAAGCTGACGCTGCCCTTCACGTCCTGGCTGATGCTGTAGTTGGCGTGCAGCAGGTCGCCCAGCACCGTGTTGATCACGGCCTCGATAGGCTGGCTGGTGAAGTTGAACATGATGTCGCCCGCACCACCCTCGGCGTTCGGCCTGACCTGGGCCTGGGGTCGCACGAAACGCTGGTTGCCGGTGATGATCTGCCTGTGCGCCGACGCGCCGGCAGGCGTTGGCGCAACGGCCTCGGGTGCTTCGGCCGGTGTACTGGGGCGCTGGTCGCCGGTGCCGTTCAAGGCTTCGCGCATCAAGGCTGGGTCACTGTCCAGGGACGACTGACCGGCGCAACCGGCAAGCGCCATGGCGACGACGAGCCCCAGCAGTGGGAAACGCAGGGGCGTGGAAAACGAATGGGCAGGTGCGGTCATGGGGCGTTCACGTCAGGGAGTTTGAGTACGGGGGCCACGGCCGGCGCAGACAGGCGCGGCACGGGAATGTTCACGGTGCGCGCCTGTCCCTGGCGCGTGAAGGTGGCGCTGGTGGCGGCCAATTCGGTCAATACCCAGCCGCCGTCCAGCGCATCACCGCGCTTGAGCTTCACGGCGCGCTGGTCGCGCAGGCGCAGCAGCGCCCATTGCGCCTGTCCATTGATGACCACGCCGCCCAGGGTCACCCCCTCAATCCCCGCCGATACCGCGCCAGCCTTGGCCGCATCGGGGCTGCGATCGGGGCTGAACAGCGGCTGCTGAAAGGCCTGGGCCAGTTGTGTTTCGGGCAACGGGGTGAGCGCGGGCGCTGCGGCAGGCAGTACCGCCAACGGCGCGGCCGGGCCGACACTGTTCCATTCCACAGCGCCTTGGCTTGCGCCCACCCATACAAGGCAGGCCACCAGCGCGCCATTGATCAGCAGGAGGATCACAGCCATGTGCTTCATGGCGTGGCCGCCTTGCCGCTGGCGGCCGTGAGGTAGCCGCGCACCAACAGTTGCACCTTCAACCGGCCTGGGCCGCCTTTGCCCGGCGCACGGGTGTCGCGCTGCACATCCAGCGCCTCTACAAACAGGTAGGGCTGGCCATACTCAAGCGCTTGCAACACCTTCACCAAGGGCTCGGTGGCGCATGCCAGGGCCAGGCTGACCTTGACCTGCCGGTACGGCTGGGCCGGGTCCTGCTCGGGGACGATAGGCATGCGCTGGGTGACCTCGCAACCCGGCCCGGTGGCCGCCTGGGCCTTGACCCGGTCGATCACGGCCTGCATCAAGTCGGCGGCCACGGCGCTGGGGTCGTCCCCGGTCAACAGGCTGCGACGGCTGGCCGGGTCCTGACGGGCCTTGTCCAGCGCGGCGCGCAGGGCCGGGGCCTGGCCCAGTTGGCGAGCGTAGCGCTGATGCTGGGCCTGCAGGGTCGCGGCCTCGTCGTTCAACTGCAACAGAGGGCCGGCGAACCAGCTGTCCACCAGCAGGTACCCGCCGGCCCACACCAGCAGGGCCAACAGGCCCACGGCGAGGATCTGGCGTTCACGGGCGGTCGGGGGGCGGCGCATCGGCGGCCTCCTGGGTGAGACGCGCAGCCAGCGCAAATCGGTCAAGGCCGGTGTCGGCGTCGGGTTGGATAATGCCCTGGAAGCGCACGTCGCGCAGGCTGGCACAGTCGTGGGAACGGCTGATCAGGGCGCTGGCGTGGCGGCTTTGGCCGGTCAGGATCAACTCGCCGCTGTCGCGCACTTCCAGTTGTTCCAGCCAAGTGTCGGCGCCCAGGCACTGGCCCAGTTCGCTGACCAGACGGGTCAAGGTTGGACGGGCGGTTTTCAGCCCCGCCAGGTAGCGGGCGGCGCCCTGGGTGTCGGTGAGTTCGTGGCGCAGGGCCTCCAGGGCTTGCACCTGTTGGCGTTGCGCGGCGACATCGGCACGCATGTTGGCCACGGTGGCGGCGCGGCTGTGCAGGGCCATGGCCATCACCGCTACCAGCAAGGCCGCAGCCGCCAGGGCCAGGCGCCGGTTCAGGCGCGCAGCCGTGGAGGGTGCCGGGCGCAGGTGCGCAGGCAACAGGTCAACACCCAGGGGCTTGCCGTCGACATCCAGCGCGTCGATGGCCTGCAGCCGTGCGCCACTGGCCTGGCAGTGCTCAAGCATCAACGCCAGGCGCTCGCGGCAGATGGCCACCAACCGCACGCTGGCCGTGCTGGCACCCTGACGCTCAATGCGTGCCGTGAAGTGCACCTGATCGGCGGGCAGTGGCGTGTATTTGTCGAGTTCGAAGGCCAGCACCCGCTGCAGATCACGGGTGGCCGCCAGCGGCAGCGTGATGCGCGGTGCAAGCACTTCATGGCTGGGCAGCAGCAATTGGACCGGTCGGTCGCCGTCGATGTCTTCCGGTAATGGCCACGGCAGCGTCTGCACCGTCGGGCCGCTGGCCAGCCGGGCACGCACGGCCGCCGGCAGCAGGCCGTGCAGTTCGGCCAGCCACAGGTGCAACCAGCGGCGCGGCTGACTGATCTGCCATCGACCATGGGCTTGGCGCAGGTGCGCCAGGGGCATTGCAACGAGCTTGTTCATTCTTGCCAGCGCAAGACCCGATACGGCCTGGCGCCCTCCTTTGCCAATGTCATCATCAAGGTCACCCGCACCTGCGCATGCACACCGCCCGGCAGGCGGGCCTCGCTGGTGACGGTAAGAATTTGCCCGGCGTCCGGGTTCGGCGTGCGCACCGTCGGCAGCCCCAGGGCGCGTGCCAGTCGGGGCGGCGCCAGGCTGGGATCGGGCTGCGCCTGGCCGGACCACACGGTGACCAGCGGCAGCACGCGCCGGTACAGCGCGGCGCTCATGCCCGGCAACTCACGAAATTCCTCCAGCGCCCGCAGCGGTGTCGAACCGTCACGCTGTTGCTGCAATGCCTGGGCAATAGCCTCTGCCACCGAGGGCGCGGCACCGCAGGCACGCAGCAAACGGTCGACGTCGGCCTGGGAGGCGGCGTTGAGGTCCAGCTTGCCGCGCTCGCTGCGCACACTGACCGCCACCTGCGCCTGATCGAACGTCAACGCGTGCGGCTGGCCGTTCGCTGCCCAGCGCGCCTTGAGATCACGGGCCTGCAGGCTGATCGCCGCCTGGCTCAGGCCGGCTTCGGCCGCCAGCAGCGCGCGCACATGCGCGGCCTGCCAGCCGGCCTGGCGCTGTTGCAACTGCACGGTGCCGGCCAGCCCGGCCAGCAAGGTGCTCAATACGGCCAGTACCCAAAGCACCAGCAACAGGGCCACGCCCTGCTGGCCCTTCATGGGTTCGGCTCGCTGGCCAGGTCCAGGCGCAGGTTCACCTGTTCGGTCACCCACGGCACTCCCCCTGCCAAGGTGGCTTGAATGCGTACTGCCTTGGGCAAGCGCTCGGGCCACGGCCAGTTCGCCACCCAGCCACTGTCCTGCCCCAGGGGTGAACGACCGCGGTAGCTGAGCGCCAATGCCCGGACGTCGCGCAAGAGCACCTGCGGCTCGCCGAAACGCTGCGCCGCCTGACCGTCTAGCCGGGCAAAGGTCACCAGCAAGCGATGGCCGCTCAGCGTCAGTTGCTGCTGATACAGCCCGCCGCCAATGGAGTCCGGCAATGGGCCGTGAAAGGTCAACTGCTCCGGTGCGCCAATAAAACGTGGCGGCTTGGCGACGGGAGACCCAGTTGCCAATGGCAGCGCCTGGCTGATGGCCCGGCGCAGATAATGCTGCGCAGCCTGCACCTCGTCCAATCGTGTACTGAAGCGCTCAGCCTTGGCCGTGGCGCGGTTGGCACTGACCAGCGCAGTGCCGACCAGACCCGCCAGGATGCCCAGCAGGCTGAGCACCACGAGGATCTCCAATAGGGTGAAACCGCCCTGGCCCTTCATGGCGTGACCCCGGCGCTGCGCACGCGCAGGGTGCTGACCTGCAGCCGCTGGGCGCCTTGATGCAGGCTCAGGTCCAGACGATACAAGCGGGCTGACCCTGGCTCCGAAGGCACCAGAGCGATGTCGCACACCCAGGCTACATCGTCCCAGGGCCCCGCTGCCGGCCAGGCTGCAACGGCCCAGCATCCAGGCTGTCGACCAGCGAGGCGGCCGCAAGGCTCAGGCGATCGGCCCCGGCGCTTTGCTGCAACGCCTGCGCACTCTGACCAAACGCGCCCAGCAGCGCGGTAGCGCAAAGGGCCAGCACCGCCAGCGCCGCGAGCATTTCCAGTAAGGTAAAACCGCGCTGAGGGGTCATGGCAGGTCGCGCAACTGCACGGCGCCCGTCAGCCAGGCCACGTCGATACGCCAATGCCGTTGCCCCTGGTTGATCAGCACATTGCCGCCACTGGCACCGCCGTCGGGGTAGAACTCGAACCCGGCGCCCAAGCCTTCAGCCGTCTGCAGGCGCACCTGCCAGTCGGCTGGCCAACGCACCACGGGTTTGCCCGGGGCCTGGACTATGCGCCCCTGCAAATCAAAACGCGTGCGCGCCGCTTGTCCGCTGACGATGGCCTGTACCCGCGCCGCGCGAAGGGCCTGCACCATCTGGCCCAGGGCCTTGCGCTCGGCGGCACTGTGCAGCCCGCGCTGCAGGCCATAGCCCACCAGCCCCGCCGCCACACCGATGAGCACGATCACCACCAGCATTTCCAGCAGGGTGAAGCCGCGGGCGCGCCTGTTCAATGGCATGCGCGGGGTTATTCCCAGTTGCCCAGGTCGGCGTTGTACCCTTCGCCACCTGGCTGGCCGTCCTGACCATAGAAAATCAGGTCGAAGCTGCCGTGTTCACCGGGGAAGCGGTAGCCGAACGGGTGGCCGAACGGGTCTTTCAGGTCCGACGGCTTGGCGTACGGGCC
>NZ_AJWX01000025.1 GCF_000263855.1 Pseudomonas sp. M47T1
CCATGTGAAACACACGCCTGCAGCGCACGCCGTCGCAGCCTGGCGGCAGCGCCGGGAAGGTGTTTTCGGGGGCACAAAAAAACCACCCTCGCGGGTGGTTTCCTTGTAACGCTGCAACTCAGATCAAGCTGAAACCTCTTCCGCCTCATCATCCACCACCACGGCCTTCACCGCATCATGACGACGGATGTACTTCCAGTCCGACTCGTCAATGTAGATGCCGTTAGGCCCGCTGCCGCCCTCCAGGTCGATGGCCACGTGGGCCGATACCTGTGGCTTCACGCTGGCCAGGATAGGCACGAAGCCCAGTTGCTGGCTGGTTTCCAGCAGCGCCGACTGGTTGCGCTCATCGATGTCTGCTGCCTCGTCCAGGTAGTAGGGCAGGCGAATGCGACCTGCCAGGTCACGGTCCATCAAGTGCAGCAACAAGTACATGTTGGTCAGCGCCTTGATGGTCATGGTCGTACCGTTGGACGCCGCACCGTCGATGTCAGTGTGGATAACCGGCTGGCCGTTGACCTTGGTGATCTCGAAGGCCAGTTCAAACAGGTCCTTGAGACCCAACTGGTTATGGTTGGCGGCTACCAGGCGGGCCAGGTATTCCTTGGCCTCTTCGTTCTTGTTGTCCTGCTCGGCGCTATGGCTGAGGTCGAACACCGACAGCGTTTCGCCTTCTTCGTACTGGCCAGCGCTGTGGATAATCTGATCGATGTGCTTGAGCGCGTCCTTGTTGGGCGCCAACACGATGCGGAAGCTCTGCAGGTTCGACACCTGACGCTTGTTGATCTCGCGGTTGAACAGCGCCAGCTGGTGTTCCAGGCTGTCGTAGTCGCTGCGGATGTTGCGCAGGGTACGGGCGATGTCCGTGACCGCGGCGCGGCGCGCCTTGGCCAGGGTCAGGGCTTCTTCGCTGCGGTGATCATAGGCGTTGATCAGCAATTGCAGGCGACGCTCCATGTCGTCTTCGCTGTCGAACTTGGCCACACCCTTCAGGCGCACTTGCGCGTACAGGGCGTCGATCTGACCGTCCACGCGCTGCAAGCCCTGCCAGCTGTCCTGATAGTCATTGAGCAACGGCAGCAGGTTGTCCATGGAGTCGTCCACCGCTTCCATGAACGGCGTACCGAACGGCAGGTCGGCCGGCAATAGCTGGCGACGGCGCAGTGCGTCGTCCAGGGTGCGCTGCTTGGCCTCCATGTCGGCGATCTGACGGCCCACCAGTTGCAGCTTGGCGGACAGTTGCTGGACGCGTTCGGTGAAGGCGTCGCTGGAACGCTTGAGCTCGTCCTGGGCTGCTTCCATCTGCGCCAGTTGTTCCATCTTGTCTTCTTCTTCGGCACTCAGGGTCTGGGTGCGGCGGAAGTCTTCCAGGGCTTTCTGGGCATCGAGCACCTGCTGGTAAAGAGCTTCGGTCTGCTCCTTGCTGGCCGCGCGGTCGGAAGCCACGGCCTGCTGGGTCTTGAGCTGCTTGAGCTCTTTGTCCAGGCGTTCCTTCTGGTCGCGCAATGCAGCACGGTCAGCCAAGGCCTGCAGGGCAGGGGGCTCGATGTTCGAAAGGTCGATGGAGATGCCGGGCACTTCGAAGCGCTCGCCCTTGAAGCCATCGAGAATGGCCTCCAGGGATTTCACCCAGGCATCGCCATCATCCAGGGCAATACCTTGCTCGCTCAGCGGCAAGCTAAACAGCGCGCTGTTGAACAGGCGCATCAGGCGTTCCACGTCCTGCTGGGAGAACTCTTCGCGCAGGCGGGCGTAGCTGTTGTTGTCGGCGTGGTCGAGCTGTTGTTTGACCGACTTCAGGCGTTTTTCCAGGTCACGCAGACGCTCTTCCAGGTCCTCTGCGCTGAACTGACGCGACTGGGCCAAGGCACCGGCCAGTTCGTCGTGGGCGTCTTTGGCGGCCAGTAGTTGCTGTTCCAGCACCTTCACATCGTTGACCAGCGCAAAGCGATGCTTGAGCACCGTCAGTTCCCCCAGCCAGCGCTGCACGCCGGTGATCTCGCGCTCCAGGCGCATCAGCTCCTGGGTGCCTCCACGCTGGTTGTTCTGCAGCGAGTCCTGTTCCTTGCGGTAGTGCTCGGACTGGATGACCAGTTCTTCCTTGCGCGCCCCGGAGTAGTCCTGCCAGGTACCCAGCAGCGAATCGAGGACGGGCGAAATGCGATGCAGCTTGCCGCGCAGCACGTCACGCTGACGCACGCCGTTGGCCAGGGCTTCCACCAGAGGCCCCGCGGACACCAGCGAGTTGTAATCCTGCTCCATGCGGCGCACGTCGCGGAAGGCTTCTTCGCAGGCGGCAATGTAGTCCACGCTGCCCGAGCGCAGGCTGTGCTCGAACGCATCCAGGAACAGTTGCTTGAGCTTGGCCGCAGTGATTTCGCGCATGTGCAGCAGGTTGATGAACAGCGCGCGGAAAGTCTTCAGGCTCTGTTCGCTGGTGGAGCGCAGCGGAATCAGGGTCAGGTCCAGTGGCACGGATGTATGGCCGCCCACCAGCAGGCGACGCAGTTCGTCCGGCTTGAGCTCGTAGGCTTTCAGGCCGTTGCGCTCAAGGTTGGTAAACAGTTCTTTTTGACGCAGGCAGGTGTCGTTCCTTTGGTAGTGGGCCAGGTCCAGTTCACCCTTGTAGGCGAAGAACTGGTGACCGAAACCGCCACCCGGGCCGCGGCCGACCACGCCGATCACGTGCGGGCCGTGGGGCAGGGACACTTCGCAGAGGATATAGCTGGTGTCGCTGGCAAAGTAGAAACGGCGCGACTGCTCAACGCTGTACTTGCCGAAGCTCATGTCCGACATGCGCGCCAGAATGGGGAATTGCAAGGCGTTGATCGAGGCGGACTTGCCCAGGTTGTTGGCGCCGTACACCGACAACGGGTGTTCCAGCGGGAACAGGCCCAGGCTGTAACCCGCAGTGTTCAGCAGGGCGAAGCGGCGAATGCCATAGCGTTCCTGGCTCATGCATCGATCTCCTGTTCTTCGGCAATGGCGCGGGCCAGGGCCTCTTCTTCCGACTCTTCAACGTCGTCGATGACGATGATGTCGTCTTCATCCACCAGCATCGGGGTAGGCAGTGGCAGGTCGCTGTGCAGGCTGGCGGCCAGGTTGCGGTCCTGTTGAACCGACAGGCACACGTCGAGGAAGCGGTGCATGGGCGGCAGGAAGCGGAACACGCCGTTTTCCTCGCCAGCGAAACCCAACTGGGTCATGCGGCGCATGATCTTTTCTTCCAGCTCTTCGGGCGTCTGCACTTCGGCCTGCAGGAACAGGTCGCGGTACTTTTCCAGCAGCGATGGCAGTTCGTCGCGGCCAATGCTGCCGCCGTCGAGCACGGCCATGGGGTCGCGGCCCTGGTCGGCCAGGTGTTCCACCAGGATGAAGGTAAACAGCGACAGGCGCTGGGCCGTCTTGTTGACCTGGGCGGCGGCCTGCTCGGGCACGAAGTAGTAGAACCCGCGGGTGTCGCATACCAGCTCGAAGCCCAGGGCGCGGAACAAGCCGCGGTATTGGTCCTGCAGGTTGGACAGTTGAGCGTACAGCTCCGGGTCGCGGCGGCTGATGTGGAAGCCCTTGTACAGCTCGCGAAAAATCGGTGCCAGCTGGGACATTTCGGACAAATCAAGATTCATGTGCAGTGCTCGCAGAGGGTTCCAGCGGCGCCGGTGGCGGCGTATCGGCGCTGGAAAGCAGGGCGAAGGAGCGCAGGCTGACGCGGTGCTCCAGGGTGTGGTATTCGCGGCGCTCCAGGCGCTCGCGGGCAAAGCGCTTGTCCCGCGACAGGCGCGAGAACCAATACAGCAGTTCGTCGGTGGCGCCTTCGGGTTCCTGCTCCAGCAGCCAGACCATCAGGTCGGGCAGGGGCAATGCGTCCTCGCAGCGTTCGAGCATTTCCTTGACCGTGCGCGGCGCCTTGGGGGCTTCGCCCTGGCGCGTCTTGTGCGCCTTGGGGAACTGCGCCGGCTTGGCTTCGAAGCGCGCCAGGGCGTACACGTAGGCTTCTACTTGGCTGGCACTGCCCAGGAAGGTGCTTTGCGGCCGGGTGAACATCGGCATTGCCGCTTGCGGTACCGCGTCCAGGCCCTTGCGGCGGATGGCCGACAGGGCCAGCGCGGCGCCACGGGTAACGGCGTTGTGACGGCGTGCTTCTTCGCGCAGCGGCAACAGCAACTCGCGGGCATGACGCAGGGTCAGTTGGGCACGGGTTTGCATTTCGAGGATGCGCGCGTGGGTGCGCAACAGCATGTCGTCGTCCACCAGGTGGCCCAGGCGCTGCTGCTCGGTGAGCATGCGCAGCAGCACGTTCTCGACCTTGCGCACGCCCTGTTCGAAGGCGCCGTCGGCGTTCACCAGTTGGATCATGGGTTCGACGTACTCGTCCCAGGTGGCCAGCACTTCGGCGTAGCGCTGACGCAGGGGAATCTGCCGGTCGCTGGTCTTGGCCCGTTCGGCCACGGCCACCAGCGCCTGCTCATCGTTATCGAGCTTTTTCAGCACGTCGCGGATACGCATGTCCAGCAAACGCAGCTGGCGGGCCAGGTCGTTGCCGTCGCGAATGTCGAAGGCGTCCTGGATATGCCCGGCCAACCGCTCCAGGTGGCGCAGGTAGGCTTCGATTTCCAGGCACAACCCCAGGCGGTGTTCGCGGCGCAGGTAGGCGAGGAAGTCGTGGATCTGGGCGTTGAGCTCGAAACGGTTCGGGCTCTTGGCCACCGGCACCAGAATGTCCAGGCGGATCCACACATCGAGCACGGCGGTGATGTCCTGCGGCGTGCTGTCCAGTTGCTGGGCAGCCACCTGCTGGCGAAGTTCGCTCAGGCTCAGGGTGCCCTGGTCAAAGTGGGCGCACAAAGGTTCGAGCAATGCCCAGTGTTCGGCGAGTGCGCGCAAGACGCGCTTGGGTTCGATCATTGGATGGCCGACTCGTTGCCAGATAAAAGGGGCGATTGTACTGCATCAGGTACCCGATCATTGAGCCCCTGATCGACTCGATGCGGGTTTGTAGCGATCAACTGCGGCGCGGCGCACAGAACGGCGGTAGAATTGGCGTTTAACTTATCCACAGATGGTCGCGCTTTGTTGATCGAATCCAGTCGCCGCGCTTACCTGGCAGCCATGCAAGTGGTGCAATGGCTGCCGCGTACCGAATTGCCGTTCGCCGCGCCTTCACGCCCGCAATTGCTGGCCCCGCCAGCCCCGGTCGAGCCGCCGGCTGCCATGCCTGCCCAAGTGGCGGCTGTGGCTGTACCCGTGGCGCGTTCGCCCGAGCGGCCAAAGCTCGAAGTGCCACGGCCTACGCCCAAGGCGGCCAGCAAGGCGGTGGTCGAAGCCGATGCAGCCCCCGTGGCGCCCAAGCCGGTGCAGGTGCCGCCACCGCGCTTCGCCCTGCAACTGCTGCGCGCCGGTGCGTGCCTGATCCTGGTAGAGCTGCCCACCGGCGAGCCATTCCAGAGCCGCGACCCCGCCTATTTGCTGCTCAAGGACATGCTGCGCGCCGGGGGGCTGCCCGATGCCCCGCAAATCATCGGCGAGCCGGTACGTTGGCCGCTGCTGGTGCGCGGCAACCTGGACCAAGGCCCGCAAGCGGCCCGCGACTTTGTCCAGGGCTTTGTGCTGGCTCGTCTGGAGGAGGCGCCCTGCGCCTGCCTGTGGCTGGTGGGCCTGCCGGCCGTGCGTTTTGCCGGCGAGGCCAATGCCGAGGATTACAACCGTGAGTTGCAGGTGGAGGGCCTGGGCACTGCCTGGTGCGTGCCGGGCCTGGAACTGTTGATGGATGAGCCGCAGCGCAAGGCGGACGTCTGGAACGCCATGCGCCAACTGATGGCGCGCTGGAAATCGAATGATGAGTGATGCCGTAACCTTCCGCCGCATGATCGAGGCGGACCTTGAAGCTGTATTGAAGATCGAATACGCCGCCTACAGTCACCCCTGGACCCGCGGTATTTTTCTCGACGGGCTGAAATCCTACGAAATCTGGTTGATGTTCGAAGGCTCGCAGCAAGTGGGCCATGGGGTGATCAACGTAATCATCGACGAAGCCCACCTGCTCAATATCACGGTCAAGCCGGAAAGCCAGGGCCGCGGCCTGGGTTTGCGCCTGCTGGAACAGCTGATGAGTCGTGCCTACGAGATGAACGGGCGCGAGTGCTTCCTGGAAGTTCGCGACAGCAATCGTTCGGCGTATCGCTTGTACGAACGCTTTGGCTTCAACGAGATCGGCCGGCGTCGCGATTACTACCCGATTGCCGGCGGCCGCGAAGATGCAATTGTCATGGCCTGCACCCTGTTCGAATAACCCCCGACCTTGCAGCCTCTGCCGCAGGCTGCGCTAGCCCTGTCATGCGCTGAAGATTTCTGGGGCCAGCGCAGCCTGGCGGCTGCGGCTACACGGGCTTAGCGGCGGTCTGGCTTGCCATCCAGCGGGTCCAGCTGCGCCAGCTCTGCCTCGTCCAGCCCGTCCCCGCCGCCAATGTCATCCTCATCCACCACGCTCAGGCTCACGTCCGCCGCGCGGCCATGCCCTGCCTCGTGGGGCGAGCGCGCGCCGTCTTCATCAATCAGTGTCTCGGGGCTCATGTCGTCGTCAGTGGGTTCGTGATCATCCATCGACGCGCCAGTCATACCCGCTTCACGGGCACGGCTTGGCGGTAATTCGTCCTCGATTTCAGGGCTCGTCAGCTCGTCGCCAATCTTCGCCGTGGGCTCTTCGTCGTCCAGATGCAGCTCTTCCATGGAGCCCATGCGGTCTTCGTTGTCATCGATGGGCGCCGGTTGGGGGGCGTGCATCGGGCGGTGTGACTCGGTCATGGTAATTCCTCATGTTTGGGGCCTTAATAGGGTGGACCCATGGCCTTCATGAAGATTCCCCCTGTATCGTGCCGGCCATCGCAGCAAGTGAGTGACCTGGGGCGTCCGACGCCAGTCATAGCTTGCGCACCAATATCGAGGCTTGAACATGAACGATCTACAGGAACTGATTGATAACAACGCCCGCTGGGCTGAAGCCATCAAGCAGAAGGATCCCGACTTCTTCGCCAAGCTGGCGCGGCAGCAGACCCCGGAGTTTCTCTGGATTGGTTGCTCCGATGCGCGAGTGCCTGCCAACGAGATCGTCGGGATGCTGCCGGGCGACCTGTTCGTGCACCGCAACGTTGCCAACGTGGTGCTGCACACCGACCTTAACTGCCTGTCGGTGATCCAGTACGCGGTGGACGTGTTGAAGGTCAAGCACATCCTGGTCACCGGCCACTATGGTTGTGGCGGCGTGCGCGCTTCCATGCAGGACCGCCAGTTCGGCCTGATCGATGGCTGGCTGCGTTCCATCCGCGACCTGTACTACGAAAACCGCGTGGCCCTGGCTGAGTTGCCCACCGAGGAAGAGCGCGTCGACCGCATGTGCGAGTTGAACGTGATTCAGCAGGTAGCCAACGTGGCACATACCAGCATCGTGCAGAACGCCTGGCATCGCGGCCAACCGTTGTCGGTGCATGGCTGCATCTACGGCATCAAGGATGGCCGCTGGAAGAGCCTGGGCGCCAACATCAGCGGCTTCGAGCAATTGCCGCCGCAGTACCGCTTGCGCCCGGTGGAACCCCAGTCGTAATTACCGCGGGGTAGCCGGCAAGCCGGCTACCCCAGGTTATTTCCATTACAGGCTCGATTCAGGCAACGCCATGGGCGCCTTCAGGGTGTTCAGTACCTTGCTCACCGGCGGCGTCGCGCATTTCTCTTTTGCCTGCTCAGGCGTGTCCTTGCGAACCGTGGTGTAGAACAACTCGCACGTCTGCACCTTGTCCGTCACCTGCCACTTCTGCATGCACGCGCTCAGCGTCGCTTGCGGGTCGGCCTTGGTGTTGCTACCCATCCCGGCTTGCCAGCACGCGGCGCTGAGGTCCTGGCCCATCACCTTCAAGCCTGCCTCGTCGGCTTGCTGCTGGTTGTTGCCATGGTTGGCCGGGTCTGCGGCGTACCAGATATAGCTCGGGTGGTTGGCGCCCAGTACCGGTACATTCTTGCCAGGGTTCGGGCTGATGGTTGCCAGGCCCAGCACCCCGACCGTGGGGCCGTACTGGGTCTTGATCCAGTTCCGCACCGGCGCGCCGAATGCCACCATCGGCAAGGTCTGTCCGGCCAGGTTCTGGGTGACCTGCTTGACCATGGTGGTCTGGTAGTCCTGGAAATAACTGTAGGTGCCTTCCAGGTCGCTGCCGGCCGTGGCGGGCGCGGCAATGGGGGCGATGTCGATGATGGTCTGGTAGCCCGGCGTCTGCTCGGCGGCCACGCCGTTAGTGGTCAGCAGCGCGGCCCAGCGGTCGGTGGTGGCCGAGCGCAGGTAGTCCTGGGCCTGGGTCAGCGAGTAGTCCGGTGGGAAGTGCAGCAACTCCACGCTGCGACGGTTTTCCAGGGCCATGCCCAGGGGCAGGAACAGGTACCAGTTGTACGCCCACTTGCCGTCAGTGTTGAGCTGGCTGGCGCCCTTGTAGGCTAGGTCACCGGCATTCAGCAGCTGGGTCAGGGGCTGGTCGTAGTTGTCCGGCACGCCCTTGAGGGTGGCGAATACCTGCTGGTTGTCAGCAGTGACCTTGACCGTGGCCTTGGTGTAGCCGTCGCGCTGCAGGCTTTGGGTCAGGTAATGCTCCACGGTCTGTTCCAGCGTCCAGTTGCGGAAACAGATGACGTTGCAGTTGTTGGGATAGGCGAACAGCTGCGTGACGCGCGGGGTGCTGCCCAGATCAATCTGGATATCGGCGTGGGCGACACCGGTCAGGGCCAGCGCAGACATTGCGGTCACGAGCGCGGAAGCTTTCAACATGCAGAACTCCTTGTCAGTGGGAGCCCGCATAGTGCGCGACAGCGCATTGGCGTGGAATGCCTCAGCGCAAAAAAAACCGTAGCAGCAACTGTCTTCATGGGAGCGGGCTCTGCCCGCGAAGAGCACGGCGTGGTGGTTCAGATACTTCGCGGTGTTCTTTTCGCGGGTAGAACCCGCTCCCACAGGTGCGCGGTGGTGTCAGGATTAATAGCGGCGCCTGTGACGCGGCCTGGCGGCCGCTGCTACATTTGGGGGATGAAATCTATCTTGATGTTGAGCTTGCTGGTGCTCAGTACTGCAGCTGGGGCCAGCGACGACCGCGACGAAGCGATGTTCGTGAAGTGGTTCCAGCATCATCACACTGTGCGATTCGAGCATTTTCTGGTGCAGCGGAAAATCGACGCGGTGGTGCCCCTTTATCAATTGCTGCGTACTGCCAGTGACTGGCGCGAATGCCACGCCCAGCCATTTGCGTTGCCCCCCGCCAGCCATTGGCCCGCGGTGGAGTCGACGCTGAAATTGCTGGATGCCCTTCGGCAGCAAGGGGTGCTGACGCGCTTCGAGGTGGTCTCCGCTTACCGCGACAAGCGCCTGAATGCCTGCGCTGGCGGTGCCGCCCACAGCGCCCATGCCCAGGCGTTCGCCGTCGACCTTGAATTCCCCGAAGGCAGCGTGGGCCCTCAGCGCCTATGCGATTTCTGGAAGCAGCACGGTGGCGAGTGGAACCTGGGCCTCAGCCGCTACCCGTCCGGGCGCGTGCACCTGGACACCACCGGTTATCGCACATGGGGCGAGGATTACAGCGCACGCACCTCGTACTGCCTGCAGCCGGCCCCAGATCAAGTGCGTTTTTAGCACCGCGACAGCACCCTCAGGCATGACGCCTCATGGCGTATAGGGAATGGGCGTCAGCACCGGCTGGCCAGCAAAAAAGGCCAGCAGGTTCTGGTTTACCAGGCTTACCGTGGCCTCCGACGCCTGGGGCGACAAACCGGCCACGTGCGGGGTCAGCACCACGTTATCCAGCGCCTTCAGCGCCTCTGGTACCGCAGGCTCATCATCGAACACGTCCAGTGCTGCGCCGGCGATGCTGCGCTGCTGCAATGCCTCGATCAGGTCGTGGGTGGCTATCACGCTGGCGCGGGCAATGTTGACCACGAAGCCCTCAGGGCCCAGGGCCTGTAGCGCAGCTTTGTCGATGGCATGGCGGGTGTCGGCGCCGCCCGGCGTAGCGATTATCAGAAAATCGCAGGAGGCCGCCAGTTCCAGGGGCGTGGCGCGGTAGTGGTAGTCCACGTCGGTACGCGGCCGGCGGTTGTGATAGCTGATGGTCATGTTGAAACCCAGCGCAGCGCGACGGGCAATCGCCATGCCCACTGCCCCGAGGCCGAGTACACCCAGGCGCGTGCCCTCCAGCGTGGGGCGGCTGACCTTGCGCCACTCGCCCCGGCGTACCGAGGCATCGGCCTGGGGAATATCGCGTACCAGTGACAGCAACAGGGCCATGGCGTGGTCGGCCACCGACGCGGCGTTGGCGCCCGCGCCATTGGTCACGGTAATGCCGGCGGCATGAGCGGCGGGCAGGTCCACGTGTTCATAGCCGGCGCCGATCACGCAGATGATTTTCAAGTGCGGCAGGGCGGCTATTTCATCAGCGAAAAAACCTAGCGGGCCACGGGTCAGCACAGCGGTAATCTGCTCGGCATGCTCTTTGATCGCTGCCGCGCGCAGCTCGCGGGTGGGCGCAAGGATCAGCTTGAAACCACTGTCCTCCAGGATGTGCAGGTAATCGTTGACGGCTTCGACCAGTACCAGGACCGTTGCGCTCATTAGGTTGCTCCAGCATCGTGAGGTGGCAAGTATGCCGCAACAGGCTACGCCAACGCATGGAGCGATTCCCTGCGACAATGGTCCATGCCTATTCAGCCTTTGAGAGTTTCGTTACATGCCCTGGCTCACTGACCCAGCCTTGTGGACTGCCCTGTTGCAGATTATTGCCATCGACCTGCTGCTGGGCGGCGACAACGCCGTGGTGATCGCCCTGGCTTGTCGCAATCTGCCCCGCGAGCAACGGCGCAAGGCCATTCTGGGCGGCGTGGCGGGGGCGATCGTGCTGCGTGTGGTGCTGTTGTTTTTCGCCATGCAATTGCTGTCATTGCCTTACCTGAAACTGGCCGGTTCGTTGTTGCTGCTATGGATCGGGGTCAAGTTGCTGGTGCATCAGGATGAAGGCCACGGTGATATTCGCGGCGATGTTCACCTGCTCAATGCCATCAAGACCATCATCATCGCCGACGCGGTGATGTCCCTGGACAACGTGCTGGCCGTGGCGGCCGCCGGTGCGGGGAACCTCTACCTGGTGAGCTTCGGTGTGCTGGTGAGTATTCCGGTGATTGTACTCGGCAGCCGGCTGGTGCTGGCGGCCATGGAGCGTTTCCCGGTGCTCATCCAGTTCGGCGGCGCGCTGATTGGCTGGATTGCCGGGGGCATGGCGGTGGCGGACCCGGTGTTGGCGCAGGCGTTGCCGGGTACAGCTGTGTGGCAGCATTACGTGGCCAGCATGCTGGGTGCAGTCGTGGTGTTGGTTGCGGGGCAGTGCTGGAATCGCCGGTTGGTTGCGCGGCGTTCGTGACGCGGCCTTTCAGCCGCGTCACGGTGGTGTTTCAGGAAAACTTCAGGGCATTGGTCAGGTCACCCATGGGCGTCTGCCCGCGCGCCTTCATGGCATCGTCGCGCTGCTTGATGCCGTCCAGGGTCTCGAGCTTGAACACCCGGGTCACCAGCCGCAGGATCGAGGCGGTGTCGTACACCGTGTGGTCCACCGTGCCCTTGCGCGCGAACGGCGACACCACCAGTGCCGGAATGCGCGTGCCCGGGCCCCAGCGGTCGCCCTTGGGCGGCGCCACGTGGTCCCACCAGCCGCCGTTCTCGTCCACGGTGACCACCACCACCATGTTTTTCCATTGCGGGCTGCTTTGCAGCACCTTCAGCGCCGTGGCGATATGGCGGTCGCCCGCAGCCACGTCGGCATAGCCTGCGTGCATGTTGAGGTTGCCCTGAGGCTTGTAGAACGTCACCGCTGGCAGCTTGCCAGCTGCGGCATCGGCCAGGAACGAGTTGGTGCTCACTTCATCGCCCAGGCCGGCGTCACGCAGGCGTTTCTGGCGCTCGGCCGGGTTTTCCGGGCCTTGCTTCTGGAAGTAGTTGAACGGCTGGTGGTGGTACTGGAAGTTGGGGATCTTGGGAATGCCGCCCGAGTCCTTGAACTCGTTCAGGGTGGCCTGCCAGGCGCCGGCGTACCAGGCCCAGTCGATGCTCTTCTTGCTCAGCTTGTCGCCGATGTGCTCGTGGGTCTGGGGCACCAGCACGCTGGGCAGGTCCGGCTTGGAGTAGTCGGGCCGTTGCGGGTCGCGAATCCAGGTGGGCCAGTAGGGCGGCGCCATGGTATTCACGGCAAAACCGTCCGGGGTCAGCGCGCTGGGGCCGAAGGCCGGCGCGCCGGTCATGGCGCTGGCCGGGGTCTTGTCCAGCGGCTTGAGGCGCGTGTCCAGCGGGTCATCGCTTTGCAGCGTGGCGATCTGCTCCTTGGCGGCCGATGTCGCGGCGTTGGGGTAGAACGGTGCGGTGGCGCTGATCAGGTACTGGTGGTTGAAGAACGAGCCGCCAAAAGCGCCCTGGAAGAAGTTGTCGCACAGCACGAACTCCCGGGCCACGTCCCACAGACGCAGGGAATACTGCGTCTGGTCGTAGTAACCCATGGTCAGGCCGCCCGAGTCGGCCCAGGCGACGAACTGGTCATTCTTGCCGCCGTTGATCTGCATCTGGTTTTGATAGAACACATGCCACAGGTCGCGAGTCACTACGCTCAGGGGCAGGTCTTCCTTGTTCGGCCCCTTCAGTGCGAACGGCGCGTTGGGCAGGTTTTCCTGGTACTGCACGCCCGCAGCGTAGGTCACGCCATCCACCGCCTGCGGCCCGATCTGCAACGTTCCGCCCCAGGCCGGTGGCAGGGTCTTGAGCAGGCTGCCGTCACGGTCGCGCTGCTGGTACTCCTCGGGCTTGAGGCCGGACAGCGGTTTTTCCACGCCCGGGAAGTTGGCGAACAGGTTGTTGAAACTGCGGTTCTCGGCGTAGATCACCACCACGGTCTTGACGTTGTCGGCCAGGGCCTTGTCCAGGTCGGTGGGCGATAGCGGGTGCTCATCGGCTTTGCCCGGCTGGTCATTGGTGCGGCCACAGGCAGTCAGCGTCGCGGCGCCCACACCCAGAACGGCCACGCCACCCAGAAAACGGCGGCGGCTGGTGTCGGGTAGTTGGGGGGAAGATGGCTGTTGCGTATCGTCAGTCTTGTCGCTCATTACGGCATCCCTGATAAGGCGTGACAAAAAATACTGGCGGGGAGGCTAGCAGCGGATTGTGACGGTTGTGCGGAAAATTCGTTGCAGAGTGTCTGTGAGCGGTGGCGCCGTTGGATTCGCGGAAGATTTCCAGTGGGGCGCAGTGCCAGGGCAGCCTTCGGCAGCGGCTGCAGTCAACTGCGCGGCCTCCGAAAGCCGCTTGCCCGGTCATCGAGCGGAAAAACAGCGTTCCGTCTCGCTCACCCCCAAATGGCTGTAGGACCTTTCCGAAGGCAAAAAAAAAGAGCCTACCTTTCGGTAAGCTCTTTTTCGTACTTGGTGGCTACACAGGGACTTGAACCCCGGACCCCAGCATTATGAATGCTATGCTCTAACCAACTGAGCTATGTAGCCAAGATGGCGCGCATTATTCCCTCAGAACGAAGATGCGTCAAGCATCTTTTTAAATTTTTTTACGTGTGATCAAAAGGTTAGGGCGCACGCCCCTGTAGCCGCTGCCGAAGGCTGCGGCAGCGGCTACGAGCGCCGCGTCGCATAGACATAAATTGTTTCATTGTTAGCAATCATGCCCCGAAAAATGGCACATTAGGTGCCCTTGCGCTGGTCGTGCACGTGTTTGCGGCACGCTGACAGCGTTCCTACCCGTTGTCCGGAAGATTGCTTGATGGCCATCAGTAACGTTCAATCCAGCTCGGCCCCTGCGGCCGCGGCGCCTCAGACCAGTCCGCTGGTGATGCGAATCATCGGCGCCTGTGCGCTGGCGCATCTGATCAACGACCTTATCCAGTCGGTGCTGCCGTCGATCTACCCGATGCTCAAGGCCAACTATGGCCTGAGTTTCACCCAGGTGGGCCTGATTACCCTGACCTTCCAGATTACCGCCTCGCTGTTGCAGCCGTGGGTAGGGTTTTACACTGACCGCAATCCCAAGCCGAACCTGTTGCCACTGGGCACCATCTGCACCCTCATCGGCATCGTCATGCTGGCGTTCGTCGGCAGCTTCCCAATGATTCTGGTGGCGGCGGCGCTGGTGGGCATCGGCTCGTCGACCTTCCACCCGGAAACCTCGCGCATCGCGCGCCTGGCTTCGGGCGGGCGCTACGGGCTGGCGCAATCGACCTTCCAGGTGGGGGGGAACGCCGGTTCTGCGTTCGGGCCGCTGCTGGCGGCGGCGCTGATCATTCCGTTTGGCCAAGGCAACGTGGCGCTGTTCGGCATTTTCGCGCTGTTTGCCTTGGGCGTGACCTGGGTGCTCAGCCGCTGGTACAAGGAACACTTGAACCTGTTCAAGGCCAAGAAGGGCGGCCAGGCCACCCACGGCCTTTCAAAGCGCCGCGTCACGGCCGCACTGGTGGTGCTGGGCCTGCTGGTGTTCTCCAAGTACTTCTACATGGCCAGCTTTACCAGCTACTTCACCTTCTACCTGATCGAGAAGTTCAACCTGTCGGTGGCCAGCTCGCAACTGCACCTGTTCCTGTTCCTGGGCGCGGTAGCGGCGGGTACCTTCTTCGGCGGCCCCATCGGCGACAAGATCGGCCGCAAGGCGGTGATCTGGTTCTCGATCCTGGGCGTGGCACCCTTCACCCTGGCGCTGCCGTACGTTGACCTGTTCTGGACCACCGTGCTCAGCGTGGTCATCGGCTTCATCCTGGCCTCGGCCTTCTCGGCCATCGTAGTGTTTGCCCAGGAACTGGTGCCAGGCAACGTCGGCATGATCGCCGGCGTGTTCTTCGGCCTGATGTTCGGCTTCGGCGGCATCGGCGCAGCCCTGCTGGGCCACCTGGCCGACATCCACGGCATCGAGTACGTCTACACGCTGTGCTCGTTCCTGCCGCTGTTTGGCATCCTGACCATCCTATTGCCCAACACGCGAAAAGCCTGACCCATGAAGAAGGCCCGCACGATGCGGGCCTTTTTCATGGACACCACGAACTGCCAACATCAGGCCGGCGCCCCGCGGCGTTGGCTTTTTACGTTGGCTATCGCGCCCCTGCCAGCACCGGCGCGGGTACCCGCGCAAACCACTGGCTCACCTGCTCATACGCATGGGCCAGCTGCAACACGGCGAAATCCGCCTGGTGCCGGCCAATGATCTGCACGCCCATGGGCAGCCCCTGGGCGTTGAAGCCGGCCTGTACGTTGGCTATCGGGCAACCACTGAGGGTGCCGGGGACCACCACTTCCATCCAGCGGTGGTAGGTGTCCATGCTGTGCCCGGCGATTTCGGTGGGCCAGTGGGTCTGTTTGTCGAACGGGAAGACCTGGGCGCTGGGCAGTAGCAGGTAATCGTAGCGCTCGAACAGCCGATTGATGGCGCGGTACCAGTCGCTGCGGCTGGCAGCGGCCTGGAACACATCGCCGGCGCTCAGGCGCAGGCCGTTTTCCACTTCCCAGCAGGCTTCGGGCTTGAGCCATTCGCGCTTGGCCGGGTCCTGATAGGCCTTGCCCAGCGAATTGGCCAGTGCCCAGTGGCGCAAGCTGCGCCAACACTCCCACAGGCGCTCGGGGCTGAAACCCAGTTCGGCGTTTTCCACCGTGCACCCCAGCGCCTGGAAGTTGCCCAGAGCCTTTTCGCACAGCGGCAGTACCTCGCGTTCCATGGCCAGATAGCCGCCCAGGTTGCCCAGCCAGCCCAGGCGGGTGCCCTTGAAGTCGCGGGCCAGGGGCGCGCGGAATTCACTGCCGTCACCGGGCAGCGACAACGGCGCCCGGGCATCGCGTCCGGCCTGCACCGACAACAGCAATGCGGTGTCGCGCACACTTCGGCCCATGGGGCCTTCGTAGCCCAGCTGGTCGAAGAACAGGTCGGCGGCGTCGTCGAACGGCACCCGGCCCTGGGTGGGGCGAAAGCCGATGATGTTGTTGAAGGCCGCCGGGTTGCGCAGCGACCCCATCATGTCGCTGCCGTCGGCCACCGGCACCAGGTGCAGGGCCAACGCCGCCGCCGCGCCGCCGCTGCTGCCGCCGGCGGTCTTGGCCGGGTCGAACGCGCAGCCGGTGGCGCCGAACAGCCGATTATAGCTTTGCGAGCCGAGGCCGAATTCCGGGGTGTTGCTCTTGCCGATGATGATCGCGCCAGCGGCCTTGATGCGCTCGACCATGATGCCGTCGCGCTCGGGCACGTAGTCGCGGAACAGTGGCGAACCCAGGGTGGTGCGTATGCCCTGGGTCAATGACAAATCCTTGATGGCGTGGGGCAGGCCATGCATCCAGCCCAGGTACTGCCCGCGGGCCAGTTGCGCGTCGCGCTCATCGGCCTGGGCCAGCAGTTCATCGGCCGGTTGCAGGCTGATCAGGGCATTGACCACCGGGTTGAAGCGTTCAATATGCGCCAGGTAGGTCTGCATCACTTCCCGGCAGGACACGTCGCGCAGGCGAATCTTTTCCGCGAGGGCATGGGCAGGTAGCAGCACCAGCTCGCTGATGGATTGGGTGTTCATCGCAAGAACCTTGAAAACAGAGAAAAAACGCCCCGCCGCCTTGGCGGGGCGGTGGGGTGTCAACGCATCAGATTAGTCCACAGCCGGTCGGCCATGTGCGCGAACAGTGCGTAGTGTTGGAACACCCTGTTCACCGGCCGTTGATGGGGCGGGCGGTCGGCGATGTTTTCGCCGTACAGCTGGATCTCGCCGCGGGTGGGAAATTCGAAACCGGCGATCATGCGCAGCAGGGTGGTCTTGCCCCAGCCCGAAGGGCCCAGCCGGGTAAAGAATTCGGTATCGCGAATGTCCAGGTCCACGTGTTTGAGGGCCACCGGCCCCGTGTCGGGGTCGCCGTAGACCTTGCGGACCGAGCGGATGGAAACAGCCAGCATCTGTAGCGAATGCAAGGCGCTCATGCTTTACCTCCGATTCCCCCATCGCCCGCTTTTATCCAGGCGGCCAGGTTCACCGCAGGACAGTCGGAACAATGGAGTATTGTTGTTTTGGCAGGAAGAGAGTGCTGAAAACGGTGCGCTGACGTGGCCTGTGCGCAGGCCATTGTTATTGGGGGTTGGCCCGATTATCAGCCAGGGATTGCAGGGGCGAAAGATCAATTTTAACATAGCTGTTGTTAAATAATTTAACAGCAGAACAGCCCGGGGTCGCCATGTCCAACTTGCGTTTGCCACCGCTCAACGCAGTACGTGCCTTCGATGCCGCCGCGCGCCTGGGCAGCTATGTGGAGGCCGCCAAGGCGCTGCACGTGACCCAGCCGGCCGTGGGCCGGCACGTCAAGCTGCTGGAGGACTGGCTGGGCGTTCAACTGTTCGAGCGCACCTCGCGCGGGGTGGTGCTGACGCCGGCCGGGCGCAAGTATCACCTGAAGATTTCCCGCGCCCTGCAGCAGATCATCGACGCCGGCGAGGCCTTGCAGCCCCAGGCCACCGAACGCTGGCTGCGCATTCGCGTGGTGCCGGGCCTGGCCAAGCGCTGGCTGACCCCGCAGGTCGAATCACTGCGGCACCTGCGGCCGGGCTTGAAAGTGGCCATCGAGCCCAACTCCACCTTCACCGACGTCGATGCCAGAACGGCAGACCTGGGTATCGTCTACGGCATGCCCGGGCAATACGCCAACAGCCGCGCCACGTTGATCTGCCCGCGCGTGTTCCCCATCTGCACGCCCAAGTACCTGGCCAGCATCCCACCCATTCGCCGCCCCCAGGACCTGATGGCCCTGGACCTCATACACTTCGACGACGGCGAGTGGTGGAACATGTGGTTCAAGGCCTTGGGCATTGAGGCGCAGCTGTCGTCAGACGTGCTCTATGTCAGCAATGACCACGCCCTGGCCGTGGCCGAGAGCGGGCAGGGCATTGCGCTGGCCAATGAAGTGCTGGTGCGCGACGAACTGCGCGCCGGCACCCTGGTACGCGCCATCGACGTGGAAGTGGCGCTGGAAAGCTACCAATTGCTGACGCCCAGCGGGCACATGTCAGCGGACGTGCAGTGGTTTGAGCAATGGCTGGGCGACGCCCTGCGCGGCGAGTTTCCCGGCGCGTTTGACGCCGGGGCAGCCTGAGGTTCAGCCCAGGGTCTTGAGGGTCTTGCGGCAATGCACCAGGGCGTCGCGGATCATGAAGTTCACCAGCGTGGGTGAGACCCCCAGCTCCAGGGCGATGTCTTTCTGCGACTGGCCGTTGAGGCGGTATTGCTCGAAGGCAAACCGCGTGCGTGGCGGCAGGTCCTGCATGGCCAGGGCCAGCTTGTCCAAGGTCTGGCGGTCTTCGTGCAGGGTTTCGGGGCTGGCCCCGGGCACGGCCACCGACAGGCCTTCCTCTTCGCTGCACTTGTAGCGTTTTTCCAGCGCCTGGCGCCGGTAATGGTCAATGGCCAGGTTGCGCACCACACGCATCAGGTAGCTGCTTTGTGACTGGATGCCGGGCGTTTCGGCGTTGCCGTTCATTTTCACAAAGGCATCCTGCACCACGTCTTCGGCAGACGCACGGCAACCCAGGATGCGGGTGGCGGCGCTGATGAAGCGTTGGCGGTGGGTCACGAACAACTGGTGCAGGGCCGGCCTTGGCTCGATGCTGATTGTTTTTGGCATTTGAAAGTTGACCTATGCGGCAGTCCACATCGGGAAGCGGTAAAGCTAATGTGATTGATAATCTTTATCAAATGATTTCTGCTCGCACCTCGTGAATTTTTTCCTGCACCGGCCTATAAGGCCGGAAACACGGGCATGTGTGGGAGCAGGCTTTGCCCGCTAAAAACACACTGAGACTATTCAGACACTACGCGGCGCGTTCTTCGCGCGTAGAACCCACTCCCACCGGAACTATTCCTACAAGGAAATCAGAAACGCCTCTCATTAATTTTCCTTTCGTCTGACTCGTCAATTCGTTGTGACTGCATAGCCGTGAAAGCGGCATTCCCGCGCAACTGAAAACTGGACGAGGTCGGCAATGGCTTTTGATCGTGAAGACACCGTGTTCACCGTGGTGGTGAACCATGAAGAGCAATACTCCATCTGGCCTGAATACAAGGCCATCCCCCAAGGCTGGCGCGAAGCGGGCAAGAGCGGCCTGAAGGCCGAGTGCCTGGCCTTCATCGAGCAAGTGTGGACCGACATGCGCCCCTTGAGCCTGCGCCTGCACATGGAACAGCAGGCGTCGCGCTGATGCGTCTGTACTGCCTGCCGTACTCGGGCGCCAGCGCCATGGTCTACAGCCGTTGGCGCCGCAGCCTGTCGGCTGACATTGAGGTACGCCCGCTGGAATTGCCGGGGCGCGGCAAACGTTTCAGCGAGCCGCTGGCCACCGACATGGCGCTGCTGGCCCGGCAACTGGCGGTGGAAATCGGCCACGAGCTGGACCGGCCCTACGCATTGTTCGGGCACAGCCTGGGCGGCCTGCTGGTACATGAGCTGGCCCATGCGTTGCGCGAGCGCGGCTGCCCGCCGCCCCGCGTGCTGTTTGCCTCGGGCACGGCCGCACCGTCGCTGCGCGATACCGAACGCTTCGCCGCGAACAAGACCGATGCTCAATTGATCGCCGACCTGCGCGACCTCAACGGCACCCCCGAGGACATCCTCGCCAATGAAGAATTGATGCGCCTGACCCTGCCGGTGCTGCGTGCCGACTTTGCCCTGTGCGGCAACTACCAGTACCGCCCGCGGGCGCCGCTGGGCTGTCCGATCCAGGTGCTGGCCGGCCATCAGGACTCCACGACCCCCGAGCAATTGCAGGCATGGCGCCAGGAGACCACGGCCGGGTTCGAGCTGAGCCTGTTCGACAGTGGCCACTTCTTTATCCATGACCAGGCCAGCGCTGTGCTGGCGCTGATCCAGGCCCGGCTGCAACCCCTGCTGCACCGTCACGCAACAGCCATTTGAACCAAAGGTGATCGAAATGACCGAGCGCTTCGCAAGCTCGTTGGTGGAATCCTTGCAGCAACGCGCGGCCTTGACGCCAGACCGCGAGGCGCTGCGCTTCCTGGTGGATGGCGAGGAGGCCTTCGAGGCCCTCAGCTACCGGCAACTGGCACAGCGGGCCCAGGCCATTGCCGTGTGGTTGCGCCAGCAGGCAGGGCTAGGCGAGCGCGCGGTGCTGCTGTTCCCCAGTGGCCTGGATTATGTAGCCAGCTTCTATGGCTGCCTGTATGCCGGGGTAATCGCGGTGCCGGCCTACCCGCCGGAGTCCACCCGTTCCCAACATTTGCAGCGCTTGCAATCGATCATTGAAGACGCACAGCCCAAGGTGATCCTTACCGATTCGACCGTGGCCGGGCTGCTCGGCGACAGCATCGGCGCGCAGGTGAACGTACTGGCAGTCGACCAGGTGCCGGCCGATCTGGCCGCCGACTGGCGGACGCCCGTGCTGGTTGCCGACGATATCGCCTTCTTGCAGTACACCTCCGGGTCCACCTCACGGCCCAAGGGCGTGCAGGTCAGCCACGGCAACCTGATGGCCAACGAAAGGCTGATCGCCCGGGGCTTCGGTATTCATCCACAGGATGTGCTGGTCAGCTGGCTGCCGCTTTACCACGACATGGGGCTGATTGGCGGCTTGTTGCAACCCATCTACAGCGGCGTACCCTGTGTGCTGATGTCGCCGCGGCATTTTCTGGAGCGCCCGGTACGCTGGTTGCAGGCCATGACCCGATACCAGGGCACCCTCAGTGGTGGGCCGGACTTCGCCTACCGCCTGTGCACCGAACGGGTCGCCGACTCGGCACTGGCACAGCTGGACCTGCGTCACTGGCAGTTGGCCTACTCGGGCTCCGAGCCCATCCGCCGGGAAACCCTGCAAGGCTTCGCCCAGCGCTTTGCCCCCTGCGGGTTTACGCAGCGCGCCTACTTTGCCTGCTACGGCCTGGCCGAGGCGACCTTGTTCGTCACCGGCAGCCAGCGCGGCCACGGCATTGCCGTGGACGAATTCGACAGCCAGGCCCTGGCCGACAATCGCTTGCTTCCCGGCATCGGCTCGCCGCTGGTTGACTGCGGCAGCGCCCAGCCTGAGCACCAGGTGCGTATCTGCGAAGTGCAGAGCGGCCAGCCGCTGGCGGACGGGCAAGTGGGTGAAATCTGGGCCGCCGGCGCCAGTATCGCCAAGGGTTACTGGCGCAATCAGGACGCCAGCGAGCACGCCTTCGTCCAGGCCGATGGCCGTACCTGGCTGCGTACCGGTGACCTGGGCAGCCTGCAGCAAGGCCGCTTGCGGGTTACCGGGCGGCTCAAGGACATGCTCATCGTGCGCGGCCAGAACCTGTACCCACAGGACCTGGAGCGCGCCGTGGAAACCGCTGTGTCGGCCGTGCGCCCTGGCCGCGTCGGGGTGTTCGCCATCGAACACCAAGGCCGTGAGGCCATTGGCGTGGCTGCGGAAATCGGCCGGGGCACGCAGAACAAGATCACCGCCCAGGCGTTGGCCGAAGCCATCCGCCTGGCCGTCTCCCAGGTGTGCCAGGAAGCGCCGGCCGTGGTGGCGCTGCTCAATCCTGGCGCGCTGCCCAAGACCTCCAGCGGTAAATTGCAGCGCTCGACCTGCCGGGCCATGCTGCAAGACGGCAGCCTGGACAGCTACGCCGTCGACCGCCTGGGTGAACAGCGTGCAGCCGTTGCCGTGTCGCAACGCCAGGCGCTGAGCGCCGCCGAGCAGCAGGTGGCGGCCGCCTGGGCCGACTGTCTGGGTATCGACCCGGCCCCCCAGGACAACTTCTTTGCCTTGGGCGGCAACTCCATCACCGCCGTGCAAATGCTCGCCCGCCTGCGCGACGAACAAGGTCGCGACGTAGCCCTGCGCGACCTGTTCGAGGCACCGACCCTGGCCGAGTTCGTTGCGCTGCTGGAAACGCTGCCGCAGGTGCCGGGTGAATCTTCTGCGGCCCGCGCCGGCGACGGTCAGGCCGGGCAGCTGTCCGCCGCCCAGCAACGCATGTGGCTGCAATGGCAGTTGGACCCGCAGGGCCACGCCTACAACATTCATGGTGCCGTGCAGCTCAAGGGCCCACTGGATCAGGGCGCGGTGCAGCAGGCGCTGAATCAATTGGTGGCGCGCCATGAAAGCCTGCGCACCTGCTTTGTGGTGGACGGTGGCGAGGTGCGCCAGCAGGTCTTGCCTGCACAGCCTGTGGCCATTCGTGAATTCACGGTCGCTGACCAGACGATTGATGCCCGGCTGCCGTTCGATCTGCAACAGGGGCCGTTGCTGCGCGTGAGCCTGGCGGCGGTTGAGTCGGACGTCTGGCGCCTGGCGCTCACCCTTCACCACATCGTCGCCGACGGTTGGTCGATGAACCTGCTGATCGCCGAATTCAGCGAGCTGTACAACAGCCTGCGACAACGGCGCCCGGCCGTGCTGCCAACCCTGACTGTGCAATACCGCGACTTCGCCGCCTGGCAGCGCGACTGGCTGGCGGCAGGCGAGGGTCAGCGGCAACTGGGCTACTGGCGCCAGCAATTGGGCAACGAGCATCCGCGCCTGGCCTTGCCCTGCGATCAGCCGCGGCCCGCCCAGCCAAGCCTGGCCGGCGCAGGCCTGGCCATCCAGATCAGCCCGGCGCTGGCCCGCTCCTTACGCCACGTTGCCGAAAACCACGGGGTCACCTTGCCCACGGTGTTGCTGGCCAGTTTCCAGGTATTGCTGCATCGCTACAGCCAGCAGGCCGACCTGCGTGTGGGCTGTACCGTGGCCAACCGCAACCAGCCGCACACCCAGGCGTTGATCGGCTGTTTCGTCAACCTGCTGGTGATGCGCGCCGACTTGTCGGGCAACCCCTCGTTCAGCGCCTTGCTGGCGCAGGTACACGAAACCGCCCTGCAAGCCCAGGCGCACCAGGACCTGCCATTCGATGCCTTGGTTGAAGCGTTGCAGCCCCAGCGCACGGGCGGTGAGCATCCTCTGTTCCAGGTGGCCTACGATCACCAGTGGCTCAACGACCAGGTGCAGTTCGATGGCCTGCAGTTGCAGACGCTTGGCCAGGAATCGCTGGCCACCCAGTTCGACCTGGTTTTGCACACCGTGGAGCGCGCCCAGCAGTTGTCGGCTTCGTTCACCTACCGCCTCGACCTGTTCAGCGCCGACATGGCCGCCCAACTGGCCCGCCACTGGCAAGCGCTGTTGCAGCAGATGGTGACCCACCCCGGGCAGCCGTTGGCCGAGCTGAACCTGCTGGGCAACGACGAGCAGCAGCATTTGCTGCAACAATGGAACCCGTTGCCTTGCGCCACCGCCCAGCCTGCGGCTCCGGGGCGCAGCCTGCACATGCTCATTGCCGAACAGGCGCGGCAACGGCCCCACGCCGTGGCCGTGCGCTGCGATGATCAAAGCCTCACCTACCAGGAATTGGAGCAACAGGCCAACCAGCTGGCCTGGCGCCTGCGCGAGTTGGGCGTGGGCCCCGATGTGCTGGTGGGCCTGGTTGCCGAGCGCTCGCTGGAATTGGTGGTTGGCCTGCTGGCCATTCTCAAGGCCGGTGGCGCCTACCTGCCGCTGGATCCGGACTACCCCGCCGACCGCCTGGCCTACATGCAGGCCGACAGTGGTATTGCACTGGTCGTCATTCAGGACCAACTGCACGACCGCCTGCCTGCCACGCAAAATGTGACGCGCATCGGTTTCAACGCCGAAGGCTACCCCCACACGGCGCCGCCTGCGGCGGTGGGGCCGCAGCACCTGGCCTACTGCATCTACACCTCAGGTTCCACCGGTTCGCCCAAGGGCGTGCTGATCGAGCACGGCAATGTGTTGCGCCTGTTCCAGGCCAGCGAGTCGCTGTTGTCGTTCGACAACAACGACGTGTGGACGCTGTTCCACTCCTACGCGTTTGACTTCTCGGTGTGGGAAATCTTTGGTGCGCTGCTGCACGGTGGCACTCTGATCGTGGTGCCGTATTACGTCAGCCGCGAACCTCGGGCCTTCGCCCAGTTGCTGCGTGAACAGCGGGTAACCGTGCTCAACCAGACGCCTTCGGCGTTCCGCCAGGTGATGGTACCGCTGCTTGCCAGCAGCGATGGCCTGCCCGCGCTGCGCACAGTGATCTTCGGCGGTGAAGCGCTGGAAGTCGGCAGCCTGCAACCTTGGTTCGATCGCTTCGGTGACCGCCAGCCGCGCATGATCAACATGTACGGCATTACTGAAACCACCGTCCACGTTACCTTCCGCGAGCTGACCAGCGCCGACCTGCACAGCAGCGCCAGCCCTATTGGCCTGCCGTTGGCCGACCTGTCCTGGTACTTCCTGGACGCCGCCTTGCAGCCGGTGCCGGCGGGCGTGGTCGGTGAGTTGTACATCGGCGGGGCGGGGCTGGCCCGCGGTTACCTGAACCGGCCGGGCCTGAGCGCCGAGCGTTTCATGGCCGACCCGTTCAGCACCTCGCCGGGGGCGCGCATGTACCGCACCGGCGACCTGGCCCGCTTCAGCGCCAACGGCCAGGTGCAGTACCTGGGCCGAATCGATCATCAGATCAAACTGCGCGGGTTCCGCATCGAACTGGGCGAAATCGAAGCCCGCCTGCGTGAGCAGCCTCAGGTGCGCGATGCCGCAGTGCTATTGCGGGCCGACGCCCAGGGCGAGCAACGCCTGGTGGGCTTTGTGGTGGCCGCCGGGCACTGGCCGGAGCCAGCACAGCCCCTTCTGCAACTGCGTCAGCAACTCAAGGCCTGCCTGCCGCTGCACATGCTGCCGGCGCAACTGCAGGTGCTCGACAGCCTGCCGCTCACCGCCAACGGCAAGCTGGACCAGCGTGCCTTGCAACTGGACGAAAACACCTGGTTGCAACAGGCCTTCGTGGCGCCGCATACGCCTACCGAACAGGCGCTGGCGAGCCTCTGGCAAGCCTTGTTGAACGTCGAACAGGTGGGCCTGCATGACAACTTCTTTGAGTTGGGCGGCCATTCCCTGCTGGCCACGCAATTGGCGTCGCGCATCGAAACCCAGTTCAGGCAACGCCTGGAACTGCGCCAAGTGTTTGAAGCCGCCGACCTGCACGCCCTGGCCGCGTGCATCGATGCCGGGCAAACCACGCCAGATGCAGACGCCCTGGCTGATGAAGTGCTGGCGTTGATGAACAGCCTGCAAGGGCTGTCCGAAGCAGAACTGGCCTTGCTGGCCGCCGAGAACAGCGACTCATGAATAACGTCCTGCAATCGTTGCAAAACCTCAGCCTGGCCCAGCGCAAGGCGCTGGCGGCGGTGATGGCCAAGAAGGGCATCGACCTGTTCCGCCAGTTGCCCATCCCGCGCCTGGAGCGCGGCGTGCCATTGGCCCTGTCGTATGCCCAGCAGCGCCTGTGGTTCCTGCAACAACTGGAACCCGGCAGCGCGGCTTATGCCATTCCCGGCGCCTTGCGCCTCACCGGTACGTTGGACGAGACGGCCTTGCAGTCCGCCCTCGACCAATTGCTGGCCCGCCATGAACCCCTGCGTACGCGCATCCTCGCCGACGCCGGGGTGCCTATGCAGCACATCGATGCCCCCGTTGCGCTGCCGCTCACGCGCTGGGACCTGAGTGCACTGCCGGTGGGCGAGCGCGAAATTCGCCTGGAAGAACTGCTGGACGCCGAAGCCGCGCGGCCCTTCGATTTGGCCGGCGAATGCCTGCTGCGCGGCACGCTGATCAAGCTTGCCCCCGCTGAACAAGTGCTGGCGCTGACGGTGCACCACCTGGTGGCCGATGGCTGGTCCATCAACTTGCTGATTCAGGAGCTGGGCCACCTGTACCCGGCGCTGCGCAAGGGTATGCCTTCGCCGTTGCCGCCCACGACCTTGCAGTACGCCGACTTCGCCCAATGGCAGCGCCACTGGCTGGAGTCAGGCGAGGGCGACCGGCAACTGGCGTGGTGGAAGCAACGCCTGGGCCAGGACCATCCGCCGCTGGCATTGCCGCTGGATCGCCCGCGCCCGGCGCAGCGCAGCGAGCGTGGCGGCAGCCTGGAATTTGCCTTGCCTGACGCCATGACCCGGCAGCTCGAACAATTGGCCGAATGCCAGCGCGTCACTGTGTTTAGCGTGCTGCTCGGTGCGTTCAAGGTGCTGTTGTACCGCTACAGCGGCCAGCCGGCGATTCAGGTCGGCGTGCCGCTGGCCGGGCGCAACCGCAGCGAACTGGAGCCGTTGGTGGGGCTGTTCGTCAACACCCAGGTGCTGCGCAGCGAGCTCAACGGCGCACAGGCTTTCAACGAGGTGCTGGCGCAGGTACAGGCCAGTGCCGTCGACGCCCAGCAGTATCAGGACTTGCCGTTCGAAATGCTGGTGGACGCCCTGCAGCCCGAGCGCAGCAGTAGCCACACGCCTTTGTTCCAGGTGTTGTTCAACCACCAGCGCCAAGGCGCATTGGGCCAGCGACGCCTGGATGAATACCTGCACATGGTGCTGGTGGAGCGCGAGCGACGGGCGCAGAAATTCGACCTTACCCTGAGTACCGAGCACACCGCTGCCGGTGCAATACTCGCCAGCCTGGGCTACAGCGCCGATGTATTCGAGCGCTCGACCGTGGTGCGCATGCAACAGCACTACCTGGCCGTACTCGGCCAAGTGCTGGCCCAGCCCCAGCGGCCGCTGGCCCAGGTGCAGTTGCTGGACGCCGAGCAACAGCAGGGCCTGCTGCAAGCAGGGCAGGGCGGCGCGGTCGATGTGCCTGCCGACTCCGTGCTGCAGCTGTTCGACCGGCAGGTGTGCAATCATCCGGCGGCCATCGCCCTGATGCATGGCGGCCAGGCCTACACCTTTGCCTGGCTCGATCAGGCCGCCACTCGCGTCGCCAATCAGTTGATGGCCCAGGGCTGCCAGCCAGGTGAGCGCGTGCCGTTGTTGTGTGGCCGCACCCCGGCCATGGTGGTCGGCCTGCTGGGGGTGATGAAAACAGGGGCTGCCTACGTGCCGCTGGAACCGGACCTGGCCGAAGGTCGCCTGTTGCAGATCCTGCAGGACATCGATGCTCGTCGACTGCTCGCGTGCGTGGAGCGTCCTGCCCTCGGCGTGCCGGTGCTGAGACTTGACGCGTGCATGGCAGCCACCGGCATGGCCGTGCCGGTCAATGATGTGCCGCACCCTCAACAGCCTGCGTATCTGATTTTCACCTCGGGTTCCACTGGCCGCCCAAAAGGCGTGGTGGTCAGCCATGAGGCCTTGGCCAACTACGTGCAAGGCGTGTTGCAGCGCCTGGCACTGGCGCCCGAGGCCAGCATGGCGATGGTCTCCACGGTGGCCGCCGACCTGGGCCACACGGTGCTGTTTGGCGCCCTGTGTTCCGGGCGCACCTTGCACCTGCTGGATGCCGACCAGGCCCGCGACCCGCACTTGTTTGCCGACTACCTCAGTCAGCACCGCGTGGGCGTACTGAAAATCGTCCCCAGCCACTTGCACAGCCTGCTGGTGGCTGGCCATGAAGCCGCCAGCCTGCCGTGGCATGCGCTGATCCTGGGGGGGGAAGCCTGTGATGCGGCGTTGCTGCAACGAATTGCCCTGGCGCGGCCCGATTGCCGCCTGTTCAACCACTACGGCCCCTCGGAGACCACCGTCGGGGTACTGGCCCACGACGTACAGGATTTGCATGCCCGTGCGCCCCTGGGCCGGCCGTTGGCCAACAGCACGGTGCATGTGCTGGATGCCGACCTCAACCTGCTGCCGGTGGGGGTGGCGGGCGACTTGTATATCGGTGGCGCGGGCCTGGCCCAGGGTTACCAGGGCCAGCCCGGCCAGAGCGCGGAGCGCTTTGTGCCCAACCCCTTCGGTGCACCGGGTTCGCGCCTGTACCGCAGCGGTGACCGGGTGCGCTGGAACGCCAACGGCGAACTGGAGTACTTGGGGCGCCAGGACCACCAGGTCAAGGTCCGTGGTTTCCGCATCGAGCTGTCCGAGGTGCAGGCACAGATTGTCGCCCGCCCGGCGGTGCAGCAATGCGCGGTGATCTTTGCCGCCGGCCAGTTACTCGCCTACGTGGTGCTGGCCGCCGATGCGTCGCTGGAGGCACTGAAGGCCGAGCTTTCTCACTATTTACCCGACTACATGCAGCCTGCCCACTGGCAGGTGCTCGCTACCCTGCCGGTGACGGCCAACGGCAAGCTCGACACTCACGCGCTGCCCTCGCCGGCGGTGCAGGCACAGGTTTTCCAGGCACCGGCCAACGCCGACGAGCAGCGTCTGGCGCAGTTGTGGCAAGACCTGCTGTGCATCGAACAAGTCAGCCGCGATGGGCACTTCTTCGAGCTGGGCGGCCATTCGCTGCTGGCCACCCAGATGGTTGCCCGGGTGCGCGAGCAGTTCGACGTGGTGCTGCCGTTGCGCGATGTCTTTGACGCCCCGCGGCTGGACCAGTTGGCCGCGCGCATCGGCGCCCTCATGGGCCAGCAGGGCACCGATGCCCCTGCACTGCTGGTGGCCCAGCCGCGCACTGGTGTGCTGCCATTGTCCTTGGCGCAGCAACGCCTGTGGGTGGTTGACCGCCTCAGCGGCGGCGCCTCGGATGCCTACAACATGAGCGGGCGCCTGCAACTGGACGGCCCACTGGATTGCCAGCGCCTGGCCGCCGCCCTGGACCTGTTGGTGGCCCGTCACGAAGTGCTGCGCAGCCATTACCCCGAGGATGAGCACGGCGACCCGTACACCTGCATCGTCGATGGGTTGTCAGTGGACGTGCCCTACGCCGACCTGTCGATGCTGGCCGACGACGAGCGCGAGCAACTGCTTCGACAGGCCTCGGTGGATGACGCCCGCCAGCCGTTCGACCTGCTGGCCGGGCCCCTGCTGCGGGCCCGCCTGTTGCGCCTGGGCGAGCAACGCCATGTGCTGTTGTTCAGCCTGCACCACATCGTCGGTGATGGCTGGTCGGTGGGCATCCTGATTCGCGAATTCGCCCAGGCCTACCGCGCCCTTGGGGCCGGCCGAGCCCCGCAGTGGGCGCCCTTGCCGGTGCAGTACGCAGACTTTGCCCTGTATCAGCAGCGTTGGCTGGCCAGCCCGGCCTTTGTTCAGGAGCGCGAGTTCTGGCAAGCACGGCTGGCGGATGCGCCGCGAGTACTGGAGCTGCCTGGCGACTTTGCACGCCCGGCCCAGGCGTCCACCGCCGGGGCCGTGCGGCTGGTGCGCCTTGAGCCGGCGCTCTATGCACAGATCGAAGCGCATTGCCGCACCCATGGCGTCACGCCGTTCATGTGGCTGCTGGCCAGTTTCCAATGGCTGCTGCACCGCGTGGCCAAGTGCGACGACCTGGTGATCGGCACCGACCTTGCTGGCCGCCAGCACCAGGCCCTGGAAGGCTTGATCGGCTTTTTCGTCAACGTGCTGCCACTACGTTCGCAGGTCAGCCCCGGTATGACCTTCGACGCCTTGCTGGCCCAGGCTCGCGACAGTGCCCTGGCCACCTTCGAGCACCAGCAGTTGCCTTTTGACCGCATCGTCGAAGCGGTGGGCGTGCCTCGCGACCGCAGCCGCAACCCGTTGGTGCAGGTGTTGTTCGTGTTGCAGAACACCCCCAAGGGCCAGTTCGACATTGATGGCCTGCACATCGAGCGCCTGGAGGCGCTGGAACACAGTTCGAAATTCGACATGGGCCTGTTTCTTGAGCCCCAGGATGGCGGCGTGCTGGTGCGCTGGACCTACGCCAGCGCCCTGTTCAGCGCCCCCCGGGTGCAGCGCCTGGCCCAGGACTGGCTGAAATTGATTGCCCTGGCGATTGCGTCGCCCCACACCCCGCTGGAGGAATTCATCGTGCAAGACAGCAGCGAAATGCCCGTTGGCCGCGAGGCGCCACCCATGGGCAACAAGCTCGACAAGCTGAAGAAATTCATGAAGCAGCCCGCCGCCAAACCCCAAGGCCCGCGCGAGCTGGTCAAGACTCGACCGGTGCAGGCCGAGCGGGTATTCCCGTTGCTGATCGAACCGGCCATCGCCGACCTTGATGCGCTGGCCTGGGCCGCTGGCCACCGTGACCAGGTGGAAGCCCTGTTGCGTCGCCACGGCGGCCTGGTGCTGCGCAACTTCGGCATCACCACCCCGGCAGATTTCGAGGCTTTTGCCGAAGCCCTGCAACCCGGCTTGTACGGCGCCTATGGCGACCTGCCGAAGAAGGAGGGCGGCAAGAATACTTACCGCTCCACGCCGTTCCCCGAGCGGCAGATGATCCTGTACCACAACGAAAGCGCGCACCTGGACCGCTGGCCGCGCAAGCAGTGGTTCTTCTGTGAGCTGCCATCGGCCGTCGGTGGTTGCACGCCCATCGTCGATTGCCGCGAGCTGTACCGTCGGCTGCCCGCCGAGGTGGCGCAGACATTCGAACAGCGGGGGCTGCTTTATGTGCGCACCTTTTTGCACAACCTGGACGTCAGCTGGCAGCACTTCTTCAAGACCGATGACCGTGCCGAAGTCGAGGCCCGTTGCGAGGCGGGCGGCATCGACTACGTCTGGCTGGATGACGACCAGTTGCAAACCCGCACCCGAGCGCCGGCCGTTATCGTCCATCCGCTGACCGGTGAGCGGTCATTTTTCAACCAGGTTCAACTGCACCATATTTTCTGCCTGGACCGGCAAGTGCGCAGCGACCTGCTGGAAATGGTCGGCCTTGAGCACATGCCGCGCAACGTCTACTACGGCGACGGCTCGCCTATCGAAGACGAGGTGATGGAGTTGCTCGGGCGTTTGTACGAGGAATGCGCCGTGCGCTTCGACTGGCAGCAGGGCGACGTGGTGATGCTCGACAACATGATCGCCGCCCACGCCCGCGACCCGTATGAAGGGCCCCGCAAGATCGTCGTCGCCATGGGCGACATGTATGACCGAGCACGCCTGCAGCAAGAGCGTACCGCGTTGGCCAAATCGCCCCAGGAGGCAGTGCAATGACTGAAGTGATGGAGCTCGAACACCTGGCCCTGAGCCCGGAGCAACGGGCCGTGCAGGACACTCAGGTGCTGCACCTGTGGCTGGGCAGTGCGCAGGCTCAGGATGCCCAGGCATTGCGCCACGGCTTCGAGCAGGCGGTACGCGGCCAGTGGAGCCTGAACTGTCGTTTCAGCCACCATGCTGGCTACCGGGGCCTGCGCCAGCAGCCACTGCAAGAGCCCGCGGCGGGGCGCTGGCAGTTCGTCGACCTGCGCGGCGACAGCAATCGGCAGGCCGCCCTGGACAGCGAGGTGCCGGCGTTCGAGTTGGCCAGCGGTGATGGGGTGGCTGCCCGGCTGTTCGCTGTGGGCGACAGCGACTGGCGTTTGCACCTGAGCGCCAGTGCCCTGGTGGCCGACCACGCCAGCCTGCGGTTGCTGGCGCGGTTGATGGTCGGCGGCGCAGCTGGCGTTGATGAGGAAAGCGGCCACTTCGGCCAATTCGTCGAGTGGCGCCAAGCCATGGCCGAGGACGAGGACGCGCCTGCCGGCCAGGCCTACTGGGCGGCCCACCTGCGCCAGGCCAGCGCTGACCAGGCGCTGCAACTGCCCTTGCGGCGCTTGCAGGGCCAGCCAGGGCAGGACCATGCCGTCAGCGCCTTGAGTGTCGAGCAGGCTCATAGCCTCAACGCCCTGGCCGAAAGCCGTCAGGTACGTCTGGACACCTTGTTGCAGGCCGCCTGGTGGGCACTGCTGGCGCGCATTGGCGGGCAGTCGCAGGTGTTGGCCGGCTGGCTGCACGACTGTCGTGATGACTACGATTTCTTTGCCGCCAGCACCGGCGTCTATGAAAAGACCCTGCCGTTGGTGTTGAACATTGACAGCCAGCAGGGGTTTGCTCGCTGGCTGGCCGATTGCTCGGTGTTGCTGGACAGCCACCGTGGCTGGCAGGAACACGCACCCGCGCAGGTGCCTGAAGCCTGCCTGCGTGCCGGCTTCAGTGTCGAAACGGCCGCACCGGCCGGCTGGCAGGCGTTGCGCCCGCGCACCTGGGCATTCGAGCTGGGCTTGCAGGTACAGCAGGGTAGCCATGGCCAGGTTGCCGGGCTGGGCGTGTACACCCACGCACAGCACTACCGCGCGGGGGATGCGCAAGGTGTGTTGAATCAATACCTGCAACTGCTTGAACGCCTGCCCGACGGCATCGAGCAGAGCATCGAGCGTTTGCTGGAACCGGCGGCGGACGTGGCCCGCCTACAGGGTCCGAGCCGCCCGTTCGCAGAGAGCTCCCCCCTGGCCCGCATCGCCCACTGGGCGCGCGAAACGCCCCAGGCGGCGGCGCTGCAAAGTGGCGTTCAGGTACTCGATTACTTCGCACTCAACCAGCGTGTCGAGCAAATGGCCGCCTCCTTGCGCGGCGTGGGCGCAGGTGCCGATACCATCGTCGCCCTGGCCTTGCCGCGCTCCGCCGAGCTGGTGATTGCCGCCCTGGCCGTGATGCGCAGCGGCGCCGCTTATCTGCCGCTCGACCCGCAATGGCCGCAGGGGCGCCGGCAGCAACTGGCTGACACTGCGCAACCGCTGCTGGTTGTAGGGGAGGGGGCTGCCCTCGAAGGGCATCGGCAACTGGACTGGCAGGCTTGGCTGGCCGAGCCGGCCACCGCCCTGGAGCTGCCGCTGCCCGCGCCCGAACAGGCCGCCTACGTGCTGTTTACTTCAGGTTCCACCGGCCAGCCCAAGGGCGTGGTCATCGAACATAGGCAATTGAATAACTACGTGCAGGCGGTCAGCCAGGCCCTGGAGTTGAACCAGTGCCGGCGCTTCGCCCTGACCTCTACCGTGGCGGCCGACCTGGGCAACACCTGCCTGTTCGGTGCGTTCGAGCAGGGCGCCTGCCTGGTCATCGCCAGCGCCGAGGACATGCAGGACGCGCCATCCTTCGCGCGCTTCCTTGGTGCCAATCAGGTCGACTGCCTGAAGATGGTGCCCTCGCACCTGGCCGCTTTGCTGGACGATCAGCCCGGCGCGTTGCCGGCTACGGTGGTGCTCGGCGGCGAAGCCACTCCGCTGGCACTGGCCGAGCGAATCCGCCGGCAGTCGCCGGGTACGCGCTTGTTCAACCACTATGGCCCCACCGAAGCCACCGTGGGGGTTCTATGCCAGCGGGTCGACGACGATGCCCAGGCCTTGGGTACGGTGCTGGCCAACAACGTGGTGGTGTTGCTCGATGACGATCGGCGCCGGGTGCCTGCCGGGGCGGTGGGCGAGCTGTACCTGGGCGGCGCACAGCTGTGTCGAGGGTATGTGCAGGTGGATCAGTCGGCCTTCATCGATGACCCGGACAGTCCTGGCCAACGCCTCTACCGCACCGGCGACCGCGCCGTGCGCCGCCACAACGGCAGCCTGGAGTTGCGTGGCCGTGCTGACGGCCAGGTGAAGATTCGCGGCTTCCGGGTAGAGCTGGGCGAGGTGGAGTGCACGCTGCAAGGCCTGGCCGAAGCGGCAGTCAAGGTGATCGCTGACGCTGAGGGCGTACTCAGCCTGGTGGCCTACGTGGTGTGCGACGAAGCCGGGCTGGCGGTACTGCGCCAGCAGGTCGACAACCGCCTGCCCGAGGCCATGCGACCGTCACGTTACATGCGCCTGCCGAGTCTGCCGCGCCTTGCCAATGGCAAGATCGACCGCCAGGCATTGCCTGAAGTGCAACCCGACATCCCTGCAGGCCGTGCGCCTCGCGACGCCCTGGAAACCCTGCTGGCCGGCCACATGGCCGAACTGCTGGGCCGCGAGAGCCTGGACATCGACAGCGACTTCTTCCAAGCCGGTGGCCATTCGCTGACGGTGATCAAACTGGTGGCGGCGATCCGCAAGGGCCTGCAACTGGAAGTGGCCCCGGGCATCGTGTTCGACCACCCCAGCGTGGCCAGCCTGGCGGCTGCGTTGCGTGAGCGCGAGAGTGCCCCGGGGCAACTGGAGAAGGCGGCCGGGTTGCGGTTGAAGTTGGCAGCCTTGAGCCCCGCGCAGCGGGAGGCGTTGCTGGCGCGGCGGTGATTTTATAGCCGGCACGAACTGCCAGGGGCTGGCAGCGTCGGCTTTTGACCTGGCTTTTGATGTGGGGCCCCGTAAAGCGCCAGCGTGCCTTTACTCGGCCCTGGCGCTAAAAGCCAGATCACAAGCATGCGGCGGGTATTTCCGTAAATCCGTGAAGCACTGGTCTGAAGATATCCACAATAACCTCGACATGCTCCAGACCTGGCCCAATCCAACCCCATCCCCCCCAACCCGCTAAATTCCCCCTCCCCCCCTTCGTCCTTCAAAGACATCAACGACGCGGTCGAGAGACGGGACGACATGAACCAATTCATCGAAAATCAGGACGACGAACTGCTGGCGCTGCTGCTTGCCGAGGAAGCGGGCGAGCCAGGCATTCCAAGGCGTCCCGATGAAGGCAGTGCGCCCCTGTCGTTTTCGCAGCAACGCCTGTGGCTGTTGCACCGCTATGACCCGGCGGCGGCCCAATACAACCTGCCGCGCGCCTTGCGCCTTACCGGCACGGTCGACGTGGCGGCATTGGAGCAAGCGTTTCGCGCGCTGATCCAGCGTCATGAAGTGTTCCGTACCCGCTTTGTCGAAGTAGACGGCCAGCCGCGCCAGATCATCGAACCCCAGGTGGCCTTCGAACTGCACCGCGAGGAAAAGGTGGATTGCAGCCAGATCAACGCGCGCATCCGCGCCGAGGCTGCCATTCCCTTCGTGCTCGATCGTGCGCCGCTGCTGCGCGCCACCCTGCTGTCCTGTGCCGATGAGTGCGAGCAGGTGCTGTTGTTCACCCTGCATCACATCGTCTCCGACGCCTGGTCCAACGCCATTCTGGTACGTGACCTGTCGGTGGCCTACGCCGCTGCGCTGGGCCAGGCCGACGCACGCCTGCCGGTGCTGGAAGTGCAGTACGCCGACTACGCCGCGTGGCAGCGCCAGCGCTTTGACCAAGGCCAGGCCCAGGCTGCGGGCGATTACTGGCGCGGCTACCTGGGCAACCACCTGCCGGTGCTCAACTTGCCGCTGGACCAGCCGCGCCCGGCCACTCAAGGCCACCGTGGCGAATCGCTGCAGGTGCAGGTACCGGATGCCTTGCTGGTGCGCTTGCGAGCGTTCTGCCAGCAGCAAGCCTGCACGCCGTTTGTAGTGCTGCTGGGTGCATGGCAAGCCTTGCTGGCGCGCCATAGTGGCCAGGACAGCTTTGCCGTAGGCGTGCCCAACGCGGCGCGCAACCAGCGCGAGGTGCAGGAACTGGTGGGCTTTTTCGTCAACACCCAGGTCTACCGCGCCGATTTCAGCGCGTCGCTCAGCGCCCGTGCCCTGTGCCGCCGCCTGCGCGCCGAGGCCATGCAGGCGCTAGAGTACGCTGACTATCCGTTCGAATTGCTGTTGGACAGTCTCCAGGTGGAGCGCAGCCTGAGTCACAGCCCGGTGTTCCAGACGCTGTTCAACCTGCGCAATCAGGACGACAGCACCCAATTGAAGCTGCCGGGCCTGAGCGTGGAGGTCATGACCCTACCCAGCGCCACCGCCAAGTTCGACCTGTCGCTGGACGTGGCGCTGGGCGAGCACCTGGTGTGCACCCTGGAATACGACCGTGACCTGTTCGCCGCCAGCACCATCGAGCGCTTGGCAGGCCACTACCAGAACCTGCTGGCGTACATGCTGGAGCAACCCGACGGGTGCCTGGACGATGCGCCATTGCTGGGGGCCCACGAGCACCAGCAACTGCATGCCTGGAGCCAGGGCGGCGCGGCCCATGCCATGACTACCCCGGTACACCGGTTGTTCGAGCAGCAGGCTGCCGTGCGCCCGGACGCCGTGGCGCTGTTGTTCGCCAACGAGCAGCTCACCTATGCCCAACTCGACGGCCGCGCCAACGCCCTGGCGGCCTACCTGCGCCAGCGGGGCGTGGGCGCTGACGTAATGGTGGGCGTGGCCGCCGAGCGCAGCCCGGAGCTGGTGGTGGCGCTGTTGGCCATCCTCAAGGCAGGCGGCGCCTACGTGCCCATGGACCCGGATTATCCTGCCGAGCGCTTGAAGCACATGCTCGACGACAGCGGCATCAGCCTGTTGCTGACCCAGGCACGGGTCGTGGCGCACTTGCCGCTGCAAGGCCGCGACATTGACGTGGTCGACCTGGCCAGCCTGGACCTGGCGCCCTTGGCCGAATGGGTGCCGGCGGCGCTGGAGGCCGAGCACCTGGCCTATGTCATCTATACCTCCGGGTCCACTGGCAAGCCCAAGGGCGCGGGCAACAGCCATGGCGCGCTGTTCAACCGCCTGGCCTGGATGCAACAGGCCTACGACCTGAACGCCGCCGACAACGTGCTGCAGAAAACCCCCTTCAGTTTCGACGTGTCGGTGTGGGAATTCTTCTGGCCATTGATGACCGGCGCTACCCTGACCCTGGCGCTGCCGGGCGAGCACCGTGACCCGGCGGCATTGATTCGGCGTATCCGCCAACAGGGCATCACCACCCTGCATTTCGTGCCGTCGATGCTGCAAGCGTTCATGGCCGAGCCGGACGTTGCCCACTGCACCAGCCTGCGCCTGATTGTGTGCAGCGGTGAGGCGTTGCCTGCGGACCTTGCGGCACGCACCCTGCAGGCGTTGCCCAACGCCGAATTGGTCAACCTGTACGGCCCCACTGAGGCGGCCATCGACGTGACCCACTGGACCTGCCGCCTGGACGGTCACGACAGCGTACCCATTGGCCGCCCTATCGATGGCCTGACCACTCAGGTGCTGGACAAGCGCCTGCACCCGGTGCCGATTGGCGTGGCGGGCGAGCTGTACCTGGGCGGTGTCGGCCTTGCGCGCGGTTACCACCAGCGCCAGGCCTTGACTGCCGAACGCTTCGTGCCCGCTGCCGATGGCAGCGGCCGCCTGTACCGCACCGGCGACCTGGTGCGCTGGCGTGAAGGCGGCATCATTGAATACCTGGGCCGCCTGGATCACCAGGTGAAAATCCGTGGCCTGCGCATTGAGCTGGGCGAGATCGAGGCGTGCCTGCTGGAGTCCGGCCTGACCCGCGAAGCGGTAGTGCTGGCGGTGGACGGCGTGGCCGGCTCACAGCAACTGGTGGCCTACGTGGTGGCTGCAGCTGGCAGCGAAGGCCCGTTGCGTGCCTGGCTGGCCGAGCGCCTGCCGGACTTCATGGTGCCCGCTCACCTCATCACCCTGGCGCAGATGCCGCTCAGCCCCAACGGCAAACTGGAGCGCAAGGCCTTGCCGTTGCCCCAGGCCCAGGTGCAGGCCTATGTGGCGCCCCAGGGCGAGCGCGAAGTGGAGATGGCGCGTATCTGGCAGCAAGTGCTGGGCCTGGAGCAGGTAGGCGCCAGCGACAACTTTTTCGAGCTGGGCGGCGATTCGATCATCGCCATCCAGGTGGTGAGCCGTGCACGTCAGGCCGGGCTGCTGCTGGCCCCACGCGACCTGTTTCAGCACCAGACGCTGGCGGCGCTGGCCAGGGTGGCGCAGCGCGATGACACGCCGGGTGTCGAGCAGTTACCGGTCACCGGTGCCAGCCTGCTGTTGCCATTCCAGACGCGCTTCTTCGCCAGCGAAATTGCCCAGCGCCAGCATTGGAACCAGTCGGTAATGCTGGGCTTCAACCGTGACATCCCCGGCGAAGCCCTGCGTCAGGCACTCAATGTGCTGGTGGCGCAGCATGATGCCTTGCGCTTGCGTTTTGACCCGCAAGGGCGCGCGCACCACGTGGCCGCCGGCCAGCCTGTACTGTGGCAGAAGAATGTTGCCGACCAGGCGGAAATGGACGCGCTCTGTGAACAGGCGCAAACCAGCCTGGACCTGCTCGAAGGCCCACTGTTGCGGGCGGTGCAGATGCAACTCTGGGACGGCAGCCAGCGCTTGCTGTTGGTGGTGCACCATCTGGTAGTGGATGGTGTTTCGTGGCGTATCCTGCTGGAAGACCTGCAGAGCCTGTGCCGGCAACTTGCGGACGGTGCGCGCCCGCAATTGCCGCCACGCACCACGGCCATGCGTGACTGGGCCGAGGCCCTGCACAGCCAGGCCACCAGCCCGCAGCTGGCCCTGGAACTGCCCTGGTGGCAGGCGCAATTGGCCGGCAACCGCGTAGAACACCTGGTGGCCAACCCCCAGGCAGTGGCGTGCCAGCGCGACCTGCAAAACCTGGAAACCCACCTGGATGCCGAGCGCACGCGACAACTGCTGCGCCAGGCGCCGGCGGCGTATCGCACCCAGGTCAATGACTTGCTGCTCACCGCCCTGGCACGGGGCTGGCAGCGCTGGAGCGGGCAGGACGCCGTGCATGTGGAACTTGAAGGGCACGGCCGCGAGCAGGAGTGGGCGGCCGCTGCCGACCTGAGCCGCACGGTGGGCTGGTTCACCAGCACCTACCCGCTGCGTTTGCAGGCCACTGGCGAGGTGGGGGACTCGATCAAGGCCATCAAGGAGCATTTGCGCCAGGTGCCCAACCGCGGCATTGGCCATGGTGTGCTGGCCTGGCTGTCGCCACATGGCGCTGCCCTGCGTGCGCTGCCGGCGCCGCGCATCACCTTCAACTACCTGGGGCAATTCGACCAGAGCTTTGGTGACGACGCGCTGCTGTACCCGGCGGCGGAATCCAGTGGTCGCAACATGCACCCGGAGGCGCCGCCCGGCAACTGGCTGAGCATCAACGGCAGCATCATCGACGGTCGCCTGCGCCTGGTGTGGAGCTTTGCCCCGCAGTGGTTCAGCGCGCCTCAGGTGCAAGGCCTGGCCGATGCCTGGCAAACCGAGTTGACGGCGTTGATCGAACATTGCCTGAGCCCCAGGGCGGGCGGCCTGACACCGTCGGACTTCCCTCTGGCGCGCCTGACCCAGGCGCAACTGGACAACCTGCCGGTGCCGGTGGCTCAGCTCGAAGACATCTACCCACTGTCGCCCATGCAGCAGGGCATCCTGTTCCACAGCGTGTTCACGCCCCAGGCAGGCGCCTACATCAACCAATTGCGCGTGGATGTGCAGGGCCTGGACCTGGCGCGTTTCCGCGCCGCCTGGCAGGCGGCGCTGGACGCTCACCCGGTCTTGCGCAGCGGTTTTGCCTGGGAAGGCGAGGGCGACTCGCCGTTGCAGATCGTTCACCGTCACGTCAGCCTGGTGCTGGAACAGGGCGCCCATGTCGAGGATGCCGACCAGGTGGCCGACGCCGAGCGCCAGCGCGGTTTCGACCTGCGCCGCCCGGCGTTGATGCGCCTGCGCCTGGTGCGCGTGGCTGAGGGGGGCCAGCACCTGATCTGGACTTGCCACCACTTGCTGCTCGATGGCTGGAGCCAGTCACAGTTACTGGGCGAAGTGCTACAGCGCTACGCCGGCCAGCTGCCAAGCCGCAACGCCCCGGCCTACCGGGACTATATCCGCTGGCTGGGTCAGCGCCCCGACAGCGAAGGCTTCTGGCGCACCAGCCTGGGCGAGCTGCAGGAGCCGACCTACCTGGCCAACCTGCTGGCGTACGAAGGCTTGGGTGAAACCGGGCAAGTTGAAGTGCAGGTGCAACTGGACGCCGCGCAGACCGCCCGCTTGCAAGGCTTCGCCCGCCAGCATCACGTGACCTTCAACACTCTGGTGCAGTCCGCCTGGCTGTTGCTGTTGCACCGCTACAGCGGGCAGGCCACCGTGGCCTTCGGTGCCACCGTGGCCGGGCGCCCGGCGCAGTTGCCGGGCATCGAACAGCAACTGGGGCTGTTCATCAACACCTTGCCAGTGGCCGCCACGCCGCAGCCGCTGCTCAGCGTGCAAGCATGGCTGGCCCAGGTGCAGCACGTTAACCTGGACCTGCGCGAGCACGAGCACACGCCGCTTTATGACATTCAGCGCTGGCTGGGTTACAGCGGGCGCGGGCTGTTCGACCACGTGCTGGTGTTCGAAAACTATCCGGTGAGCGAGGCCTTGCAGCAAGGCGCGCCGGCCGGCGTCAGTTTTGCCAACGCACGGGCCACCGAGCAGTCCAGCTACCCGCTGATGCTGATGGTCAACCTTGGCGAGCAACTGACCCTGCGTTTCAACTTCCAACTGGCCAGCTTCGACCGTGACGCCATGGCGCGGCTGGGTAACCATTTCACTCGATTGTTGCTGGCCCTGGCCGAGGATGCCGCCCGGCCGCTGGCCGAGCTGTCGATGCTGGACGACCAGGAGAGCGCCCGGTTGCTGAGCCTGGGTGTGAAGGCTGGCGCGCCCTTGGCGGCGCCGAGCCTGGTGCAGTTGTTCCAGCAGCAGGTCGCACGCACGCCGGCCGCGCTGGCGGTGATTGCCAGCGACGAGTCTGTCGATTACGCCACGCTCAACCGCCGCGCCAACCGCCTGGCGCGCAGCCTGCGCGCCAGTGGCGTGCAGCCCGATGACCGCGTGGCCATTGCCAGCGAGCGTGGCGCACCGCTGCTGGTGGCGTTGCTGGCCGTGCTCAAGGCCGGCGCCGCCTATGTGCCGCTGGACCCGGAGTTCCCGGCCGAGCGCCTGGGCCACATGCTGGGCGACAGCGGCGCGCGACTGCTGCTGACCCAGCAGCACCTGCTGGGCGAGTTGCCGACTCACGACAACGTCTGGTGCCTGGACCGTGATCAGGCCTTGTGGGCCGACGAAGATGACCGTGACTTGCCTGCGGTCAATCATGCCGAGCACCTGGCGTATGTGATCTACACCTCAGGCTCCACCGGGCGCCCCAAGGGTGTGGCCGTCAGTCATGGTGCGTTGGTCAACTTCCTCCAGAGCATGGCCGAACAGCCCGGCCTGGCGGCGGGCGAGCGCATGCTGGCGCTGACCTCGCTGTGCTTCGACATCGCCGGTCTTGAGCTTTACTTGCCGCTGATCCAGGGCGCCAGCGTGGTGCTGGTGGACCGCGACACGGCGCGCGACCCGCAGCGCCTGTGGGCCGCCATCGAGCAGCATCAGGTGCGCAGCATTCAGGCTACGCCGTCCACCTGGCGTATGCTGGCGGCGCACCCGCAACTGGCGGAAAAACTTGCTGGCCGCCAATTGCTGTGCGGTGGCGAAGCCTTGCCAAACGACCTTGCCGAGCAGCTGATTGGCGCCGCCGGGCACGTCTGGAACCTATACGGCCCCACCGAAACCACCATCTGGTCGGCCCGCCGACGGCTGGACCGCGACCACCCGCACACCTGGCTGGGCGAAGCCATTGCCCACACTGGCCTGTACGTGCTGGATGCATACTTGCAACCCTTGCCCCTGGGCGTGGCCGGTGAGCTGTTCATTGGCGGCCAGGGCCTTGCCCGTGGGTATCACGGGCGCGCCGACCTTACGGCCGAGCGCTTTGTGCCGGATCCGCAAGGTGGTGGCCGCTTGTACCGTACCGGTGACCTGGCGCGCTGGCGGGTCAATGGCCAACTTGAATACGTGGGGCGCATCGACCAGCAAGTGAAGGTCCGCGGTTTCCGAATCGAGTTGGGTGAAATCGAAGCGCAGTTGCTCAAGCAGCCGTCGGTGCGCGAAGCGGCCGTGGTGGCTCGCAGCGCCGGCCAGGGGCAGCAACTGATTGGCTACGTGGTGGGTGACGGGCTGGACCTGGGAGCCTTGAAGGCATCGCTCAAGCAGCAATTGCCGGATTATATGGTGCCGGCGCAACTGGTGCACTTGCAGGCCATGCCGCTGACGCCCAACCGCAAGCTCGACCGCAAGGCGCTGCCGGCGCCCGAGTGGCACGGCCAGGCTTACCAAGCCCCGCACGGGCGCATCGAAACCTTGCTGGCCGAGGTCTGGGCCCAGGTTCTGGGGCTTGCGCAGGTGGGGGTGCAGGACAACTTCTTCGAACTGGGTGGCGATTCCATCGTCACCATTCAGGTGGTGGGCAAGGCGCGGCAGGCCGGGCTGGTGTTCAGCCCGAAAATGCTCTTCGAACATCCCACCGTGCAGGCGCTGGCCGCCGTGGTGGAAACCCTTGAGGCCAGCGACGAAGCGCCGCTGGCCGTGATGGTACTGGACGATGCCCAGCGTGCCGCGCTGCCGGTGGCCGAGGCCGATATTGCCCAGGTGTATGGGTTGACGCCCATGCAACATGGCATGCTGTTCCATCAACTGCTCGACAGCAGCGAAGGCGTGTACGTCAACCAATTGCGCGTGGACGTGGAGGCCGTTGACGTCGAGCGCTTGCGACAGGCCTGGCAGTCGGCGCTGGATAGCCATGACAGCCTGCGCACCGGCTTCTGCTGGCAGGGGCTGCAAACGCCGCTGCAATGGGTGCAACGCACGCTGCACCTGCCGTTGCAGGTACTGGACTGGCGTGAAGGCTTCGACGCCCAGGCGCTGGAGCAGTTGGCCGCCGACGACCAGGCCTGCGGCTTTGCCCTGGACCAGCCGCCGCTGCTGCGCCTGACCCTGGTGCGTTGTGATGAGCAGCGTTATCACCTGATCTATACCCATCACCACATCCTCATGGACGGCTGGAGCACCGCACAGTTGCTCGGCGAAGTCATGCAGCGCTACCTCGGCGAATCACCGGTGGCCGGCCCCGGCGGTTATGGTGACTACCTGCGCTGGTTACAGGGCCGGGACCCGGTGGCCACCGAGCAGTTCTGGCAACAGCAGATGGCGCCGTTGCCAGCCCCCACGCGGTTGGCAGACAGCCTGATCAAACCCACCGCCGGTACCGGCTTTGGCCAGCATGAACTGCACCTGGCCGTCGCTCCACTGGCCACTTTCGCCCGTGGCTGCCAGGTTACCGTCAACACGTTGTTGCAGGCGGCCTGGGCCATCGTATTGCAGCGCTACAGCGGCCAGCCGGCCGTGGCATTCGGTGCCACGGTGTCGGGGCGTCCGCCGGAGCTGCCTGGTATTGACCGGCAACTGGGGCTGTTCATCAACACCTTGCCAGTGGTTGCCCAGCCAGCACCGCACCTGGCGGTGGGCCAATGGTTGCACCAAGTGCAGGCCCAGGCGGTGGCGTTGCGCGAGTTCGAACACACGCCGCTGTACGAACTGCAGCGCCGCCATGGCGACGGTGACGCGCTGTTCGACAGCTTGCTGGTGTTCGAAAACTTCCCGGTGGCCGAGGTGCTGGAGCGCGCCGATAGCCCGGTACGTTTTTGCGCCGCAGGCATACAAGGCAACACCAACTACCCGCTGACGTTAATGGCGTCGCTGGGCGACAGCCTGAAAATTGGCTTCAGCTACCGCCGCAGTCATTTCAGCGACGAGGCCGTGCAGGCGCTCGCGGGTCAGTTGCAAACGTTGCTGCTGGCGATGATCGAGGACGCCGAACGGCCCTTGGGCGAACTGCCGTTGCTCGATGCTGCCAGCCAGCAGGCACTGTTGGTGGACTGCAATCGCAGCGCCATGGCCTACGACCCGGCGCAAGGCTTGCCTCAGTTGATCCAAGCCCAGGTGCTGCGCAGCCCCGAGGCCGTGGCGGTGATTGCCGATGACGGCGAGCTGACGTATGCACAGCTCAACGCCCGCGCCAACCAGTTGGCCGGCTACCTGCGCCAGCAGGGCGTGGGCCCCGACGTGACCGTGGGCATTGCCCTGGAGCGCGGCATGCACTTGCCGGTGGCCTTGCTGGCCGTGATGAAGGCCGGCGGCGCCTACGTGCCCATGGACCCCGAATTCCCCCGCGAGCGCCTGGCGCACATGCTCGAAGACAGCGGTCTGACCCTGCTGATCAGTGAACGCCGTCTGTTGGCGGCCTTGCCGACGACCACGGTCACCACCTTCTGCATGGATGACCTTGGCAGCCTTGATGGTGTGGGCCGTGATAACGGCCCGGCACAGGGGCACCCCGAGCACCTGGCGTATGTGATCTATACCTCCGGTTCCACCGGCAAGCCCAAGGGCGTGGCGGTGCGCCAGGGCGGCCTGGTCAACTTCCTGCACAGCATGGTGGCTAGCCCCGGTATCGGCGCCGAGGACCGCGTGCTGGGGCTGACGTCGCTGTCGTTCGACATTTCTGCGCTGGAGCTGTACCTGCCATTGCTGGTGGGCGGCGCCGTAGTGCTGGTGGAACGCATGGCGGCCAAGGACCCGGCCCGCCTGTTGGCGATCATCGAGCAGCACGGGGTGTCGGTGGTCCAGGCCACACCGTCCAGTTGGGGCATGCTGGCCAGTCACGAAGGCTTCGCCCGGCTGCGGGGCAAGCGTTTCTTCTGCGGTGGTGAGGCGTTGTCCAGCGAGCTGGCGGCGCGGCTGGGTGAACAGGCGGCGCAACTGTGGAACCTGTACGGGCCCACGGAAACCACCATCTGGTCGGCGCTCAACCTCGTTCAGGGCCGGCCTGACCTGGGCGGGCCGTTGGCCAACACCCAACTGCATGTGCTCGACGACAGCCTCAACCCGGCCCCACCCGGCGTGCCAGGCGAGCTGTACATTGGAGGCGACGGCCTGGCGCGCGGTTACCATGCGCGCCCGGGGCTGACCGCCGAGCGCTTCGTCGCCGACCCCTTCACCAGCAATGGCGCGCGCCTGTACCGCACCGGCGACCTGGCGCGGCGGCGTGCCGATGGCGTGCTGGAATACTTGGGGCGTATCGACCAGCAGGTGAAGATTCGCGGCCTGCGTATCGAACTGGGCGAAATCGAAGCGTGCCTGCTCAACCAGGCCGGCGTGGGCGAAGCCGCAGTGGTGGCCCGTGAGTCGGCGTATGGCAAGCAGTTGGTGGGCTATGTGACCGGGGTGGACGACAGTCGCCTGGAAGGGCTGAAGACGCAGTTGCGTCGCGACCTGCCAGACTACATGGTGCCCGCGCAACTGATAGCCCTGGCGCGCATGCCGCTGACCCCCAACGGCAAGCTCGACCGCAAGGCCCTGCCGGCCCCGGACTGGCAACCGCGTGAGTACGTGGCGCCGCGTAACGATACCGAGCAGTTGCTGGCCGACATCTGGGCCCAGGTGCTGGGCCTTGGTCAAGTAGGCGTGACCGACAACTTCTTCGAGCTGGGCGGCCATTCGCTGCTGGCCACACAGGTGTTCACCCGCCTGCAAGCCGCGTTGCAGGTGTCGTTGAGCCTGCGCCAGGTGTTTGAAGTGGCCACCGTTGCCGAACTGGCCGAGCTGGTCGAGTCTGCCCGCGCCCCGCAAACAACCACCGACCTGGACGACCTGATGGCCCGCCTCGAAGCCCTGTAACCCTGTACCGTCGACTGTTTTTGTGGGGGCTGGCTTGCCAGCGAGCTTTTCGGGCTTCAACAGCTCGCTGGCACGCCAGCTCCCACAGTGGGTACAGATTTCAAGCTTTTGTGCTGTTAATGATTCCCCTTCCCATTTCGTCTTGAATCACAAAGAACCCGGAATTCCTTGTGATGAACCCAGACCAATCCCTCGCCCTTGCCAAGCGTTTCATTGCCTTGCCACTGGAAAAGCGTCGACTGTTCCTGACCAGCCTGCGCAATGACGGTGTCGACTTTTCCCTGTTCCCGATCCCGGCGCACAACCACGTCGGTGACGAGCGCGAACTGTCGTATGCCCAGCGGCGCATGTGGCTGTTGTGGAAACTGGAGCCGGGCAGCTCGGCCTACAACGTGGCCACCGCCGTGCGCCTGCGCGGGCAGGTTGACCGCCAGGCGCTGGACACGGCCTTGCAGGCCCTGGTGGCTCGCCACGAAACCCTGCGCAGTTGCTTCGTAGAGGAGGGTGCTGCCATCCGCCTCAAGGTGCTGGCGGCCGGGCAGGCCAATGTTCGCCTGGAGGTGGAACCGGTAAGCGCCGAGCACCTGCACGCGCGTTGCCGCGACGCCAGCCGCGCACCGTTCAACCTGGCCACTGGCCCGCTGCTGCGGGCGCAGCTGTTCGAACTGGGCGACGACGATTTCCTCCTGAGCCTCACCCTGCACCACATCATCACCGATGGCTGGTCGATGAACCTGCTGCTGGACGAGCTGGTCAAGGGTTACCTGGCCGGTGCTACCCACCAACCCGCGCAGCTGCCTGTCCAGTACAGCGACTATGCCCTGTGGCAGCGCTCGTGGCTGGAAGCGGGGGAGGCCGAGCGCCAACTCGATTACTGGAAAGCCACGTTGGCCGATGAACAGCCAGCGCTGGAGCTGCCCATCGACCGCCCGCGCGGGCGCGATTGGCAGGGGCAGGGCGAGCGTCATTACTTCAGCCTGGATGCGGCACTGGTCAGCGGCCTGCGCAGCCTGGCCACGGCGGCCAGGGCCACCCTGCCCATGGTGCTTTTGGCGGCGTTTAACGCCGTGCTATACCGCTACAGCGGCCAGGACGATATTCGCGTGGGCATGCCCGTGGCCAACCGCAACCGTCGCGAAACCGAGGCGTTGCTGGGGTTCTTCGTCAATACCCTGGTGCTGCGCACCCGCCTGGACAGCCGCCAGGGCTTCCGCCACCTGCTGGCCCAGGTCCGCGAAACGTTGATCAGTGCCCAGAGTCATCAGGACGTGCCTTTCGAGCAACTGGTGGAAAGCCTGGCGCCTGCCCGCAGCCTGAGCCGCAACCCGTTGTTCCAGGTGCTGTTCAACCATCAGCGGCAGACGGTGGACGCCCAGCGCCAGCTGGGCGCGTTGCACATCGAACCCTACAGCAACCCCGAGTGCTCGGTGAATTTCGAGCTGGTGCTGGACGTGATCGAAACCCCGGCGGGCGCGGTGAATGCGCTGCTGACTTATCCACAGGCGCTGTTCGACGCCAGCACCGTCGCGCGCATCGCCGAGGCTTTCAACAGTCTGTTGCGGGCCGTTGTCGAGGCCCCCGATACCGCGCTGGGCCGTTTGCTCCACACTGACGGCGGCAGCACGGCCCTGGCCCATGACGCGCCATTGCCGGCGACTCATGCCTGGGTGCACGAAAGCATCGCCGCCATGGCTCTCCAGCAGCCCGATGCCCCGGCCGTGAGCGGCGCCAGCCAGTCCCTGACCTTTGCCGAACTGGACCGTGCCGCCAATCGACTGGCCCATCACCTGATCGCCCAGGGCATGGGCCCTGAGAAGCTGGTGGGTGTGGCCATGCCGCGTTCGCCGCAGTTGATCGTGGCCTTGCTGGCGGTGATGAAGGCCGGCGCTGCCTACCTGCCGCTGGACGCCAGTTACCCGCGCCAGCGCCTGGAATACCTGATGGCAGATTCGGGCATGGCCCTGTTGCTGAGCCATGCCAGCCTGCTCGACGCCTTGCCGGTACCGGCTGGCGTGCCTGCCCTGGCGCTGGAACAGCTGGACCTGAGCGTGTTGCCGTGCACCGCGCCCATGGTGGCGGTGCACGCCGACAGCCTGGCCTACCTGATCTACACCTCGGGTTCCACCGGCCAGCCCAAGGGCGTGGCGGTGGCGCACGGGCCGTTGGCCATGCACTGCGCAGGCATTGGCCGGCGCTATGAAATGACCCCGGCCGATCGCGAGTTCCACTTCATGTCGTTTGCCTTCGACGGCGCCCACGAGCGCTGGCTGACCCCCCTCAGCCACGGTTCCAGCCTGTTCCTGCGCGATGACGCGCTGTGGAGCGTGGAGCAGACCTGGCGTGCGCTGCACGACGAACGCATTAGCGTAGTGGCGTTCCCGCCGGCCTACCTGCAACAGTTGGCCGACCACGCCGCCCTGCACCGCAACCCGCCGCCCGTACGTATCTACTGTTTTGGCGGCGACGCGGTGGCCGAGGCCAGCCTGGCCCAGGTTCGCCAGCACTTGGCGCCGCAATACGTGATCAATGGCTATGGGCCCACCGAGACCGTGGTGACACCGCTGTTGTGGAAAGCGCCGGCCGACCTGCCCTGTGGTGCGCCTTACGCACCCATTGGCCAGGGCGTGGGCGCGCGCACCTTGCATGTGCTCGACGCCGACCTGAACCCGGTGCCTCACGGCGTATCGGGTGAACTGTATTTAGGCGGCGAGGGCGTGGCCCGTGGTTACCACCAGCGCCCAGGCCTGACTGCCGAACGCTTTGTCGCCGACCCGTTCGGCAATGGTGGCCGCCTGTACCGCACCGGCGACCGGGTACGGGTACGCGCCGATGGTACCGTCGACTACTTGGGGCGCATCGACCAACAGGTCAAGGTGCGCGGTTTCCGTATCGAGTTGGGCGAGATCGAAACTCGCCTGCGCGAAGTGGCGGGCGTGGGCACGGCCGTGGTGGTGGCCCGCGACACGCCCGCCGGCAAGCAACTGATCGGCTACCTGGAAGGTCAGGACAGCCCCCAGTTGCAGGCGGCTATCGACACCCACCTGCAACGTCATTTGCCCGACTACATGATTCCCGCGCGGCGGGTGGTGCTTGAGCGTCTGCCGCTCAATGCCAACGGCAAGATCGACCGCAATGCGCTGCCTGAACCGCAGTGGACCAGCATGGCCTACCGTGCGCCGCACACGCTGGACGAACAGATGCTGGCCGAAATCTGGGCCAGCCTGTTGAGCGTGGAGCAGGTAGGCCTGGACGATGACTTCTTCGCCCTGGGCGGCCATTCGCTGCTGGCGGTGCAGGCCGTGTCGCGGATCAAGCACGTGCTGGAGCTGGACGTGCCGGTGCGCTTGCTGTTCGACGCGCCGCGCCTGCAAGACTGCGCCGCACGCCTGCGTGACAGCCACATTGCCCAGGCCCCGGCGCTGGTGGCCGCAGCGCGGCCCGAGCGCGTGCCGTTGGCCAGCAACCAGGCGCGCCTGTGGTTTATCTGGCAACTGGAACCTGAGAGCACCGCATACCACATCAACAGCGGCCTGCGCCTGCTCGGCGCGCTGGACCAACCGGCGTTGGAACAAGCGTTCAACCGCGTGCTGGCGCGCCATGAAAGCCTGCGCACCCGGCTGGTGGACGATGGCGAGGGACCGGCACAAGTGATCGATGCGCCGTGGCCGTTTACCCTGGCGGCGCAGCCCGTGGCGCCGTCGGCCGCCCGTGCCCAGGCGCGGGATTTGCTGCGCCGGCCATTCGATCTGCAACAGGGGCCGCTGTTACGCGCCGAACTGCTGCAACTCGAAGAGCAGGAGCACTGGCTGCTGCTGAGCATGCACCACATCATCTCCGATGGCTGGTCCATGCAGGTGCTGATCGACGAGCTGACCCAAGCCTACGCGGCGCTGACTGCCGAGCAGGAACCGCAATGGCCGGCACTGGCGTTGCAGTACGCCGACTATGCCCTGTGGCAGAACCAGTGGCTGGCGGGCGGTGAAGGCCACCGCCAGCTGGACTACTGGCGCACCCAGTTGGGCAACGAGCACCCCGTGCTGGAACTGCCGGGCGACCATCCACGCCCGGCGCGCGCCAGCCATCGCGGCGCGGTGTGGTCGTTCGAGCTGGACACCGAGCGTGCCACCCGCCTGCGCGATCAGGCCCGCCAGCACGGTGCCACGCCGTTCATGTGGTTGCTGGCGGCGTTCAAGACCTTGTTGTACCGCTACAGCGGCCAGGCCGACCTGCGCATCGGCGTGCCCCAGGCCAACCGCCAGCGCCTGGAAACCGAGGGGCTGATCGGCTTCTTCGTCAACACCCAGGTGCTGCGCAGCCAACTCGATGGTCGCGCACCGTTCACGGCGCTGCTGGCGCAGGTGCGGGACGTGACCCTGCAAGCCCAGGCTCACCCCGACCTGCCGTTCGACCAGTTGGTTGAAGCCTTGCAGCCGCCGCGCAGCCTGAGCCACAACCCGCTGTTCCAGGTGATGTTCAGCCACCTGCCGGCCACCCGCGGGCTGGAGCGCATCGCCCAGTCGGGCTTGCAGATCGCGCCGCTGCCCAGCCAGGAAGAAACCCTGCAGTTCGACTTGCAGCTGTACACCCGCGACACCGCCGAAGGGGGCCTGCGCGGCGCCTTGAGCTACGCCCTGGACCTGTTCGAGGCGGCGAGTATCAAGCGCCTTGGCAGCCATTGGCTGAACCTGATCGACGCCTTGCTGGAGGACCCACAGCACAGCCTGGACAGTGTGCCGATGCTGACCCCCGGTGAGCGTCAGCAAGTGCTTCACGCTTTCAACGCCACCGCCGCCGACTACCGCGCCACCGCGTTGCTGCCTGAGCTGCTGGTGCAGCAACGGCACGCCAGTCCCGACAGCGTGGCACTGGTGCATGGCGAGCAACGCCTGACCTACGCGCAGTTGCATGCCCGTGCCAACCGCCTGTCTCACCGCCTGAATGCCCATGGCATTGGCTGCGACGACTTGGTGGGCATTGCCGCGCTGCGCTCGGTGGAGCTGGTGGTGGGCCTGTTGGGCATCATCAAGGCCGGCGCCGCCTACCTGCCCATGGACCCGGAGCTGCCGGCCGAGCGCCTGGCGTACATGATCGACGACAGCGCGGTGAAACTGCTCCTGACTCAAACCGCACTGGTCGACAGCCTGCCAGCCGGCACAGCCGAGCGCTGGTGCCTGGACGACGGCAGCGACGCCGCCTGGCCTGAGCACGAGCCTCGTTTGGCCACCCAGCCAGGCCAGTTGGCCTACTGCATCTACACCTCCGGTTCCACCGGCAAGCCCAAGGCGGCGGGCAATAGCCATGAAGCGCTGCACAACCGCCTGGTGTGGATGCAGCAGGCTTATCAACTGGGCGCAGCCGACCGCGTACTGCAAAAGACCCCATTCAGCTTCGACGTGTCGGTGTGGGAGTTCTTCTGGCCGCTGATGACCGGCGCCACCCTGGTCATGGCTGACCCGGGCGCCCATCGCGATCCGGCGGCATTGCAAGCCGTGATCGAGCGTGAGCAGGTAACCACGCTGCACTTCGTGCCCTCGATGCTGCAACTGTTCATCGCCGCCGGTGCCCTGCGCGGCGGCTGCCAAAGCCTTGCGCGAGTCATCTGCAGCGGCGAAGCCCTGTCCCATGACCTGCAGAGCCAGTTCCTCGCCGAGCATTCGGCGGCGCTGTACAACCTGTATGGCCCCACCGAAGCGGCTATCGACGTTACCCATTGGACCTGCCGTGCGGAGCCGGGGCAGTTTGCCGTGCCGATTGGCGAGCCCATTGCCAACACCGCCATTCATATCCTCGACGCCGATTTGCAACCGGTGCCGGTGGGCGTTACCGGCGAGTTGTACATTGGCGGCATCAACCTGGCGCGTGGCTACCTGGGCCGCCCGGCGCTGACCGCCGAACGCTTCGTGCCCAACCCCTTCGGCGCCGGGCGGCTGTACCGCAGCGGCGACCTGGCCCGCTACCGTGCCAGTGGCGTGATCGAATACGCCGGTCGCATCGACCACCAGATCAAGATTCGCGGCCTGCGCATTGAACTGGGTGAAATTGAAGCCTGCCTGCTGGAGCAGGCCGGCGTGCGCGAAGCCGTGGTGATCGACCGTGCTTCGCCCCAAGGCGTGCAACTGATCGGTTACGTGGTGGGTGAAGGCCTGGCGCCCGAGGCGCTGCGTGAGGTGCTGCGCACGCGTCTGCCGGACTACATGGTGCCGGCGCAATTGATCGAACTGGCGCACATGCCATTGTCGCCCAACGGCAAGCTAGAGCGCCGCCTGCTGCCGGAACCGCAGTGGCAGGGCCGCGTCTACGAAGCACCGCAAGGGGCCATCGAGGTGCTGGTGGCGCAGGTGTGGAGCGAGGTGCTGGGCGTGGAACAGGTTGGCCGCGCCGATGACTTCTTTGCCCTGGGCGGCCATTCGCTGCTGGCCATCCGCATGATTTCGCGCCTGCGCCAGGCGCTGGACCTGGAACTGGCGGTAAGGCAGGTTTTCGACACCCCGCAGCTCGGCGACTTCGCCCGCGCGCTGGCCAGCATCGCCAGCCCGTCCATCCGCCTGGGGCGCCGCGAGCGCCCGGCTTTGCTGCCACTGTCCCACGCGCAAAACCGCCTGTGGTTCCTGTGGCAAATGGAACCGCACAGCAGCGCCTACAACATGCCCATGGCCCTGCGCCTGCGCGGCACCTTGCACATGGATCGCTTGCGTGATGCCTTCGGGCAACTGGTGGGTCGCCACGAGGCGTTGCGCACCACCTTCGCCACCGTGGACGGCCAGGCAGTGCAGCGCATTCACGCCAGCGTTGCCCTGCAGATGCCACAGGTGGACCTGGGTTCGATGCCCGAAGCTCAACGCCAGACTCGCGCGCGCGAAATGGCCTTGCACGAGGCACGCCAGCCATTCGACCTGCACAACGGCCCGTTGATACGGGTGCAACTGCTGCGCCTGGACGAGCAGGAGCATCACCTGCTGCTGACCCTGCATCACAGCATCAGCGATGGCTGGTCGCTGACCGTGCTGGTGGACGAGCTCGCCAGTCTGTACCGCCAGCAAACCCCTGCGCCGCTGCCCTTGCAGTACGCCGACTACGCGCTGTGGCAGCGCGACTGGCTGGCCGGCGTCGAAGGCGAGCGCCAGGCCGCGTATTGGCAGCAACAGTTGCAAGGCGCCCCGGCGATACTGGAACTGCCCGCTGACTTCCCGCGCCCGGCCGAGCAAAGCTACCGCGGTGCCAACCACCGCTGGTGCCTGTCGAGTGAAACCGGCCTTGCCCTGCGCGCACTGAGCCAGGCGCACCAGGCCACGCCGTTCATGACGGCGCTGGCGGTGTTCAACGTGCTGCTGTACCGCTACAGCGGCCAGGACGACATTTGCCTTGGCGTGCCCATCGCCAACCGCCAGCGCGGCGAAACCGAGGGCCTGATCGGCTTCTTCGTCAACACTCAGGTGCTGCGCTCGCGCCTGGATGCCGACCAGCCGTTCGCCGAGCTGCTGCAACAAGTCAAGGACACTGCCTTGCAAGCCCAGGCCCATCAGGACCTGCCGTTCGAGCAACTGGTGGACATCGTGCAGCCGGCGCGCTCGCTCAGTCACAACCCACTGTTCCAAGTGCTGTTCAGCCACGAGCGGCATGCCCGCCAGCGTCGTGTGCAGTTGGACGGCCTGAGCCTGGAAGCCATGGGTGGTGACAGCGCCACCGCGCAATTTGACCTGTCGCTGTTCATGGACGAGAACGCCGATGATTCGCTGACCTTCAACTTCAACTACGCCACGGACCTGTTCAGCACCGTCACGGTCGAGCGGCTCGGGGTGCATTTCACCCGTCTGTTAAGCGCCGTGTTGCAGGCACCGCAGATGGCCGTGGGGCAATTGCCCCTGCTCGACGACGAAGAACAGCAGGCACGCTTGCGTGCCATCAACCAGACCCAGCGTCACTACCCGGCCAGCCATTTCGAACACCTGGTTGCCGACCAGGCGCGGCGCACGCCGCAGGCGCTGGCGGTGAGTGATGGTCATGAACACCTGTCCTTTGCCCAGCTCGATGCCCAGGCCAACGCCCTGGCAGTGCGCCTGCAAGCCGCCGGCGTGGGCGCCGATGTGCCGGTGGCGGTGTGCCTGGAACGCACCCCCTCGTTGCTGGTGGCCTTGCTGGCCGTGTTCAAGGCCGGCGGCGCCTATGTGCCACTGGACCCTGAGTTCCCGGCCGAGCGCCTGGCGCACATGGTCAGCGACAGCGGCACGCATTTGCTGTTGACCCAGACCTCACTGCTGCCGTTGGCCGCGCAGATGGGCTACACCGACAGCACCTGGTGCCTGGACGCGCTGGCCCTGGAGCCGCTGCTGGCGGCGCCGGTACACAGGGCGCAGTTGTCCAACCTGGCCTACGTGATCTACACCTCGGGTTCCACGGGCAAGCCCAAGGGCGTGGAGGTGACGCGCGCAGGGTTGGTCAACTTCCTCCACAGCATGGCCGAGGCACCGGGAATTGAGCCGGGGCAGAAGATGCTGGCGCTGACCTCGTTGTCGTTCGACATCGCTGCCCTGGAGCTGTACCTGCCACTGCTCACCGGTGCCAGCGTGGTGCTGGTCAGCCGCGACACCGCCCGTGACCCGCAACGCCTGATCGAGGTGATTGCGGCCGAGCAGGTCCAGGTCATCCAAGCCACACCGTCCACCTGGCGCCTGCTCAGCGAACAGCCAACGTTCCGGCGTTTGCGCGGTGCCACCCTGTTGTGCGGCGGCGAAGCCTTGCCAGCCGACCTGGCCACTCGCCTGTTGGCGCTGCAAGGCCCGTTGTGGAATGTCTATGGCCCCACCGAAACCACCATCTGGTCGGCACGCAACCTGCTCAGCCTCGACCAGCCGCGGCCGGATCTGGGCCTGCCATTGGCCAACACCACGTTGTACGTGCTCGACGGCGCGCTGGTGCCGGTACCGGTTGGTGTGGTGGGCGAGTTGTACATTGGCGGCGCCGGCCTGGCACGTGGTTACCACGGGCGCCCGGAACTGACCGCCGAACGCTTCGTTCCTGATCCCTTTGGCGCTTGCGGTCAGCGCCTGTACCGCACCGGCGACCTGGTGCGCTGGCGCGAAGGCAATGCCCTTGAGTACGTGGGCCGCGCCGACCAGCAGGTGAAGCTGCGCGGCTTCCGCATTGAACTGGGCGAAATCGAAGCCTTGTTGCTGGCCCAACCGCAGGTGCGTGAAGCGGCCGTTGTGGTACGCCAGACGCCTCAGGGCCAGCAGTTGGTGGGCTACGCGGTGGCAGGCGAGGTCGAGCCCCAGGCGTTGCGCGAGGCTTTGCGTGAACGCCTGCCCGACTACATGGTGCCGGCGCAGATCGTATTGCTCGAGCGCATGCCGCTCACCCCTAACCGCAAGCTCGATCGCCGCGCCTTGCCCGAGCCGGTGTGGCAGGCCCGCGCCTATCGCGCGCCGGTCAGCATCGTCGAGCAGCAACTGGCGACCATTTGGCAGAACCTGCTGGGCCTGGAACAGGTGAGCCTGGACGACAACTTCTTTGACCTGGGCGGCGATTCGATCATTTCTATCCAGGTGGTCAGCCGTGCCCGCGAAGCCGGTTTGCACCTGACGCCCAAGGACGTGTTCCAGCACCAGCGCCTGCAGCAATTGGCAGCCCAGGCCAGCCCTGTGCAAGCGCCGGTTCAGGCCATGACGCAGGCGTTGCATGTGCCCGGTATGCCATTGCGTGCCGAGCACTTTCCGTTGGCCGGCCTTCAACAGCAGCAACTGGATGCGCTGGGGCTGGACGAAGCCCGGGTGGAGGCGATTCTGCCGCTGTCGCCAATGCAGCAAGGCATGCTGTTCCACAGCGTGGAGGTACAGGAGGAGGGGCTGTACGTCAATCAGCTCAACATCGGCATCGATGGCCTCGACGCCACGCGCTTCCGCCAGGCCTGGGCCGAGGTCAGCCAGGCGCACGACAGCCTGCGCAGCCTGTTCCTGTGGCAGGGCCTGGAGCAGGCCCTGCAAGTAGTGCTGAGCGATGCGCCGTTGCCTGTTCGCGAAGTTGACCTGCGCGGGCAACGCGTGACGCCCGAGCTGATAGAGCGCTATGTGCTGGCCGAGCGCGCCGAGCCGTTCGACTGGCAACGTCCGCCCTTGCAGCGCCTGTTGCTATTGCGCCTGGGCGAACAGCAGTACCGCCTGATCTGGACTTACCATCATATTGTGCTGGACGGCTGGAGCGTGTCGCTGCTCATCGGCCAGGTGCTGCGCCGCTACCTGGGCGGGGAAAAACCGGCGGTCGGCGGCCGTTACGGTGACTATATCGCCTGGCTTCAGGCGCAGGACGAGCAGGCCGCGCAGGCCTTCTGGCAGGCACAGTTGCAGGTGCTGGAGCAACCCACGCTGTTGGCCCAGTCACTGGTGGACACACCGCAAGGCCAGGGCCACACGGCCTTGTACACGCGCCTGGACAAAGCTGCCACCGAGCGCCTGCGACAGTTTGCGCGGCAGCAGCGAATCACCCTCAACACCCTGATCCAGGGCGCGTGGCTGTTGTTGCTGCAACGTTATACCGGGCAGCGCACCGTGGCCTTCGGCGCCACGGTATCGGGCCGTCCGGCCAGCCTGCCGGGTGCGGAAAACCTGCTGGGCCTGTTCATCAACACCCTGCCCATCGCCCAGACGCTGGCGCCGCAGCAGCCCTTGGGCGACTGGTTGCGCCACCTGCAGGACTACAACCTCAAGGCGCGTGACTTCGAGTACACGCCACTGGGGCAGATCCAGCGCTGGTCGGGCCAGGCCGGGCAAGCGCTGTTCGACAGCATCATCGTGTTCGAGAACCAGCCGGTGGACCGCCTGCTGCGCGACTGGGACAACAGTGAGCTGCGCTTTGACGTGGGCCAGGGTTTTGGCGTGACCAACTTCGCCATGGACCTGATGGTGACCTTGGGCGAAGGCCTGGAAATCGAGTACATGTACCGTCGCGAGCAGTTTGCCGAATCCTCGGTGCTGCGCCTGCGCGAGCACCTGGAAGGTTTGTTGGAGACCTTGCCGCAGGACGCCGCGCGGCCGCTGGGCAGCATCGGCCTGCTGGGCAGTGATGAACAGCGGGCGTTGGCCCAGGCCAATGCCTTCGAACCGACGGCAAGCGCGTTTGTGCATGACGTTATCGATAGCTGGGCGGTCCGCCAGCCCGAGCGTACGGCACTAGCATGTGCCGGCCGCGAGCTCAATTACCGGCAACTGGCCGAGCGCAGCAGGCGTCTGGCGCAGCACCTGCAACAGGCCGGCATCGGTGCCGAAGCGGTGGTGGGCATTGCCTTGCCGCGCTCGGTGGAACTGCCCGTGGCCTTGCTGGCGGTGCTCAAGAGCGGCGCGGCCTACCTGCCGCTGGACATCGATTACCCCGCCGAGCGCCTGGCTTACCTGATGCACGACTCGGGCATGCGGCTGTTGATCACCGACCGTGCCACCCAGGCCAGCCTGCCATTGCCCGAGGGCCTGGAATGCTGGACGCTGGACGACCTGACCGATGATCATTCGCCGTTGCCGGCGCTTGAGCCGGCGTTGCACCCGGGCAGCCTGGCCTACCTGATCTACACCTCCGGCTCCACCGGCCTGCCCAAGGGCGTGGCCGTGGCGCACGGGCCGCTGGCCATGCACTGCGCGGCCATTGGCGAGCGCTATCAGATGACGCCCGAGGATCGCGAACTGCACTTCATGTCGTTCGCCTTCGACGGCGCCCACGAGCGCTGGCTGACACCGCTCAGCCACGGCGGCTGCGTGGTGCTGCGCGACAACCAGCCCTGGAGCATCGAGCAAACCTGGGCCGCCCTGCGTGAACAGCGCATCAGTGTGGTGGCATTCCCGCCGGCGTATTTGCAGCAGTTGGCCGAACAGGGCCAGCGCGACGGCAACCCGCCGCCGGTGCGCATCTATTGCTTCGGCGGCGATGCCGTGCCAGAGGCCAGCCTGGCGCAGGTGCGTCGTTACCTGCGCCCGCAGCACGTCATCAACGGCTACGGACCAACCGAAACCGTGGTCACGCCATTGCTGTGGAAAGCATCGCCGGATACGCCGTGTGGCGCCGCCATCGCGCCCATTGGCGAGCGCGTCGGCGCTCGTACCACCTGGGTACTGGACCCGGACTTGAACCAGGTACCGGCGGGAACCAGCGGCGAGTTGTACTTGGGTGGCCAAGGCCTGGCCCGTGGTTACCACCAGCGCCCGGGCTTGAGTGCCGAGCGCTTCGTCGCCGACCCGTTCAGCACCGAAGGCGGGCGCCTTTACCGCACCGGTGACCTGGTGCGTGCGCGTGCCGATGGTACCTTCGATTACCTGGGGCGCATTGACCAGCAGGTGAAGATTCGTGGTTTTCGTATTGAGCTGGGTGAGATCGAGGCGCGTCTGCGTGCCGAACCCCAGGTGCAGGCCGCCGTTGTGGTGGCGCTGGAGACCGCAGCGGGCAAGAAACTGGTGGGCTACGTGGCCGCGGCGCGCATCGACGGCCTGGCCGAACGCTTGCTGGCCAGCCTGCACGCACAACTGCCCGATTACATGGTGCCGGCGCAGATCCTGGTGCTCAGCCAGTTGCCGCTGAACGCCAACGGCAAGGTCGACCGCAAGGCACTGCCCGAACCGCAGTGGCAGGGCGGCGACTACGTGGCCCCGCGCAATGCCCTGGAAACGCAGATGGCAGCAATCTGGGCGCAGGTGCTGGGCGTGGATCAGGTGGGCGTGTTCGATAACTTCTTCGAGCTGGGTGGCGACTCGATCCTGAGCCTGCAATTGGTGTCCAAGGTGCGCAACAGCGAAGACCTGGGCATTGAGATCAAACTCCGCGACCTGATGCGCTATCAGACCATCGATGCCTTGCTGGCACGGGGGCAGGATGACGCCGATGTACCGGTCGTGGCTCAGGACAGTCAGTTGCAGGGGGCGGATGAACGCTTTGGCCTGTTGCCGATCCAGTCGTGGTTCTTCGAGCAGGGCATGGCCGAGCCGCATCACTTCAACCAGGCGCTGATGCTGGGCATGGCCGAGCCACTGGACGCCGTTCGGCTGGAAGCGGCGTTGCAAGCGCTGGTGCAACACCACGACGCCCTGCGCCTGCGCTTCGAGCAGGCCGCTGACGGCCAGTGGTACCAGCGCTACGCCGATCATGACAGTGCCCACGCGCTGTTGTGGAATGAGCAATTGCCCGGCGTTGGGGCCATTGAAGCGCTGGCCAACCGTGCCCAGCGCAGTTTGAACCTGCAAAGCGGCCCGCTGCTGCGTGCGGTGCAGATGCACCTGCCCGATGGCACGGCGCGGCTGTTGCTGGTTATTCACCACATGGTGGTGGACGGCGTGTCGTGGCGCATCCTGCTGGAAGATGTGCAGGCGCTGTATCAGGCGCAGGTCACCCGCGTGGCGGCCAGGCTGCCGGCGCGCACCAGCAGCTACCGCCTTTGGGTGGAGCGCCTGCTGGCCAGGGCGGCGGCGGAGCAGGGGCTGCCGTTCTGGCTGCAACTGCTCGACGATGCGCCCCGCGACCTGCCGCGGGACAACCCGCGCGGCCGCAACCTGGTGGGCGTGCGCGGCAACGCAGTGATGAACCTGGACCGCGAACGTACTCAGGCGCTGCTCAAACGCGTGCCGGGTGCCTTGCAGGCGCAGATCAACGACTTGCTGCTGACCGCTCTGGCGCGGGTACTGTGCCGCTGGACCGGCGAGGAGTCGGCGCTGATCCAGCTTGAGGGCCATGGTCGTGAAGATTTGTTCGCCGACCTTGACCTGAGCCGCACCCAAGGCTGGTTCACCACCATGTACCCGGTGCACCTGAAGCCCGGCAACGGCAACGATGTGGCCGAGTCGGTCAGCCGCGTGCGGCGCCAGTTGCAGCGCATTCCCGACAAGGGCATCGGCTATGGCCTGTTACGGCATGCCGGCAGCAGCCAGGCACGCCAGCAGTTGCAAGCCATGGCCCAGCCGCGCATCACCTTCAACTACCTGGGGCAGTTCGACCAGGCGTTCGAAGGTGGCCTGTTCACCCCGGCGCGCGAGTCCATGGGCGATGTGTACAGCCCGATGGCGCAGTTGGCCAACTGGCTGGAGATCATCGGCCAGGTCTATGACGCCAGCCTCAGCCTGCGTTGCGTATACAGCCGCAAGTGCTACCGCCCCGAGACGGTGCAGGGGCTGATGGATGCCTTGCGCGTGGAACTGGAACAGTTGGTTGACAGTACTGCGCCGGTGGCCGCGCTATGAACCCTACTTTGCATGGAAAACAGACAATGGCGTTAAACGCTGAACTGGCGGCCTTTCTCGACCTGGTCGACGAAGGTCGCGACGCTGGCCGCCCGCCAATGCACGAGCAGACCGTGGGCCAGGCTCGGGCCGAATTCGAGCGCTCGTCCGCAGAGCTTGGGTGGCAGGTGGCCGGGCCGGTGACGGTTCGCGAGCAGCACTTCACTGCCCGTGACGGCGCCTGTGTACCGGTGCGCCTCTACCTGCCCGCCGATGCGCCCGAGCGCCAACAGCCGTGGCCAGTGCTGGTGTATTACCACGGCGGTGGTTTCGTGGTGGGTAGCCTCGATTCCCACGACCGTGTGTGCCGCGAGTTCTGCTGGCGTACGCCCTGCGCAGTGCTGGCGGTGGGTTACCGGCTGGCGCCGGAACACCCGTTCCCTGCGGCGGTGAACGACGCCGAGGATGCACTGACCTGGTTATGGGAGCAGGCCCCCGCCCTGGGCCTGGACCGCGAGCGCCTGGCGTTGGCGGGCGACAGCGCTGGCGCGACCCTGGCCACGGTAGCGGCCATCAAGGCCGGGCAGGGTGCCTTGCCCGTGCGGCCACGGTTGCAGATGCTGTTCTACCCGGTAACTGACACCGCGGCCAGGAGGGTGTCCACCGACCTGTTCGATCAGGGCTACTTGCTGGAGACACCGACCTTGGAGTGGTTCTATAGCCACTACCTGCCTGAAAACGAGCAGCGCCGCGACTGGCGCGCATCGCCCTTGCGCGCCGACGTGCCTACGTGCACGGCCCCAGCCTATATCGCGGTGGCAGGTTTCGATCCACTGTTGGACGAAGGCTGCGCCTACGCCGAACACCTGCGTGCCGCCGGCGTGGAGGTGACCTTGCATTGCCAGGCCGACCTGACCCACGACTTCCTGCGCATGGCCAGCATCACGCCCGTGGCCCTACCGCTGTACGAAACCTTCACAGCGGTGCTGGCCCAGGCACTGGCGTCCTGACCGCAGTCTTTGTGGCGGGACCTGTCTAGGTGGGAGCTGGCTTGCCAGCGAGCTTTTGGGCCTCAACAGCTTGCTGAAAAGCCAGCCCCACAGAGTTTATTCCCCTGTAGCTGCCTGAGGCTGCGTCTTGCTACGCGGTGAGTCAGGCCGCTGCCGAACATGAAAAAACGCCAGCCCCGTGAGGGACTGGCGTTTTTGCGTGGCGGCGGCTGCTTACCAGTTGTAGGTCAGGGTCGCGATCACGTTGCGCCGTGGGCCGTAGTAGCAGGCTGCGTAGTTGGTGCAGGACACTACGTAGTCCTTGTCGAACAGGTTGCTGGCGTTGAGCGCGATCTTGGTGCCGTTCAGGCTGCTGGACAGTTTGCTCAGGTCGTAATGCAACGCGGCGTCGACGATGGTGAAGTTGCCGGTCTCGATGCGGTTATACACGGCCGACGGCGAGGAAACGCTGCTGCCCCACAGGTCGCCGACATAGCGTGCACCGATGCCACCACCCAAGCCGTCCAGCACGCCTTCGTGCAGGGTGTAGTCAACCCAGGCCGAGGCTTGCTGGCGAGGGGTGTACGGCAGTTCGTTGCCCTTGTCGGTGTACGCCGAGGTGACGTAGCCGGTGCGGGTCACTTCACTGTCGGTGTAGGTGTAGGACGCCAGCACATCGAGGTTCTTGGTCAGCACAGCCTTGCCTTCCAGTTCAAAGCCACGGCTTTCAGCAGCGCCGATCTGGATAGTGTTGGCGGTATTGGTCGGGTCGACCGTGGTCACGTTCTTCTGCTTGAGCTTGTACACCGACGCTGTGATGTAGCTGTCCTGGCCCGGCGGCTGGTACTTGATACCCAGCTCGTACTGCTCACCCTGGGTAGGCTTGAAGATCGGCGTGGCAGCGCTGACCGCGGTGTTCAACTGCGGGTCGAAGGACTGCGAGTAGCTGAGGTATGGCATCACGCCGTTGTCGAACAGGTAGGCGGCCGCCCAACGGTAGGTGCCCTTGTGGTCATCCTGGTCGATGTAGCGGTTGGTAGCATTGCTGCGGTCTGGGCGGTAGTGGCTTTCGGAGTCCGCCCAGTCGAAGCGGCCACCCAGGGTGAACAACCAGTGGTCCAGCTTGATCTGGTCCTGGGCGTACACGCCGGTCTGCTTCTGCACCTGGTACAGATTGCGGGATGTGTAGGTCCCGGTCCTGTTGCCACTGCTGTTGCCGCCGGCATAGGGGTTGGTGCTGGTATAGCCACTGTTGACTACGTTGTTGTCCAGCGCGCTGCGGCGGAAGTCCACGCCGGTCAGCAAAGTGTGTTCGAGTGCGCCGGTGTTGAACTTGCTTTCCAACTGGTTATCGACGTTGAAGATTTGCAGGTTGCGCTTGATGTCCGAGGTCAGGCGGGCCACGTTCGGGCTGGTGGCTTCGTTGACATAACCGTTGCCGAAGGCCGTACGGTTTTCGATGTTGACCTGGCTGTAGCGCAGGTTCTGGCGGAAGGTGATGGCATCGTTGAAGTGATGCTCGAACAGGTAGCCCAGTTGCGAGCTTTCACGACGCAGCTTGTCGAAATCGCTGTCACCCAGCAGGGTGTCGCTGTTGATTCGGCCGTATTTCGACGAATGCAGCGAACCCGACTCCGGGTAGTACTGCTCGGTGCTGCCACCCCAGTCACGCTGGTAGTTGGCCAGCACGGTGAGCGAGGTGTCTTCGTTTGGGCGCCAGGTGAAGGCCGGGGCAATGAAGTTGCGGTTGTTCTGTACGTGGTCGATCTGCGTGCCGCTGTCCTTCACCAACCCGGTCAGGCGGTAGCTGAACACGCCTTGGTCGTCGATGGGGCCGCCGAAGTCGAAGCCCAGTTGCTTGAGGTCGTAGCTGCCGCCCTGCACCTGGATTTGATGGTAAGGGGTGCTGGTGGGCATCTTGCTGGTCAGGTTGATCAGGCCACCCGGGCGGCTCTGGCCGTACAGCATGGACGCCGGGCCGCGCAGTACTTCTACGCTTTCCAGGCCGTAGGGTTCGGACATGCCGCCCTGGCCGGTCTCGCCGTAGGGCAGTTGCAGGCCATCCTGAAATACGTAGGGCGAGAAGCCACGAATGCGGAACTGCTCACGGGTGTTGTTGGCGCCGGTGTACTCACCGAACACGCCCGGGGTGTAGCGCACTGCCGAGCTGACGTCTTGCACCGCCTGCTCGTCCATCTGCTTGCGGGTGACCACGGAAATCGATTGGGGAGTTTCGCCGATTGGCGTGTCGGTCTTGGTGGCCGTGCTGGTGCGCTTGGCCACCACGCTGTATTCCGGTGTGTAACCTGCGCCATCCCCCGAGGCGTTGATGTTCACGTTCTGCAGCAACATGGCGTTGCCGTCAGCCGTGGCTGCGCCCACGGTGATGGTGCCGCCGTTGACTTCATAGCGCAGGCCGGTGCCGCGCAGCATCTGCTCCAGGGCCTGTTGCGGCTCCATGGTGCCGTCTACGCTGGGGCTGCTGCGGCCTTTGGTCGAGTCGGCGCTGAACAGCACCTGCATGTGGGTTTGCGAACCCAGTTGCATCAACGCGTTGGACAGCGGTTGGGCTGCGATATGCACTTCAACCGGCGCTGCCAGCACCTGGGTGCTGTACGCGGCGAGGGCGAGGCTGGCTGCCAACAGGGTCTTGGTGAAGCCGGTTCCTTGTGCTTCCCGACCTTTGTTGTGTCGAAACTCAAACATTATTAGCACTCGTTAAGGTTAGCTTATAAGAATCGTTTCCAATAAGACGAAGCCCGCGAGCAAAACCAGAACAAATTTTTCACTTTTTTTCAGGCCACTGGCTAAAACTTGCCGCCGCTGCCGTCAGCGTTTCTTGCATTGGCGGCGGTTGATCGGCAGAGGGCAGGAATTGCAGTAATCCAGGCTGTCCAGGCGGTAGCGCAGGCAACACACCCGGCGGGTACTGGCGGACGTTTCATCGTCGGGCACGGCAAAGCGCACCGGCTCGAACAGGGGGTTGCTGCCGCCGTTCGGCCATTGCTTTGCGCCCAACAGCTCACGCCCTGGTGCGGCGCGCTCGGCGCCGCCCAAGGGGTGCCGGGCAACCACGCCGACCGCCCAGGCCACGCGCACCCCGGCATTGCTCCAGAGCACGCGCGGCGACAGGCCGCTGAACTGTGCCAGGGTGGCGCACAGCGGCGCCAAGTGCTCGAACACCAGGGGGGCGAACCGCTCGAAGGCCGAGCGCGGCGTGCGCACCTGCCCAGGGTGATCGAGTTCCACGCGTTCCGGGTTGCCGGCGGCGTCCAGGCGCAGATGGGTGTGGTTGAGGTCCAGCGGCAGCAGGCGGTCTTGCAGCAGGTCGAGGATGACCACGGGTGGTACCAGCACCGAGAAATACCATTGGGTCCACAGCGAGACCAGCGCCTTGAAGTCGCCGTCCGGGTAGCGTTGTGCGAACGCGGCCAGCGGCGCCTGATAGCGCTGGGGATCGAGCAGGTCGCTGAGGACAATGCTCGGTTCGTCGTCCTGGGCCAGTGTCAGTGATTCGCCGACACCGGCCAACGGCCCGGGGAAGGCGCTGGCGAAGGCGGCGATCATGCCCCACCTCGGCGGCGCATCATCAGCCACATGAAATACGGCCCGCCGACGAAGGTTGCCAGCAGCCCGGCCGGGATCTGCCACGGGAAGATCAGCGTACGTCCCAGCCAGTCGGCAACCACCATTAGCAAGGCGCCGAGCAAGGCGGCGCCGTACAGTTGCACGAGTGCCCGGCGCAGGCCCAGCAGGCGCGCCATGTGTGGCGCCATCAAGCCGACGAAACTCAAGGGCCCTACCACCAGCGTCGCAGCGCCCGTGAGCAGGGCGGTCAGGGTCAACAGCGCCAGGCGACTGCGACCCAGGTTCAGGCCCAGCATGGTGGCGGTGCTGGGGCCCAGGCTCAGCAGATCCAGCCAGCGCCGAATCAGTGGCGCCAGTGCCAGCCCCACCAGCGCCACCACGCAGGCGACCACGGCTTGGGGCGCTGTGACCCGGTAGGTGGAGCCGGCCATCCAGCTCAGCAGGGTGCCCAGGCGCGGGTCGCCGCTGACCAGGATAATGCTGGAGAACGCCCCGGAAATAGTGGCTAGGGCAATGCCGGTGAGCAATAGACGTTCGGGGGAGAACCCGTGGCGCCAGCCGAACGACAGCAGGATCAGCAGGGTGATCAGCGCCCCGGCGCTGGCGGCCAGCAAGATGATGACCGGGGTGAGTGGCAGGCTGGCAAGGAAGATCACAATCACCCCCAGCGCCGCACCGGAACTGACGCCCAGCACTTCGGGGCTGGCCATGGGATTGCCGGTGGTGCGTTGAATCATGGTGCCGGCCATGGCCAGCATGGCGCCGGCGGCCATGGCAGCGAACAGCCGTGGTGCACGCCAGGGCAACAGTTGCACGGTTTCGCCGAGGCTGCTGAACGCCCAGCCGTGCGGGCCGGGCGCCAGCGTCAGGGCTAATGCCAGGCACACCACCAAGGCCACGGCGCTGATCACCAGCAGGCGTGCGGGACGGCGGTTTTTCGGTTCCTGCTCGGCGGGCGCGCTGCGCGGTGGGTGCAGGCTGCGACGCATCTGCGGCAATAGCCAAAGCAACAACGGCGCGCCCAACAGGGCGGTAGCCGTGCCGGTGGGCAACAGCGGTGCAAAGTTCTGGATCAACTGGTCGGCCAGCCACAGCAGCAACGCGCCAAACAGCGGCGCGCACCACAGTTGTTGGCGCAGGCGGCGGGCGCCCAGCAGCCGCGAGAGGGCAGGGGCCGCCAGGCCGACAAAGGCGACCATGCCAATATGGCTGACCACCGTGGTACTGAGAAACACCGCCAGTGCCAGCCCCAGGGTACGGCTCCACGATAACGACAAACCCAGGCTGCGCGCGCTTTCATCAGACAGTTGCAGCACGTCCAGCGGCCGCACCAACAGCAGGGCGGCGAGCATGCCGGGGATCAGGCTGAGGGCCAGGTCCTGGGTCAGGCCCCAGCCGTTCTGGGCCAGGTTGCCGGTCTGCCACACAAACAGTTCGCCCAGGTATTCATGGTTGAACAACACCATGATCGAGCCCAGCGCGCCGCAGTAAAGGCCAATGATCAGGCCAGCCAGCACCACGGCCAGCGGCGCCAATGCCTGGCGCCAGGCCAGGGCGAACACCAGCAGCATGGCCAGGCCGCCACCGACGCTGGTCAACAGGGTACGGCCATGGTCGAGCAGGGCCGGGGCAAACAGCAGCCCCACCACCAGCATAAGGTTGGCGCCGGCGGAAATGCCCAGGGTGGAGGCGTCAGCCAGCGGGTTGCGCAGGATGCTTTGCAGCAGTGCGCCACTGAGCCCCAGCGCCGCGCCCGCCAGCAGGCTGACCGCCAGGCGCGGCAACCAGGCGTGGTGCACCAGCAATTGCGCGGTGTCGTTGGCGGCGGGGTGCACCGCCGCGCTCCACCACAGGTTCAGGGGCAGGTGCCGCGCCAGGCCGTGCAGGCTCAGGGCGAAAGCGGCCAGCGCCAGCAGCACCACCACCAGCAGCCAGCGGCGTTGCTGCGGGTCGCGCAGGCGCGCGGTGGCGTAGCCAAGTGAAGAACTAGCCATGAGTGTACTCCGGGTCGGCGGGCAGGTTGGCCACCAGCAATTCGGCAAAGCGCGCGGCGGTCTGGGTACCGCCAAACACGTAGGTGGGCGGGATAGGGCTGACACGCCCGGCCCGCACCAGTGGCAGCACATTCCACAGGGTGCTGGCGTTCAGCGTCATGAGCGAGCGCTGGCTGGCCTTGCCGAAGTTCAGGTAGATCAGCCGCGCTTCGGGGTGCTCCACCAATTGTTCAAGTTCCACCAGCGCAAAGCCGGCAGGACCCAGTTCGCCGTCCCAGGCGTTGACCAGGCCGACTCGTGCCAGGGCATCACCCAGCAGGCTGTTGTGGCCCCACAACCTTACATGGCTGCCACCCTGATCAATGTCGGCAAGGAAGATGGGCCGGTGCGGCTGGCTGAGGATCTGCGCGCGGGCGGCATCGAGCCGGGTATTGAGGCGGTCCACCAGCGCTGCCGCTTCCGGTTGGCAACCCAGCCACTGGCCCACTTCGCTGATGGCGGCAAGGCCGCGCGGGATGGGCGAAAGTCCGCTATCGACGTCCAGCACTCGCACGGGGGCAATGGCGGCGTATTGCGCCTGGGCCATCTGTTGCACGGGGCTTAGCAGGATAAGGTCGGGTTTGAGCCGGGCCAGCAGTTCCAGGCTGGGCTCCCATGAGGCGCCCAGGTCCAGCACATCGGCCGGCAGCGGCGGCTGCGGTACCCGGGCGCGGTACATGTCCAGACTGGGAATGGCCAGTGGAGAAACGCCAAGGCCGAGCATGATCTCGGCCAGTTGCCAATCCAGCGGGGCGACCCGCTTGCGTTGGGGTTGAGCGTGGAGCAGCGGGCTTGCCGCCAGTGCCGCCACGCTCATCAGATGCAGAAATGAGCGCCTGTGCATGATCGCGTTATCAAGCCTCCACGGGGTGTTGCTGGCGCACGTCTTCGTAGATTCGACCCGGCTCCATGCGCACCAGGCGGTCAGCGATATGGAAGTAACGGTCGTCGTGGGAAATGACGATGATGGTCTTGCCCAGGCGTTGCAGGTCGGGCAGCAGTTCGGTGTAGAAAATGCGTCGGAAGGCCGGGTCCTGGTCGGCGGCCCACTCGTCGAACACCAGCACCGGGCGGTGATCGAGCCACGCCTGTACCAGCGCCAGGCGCTTGCGCTGGCCGGTGGACAGGTCGGTGGTGGTGAAATTGCCGTCCTGGATGCTGACCTTATGCGAGATCTCCAGGCGGTCGAGGTATTGATGGGCTTCGTCGGGCAGCTTTTCGTCCGGGCCCATCAAGTCGTCGAACAGGAAGTAGTCGGCAAAGATGGTGGTGAACAGTTGGCGATAGTCATCACGGTTCTCCACGCCCACCTCTTTGCCGTCCAGCAGGATACTGCCCTGCTGCGGCGCATACAGGCCCAGCAACACCTTGATCAGGGTGGTCTTGCCCGCGCCGTTTTCACCGGCGATGAACATGATCTCGCCGGCATTGAGGCGCAGGTTCACCGGGCCCAGGCAGAACGGGGTCACGCCTTCGACAGCCGGGAAGGTGTAGCGCGCGTCACGCAGTTCGATGCTTTGCAGCGGCGTCGCCGGCTTTACGGTGCCTTCCAGCAACAAGTGCGGCTCGGGAGAGGCGAATTGCGCGGACAGGTCGGCAATGCGGCGGAACGAGACCTGGGCGCGGCTGACGATGGGCAGGTTGCCGATCAGGTGTTCCAGTGGGCCTTTCATGAACAGCAGCACCAGGATAAAGCCGCTGAGGGTGGCCTTGTCGGTGTTGGGGTACAGGCTCTGGTACACCAGCACCAGGCCGATGACGATGAAAAACAGCGTGGAGCCAAAAGTCTTGGCCACCACGAACAGCTTGATCGAGCGCAACTGGATATCGCAGATCTTCTCCACGGTTTTCTGCAGGTGGTCGCGGTACACGCGGAACCGGCGCGGGCGGTGGATGCGCAATTCCTTCGCGCCTTCGGAAATGGCCCGGTAGTGTTTCTGCAAGTCATCCTCGGCCTCGCGCGCCTCGAAGAAGCCGCGAATGCCCTTCATGCGGGCGAAGTACTGGGCGGTGGTGCCCAGCAAAATCGCCACCACGGTGCAGAGGAACATGGGGAACGACAGGTGTGCCAGGTAGCCCATGCAGCCCAGGGTCACGGTCAGCGACACGGCCAGGGGCGAAAAGGCGAAGGCGAAGTCGCTGATCACGTCTACGTCGTGGGTGAGTACCGGAATCAGCCGGTGCGACTTGTAGCGCTCGATCTGCTCGATCGGCGCGGACAGGATCTTGCTGCCTAGGTCCTTGCGCAGCTTGGCGATCACATGCTGGCCGACATGGTTGGTACCGATGTCGGAAAAGATCGAACCCAGCAGCGCCAGGCTGCACAGCCCGCCGAATGCCAGCAGCAGGGTGCCGGCGGCCGGGCCGTCGGCGTGCAGGCTTTGGTTGATGGTGGCCAGCAGCGCCGTGATGCTCAGGCCACCCATGATACCCAGGGTGATGGACACCGCGAGAATGGGCCAGAACGGCTTGAGCAGGCTGAACAGTTCGGAGAGCGTACCTTTGGGGGGCTTGGCTTGCGTCATTGGGCTGTCGTCACAAATGGGATTCATATCCAGATAGGACGCACGAGCAGGGCAAAACCTTAAAAATTAATTTCCCGCACCCACAAGGACAGGTACCGCGATGGGTGAAGCTGTGGTTGCGAATGAGAGGGGTTTAAATTTATGCGCAGGCTTCTCGTCACCACTTGGGTAAGCGCTCCGACTGGGGGCGCAGTTCCTGGGCGATACGCCTGGCACCCGAAAAGGGGCCGCCGGAGTGTTCGTGCCAATCGACTAATGGATCGAAAGGTATTGGCGAGATGACTCAATCAGTTACTACAAGCACGCCGCTGGATGTGCTCGGGATCGGCTTCGGCCCCTCCAACCTCGCACTGGCCATCGCCCTGGAAGAACTGGGCGTGAAGCGTGGGCGGCACCTGGACGCGCTGTTCCTGGACCGTCAACAGGACTACCGCTGGCACGGCAACACTCTGGTGGCCCAGAGCGAGCTGCAGATCTCCTTCCTCAAGGACCTGGTGACCCTGCGCAACCCCACCAGCGCGTTCAGCTTCGTCAACTACCTGCACCAGCACGGCCGCCTGGTGGACTTCATCAACCTGGGCACTTTCTACCCGTGCCGCATGGAGTACAACGACTACCTGCGCTGGGTAGCCGGGCATTTCACCGAACAGTCCGCCTACGGCGAAAACGTGCTGGCGGTGGAGCCGGTGCACGCGGGTGGGGTGATCGAGCAACTGCGAGTGATTTCCCAGGACGCGCAAGGCCGTGAGCAGGTGCGCCATACCCGCTCGGTGGTGCTGAGCACCGGCGGCACGCCGCGTATCCCCGAGGTATTCCGTCACCTCAAGGACGACACCCGGGTGTTCCACCACTCGCGCTATCTGGAGCGCATGAACGAGCAACCGTGCGCAAACGGCAAGCCGATGCGCATCGCCGTGATTGGCGGTGGCCAGAGCGCGGCGGAGGCCTTCATCGACCTCAATGACAGCTTCCCCAGCGCCCAAGTCGACATGGTGCTGCGCGCCGCCGTGTTGAAGCCGGCCGATGACAGCCCGTTCGTCAACGAGATCTTCTCGCCGCAATACACCGACCTGGTATTCAACCAGCCGGAACGCGAGCGCGAGCGCCTGATCAACGAGTACCACAACACCAACTACTCGGTGGTGGACCTTAACCTGGTGGAGCGCATCTACTCGATCTTCTATCGCCAGAAAGTCTCCGGCCAACCGCGCCACAGCTTCCTGTGCCGCCGTTCCATCGAATCGGCCAAGGCCGACGCCAACGGCATCGAACTGGTGCTGCGTGACCTGGCCACCGGCGACACTGAAGCGCACCGCTACGACGCGATTATCCTGGCCACCGGCTACGAGCGCATTTCCCACCAGCAGATACTGGCGCCGCTGGCCCAATACCTGGACGAGTACCAGGTGAACCGCGAGTACCGGGTGCAGGCCGATCCGCGCCTCAAGGCCCCGGTGTTCATCCAGGGCTTCAGCCAGTCCAGCCATGGCCTGAGCGACACCCTGCTGTCGATACTGCCGATTCGCGCGGAAGAGGTGGCGACGGCGCTGCATGAGAATCTCAAGTCCAGCTTTGATGGCGTGGCGGCGAAGACGGCCCCGCGCGCTACCGCCAGCAACGCTTGAGTGCCGCGCGCCGGCATAGGAGTGCCGGCGCATTTTTACGCGTTCGCTATATCCATGCCTTCCCGGGTAGAACCCGCTTCCCCCGGAGGAATCGTGGTCGTAGGTGCGTGAAGACTGCTGGACCAAGGAGCTTCAGTGACTGTTCGAACCCGGTATGTGTGTGCAATGACAACGTGGTTGGCAATGTTGGGTGCAGTGGCCCAGGCTGACGAAGCAGGGCAGGGGCGAGGGACGCTTCTGGAGGTGAAGGAACTGGCGCGCTACAGCGCCGAGCAGATCAACCAGGCCACGCAAGCGCAACGAATGTTCGTCGACAAGGTGGACTGCGGTGTCAGGGTGGTAGCGGTGCAATACCGCACCATCGGCGTGAAGGGCGAACCGGCCGACGCATCCGCCGCCCTGGTGCTCCCCGACGGCAGTGCCTGCCAGCAACCAGCGCCCTTGCTGGGCTGGGCTCGCGGTACCGAAACAGACCGTAACCGGCAACAGGCGCAACTGGCCGCCGCATCCGCCGGTTATCCCCTCAACGCTGTCTACGCCGCCCGCGGTTACGTGGTGATCGCCAGCGATTACCTGGGCCTGGGCAACTCCCACTACCCCTTCCATCCCTACCTTCACGCCGACTCTGAGGCCTCCACCGTCATCGATGCCTTGCGCGCCGCCCGCCTGGCCGGTGCGCAACTGGGCGTGCGGTTTTCCGGCAAGGTGATGCTGGGCGGCTACTCCCAGGGCGGCCACGTGACCATGGCCACGCAACGGGCCATCGAGCGTGACCATCTGGCGGAGTTCAACCTGGTGGCCAGCGCGCCCATGTCCGGGGCCTACGACTTGCCGCACACCTTTAGGGAGTCGTGGAGCGGCGTCACCAGCGCCGGGCCGAACCCGTTGTCACCCTATTTGCTGGCGTACACCGTGGTGGCGATGCAGCACGTGTACGGCAACCTGTTTGTTCAGCCCGAAGACGTGTTCAAACCGCCTTATGCGCAGGCGGTACAAGGCGCCTTTCCCGGCCCGCTGGGGCTGCGAGCGATGATTGCGCAGCCACCGTTCAACCAGGTGCGCTCTATCGATGACGTGCGTCAGCCCGGGTTCGCCAAGGCGTTCGCAGAGCAGGCGGATACGCCCTTCCAGCAGGACCTGGCACGCAACAGCACCCTGGACTGGACGCCGAAAACACCGATGATGATGTGCGGCACCGACCGCGATGGCGTGGTGCCGTTCGACAACGCCGCACGGGCCCAGGCGGCGTTTGCCGGCCGTGGCGTGCAGGTGGCGGTGGTCAATGTCGATGCGGCGGTGCCGGCCAAGGCCACGGGGGCCCAGGCGCACATGGTGTGGGCGTCACTGGCCTGCTACAGCGCCATGCGCAAGATGCTCTTCGACCCGGCGCGCTGGGGCAGTGCCCTGTCGCTGGCCAGGGGCGCATCGTTCAGCCTGCCATACCCGTTGCGCTGGCCGGCGAGTCGAGGTAGCTGATCAGCGAGCCGTCGCCTGGGTGGCGCATCACACCCATGGGAATGCCGTAGATGCGCTCCAGGGTGTCGCTGCGCATCAGCTCCTCGGGGCTGCCCTGGGCCAGCAGGTGGCCGCTGTGCAAGGCCAGTAGGTGGTCGCAATAGCGCGCAGCCATGTTGACGTCGTGCAGCACCACCAGCACGCCCAGGTCCAGCTGGCGGCTGAGGTCATGCACCAGGGACAGCACGTCCACCTGATGGGCAATGTCCAGCGCCGAGGTGGGCTCGTCCAGTAGCAGAAAGCGGCTGTTCTGTGCCAGCAGCATCGCCAGCCATACGCGCTGGCGCTCGCCGCCGGACAGCAGGTCTACCTGGCGTTCGGCAAATTCACTGATATGGGTGAGTTGCAGCGCCCGCTCCACCGCGTCGCGATCTTCATCGCTGAAACGCCCCAACGCGCCGTGCCACGGGTAGCGGCCAAAACCTACCAGCTCGCGTACGGTCAGGTTGTCGGCTGCCGGCAGTTGCTGCGGCAGGTACGCCACCTGACGGGCGAAATCGCGGTTGCCCCAGGCGGGCAGCGGCGTGCCATCAAGGATGATCTCGCCGCCAGCCGGCACCTGCTGGCGGGCCAGCAGCTTGATCAGGGTGGACTTGCCCGAACCGTTGTGGCCGATCAGGCCGATCATCTTGCCGTGCGGGATCTGCAGGTCCAGCGGTTGCAGCAAGGTGCGGCCAGGGACTTTGAAGCTGACGGAGCGCAATTCGAACATGAGGCTTCCACGATCGCTTGAAGGGGCAGGGTGCGACAGTAGTAAATTTGCTAATGGTTATCAATTATAAAATGCCCCGGCCCCCGGGCATTTCAGTCGGGCACGGTTTACAGGGTGAACTTGCCCACCATGGACTGCAGGTGCACGCCCAGGCGCGCCAGTTCCACGCTGGAGGCGGCGGTCTCTTCGCTGGCTGCCGAGGTCTGCTCGGAAATATCGCGCACGTTGAGCACGCTGCGGTTGATCTCCTCGGCCACGGCACTTTGCTGCTCGGCTGCGGCGGCGATTTGCTGGTTCATGGACTCGATGGCCGCCATTGAGCGGCTGATGCCGCTGAGCGAGGCGCCGGCCTGGCGCGTTAGCTCGACGCTGCTGTCGGTCAGCTGGCGGCTGCTTTCCAGGGCGCTGGCTACTTGCTGGGTGCCACTGTGCAGGCCGGTGATCAACTGTTCGATTTCTTCGGTTGAGGTCTGGGTGCGCTGCGCCAGGCTGCGCACTTCGTCGGCCACCACGGCAAAGCCACGGCCAGCCTCACCGGCGCGGGCGGCCTCGATGGCGGCGTTGAGGGCCAGCAGGTTGGTTTGCTGGGCCACGGACTTGATCACGTCCAGCACGCTGCCGATCTTGTCACTTTCGCGCTTGAGGTCGTCCATGGCGGTGGTGGAGTGACCCACTTCGCTGGCCAGCCGGTCGATCTGGTTGATGGCCTTGGCCAGCACGTCATCACCGTCGCGGGCTTCGCGGGTGGCGCTGACCGCCGCCTGGGAAGCCTGCTCGGCGTTGCGGGCCACTTCCTGCACCGTGGCGGCCATCTCGTTCATGGCGGTGGCCACCTGGTCGGTCTCCACTTTCTGGCTGTTGACCCCGGCGCTGGTTTGCTCGGTGACGGCCGACAGTTCCTCGGCGGCGCTGGCGATCTGCACCACGCCGTCACGCAGGCCACCGATCAGTTCGCGCAGGTTCAGGGTCATGCGTTGCATGCTGTGCTGCAACTGGCCCAGCTCGTCACGACGCGACACGGCGGCGTCGCCGGTGAGGTTGCCGCTGGCCACACGCTCGGCGCGGCGCAGCGTTTCCAGCAACGGGCCCACGATCAGGCGAGTGATGACCCAGGCAGCGAGGATGCCCAGCAGGAGGGCGAACAGTACGGCGCCGCCCAGCAGGTTGCGGGCCTGCAGCATGTCTGCGGCGCGTTGGTCGGCCTGGTTCTGCGACAGTTGCTTGCTGGCGGTGAACAGGTTGGCGATGTCATCGTTCAGCTCGGCTTGCGCCTTGCCGGCGCGGGCCTGGGTGGCGGCGAACTGGTCGACTGTGGCGCGATAATGGGTGAGCGCGCGCTGCAACTGCTCAAGGTTGTCGGCCTGGGCGTGGGGCAGCAGTTCGACGGCGGTCTTGGCGTAGGCGCCGGCCTGGTCAATGGCTTGCTTGGCCGGTTGTTCCAGCTCCGCCTTCATGCTGTAGCTGTAGCCGCGCAATTGGAAGCGTGCCTGTTGCACCAGCACCTGGGCCTTGGCCACCACGTCGCGCTGAGCCTGGTCGCCGGCGGGCGAAGCCACGGCTTCGGCCATGGTGTTCAGCGCGGCCACGGCGCTGTCGGCGTAGCCGCCAAATACGCCGCGGCTGTCTTCACGTGCCTGCACGGCCTGGCTGAAATCGGCGAAGTGCTCGTGGTAATGCTGGGTCGCCTCCAGGGCGGCCTGAATCTGCGCGACGTCACCGGCGTCGGTGAACCGCGCGCGGCTCGCGGCCAGGTGGTTGTCCAGGTTGTCCAGCTGCTTGAGCACGCCATTGCCATGCTCGCTGTCGGGGGTGATGGTGTAGGACAGCCGGGCAATGCGGACTTCCCGGGTAATATCGTTGAGTTTGGCGATATCCAGGATCCGGTCGCCGCGATCCCCTAACGCCTTGATGCCGACCCAGCCGGTGATGGCGATCAACACCGTCAACACCAGCACGGCACCAAACCCCAGGGTGAGCTTGGCGCGCACACTGATGTTTTCCAGAAAACCATTGATCGTCGCGAACATCGAGCCTTCTCCACCGAGTGAGCACTGCCTAAGAATGCTTTATCGGTTCAGGCGCGAAAAACTGGATGGTGGGCGGCGACTATTTACGCGCAGGGCCCTGACTGAAGATCGGACGGATGCCGCGGCATGTCGGGTAGTCGGCGCAGCCCCAGAAGTCGCCACCGGCGTTTCGGCCGCTGCGGGCCACGCGCACCACCATGGGTTTGCGGCAGAACGGGCACGCGGGGGCTTTGGGCTCCTCCTGTACAGGTGGCACCGGCGCTTTGGGCCGGGCAACCGGGGCGTCGGGCTTCACGTGCGCCACGGGTGCGGTTTTATTCGCGGCGGCAATCCAGCGCCGCAACTGCCGACCGTCCACCAGTTTGAGGTTGCGCCCACTGGCAAACTCCCGCGCCGGCTCGCTGAACCGCCCGCTGGTGATTACAAAGCCGCCCACCGCGCCTTCCGCCGCCATGGCCCCATACAGCTCGCGCACCACCGGCACGCCCACCTGCAGCGCCCGCCAGTGCTTGCACTGCACCAGGTATTTCTCGCCCTCCTTGCGCGCGATCAGGTCCACACCCCCATCGGGGCCGTTCCCGCCGGTTTCCTCAATGCCGAAGCCCTGGCGGCGCAGGGCCTCGCCTACCAGCAGTTCAAATTCCTGCCAGGTGAAATCGTTGACGGCATGGCCGGTGTTCAGCAGCTCGCGGCGCTTGCGGCGGCCGAGCACGGACGTGATGGCGCCGATGACGAAGATCAGCGGGAGCAGGTACTGGCCGAGGGTGGCCAGGGTTTTGAGAAACGTCTGGGTCATCATCGAATCGAGATGCTGGACGTCGCTGACGATGGCCGTGGGCGCACTGGCGACGCCATGCAGATACACGCCTGACGCTACGGCCAGGATCAAACTTGACCACCAGGGGAGCTTGCTGGCGAGGAAGGTGAGGTCGTCGAAGGTGGAGGTTTTCTTGGCCATGTGCGGTCTGTTGTGATGGGGGGGGGCGCTGCGACAAGCTCGATGGTGGCTGTGTGCGGGAGACTTTCGGGTCTCGCGGTCCTGGTCCGGTTCGCTAACCCTCCACACAGCCACCAAAAAAGCCCCGGATCTTCCGAACCGGGGCTTTTTGTCATTGCCGTAACGCGCTTACACGTTAAACCGGAAATGCATCACATCGCCGTCTTTGACGATGTATTCCTTGCCTTCCAAGCGCCACTTGCCGGCTTCCTTGGTACCCGCTTCACCGTTGTACTGGATGAAGTCGTTGTAGGCGATGACTTCGGCGCGGATGAAGCCTTTTTCGAAGTCGGTGTGGATCACGCCGGCAGCCTGTGGCGCGGTGGCGCCGATTTTCACGGTCCAGGCGCGTACTTCTTCGACGCCGGCGGTGAAGTAGGTCTGCAGGTTCAGCAGTTCGTAGCCGGCGCGGATCACGCGGTTCAGGCCAGGCTCTTCCAGGCCCAGGGCCTCGAGGAACATGTCCTTCTCTTCACCGTCGTCCAATTCTGCGATTTCGGCTTCGATCTTGTTGCACACCGGCACCACGATCGCGCCTTCTTCTTCGGCGATGGCACGAACAACGTCCAGGTGCGGGTTGTTGTCGAAGCCGTCTTCGGCCACGTTGGCGATGTACATCACCGGCTTCGAGGTCAGCAGGTGGAAGCCGCGGATCACCAGCTTCTCGTCCACGCCCATGTTCTTCATCAGGCTGCGCGCAGGCTTGCCGTCGGTGAAGTGGGAGATCAGTTGCTCCAGCAGGCCCTTCTGGAGCACGGCGTCCTTGTCACCACCCTTGGCGTTGCGCGCAACCTTTTGCAGTTGCTTCTCGCAGCTGTCCAGGTCGGCGAAGATCAGTTCCAGGTCGATGATCTCGATGTCGCGCTTGGGGTTGACGCTGTTGCTGACGTGAATCACGTTCTCGTCTTCGAAGCAGCGCACCACGTGGGCGATGGCGTCGGTCTCGCGGATGTTGGCGAGGAACTTGTTGCCCAGGCCTTCACCTTTCGACGCACCGGCCACCAGGCCTGCGATGTCGACGAATTCCATGGTGGTCGGCAGGATGCGCTTGGGGTTGACAATGGCTGCCAGCGCCGCGAGGCGGGCATCAGGCATCGGCACGATGCCGCTGTTGGGCTCGATGGTGCAGAAGGGGAAGTTCTCGGCCGCGATACCCGACTTGGTCAGCGCGTTGAACAGAGTGGACTTGCCGACGTTGGGCAGGCCGACGATACCGCAATTGAAACCCATGGTGATTCCCTCTTCGTGGAGTCAGGCCTTTTGGCTGTGCAGGTTTTTCATCGCGCGATTCCACTCGCCGGCGAAGATATCCGGCAACACGCCGAGGGCAAAATCGATACTGGCGTCCAGTTTATCCTGTTCGGCGCGTGGCGCCCGGCCCAGGACAAAGTTGGATACCTGACTGGCCACACCCGGGTGGCCGATGCCAAGCCGCAGACGGTGGAAGCCGTTGTTGTTGCCCAGCTGCGCGATAATGTCGCGCAAGCCGTTGTGCCCGCCATGGCCGCCGCCCAGCTTGAGCTTGGCAACGCCCGGGGGCAGGTCGAGTTCGTCGTGGGCCACCAGGATGGCGTCTACCGGGATACGGTAGAAATTCGCCAATGCCGCCACGGCCTGGCCGCTGCGGTTCATGTACGTGGTGGGGATCAACAGGCGAACATCATGGCCTTGATGGCTGAAACGCGCCGTCAGGCCGAAATACTTGCGATCGGCTACCAGGCTGACGCCTTGTTTGGCAGCGATGCGCTCAACGAAAAGAGCCCCTGCGTTATGCCGGGTCTGTTCGTATTCTTGGCCGGGGTTACCCAGGCCAACGATCAGTTGAATGGCGGTCACGACAGGGGCTCTTCCTTGGAATCGAATTGAACATCGCCACCGGCTGGGCCGGTGGCACAAGTGGACGAGGTCAGCTGTGTAACTCCGCGATCTCGTCCGCTTGTTGCTACCGCGATGTCATTACAACTCCGGCTTGCCGAGTAAAATTACTCTGCAGCGCCTTCAGCTTCTGGAGCTACACGTGGAGCGTGGACGTTGGCAACAGCCAGGTCGTTGCCGTGAGCCAGGGCTACGAACTCAACGCCTTTAGGGGCCTTGAGGTCGGACAGGTGAACGATCGAACCGATTTCGGCGTTAGCCAGGTCGACTTCGATGAATTCAGGCAGGTCTTTGGCTTCGCAGGAAACTTCGATCTCGTTGACAACGTGGGAGATCTCGCCGCCTTTCTTCACTGGCGCTTCTTCGTTGACGAAGTGCACAGGAACGATAGCGGTCAGCTTCTGGCCAGCAACAACGCGCACGAAGTCAGCGTGCATGATGAACTGCTTGGCTGGGTGACGCTGCATGGCCTTGACCACGACGTTTTGCTTCTTGCCGTCAACATTCAGTTCGATGATGTGGCTGTAGGCAGCCTCGTTTTCGAACAGCTTGGCAATTTCTTTAGCCAGGATGCTTACGGATTCAGCTTCTTTGTCGCCACCGTAGATTACGGCAGGGACTTGGGCGGCGAGACGACGCAGGCGGCGGCTCGCACCTTTCCCCAGGTCGGTACGCGCTTGAGCGTTCAGAATGAAATCAGTCATTTTACATCTCCAAAATAGCCAGCTCCCGAATGACGTTTGCGACCAGCGTCAAAGCGGGGTGGGCAAAAAAGCCCCGCCCCAACGGTAGTGTTGGGGCGGGGCGCTTTTCGTCAACGTGGTGTTCGCAGGGCAGGGCCCTTAGCGGAACATCGCGCTGATCGATTCTTCGTTGCTGATGCGGCGGACCGCCTCGGCAACTACCGGTGCGATATCCAGTTGACGGATACGTACACAGGCTTGTGCTGCAGCGGACAGCGGGATGGTGTTAGTGACCACCAACTCGTCCAGCACGGAATTTTCAATATTCTCGATTGCCCGACCCGACAGCACAGGGTGTGTGCAGTAGGCAAAGACCTTGGCAGCGCCATGCTCTTTCAGGGCTTTCGCCGCGTGGCACAGGGTGCCGGCGGTGTCGACCATGTCATCGACCAGAATACAGGTACGCCCTTCGACGTCGCCGATGATATGCATCACTTCAGAGTGATTGGCTTTCTCACGGCGCTTGTCGATGATACCCAGGTCAACGCCCAAGGACTTGGCAACAGCACGTGCACGCACGACGCCGCCGATGTCCGGGGACACGATCATCAGGTTCTCGAAGCGTTGATCTTCGATGTCATCCACCAGAACGGGGGAGCCGTAGATGTTATCTACCGGAATATCGAAGAAACCCTGGATTTGGTCAGCATGCAGATCGACCGTGAGAACACGATCAATCCCCACTACGGTGAGCATATCGGCGACGACTTTCGCGCTGATAGCCACACGTGCGGAACGCGGACGGCGATCCTGGCGGGCATAACCAAAGTAAGGAATCACCGCAGTGATTCGGGACGCTGAGGAGCGGCGGAAGGCATCGGCCATCACAACCAGTTCCATCAGGTTATCGTTCGTCGGAGCGCAAGTCGGCTGAATGATAAAGACGTCTTTACCGCGGACGTTTTCATTAATCTCAGTGCTGATTTCGCCGTCGGAGAACTTACCGACAGAGACATCACCCAGTGGGATATGCAGCTGACGTACTACACGCCGAGCCAGATCGGGGTTAGCGTTCCCCGTAAAGACCATCATCTTGGACACGCGCAGTACCTGCCGGCTGAGGGTATACCTGGATGAGTATAGGAAAATGGCAGGGGCGGCTGGATTCGAACCAACGCATGGCAGGATCAAAACCTGCTGCCTTACCGCTTGGCGACGCCCCTGTATCTGTTGCTACGAGTGCCCAGCACCCGTTTCCTGTGACAGACTCTGTAGTTTACGGTGCAACATCGAAACGTTGCTGCCTTTGGCTACAAACCCTGTAAGGGTATCTGCAAGAAGGTGCGAAACTCTATCAGCTTCCGCTTTGCTTGGGAAGGCCCCAAACACACAACTTCCAGTTCCGGTTAGTCTTCCATCACCAAATTTCTTCAGTGAATTCAAGGCGTTAAGTACTTCTGGATAACGTCTTGTGACAACCGCTTCGCAGTCATTTCTGCTGTTTCCCTTGGGAACGGGGCGCACTTTAATGGGAAGTGAATCGCGTGTCAACAACGGATCGGAAAAAATTTCTGCTGTACTAACAGAGACTTGCGGGACCAGTACCAAGTACCACGGTTCTTCGGGTTCGGCGGGGGTAAGGATCTCGCCCACGCCCTCGGCAAATGCCGCGTGGCCGCGGACGAAAACCGGCACGTCGGCGCCCAGGCCAAGGCCCAGCGCGGCGAGCCGGTCGATGTCGATACCGGTGTTCCACAAGTGGTTCAGGCCCAGCAGGGTAGTGGCGGCGTCAGAGCTGCCGCCGCCGATGCCGCCGCCCATGGGCAGCACTTTGTGCAGCCAGATGTCGGCGCCCAGGGCGGTGCCCGACAGGTCCTTGAGTTTGCGCGCGGCCTTGACGATCAGGTTGCTGTCGTGGGGCACCCCGTCGATTTCGCTGTGCAGGCGGATTTCACCGTCCTGGCGCAGGGCGAATTGCAGCTCGTCGCCATGGTCGAGGAACTGAAACAGGGTTTGCAGTTCGTGATAGCCGTCGGCGCGGCGCCCCAGGATGTGCAACATCAGGTTGAGCTTGGCCGGGGCCGGCAGGGTCAGGCGTGGCTGGGTCATGTCAGTGCCCCAGTTGCCGTGGCTGCCAGCTCTTGACCACAAGGGTCACGTCGAGGTCGCGGCCGTGCAGCTTGATGCGCTCGGGCAGGGTGTAGCCGTTCTGCTCGGTGTAGCTGAGGTATTCGACGCTCCAGCCATCCTGTTCCAGGCTGGCCAACCGGCTGTCGCCGTCCAGGGTCAGCGTGCTCTTGGTATCAGGCGCGGGCAGGCCGCGAACCCACCACACCAGGTGAGACACCGGCAAGTCCCAGCCCAGTTGCTCGCCCAGCAACTGCTCGGGGGTGGCAGCCTCGTAGCGGCCCTGGTTGGCTACTTCCAGCACCACCTGGCCCGGGCGCCCGGTCAGGCGTGCGGCGCCGCGGCCCAGGGGGCCGGACAGGCGAATGTCGTAGTAATCCTGGCGCTGCAGCCAGAACAGCGTGCCGCTGCCCGAGTCCTTGGGCGCGCGGATGCCGACCTTGCCGTCGATCTGCCAGCCGTCGAGCTGGGTCAGTTGCGCCTTGTGGGCACTCCATTGTTGCGGGTTGCCCTGGCCCTGCAGGGCCTCGCGGGTGCCCAGGCCGGTACAACCGGCAAGCAGGGCGATCAGGCTGAAAGTCACTACGTGGCGCAAAAACATAAGCTTATAAAGTCTCGGATCCGGTCAGGCGCAGCACGGTGTTGCGCAGGGTAGGGCTCTCGGGTTGTTCTTTCAGGTACTTGGCCCAGATGTCACGGGCTTCGCGCTGTTTGCCATTGGCCCACAGCACTTCACCCAGGTGGGCGGCCACTTCCTGATCAGGGAAGTTGGCCAGTGCCTGGCGCAGCAGCCGCTCGGCTTCGCTCAGGTTACCCAGGCGGTAGTTGACCCAGCCCAGGCTGTCGAGCACGGCGGGGTCGTCCGGGTTGATCTTGTGGGCGCGTTCGATCAGCTCCTTCGCCTCGGCATAGCGCGTGGTGCGGTCCGACAGGGTGTACCCCAGGGCGTTGAGGGCCATGGCGTTGTCGGGTTCGCGCTTGATGATGGCGCGCAGGTCGGCCTCCATCTGCGTCAGGTCGTTACGCTTTTCGGCCAGCATGGCGCGGGTGTACAGCAGGTTGAGGTCGTCGGGGTAAAGCTTGAGGGCCTTGTCCAGCAACTGCCACGCCTGGTCGGGCTGGTTGTTGTTGGCCAGGGTCTCGGCTTCCACCAGGTACAGCTGGATGGCGTAGTCGGGCTGGGCTTCGCGCGCGTTTTCCAAGCGTTTGCGCGCCTCGGCCACGCGGCCGCTGGCCATCAGGATGTCGGCCTGGCGCAGCTGCGCGGGGAGGTAGTCGTTGCCGCCGCCAACCTGTTCATACTCGGCCAGCGCACCCTGCGGGTCGCCTTTTTCTTCGGCGATACGGCCCAGGTTCAGGTGTGCCGAGTCCACGTGGGCACCGCGGTCCACCAGTTCATGCAGGTAGCTGGCCGCTTCATCCCAGGCCTTGGCTTCCAGGCACACCAGGGCCAGGGAGTAGCGCAGTTCGTCGTCTTCGGGGTACTGCTGCACCAGGCTGGCGAACTGCACCTTGGCGTCGGCCATGCGGTTCTGTTCCACCAGCATGCGCGCGTAAGTCAGGCGCAGGCGCTTGTCGTCCGGGTACTGGCGGATGCTTTTTTCCAGCAGTGGCAAGGCTTCCTTGCCACGGTCGAGTAGTTGCAGCAGGCGAGCGCGCAGCAGGATAGGGGCGATTTCGCCGTTTTGCGGCGGGTTGTCTTCCAGCAGCGTCAGGGCGCCCTGGTTGTCGCCGTCCTGTTGCAGCAGCAAGGCCTTGCCGAAGATCAGCTGGTTGTTTTTCGGGTATTTCTTCAGCAAACGGTCAAAGCTTTGCAGCAGGCCGTTACGGGTGTCCTGGTCGGTGTCGGCGGCCGACAGGGCGAGGAAATCAAAGTGGGTGTCGCCCTGGCCCTGCAGGACCTTCTCCATGTACACCATGGACTCGTCGTAGCGGCCATTGCGCGCCAACTGGATGGCGGCGGCGCGCTGGGCGTCGAGATCCTTGGGTGCATTCTTGGCCCACAGCAGCGCGGTATCCAGGGACGCCTGGTCGGCGCCCACGTACTCGGCGATGCGGAAGGCGCGCTCGGAAACCCCTGGATCCTGGGTTTTCTGCGCCTGATCCACGTAGTTGTCCAGGGCAATGTCGAAGCGATTGCGCTGGCCGGCAAGCTCCGCCGTCAACAGGCTGAACACCGTGTCTTCACTGAACGAGCTGTACACCTGCGGTTTCTCGGCAGGCTTGGGAGTGCTGTCCTGGACGGCAGCGGCGTCTTGGTGCTTGCCCGGTGGCCAGGCCTGGCAACCGTTGAGCAAGACAAAAGCTAGGAACAACGCGGAGGATCTATTCATAGGGAGTTTTGGCGACTTACCTGCGGTCGGATCATCATGACACAAGCCTGTGGGCAAACCCATAAGCGATGGCACCTGCGGGGGTAGACTATTAGGACAATAGACTGCGGTAGTTGTTCTGGGGCGGACTAAGTAGGACAATTGTCGGCTTATCTACATCATCAGCGACCTTGAATGGCCTTCCTTGCCCTCGGTATCAACCATAAGACTGCTTCGGTGGACGTGCGCGAGCGCGTGGCGTTTACCCCCGAACAGCTGGTGGAAGCCTTGCAGCAGCTCTGCCGCCTGACTGACAGCCGCGAAGCTGCGATCCTCTCTACGTGCAACCGTAGCGAGCTGTATATAGAGCAGGACCACCCGGCCGCAGAGACCGTGCTGCGCTGGCTGGCCGACTATCACCGGCTGAGCTACGACGAACTGCGTGCCAGTGCCTATGTGCACGAGGACGACGCGGCCGTGCGCCACATGATGCGTGTGGCCTCGGGCCTGGACTCGCTGGTGCTAGGCGAGCCACAGATCCTCGGCCAGATGAAGTCTGCCTATGCCGTGGCCCGCGAGGCCGGTACCATTGGCCCGCTGCTGGGGCGCCTGTTCCAGGCAACGTTCAGCGCGGCCAAGCAGGTACGCACCGACACTGCCATCGGCGAGAACCCGGTATCGGTGGCCTTTGCCGCCGTCAGCCTGGCCAAGCAGATCTTCAGTGACCTGCAGCGCAGCCAGGCCCTGCTGATCGGCGCCGGCGAGACCATCACCCTGGTCGCCCGCCACCTGCATGAGCAGGGCGTGAGGCGTATCGTGGTGGCCAACCGTACCCTGGAACGCGCCAGTATCCTGGCCGAGCAGTTCGGCGCCCACGCGGTGCTGCTGGCCGATATTCCCCAGGAGCTGGTGAACAGCGACATCGTCATCAGCTCCACGGCCAGCCAGTTGCCTATTCTGGGCAAGGGCGCGGTGGAAAGCGCGCTGAAGCTGCGCAAGCACAAGCCGATCTTCATGGTCGACATTGCCGTGCCCCGCGACATCGAGCCGGAAGTCGGCGAGTTGGACGACGTTTACCTCTATAGCGTCGACGACCTCCATGACGTGGTGGCCGAGAACCTCAAGAGCCGCCAGGGCGCGGCTCAGGCAGCCGAGCAACTGGTGAGCGGCGGCGTCGATGATTTCATGGCGCGCCTGCGCGAACTGGCGGCGGTGGATGTGCTCAAGGCGTATCGCCAACAAAGCGAGCGCCTGCGCGACGAAGAATTGCAAAAGGCCCAGCGCATGCTGGCCAACGGCAGCAGTGCCGAAGAGGTGCTGGTGCTGTTGGCGCGCGGGCTGACCAACAAACTGCTGCACGCACCGAGCGTGCAGCTTAAAAAGCTGTCTGCCGAAGGCCGCCTCGATGCGCTGGCCATGGCCCAGGAACTCTTTGCCCTCAACGAGGGCTCCACGGATAAACCCCCGCAATGAAAGCGTCACTGCTCAATAAACTGGACACGATCCAGGATCGTTTCGAGGAACTGACCGCCCTGTTGGGCGATGGCGAGATCATTTCCGATCAGACCCGCTTCCGCGCCTTCTCCCGTGAATACGCGGAGCTTGAGCCGGTGGTGGCCGGCTATCAGGAGTGGTGCAAGGTGCAGGCTGACTTGGAAGGTGCCCAGGCCCTGCTCAAGGACAGTGACCCCGACATGCGCGAAATGGCCGTCGAGGAAGTGCGCGAGGCCAAGGAGCAACTCGTGGTGCTGGAAGGCAACTTGCAGCGCATGCTGTTGCCCAAGGACCCCAATGACGGGCGCAACGTGTTCCTGGAAATTCGTGCCGGCACCGGTGGCGACGAGGCGGCGATTTTCTCCGGCGACCTGTTCCGTATGTATTCGCGCTACGCCGAGCGGCGTGGCTGGCGGGTGGAGATCCTGTCGGAAAACGAAGGCGAACACGGTGGCTATAAAGAGGTGATCGCCCGTGTCGAGGGTGAGAACGTCTACGGCAAGCTGAAATTCGAGTCCGGCGCCCACCGCGTGCAGCGCGTGCCGGAAACCGAGTCCCAGGGCCGTATCCACACCTCGGCGTGCACCGTGGCCGTGCTGCCCGAGCCCGACGAGCGCGTGGCCATCGAAATCAACCCGGCGGACCTGCGCGTGGACACCTTCAGGTCATCGGGGGCGGGCGGCCAGCACGTGAACACCACCGACTCGGCCATCCGCATCACCCACTTGCCCACCGGCACCGTGGTGGAATGCCAGGAAGAGCGGTCCCAGCACAAGAACCGTGCACGGGCCATGTCCTGGCTGTCGGCCAAGCTCAACGACATGCAGACCAGCGCTGCCGCCAACGCCATTGCCAGCGAGCGCAAGCTGCTGGTGGGCTCGGGCGACCGTTCCGAGCGCATCCGTACCTATAACTTCCCGCAGGGCCGGGTGACCGACCATCGCGTCAACCTGACCCTGTATTCCCTGGACGAAGTCATGGCCGGTGGCGTGGACGCGGTGATCGAGCCACTGCTGGCCGAATACCAGGCGGATCAACTAGCGGCATTGGGTGAGTAAATGACGATCATTGCCAGTTTGCTCAGAAGTGCCGAATTGCCCGAGTCGCCTACGGCGCGGCTGGACATCGAGTTGCTGTTGGCGGCGGCCATGGGCAAGAACCGCAGCTACCTGCACACCTGGCCGGAGCGCATTGTCACCACCGAAGCGGCGGCCACCTTTGACGAGTACCTGCAGCGCCGTCGCCTGGGCGAGCCGGTGGCTTATATTCTGGGTCAGCAGGGCTTCTGGAAGCTCGACCTGGAAGTGGCGCCGCATACCCTGATTCCGCGTCCGGACACCGAGTTGCTGGTGGAAACCGCGCTTGAGCTGTTGCCGCCAACGCCCATGCGGGTGCTGGACCTGGGCACGGGCACCGGCGCCATCGCCCTGGCCCTGGCCAGCGAGCGCCGGGGCTGGCAGGTGACTGCGGTGGACCGCGTGGCCGAGGCCGTGGCCCTGGCCGAGCGCAACCGCGAACGGCTGCGCCTGGACAATGTGCGCGTGATGGAAAGCCACTGGTTCGGGGCCCTGCAGGGCGAACGCTACAACCTGATCATCAGCAACCCGCCGTACATTCGTGCCGCCGACCCGCACCTGGTGGCGGGTGACGTGCGCTTTGAACCGACCAGCGCGTTGGTGGCCGGTGACGATGGCCTGGACGACCTGCGCATCATCGTCGCGCAGGCACCGCAACACCTGGAGGCGGGAGGCTGGCTGCTGCTGGAGCATGGCTACGATCAGGCTGCGGCAGTTCGTGAGTTGTTGGCCAAGCATGATTTCGAACAGATCGAGAGCCGTGAAGACCTCGGTGGTCACGAACGCATCACCCTCGGGCGCCTGGCATGCTGAACGACGACGAGCTGCTGCGCTACAGCCGTCAGGTGCTGCTGTCTCAGGTGGACATCGACGGCCAGCTGAAGCTTAAGGCCAGCCGTGCGTTGATCGTCGGCCTTGGCGGCCTGGGCTCGCCAGTGGCGCTGTACCTGGCCGCCGCCGGCGTGGGCGAGCTGCACCTGGCTGATTTTGACACGGTCGACCTCACCAACCTGCAACGCCAGGTGCTGCATGATTCGGCCAGCGTCGGCATGAGCAAGGTCGACTCAGCCTTGCAACGCCTGGGCGCGATCAACCCGCACATCACCCTGGTGGCCCATCGCAGCGCCCTCGACGAGGACTCGCTGGCGGCGGCCGTGGCGGCGGTGGACCTGGTGCTCGATTGCTCGGACAACTTCGGCACCCGCGAGGCCGTCAATGCCGCCTGCGTGGCCGCCGGCAAGCCGCTGGTCAGTGGCGCCGCCATTCGCCTGGAAGGGCAACTGTCGGTGTTCGACCCTCGCCGCCCGGAAAGCCCTTGCTACCACTGCCTGTACGGCCATGGCAGTGACGCCGAGCTGACCTGCAGCGAGGCCGGCGTGGTCGGCCCGTTGGTGGGGCTGGTGGGCAGCCTGCAAGCGCTGGAAGCGTTGAAGTTGCTGGCCGGTTTCGGTGACCCGCTGGTAGGCCGCCTGTTGCTGATCGATGCGCTGGGCAGCCGCTTCCGCGAGTTGCGCGTCAAGCGTGACCCGGCATGCAGCGTGTGTGGCACCGCCCATGGCTGAGGCCCCCGTCGGCGTCTTCGACTCCGGCGTCGGTGGCTTGTCGGTGCTGGGCGAGATTCATGCGCTGTTGCCTCAGGAATCGTTGCTGTACGTGGCGGACTGCGGCCATATTCCTTACGGCGAAAAATCCCCTGAGTTCATTCGCGAGCGCTGTGTGGCCGTGGCTGAATTCTTCCGCGAGCAGGGCGCCAAGGCTTTGGTGCTGGCCTGCAACACGGCCACCGTGGCGGCCGTGGCCGACCTGCGAGCGCGTTATCCGGCATGGCCCATCGTGGGTATGGAACCTGCGGTCAAGCCTGCTGCCGCAGCCACTCGCAGCGGCGTGGTCGGCGTGCTGGCCACCACCGGCACGCTGCAAAGTGCCAAGTTCGCCGCACTGCTGGACCGCTTCGCCAGCGACGTGAACGTGGTGACCCAGCCCTGCCCGGGGTTGGTGGAACTGATCGAGTCCGGTGAGTTGCACAGTGCGGCCCTGCGCAGTTTGCTGCAACAGTATGTCGATCCGCTGCTGGCAGCCGGCTGCGACACGCTGATCCTGGGCTGCACGCACTACCCTTTTCTCAAGCCGTTGTTGCGGGAAATGATCCCGGGCAACGTTATCCTTATTGATACCGGCGCCGCCGTGGCCCGCCAGCTTCAGCGTTTATTGCAGCAGCGCGGCCTGCTGGCCAGCGGGCCCGCTCTGGAAACACGCTTCTGGACCAGCGCAGATCCTCAGCACTTCAGAAATATCCTACCTATGCTTTGGAAAAAATCCGACAACGTCAGTAGATTTGTACGTTAAATAATCGTACAAATTCTTCAGGTGGCGATGAACCATCATCGATAGACGGATTTCTATAGTTTTGTCTTTGAAGACGAATAAAACCAAAAACGACATACAGACATAGGGATGTTCCTGATGAAGAAACTGTTCGGCTTGGCTGCACTTGCCGTTTTCACCTTGGGCCAGAGCATGGCAGCTCACGCCCTGGATGGATCGGTGTCGGTAGGGGCGACTGGCGATGGGTCGATGGTGTATCGGTTGGGGCTGCAATCGGATTGGGACGCCAGTTGGTGGCAGACCAGCACTGGGCGGCTGACGGGTTATTGGGACGGGGGTTATACCTATTGGACGGCGTCCAACCATGGCCCGGCCAACAACACGGTGTCTTTTGCGCCGGTGTTCCGTTATGAGTTCGATGGTGGTGCGGTCAAGCCATTCTTGGAAGCCGGTATCGGGGTAGCGGTGTTCTCCAACCTGCGGGTAGACGACAACAAGCTGGGCACAGCTTTCAACTTTGAAGACCGCATTGGCTTCGGGTTGCGTTTTGCGGGCAATCAGGAAGTGTCGATTCGCGCGATCCACTATTCCAACGGAGGCATCCGGGAGCCAAACGATGGTATCGAAGCCTACTCGCTGAACTACCGCATGCCATTGAGCTTTTGATGGTACAAGCGCCGCTGTAGGAGCTATCGCCAGGGTGGGAAAAGGTCTGCAGGGCCTTCGGCGATGTCATGCCGACCGCGGGCCTTCGCAGCGTGGCGGCAGCGCCTACGGGGCGTCTTGCGCCGCTGCTACGGAAATCTGTGCTGACCTGTAGGCTGCCAAGGCCCTGCGGATTGATTTGTGTAGCGGCCCAAGGCCGCGTCAGGGGGTGGCGCGCTTGTGCAGGATCACGAAAATGCCGCCCCAGATCACTGCCAGTATAATCAGCGTGATACCCATGCCCAGGGGAAACCCCACCCCCGCCAACCGCCCACCGGCGAAATACGACAGCGGCCCTGCCACCGCGCCCAGCAGCGCCGCCAGCCACCACGGCCGCGCCGTCCACGCCAGGCAATAGCGCAACGTGCTGGCCAGCAACGGCCATAGCAACGCCAGCCAAAGCGGCACCAGCCAGCCGTTGGGGTGAAAGTCGAAGACCTTCAGCCACATCAGTGCGCTGTCCAGCACCAGCCCCAGCACGAAGGCCTCTAGCATCAACCGGGCATCCCCGTGCCAGGCCCAGTGCACCATCAGGATCGCCAGCACCAACACCAACCAACCACTATTGCCACCCAGCACGCAGGCAAACCAGCCCATTTGAAATAGCAGCGCATTGGCCGCCTTTTCAAGCATCAAAGCGCCCGAGCAAGGGCTGTGGTTGCGCCGCCGGTTTGGCCAGCAGCAATTGGGCCGTGCCGATGGTGCGCTCCATGAAACCGCCCTCGCAGTAGCACAGGTAAAACTCCCACAAACGCAGGAAATAATCGTCGTAGCCCAGTTCGCGCAGGCGGTTATGCGCGCGGCGGAAGTTGTCGTGCCACAGGCGCAGGGTACGCGCGTAGTGCAGACCGAAGTCTTCCATGTGCAGCAGGTTCATGTCGGTGTCACTGCCGACAATCTGCAGCATCTTCTGCACCGATGGCAGCGCACCGCCCGGGAAGATATAGCGCTGAATGAAGTCGACGCTGTGGCGGGCCTGCTCGTAGCGCTGCTCGCGAATGGTGATGGCCTGCAACAGCATCACGCCGTCGGGCTTTAGCAGGGCGGCGCATTTCTGGAAGTAGGTGGGCAGAAAGCGATGGCCAACGGCTTCGATCATTTCAATGGACACCAGCTTGTCGTAACTGCCGGTCAGGTCGCGGTAGTCGGACAACAACAGGGTGACGCGGTCTTGCAGCCCTTGGGCGTCGATGCGTTGGCGGGTGTAGTCGTACTGCTCGTGGGACAAGGTCGTGGTGGTGACCCGGCAGCCGTACCGGCTGGCCGCATACAGTGCCATGCTGCCCCAGCCCGTGCCGATTTCCAGCAGGTGGTCGCCGGGCTTGAGCGCCAGTTTCTGGCAAATGCGTTCCAGCTTGTTCAGTTGCGCCTGCTCCAGGCTGTCATCAACGCTGGTGAACTGGGCGGCCGAGTACATCATGGTCGGGTCCAGGAACTGTTCGAACAGGTCATTGCCCAGGTCATAGTGGGCGGCGATGTTTTTTTGCGAGCCCTTGCGCGTATTGCGGTTGAGCCAATGCAGGCCCTGCACCAGCGGGCGGCTGACCCGGGCCAAGCCGCGCTCCATGCCGTCCAGCACATCCAGGTTGCTCACGAATACGCGAACCACCGCCGTCAGGTCGGGGCTGCTCCAGTAACCATGGATGAATGCCTCGCCGGCGCCAATGGAGCCGCCGCTGGCCACCAGCCCCCAGACGGAGGCATCGTGCACATGGATCTCGCCCGCCAGTGGCGAAGTGGTGTTACCGAACAGCAGGCGTTCATCACCATCCACCACCAGCAGTTGCCCGTGGCGCAGGGCGTTGAGTTGGTTGAGCACGCCGCGGCGCAGCAACGCGCTGGTCAGGCCGTAGGTGCTGAACGGTATGGCCTTGGCCGAGAAACTATTCATGGCGTCGTTCCTTTGCTTGAGCGATGGCGGTGCGAAATGAACCATCGGCGGTGCGGTGGTTGAAAATCGGGGTGCGCTTGAGCGCCAGGCGCAGGGCCTGCCAGTAAATGGCCAGGCAGGTCTTGGCGGTCATCCAAGGGAAGGCCAGCAACTGGCGGTGCAGGCTGCCGCGGCTCATGGCCTGGCGATGCAGGTTCAAGGTGGCGTCGAAGACTTTGGTGTCGCCCTGCCAGTCGGCCATGTGCACGCCCAGGCGCTCGCCCGGCGGGCTGAAGCTCATGCGGTATTCCAGATCGCGGGGCAAAAACGGCGACACATGAAAGGCCTTGGCCACGGCAAAGTGCTGAAAGCCATCGCCCTGGGCCGGCAATACATAGTAAAAGCGCTCGCGCCACGGGGTGTTGGTGACTTCGCAGAGGATCGCTACCAGTTTTTCCTGCGGGTCAAAGCAATAGAAGAGGCTGACGGGGTTGAACGCCAGGCCGAAGCTGCGTGCCTGGGTCAGCAGGCGTATGGCCCCTTGCGGCGTATGGCCCAGAGCCCTGGCCACGCACTGGCGCACGGCGTCGGCCAGCGGGACGCCGGTGCGGGTATGCTCGCGCAGGTAGTCGGTTTCCCTGAACGCGAACGGTGCCCAGCGGCCCTTGCCCGCCAAGGGCGACAGACCCAGCACCTGGCTTTGCTCGGCCAGGTCCAGGTACAGCAGGCCAATGCGATAGCTGAACTGGTGACCGCGGGCGGTGAACCGCCGGTGGCTGACCCAGCCGCTATACAGGGCGCTGTTCATAGTGCCTCCCCGAACGCATGGGCCACGCGCAGGGCGCTGGTGACGCCGTCTTCGTGAAAGCCGTTGGCCCAGTAGGCGCCACAGTAATAGCTGTGCTGCGCGCCATGCAGTTCGTGCCAGCGGCCCTGGGCGACAATGCCGGCCAGGCTGTACTGAGGGTGTGCGTAGGTGTAGCGGGCCAGCACGCTGTCGGGGTCGATATGCGCGCTCTGGTTGAGGCTGACGCAAAACGTGGTAGGGCCGGGCAGGCCCTGCAGAATGTTCATGTCGTAGGTCACGGCCGCGGCCTGGCCACTGCTGTCCAGCCGGTAGTTCCAACTGGCCCAGGCTAGGCGCCGGCGGGGCAGGCGGCGAATATCGGTGTGCAGCACCACGTCGTTGTTGGCGTAGGGCAGGGCGCCGAGTATCTGTTGCTCCGCAGCGCTGGGCTCGGCCAGCAACGCCAAGGCCTGGTCGCTGTGGCAAGCGAACACCACCTTGTCGAAGCGCTCGGCGCCGCGAGGGCTGTGCACGATCACGCCGTCGGCATCGCGCTCCACCCCAGTCACCGCACAGTCCAGGTGAATACGTTCGGCGAAGCCTGCAATCAGCGGCGCGATGTAGCGGCTGGAACCGCCCTCTACCACGTGCCATTGGGGCCGGTGGGTGACGGACAGCAGGCCGTGATTCTTGAAGAAACGCACGAAGAACTGCAATGGAAAGCCGAGCATGTCCTGCAAGGACATGGACCAGATGGCCGCGCCCATGGGCACGATGTAGTGGTTGATGAAGCGCTGGCCGTAACGCTGGGTGCGCAGGTAGTCGCCCAGGGTGGTGTGTTCGGTGATGTGATGGCTGGCCAGGTCGCTGACCGCTTCACGGTTGAAGCGCAGGATGTCCTTGAGCATGCCCCAGAAGCCGGGCGACAGCAGGTTGCTGCGCTGGGCGAACAGGCTGTTGAGGTTGTTGCCGTTGTATTCCAGGCCGCTGTGCGGGTCGCACACCGAAAAGCTCATCTGGGTGGGCTTGAACGCGACGCCCAACTGGTCCAGCAGGGCGATGAAGTTGGGGTAGGTCCAGTCGTTGAAGACGATGAAACCGGTGTCGATGGCGTAGCGCTGGCCCTGGTGCTCGATGTCCAGCGTGTGGGTGTGGCCGCCTATCCATGAGGAGGCTTCAAACACCTCCACCTCGTGCTGGCGGTTGAGCAGGTAGGCGCAGGTGAGGCCGGCAATGCCGCTGCCAACGACGGCGATTTTCATCAGGCATCTCCTTCCATGGGGTCCTGGCGGACCATGCGTTTGCCGATGATCAGCTTGAGTTTGGCCGGTAACCGCGACAATGGCCACAGCGCCGCCATGAACAGCGCCGGGAAGGCGATTTCCAGCGGGCGTTTGTCCAGCCGTTCGACGATGTGCCGGGCCGCATCCTCGGCGCTGATCATCATGGGCATGGGAAAGTCGTTTTTCTGGGTCAGTGGTGTGTCGACAAAACCGGGGCTGACCACCGTCACGTCGATGTGCTCTTGGGCCAAGTCGACGCGCAAGGACTCGAACAGGTAGCGCAGCCCCGCCTTGGAGGCGCCGTACGCTTCCGAACGGGGCAGCGGCAGGTAGGTGACGGCGCTGGCCACGTCCGTGAGGTGGGGGCGAATACCCTTGCGCAGCAGGGGCAGGGCGGCTTCGATGCAGTAGCTGCTGGCGAACAGATTGGTGCGGATGACACGTTCGAAAATCAGCGCGTCAAACTCCTTGGCGTTCACGTATTCGCAGGTCCCGGCGTTTAGGATCACACTGTCCAGCGCCCCCCAGGCCTGCTCGATTTCGACGCCGATTGCCTTCACCCGATCATGGTCGGTGAGGTCGCCCGGCACCAGCAGCACTTGCCCGGGAAAGCGCCGCTCCAGCAGGTGCAGCGGGCCTTCGGAGCGCGCACTCAGGGCCAGGTGCGCGCCTTGTTGCAGCAGGGCCTCGGCCAATGCCTCGCCCAGGCCGCTGCTGGCACCCGTCAGCCAGATGCGTCGCGGTGTTTCAGCCATGATGACCCCCTGTCACCTGCCGCTGTGGCAGATTCTTGAATGCGCTGAGTGCCCGCTCGCGGCTTTGGCTGAGGTCGACGATGGGCTGTGGGTAACCCGCCGGGCCGAACAGGCCGCCCGCCTTGGCCGGGTTGTGGATCTCCTTGCTGCTCAGGTCGGCCAGTTCCGGCAGCCACTGCTTGAGGAACACCCCGTGCTCGTCGAATCGCGCCGACTGGTTATGCGGGTTAAATATGCGGAAATAAGGCGCCGCGTCGGTGCCGGTGGAGGCGCTCCACTGCCAGCCGCCGTTGTTGGCCGCCAGGTCGCCGTCGATCAAGTGGCGCATGAAAAAGCGTTCGCCTTCACGCCAGTCAATCAGCAAGTTCTTGGTCAGGAACATGGCCACCACCATGCGCAGGCGGTTGTGCATCCAGCCGGTGTCCAGCAATTGGCGCATGGCCGCGTCGATGATCGGGATGCCGGTGCGGCCGCGTTGCCAGGCCTCCAGCTCCTTGGGGGCGTGGCGCCAGGCTAGGGCCTCGGTTTCACTGCGAAAGGCGCGGTGCATGGACACCCGTGGGTAGCCCACCAGGATGTGCTTGTAGAACTCGCGCCACAGCAACTCGTTGATCCAGGTCACGGCGCCGACATTGCCGCTGTCGAACTCGCCACGGTTTTCATTCAGTGCCGCGTGCAGGCACTGGCGCGGCGAAATCACCCCGGCGGCCAGGTAGGCGGACAGTTGGCTGGTGCCTGGGCGCGAGGGAATATCGCGCTCGGTGTTGTAGTACTCGATGGGTTCGTCGACGAAGTGATCCAGACGGCGCTTGGCTTCCTCTTCGCCGGCTGGCCACAGCGCCTGCAGTTCAGGGCTGGGGGTAGCGAAGCCCGGTACTTTGCCAGGTATTGTGTCGGCGGCGATGGCCAAAGGTGCTTGCGCCCGAGGCGCACGCACCACCGCAGGGATACCGTGGTGCAGGCGTTCATAGCAGACTTTGCGGAACTGGCTGAACACCTGGAAGTAGTTACCGGTCTTGGTGAGGATGCTGCCCGGCTGGAACAGCAACTGGTCCAGATGGCTTTCAAACGCGATGCCGGCATCGCCCAAAGCCTGGGCCACGGCGGCGTCGCGGCGGCTTTCGTTGACACCGTATTCTGCGTTGCAATGCACTGCCGTGACGCTGTGCTCGCTGCACAGCTTTTCCAGGGCAGCGGGGGCCTGGTCCCAGTGATCCACAGTGCGGATCAACAAGGGGATATGGTTTTCAGCCAGTGCCTGGCTCAGCTGGGCGACGTTGCGCAGCCAGAAGTCCACTTTGCACGCTGCGTCGTCATGCTGTTGCCACTGCGCCGGGCTGACCAGCCACACGGCCAGGGTCGGCCCTTGGGCGCAGGCGGCGGCCAGGGCGGTGTTATCGTGAAAGCGCAGGTCAGTGCGAAACCAGATCAGTTGCATGGGTTTTCCGTGTGTGGTCATGTCAGAGCACCCCCAGTTGTTGCAGGCATTGCTGGGCCGCCAGCGGGCCGTCCAGCAGGTGCAGGCGCTCGGTGTCATGGGTATGTACGGGCCACTCGTGCTGGTGGATGCATACCGTTGGTCCGACTATCAGCGTTGGCCCGTCAATGCCGGCCAGCAGCCGGGGCAATTGCGGCAGATTCATGGCCTTGGCCGAGTACAGCAGTACGGCCCGTGCTTGCAGGCGCTCGGCGGCCAGTGCCAGTTCGCCTGCAGGCAAAGGCCAGTCAAACACCTCCACCGGGCAGTCGGCGCTGCTGGCCAGCCAGGCGCAGAGCCACAGGTGCGGTTCGAGCACCAGGTCGGACTGATTGACCAGCAGCAGGGGCGCGCCACTGAGCTGGCGGTTGTTGTGATAGATGCGCGCGCCCAGTTTGCTGCGCAGCCAGGAGAGGAAAAACACGCGTTCCATCTGCGCGCCAAACTGGCCTTGCCAGCGCTGTTCCAACTCGGCCAGCAAGGGCAGCAGCAGGTGCTCGCACAAGGTCACCGGTGGGTAAAGCGCCATGGCCTGGTTGAAGGTGTCGTCCACGCGGCGCTCGGCCAGCTCGCCAACGGCCTGCATGAGGCTGGCGCGCAACGGCAGCCAGTCGCCGCCGCCACTGGCCAGGGCCTGCGGTGGGTGGGCGTTGTCGAGCAGGCCCATGACCTGGCCTACCGCCACGCCACGGCCCAGCCAGGTCAGGATCTGTTGGATGCGTTGTACGTGTTCGGGGCCGTACAGGCGGTGCCCCTTGGCGGTGCGGTGCGGCACGATCAGGCCATAGCGGCGTTCCCAGGCACGCAGGGTGACCGGGTTCACGCCGGTCTGGCGCGCCACTTCGCGGATCGGCAGCCAGCCGTCGGGCATGGCTTGCACGGCGTCGTCGCCGGTGGGTGTGGGGGTGTTCATGGGTTAGATCGCATTTCGAAGGCTGAGGTTTTCCGGGTGCGGCTGCAGGTACACCTGCTGGCTGACATACGGATCGGGGTGCACACGGAAGTGGTGTTTGAGCAGGGTGAGGGGCACCACCAGGGGCACAATGCCCAGGCGGTACTGTTCGATCAGGTGCTGCACTTCCTGCTTGTCGGCATTGTCCAGGGAGCGTTTCAGGTAGCCGCTGAGGTGTTGCAACACGTTGCTGTGAGTGCCGCGGGTGGCGCAACGTTTGAGCGCCGCCATCAGTTCACTGAAATAGCGCGGGCCGATTTCGGCGGCATCGCCGCGGCCCATGGTGCCCAGTAGCTTGCCCAGCACTTTGTATTGCAACGGGTTGTTGGCCATCAGTTGATATTTGTAGCGCGAGTGGAACCGCATCAGGCCGCCGCGGCTGAGGCCTTCGCGCAGCAACGCCTGCCAGTCGGCATAGGCGTACACACGGACCATGAAGTTTTCACGCAGCACGGCGTCGCACAGACGGCCGTCCTCTTCCACGGGCAGGTCGGGGCGCGCTGCGCAAAAGGCTTCGGCATAGATGCCGCGACCGCCATCATGCTGCGGGGCGCCGTTGTCGCGGTACACCTTGACCCGCTCCAGGCCGCAGGACGGCGACTTGTGCATGAAGATGTACCCGCACAGGTCATCCAGCTCGCCGGCCATCTGCTGGCCATAGGCGGCAAGGGGCGCCGTCACGTCCAGGCTGGCATCCACGGTGCCCAGGGCCAGAGGGCGGCCAGGCTCGCCCACCAGGCGAATGGGCTGGCGCGGAATGCCCAGGCCGATGGCGACTTCCGGGCACACCGGCACAAAGTCGAAATGCTCGGCCAGGGCGTGGGTGCACAGGCGTGATTCCTTGTGCCCACCGTTAAAGCGAACCTCGGCGCCCAGCAGGCAGGCGCTGATCCCGATGCGTGGCTTGGTGGTGTCGGACATTGGACAGACTCTTGTACAGAGCGGTTTTTGTGTACAACTTCCCTTCATGGTAGAAGTTAAGCTGTACAAGTCAAACAGTTTGTACAAGTTTGTGCGGTGGCGGGCGTTCTACGTGTGGGAGCTGGCTTGCCAGCGAGCTGTCCAGGGCCGCAAAAGCTCGCTGGCAATCCGGCCCCCGCAATAGCCAATCAGCGCCAGCCCATCAGCCAGCAATTGGCATCGCGCAGCGTTTGCCAGGGCAACTGTTCGGTACGGCCGGTCAACACCGCCTGCAGTTCGATATCAATGACCGTGCCTTCCTCATCACGCACCAACGCCGTGACCAGAAAATGCTTTTCGCGATGCTTGGGATGGGCTGCCGTCCATTTGGACAGCAGCAGTTTGCGCGGATTGATGCGGTGCTGCGGCGTATTCATTCCAAGTGTTCGAGCAGTCGCCGCGATGCTTCCAGCCCGCTGAGCCACGCGCCTTCGACACGGCCCGACAGACACCAGTCGCCGCAGGCGTACAGGCCCAGGTCGGCATCGGCCAGTGCGCCCCATTCGTGGGACGAGGCGGGACGGGCGTACAGCCAGCGATGGGCAATGCTGAACACCGGCGCGGGCATGGCGCAATTGGCCAGTTCGGCGAAGGCACCGTGCAGTTGCTCGATCACGTCTTCCTTGGGCAGATCGATGTGCTGTTTGCTCCAACTGCTGGTGGCATGCAGTACCCAGGTGTCCAGCGCGGTGTCGCGCCCCGGCTTGCTGCGGTTGCAGGCCAGCCAGTCCAGGGGGCTGTCCTGCACGAAGCAGCCTTGCATGGCGGTATCCAGCGGTTTGTCGAACGCCAGGGCGATGGCCCAAGTGGGTTCCATCTGCACGCTGGCGGCAACCCCGGCCAGTTTCGGCGCAGCCGCCAGCAGTGCGGTGGCCTGGGGGGCGGGCAGGGCAATGATGACGTGGCTGAACGGCCCATGGCTGCAGCCTTCGGCGTCCAGCAGGTGCCAATGGTGCTTGCCGCGGAACACTTCGGTGATACGGCAGCCGAACACCGCGTTCATGTCGCCGAGCATGGCCTTGGCGATGGCGCCCATGCGTGGCGTGCCCACCCAGCGGGTCTGCTCGTCGGGGGACGGGCTGAGTACGCCGCCCTGGGAATTGAACAGCTGTGGCTTCCACTCCTCTACACAGCCACTGGTTTGCCAGCGCTGTACCTGATCGACGAAGCGCCTGTCGCGGGCGGTGAAGTACTGCGCGCCCAGGTCCAGGGAGCCGGCGTCACTGCGCTTGCTGGAAGCGCGCCCGCCAGGCCCCCGGCTTTTGTCGAACAAGTGGGGAGTGTGCCCGGCCTTGAGCAATGCCTGGGCTGCTGAGAGTCCGGCAATGCCGGTACCGATGATGGCAATAGGTACTGTCATGGTGGCCTCGTTACCTCTTTGCACAGACTACGCTTAAGGACAAACCTGTACAATAATCATTGTTAGTATAAGTTGCTGTTGTCCTTTTTCCGTTTGCTCTGTGTCTATTGAGAGCCGTCCATTGGCAAAAGTGCCTCTCTCTTAAAAATAGACTAGCGATTTGCAGTCAACGCCACAGGAGGAAGCTGTCATGCACATTTTGCTGACCGGCGGTACCGGCCTAATCGGTCGCAGGCTATGCCAGCACTGGCTGGCGCAGGGTTATCAGCTCACGGTATGGAGCCGACAGCCGGCCAGCGTGGCTCGCCTGTGTGGCCGTGGAGTCAACGGCATCGGCCGCCTGGACGACCTGGGCGAGGAACCGGTGGACGCCATCATCAACCTGGCCGGCGCGCCAATCGCCGATCGGCCCTGGTCGGAACGGCGTCGCCAATTGCTGTGGAAAAGCCGCATCGGCCTCACCGAGCAACTGATTGCCTGGCTGGAACAACGCCAACAGCGCCCCGCGGTGCTGGTGTCCGGTTCGGCGGTGGGCTACTACGGCGATGGAGGCGAGCGTGAACTTACCGAACAGTCGCAACCGGTGCGCAAGGATTTTGCCAGCGACCTGTGCATCGCCTGGGAAGAAACTGCCTCGCGCGCCGAAGAGCTGGGCGTGCGCGTGGTGCTGGTGCGCACCGGGCTGGTGCTGGCCAGCGAAGGCGGCATGCTCAAGCGCCTCAAGCTGCCGTTCAAGCTGGGCCTGGGCGGCCCCATCGGCAGCGGCAGGCAATTCATGCCGTGGGTGCACATCGACGATCAAATCGCTCTCATTGATTTTCTTTTGACCAAGGCCGATGCCAGCGGTCCGTATAATGGCTGCGCGCCTGAACCGGTTCGCAACCGCGAGTTCGCCCGGCGCCTGGGCCGAGCCTTGCACCGGCCTGCCTTCATGCCGCTGCCCGGCCTGGTACTGCGGGTGGGGCTGGGGGACATGTCTGACTTGCTGCTGGGCGGGCAACGCGCTCGCCCGGTACGTTTACTGGCGGCAGGTTTTACCTTCCGTTTCAATGATCTGCAATCGGCGCTGGACGACCTCGTCCGGCGCCTCTGAAATTAGGATGTTGCATGACCGATCACGCTCTGCTGCTGGTCAACCTGGGTTCGCCAGCTTCCACCTCCGTGGCCGACGTGCGCCGCTACCTCAACCAATTCCTGATGGACCCGTACGTCATCGACCTGCCCTGGCCGGTGCGCCGGCTGCTGGTGTCGCTGATCCTGATCAAGCGTCCGGAACAGTCGGCCCATGCCTACGCCAGTATCTGGTGGGACCAAGGCTCGCCGCTGGTCGTCCTCACCCGTCGCCTGGAAGCGGTGATGCGTGAACAGTGGACCCACGGCCCGGTGGAAATTGCCATGCGCTATGGCGAACCATCGCTGGACACCGTACTCACCCGCCTGGCCGCCCAAGGGGTGAAGGACATCACCTTGGCGCCGCTGTACCCGCAATTCGCTGACAGCACTGTCACCACGGTGATCGAGGAAGCGAAGAAAGTGGTGCAGGAGAAGAAGCTGGCCGTGCAGTTCAAACTGCTGCAGCCGTTTTACGATCAGCCTGAGTACATCGACGCCTTGGTCGCCAGCGCCGCCTCGTACCTGGAGCAGTCGTTCGATCACCTGCTGCTCAGCTTCCACGGCCTGCCCGAACGCCACCTCACCAAGCTCGATCCCACCGGCAGCCACTGCTTCAAGGACGCCGACTGCTGCCGCAATGCCTCGCCGGCGGTGCTCGCCACCTGCTACCGGGCGCAGTGCATGCGCACCGCAGCTGCCTTTGCCGAGAAAATGGGGCTGCCTGACGGTAAGTGGTCAGTGTCGTTCCAATCGCGGCTGGGCCGAGCCAAGTGGATCGAACCCTACACCGAGGCACGCCTGGATGAGCTGGCCAAGCAAGGGGTGAAACGCTTGCTGGTCATGTGCCCGGCGTTTGTCGCCGATTGCATCGAGACGCTGGAGGAGATTGGTGACCGGGGCAGGGAGCAGTTCATTGAAGCGGGCGGCGAGGAGTTGGTGTTGGTGCCTTGTCTGAATGACAACCTGCAGTGGGGGCAGGCTTTGAACGTGTTGTGCGAACGAGCGCCCGGGATGGCTTGACCTGTAGCCGCTGCCGCCAGGCTGCGCTGGCCCTCGTTTACGCTGTAGATCTTTGGTGTAGGCGCGAGACCAGTGCAGCCCGGTGGTAACGGTGAATGAGGCATGTCCCTGATTACCTCAGCTTTTGAACTGTTAAAAGGTTCGGATGTGTGTAGGAAATTTCAGCGCTTCAAGATCCATTTATCTCACTTCCTCTACAGAAAAATCTCGCCTTGCAGTAAGAAGGGTCTCGCATACACACGCCCTGGGAACGCTCAACATCGCTCTGGAATTCGAACAGAAATGGAGCGTTATATGAGTCAATGGAAGCCCGGCGAGACATTGCATATGGACGAGGGGGTTTACATAACCGCAAATCCGCCCGCGAGGTCTTACCTAGGTGCGGGTGGTGGAGGTCCGGGGGGCGGAGGTGCGGGATTTGGGAATACCCCTTGGGGACCTTACGAGGGACCACATCGAGGAACAGGGGGCGGTACGATTCCTTGACGGCAAGAGGCGACTATCCATGACATTATGGGTAGTGAACAAACCGACCTTATCAAACATTTGGACGCTGAGTACGCTCCGCTCAGGGTGGATGTTCCAAGGCAAATTGATGAGGCCGTCAGTACTGCCAAGGCTGCCAATAATGTCCCTGCCCTATCCCCGAGGGAAGGCATTAGCCGGGAATACGTCATTGTTTCCGAGATGGCAACAGAAAAGCAAAATCAATACCTCGCCAAATTACCATTGGCCCATCAGTTTTTTAATAACAACCCGATTTATCAGCTTAGTCATCAATATCTGAGTCGCATGATCGAGAAGAATGGGCTGTCTTCTCCCGAGGCCTTGAGAGCTAACTTCCAAGAGTGGGAAAGCTCCTATCGTGCAGCCCTAGACCTGAATCTTGTGTCTGAATCGAGTCGCCTGCTCATCCGGAGGCTACCGGAAATTGCGGAACGGCAGTATCAGATTGAACAGGGGGCGCCGGGAGATAATAGCTCCCAGATTCATGCGCTTGAGCGTCGATTGGCTGCGATCAAATTCGAGCATCGACTGGTATTTCAAGTGTTACCGGCCTTTCTGCAGGCGGCAGTGGTCGCCAAAACCAGCTCTACCCCTGAATCTCATTTAACGCAAGCTTTGGAAGCGGACCGGCATGCCCTTGCCGAGCTTGCCGCACAGTATCAGGCAGATATTGTTCCTCCTGCGGGCAAGCCAAACCGTTCCATCACGCCGCCACTCGCGAAGTTAGAGTTGGCAGGTCTCAAAAATCTCGTGGACTGGCAGTCCGCGAAGATTGTAGGCGCCAGGTGGGCTGATTATCACGCTTCTATTTACAATAGCGAGTGTGCTCGTTACCTGACTGAATGTGGCAGTGCCATATCTGAACTACTGGGTCGAGCCCAGCGGGACTCTGCACTTCTCCAGAATGTTGTCATAGCCGAGGCTGCGCGAGTGGCGGCGGAACAGCAAGCGCAAGAAGCGGCGCGAGTGGCGGCGGAACAGCAAGCGCAAGAAGCGGCGCGAGTGGCGGCGGAACAGCAAGCGCAAGAAGCGGCGCGAGTGGCGGCGGAACAGCAAGCGCAAGAAGCGGCGCGAGTGGCGGCGGAACAGCAAGCGCAAGAAGCGGCGCGAGTGGCGGCGGAACAGCAAGCGGCAA